>URKQ01000020.1 GCA_900548455.1 uncultured Clostridium sp.
GGGAATCAAAGGGAACCATAAGGTTCCTTTTGAAAAAGCTGAATAAAGTAATCAGCTTATAGGCATCACTGTAAATGCATACAGAGCCTCTATTAAGTATATATAGAAGTGGTGAGGTGGGGAAATGAAAAATCTAGTTAGCTTAAATGTAGAAGGAATGTCAAAGCTAGATGTTATTTTAGGATGGCTATTTTCTGGCGTAGTTGTTGCATCTTCAATTATAGTATGCTTATATTTGATGTTTGCGTAAATATATACTCATAATATATGCGTAGAATAGTGATGTGCTATAATCACTATTCTTTTTTTGATAAAAAATAAGTTATAATAAAGAATAGAAAATTAAAATCAGATTTAGAAAGAAGTGAAATGAATGGATTTACGTGAGAAAACCATCAGTGAAGAATATAAGTACAAGGGAAAAGCAATTAATTTAAAGGTTGAAGAAGTACAATTGCCTAATGGAAAAGTTGCAACGAGAGAAATTGTGGAGCATCCAGGAGCTGTAGCTATTATTCCTATTTTGGATAATGGCAATGTAATTTTAGTAGAGCAATTTAGAAAAGCCCTTGATGAAGTGATTTTAGAATTCCCTGCTGGGAAATTACATAAAAATGAGGAGTTAGAATCTTGTGCTATGAGAGAGCTTGAAGAAGAAACAGGTTATAAAGCAAATAATATGGAGTTTTTAGGGAAGCTAGCTATGGCACCAGGGTTTGCAGACGAGATAATTTACGTTTATAGAGCTACAGGTTTATATAAAGGCGAAACTAATTGGGATGAAGATGAGTTTATAAATATAAAGAATCTATCAATGGATGAAATTAAAAGTTTAATTAAAGAAGGCAAGATATATGATGCAAAGACGGTAGCAGCTATGTGGATGTTATCATCAAAGTAGCGTAAAATTTTTAGTAATAATCCTCAGTGTTAATTCATACATATTAAATGATTAGGCGAGTAATTAACAAGGGGGAGTAAAGTATGACATTCAGAAGCGTAGTAGATAATTTTAATAGGCATTTTAATGATCACATATGGTATTATTTAATAAGTATTCTGTTTTTAGCTACAGGTATGATTTTAGGATTATACTGTGTTAAATACATGGGAGATACGGATAGGCAAACTTTGATAAACTATATTGGTAATTTAAATTCATCAGCTGCTTTAAGCGGAGTTTCAAACAATATTATATTTTGGGGAACTTTAAAGAATAATTTGCCTTTAATTATTGGATTCTGGATTTTAGGAATTACTATAGTAGGGGCTCCTCTAATAATTCTTTTGGATATATATAAGGGGTTTTCTTTAGGTTTTACATTCAGCTTTTTTATTTATGGGTTGAAGCAACGAGGACTTTTATTATCACTTTTAGGTGTTTTGCCTCAAAACATAATTTATATACCCTGTATAATTCTATTATCTGTTTTTTCCTTGCAGTATTCAGTAGGAATGATTAAAGAAAAGTTTAATGTAGGTAGGGTTTCTATTGAAGATGGAAATGTAAAGAAATATTCTATGATTTTTTTGATAATTACTGCAGTTATGGTTATAGGATTTTTTATTGAAGGGTATGTGACTCCTAGTTTAGTTAGATTTGCGTTAAAAGGGATGAACTAAATTAAATGAGAGAAGATTATAAAAAATTTATTATTTTATATTTTGAGTGTTTTATCATACTAATATTTATGGGATATATATTGCCTCATATTTTTGAGGTTATATTAAATGGGTTTTATATAAATCCGGAGCTATATGATAACAGTCTTTCAGTAAGTGCTAAAGTAACTCCACTTACCGTATTATACAGGTATGTTTATGTATTTAAATTAATTTTAAGATAGGAAAAGCTGGCGATAATTTTGTCAATCTACACAAATTTAATATATTATGTTATTATATAGTATAGCTTAATTAATATATTATTAATAAAGTTATGCTATTTTTTATTTTCTAACAAGATACTTAAAGTAATAGACAAGAATTTAATGGTCCTTATAAATATATGTTTACAATTTGTTAATATATCAAAGAAGATTTTTAAATGTAGTACATATATAATTAGACCAAATGTGATAGAATATATCATATATGTTTGTCTGAACAGAAAGGAAGAATGACATGGATAGAAAAGTTGTACTAATAGTACTTGATAGTGTAGGAATTGGAGAACTTCCAGATGCTAATTTATATGGTGATCAAGGAAGTAATACTTTAGGAAATATAGCAAAGCAAATTAAAGGTTTCTCACTTCCTAATATGGAGTCTCTAGGAATTGGATGTATTGATGGAGTAGAGGACCTTATTAGATGTGAAAATCCTGCAGGAATATATGGAAGATGTAGTGAACTTTCAAAGGGAAAGGATACGATTACAGGTCATTGGGAGATATCAGGAGTTATTTTAGAAAAACCTTTAAATACGTACCCAAATGGATTCCCAAAAGAAATAATGGATGAATTTGAAGAGAAAATAGGAAGAAAGACTTTAGGTAATGTTGTTGCTTCAGGTACAGCAATTATTGAAGAATTAGGAGAAGAGCATATAAAAACTGGATATCCAATTATATATACTTCTGCTGATAGTGTATTCCAAATTGCTGCTAATGAAGATGTAATTCCTCTAGATGAATTATATAAGATGTGTGAAATAGCTAGAGAGATGTTAGTTGGAGATAAAATGGTTGGAAGAGTAATAGCTAGACCATTTAAAGGAGATAAAAAAGGTGAGTTTGTTAGAACAGCAAATAGACACGATTATGCATTAGAGCCATTTAACAAAACAGCCTTAGAATATATTAGTGAAGCAGGACTTCCTGTTGTAGCAGTAGGAAAAATCAAGGACATATTTACTGGAAAAGGTATTACGGATGCAGTAAAGATTAAAGATAATATGGATGGTGTAGATAAAACTTTAGAGATGATGAAAAATTATGATAAAGGTTTTATTTTCACTAACTTAGTTGACTTTGATATGAAGTTTGGTCATAGAAATGATGTAGAAGGATATGCTAAAGCATTGGAAGACTTTGATAATAGATTAGAAGAAATTGAAGAAGCACTTGGTGAAAATGATGTTTTAATTATAACAGCAGATCACGGATGTGACCCTACAACTCCAAGTACAGACCATTCAAGAGAGTATATTCCAGTACTTGTATATGGAAAAAATCTTAAAGAAAATGTTAACCTTGGAACAAGAGCAGGCTTCTGTGATATTGGAAAGACTGTTTTAGATTTGTTAGATGTAGATAACGAATTAGTAGGAGAAAGTTTTAGAAAATCATTAGAATAATTTTTGTAAGTTTAAAACTGATTAGATAAGGAATTACTGCATTACAAAAGATAAATTGTGTGCATAATTATAAAGACTTAAAGGTAGATAAGGAGAGTATTTATGGAACTAAATAAAGTTAAAGAAAGCGTAGAATATATAAAAGGTAAAATTGATTTTAAGCCAGAGATAGGAATTATTTTAGGATCTGGTTTAGGAGATATGGCAGATAGAGTTGAAGACAGAGTGGTTATTAAATATTCAGAGGTTCCTAATATGCCAGTTTCAACTGTTCATGGTCATGCAGGACAATTTGTTTGTGGTACTTTAGAAGGTAAAAAAGTTATAATGATGCAAGGAAGATTCCATTACTACGAAGGTCATCCTATGAGAGTATTAGCACTTCCTATTCATATAATGAAGTTTTTAGGTGTTGAATCACTAATAGTAACAAATGCTTGTGGTGGAGTTAATACTGATTTTGTACCAGGAGATTTAATGATAATTAATGATCATATTAATTTTACAAGTAGCAATCCTTTAATAGGTTCAAATGATGAGGAAATAGGACCTAGATTCCCAGATATGTCTACTGCATATAATAGAGAATATATAAAACTTGCTAAAAGTGTAGCAGCTTCTTTAGATATGAACCTTAAAGAAGGAGTATATATGATGTTTACAGGCCCTACTTATGAAACACCAGCTGAAGTTAGACTTGCAAGAATAGTTGGAGCTGATGCTGTAGGAATGTCAACTGTACCTGAAGTTATAGTTGCAAATCATTGTGGCTTAAAGATACTAGGTATATCATGTATTACTAATATGGCTGCAGGAATATTAGATCAACCACTAAACCATGAGGAAGTAATAGAAACTTCAAAGATGGTAAAAGAAAAATTTGTTGCACTTGTTAAAGGCGTAGTAAAAAATATGTAATAAATGACGATGGGGGTAATGACCATGAGAATGTATGATTTAATTTTAAAGAAAAGAAATGGTGAAGAGTTAACTACTGAGGAAATTAACTTTTTTGTAGATAGTTATACTAAAGGAAATATTCCAGATTATCAAGTATCAGCTCTTTTAATGGCTATTTATTTTCAAAAAATGAATAAAAGAGAAACATCTGATTTAACAATGGCTATGGTTAATTCAGGGGAAGTTTTAAACTTAGATGCTATAGAAGGCGTAAAGGTTGATAAACATAGTACTGGTGGAGTTGGAGATACAACAACGCTTGTACTTGCACCTATGGTAGCAGCTTTAGGAATTCCAGTTGCTAAAATGTCAGGAAGAGGTCTTGGCCATACTGGAGGTACTATAGATAAGCTAGAATCATTTAAAGGATTCTCTGTAGAAATGCCTACAGAAAAGTTCATAAACAATGTTAATTCAATCAAGGTAGCTGTTGCAGGTCAAACAGGTGATTTGGCACCAGCTGATAAAAAATTATATGCTTTAAGAGACGTTACAGCTACTGTAGATAATGTTTCTTTAATTGCTTCCAGTATTATGAGTAAAAAGATAGCTTCAGGTGCAGATGCTATAGTTCTTGATGTTAAAGTTGGGGATGGAGCATTTATGAAAACTAAGGAAGCTGCTGAGGAATTAGCTAATGAGATGGTTTCTATAGGAAGTCATATTGGTAGAAGAACAATGGCTGTAATTTCTGATATGGATCAACCTTTAGGTCTTGCAGTAGGAAATATATTAGAAGTTGAAGAAGCTATTAATACCTTAAAGGGAAATGGACCAGAAGACTTATTTAATTTATGTTTAACATTAGGAAGTCGTATGGTTATGTTAGCAGGAAAAGCTTCAACTCCAGAAGAAGCAGAGAAAATGTTGAGGGGCACTATTGAGTCAGGTGCTGCTATAGAAAAACTTAAAGAGTTTGTTAAGGCTCAAGGTGGAGATATAGATTGCATAGATAATACAGACTTATTCCCTAAAGCAAAATATGTTGTTCCTGTTTTAGCTGATAAAAATGGTGTTGTTAGAAAAATCCATGCTCAAAATATAGGAATAGCTGCTATGGAATTAGGAGCTGGAAGAGCTACTAAAGAAAGTGAAATTGATTTAGCAGTAGGAATTGTTCTTAATAAAAAACGTGGAGATGCAGTTAAAGAAGGAGACATAATTGCATATGTTCATAGTAACAAAGAAGAACTTATCGAAAGAGCAAAGGAAAATATTTTAAATAATTATGAGATTGTTGAAAATTATAAAAATGATATTCCTTTAATCTATGAAGTAATATCTTAATTTAAAAGGGGATGTGGCATTAAATAATCAGTGCCACATCCCCTTTATTTTGCATTCATTACTTTTTTGAATTCATTGGGATAATTTTTTAGACTTAGGTAAAAATAACCTTGTAATAATTTTTTATGGAGGTTAACTATGAAGAAGAAAAAGTGTGTATTAAGTTTATTTTTATCAATGATTTTAGCTTTTCAGTCTTTAATAATACCAGTTGCTTTTGCAGAAGACGGAGAAATTGTAAATCAAAAGGCAGATAATGCGGTTGGATTTGATCCTCAAGCTAAATCTGCATTACTAATAGAGCCAATATCAGGGAAGATAATATATGAGAAAAACCCCGATGAAAAGTTTGCTCCTGCATCTGTTACAAAGATAATGACTATGCTACTAGCTATGGAAGCTATAGATAATGGAACTATATCATTGCAAGATAAAATTGTTTGTAGCGAAAAAGTTAAGTCAATGGGCGGAAGCAGTATGATATTAGATACTGGAGAAGTTAGAACTGTTGAAGAAATTTTAAAAGGTATTGCTATTGCATCTGGAAATGATGCAGCAGTGGCTATGGCTGAATTCGTTGGTGGTAGTGAAGAAGCTTTTGTAGATATGATGAATGAAAAAGCTCAAGAACTTGGTATGGTAAATACTCATTTTGAAAATTGTACTGGATTAAGTGCACCAGGACATTTAAGCACTGCCAAGGATATTTCAATAATGTCAATGGAACTTTTAAAACATCCAACTATATTAAATTATTCTTCTATATATATGGAAACAATATCAGAGGGAAGACAATCACCTATAGAACTTGTTAATCATAATAAATTAGTAAGATTTTATAAAGGTTGTGATGGATTAAAAACAGGCTTTACTCAAGAAGCAATGTATTGTATCTCAGCTACAGCAGTTAGAGATGACGTTAGAATGCTTGCGGTTATAATGGGAGCACCAACTTATAAACAAAGAAATGCAGATGCTAGTAAACTTATGGACTTTGGATTCTCTAAGTTTAAGAGTAAACAAATTGTAGCAAAAGATGAAGAAGTACAGCAAGTACCTTTAAATAAAAAAGGAGATTTATTCTTCATTGCAAAAGCTGCAGACGATTTAAAGGTAACAGTTGAAAAGGGTACAGAGGACCAAATTACTAAAAATGTTGTTATAAATCCAGAGTTAAAGAAAATTGCTGAAGGCGATATAGTAGGATATTGTGAAGTTCATAATGGTGAACAGTTAGTAGGTAAGGTGGATTTATATAGTGATAGAGAAGTAAAACAATCTCAATTCTTTAAGAATATAAAGGATATGCTTTCAAATCTTTTTAATCATTCAATTTAAAAATGAATTAACATAGAGGGATAATACTAAATTGTATGGTCCCTCTTTTTCTTCTTGTTGTTTTCAAGTATAATTACATTGAGGAAGGTGAAAAAAGTATGGCATTAACAATTAAAATATCAAATTTCGAAGGACCTTTTGACCTTCTACTACATTTAATTAAGAAAAATCAAATGGATATATATAATGTAAGTATCTTGGAAATTACTAATCAATACCTTACATTTTTAGGTGAAATGAAGGAACTTGATTTGGATATAGCTTCAGAATTTATAGTTATGGCAACTACTTTAATAGAATTAAAGTCAAAGGTATTACTTCCTAAAAATAAAGAGATCGAGGAAGAGGAAGTAGATGATGCAAAGGAGCTTATCGATAAACTTGTTCAATATAAGAAGTTTAAAGGAGCTGCAGAGTATTTACTAGAGAGACAAGCCCATACTGGTATTATGTTTACTAAGAAGCCAGAAATTATTGAGGATACTAGAGAGAAAAAGATAGATGCAAAAGAACTCTTAAATGGTATTACAATGATGGAATTGTATAAAATGTACATTGAACTTATAGAAATTTATAAAAATAAGATGAATGAAACTTTTAATATAGAAGAAAGAATTCAAGTTGAAGTATTTAAAATAGAAGATAAGATGGAATACTTAAAAGAGATTATTGGAGTAAGTAATGAAGATATGAAGTTTTCAGATGTTGTGAAATCAAGTAGTAGTAAAACTGAAGTTATAGTTACTTTCCTGGCTTTATTAGAGTTAATTAAGCTTAAAGATATAAAAGTAATACAACATGGTAATTTTGGAGAAATATATTTAAGTTCCGATAAATAGTATTGAGAGTAATATAGAGCCTATTAAAAAGGAGTAAAAATATGATATATGATTTAGAAAATGAAATAAAATATGGTAGATATTTTTCTATTATAGAATCACTACTATATGTTAGTGGAGAACCATTGCCGCTAGAAACTATTGCAGGCATTTTAGAGTGTTCTAAAGAATTTGCTGAGGAATTAATGGTGAAGTTCACAGATACATATGATAGAAATGAAGCTAGAGGATTAAAGGTTATCTGTGTAAATGGAGGATACCAGTTTGGCACAAAACCTATAAATAGTGATCATGTACAAATGTTATTAAAAACTAATGTAAGACAATCCCTTTCTAGAGCAGCTTTAGAGACTTTATCAATAATAGCATATAAACAGCCAATAACTAGAGTGGAGATTGAAGATATTAGAGGTGTTAAAAGTGATAGGGCCATATCTACATTAGTTGAAAAAGGTTTGATAAAAGAATGTGGTAAGAAAAATGTTATAGGTAGACCTAATCTATATGCTACCACAGATGAGTTTTTAAGACATTTTGAGTTTTCGTCTTTAAATGAGTTACCAGCTTTAGATTTATTTATGAGTAGTGATGAAGAAGATGAAGAGTTAAATAGTGATGAATAGTAGAAAAGTTTACTCGATATAAAAATTATAACGAGGAACTGCACAATAAATAAATGAGTTTTATAAGCTTTAGACATTGATATGGCTTGTCTAAAGCTATTTTTATAGGCAGAAATGCCTTATCGCAAGTAATTCTGTAATGGATTTAATATATACAATATTTATGAAATAGATAGAACTCTCCACTATATCACCAGACTTTCTATAAGTGTTATGATAATAATAAGGAGGTGCAAATAATATGGGTATGGTATATAAAACAGCAGAAGTAGCTAAGAAAGTAGGGATACATTCTAATACTGTTCGTCTATACGAAAAGCTTGAATTAATACCAAAGGTGAATAGATTACCAAATGGTTATAGAGTATTTACAGACTATCATATAGAACAACTTAAACTTGCTAGAACAGCCTTTAAAGTAGAGATTCTACAAAATGGGCTTAGAAAGAAGATAATCAATGTTGTTAAGTTATCTGCTAAGGGAGAGTTTCAAAAAGCAATTAATTGTACAAATGATTATATAAATCAAATAAAAAAAGAGCAAAAAAATGCAGAGGAAGCTATAGAACTTTCAAAAAAGCTTTTATTAGGCAGAGATGTTAAAGGAGATTGTATATTCTTCACAAGAAAGCAAACAGCAGACTATATTCAAGTTACGATGGATACATTAAGGAATTGGGAAATGAATGGTTTATTTACTGTTAAGAGAAAACAGAATGGGTATAGAGTTTATACTGAAAGCGATATTAATAGATTGAAGATAATACGTACCTTACGTTGTGCTAATTACTCACTTTCAGCAATTTTAAGAATGCTTAATGCCCTATCAGAAAGTAAGGAAATTGATATTACAGATGTAATAAATAAACCCAAAGGGGATGAGGATATTGTTACGGCATGTGATAGACTTCTTACATCATTAAGTGATGCAGAAAAAAATGCAAATAGTATACTAAAACAATTAGAATTTATGAAAAAAGAATTTAATATAAACTCTACACTTTAACACCAACCTTTGTGATGGTGTTATTCTTTTGTAAAAAGGAGGGAATAACATATGGAAGTAATAAAAGTTCATAATCTTTATAAATCATATGGGGATGTTCAAGTGGTGAATGGTGTTAGTTTAACTGTAAAGAAGGGTGAGATATTTGGATTGCTTGGAGCAAATGGTGTGGGGAAGAGCACTACTATAGAATGTATTTTGGGTACAAAGAATTTTGATAATGGTCAGGTATCTATTCTAGATATGAATCCTAGAAAAGAAAGAAAACAGCTATTTCAGAAGGTTTCGGTTCAGTTTCAGGAATCTAATTATCAAGATAATATTACAGTTAAGGAGTTGTGTGAAATAACGGGAGCTCTTTATAGAAATTCATTAAGTTACAATAAGTTATTAGAGCAATTTGGACTTCAAGATAAGGCAAAAAACATAGTAAGCGAACTATCTGGAGGTGAAAAACAACGATTGTTTATTATTCTAGCGTTAATTCCAAATCCAGAGATAGTATTCTTGGATGAGCTTACAACAGGACTAGATGTGAAATCTAGAAGAGATGTGTGGAGGTGCTTATTAAATTTAAAGAAGCAAGGGCTTACAATATTTTTAACATCCCATTTCATGGATGAAGTTGAAGTTCTGTGTGATAAAATATGTATTTTAAAAAATGGTGGAGTAGTTTTTTATGGAACAGTTGAAGAAGCAGTGTCATTGAGTCCATATGAAAGGTTTGAGGATGCATATTTATGGTTTATAGATAAGGAGGAATTGGACTATGAAAGCTTTTAAAGTACTGCTTAAAACTGAATTGAAGCTATCATTAAGAGGCATGGATATGTTCATCTTTGCAATCTGTATGCCAGTGTTAGTAACTGTTATTTTAGGTGTTATTTATGGCAATAAACCTGCATTTCCTAAAGCAGATTTTACATTTATGGAACAATCTTTTGCAGCTATATCAACCATTGCAATATGCGCAGGTGGTACCATGGGGTTACCATTAGTATTATCTGAGTATCGTCAAAGAAAGATATTAAAAAGATTTAAAGTAACACCAATTAGCCCATTTATGATATTAGTAGTTCAAGGAGTAATATATGCTTTATATGCCATTGTTTCATTAATACTTGTTTATTTAACATCAAAAGTTTTTTTTGAGTTTCAATTTAGAGGTTCATGGATAAACTTTTTAGGAGCATATACATTAGTTATGGTATCGATGTTTAGTATTGGATTTATGGTAGGGGGGATAGCAAAAGATACTAAAATGGCAGGTGTTATTGCCAGTATTCTATACTTTCCAATGCTTATACTCTCAGGAGCAACATTACCATATGAGGTTATGCCAACAGCACTTCAAAGATTGGCAGATGTCTTACCATTAACTCAGGGTATAAAGCTTTTAAAAAGTGCATCACTTAATTTAAGTATAGATAGTGCGATACTACCAATTTTAGTTATAGTTATACTTGCTGTTATATGTATTGGGATATCTATTAAGTTTTTTAGGTGGGAGTAGTTTAAAACTTATAAATAAACATCAAGAGTTTAAATAGATTTATAGCTTTAATGGGAGAATTGTAACAGAGCAAGTAGGGGCTACCGATTCGGTAGCCCCAGTCTTTGATTAAAGGAAAGTTATATTTAATATCTATAGCATATTGGTTTTATACATCATCAATGTCAAATGATGTACTACAATTATTAGTATCATCATTTTTATGTAGCAATTTAGATATCATATCTATAACTTGAGGCATTACATCAATGACCTTATCAAGTGGATTAATATCATCTACTGAAAGAAAACGAATATTTATTCCGTGAACTACTAAGAACCCAACAGGTTTTAGTGAAATTCCGGCACCAGATCCACCTGCAAAAGGATATTTACCAGATGGGTCCACAGGAGTATCTTTAAATTCTCCGCCCCCAGAAGCAAAACCAAATGACACTCGAGAGATTGGAATGATAGTTGTTCCGTCAGGAGCAGTTACTGGGTTACCTACAACGGTATCCACATCAATCATGCTTTTAATATTTTCCATAGTTGATTTCATTAAATTTTCTATTGGATGATTATCCATTTAAAGTTCCTCCCTATAATTAGTATTTTAGTTTAGAAGAAGGTTCTCTTCTTTCTATGTAGTCGTAATAAATCTTTATAACCATATATATAATTGTTGCTAAATTTAATAAAATTATGCTTGAATTTTCAACTTTAAAAAAATTTTCATTGTACTTCATGTTGATATTGTAGTTATATTTTTTTACCCTAAAAAAAACTTTTAAAATTCCGTGAATTAAAGCAGATAGTTGATGCAATAAACCATAGGATAAAGCGCTAATGGCGGCATCATCTAAAGAATATTCAATATCTGTATCTGTCCATATAAAAAATTTTAATTTAGTATGTGATAGAAAATCTATTATATGTTTTATATCTTTAATTTTAAATTTTTTAATCTTTTCACCACTAGGAGTTTCAATAGTTTTTTTCTTTTTTTCTTTTTTAGATGAAGTTTTATTCGGAGTTTTACTCGGAATAATAGTTTTGTTAAATAATTTTAGGGTAAAAATTCCCTTATCATATATAAGATTTATTTTTAGTGGAATAGGAAATAATAATATCAATGCAACTATGGCTAAAATCCAAAATATAAATTTCATTGAAAATACCTCCATAGTGTTATATTGAAAATTCTATCCAACAAATCCGGATATATTCATTGTGATTAAAATATTAGTTAGGAGTGTTAACATGGGAAAAAAGGTTTGTTGTTTTATTTTAGTGTTTACAATTATTTTTTCTATAGTTCCCCTTAAAAGTGCCCAGGCATCACCGCTTAGAGTAGATGCGGTATCTGCAATTGCCATAGATAATGAAACAGGAGCTATTTTATTTGATCAAAATGGTCATAAAGTTATTCCAATGGCAAGTACCACTAAAATAATCACATCTTTAGTGGCTTTACAATATGGAAATTTAGATGAAACCTTTGAAATTTCAAAAAATGCTGCATCAATTCGAGGTTCTAAAGTTGGATATAAAGCAGGGGACAAAGTTACATTGAGGGAGCTTTTATATGGTCTTATGCTTAAGTCAGGAAATGATTGTGCTATTGCTATTGCAGAAGGAATTAGTGGATCTGTACCAGAGTTTTGCAAAGTTATGAATGAATTTGCAGTCTCAATTGGAATTTTAGATAGCCATTTTGAATCTCCTCATGGACTTGATAGTGCATCTCACTATTCATCAGCTTATGATTTAGCTGTGGCAACAAAAAAAGCAAAGGAAATTAAAGAGTTTAATAAAATAGTTTCTACAAAATTAGTATCAGAAGAAGAGGGAGTTAAATTTTCAAGAGAGTTTAATAATATAAATAAATTATTATATCAAGAACCTAACTGCACAGGCGTGAAGACAGGGTATACTGGTCAAGCTGGAAAATGTCTAGTAAGCTCTTTTAAAATAGGAGATCATGAAATTATTGTTGTAACTTTGAATTGTACTCCACGTTGGAGAGAGAGCCAAAGAATATATGAGTACGTTAAAGAGAATTATGAATATAAAAAGATATTAAAGAGTGGGGAACAATTTGGAGAAATAAAAATAGAAGGTTCTGATCAAAGTGTACCTATAGTTGTAACTGAAGATTTGGTTTATCCAGTTAGGAATGGGGAAGAAATAAGTAAAGAAGTTATTATCCCTCAATATGAAATTCCTAGCCCTATAAAATCTACAGATGTTGTAGGGGCCATTGTTTTAACTAATGAAAATAATTCTAAATATAAGATACCACTTCATACATCTATAGATGTAGGAAAGGTTGGAGTTTGGGAAAAAATTAAGAATATGTTTGATTAATTAAAAGCCTTCCGAATTATTCGGAAGGCTAATGATATTATATTAATTTTTGTGCGAAAATATTATCTAAATCAAGTTTTGAAACTTTTTTTCTAATAATTTCAGGATCCATAATATATAATCCAAGTTCTTCCATCCTCTTAAAATACTCAGATCCAGCAAAGGTATATCTATTCCTTCGACCTTCAGTCGTTTGAACTTTTTCATTGGCATAAGCAATTAAATCACCAAGAGCTAAGTTTCTTGGAAGCGTTAATAAAGGAATCCCTAGTTCGTTTCTTACTGAATTGTGTCCAGCTAAAGAACCTGTAGTTATAGCTTCTGTATGACCAACAAAAAGACCACTTTTTTCACCTGCACAGAATAAATTATCAACCCCAAGGACTTTCATTTGATCGCTTCTTGGAGCAACAGATAAATATCGTATAGAATTACCTTTTCCACCTGCATATGGGTCAACAAATTTTGCATCTTCTAGCCCTTCTATTTTTCTTAGTTTATCAAGAGGATAATAGGATGTCATCAACTTTGCATGACCAGTATCTAAAAGCACGATATTTTCTGCAAATTCCTTTAGGGCATATTGTTGACATACTTTCTGTTTTAATTTATCAGTATTTATATCTTCAGGAGGTACTTTAAGAACTACAACACCTGTTTCATCTAATTGTTTTACAATTTCAGGAGATAAACTATCTTTTTCTAATTTGCATGAACCACTAAATGCTCCAAATACATCTTCTTGGCGTTCACCCTTAATATCTTCAATTCCTGCTCTATAACTTATACTAACCCTTGGTCCAAATGCTGGACACCTTAAAATACACATTGAACATCCATTGCCATATCTTAAACAATTGCCCATAGGGCCTGTAGAACCCGTACTCTCAACAAAAGAGTCAGCTTTTAAAAACTCTCCTGTAGATAAATAAACACCTAAAATTCTATTTCCTTCTTTTTCCACATCAACAACACGGCTTGTCATTCTAATTTTAATTCCTAGCTTTAAAATATGACGTCTTACAGCAGGCTCTATTTTATTTACGTTATAAAGCCATGCATGTTTATGCCCTGGAAAATCTATATTTTTATGAAGGGTATTTGCATCAGTTATATTTATAAGATCTCCAGCTCCGAGTGCAATTAGTTCTTCAGCAGCAGTATACCTTCCATTATTTCGCATTATACCCCCGACATTACCAAGTCCTAAAAGTAAATCGGTCTTTTCTATTATTTCAACTTCAGCTCCGGCTTTTCTAGCTGCAATAGCTGCTGCGCAACCAGACCAACCTCCACCTATAACAATTATCTTCACAATAATCTTCTCCCTTCAAATATATAATGAGGAATTGTTTGCATCTTACAAAGTCTCCTTAGTTTTTCATCATCATTCATTATAGTGCAGCAGCCACACACACCTTCTCCACAGCACATCTTTTCATTATTGGAACAAGAAAAATTTATTTCCTTGTCATGAGCCTCTACAATTTTCATAACTTGATTACTAACTATATCAGCACTATCACAGTGAACTAAAGATATATTTTCTCTAACTAATAGCCCTTCAAGAATTTTTCTGAAATTGATATCTAAGAGGCCGCCAAAAATCAATATATTACATCGTATAACCTCTTTAGCATACTTATCTAAAGCTTCTTGAATAAATGTAGTCTTTAATGTTCCTTCATCTAAAACAACTGTAATATCATTTCCATTGTTATGAAGTTTTTCCATAACAGGTACCATAGGAGCTTGACCTATGCCCCTACAAATAAGTAAACAATGTTTGTTCTTAACAGTTTTTATAGAATTAACGCCCATAATGCCATTCCAAAAAGGACCTTTAACTAAAATCTCATCATTAACTTCTAGTGATAACAAGGATTTAGTTTTGAGTCCTTTCAACTCAATTGCTAAAGTTAATATATCTAAGTCAGTATTGCTGTCCATAACACATATAGGTGTGTCGAATATTTGTTCGTTATTCGGATTTCTTATAAATATAAAAGAACCAGGTTCAACTAATTCACTAGCTAACTTTTTAGTAACCTTAATCTTCAAAAGCAATAAATTTTCATTTATTATCTTCTTATATATAATAGGAAATTTCTGATGCTTTCGCCCAGGCTTTGCTTTGTAATTATTTTGTACAAACTCTTGATAAATACAGACACCATTCCAATTTACACAATCACAAAAATCCTTTCCATCCAAATGAGAACATAAAATACAATTTCCTGATTCTGCTAAGTGACATGGACAATACTCACTTCCACAATCTATACAGTTATATGGTTCATATCCCATAACATTTCCTCCAAAATCACTATAATATAGAATATTTCAAAAAAAATGTTTTGTTACTATTTTGAGATATTTTGTATTCATATAATATAAATTAAAAATAAATTTGATAAAGGAAATTTAGATGATCATATTGAATATGTATTGTAACGTATATAATGGAGGTGATTATTGATGAATATAAATCTAACCCGAGATGAAGTTTTATATATATTAGATGGATTGTACGAGAAGTATCTAAGTACTAAAGCATACTTTGCGGAACATTCTAGCAAAGAAGAAACTCTTGGCATGTCAACTCCTGAAGAGCTAAAGATAGTTTATAATAATTTTCTTGAGCAAGTTCAATCCTATGGGGAATATAAATTTTTAGATAAAATTAAATAGGATATCAATTTTCACGGTTAAGTAGTAATAAATTATATAGCAAATAATATAATTGAATAGAGTACTATTTTTAAAAGGAGATAATCGTGAAGAGAGTTATTGTAATTTTTTGTATAGCAGTTTCCATTTGTATGACTGGATGTGGTATTAATAATTTAAAAGTTAATATAAAAGAAGAAGACTCTAATGAAAGTATTAATACCGACATTAGAGATGAATCTATATATCTTAGTTATACTGTATTTAATGAGGAAAATTTAATAGGGAATAAGGTTATTGTACAAGGTATTGTTTCTGAAATTAATATTGATAAAGAAAAAAATGATTGCATAAAATTCGTATTAGTTCAAAATAGTGGCGATACAATTGAGGAATATACAATTTGTTGTGATAAGAAAAGTAACTTGGATGAAACAAAGCTAAAAGATGGTATCGCATTAAAAGTATTTGGAACTATAGATGAAGCATCTAATTCTGAAAATATTATTGTTAATGCAACCTTAATAGAATATGAAGATGTTATAAAGCAATAATTTTTATTGCTTTATTTTTTGGAATTTTTAAAATTAACAATCATATTTAACTATTACACTAATATATTTACATTAGAATATATTTTGAATTTTATTGTAAAAAAAGATATTTTTCGACAAATTGCGAAAAATATTTTCACAATACAGGTATATGTGTTAAAATTATACTTAGATGGATATGAAATAAAATTTAGCTTTGAGGAGGGATAAAATGAGGAGTGACATAAAATCTTTTATTAAGGATTTACCAATATTAACATTAGGTATGTTTATTGGAGCAGTAGCTGTACATTTCTTTTTGATTCCAAGTAAATTAATTGTTGGTTCTATTACTGGTTTATCAATAGTAATTAATTTGCTTACATCAATACCAATACCGGTGCTAATTTTTATTATAAATGCATTTTTGTTAATATTATCGTACTTGCTTATTGGAAAAGAGTTTGGTGCTAAAACAGTATATGCAGCGCTAGTTTTGTCACCTATGCTTGCAATATTAGAAAAAGTATGCCCAATTACACAATCACTTATGAATGATCAGTGGTTAGACCTTTTATGTTTTGTATTGATTTTGAGCTTTTCACAAACAATTTTATTTAGGCGTAATGCATCAACAGGTGGCTTAGATATTTTAGCGAAAATTATAAACAAATATCTTCATGTTGATTTAGGCTCAGCAGTTTCTATTGCAGGAGCAATTATTTGTTGTACTGCAATTTTTGTGTATGATATAAGAACAGTAATTATAGGATTAATTGGAACTTATCTTAATGGATTAATATTGGATCATTTTATGATAGGATTTAATTCTAGGAAAAGAGTCTGCATTATTTCGAAAGACTATCAGCTAATTCGCAAATTTATAATAGAAGATATGCACCGTGGAGCAACATTATATCCAATTAAAGGTGGATTAGATGTTGAGGATAAATTTGAAATTGAAAGTTTAATGACAAGAAATGAGTTTTCTTATCTTATGGAATTTGTGAAAAAAGAGCAAATTGATGCATTTATTACAGCCGGAACAGTTAGTGAAATTTACGGTAATCTAGGTATAAAGGGAATTAAAAGTAAACCTAAGGTACTAAAATAAATAGAGGATGGAATAAACCATCCTCTCATGTATGCTACTGTGGCTCAGCTGGTAGAGCAGCTGATTCGTAATCAGCAGGTCAGGGGTTCGAGTCCCCTCAGTAGCTCCAAAGTGAAAACAATTTGCATTAATGAAAATATTAATAACTTTTGAATTTTGTAATAAGTTCTTAATTATTTCATAAGGTATTTCGTATATAATTATAGTTATAATGACACTAGAATATGAAAGAATTAAGAATTGAGGGTTGTACATGGGTGTTTTAAGTGTAATTTTGAGTGCTATAGGGATTTTTTCCTTAATATATTATTTTGTTTTAGTTTTAAGTTCTGGATTTACTATAGCATTTTCTGAATTTTGGTTAGTAATAGGTATTGTTGCGCTTATCGTGTCAAAGATTTTAAAGAAGATAATTCTTGGACAAGTTAATATTAAGAAAAACGTATTGATAAGTGTTGGAGTTATTTGTTTAATTGTAATATCAACTTTTACTTGGGTTGAAGGGATGATAATATGTTCGGGGAACAAGACGCCTAAAAGTGATGCAGACTACTTAATTGTATTAGGAGCCCAAGTTAAGGGAAATGTTCCATCTCATAGTTTATCTTTAAGAATTGATGGAGCTATAGATTATCTTGAAAATAATCCTAATACTATAGCTATAGCATCTGGTGGACAAGGACCAGGGGAAAACTTGTCTGAAGCTGAAGTTATAAAAGCAGGATTGATTAGTGGAGAAATAGGTGAGAAAAGAATTATTACAGAAGATAAGTCTACTAGTACAGTTGAAAATCTAAAGTTTTCAAAGGAGCTTATTGAAGATAAAGATTCTAATATAGTCATAGTAACAAATAAATTTCATATTATGAGAGCATGTATGATAGCTAAAAAGTTAGGGTTTACAAATGTGTCAGGTTATGCTGTGAAATCAAGTCCAATGGTTACTGTTAATTGCTATGTAAGAGAATTTTTCGCAGTTGTGAAAGATAAAGTAGTTGGGAATATATAGGTTTCTTGCTTCTTTAATATATAAAGTATTTTAGTTAATAAGATAAATAAAATGCACTTGTATGAATTTGCAAGTGCATTTTATTTTCTGTTTTGAAAATATGTTGTTATTTTTTATTAATAATTGTAAAAAAATTATTAAAATCATATCTATGTTTTATGAAGATAAGAAATATAAAATGAAAAAAATGCAATTAACTGATAATTCTGAAAATATTTCAATGAATCTATTTTTATAAATTGTCACAGATAATTGATTCAAAATGCATTAATATCACTTTGATAAAGGAATTATGCACTTTCAAGTAAAATATATATGAAAAATTAACTTGACATTTATGAAATATTATCATGATTCAAATTCATTTTTTGAAAAATACGTTAATATGTTGACTAAATAAGAGCAAAGTAGAGCAATGGTGAGGTATTTTTAAAATTTAACCTTAAATTGTCTGTAATTACCGAAATAGAAACTTTTTTATCTTTGATTAAAACTGACTGGTCAGTATAAAATTTAATAAGACAAAGAAAGGAAGACGATGGAAAGGAAGATGAGCCATGAACACTATAGCTAAAAAAATAGCTAAAAGTAGGGTAGTAATTTTGGTAGTAGCATTTTTATTATTAATACCATCCTTTATAGGATTTATAAAAACAAGGACTAATTACGATATATTAAGCTACTTACCACAAAATCTAGACACAGTAAAGGCTGAAAAGATACTCAAAGAGGATTTTGGATGCGGTTCCTTAACGATGTTAATTGTTGAGGGAATGGAGGACAAGGATGTTTCTAAACTTAAAGATGAAGTTGCACAGATTGATGGGGTCAATCAAGTTTTATGGATGGATGATTTTTTAGATTTATCAGTTCCTAAAGAAATACTTCCAAGTGAAATTCAAAATGTATTTTATGCGGAAGGTTCAACCATGATGTTTGTTATGCTTGATGAAAGTAGTGCAAGCATGGTAACACAAAATGCCATAGAGGAAATTAGAAAAACAGCTGGAAAAGATACTTTTCTAAGTGGAATGGCTGCTATTGTAAAAGATACTAAGGACTTATCAGATAAAGAAACTCCTATTTATATTTTAATAGCAGTTGTATTATCAGTAATTATATTAGCACTTACAATGGATTCTTCTGCAATTCCTTTTATATTCTTATTAAGTATAGGGATTGCAATAATGTATAATATGGGAAGCAATATAATGTTTGGTGAGATTTCATATATCACTAAAGCGTTATCGGCTATTTTACAACTAGGAGTAACAATGGATTACTCAATTTTCTTACTTCATAGGTATGATGAAGAGAGAATGCTTACAGAGGATAGAACCCAGGCTATGGCAACAGCAATTGAAAATACCATAGTTTCAATTACAGGTAGTTCGCTTACAACAATAGCTGGTTTCTTAGCACTATGTATTATGGATTTAACTTTAGGTAAAGATATTGGACTAGTTATGGCTAAGGGAGTTTTATTTGGAGTTATTTGTACAGTAACAGTTTTACCAGCATTGATTTTAACTTTTGATAAATTTATTCATAAGCATACACACAGAACACTGTTACCAACATTTGATAAGACTTCAAGTTTTGTTGTAAAACATCATAAGTTATTTGTACTTATAGGAGTACTTGTATTTATACCTGCATTTATAGGTAAAACTCATGCAGATGTATATTACAATCTTGATAGAACTTTGCCAGATAGTTTGCCATCTATAGTTGGTACAAACAAAATGAAAAATGACTATAATATGACAAGTACAGATATGATTTTGATAGATAAAGATTTAGATAACTATAAAGTTAAGCAAATGACTGATGAAATAGGAAATCTTGATGGTATTACTTCAATAGTTGCTCTTGAAAAATACTTAGGACCTATGATTCCAGAAGATTTTCTTCCAGAAGAGGTAATGGAGAGTATTAAAAACGGAGACTATGAAATATTTGTTGTAAACTCAAAATATAAGGCTGCAACAGATGAAGTTAATGATCAGATTGCTAAGATGAGAGATATAGTTAAAAAGTATGATGAAACTGGATTAGTTTCAGGAGAAGCTCCACTTACTGATGACTTAATTGATATTACAGATATAGACTTTAAAAATGTTAGTATTGCATCAATAGCAGCAATCTTCTTAATTATAGCTATAATCTTTGTATCACCTATTTTACCAATATTATTGGTACTAGCTATTGAACTTGCAATATTTATAAATCTAGGAATCCCATTCTATACAGGATCTGAGTTACCATTTATAGCTTCAATTGTAATTGGAACAATCCAATTAGGAGCAACAGTTGACTACGCTATACTTTTAACATCTAGATTCAAAGAAGAATTGCAAAATTATGATGACAAGCATGATGCTATGAAGGTAGCATTGCAAAGTTCTTCTAGATCAGTAATAACAAGTGCGTTGACATTCTTTGGTGCAACAGCAGGTGTAGGTATTATATCTAAACTAGAAATGGTAAGTTCACTTTGTACTTTAATGGCTAGAGGAGCAATTATTAGTATGTTTGTAATTCTATTTATATTGCCAGGTATTTTATTACTTTGCAAAGGAATGATAGCTAAAACTAGTAAGGGATTTAAGAAAAAAGTAGTTGAGGAGGTTGCATAATATGAAAGGAAAAACTTTATCAAAGAGAGTTATAGTGCTTGCTACAACAGCAACTATGCTAAGTTCAACAGTAGCTTTTGCACAAGATATATGTAAAGATGAAACTGTTTATGTAATAATGAAGGATAATGGAAAAGTAGAACAAAGAATAGTTTCTACTTGGATTAAAGGTGAAGAAAACCTTGGAGAATTTAAAGATAAATGTAATTTAAAAGATGTTAAAAACGTAAAGGGTGAAGAAACACCAACTGCAAATGGGGATACTTTAACTTGGAATATAGATGGAAAAGATTTATATTACAGAGGAGAAAGCGAAAGAGAACTTCCCATTTCTGTAGATATTAAGTATGAACTAAATGGTAAGACAGTTGATCCTGCTGAGGCAAAAGGTCAATCAGGTAACTTTAAAATTACTATGAAAGTTAAAAACAATGAAAGCAAAGTAATGAAGATTGCAGGAGAAGACAGAAGAGTATATGTCCCATTTGTAGTTGCCTCTGAAATTATTATGCCAAATGACAATTTTAAAGATGTTAAAATTAACAACGGAAAAATGATAACAGATGGAAATAATGCTAATATTACATTTGTTGCAGTTCCTGGACTTATGGAATCTTTAAAAATAGATAGTATAGTAGACTTAGATGTTAAAGATGAGATAGTTATTGAAGGTAAGACTGAAGACTTTGCTGTTCCATCTATGGTTGTTATGGCAACTACTGAAGGTTTAGACCTAAAAGATATGGATGCTAACGATGACCTTGATGATTTAAGATCTCAATTAGATCAATTAAAACAAGGTGGAGAAGATTTATTAAGTGGAGCTCAAGAGCTAAATAATGGAGAAAAAGAATTACAATCTAAATATAATGAATTTAATGCTGGAGTTGGAACTTTAAGAAATGGTGTTGATACTTATCTTGGTAATTACGGAAAAATTAATGCTGGAGTAAATACTTTATCAGATAGTGTCAATAAATATGTGGGAGCTTATGGTCAAATTGAAGGTGGTATAAGTCAGGTAACAGCTGGAGTAAGTCAAGTGGCAGCTGGAGCACCACAATTAAGAGATGGTTCAACTCAAGTTACAGCAGGTTTAAAAGAATTGTTAGAAAATCAAACTAAATTTACAAATGAAGGTGTAAATGCTTTAAGAGACGGATTAGATGCATATGTTAAAGCTCATGGAGACATAAACAATGGAATAGATCAAAGTTTAGAAGGAGTAAAGAAAATAAAGGGTGGCTTAGAAGCAAAAGCACCTGAAATGCAAAAATTAGCTGGTACTGTTACAACAATAGAAGGAGTTCAAAAGCAAGTAGATGAATTAAAAGGTAAATTTGCCCCTGAATCTGAAGAGGGAAAAAAATTAGATGCTATAAGTCAAACTTTAGGAGCAGTAGCTGCTGGACAAAAGAGTGGGTTTGGTGAATTGCAAACGGGAACTCAGGAGGCTGTTAAAGGACTTGGTGATTTAGAAGCTGGATTAGGTAAAGCATCAGCAGGATCTAAATTATATACTCAAAAAGGTGAAGGAATTGTTGAAAGTGCTAATAAATTAAGTGGAAAATCTGTTGCTTTAGGTAAAGGAATTGGAGATTTATATAGTGGAAGTGCTACATTAACAGGAAAGTTAAATGAATTAGCTGGTAAATCTAAAGAACTTGAAGCAGGAGCAAAAAAAGTTTCAGAAGGATCTAAAGTATATTCTGAGAAGGGAAAAGAGCTTTCTAATGGTGCAGGTTCTCTATTAGTAGGAGCTAATGCACTAAATGATGGTGGAGCTATTTTAAGGACTGGTAGTGAGAATTTATATTCTGGTTCTAATCAAGTCATGGCTGGAATTAATAAGTTATCAGATGGAAGCAGCAAACTATATGAAGGTGTTGCAAAACTTAAGGCAGATGGTTTAGATAAAATTAATGAAAAAGGTAATACTGTTTTAGGTGATATAGACGGCTTCATGGAAGTAAAAGATGAATTAGTTAAGCTTTCAGATGAATATGGTACATTCTCAGGATTAACTGATGGAATGGAAGGTAAAGTTAAATTCGTAATGAGAATTAATGACGAAAACAAACCTAGCACCACTGAAAGTGCAAAGAAAGCTAAGGAAGAAGAAAATAAGAAATCCGTTAAAGTAGAAGAGAAAAAAGAAGAAAAAGGAACAGGATTATTTAAAAGTATCTTGTCTATATTTAAAAAATAGTCAATAAGAAGGGGCTATACCACTAGGTAATGTTAGTGGTATAGCCTTTTTTACATAGTAATATATTCAAGTGGTATAAATTATTAGCATAAATGTACGATAATATATTATACGATTTAAGGTAGACTGGGGGTTTTAAAATGAAAGTTGTTTTTAAGTATGAAGAAAGTAATATAGATATAAAATCTATATCTGTAATTGGTAGTTTTAATAATTATAATGTTGAAAGTGGGAAAATGAACAAGGAAGATGGAATTTGGACATGTAGTTGTGAAATTCCATCAGGAGAACATTTCTATAGATTTATAATAAATGGTGAATTAAAGTTAAACGATCCATTAGCTAATATGTATCTTCCAAATGAAAAGGAAGAGTTATGGTCAGTGATAATGATAAATGATGATGATGAAAGAATGTATAATAATACTCAGTATACTGTTCATATTGATAAGTATAATATGAACTCATCAGTATCAGAAGAAGAAAATGTGGCTATAAAAAAATCCTTTAATAAAACAGTTGATGATAAAGTAGTTACAAGATTTACTTTTACTAATGTAACTGGATTACATACAGCTACTGTATGTTGGTATACTCCATCAGGAGAGTTATTTCAGGTTACTGAAAATAATTTATTCTCACCTAGTAAGGATAGTTCCGATCCAATTACTTTATGGTTTTGGATGGAACTGAGCAATAATAAAAAGATTTGCCAAGAAGGAATGTGGAATATTAAATTATTTATAGATGGAGCTTATATTCTAGAAGATACATTTAATTTAATTCATAATGGTATGTATTCTGCTCAAGGTAAATATTGTTAGTAACCATTTATAAGTTAAGGATGTGAGTGAGTATGAAAATAACTAGTAATGTTAATTTAAATACAAATTATAAGGTTGGAAATGAAAAAGAAGTAAATAAAGAAGAACATATTAATAATTGTCATGATAAAAATTTAAAGACTGCTACAATGGATTATAGAGATTCCATGAATATATCATGTGAAAATGAAAGTAAAGAGATATCTAAGGTATCTAATACATCTAAAAGTTCAGTAAGTAGTTTTTTCAAGTCAGTAGCAGATAATTTTAATTATACGGTTAATAAGGTAACTAAGTTTTTGGAAACAGCTATATCTGTAAGTAATAGTGTTTTAGATAATGTACAGTCTGTTTCAGAAAAGATAACAAGTAGTGCAAAAGCTGCAGTAGACACATTTAAAAAGGTTTCTGAATCTGTAAGTAATAAAATTACAGATACGGCAGGTCATATAGCTAGCACCTATAAACAAGTTACAACTACCATTGGTGATTTAAAGAATGCCGCTTCAGAAATTAAAAAATCTGCTAATTCTATAGTGACTACTTCTGTTAAGACTGCAGTTTCTGTTAGTAGTGATATAGCTAATATAGTTAGCAATGTGGCTGTAACTGCAACTAGTATAAAAGCAACATGGGACAATCCAACAAGTGGAATTATCAGTAAAAGTATTCAAACGGCAGGAATTTTAAAAGCAGGTTTATCTGGTGTAGCTACTTCTATAGAAAATATACCAAGTACAATTTCAAAGGGATTCACCACAATAAGTGAAGATTATAATAATATAAAAAATAACATAGTGGAATCTATGGATAATGTAAGAGAAGTAGGAAAGGCCATTGTAACTGTTGGAGAGGAAGTTATAAACACAGTGAAGTGCGTTAGTAATGAAGTTAAGGAAGGTTCTATGAGTGTTTATAATACTGTAGTTAATACTTCTAAAGATGTAAAAAACACTATTGAAAGTGGTATTAATGAAGTTCAAGATATAATAAATGATAGCAAGGAAGAAAAAATTAACAAATCTACAGTATTTCAGATGGCTTAATTAAATAAAATCTTTTAAATCAGTAACTGTTCGCTTTGAAAAAGTTACTGATTTTTAATTATGTTAACATAAAAACAATTAATTTACAATAAATTAATATTTATGGTAATATACTTATATAGAGCAATTAAGCTTTAATTAATAAAAATTGGGGGAAGAAAATATGGAAGACAATCAATTAAATCAAAATTTAAACGAAGAGAAAAAAAGAGGGGGATGTTTAACAGCATTTTTAATTGTATTTTTGATTTTTCAAGGAATAAGTATTGTTAGTAGTATAATAGGTTTATTTACTAAAGATAGTGAATTTATGACCCAATACTATGAGATGGCTCAAGCAACACCACCAAGTACAGCTATGACTGTAATTAGTATAATTATTGCTATATTTATGTTTGTAGGGTTAATCTTAGTGTTCCAATGGAAAAAGATGGGCGTATATTTATTTACAGGAGGATATATTGTCCAAGTAATTACTTCAATCATTATGTCACCAAATGTAATGACTATAGTATCTGCAATAGTTGGATTACTTATTGTTCAAGGTATTTTCTTATTACTTATTAAAAATGTTTTTAAGTATATGAAGTAATTAAAAAATTATAAATAAGCTAAGGAAGGAAAAGTTAGTGAAAAATATGAAAAACAACAAAAAGAAATTTATTATCCTTGGAATTATAGTTATGGTGGTTATTATTTCTATAGCAGCCATTAAGATTGCAATGTTAAAAAAATCTGAAAGTGAAGTAAAGTCCATGGAAACTATAACCGTACCTACTCATAAAAAGATTTTTATTGATGGTACTGTATTACCTAGGGATAGAGAATATGTTTATTATGATCAAACAATGGGTGAAGTAGATAGTGTAAAAGTTGAGGATGGTAATGAAGTGCAAAAGGACGATGTTCTTTTTGTATATAATAACACTCAAGTTACAAACGAAATAAAGACATTAGAATTACAAAAAAATAAGTTAGTAAAAAGTAAAGCATTAGCACAAAAAAGTATTGATGAAGCAAAGAAAAATGCAGCGTTGTCTCCAGAACAAAGTGTTGGGATGATAAATACAAATGAAATTGATAATATTACTGTTGAGATAGGTTCGCTAGATGAGCAGTTAAAAGGGCTAAAGGAAAAACAATTCAAAGAAGTCCTAGCTCCTTGTAGTGGCGTTATTTCTATTGGGAAAATTCCTAGTACACCAGGTGAACCATATATGACAATACAAAGTACAGATTTTTATATTGATGGACTTGTAAGTGAAAAGGATCATGGAAAAATAGAAGTTGAAAAAGGGGTAAATATCAATGTTTTAGCTACTAAGGATACTTTAGAGGGGACAATTTATTATAAGGATAGTAATCCTCAAGCTTCAAATGTTGTGATGCCAACTAATGGTGTTACTGGTTCTTCCCAAGGTGGTAACCAATTATCATATTATAATGTTAAAATTACTCCTAATAACCAGGACAAACTTGTTAATGGATATCATGTTCAGTGTGTGTTAGAGCTTTTAGATAGCAAAATTAAGATTCCAACAGAGTCTATTATTGAAATCGATAATGAAAAAGTAGTTTTTGTGGTAGAAGATAATACCCTTAAAAAAGTTAAAGTTGAAGTTGACGGTGAAGAAGACAGTGACAGTATTATAAATTCAGGTCTTCAAGGAGGAGAAAAAATTATAAAAGTTCCTACTCTTACCATGAAAGAGGGGGACAAAGTTGAATAATGCCATAATAAGACTTGAAAATTTAAATAAAAGCTATTTTTTAAAAAGAGATGAATTTAAAGCTCTAAAGGATATTAATATGGAAGTAGATCCTGGTGAATTTATTATGATAATGGGGAAGTCTGGAAGTGGAAAGACAACACTTATGAACATTTTATCATTTTTAGATAATTATCAAAGTGGAAAGTTTATTTTCATGGGTGAGGATACAAGTAATTTTGATGAAAAACACAGGTGTAGTGTAAGAAATCAACACATGGGCTTTGTATTCCAACAGTTTCATCTTATAGACTCTTTAAATGTATTTCAAAATATTGAATTACCCTTATTATATTCAAGAAAATATTCTAAAGAAGAGAGAAAAAAGAAAGTTTTAGAGTGTTTGCAGCTTGTTAAACTTGAGGAAAAAGCTAATAACATGACTAATGAACTATCCGGAGGACAACAACAAAGGGTTGCAATTGCAAGGGCTTTGATTAATTCACCCTCCATTATTTTTGCTGATGAGCCAACTGGAGCTTTAGATAGTGAAAATAGTGAGATTGTTATGGGTATTTTTCATGATCTTCATAAATCAGGGAAAACCATCGTTATGGTAACTCATGATGAAGAATTAACATCATATAGCACCAGGGTTGTTAGAATAAAGGATGGAAGGATTAAGGAGGAGATTACAAATGTCGATTCTTAATCTTATTAAAACATCTTTTTATAGCCTTAAAAGACATAAGGTGAGACTATTTCTTACAATGATAGGAATAATTATTGGAATTAGTTCTGTTGTAACCATATTATCTATTGGAGATGGACTTAAAAAGCAAGTAAATGATTCTGCAACTACGGGTTCTATAAATAAAATATCAGTTATTTTTTCACCTGACTATAATAGTAATTCTATGTCTCAATTTATTGAGCCCTTTAGTGATGATGATATAGACGAAATTGGGACAATAGATGGTGTTGAAAAAGTAGAAGTGCAAAATGGCCTTGGCATGTCAATGTTAGGAGATATAGCCTTTGCTAATGTTGAATTCTTTGGTTCAAGTAGAGGTTTAATTATAGAAAAGTATGAAGATCAAAATATTAAGCTAGCTTGTGGTAGAAGTTTTTCAAAGGATGATGAAGGCGCAATAATATTAACTTATGAGGATGCTAAGTTTTTATTTGACTCTCCTAATGACGCTATTGGCAAAGGTGTTAATGTTATGGGTAGTCATTATGAGGTAATAGGGGTACTAGCAGAATATAAGTTTGATTTTAACTCTATAATGTCTTTAGGAACAAATTGTAGTTTTTTACTTCCAAAAGATTATAACGACATTAGTTCTGGTGAAGAGATGAATAGTGTAGCAAGTATCAATGTTATAATTGATACAAATAAGGACAAGAAAAAAGTGGGAGATGAAGTATTAGACTTCTTAAAAGAATCTCATCCTGATGTTCAAGGAACTTATCAGGTGCAAGATCCTGATGAAATGACAAAGGCTTTTAGTAAAATTATAGAGGCTATTACTGGTTTTATTGCAGTAGTATCAGGAATATCATTATTTGTAGCTGGAATTGGTGTAATGAATATTATGTATGTATCCATTTCTGAACGAAAAAGAGAAATAGGTATTAGAAGAGCAATAGGAGCTTATCCAAGTAATATTTTATTACAATTTCTAATTGAAGCTGTAATAGTAACTGCTGTTGGAGGTATATTGGGTCTGGGAATAGGTGTTATATTTGCTAAACTTGTTGGAACAATGATGCCATTTGCCCCTGTTCTTACTCTAAGAACAGTTTTAATATCACTTATAACCTCAGTGCTTACAGGAATAATTTTTGGGGTTGTGCCTGCAAGAAAGGCAGCTAACTTACCTCCAATTCAAGCGATATACCAATAGGCGGATTACCTAGTTCGGCTTTTTCAAAAGGAACCCTATGGTTCCCTTTGAGGAATCTCTCCTTAAAGCGGAGGGGACAGGGTCCCCTTTCAACCCCCTATATGATAGGAGTGAATATGAAGCGGATTACCTAGTTTGGCTCTTTCAAAAGGAACCTTATGGTTCCCTTAAATTATAAAGCGTTACAGCCTACTATGATAAAATAAATTTATCATAGTAGGCTGTATTTTTATTTAAGAAAAGAACCATCAAGACTTAATTGAATATTTTTACATCAGCTTTTTCTATTAGTTGATTTTCAAAATTTTCAATAGCGTCAGTTCTTACTTTTTGTAAATCCATATTAGAAGACTTTAACTTATTATTTTTGGCTTGGTCACCAATAATTTTTTTTACTTTTTCAATAGTCATTATTTTTTCATATTCCATTGGGACATATTCATTCCAATATTGTTCAGGAGTTATTCCTAAACCAGCTATAATATCTGAAATTTTCTGTTTATCTTCTTCACTGCTATTAGATTCAATAATATTTTTCTGTCTCAAGGCTTCTTCTTTAGCTTCTTCTAATGTTACATGTACTCCGAGTTTTGGAGCTTCTTCTTTTAAAAGTTTATTTTTAATTAATCTGTCTATCATCTCTTTATCAGATAGATTATCTTGTCTAAATAATTTAGCATTATCTACATCATTCTTAGTTATTGGGTTACCATCAACAGTCGCAACAACTTTTGAAGCATCATTAGTACTTTTTAAAAACGTTGAATATTGTGCTTTTTCTTTCATGTTTTTAGGTTTAGTATAGTTATTTGATGCAGCTATAAATACCATTGATGAAAACACAAGTGTAATTCCTATAATTATTCTTCTACTCTTTTTATTCATTTTATCACCTTCAGCAACGCTAGCTTTTTTACAAAAATATAGGGATTCTGTAAGAATCTCATCCGTGACTTTTCACTCTTCACTTTGCCATTATTCACTCAAAAAGGCCCCAATGGGTGTTATTTTATTTTTATATAATAATCACTATAAGGAAAGGTGCTGTTCTCTAATTTATGAAAACTATTATTCTCCAAGGCTAAAACTCTTTCTTCATCGTCTTTAGTTGCTTTAATGATGATATTTTTAATATCAAAGTCTACATAAAAATTATCAGAAACCATTCTTAAAATTTCAGATAAAACTATTTTATTTTCAAGAGACGAAATGATGTCTATTCTTAATATACCAGTCTGACAAGCACCATCCCAAAATCTTGTTGTGTTGGGAATAGGTGATATTTCAATAGTACCTACTATTTTATTTGTCTGTTTATTATTAATACTCCATCTTATATAAAATCTATCGTCAAATTCTTGCGACCATCCCTTAATGCCATTTATTACAGCGTCAACATTGTGTGTATCCCATATACCTCCACAATTATCATTATTCATACGATTTTTAGTAATCGGGTCAGAATAGCACTGAAATAAGTCTATTGCATCTTCTTCCTTAACTTTTGTAAATATTAAGTTATTGGTTTCATAAACTGGACACTTATCAAATGGATTAATATTACTCATTATTGGATTCCCCCACCTCTGCATGTGTAACTTTAATACAATTATATAATATATTTCCGTATAACTCAAAATATCTAGTATACCTGAAATATCCACTCACTACAATTCGTATACTAGATGAAACTTTGCTGCTACAAGATATACCACTACAAGTGAACAATCTACAGGACCGCTCGAAACTTTATATAGCTCATCAAACTAAATTATTAGTTTTTTAACAAAATAATAAGGATTCCCGTAGGAATCCCATCCTTCAGTAACACTTCGACTGTTACAATTCTTATATTAATTATATGCGAAAAAAAAGCTGAATTATCATAAGTGAATGTATCTGCAGGAGCTCATACTATTTAAATTTAAATTCAAATCTCCACTGCCGTCTTACATTAGATTTATAATTACTGTGTGTCAGCTTCGAAGCCCCAGTGAGCGTTGATAATTCAGCTTTTCTCGCATTAAACTTATAAGTATTGATAAGAAGTTCTCTTTTGTTTTATGGAAAGTAGAGCTAAAGCTAAAAATGCAATTGCAAATAAAATTAGTATTAACCAATATAAATAGATGGAGTTCAAGTTTCCCTCAGCTACATTATTAATTGTAGCTATTTTATTATTTGATAGTACAAACCAATAAACAGGATTTACTGTATTAATTTTTAGTACTGTTTTGCTTAAAAATTCTTGAGGAATAAAAGCACCGCCTAAAAAACATGTACCTAAAGCAACACAGTTACATACAGCACTTACAGTTTTTTTAGGAATTAAATTTGCAATGAAAAAGCTTAATCCTAAAGTAGTTAAAGTAAATATAAAAGAATTTATTGAATAAAGAATAATTTGAGTTGATGATATTTGTGCCTTGTACATCCATAAGGCTTCAGCAATAAAAATAATCCATATAATCAAAGCTAAGATACCATGGCCTAGAAATAATTGCATATTAAAACTACTTAGAGATATAGGGGAGCAAAGATTTCTTCTCTTTAAATCTTTATCATTAAATATATTAGTAACAATTGCAATACTATAGATTAAAATACATATTAAAGGATAGGGTAGATAGTTGAAATAGAAAGTAATAGCTGACGTTGAAGTTGACTTATTACTGCTATTTATTGTTACATTTGAACGATGACTGAGATCGGTAGTTATAGCTTTAAAAATTTCGTTTTCATCAGTATAAACATTACTTCTATAATATAAGGCTGCTGTAGAGAAAAATTTATTTAACATAGATTCTAAATAAACACTGCTAGTAGAATTAGGCGCAGATATATAAGTTAATTCCAAAGGATTTGAACTTTTAAAAGCAGTTCCAAAACCATTAGGGATTGTAATTATAATTTCGCATTGTCCATAAAATAAAGCATCTTTTAAGCTTTTTTCATCTTGTTTAATATCTATAACTTCTGAATTATCACCAATATATTTTTCTAAGTTTGAAGATAAGGGAGAATTATCTTCATTAATAATGGCAATAGGGCATTTTGATGATTCAAAGGAAGGTGGTAAAGTATCTGAAGTAGACCGACTAAAAAAAGTTGTTATAATTATAAATAAAGCAGCATAGCCAATAATGGTTGGAAGTGCACTTTTCTTTATTATTTTAAAATATTCCTTAAATACTTTCATATTGTTTCCTCCTTATCATCAATATGGTTATTGTTGAGAAAATTACTCCAAGAAGTGTAAGCATCCCTAGACATTTAAAATATTGTGAATAGGTATCATAGTAATAAAGGGAGTAAAATCCATCTGTAATTAATGTAGCTATATTAATATGAGTTATAAATGGAATATGAGCTTCAGCCCAAAATTTAAAACTCAAGGATGTCATCCCAGCTAAACAAGAGGACACCATAGAAATTGCAATTAAAATACCAGTTTTAAAATTTTCACTTTTGCTTGGCAATACTGAGCTGACCATAGTTCCCATAGAAATTCCAGTAAAGGCACCAACAAAACATAGCAGCAAAATTAATCCTATTGAATCTCCAAAACTAATTTTTAAGACAAATTGGATATATAAAATTAATAAAATAACAGCAGTAAATGTAAAGGTGAGACTTGCCAAGCTAGATGATAATAAGGACTTTATTTTGTTTACAGGTGAAACATTTAATCTTACACCAATACTAGATTGATTTCCTTGAGTTAATACTATATCTTCACATCCATAGTTAGATCCCATTAAACATGTCATTGCTACAATGGTATAAAAATACACTACAATTATATTGGAAGAATTATTAATAGGTATATTTTTAAGATAATCTTTATTTGAATTTTCAGAGATTAAAAAGTCATTTTTTATAGAAGTAGGATCCTTAGAAACTATATTTTTAATAGTAGAAGACTTTTGTATATATTCATCTGCAAATTCCTTTATAATTGATTGATTTGCTCCTGTTTTTTTCACTATTACATTAATATCTTTATTTAATTTTATAATTCCAGATATATCACCATCATTTAAATGTTTATCAGCTTCAGTAGAGGTTACTTTGATTATATTAAATAATTCACTTTCTTCAAGAACGGTAATGAAATTCCTGTCACATGAGTTTTCTTCAACTAATGCAATATCTATTTTCTCAAAGGTGTTATTTTTAAACATATTGGATATTGAGAGATTGAATAGTGTAGCTAATATTATTGGAAAAATTAGAGCCCAAAATACTACAACTTTTTCTCTCAATAAGATTTTCATTTTGTATTTATAAATATAGAAAAACATTTATAAAACCTCCTAATCCCTTAAATTTTTACCCGTTATTTCTAAAAAAACATCATTTAGAGTTGGCAGTTCAGAATAAATCTTTCCATAGGCAATCTTATTTTTATCAATATAATGGATAATTTCACTAAGGATACTACAATTTTGTGTTGTTCTAATTATCAGTTTATTATCATCATATTCCACTGAATTAACATTTTTTAGATTTTTTATTTCATTTAGATGTGAATGAGTTAGTCCAAAGGCTTCTACAATTATTTTTTCTCCAATGGAAATCATTGATTTTAAATCTTCTTTTGTACCTTCAGCGACTATTTTCCCATTGTCCATAATTGCAATGGTTGTACAGAGTTCTTCTACTTCCTCCATGTAGTGGGAGGTATAAATAATTGTTGCTCCGTCTTTATTAAGTTTTTTTATTCCTTGAAGAATGTGATTTCTACTTTGAGGGTCAATGGCAACGGTTGGTTCATCTAAAATAATTAATTTGGGTTTATGAGCTATTCCACAAGCTATATTTAGCCTTCGCAAAAGACCACCGCTAAGTTTTTTAGAGGGTAAATTTCTATATTCATTTAAACCTGTAAAATCTATTGCTTCATTTACAAGTTGTTGTCTTTCACTTTTATTGCGTATATATAAGCCACAAAAATAATCTATATTTTCAAGTACAGTTAAATCATAAAATACAGCTACATTTTGCATGACGATTCCTATATCTTTTTTTAAGTGATAAGAAGAGGGTTTCATAGTTTCACCAAATACTTCGATGGAACCTTTATCATATTTTAATAGTGATAATATACAATTTATTGTGGTGGTTTTACCTGAACCATTGGGTCCAAGAAGTCCAAAAATTTCACCTTCATTAATTTGTAGATTTAAATGATCTAAAGCAATTAAGTTACCGTATCTTTTGACTAAATTTTCAATCTTTACAATCATAGCTTTTCTCCTTTATTTCTATTATACTTATATTGTATAAAATAGAATAAAAAACAATAAGTGTCTTGTGTCATTAAAGTGATGTGACAAATGTAATTAGACAATCAATGTAAGGTGAGATGTTATATGAACAACATTATTAATAAAAGTATAATAATTTTTATTACTTCCATCGCTATTATTCCTATAAGTTCACAAGAAAAGTTTATAATTGCAATATTATTATGTATTATTTTAAGCGCTTTTTCAGAAATTGCAGATAAAGAAAAATTGAGTTTAATATTTTTAATAATTTATAGTTGTATTGCTTGTATTTATCCAGAGTTTTTAATAGGTTTACCATTACTTTTTTATGATATAGCAAATTCAAAGTATAAATTTTATGGGCTATTTCAAGTTATTCCATTTATTATAAACTATCAATGTAACACAGTAGCAAATAATATAATTATAGCTTTAGTTATTTTTATTAGTGGAATATTAAAGTATAAATATGATGAATATGAAAGGCTTCAAAGGCAATATATAAAAAGAAGAGATGATTTAACAGAAGAGTCTTTAAATCTAGAAAAAAAAGTAGAAGAATTAATAAATAGGGAAAATTATCAGATAAAAATGGCCACTTTAGATGAGAGAAATCGTATTGCAAGGGAAATTCATGATAATGTGGGCCATTTGTTAACTAGTTCTATAATTCAAATAGGAGCCGTAATGGCTATAACAAAAGAGAAAGACACAAAGGATATGTTAAATAATATAAAAAATACTTTAGATGAAGGAATGAATTCTATTAGAAGTAGTATCCATGATCTACATGACGATGCTGTTGATTTGTACTTGGAGCTTTTAAAGATAGTTAAAGAATTTAAATTTTGTGAAGTAGATTATAAATATAATATACAATCTGATATGGATGTTAAGATGAAGTATGTAATTATTTCCATAGTAAAAGAAGCCCTTGCTAATGTTATAAAACATTCAAATGCTACAAAGGTAACGGTTCACTTATATGAACACCCTAAAATATATCAATTGATAATTGCAGATAATGGTACAATTACAAATAAGAAAAGTGAAACTGGAATGGGACTTGAAGGAATGAAGATGAGAGTAACTAGTATGGATGGGAATATAAATATAAATAAAGAGAATGGATTTGAAATTTTTATTTCGTTTATACGATAAAAAATGTTGTTGAGTTGATATATACCCACTATAGTTAACTAAATTAAAAGAGTACTAGGAGGAAATTATGAGAATAGTAATAGTTGATGATGATAGATTAATAGCGGTATCTTTAAAGACAATCATAGAGTCTTCTGGTGAAATTCAGGTTGTTGCATTAGGATATGATGGGGAAGAAGCTAAAATACTTTATGAAAAGTATGAACCAGATATTTTACTTATGGATATAAGAATGAAAGAAACTACAGGAATTGATGCTTCAGAATATATAATGAAAAAATATAAAGAAGCAAAAATTTTATTGCTCACTACTTTTGAGGATAATGAATATATAATTTCAGCATTAAAAATTGGAGTTAAAGGATATATATTAAAACAACATTATGAAGGAATAGTACCTGCTCTGAAAGCGGTATATAATGGACAAAGTGTTTTTGGTGAGGAGATAGTATCTAAGCTTCCTAATATGCTAACAAAGAAAAATGATAAAAAGAGTAATGAAGAATTAAATTTAGGAGAAAAAGAACTCCAAATCATAACCTTGGTATCTAAAGGGTTATCCAATAAAGAAATTGCATCTACATTATTTTTAAGTGAAGGTACAGTTAGAAATTATATAAGTAATATTTTAGATAAATTAAATCTAAGGGATAGAACTCAACTTGCAATATTTTATTTTAATAATTTATTGTTATTATAGTAAAAGATGTGTTATCATATTTTAATGTTGGATTAAAATATGGGGGATAGCTTTTTATGAAAAATAATGGGAATAAATTAAGTTCCTTTTTAATAGGTTCGGTTATTATTTTTTTGGTAATTTTATTTATTTTTGGATGTACCTTTTTTATAGGTGGAGGAATTCTAAATATATTAGGTTTTGAATATACATCTGTAGGAGCTGTGTTAAGGTTTTTCTTAATATATCTAGTTATTTCTTTCTTTATTGAAGCTATAATTGGAGCTGTTGTAGAATTATTAAAATCATCTGGAAATTTGAAAAAATATCAATTTAATATAATAAGCTTTATTTTAAAAGTTGGATTTGATATAGTAGCTCTTTCTATGGCGGAAAGTGCAGTTAAGGGAATAATGATTTCAAATGAGGTAATTATATGTTTTGCAATAATATCCTATTTATTTGAATCATTTCTTGAAAGAAAACTTGATGGTGATAAATAAATATAGTTTTAATAATAAATGAGATTACAAGTTTAGATGTAATCTCATTTTTACTTGAAAAATTTTTACTATTTCATTCATAAATTATTTGTTAGCAGGATAAACTATATATAAGGAGGTGTTCGTATGATGCCATTTGAAGACTATAAGTTTGCAAATATGTCTGATGAAATGAAAAACCAGATTTCTGAAATGGAAAACAAATTATCCAGTAATGAAAACAAAAAAGTTGTTTTAATAGCATATGAACAAAACGATGAAGTCGAGAATTAAATCTCGACTTTTTTGTTTATATTGAAATCAAATACTTACTAATTTGACAATTTAGTTATATAATAATAGATAGGATTTTATAGAAATTTAATAATAAAAGTTAATATTTTTAACATATTTATATTATCATTAATTATATATTGCATTTATGAAAGACATAATTATCAGAACAAAAAATTAAGTTTGAAAATTAATAATATTGTTATGAATATGTGATTTATAATGATTCTCGTTAAAGGAAATAGAAGTGGGTGAAATGAAATGGCTAGTTATAAGATTGGATTAGACATAGGTTCAACAACAGTAAAAATTGTAGTATTAAATAAAGACAATGAGATTGTTTATAGCAGATATAAAAGGCATTACTCAGATATAAAAAGTACAATAATAAGTCTTGTATTAGAATGCTATGATAATTTAAATAATATAAATTGTACCATATCAGTAACAGGTTCAGGAGGCTTATCTGTTTCAAAATGGCTTGATGTTGATTTTGTTCAGGAAGTAATTGCATGTTCTAAAACAGTAGAAATGTTTATACCTAGAACTGATGTAATTATTGAGCTAGGAGGAGAAGATGCAAAAATTACTTATTTTTCTGGTGGCATAGAACAGCGTATGAACGGTACTTGTGCAGGAGGTACGGGAGCATTTATAGATCAAATGGCAGTACTACTAAATACAGATGCTTCTGGGTTAAACGAATATGCTAAAGATTATAAGGTGTTATATCCTATTGCTTCAAGATGCGGTGTCTTTGCAAAAACAGACATTCAACCATTAATAAATGAAGGAGCCAATAGATCTGATATAGCAGCTTCTATTTTTCAAGCTGTAGTTAATCAAACTATTGGTGGACTAGCTTGTGGAAAGCCTATAAGAGGAAACGTGGCGTTTTTAGGAGGGCCGCTTTACTTTTTGTCTGAACTAAGAAAAAGATTTATTGAAACTTTAAATTTGGATGATGATCAAATTATTGCACCACCAAATTCACAGTTATTCGTAGCTATAGGTGCTGCTTTGTTATCAGAAAAAAATGAAAGTACTACATTAAAGAAAATAGTTGATAAGATAGAAGGTATTGCAAATATAAAGGAAACTGAATCAACTAGATTAAATCCGCTATTTGATAATGATAAAGAATATGAAGAGTTTAAATTAAGACATAGAATATCAGCTGTAAGTCGTGGCGAATTAAATAATTATAAGGGAAATGTTTTTCTTGGAATAGATGCAGGTTCAACAACTACTAAGGCTACATTGATTGATGAGGGAGGAAAAATACTTTATTCCTTTTATGAAAGTAATGAAGGAAGTCCTCTGGAAAAAGTAGTTGAGATTATAAAGGACATATATTCAAAACTTCCTAAAGGAGTGAATATAGTAAATTCTGCTGTTACTGGTTATGGTGAAGGATTAATAAAGTCAGCACTGCACGTAGACATAGGAGAAATAGAAACAATTGCGCACTATAAAGCAGCAGAACATTTTTTGCCTGGAGTAGATTTTATTCTTGACATAGGTGGACAAGATATGAAATGTTTAAGAATTAAAAACGGAGCGATTGATAGCATTTTATTAAATGAGGCTTGTTCATCAGGATGTGGTTCTTTTATTGAAAGTTTTGCAAAATCCTTGGATATGAAGATAGAGGATTTTGCTAGAGAGGCTCTATTATCTAAGGCTCCAGTAGACTTGGGATCAAGATGTACTGTGTTTATGAATTCTAGAGTAAAGCAGTCTCAAAAAGAAGGAGCAGAAGTTTCAGATATTTCAGCAGGGTTATCTTATTCGGTAATAAAGAATGCTTTATTTAAAGTAATAAAGCTCAGAGATGAAAAAGATATTGGTGATAAAGTTATTGTCCAAGGTGGAACTTTTTATAATGATGCTGTTTTACGTGCATTTGAACTTATTTCAGGGAAAAATGCAGTTAGACCTGACATTGCAGGATTAATGGGAGCTTTTGGCTGTGCTTTAATTGCAAGAGAAAGATATGAACAGGGCTATAAGTCTTCTTTATTAGGTAAGAATGAAGTTGATAGCTTTTCAATGGATTCATCTTTTAAAAGGTGTGGAAGATGTGGAAACAATTGTCTTTTGACTGTAAATAAATTTGGCAATGGGGAAGAATATATTTCAGGAAATAGATGTGAAAAGGGCATTGGACTGGAAAAGAAAAAAGAGGATAAGTTACCTAATTTATATGAATATAAGTATAAAAGGACTTTTGCATATAAATCTTTAAAAACTAGTGAAGCGCCAAGAGGGGTTATAGGCATTCCAAGAGTACTTAACATGTATGAAAACTATCCGTTTTGGCATACCCTTTTAACAAAGCTTGGGTTTAGTGTCCAAATTTCAGCTCCTTCTAGCAAGTCTGTTTTCCAACTTGGAATTGAAACTATTCCATCGGAATCTGCTTGCTATCCAGCAAAGTTAGTGCATGGACATATTATGGACTTAATAAATAAGGGAATAAAAACTATCTTTTATCCTTGTGTGCCTTATGAAAAAAGAGAATATAAAGATGCTAATAATCATTTTAATTGCCCTATGGTAGTTTCTTATCCAGAAGTTATTAGAACCAATATAGATGAACTTAAGGATAAGGGAGTAAAATTTATTCAACCCTTTGTATCTCTTGATGATGAAAAGGTGCTAGCAAAAAGAATTGTTGCAGAGTTTAAAGAGTATAAGGTTTCCTTAACAGAAGCTAAAGAAGCAGTAAAAGCAGCTGCTTCAGCTAGACAAGTCTATAAAGATGACATTAAAAGAAAGGGAGAAGAAACTATTGAATTCCTTCATAAAAATAATAAAAAAGGAATTGTTTTATGTGGACGCCCATATCATGTGGACCCAGAGATTAATCACGGAATTCCTGATATAATACTGGCAAATGATATGGCAGTTCTTACGGAAGATAGTATTGCTCATTTGAGTAAATTAGAAAATAAGCTTCGAGTAGTTGATCAATGGATGTACCATTCAAGGCTTTATAGAGCAGCGTCGTATATTTCCACGGAACCTGCATTAGAAATTATACAATTAAATTCTTTTGGCTGTGGGTTAGATGCTGTAACTACAGATCAAGTGGCTGAAATTATATCTTCAAAAGGAAAAATATATACTGTTTTGAAAATTGATGAAGGTAATAATTTAGGGGCAGCAAGAATTAGAATAAGATCTTTAAAAGCAGCAATTGATGAAAGAATAAGAAAAAATTATATTCCTGTAGAGGAACCAATAGTTTACAATAGCCCTATATTTACAAGTGATCATAAAAAGAAACACACAATATTGGCACCTCAAATGTCTCCAATACATTTTGAGTTTGTTGAAGTGGCAGCTAGGGTATGCGGATTTAATCTTGATGTAATGCCTGCTATGGACTATAAGGCGGTGGAAGAAGGGTTAAAATATGTAAATAATGATGCTTGCTATCCATCAATAATAGTTGTAGGACAAATGATAAATGCATTAAAGTCAGGAAAGTATGATGTAAATAATACTTCTGTTATTATGACTCAAACGGGAGGAGGCTGCAGGGCTACAAATTATATAGGATTTATTAAATTGGCATTAAAACATGCAGGATTTGAGCAAATTCCAATTATATCTTTAAATGCAGTTGGCTTAGGAGAACAACCAGGTTTTAATATTACAGGTGGATTTATTAATAAAGAAGCAATGGCGCTTGTATATGGAGATTTATTTATGAGACTTGTTTATAGGACAAGACCCTATGAAAAAGTGAAGGGATCGGTAAATGAGCTTCATGACAAATGGAAAAAGGTTGCTATGAAAAGCTTAGAAAATGGAAATATAAGAGAATTTAATGAAAATGTAAGAAATATTATCAAAGCCTTTGACGAGATTGCTTTATTAGATATAAAGAAACCTAAGGTAGGGGTGGTAGGAGAAATACTTGCAAAGTATCATCCTACAGCTAACAATGATATAGTAGGTATGCTTGAAAAAGAAGGGGCAGAAGCGGTAGTCCCAGATCTATTGGACTTTTTTATGTATTGTATGTATAACTCTGGATTTAAAGCTGATTACTTAGGTAAAAGTAGCATTGCAAAGAATGCCAATAGATTTGCTATAAAGTATTTAGAATGTTATAGGAAAGTAATGAAAAAAGAGCTACAAAAGAGCAAGAGATTTTGTGCACCAGGAACTATAAAAGAGTTAGCAGAGCTGGCATCTCCTGTACTTTCTATAGGTAATCAAACAGGAGAAGGTTGGTTTTTAACAGCAGAGATGTTAGAACTGATTAATGAAGGAGTTAACAATATAGTATGCCTTCAACCTTTTGCTTGTTTGCCAAATCATGTAACTGGGAAAGGCATGATAAAGACTTTGAAGGAAAGAAATCCTAGTGCTAATATAATAGCTATAGATTATGATCCAGGTGCTTCAACTGTAAATCAATTAAATCGTATAAAACTTATGTTATCAGTAGCATTTGAAAATTTAGATAAGAAGGAACCAAATAATATTAAAGAATTTAATATTAAATCTAAAGATGTTGATGAAAAAACTTCAGGAGCCACAAAAGAAGCTGTAAATATATAAGAAGATATAGATTTTTCTAACTTTACAAGCTATAATGTTTATGGTATTGGAGGGTTTAGGTTGAGAGAAGAAAAAAAGTCTTTAGTTGAAAAGGTTTCTGATGAAATTATAAGTTTAATTGTTGATAATGATTTAGGTAAAGGAGATAAATTACCTAATGAGTTTGAGTTAGCTGGAAAACTTAATGTAAGTCGAAGCACCATAAGAGAAGCTGTTAAAGCATTAGTATCTAAAAATATTTTAGAAGTTAGAAGAGGTGCAGGAACTTTTATATCATCAAAAAAGGGTGTAGCAGATGACCCTCTAGGTTTAAATCTTGTAAAGGATAGGTTAAAACTTGCACAGGATTTACTAGAAGTGCGTTTTATGATTGAACCTGAAATAGCGGCAATAGCAGCTACAAAGGCAAATGATGAGGATGTAGAAAAACTTGAAGCACTATGTGATGAAGTTGAAAAATTAATATTAGCAAAGAAAAATCATAGATTAAAAGATATTGAGTTTCATACTCAAATTGCAAAAATTAGTCAAAATCAAGTAGTGGCTACATTAATACCTATTATTGATAAATCAATTGAAATGTTTATAGAGTTGACACAAAATGCTCTTGAGATAGAAACTATAGAAACTCATAGAGAAATAGTTGAAGCTATTAGAAGAAAAGATCCTAGGGGAGCACATGATGCAACATATTTACATTTGGTATACAATAGAAGAAATTTAAATTCCATTTAAAAAGTATTTTGAAATATTTTGTTTAAAGTAAGAGTTGTAAGATGGTAAACATCATACAACTCTTTTAATTTTGAGAACAAATTAAATACGGTCTATTTATAGGAGTATAAAAACGAAAGTTGTATGACGTATTAAGAGTAAAAAAAGTATCAAAGTAGCTAGAAAACAATGAATGATAATGTATACATAAATTTATATAAAATTATTGACATGAAAACCTATCCATGATATATTTTAAATACATCAGACGTCAGACAAGTATAAGTTAAATTATATGATTAATATTTAATAAATTAAGCACATGTATTTAACTTATGGGAGATAAATATTTAAACTTAAGGAGAAAAGATATGCGTAGTCAAGAATTAAGAAAAATCGCACCTGAACTAGATCCTTTAAGAAGAGGGATGGGTTGGTCAGTAGAAGATTTATCAAAACCTCAAATTATAATAGAAAGCACATTTGGTGATAGTCATCCAGGTAGTGCACACCTTTTAAGATTTGTTAATAGCGCTGCAAAAGGTGTATTCGATGAAGGTGGAAGAGCGTCTCGTTTCTTTGCAACAGACATTTGTGATGGAATGGCTCAAGGACATGATGGAATCAATTATTCTTTAGTGTCAAGAGATACAATAACATCACTAATAGAGATTCATGCAAATGCAACTCCATTTGATGCAGGAGTATTTATTTCAAGTTGTGATAAAGCAGTTCCATCACATTTAATGGCAATCGGTAGATTAAACATTCCATCAATCGTTTTAACAGGTGGAGTTATGGAAGCCGGTCCTAACTTATTAACTCTTGAGCAAATTGGTATGTACAGTGCTATGCAACAAAGAGGAGAGATAAGTGAAGAAGAATTAACTTATTATAAACATAACGCATGTCCATCATGTGGGGCATGTTCATTTATGGGAACAGCATCAACAATGCAAATTATGGCTGAAGCTCTAGGATTAATGCTTCCAGGAAGTGCTTTAATGCCAGCTACATGTGAAGATTTAAATGACTTTGCCTTAAAAGCAGGAGAGCAAGCAGTAGCTCTTGCAAAAATGGATTTAAAACCTAGAGATATGGTCACTATGAAATCTTTTGAGAATGCAATTATGGTACATGCTGCTATATCTGGATCAAGCAATTCATTACTTCATATACCGACTATAGCTCGTGAATTTGGTATTGAACTTGACGCAGAATATTTTGATAGATTACATAGAGGAGCACATTATCTTTTAAATATCCGTCCAGCTGGAGAGTGGCCAGCAGAATATTTCTATTATGCTGGTGGAGTACCTGCAATAATGGAAGAAATAAAAGATAAGTTACATTTAGATGTAATGACGGTTACAGGAAAAACTTTAGGTGAGAACTTAGAAGATTTAAAGAATAATGGATATTATGAAAAGTGTTATTCATACTTAAAGAAAACAGGATTAAAGAGAGAAGATATAATAAGACCTTATGATAATCCAATAGGTAAAGATGGTACTATTGCAATTCTTAAAGGTAATTTAGCTCCAGGTGGAGCTGTAGTTAAACACTCAGCTGTACCAAAGGAAATGCATAAAGCTATACTAAAAGCTAAACCTTTTGATAGTGAAGAGGAAGCTATAGATGCAGTACTTAAAAAGAGAATTAAACCAGGTGATGCTGTAATAATTAGATATGAAGGACCTAAGGGAAGTGGAATGCCAGAGATGTTCTATACTACAGAAGCTATTGCATCTGATGAAGAATTGAGCTCAAGTATAGCATTGTTAACAGATGGTAGATTCTCAGGTGCATCTAGAGGACCTGCTATAGGACATATCTCACCAGAAGCAGCAGAAGGTGGCCCAATAGCCTTAATTGAAGAAGATGATATTATAGAAATCGATATAAAAGAAAGAAAACTAGAGATTATTGGTATCAAAGGCGAGAGATGTAGCCAAGAAGAAGTGGCAAAAGTTCTTGCAGAGCGTAAGACTAAATGGGTACCAAAAGAGGAAAAATATAAATCAGGAATATTAAATATTTTCACTAGAAATGCTGTATCCCCAATGTTGGGTGGATATATGAAGTAGTAATAATTTATAGGATGGGAGAGATTTTTAATGGAAGGATTTGTAGCATCACCAGATAGATTAATTCTAGGTGCTGTAATTGGAATGGCGATACTGCTGTTTCTAATCATTAAGGTTAAGTTACAACCAGTTATATCTATCGTAGTAAGTGCAATCATCATTGGAGTAATTGCTGGAATGCCATTACCTGGAATTGTAAGTACAATAGAAAAAGGAGTAGGTAATACATTGTCCGGTATTGCTTTACTAGTCGGACTAGGATCTATGTTTGGAGCTATTTTGGAATGTTCAGGCGGAGCAGAACAGATAGCTATAACAATGGTAGATAAATTCGGAGACAATAAAGCAGCTTGGGCTTTAGGGATAACAGGACTTGTTATCGGTATGCCAGTTTTCTTTGATGCAGGATTAATAATATTAATACCATTAGCTTTTGGTCTTGCTAAAAAGACAAAGAAATCTATATTAGTATATGCAATCCCACTACTTGCTGGACTTGCAGTTGGTCATGCATTTATTCCACCTACACCTGGACCAGTACTTGTTGCTAACATGTTAGGTGTAGAATTAGGATATGTTATTGGTGTTGGTATAATAGTAGGAACACTTGCAATGATAATTGCAGGACCTTTATTTGGTAAGTACATAGGTAAGAAAATATTTGTACCAGTACCAAAGAGCTTTGAAGAGCAAAGTGCTGGAATTAAGAAAAACGAAAAATTACCTTCTTTTGGAACAGTAGTATCAATTATATTAATTCCATTAGTACTAATTTTATTAAATACAGCATCTAAAGCTATTCCTGCACTATCAGGAGTACAGCCAGTATTTGCTTTCCTTGGAACTCCATTTATAGCATTAACTATCTCAACAATAGTTGCTATGGTTCTTCTAGGAACTAGATATGGATTTACTCGTGAAGAGTTAGAAAAAGTTATGACTAAATCATTAGAACCAGCAGGTATGGTATTACTTGTTACAGCTGGTGGTGGAATCTTAAGATACATGCTTCAAGATTCTGGACTTGGTGATGTTATAGGTAATGCAGTAGCAAGCAGCAGTCTACCACTTGTATTAGTAGCATTTGTAATCGCTGCGGCTGTAAGAATATCTATAGGATCTGCTACAGTATCTATGACTATGGCAGCAGGTATAATTGCTGCAATGCCAGAAGTTGCAATGCTTTCTCAACTACACTTAGCTGCAATAGTAATGGCTATAGCTGGTGGAGCTACAGTAATGAGTCATGTTAATGATTCAGGTTTCTGGTTAGTTAAATCTCTATTCAACATAGATGAAAAGACAACATTAAAAACTTGGACTGTAATGGAAACTTTAGTAGGTTTATCAGGACTAGTTGGTGCACTTGTAATATCAATGTTTGCATAATTTAAATAAAAAAAGGAGCTGTCACACTAAATAATTAGTGCGACAGCTCCTTTTTCTTTTGAGATATATTTAAATTATTGAGCATAACTTATGCACTTCCAGTAGTTTATTTTGTTACAGAGCCTTTAAAATAATGATATTTAAGGATATTACAAAATATAAGGCTCTGTAGTAAAATAGAATGATAGTGTAATTGATAAAAATATAATTATTTTTGAAATTTAAAAATAGTAATTTTAATATATAAGAAGGTGAGTTGTATGGATAATTATGAATTAATTGCTTTTAATAAAATGAAAAAATGGGAAGATACCATGAAGTCAAAGCCAAGAAAAATAAACGACTTTTCAAAGAAAGCTCAAGATAAAGTTAATTCTATCTTACCAGAGAAATACCATAGTATTATGACAGAAGTGATAAAAAACATGGTTAAAGTAGTCATAATGGGTGCAGAGTATACAATTAATCCGCCATTACTCTATATTCCTTTAAAAGAAAGAGAAAGGTTAGTTAATGAGAGAGTAGAGTTTTATAGAAAAACAGCTGGGATAACAGGAGTTACTACAGGTATAGGAGGATTTATATCTGCTATGGCGGACTTTCCTATATTGATAGCTCTAAAAGTAAAATTGTTATATGAAATTGCAAGTATTTATGGTTATAATGCCAAAGATTATAGGGAAAGATTATATATTCTTTATATTTTTGAGTTAGCATTTTGTAGCGAAAATAGAAGGTTAGAGGTTTTTATAATCCTTAAAAATTGGGACATATATGTAGATTCCTTACCAGAAAGAAAAGAAGACTTTGATTGGAGAAAATTTCAACAAGAGTATAGAGATTATATTGATTTAGCAAAATTACTTCAAATAGTTCCTGTAGTAGGTGGAGTTGTTGGAGGAATTGCAAATTATAGGCTTGTCGATAAACTTGGTGATACGGCTATAAATTGTTATAGGTTGAGATATTTTTGATATGTAAATTGAATAGAGATTGTTAAAAATAACACATATATTTAAGATAAAATATATCTGATTATCCATTTTTATGTTATTATATTATATATTGAGGGGAATTAACAACATATATTGGAGGGTATAACATTGATACTTTATGACAAGAAAGAGAAAGAAACGGGGAAAGAATATGCATATAGAGTCTTAAAAGACAATATTATGTGCCTTGAATTAAAACCTGGTGACTCAGTTAATGAATCTGATTTGGCGGAGTTATTAAATGTTTCAAGAACACCTATAAGGGAAGTTCTTATTAAGTTAAAAGGGGAGCATTTAATTGAAGTAAAACCACAAGCTGGCACTTATGTTTCAAGAATTGATTGGAAAGTTATAAAGGAAGCTGTATTTGTTAGATCAACACTTGAAAAAGAGGTGCTAAAAAAAGCATGCCAAAAGGGTTTTCCAGAAGATAAGTTATTAGATATGGAAAAATGTCTTTTTGCTCAAAAACTAATTGAAACTAAAAATGATAATGCACTTGAATTTTATATTCTTGATAAAGAATTTCACAAATTATTATTTGTTGGTATGAATATGAGTAATGTTTGGGATTGTATATCAACAATCAGTACTCACTACAATAGAATGCGAATTTTAGCTGAATTTAAAGGAAATAAAAGTGCTATTGTTAATCAACACGTAAACTATTTAGATATAATTAAAAATAAAGATTTAGATAGTATTGATAAGATTATAGAAACCCATATTATAGCTCCGCTTGAAGGATGGAAATCTTTATTGGAAGATGAAAGTATATCAAGTTATATTATTAAGTAGAAAAGTATTATACTATAACTGGATAAAATAACTCTTTGAAAACTGTTATTAAGTTTTTAAAGAGTTATTTTCATGTTCACATAAGAATAGATTTTACTCAAAAACAGTGTTTAATTGATATAAGTTTCTGTGGAATAGAAGGGTGAAAGTAATTGCAAATGATATTCTGGTATGCTAATATACAAGTATGGTAGTTCGAAAAAGATAAGAAGTGAACAAGGGGAAATTGATAAAAATTGTTAAGGAGTAATGGTGGAATGTTAAAGAATAATAATAAAAAGATTCTAGGATTTGGTGAAATAATGCTAAGACTTACGCCTACTAATTATCATAAAGTAGTTCAAGCTGATATGTGTGAGATTACATATGGTGGAGCTGAAGCGAATGTTATTTATAGCCTCAGTCTTTTAGGACATAATACTAAATTTGTTACGAAGCTACCTGACAATGGTATGGGGCAAAGAGTAATTAGAAATTTAAGAGGATCTAATATTGATGTAAATGATGTATTGGTTGGAGAGGGTAGAATAGGTATTTGCTTTGTTGAACCAGGACATGGCCTTAGAAGTTCTGAAGTTATGTATGATAGAAAATATTCCGTTATATCTATGGCTAAAAGAGAAGAATTTGATATAAATAAAATTTTAGATGGAGTAGGTCTTCTTCATATATCAGGGATTACTCCAGCCTTAAGCAATGATTTATTTGATTTAACATTAGAATTAATAAAAGAATGTAAGAAAAAAAACATATTAGTATCTTTAGATTCAAACTATAGAGGAAAACTATGGACAATAAAAGAAGCTAAAAGTTTTTTAGAAAAAGCCCTATCATATGCAGATTTAGCTTTTTTGGGAGAAAAAGATATAGTTAACATTTTAAATATATCTGTTGATGAATCTTTAGATTTTGATGAAAGCCTTGAAGCATTGTATAAAAAATTGTATGAAAAATATCCTAATATAAAATATTCAGCTTGCACAAAACGAAAGGTGAATTTTATAAATAATAATACATTGATGGGATATTTTTATGATGGTGAAAGACTTTATAAATCTAGAGAGTATACTTTTGATATATTAGATAGAGTTGGTGGAGGAGATGCATTTACTGCAGGAATTATCCATGGATTATTAAAAGAAATGACTCCTAATAGAGTAGTTGAATTTGGAGTATGCGCCGGAGCTTTAAAACATTCTATCATTGGTGATATGAATATAGTTAATGAAAAAGATATTTTATCATTGATGGAAAATGGACTTGAAAATATTAAAAGATAAAGTAAATAGTTTATAAAAAAGAAGGGGTTGTCTCACTAAATCATTAGTGGGTCAGCCCCTTATCTTATAAAAATTTATCCAATAATTGATTAAAAATATTGGTTTTATAACCTATGTTATATCCTACGACCCATGCTAATATGACTAAAATAAGACTTATGGAAAGAGAACGACCAGATTTTGCTCCAAAGTGAGATTTAAATCTGTAGCCTAAAAAAATAGATGGAATACTGAAGATGAAAGATATATATATAAATTCAGGACTAATGAATCCCAAAACTGGATATGCGGCCTTTCCTAAGAGTGCCATTAAATCATCACCAATAGAAAAATAGATGTATTGTATAACTAATATAAGAGCAATTAAAAATAATAATAAGGAAAGGGAGCCTAAACCCAATTTCTTTTTAAAAACTTTCAAAAAACCAACTCCTTTTTGTATTTAGAAATATATGTATATTCTATCATAAAAACTTATAAATTGTTACAAAATTCTGATTAATACTCAATATATGTTAATAAATAAGTTTAAATCATTTAAAGTAAATTTCATATGTTGATAGTATTATTAGAATAAAGAAACTTTAAAGCTAGGGAGAGGGTAACATTGATGGCTAAGGAATCACTCAAGGTTTTGTTATTTCTTTTAGTATTTCAAGCTCTTAAAATTTTAGTTATAGATTTTGCTATTAATCTAATAAATGCCGATAAATTGTCAGTAGAATTAATAAAGTTAACTATATTTTTAGTTATGGGAATTTTGTTATTGATTTGGGTAAATAAAAGAAAATGCCCATTATCATTGTTTTTAATATCAAATAATAAAATTGTGGTAATGTCTTATACTATATTGAGTGTTTTTGTAATATTTACTATAATGACAACTCCTATATTTAGTGAAAGTTATACCATTGAAAGGTTCATACCATACATTTATTATGTGGTTTTTATACCTGTATTTGATGAGCTAGTGTTTAGAGGCTATTTGTGGAATAAACTTAAACAGTGTAATGTGAAAGAAAGAAATATAGTTTTAATAACCACATTTATTTTTGTTATATGGAATATAATGTGTGCGTTTGAAATGGGTATATACACAAACTATGGAAATATATATTCTATGATTTGTATAAAGTTTATTATTGGTTTTGCATATGGGTTGATATTAGGTGGAATAAGACTAAAGTGTAAAAATACATTTGCCTGTATTTTATCTCATAGTATTTTAAACATGTGGCTTAGAATAATATAGTAAAGCAAGGGGTGAAAAGGAGAAGATCCATTTCACCCTTTATTTTAATTCTGTTAAATTGCTCCAATACCTAATTGGCATACTTCTTTTTTGTAATCTGGTATTAATTCGCTCCTTTATTGTGGTGGAATTAAAGTAATCTTTCCATAATATTTCGAAGTTATCTTTGTAATCTCCAAAGTCAAAAGAGGAATTCTCTTTTTCAGATAAGCTAGTTATAACATAATCCGTTTTATTATAAAGAAGAGCTGAATTTCTTTTTATATCGTGAATTATGAAATTCTGATCCGAAAAACGCTTTATAAAGTGGTTTGTAATTAAAGGAATTATATTATGATCAGGTTCGATTTTGGCATAGTATGTTAAAGGTGAAATTTCTGAGAATCTCACAAAACCAGTAAAACGATGAGCTTCTAAAGTAACCTTTCGAGATATTTTATCAACGTTTATAATGATGTCATTATTTTTAGCAAGGTTAATATTATCTCCAAATCTATAGCATAGTTTTAAGTAGTTTAATATAAGGTCTTCTACATTTTTTAAATCACTTAAAAATAGATAAAAAACATTTTTTAATGTATTACTACTTAATTTTAATTCAATGCTTTTATAAACCCTGTTAAATTTATCTTCTTCGGTTTTAATTTCTATGGGCTCAGTAATTAAAGTTGGCTCAAAAAACAAAGCTCTAGAGATTTTTACTGGTACCTTTGAGGGATAAGCGTAAAATATCGCAGTTAATAGGCCCTCAAAAGTGTTATCGTAAATATATTCTATCATAATTACAACTCTCCTGTTATATAAGTAGACTTATCTTCAAGTAGTAAAGTTTTATCCATTTTTTCATAATCATTTTTAGATGTAATAGATTCAAGTTGGCTAAAGAAGTTAAGTTGTTCATATTGATAACTTGAAGTTTCATTAAAATCTATAGTTGGTTTTAATGCCATTCTAATTTTTTCTTCATCCATACTTATTGCTCCATAGTATTTTCCTTTGCATAAAATAAAGTATTGGGCTCTTTTTAGTGTAATTCCAAGTTTTTTTAAGTCACTGTAACTTAGATTAGAGATTCTTCGGGCACTAACTATTTTACGTGCTCCCTTAAGTCCAATTCCCGGAACTTTTATAAGCATTTCATATGGTGCTCTATTAATTTCTATTGGGAAAAGGTGCATATTATTTAAGGCCCAATTGGTTTTAGGATCAAAATTCACATCTAAATTAGGATTTTTGTCATTTAAAATTTCCTTTGCCTTAAATCCGTATAATCTTATTAACCAATCACTTTGATATAATCTGTGCTCTCTGAGGGTAGGAGGGTTTTTAAGAGCAGGGAGATTATTACCGGTATTCACTGGAACATAAGCAGAGTAATAAACTCTTTTAAGAGAAAAATTGTTATATAAATTTTCACTTAGATTAAGAATGTTAAGATCACTTTCAGGAGTAGCTCCAACTATAAGTTGAGTACTTTGACCTCCAGGAACAAATAAAGGAGCTTTTTTAAATAGTTTTCGATCTTCTTTATTAGAAATTATATTATTTTTTATTGATGTCATAGGAGTAAAAATTGAATCATATTTTTTTTGAGGAGCTAGCAATTTTAAAGAATTATTTGATGGAAGTTCAATGTTTACGCTCATTCTATCTGCATATATCCCAGCTTCTTTAATAAGAGCTTCGTCAGCACCAGGAATTGCTTTTAAATGAATATAACCATTAAAGTTATGTTCTATTCTTAGTCTTTTTACAATAGATGTTAACATTTCCATTGTATGATTTGGATTTTGGATTATGGCAGAACTTAAAAACAATCCTTCAATATAATTTCTTCTATAAAAGTTAATAGTTAAATCAATTACTTCCTCTACAGTAAAAGCAGCTCTCTTTACATCATTTGATTTTCTATTAATGCAGTAAGCACAATCATAAATGCAATAATTTGTTAAAAGAATTTTTAACAAAGAAATACATCTCCCATCAGGAGTAAATGAATGGCAAATTCCACTTGTTGCGGTAGATCCTAAAGAACCTTTTGAAGATGCTCTTTTAGAACCAGAAGAGGAGCAAGAAACATCATATTTTGCAGCATCACTTAGAATTTTTAATTTTTCGTTTATATTCATACTTTCACCTTCAATATATTTTAAAGTATACATAAATTATAAGGAGTTTAGAGTGTTATTATACCTATATAATACTAGAATGTATGTTCGTAGTCAAATAGCAAAATTAGACATTTAAATTGAAATGGTATTAAAAATATGCAATAATTAGTTGCAAATGGTATAATTAAGTTGCTATATAAAAGAATTAATTTGGAGGAATTTTTGTGGAGGGACTTCTAAAAGAAAACATAAGGTTAACATCTCAAAGTGGAAAAGAATACTATATAATTCGCAAATTAGGTGAAGGTGGACAAGGCGAAGTATATGAAGTGAAAAACAACGAAAAACATTATGCTTTAAAATGGTATTTCAAGCATAATGCTACAACTGAACAAAAAAATATTATTCAAAGCTTAATTAGTAAGGGAAGGCCTAATAAAAATTTCCTTTGGCCCACTGATTTTGTTGAATTTGAATCTAGTTATGGATATATAATGCAATTGAGACCGGATAAATATAAAAGTATTGTAGATATGATGAAGAGAAGAGCGGAGCCTACGTTTAAAGCTTTATGTATTTCTGGGATAAATCTTTCAGAGGGATATCAGCAGTTACATTCATTAGGTTATAGCTATAGAGATATCTCTTTTGGAAATATATTTTTAAATCCTGATAATGGTAATGTTTTGATTTGTGACAATGACAATGTTTCAATCAATGGATTACATGATAGTGCCGTATATGGAACTCAAAGATTTATGGCGCCAGAGATTGTAAGAGGTGAAAAATCACCTTCAACGGATACGGATTTGTTCTCTATGTCTGTATTACTGTTTTATATGTTTATGTTACATCATCCATTAGAAGGGGCTCAAGAAGCTAAAATTAAATGCATGGATATAAATGCTATGAATAAAATATATGGTTTTAACCCTATATTTATTTGGAATCCGACCGATGATAGTAATAGACCGGTATGGGGATATCAAGATAATGCAATTATATATTGGAAGCTATATCCAAAGTTTATTAGAGATTTATTTACAAGAGCCTTTACTGTTGGTATTAATGAACCTCAAAAGCGTGTAGTAGAAAAGGAATGGAAGGATGCTTTTACTAAACTACTTAATAATATAGTGATATGTCCTAATTGTGGAGTGGAAAGTTTTTATGATGATGAGATTCATAAAAATGGAGAAAACCAGTATTGCTGGAATTGTCAAAATGTTATTCAGGTTCCACAAACATTAAAGTTTAATAAAAATTATATTATGTTAAATAAGGGTACTGAGATTTATGAGCACCATATAAAAGATAATTACAATTTTAAAAATGTAGTTGGAGTTGTAACTCAAAATCCTAATAATCCTCATTTATGGGGAATAAAAAATTTAAGTAGTGATATATGGATGTATATTAAAAATGATGGAAGTAAAGGCCCTGTAATCGAAGGAAAAACAGCTCCAATGGTTCAGGGGTCAAAGATAAATTTTGGAAGCAAAATTGGAGAGTTTTAAGGAGGCAATATTATGGAAGAAAATTTGAAAAGACCAGGCGGTGCATTGGCTAGCAGACCCTTACATTTTTTCTGGGTTGTTGATTGTTCAGGTTCAATGCATGGAGATAAAATACAATCATTAAATTATGCAATTAGACAAACAATTCCAGATATGAAATCAGCAGCGGAAGAAAATCCAAATGCTCAGTTATTAATTAGAACATTAAAATTTTCTACAGGAGCTCAATGGATTACTCCAGAGCCAGTAACTATGGACAATTTTTTCTGGGAAGACTTGGAGGCTTATGGTGTTACAACCATGGGAGCTGCATTTGACATGATAGCAGACGAACTTCAAATGCCACCTATGAGTGAGAGAGCATTACCTCCAGTAATTGTTTTGTTATCGGATGGACAACCTACAGATAGTTATAAAGAAAGTCTAATGAAACTTTTATCATCACCATGGGGGAAAAAAGCTGTTAAGATAGCAATATCTATTGGACAAGATGCAGATGATGAAGTTCTAACAGAGTTTACTGGAAATCGAGAACTTGTACTTCAAGCAAATAATCCTCAAGTATTAGTTAAAATGATAAAATGGGCATCAACAGTAGCAAAGCAAGTTTCAGCCCCAAGCAGCAACCCAGCTGTAAGTACTGCAGCTGTTATTGATACTAATAATATTCCAGTTGCATCAGAGGAAGATGGAGATGTGTGGTAAAAAACAAGAACCATTTAACTTTATTACAGTAAGTGAAAAGGTTAGGGGATTTTCTCATATTAAAAATAAAACTAAATGTCAAGATAGATTTAAGGTTGAAGATCTTCACGATAGTAAGATAATTGCTGTTGCAGATGGACATGGAAGCTCAAAGTGTAAGTATAGTCATGAAGGAGCTAAAATTGCAACGGAAGTTTTTTGTTATACTATAAGTAAAATATGTAAAAGTTATGGTGAAGATATTAATGGCTTAAGATTATTCTTAAATAGTAATAGGTTAGAGATTTTGCCAAAAAAAATTGTACAAGAGTGGAGAAGACGGGTAGAAACTAATCACTATAAAAAAAATAGAACTGAAAAATTTCAATATGAGTTATATGGAACAACATTATTAGGTTTGTTACTAGTAAAGGATTTTTATTTTGCAATGCAATTGGGTGATGGAGACATACTTTATGTTGATAGAAATGAAAGTGTTAATTATTTAATAGAAGCGGATAGGTTGCTTGGAACGGAAACCTATTCTATTTCATCAAAGAATGCATGGAAATATATGAGATCCGAAATCCATTATATAGATGACTTTAAAAAGTATCCACTGCTTTTTATGGTATCTACAGATGGGTATTCTAATAGTTATCTTAGTAATGATGATTTTTTAAAATGTGGTAGTGACTACTATGAAATGATTTTAAATTATGGTCCGGAAAAAATTAAGAATAACTTAAAAGAATGGTTAAATGAAATAAGTCATGAAGGATGCGGCGATGATATTGCTTTAGTTATAGCATATAATCAAAGCAATTCAATTAAATAGAAAAATGTAAGGGTTCTGTCGGACTAGATAATTAGTGTGACAGAACCCTTTCTATTTGAGCTAAGATTAGTACCATTGTCATTTATATGGAATATGGAATAGTATATCATAGAGTAATAAATAACAGGGTGTAAAGGATGGATTATATAAATAAAGAAAATCAAATCAATGATAACAAAGGGGTTTTACTACCTGCATTAAGGTATACTGAAAATGGGAATTTTTATGGTTATATTAATTTGAAGGGAGATTTTATTATTAGCCCTCAGTTTAAAAGGGCGGATGAATTTAATTCTAAAGGGATAGCAATAGTTGAGAAAGATGGGTTTGTAGGTGGAATAAATTCTCAAGGACAGTATGCAATAGAGCCTGTTTATAGCAGCATATCACAATTTGTAGATGGAAGAGCAATCTTTGTCTTGGATAATTTTATGGGTGTTATGGATGATTCAGGGAAAGTGCTAACTAGTAAGAAGTATACATTTATAAATAACTATAGTAATGAAAGAGCTGTATTTGGACTAATGGAAAATAATAATGATAGATATTTATACGGTTATTTGAATGAAAATGGAAATGAAGTAATTGAAGCAAAATATGATGAAGCTTTTCAGTTTAAAGATGATATAGCCCTTGTAAAACAGAAAAGTACTTATATGTTAATCGATAAAGAAGGTAAAGTTCTTTTTCAATATAACTATCCATATGTAAATAGCTATGGTGAAGAAAAACTAGTTTTTGCTAAAGAAGATGGAGGACCTTATGGATATATTAATAAGGAAGGTACAATAGTTATTGAACCTATATATACTTCTGCTAACCAATTTAAAAATGGTGTTGCTATTGTTGGAATGGGACCTATTTATAGTGAAAATTTTGGGGTGATTTCTGAAAAAGGACATTATATATATGAACCTGTTTATGATGATATTATAAATTTAGGAGAAGATAGAATAGCATTAGGGAAATTTTCTAGTGATGAAAAAATACCATTTTCCTTTAAGTATGCCATTGGTGATACTGCTGGGAAGATACTTACAGAATATTTGTTTTTAAGTATTGGAGAGTATGAAGATGGTTTATCCTATGGTAGCAATGAAGAATTTACTTTTTTTATTAACAAAGAGGGCGAAATTGACAATACATTTCCTATTGTTCGTGGAAGTGGTAGTTTAAAGATTAGGGATAATATTATATATGCAGATATTAATTTTTCTCCATTCTATTTAAAGGCTAATGGTGACCTTATATATAGACCTAATATAATTATAGATATAAATAAAAAGTATAAAGTGATTAGAGGCAAGTATAAACCTAACTTTAATTATCTTATATATTATCCTATTGTGGATGGAATAGAAAATATTTTAGTGAGAAGAGCTATAAACACAAGATTGAAGTTAATGTCCTTATTTAATCCTAATACAGATGAAAAGAAAAGTATAACTATATCAGCAGATCAAATCCTAGATTATAACTACTATGGGGATTTTTCTATACTATATTATAAAAACAACATAATATGTTTTGATATCTTAGGCTATTATTATCCTTTTGGAGCTGCCCATGGATTACCTTATAGAAAAACGCCACTAGTAAACCTTAGAACAGGTCAAATTTATAAGCTAGAGGATTTATTTGTAAAAGGTTCTAATTGGGAAAATATTATTAATGGAATTATTAAAGAAATGATAAGCACTGATAAACAGTATGAAGTTCTATTTACGAATTCCTTTGAAGGAATTAAATCAAATCAAAGTTTTTATTTGCAGGATGAAAATTTAGTAATTTATTATCCACCTTATGAAATTGCACCTTATGCAGCAGGTTTTGTAACTTTCAAGATTCCCATTGAAAAAATAAAGGATATATATAAGTTGGAACTTATGTAATTTTTCATAACTATACAATAATTCTACAAAATTCATTATAAATATGTACAAGCTGTTAAAATTGTTGTAATATATAAAATATAATTTAAAAATGTACAAATAACGCGCGATAAAAAATTGTACAAAACTATTTAGTTTTAAATAAATATCAATTAATAGAAAATAATTCTATTAATAAATTAGGAGTTGTATTTAAATGAATAACAAAAAAGACAAAGAAATTCTTTGGTATACCTTAGCTTTTATGGCATTCTCCACTGTATGGGGATTTGGTAATGTTATCAATGGATTTTCAGAGTACAATGGACTTCAAGCAATAGTTTCTTGGATTATAATTTTTGCAATTTATTTTGTACCTTACGCATTAATGGTAGGGGAACTTGGATCAGCATTTAAAGATGCTGAAGGTGGAGTTAGTTCATGGATTAATGAAACTAT
>URKQ01000021.1 GCA_900548455.1 uncultured Clostridium sp.
CAATTAACTAATGATATAACTAATCTTATTTGTTTTTGTGATACTATTGAACTACTTCCATATATAGCAGATACATCGATTATACCCATTCCCCTTACTTCAAGCATTCCTGCTGTAATATAAGGACATGATCCATATAAATTGCCATCTATTTCTTTAATGTCAACCGCATCATCTGCGATAAGCCTGTGTCCTCTTTTAATTAATTCTAAGGCAGCTTCACTTTTTCCTATTCCACTTTCACCATTAATTAAAATTCCTACTCCATAAACATCAACTAGAACTCCATGGAGCCTTGTTTCTGGTGCTAAGCCTGAGTCTAAAAAGTTACTAATTCTATTTATAAATCTAGTGGATTTAACATTGCTTCTTAAAACACTTATATTATTATTTCTTGCTTCCTCAAGAAATTCTTCATGCATTTCTAATCCCCTAGTAATAATTATAGCTGGAACTTTATATTTAAAATATTTTTTAATTCTTCTTAGTCTAACCTCTGGATCTAGGTAATTTAAATAGCTCCATTCTGTTTTACCTACTATTTGTACCCTTTTATTATCAAAATAATCAAAAAAACCTGCAAACTGGAGCCCCGGTCTATTTATATCACTTACTTCTATATTGGTATTTAAATCTCCCTCAACCACTATTTCCAAATTAAAATTGTTGGCTAAATCTAAAACTCTAACACCCACACTTTTTCCTCCTAAAAATTAATTATATCTTTTACTATTAGATTTACTTTTATCAACCATCTTATATCCACCAATTTGAGCTTTAAAATTCTTTTTAACATTATCTATGTATCTTTTTCTTACTATTTGTTGTCTTTCTTTTTCTTCCTCTGTTAAACCTACCTCTTGGCTCTTTTTATATAGCGCGTTTATTTCTTCTATAACTTCATCAATTTTCATTTCATCAATATTTTTAAATTTATCCTTCATTGTATTACCTTCCTTAAATCAGTTTTTACATTTTTTTACATGTAGAGCTAGCTCAAATTATTTATTAAAAGTTAAAAGTTCATAATTATATAGCATATTTTTACAGTATATTTGTTATTTTGTAATATATTATAATAATTTGACTAATACTAATTGTTAACATTATCCAATTATTTTGTTAAAATAAGAATATAAATTGGTTAGGATGTGATTTTATGTTATCAAAGTTAGATATATTAAAAAGTAAAATTAAGTCATTAAAACTTTTACTTCATGTACTTTTAAGATTTAAACAACCTACAGATTCAATTGTCGTATTATGTTCTCAACATCTCGATGAATATATAGTTAAATATCAAAGAATTAATTATTTAAAACACAAAAGCAAAAATAAAAACAAAAAAATTGCTTAACATTAATTTATCCTTAATTCCCTATTAATTATCTGCTTACAATTTTCTATTTCTGAAGAATATAAACGAAGATCCTTGTTTTTATCTGTATTAGATATATATAGCTTATATTCTATATCACAATTAATTGTGTTAAAAAAGTATCTTGATATAGTCTCCATGGGTAAAAACATATTATTCCATTTACTACCTGCATCAAAAACAAGGATTCCAACTTTATGTTTACATGTATTAATATGATGAATAAATTTTTCACTCCATATCACTTGACACCTATCAATCAATGATTTAGCGGTACTCGGAAACATACCAAAATACATAGGTGATGCTAGTATAACTATATCAGCTTCTTTAATATATTTATATACCTTTGTCATATCGTCCTTTATGGAGCAACAACTTTCTACTTTACTACAATATTTACAATCAACACATGGACTTATATTTAATTTATAACAATTAAGATTAACAATATTATAATTATCCTCAATGCCATTCAATAGTTTTTCTAGTATTTGACTAGTATTTCCATGTATATTAGGTGATCCATTTATGACTAAAATATTTTTCATTTCTCTAAAGCTCCAGTATTAATTCATCTATGTCAACTGATAATTCTTCATTATAAAAGGCAACTAAAAAATTCATTCCGTCACATTCTTCTTGTGATAATTCAAAAGATAACATTTCATAATCCAAATCCATATCTTCAGATATTTCATCAATTATATCATTAACATTATCTATAGCCATATCATTTAAATATGGTAGAAAATATTCTTCATACCATTCTTCTTGATTATTCTTATTTCCTTCTTCATCTGCGTATGCTTTTGCACCTTCCAGTTCAATCTCATCGAAATAATATGTGAACTTTACTATCACACAATCCTCTTTTTTAGGAACTTCTTCTACGTTATCTAAATCATTGTCATTTAATATCTCAATAATCTCATTTTTATTCATGTTTTACCTCCTGAATTTTATAATTTATATAATAATCTAAAATTTATAAAATTAAAATAGGTTGTAATAAGAGTCATTTCTCTTAATACAACCCTATATAACCATTTTTTACTACAACTCTATTAAAATTATTCTTCAACTAATTCATACATCTCTTTTGCTTTTTCCATATAACAGATTCCATCGAGATGATCCATTTCATGGCAAAATACTCTAGCCATAAAATCTTCAACTTCGTACAGTTTTAATTCTCCATCTTCATTTAGTGCCTCAACTGTAATTTTTAGTGGTCTTTCAACTGTTCCTTCAAATCCTACATAACTAAGGCATCCTTCAAAATCAACTGCAGTTTCCCTTGAGGCCTTTATAACTTTAGGATTTATCAAAATAATAGGTGATGTATGATTGGGTGTTACATCAATTAACACAACTCTTTTATTAACTGCAATTTGAGGAGCTGCTAAACCCACCCCTTCTACTGTATTTAAAGTATCCTTTAAATCCTCTATCAATCTTTTTACTTCATCATTAACTTCAATTACAGGTTCAGAAATCGCACTTAAATGCTTATCCCCGTATTGAACAATCGTTTTAACTGCCATATATTGCATACTCCTTTCATATTTACAGTACATACTATATTAAAACACAAATTCATATATTTTTCATTATATATAAAGAAATTTTACTATATAGCTTTTATGTAATTTTGAAATATAATACTATTATTATAGTAGCAATAATTATTCTAAGCAATTGAGAACGAAAACTAATCTCCTTATATACCATCACATCATTATTAATTGATGCAATCTGTATTAAGATTAATGAAATAAATAAAAAATAATCCAAATTATTTTTATTCAATATTATTAGTACAATTACAAAGAAAACAACTAAACTTGAAATTATCATCATATAATTTGCCCAAGCATTGGTCGAGTTTCCACATAGACCTAAATAGGATGTATATACATTAAGGGAACAATAGAGTAAAACAACTACAGTTTCTACACATTGAAGTATAATCATTTTTTCTCCAAATCTTTCATTTTAATTCAGATTAAATCTAATTCTCAAGCTGTTATAAACCTATTTTCCCCTCATACATTTTTTTCATACATAAAACTTAACCTTTTATAATAAGAGAGCTTATATTTCCAAATAATATAAGCTCTCTTTTTTTAACCAATTATAAACTAAATTGATTGATACTTCCTTCTAAATTTTCCGCTATATGTTCATTGTCATGAATTAAGGATGCCATATCCTTCATAGTTGTAGTTGCATCATCAATCATACCCATTATATTCTTAGAATTGTCTACAGACTGAAGGTTATCATTAGCCATTTTTTGTATAGATTCATTAACCTGAGAAATTGCATCGTTAATCTGTTGAGTCATATCAGTAATTGATATACACATTTCATTTATAGAATTACCATCAATTTCATACTGCTTACCAATATCTGTGATTTGTTCATAGTCTTTTTTTACAGTTCCATCAATATATTTTAATAAATCCACAGCATTAGATGATAAGTTTTCAAAAGCACTCTTTACTTTTCCAACAATATTTTGAATATTTGATACAGTATCCTTAGATTGCTCTGCTAAGTTTCTTACTTCATCAGCAACTACTGCAAAGCCCTTTCCATGTTCTCCTGCTCTCGCTGCTTCGATGGATGCATTTAATGCTAAAAGATTTGTTTGAGCCGCAATATTGGCAATTACCTCTGCCAAAGTTTCAATTTCAGCAACTACTTTACCTTCTGCTATAGCATCACATATTTTTTTCTCTTTTTCATCATACATGGAAATACTTTCTTCACTTCTAATCATACTAGATTTCTTAACTTCTTCTCCTCTAACTTTAATATTGTTAGACATGTCTACGCCTTCTTCTGTAGTAGTTAATAAACTTGCAACGGTAGAATTAATTTCTTCAACAGCTGCTGTAATTTCCTCAGAAACATCACTTCCTGTAATAATCGCTTCATTTATTTGTTCAACAGAACTTTCAATATTATCTATCTTAGAAACCATAATTTCAGATGCATCTGTAAGATTTTTACTAACTTCATTAATAGCATTAACATTGGTATTAACATTTTCTACAACATTTTTTGTTTTAACTGCCATCTCATGTATTGAGTTTTTAAGCTGTGAAAACATGCCTGTTGATTCTATGTCCGCTTTTTCTCCATATTTATCATTATATGTTCCTTGTGAAATAGACTTCGCCATATCTTTTACGTTGCCCATGTTTTTCTTTAAAGATTTTACTAAATAGGCTGTTAGTGCGATTGTTCCTACAATCAATATAGCCTGTGCTACTGTTAAAACCGTAAATACCATATTTGTTTTAAATAGTTCTTTAGCTGCTACAAAAAATCCCGCAACATACAAAACTGCATTAATTACTATCATACATAGTATTATTAATGGTGCTCTTTCCATGTATCTACCGCTTTTCTGGGATTCAACTATTTCTTCATTATTCTCAATATTAGTAACTAACTGTTCCTTCTCCATATAACACCCTTCCCATCCATTTGAAATTATTAAAATTTTCTAATTAATTTTCGAAACTTTTGACATAAAACTTTATACTTATGTAAGTTTTATATAAAAAATCTACCGTGAAAACTGTCACAGTAGATTTTTTATCATTATTTCAAATGATTTTCAAACCAATTTGTAATTTCACTCAATCTTCTAATTCTATGCTTAGGTTTTCCACTTCTACTAAGTTCATGATTTTCGCCTCTAAACATGCATAAGCGTGCTTCTACTCCATGATATTTTAAAGCAGTAAACATTTGTAATCCTTCTGCTAACCAACATCTATAATCTTCTTCTGAATGAATAAACAAAGTAGGTGTTTTGACCTTATCTGCATATTTTAAAGGAGAATGATACCATAACTTTTCTATATTATTCCAAGGAGTCCCACAATTTTGATCATCTACAAAATAATAACCTATATCTGTAGTGCAAAATTTAGAGACCCAGTTTGAAATACTTCTTTGAGATGCAGCAGCCTTAAATCTATCTGTATGTCCTATTATCCAATTAGTCATAAATCCACCATAGGATCCACCCGTTACTCCAATTCGATTTTCATCTATATTCGTATAAGTTTCTATAACTTTATCTGTAAACTTCATCAAATCATCATAATCAATTGTTCCATATTTTCCTCTGATATCAGCAAAGTCTTTTCCTCTACCATCACTTCCTCTAGGGTTACAGAAAAATACGAAGTACCCCATACTAGCCCATAATTGCATTTCATGATAGAACACTTCACCGTATACTGTCTTAGGTCCCCCATGTACATCTAAAATAGCTGGATACTTCTTACTTGCATCATATTCTACAGGTTTTAATACCCACCCCTCTATTACAACGTCTTCATCAGTTTTTACTAAGACCTTTTCAGGCTTTGATACATATATTTCTTCATTTACCCATGAGTTAAACTTACTAACTTTAATCTCCTCTTCACCGTTTATCATATACAACTCTTGTAACTCTTGATTTCTCATTCCTATAAGGGTAATTTTACCATTCTTAACATCAAAGCAGTCTACTGATCCTCTATTATGTGAAATCTCATCTATATTACCATTCTTTATATCAAGTCTATTCAAATATGAACTTTCATTTTCTGTAGTGGTAAAATACAAATAATTTTTCTCTTTTTTAACAGATATACCTCCGCCATACCTACAATCTGAACCAACAGAACTTCTTAAACTCTTATCCAAATCAGGAGTTAATGTGCTCTTAACACCAGTTTCCAAGTTTAATAAATAGAACTTTCCATTTTCATTAACTCCATATTCTCTCATATCACTTCCAAATAAAAGCAGCTCATTATTATTTATAAACTCAATAACACTATAGGCAAATTGATCATCTTTAATCAACTCTATCTTATTTAACTTTAGATCATAAATAAATAATTTTTCACTAACTGGCTCTTTTCCATTATATGATGCTCCACTAAATACAACCTTGGTGTTATCATCATTTAAAGTATATTTATAAACTGTTGTACAATCATCTGTAATTGGAATTATTTCTTTAGTTGACATCTTAAACATATAAAGTCTTTCTCTTTTTCCACTCTTGAACCCGCCACCATTACTCCAAAATGGAATTTCCTCTAAAACTTCATAATCTTTTTCTTCCTTTTTTTCCTTAAGAACCTCTGAAGTTTCTAATTCACTTAATTCATAAAAATCTCTACTCCCAACCATATGTTTAGATGTAAACAAATAAGTATCCTCATTTACTAATTTAATAGAATTTACTTTCATTGGGATTTCAAATAACTTTTTAGCTTCTCCACCATTAATATTAATCTCATAAAATTGGGAGAATTCTTCGCCTTCTTCAACTTTTTTTACATCACTTTTATCTCTAATAGTTTGAAATACAATTGATTCATTGTTTAACCAAAGAAAAGATTTTTCTTTATCTCCAGAAGTTAATTGATAATAACTATTGTCTTTTGTATTTAGTACCCACAAATTAGAATCATAATTATTATTACAAATATTGCAGTTAGAAACACAAAAACAGATCTTTTCACCACTAGGTGAATACTCTAAGTTAGATAAAAATTTATATTTTGTAAAATCATCAAGCTGTAGTTTTTTCATTTAAATCCCTCCTAAATCATCCATTATATTGATTACAATTTTAAAAATATATATTATAAATCGTAATATACATATTATATCATAATATTGTTAATTTTTTGATAATTTTATATTTCTTGAGTTTCCTTTCAAATTCATCTTTTATCTTATATAATAGGTAATACAACTAATAAAATCAAAATATCAACTTTAACTAATAACTACAAAAGATGGAGATAAATTTTTATTATGACAAAAGAAACACATAAAACAGGAGGATTTTTATTAGCTACAACTACATTAAGCTTAATTACATTAGATTTACATAACATAAAATTTTCTTACTTAATAATCTTATTAATAATTTATTATAGTTTTGCAGATATAGGTTCTGTCTTTCCAGATATAGATTTAAAGAGCTCATCTATAAGTAAAAGCCACCCATTTCTATGGAGATCACTAGGAAAACATTTTAGACATCGAGGCTTTACCCATAGTCTTTTATCTATATTTACCCTTATTATATGTTCACTTTTTTTAATTAAAGCTACTTATGAAAATGAGATAATAATAATATCCTGTTGCGGATTTATTATAGGATATTTATCACATATAATTTTAGATTTATTTAATTCCCAAGGCATGGAATTGCTTTTTCCTTTTAAAGCTAAAATTAAAGTATGCAACATAAAATCAGCTACACCTGGAGAAGCCTTTTTTCATAATATACTAAAAATAATTCTCGTTATAATTATTGGAAAATTAGTCTTTAAGTATATAAATTAAGCCAAGCATTAAGCTTGGCTTTACTAAATTATATCTTATTAGATTTTGGTTTAATCTGAGCTATAATTATGGCTATAAATATTAATATGCATCCAAATATCTCTTTTACACCAAGACTTTCTCCCAATAATATTGTTCCACCAATAACTGCAAAAACAGATTCTGTACTTAATAAAATAGCAGCATGAGATGGTTTTGCATCTTTTTGAGCCACTACTTGAAGAGTATAAGCTATTCCTACAGAAAAGATTCCTCCATATAAAATAGGAATTATTGCTAATTGAACATTATGTAATGAAAAATCTTCAAAAATTCCTGCAACTATAAAACTTAATATTGAACACGCAGCAAATTGCACGCTAGATAGCTTTAAAGAATCAACTTTTTTAGAAAACTTGTCAATTAATAATATATGAATTGCCCATAAAACAGAACTTAAAAGTACTAGAAAGTCTCCCTTAGATATAGAAAACTCTTCATTAACACTTAACATATAAAGGCCAATAACTGCTAGAGCTATTCCTATCCACGTATTTTTACCAACTCTCTGTTTTATAAAAATACCCAATACAGGAACTATAACCATATATAGTCCCGTAATAAATCCAGCTTTACCTGCTGTTGTATATGCTACCCCTGCTTGTTGAAGAGATGCAGCTCCAAATAAAACTATACCCGCTATTATACCGTATTTTATTATATTTTTACTTTCACATGATTCATATTTATTTTTTTTATTTAAAATAATTATTAAAGGAACTAGTGAAATACTACCAATAGCAAATCTAATCCCATTAAATGCAAATGCCCCTAAATGATCTGACCCCATTCTCTGTGCTACAAATGCTAACCCCCAAATTGCAGCTGTAAGTAAAAGCAATACATTAGCTCTTAATTCCTTCTTTGTCATAATAAACTCCTACTCCCCCCATAGTAAATATATAATTAGCATAATATCTTATAATATTCTACATTTTTTCATTAATTCCTTGTATTTTTTTATATTTTTTCACTATAGTAAAATTTTATTTTAAAGTTTTAATTCATACTAACAAATAATATATATTTATTTCTATAAATATGACTAAAACAAAAATATATTTTACTAATTATAATGTATATAGTATTGAATATATTTTTTGCCTATAATATACTTATAACAAAATCCTTAGTAAAATAAGAAAGAAGGTATATTTATGGACATTATTAAAAAAAGCGGTAAAACAGTAGAATTTATTCCAAATAAAATCAAAACTTCCATAGAAAATGCTGCTGATGATGTAAACACTTTTCTTAATGCAAAGGAAATTGAACTAATGATTAACGACTCTATAGAAACAATTTCTAAAATAGGTCGTACTACTAGCAGCTACGAAGTAAAATGCATTATTTTCGAAACTTTATTAAAATACGGTTATAAGAATATAGCTATTGCCTATATTGTAGGTACTGTTAATTAAAAATTTCTTTAAGTTATTAAATTAAAAAGATTAGAAAAACAGTCATTGAACTATTTTTCTAATCTTTCTTTAATTCTATAAATTTATATAAACTTATGTAGTTTTTCCCCTAAAAAAGAAGCTGCAATTATTTTAAGCGCATCACCAATTAAAAATGGTACAACACATAACAGTAAAGTTTCTTTTATTCCACTGTTAGTAACCCACATAAACCAAATAGATCCAATAAAATAACAACCTGCAATTCCTAGAACCATTGAGATAATCGACTTAGACATCTTTCTATCCAGTTTTTTTGAAATCATTCCAACAATAAAAGCTGCTATAACATATCCTAAGATATAGCCTCCCGTAGGTCCTAAAACTATTCCAACTCCAGATGTAAAATTGGCATAGACAGGTATGCCTATAGCTCCTATAAGAACATATACTAATTGGCTTAACGCTCCCAACTTTGAACCAAGCAATATTCCTGCTAATAGGGGAGAAATTGTTGCCAAATTAATAGGAACTGGAGTAAATGGTAATGGTATTGAAATTTGTGATAATACGCCAGTTAATGCTGCAAAAAAAGCACATATTGTTATACTCTTAGTTTTGTTTTTCACTTTAATCCCCCTAATATCTTTACTACATAAAGTATAACATATCCCTCTTAAAAATGTAAACCCAAAAATTTTATTAGGTTTACATTTCTGCAATTCTTTTTAAATCCTCAATATTTAATGATTTATCATAAGGAATTTCTAATTTTCCATTGCGTACTAAAGAAATAGCTTTTTCCCTTAGTTTTTCATCAAATTCATACCCAATAATTTCCCAATTTTTAATATTTTCAGGTGAAATTATATTTGTTTTTCTTATATAGCTTACAATCATATCCCTTACAAGTATTGATGATTCCCAAATAGGATCATTTTTTGTTATATTTCTTCCAACTAAATTGGAATTATAACTATAATCACTAATAGCCAATCTAATTATATCGGTATCTTTTAAATACCTACCTTTATACTTTACATCCTTAATTCTATTATTCTTTGGTTTTGAAATATCAATCTTATACTCAATCCCTGAGAATATATCTTGTTGATATCCAGGCACGTCCCAAGAAAAGCTTATTGACAAATCACCTTTTTTAAACTCATTATATGCAAGTGCTGTCCATTCCATATAATTTAAAAGTTCTCTTGCTGTAACCTCAACTACATATAATTTAGTGTTAAATTTATATATATTATAAATGTCTCCATATCTAATAAATCCCTTTTTTATATCAGCACCCTCTCTAATTAATGACGTTGCTGATACATCTGCACCTGACTCCATAAGTTGTATATAATTTACTAATTGTATTAAAGGCGTAGCTCTTAATCGTCCTTCAGATATCCATTGAATCTCATCCTGTGGTTGAAAATCATTTGTTGATATTCCAATAATCTCATTACTCATTTTAATAGTTCTTTCATTGGCAATTTTTACAGATAAAATATTATCAAATTTATTATCATCACCAATAATTTCACTCATAGATATTATTTCTACTTTTTTATCTTCTATTTTATTATTCTCATTTAAAATCAAATCATATCTTACAACTTCACGCCCGCTATCTGTGGCTCCACCAACTAAAGTATTCCCAATTTTCTCTTTCACTGTTATGTGATAATGCCCGACCATTGCAATATCAATTTCAGGATGTAATTCAATAATATTTCTAACACCATCTTTATTATTTACGCTATCATATTCCCCGTCTAAACCTGAATGGGCCATAAGAAATATAACATCAGAATTTTGTTTTACCTCTTCTAAATATATATTTAAAGCTTTTTCATAATCTATAAATTTCAAATTACTAATAGATCTTCCTAACCATCTTGAAACATTAGTAGTAGTTAATCCTACAATACCTATTTTAACACCGTCTACCTCTATTATAGAATAAGGTTTTACTAATGTTTTAAGGTTATCTTGATATATTACATTAGCCGATATAAATGGAAATATCGCTTCCCTTTCAATTTTTTTTAAAGCATCAATTCCAAAATTAAACTCGTGATTACCTAAAGTCATTGCACTATATCCAATAGAATTCATCGCACTTATTACCGGATTATTTAAGTTCCAATTTTTAATTAAAAAATCATCTGTAAGCATAGTTCCTTGAATAATATCACCGTTGTCAACTAAGATTGTATTAGGATTTTCTTTTCTTACTTTTTCTATATAGGCCTTTACTTTTCTTAATCCTCCATTAATCTCATTACTTACTTTTTCATAATTATAGCCCATGATATTTCCATGGACATCTGTAGTAGCAATAATTGTAATATGCTTAAGTTTTTCATTTTTCAATTTATAATTCCTCCAAAAACATAATCTGACAACATTATTATATCACTGCATAAATAAAAAAACTGAGATTATAATATAATCCCAGTTCACCAATTGATTTAAAATTTATTTTATAATTCTCTTTCCAAAAGTTGTTCCTTTTTTACTAGCTTCTAATATTGTATTATAAAATATATTAACAACAATATATATCATAAGCACCATCATAGCTGAATTTGATACCCTATACCCCATATATGGTAATACAAATGTTATTATAAAAGCTATAACCATACTGATGATTATACATATACATTGATCTAAAATATTAGCACCTAGAAAAGCAATAAAGCTAGGCTTTTTTACTCTCCTTGTTCTCTTGAATTGAGACTCTTCCTTCTCAACTTCTAAATTATTATTCACTTCTTCATCGCTAACATTTATATCTTCTAAAGTAGATACTTCCTCATTATTATTGTCCATGCAACAATTCCTCCTTATAAAAAATCAATAAGTTCTCTGATTAAATATACTACACTTATCATTATCTGTAAATTACTATCCTGTTAACTTAATGTAAATATAAACTTTTATATAGTATTTAATTAAACATTTATTTTCTTTAGAATATTTATTATAATAAGATTATATTTATTTACTTAGGAGGAATATGAAATGAATAATTATCAATGTCCTAAATGTGGATGTATGGAATATGAATCAGATCAATTACAAGCAACGGGAGGAACCTTTGCAAAAATGTTTGATATACAAAACAAGAAATTTATAACAATAAGTTGCGTTAAATGTGGATATACTGAATTATATAAAAGTAGTACAAGCACTGGTGAAAATATATTAGATTTCTTAACAAACTAAAAAGTAGGGTATGCTGTAGAAGCATATCCTACTTTTTAAATATTTGCTACTAAGATAAATTTAAATTTATCTACAATAGTCATCACTTAATTATATTTTAAAAATTTCAATTTGTTCCTTTAAAACAGATGAATTTTCAGCTAAGGCTATAGATTCATCTGATACACTCTTGCTATTTTCAACAACATTGTCAGCTAGTTCTGATAGTTGTTCGGAAGTAGCCAATATCTCTTCAACACCTGCTGATTGTTCTTCAGTAATAGCTGCAAGAGATGCTGAAATGTCCTCTAACCCCAGTACCTTTTCCACCATTTCATTTACTATTGCATTAGATGATGATACAGCCTCATATATACTATTAAAAGTTTCTCCAGCTGATAAAACAAGTTCTCCACTTCTTTCAATTGTTTCAACACTTTCTTTAGTTTTTGAAATAGTATTACCTACTAGTTTGCTTATGTTACCAGTAAGGTTTGATATATCACTTGCTGCCTTTGAAGAAGTTTCTGCAAGTTTTCTTATCTCATCTGCAACTACTGCAAATCCTTTTCCAGATTCTCCAGCTCTTGCTGCTTCAATTGCTGCATTTAAAGCCAATAAATTAGTTTGAGAAGCTATATCACTTATCATGTTTACGATAGAGGATATTTCCACAGTAGATTCTCCAACCTGTTCTACCACGTTTTCTAACTCCTCAATAGATTCTCCAACAACTTTTATAGCCCCATTTATTTGATTCATGCTCTCTTTACCTTTGTTAGAAACTATTACTGTTGATTCCATATCTTTATTTACAATTTTACCACTTTCACCTGTATCAGATACAACCATAGCTAAAGAAGTTGCTCTCTCCGTAACTTCTGTAATAGATTTTGCCAGCTCTTCTACAGTTACATTTAATTGTTCCATAGATGCCGCTTGACTAGTAGCCGAACTATAAAGTTGATCTGAAATAACACTACTATTTTCAGCTTGTCCATTTAAACTATTAAAAGTATTTCTTATTTCACCTATAGAACCTTTCATAACTTCTAAAAACTTCTCTAAGCTTTTACTCATTAATGCAATTTCATCATTTCCTTTTGATTGAATTTCAACAGTGAAATCACCTTCTGTTATTTGAGTAATCACCCCTGTCAAATGTTTTATTGGTTTTGTTATTACATTAATTGTACGTGTAACCAAAATAATAAGAATAAGTATAGCAATGCTGGAAATTAGTAAAACAAATCTTTTTAAAGTATTGAGTTCAGATAACACACTTTTTTCAGAAATAGTTGAAATAAGCACCCATTCTGTTCCTTCCACATTATTAGAATTAACAAAATAATTCTTACCACCAATTTTCATTTTTATTACGGAGTCTTTCACTGAAGAATTATATAGTTCTTTATATTTAACATTTTCTTCATCGTTAATTGAAGCACCCATTAATTCATTGTTTTTATCTGCTATTATTACATTGTTTACTGTATCAATTAATATGGCCTCCCCACTTTCATCTAAGCTCGCTTCACTTATATATTTTGATATAACATTTAAACTCATATCAACAGCCATTACGCCTTTTATTTCTCCGTTATCCCCTTTAATATTACCTGTGGCACTGACAATTAATTCTCCTGTTCTACTGTCTTTATAGGGAATACCAAACTTCATTTTATCGTTTAACAATCCTTCTTTATACCATTGAGATTCCCTTGGATCAAATCCTGCTGGTGGAATCCAATCAGTTGTTTGAATAAAGTCGCCATTAGTATTAGCTATATATGGAGCAGCTAAAAATCTTGTATCTCCTTTAAATTTATTTAAATATGCTTCTACTATTTCATTTGTTGCCCCTGCTGACATCATATAACTTAATGTACTTTGCATTGTATCAAGTGTACTTAGAGCATCAGTAAATACAGAATTTATTTCTAAAGTACTTATTTTACTTGTCTTTACTAAGGTCTCTTTAGATTCATCTACAATTATAGATTTAGAAGTTATAAAGGTTAGAGTTGTAATTACCACTAAAATCACTACAACAATTGGAATTATTATACTAACTAATTTTTTCTTTATACTATTCATACTTTACCTCCTAATTATTTAAATTTTATAATTATAATTTTCTGTGTTTTTAATTATTATTATCTTATACTTATTCTCGAATAATAATATTTTATCTTAATTGATTTTATAATTTTGAAATCGTTTTCTTATAATATGTTTAATTTTTTTAAATATTTATTAAAATTTATACCTATTAATTTCGTATTTATTTCCAAGAAATCTATAAATAGTAATAAGAGGATGTACCAATACTTGATACATCCTCTTATTACTATTTACTAAACAAAAAGCTATTGGAATAACTTAAAATTATCTTATCATCACCTATTTGGGCAACTTTTATCTCATCTCCTAAATTTGCATCACTCATTTTTATAGCTAGTGTATTACTATCTATAAATAATGTTTCAACAGCCTTGTCATTAATCATCACCCTACTAAATTCTGTGAAAAACTTTCCTTTTATAAGGATATCATCATTATCCTGTAATACATCATCTACAACTATATCATGAATACCCATTTTCATATTTGAAGGAATATATGGGTATCTACCATGGAACACCTCTCCTTTTCCATAGAGCATATCATATTGCAATAATCTTAAATCCTCATAGTAACAGTCTTTTTCTATATTACTTTGATGCAGTTTATTTACGAAGCCTTCATTTATACCTATTTTTTTAAGTGCCTTTGCAGATAGTTGATAGGCATATACGTCCTCATCATTTTTATCTAAATCTGCATTATCCCACATTACATAAGGAGTTTGAAATAGATTATTATTACTTAAGTTATTTTCTTCTATACCCAAACTAGGTAAATGATCTCCAAATAAGACTAATATTACATTTTCATCACATCTACTCAAACTATCTACTAAATTACCAATAAACTTATCCATTTCATGAATTTGATTTACATAATACTCAAAAGCATAACTATATTCATTATCCATACCAGTAACTTTTATATTATTTTTCTGCAATTTATCATAGTTTAATTTATGGTCACTATCTTTCTCTACTCTTTCTTTACTATTAGCAGAAATTTGTTCAGCTTCACTTGCTGAAAAATACATGTCATCTTTGTCACTCATTGGGTATTTCCCATGCCCTTGCACAGAAATTGTATAAATAAAATCTTTTTCCTCTGTTGACTCTAAAGTGTCTAATATTTCTTTAACTAGCATTTGATCCTTTGCCCACCCCATTGGATTTTTTTCTATGGGATACATATATTCTATAGAGGTAAAAGTATCAAAGCCCAAATTAGGAAAAACTACATTTCTCCCATAAAAAGTTCCATCGTTGTTGTGAATAGCATGGCTTTTATAATTATATTTTTTTAAATTATACGGCACGCTTTCACAAGCTTTTTCTTTTAATATAGTCTTATAAGGATATTCGCCAGGACCAAAAAAATCCAAACTCATCCCAGTTATAGTTTCAAATTCCGTATTAGCCGTTCCTGCTCCAACAGAGGGAACTTTAACAAACCCTGATGAATAGTTCTCAGCTAACTTATGAAAATTAGGAATTGGATCATCAGAGTAAGAAATATTTTTCATTAAGGTTGGATCAAAAAACGATTCTAGTTGAACCATTATAACATTTGGGTTTTTGTTTTCTCCATTAGTTGCAGTATTAATCATAGTATCTTTAACTATTTCATTCATTATTTCCGGGGAATATTCAGATGGTTTATCAATTCCTGTATTAATTAAACTATTGCTAAAACAATAAGCAAAGCCGTAGTCCTTATAAGCCTGACCAATGTTTCCAAAAGTAGATGCAAGTATGTTGGTTGAAACACCTACTTTAGTAAAAATCACTAACATGCATGATATAATTCCTACTACTATACCACTTTTTAAGTAATTTATTCTTTTCCCATACCTTGGTGCATTAATCCATACATTAATCACTTTCCATATAAAAATAACCAATCCTACTAATATTAATATAATTTCTAAAGTATTTAAATATAATCCAATCATAGGTATTGCCTCAGTTATTAATGAAAAATCTACAGCAGTAAATGGAGTAGTTCTAAACTTAAGTAAGACAAAATCTGTAATACCAAACCCTATCCATATAGAGCACACGAGAAAATTAAAAAAATTACGTCTTGTTATCAAAAATTGAAAGGATAAAGTAAACATAATAATTAAAGTATTATAAAAAAATACCGTTGGATTTAAAAAAATATGTTTTATACCTTCTAAAATAGAAGATCTACTTAAACTTTCCACTACAAAATTAATTATTATAGCTGTGTAAATTATTTTGTATAACAATTTGGTATTATCATTTAAACAAGTATCTCTACCTTTTATCTTCATATTCTATAACTCCCTATACTTTTTATATACTAACTTTATAAAGATGTAATATGAAAAAATATATTAATAACATTTGATAATATTTCATCTGGAAAATCATAATATTCGGTATGTAATTGATCCCATTTCTCACCAGCGCCAATACCAAATATAACCCCTGGAATCTCCTTAGTATAATATCCAAAGTCTTCAGACCATCTAAAGGGTTCATTCAATTCCTCATATTTAATTTTATTATCAATACATAATTTTTTTAGGCGCTTAACTTCCCTAGAAGAATTTAAAGTTTCTGGAAACTCATCACAGAATTCCAACTCACTTTTTATTTTATGCTCTTTTGAAATTTTCTCTACACATTTTGTAATACTATTTTGTAATATTTGCAAATCTTTTTCCCTCTCAGCACGAATAGTTAACAGTATTTCTCCATATCCTGCTGAAGTTCCAAAAGCCTTATCTCCCACCTTAATACTAATAATTGTGCACATGGCTCCATTTTCAAATTTCACCAAATTCGTTATATCTTTAACATAAGATACAATATCTGCAACTGCATAAGCCGGATTAACCCCAAACTCAGGATAAGCTGCATGGGATGTCTTTCCATTTAACTTTATAACTATTCCCTTAGAAGCGTATGCAAATATGTTTTCTGCAAAATATATTACTCCCTTAGATTTTTTAGGTATATTATGAAAAGCATATATATTATTAATTTTATTATCTTTTAAAAAATTATCTTCTACTATTAATTTAGCTCCTGTTCCTATTTCTTCTGCTGGTTGAAATAATAAAAATATATTTTTATTTTTAATTTCTTCAGCAAATAAACATATACTAGCTATTGCTGCGCAATGCCCATCATGACCACATTTATGTGCAACGCCTTTATTAATGGATTTATATAAAAAATCATTTTTTTCCTCAATTGGCAATGCATCCATATCAGCTCTAAAAGCTACATTCTCATATTCCTTTCCCTTAAAAGACATCGCATAAAAATATCCACTTTTTTCAATGATTTTCATGTTACTATTACTTCTTATGAATTCTTTTATTATCTTCATTGTTTCAACTTCATTATTAGATAGCTCTGGATTTTTATGTAATCTATGCCTCAATTCTAAACACGATTGTAAAATATATTCATACTTCATATTATTTTCACCTACAATCTTTACTGATTTATTTAAAATGAATGAATTATTACTTTACGGTTTAATTTTACCATAATATATATAAAAAAACTTATAAGTAAAAATTAATTTAATGTTACTTTTTATATAAATGATTACTACTCATTTCAATTTTATATCCTGGTAATATTTTGTATTATTTGCTATAATTTATATTATACAAGTTACCTATTATATTCATGTGATTGGAGGAAATTATGAAAACTTTGTATAATGAAATTAACATAATCATGAACAATATCTGTTTTAATGAACTATGGCCTGGCTTTAAAAAATATCCTTTTGCCCTATATAATAAATCAAATGTTTATTTTGAAAATGAAATAATTCCATATGATACTAGATTTATAGGAAATACCTCTATTAAATATAATGATAATTTCATTGCAATTTGGTATGTAGAAAATCCAAGAAAGGAAGACTCCAAAGTTTTAGCCTCAAATATAATTCATGAAATGTTTCATGCATTCCAATGTTCAAACGGTGAAAAACGGTTCCCTAATGATTTGTTTACCCTTCATTATCCATCTAATCTTCAAAATTACCAACTTAAATATTATGAAAACACATTAATTTCAAATTGTTTGAAAGAGCAAAGATTAGATAAAAAAGAAGAATTATTACAAAATTTTTTTTCTGTTCGCAATAAAAGAGAATCTCTCATAGGAACTGCAATTACATGTGAATATCTTACAGAAACAATAGAAGGTCTTGCAGAATATATAGGTACAAAAGCTTTAAAAAGAATTTCTCCCACATTATATGAACAGCGAATTGATTCTTATATTAAAAAAATAACTAATTTAAGAAAATCATTTTTTGATATAAGAAAATCATCCTATTATGTAGGTACTCTCTTTTTCTTAGCTTTAGATTCTATGAACATTTCCTTCTATGAGGATTTATCAACTTCTTCAAATAGCATTTATGAAGAACTTAAAGAAAAACTTTATAACAATTCCTTTGATTATCCTTTTGATTTAAATTATGAAGTTGAAACTGCATTTTATGAATATGATAAATGGAAACGAAAGCGGTTGTCTGATTTTTGTAACAACAATCTAAATGAAAATATTGGTAACTTTAAAATTGTAGGTTATGATCCTATGAATATGTTAAAAATAGGCGATTACATTTTGTGTAATCATTTTATTAAACTATCCTTAGTAAATAGTGACTCTACTATTTTTATTAACGAACCTGTTTTATTAAAACTTAAAACTAATTCTATTAAAGAAATTATTTCATACTATACATTAAAATAAGAAAAGAGTCAGACTAATATGTAATCATATCAGTTTGACTCTTTTCTATTGGTCTATATGCATTTGTAATAATGCCTATAAGCTGATTATAATATCAGCTTTTTCAAAATGAACCCTACACTTAGTTGTAGTAAAAAACAATTACTTTCCAAAAGCTTCTTCCCAATCCTTTTTAAACCTAGCAATACCTGCATCAGTTAATGGATGATTAAGCATTTGCATTACAACTTTATATGGTACAGTTGCTATATGAGATCCTGCCTCAGCAGCTTCAGTTACATGAAGCGGAGTTCTTATACTAGCTGAAATAATTTCTGTATCTATGCCTTGAACCTTAAATATTGTAGAAATCTTTCTTATTAAATCCATACCAGTAGTTGAAATATCATCTAATCTTCCTAAGAAAGGACTTACATATGTAGCTCCTGCATTTGCAGCTAAAATCGCTTGATTTGCAGTGAATACTAAAGTAACATTTGTTTTAATTCCTTCTTTTGATAAAACTTTTACAGCCTTTAACCCCTCACCTGTCATAGGAATTTTAACTACCATATTTTTATGAAATTTTGCAATTTCTCTTCCTTCTTCTATCATTCCTTCAGCATCATCGCTAATAACTTCACCACTAATAGGTCCATCTACAATTGATGTAATTACTTTTATTGTTTCCCAGAAATCTTTTCCTTCTTTTGCTATTAAGGATGGGTTTGTTGTAACACCACATATTACTCCCATGTCATTTAATTCCTTAATTTCTTCAATGTTAGCAGTGTCAATAAATAGTTTCATTACATTATCTCTCCTTCACCATTTTCTATGCTATATACCAAAAGCATATTTTATTAATATAAAAATACCAAAATATTCGTGTAAAGCTTTTAAGGCTCAACATTTATATTTTACCACTATTTCAGTAATATACATAGTATTATTATTTTTACTTATTAGCAATGTAAATACCCATGAAAGTATAATATCCTTATTGACAACACATAATTATATGTGTAATACTAATAATGATAAGGGAGTAGTTAGCACGAAGTGTAATAAAGTCAACATTCTGATAGTAATTATCTGGCTTTATTTTAAATAATGAGACTTATCTGTGTTTTATGCGCAGATATAGTCTCATTTTTTTTAATTAATTATGTAAAGGAGAATTTAAATGAGCTTAATCGAACTGTTTATTATTGCTTTAGGACTTTCTATGGATGCTTTTGCAGTATCCATATGTAAAGGACTTAGTATAAAAAAAATAAAATTTAAAGATGCTCTTATTGTAGGATTGTATTTTGGAATATTTCAAGGAGGTATGCCACTGATAGGATATATTTTAGGTGTTCAATTTCAAGATAAAATAACCTCTTTTGATCACTGGATTGCTTTTATATTATTAAGTATTATTGGTTTAAATATGATAAAAGAATCTCGCCAAAAAGAATCAAACGACCCCAATCCTTCCGATAATATAGAAGATACTAAAAATCCACTACACTTTAAAGAAATGATAGTTCTAGCTATAGCTACTAGTATAGATGCATTAGCTGTTGGAGTAACCTTTGCATTCTTAAATGTAGATATAGTTCCTGCAGTATCATTCATAGGTATAATAACTTTGACTTTATCTATGGTAGGAGTTAAAATTGGAAATATTTTCGGAACCAAGTATAAATCTAAAGCCGAACTAGCAGGTGGAATAATATTAATCGGTATGGGCATAAAAATATTAATAGAACATCTTATAGGATAGATTACATACATTTATATATTAAAAACACTCCCAAAGTAAAATAGGGCGTCGTAGCAAATAATTAGTACGACGCCCTATTTTATTAATCTTTTTTATTATTTAAATCAGTTGTATTTAAACCAAAAACAGCTCTGGCACTTTCTGCCTGTGGATCATGTTTAATATGTTTTGAATGGAAAGTTCCATCACTCTTCTTATTATTCTTTGTACTCTTCATTTTATTTTCATTACTCATAACTTTTAGTCCTCCCTGTAAATATTTTTTAATTGTTCAATGTTTTTACTAGCTATTTATTATCTCCTTACCTATAGTTTTCTACAAACTTAATAAAATTATTATATAATTCATATTCTATTGTTTTACTTCATAAAATTGTATAAATGAAAGGAGATGAAAATATTGAAACGAATTTATTTAATAAAGCTTAAACCATTAATTATAAGCATAATTATCCCTCTACTTATCGGTGGATTATCTGGACTATTAACAAGAAGTAATATCTCTGTTTTTGCATCTTTAAACAAACCACCTTTAACTCCACCTGCAATAGTATTTCCTATTGTTTGGACAATCCTATATATTCTCATGGGAATTTCAGCATATTTAATATATATCTCTGATTCCCAATATAAATCAGATGCATTAAGAGCCTATGCACTTCAGCTAATTGTAAACTTTTTTTGGTCAATAATATTTTTCAATTTCAATGCTTATCTATTTGCCTTTATCTGGCTAGTTTTGCTATGGATATTAATTTTAATTATGATTATTTCCTTTTGTAAGATAGATAAAACTGCTGCCTATCTTCAAATACCTTATCTAATTTGGGTTACTTTTGCTGGATATTTGAATTTATCAATATTCCTACTAAATAGGTAAACGTAAAAAAACAGCTATTAACAATAGCCGTTTTTTTGTTTATACTTTTTATCTAAGATTTCTCTTTTCTGACTCGTCCATATCTAATCCTAATGTTCCACCTGGATTCATTATATTGTTAGGATCAAAATGATTTTTAAGTACTCTTACAATATCCATTTGATTCTTTCCTATTTGTCCTTCAAGCCATGGTGCTGTCATTTTTCCTATACCATGGTGATGACTCATTGCAGCACCATATTTTTGTATATTATCTAAAATGCCATACTGATAATTTAAATACTCGTCTATTTCATTTATCTTAGCAATAAAAATAAAATATAAGTTTGCTCCCTGTGGATATACATGGGACATATGAGTCATGCAAATAGTATTAGGTCTGCTTTTACAATATGCTCTAACACCTTCATGCACTTCCTTCATTTGATCCCATGACACTGCACACTCTAATGTATCAGTCATAACACCATAGTCCTGTAAATCCTCTCTTAAATAAGGATCTCTAAATCTTCCTTTTTCCCATGATTTTGTAACATATCCTGTAGTGGACATAGCACCATAGGATTTGCAAATTTTATGGACTTTCTTTCTAACCACCTTAGTAAAGGAAGTTTCTCCATCTGTAAATCCTAAAAACAAACATCTTTTTCCAGGTTTCATTCCTTTTATTGTCATAGCTTTATCTAAAACGGTACCTTCAACACCATATAATTTAAGAGCTACATCAGTTTCTTCTGGGTCTGACAATCTAAACACAGAAGGAAAGCCAAATTGACCTTGCATTATTTCCCTTGCTGCATTCATGCCAGCTTCCCATGTAGGAAAAATATAACTAAATCTTCTTTGATTTTCAGGCATATATCTAAATATTTTTAAAGTAACTGAAACAAGAATTCCAAAGGTTCCTTCACTACCCATCATTATTTCATCAATTGATGGTCCTGTAGCTGTAGCAGGATATTCCTCTGTAACTATATTTCCTACTGGTGTAACATATTCTTGACATATTACCATATCTTCTATCTTGCCAAAATATGTGGAATTTTGTCCAGCTCCTCTTGTAACAACCCAACCACCTACACAAGAGTATTCAAAGGATTGTGGAAAATGTCCACAAGTATATGCTCTTTTAGCTCCAAATAATTTTTGAGCATCATTTAAAGTTTTTTCAAGATTGGGACCAGACATACCTGATTGAACAGTAATTGTCTGATTAACTTCATTGAACTTAATAACCTTATTCATATGAACTCGCATATCTAATGATACTCCGCCATTCATACATTCTACTCCTCTTGTAACAGAAGAACCTCCACCATATACATATACTGGAATTAATTGCTCATTGCAATATTTAACTATCTTCTCAATATCTTCTTTATTTCTTGGATGCAATACTACATCTGGCACATTCTCTACTATACCTTCCCTTAATCTCATAAGGTCTACCATAGTTTTTCCATATGCTATTTGGAGTCTTGAATAATCATCTTCCTTTACATTTTCACTTCCAACTATCTCTTTAAACTTATTAACTTGTTCCTTTGTTAATTTACATTTTATATCATAATTAACTTGTTCTAAACCCATCTTTTGGGGTTTTTTAAAATCCTCATCAGTCATATTAAAAGTTTTTTTCATTAAAGCATATAATCTAGGATTTGGGTGTTTAAACTCATTTGGATCTCCCCACTTTAAAATTGATCTATAGCTTCCTGCTGGAGGAGCTTCAGTACACCACTTTGGTGTGAATTCTTCATTTTTTTTACTCATATATATCTCTCCTTCTTTGTTTAAATATCTGGGTAATTTGTTATTTGTTGAATTTCAGAATATATGTTTTTAAGTTGAGGATATATTCTCTTATAAACTCTATAAAATAATTTTTCATATACTTCTGAATTTTCTTTATTTGGTTCATATATTCTTTTATAGTGAACCATCTTTTCTATAGCTTCTAAATAATCCTTATATATCCCCATAGCAACAAAGGAAACTATAGCAGCTCCTAATCCTGATGTTTCATGGGTATTAACTTTGTAAACTTTTTTATTCAGCATATCTGCTGTAATTTGGCAAATTATTTCACTTTGGGAACCTCCCCCAGATACCATTGCATATTTTACATTTACCCCTGATTTTTTTTCTATCATTTCAATTCCATCACGAAGGCCATAATTAATACCTTCAATAATTGCCCTATACACATGGATCCTTGTATGCACATCTCCAAATCCTATTATAGAGCCCTTGGCTTCAGGTAATTTTAATCCAGGTCCCCAATAAGGTTGAAGCATTAATCCATAAGATCCTGGAGGTACCTCTTTTAATCTTTCATTTAATATTTCTTCCTCTGATATTCCTTTTTCTAATGCTTCTTTGGCCTCCTTAGCTGCAAACTCCTTTTTAAACCAGCTAATCATCCAATAGCCTCTAAAAATTTCAAATTCAGGGTTAAAAAAACCATTGATACATCCTGGATAAGCAGGCATAAATTTAATTGGTTCAAAATATTTGTCTGACATCGTTTGTACCGTTGCAGTAGTTCCAAAACTTAAATTAACATATTCTAAATTTTTACACCCAACACCTAAAGTTTCACAACCCTTGTCAGAACCCGATGCAATGACTGGCAACCCCTCTTTAATTCCAGTAACTTCAGAAACTTTCTTTGAAATTTTCCCCATTATTTCTCCAGGCTCTATAAGCTCTGGTAACTTATCCTTTTCTATACCAAATAATTCCCACCTATAATCACTATCATTTGCAGGCCAACATCTTCTTTTATAATTAAATGGAATGTGTCCAATTTGAGAAGCAACAGAATCTATAAACTTCCCAGTTAACTTATAATTCAGGTATCCTGACAGTAATAAATACTTGAAGGTTTTTTCCCAATTTTGTGGCTCATTCTCCTTAATCCAATTTGACTTTGACTTTCTTCTAGATACAGTACTAGCTTTTGTCATCCCTGCAACTCTAAACATTAAAGCATTCTTTTTACTTAGCGGTGTTTCACACTTAGCCATTCTTTGATCTAACCAAATTATTGCTGGCCTTACTGGAACTCCTTTTTTATTAACACAAATTCCCGTATCTCGTTGAGTAGTAACAGTAACACTTAATATTTCGTTCCATATGTTATAACACCTGTCTTTAAGCTTAGTACAAACACTGCATAGACCTTGCCACCAAATTTCCGGATCTTGCTCAGCATATCCTGGCCTTTCAGAATAATATGGTTTAAACTCCATCTTTTCTTTATCAACAATGTTACCTTCATTATCAAAAATTATTGCTCTTATACTTTGTGTGCCACAGTCAATAGCTAAAACATACACTTTTCCCACAGCTTTCCCTCCTATTACAAATTTGAGGTAGCTATTATATCAATTCCAGTATCTAAAACATTTTTTATTATAACGTCATTAATAGCCACAGGCTCTGTAATTATAACTCTACTTAATACTTTCATAAGTTCACCAACATAAGCCTTTGGTATCTCTCCATTTGTTCTAACGGGAAGACGGGATTTATTTTCAAAAATGGTCTTAACTGTAGAGCAAACTGTTCTCTTTGGATTTTTAACTTCATTTATAGCAAATTTTTCACCTCTAGGACACATATTGCCTTTTACAATATAATCTCCATTCTCTTCTGTAATTTCTAGCTCACAACTATTAGGACATACAATGCAGGTTATTTTTCTATCCTCCATATTAATACTCCTTATTTAAAATTAATTCTATTTCACAGTCTTTATCTAAATTATATTTTGATATATCTAATTCAATGCGTTCCATTTCAGGTGGTCTTATAGTTCTATATTTTTTCTTTATTACAACCTGTCCATTTATTTTTAAATTTAAAAATACATCTTGAATTACATCTTTACTTCTAAAATAAATAGGAAACTTTTTTGTTTGAGATAATAAATTAATTTTCTGTGGCACTACATAGGCAATTTTTTCATTAGAATAATTTATTGGGACTTCCCTAGAAATATTTTTATTATTTTCTAAATATCCTTTTACTCCATCACCTGTTAACTGTCCACTTTCACTTACATAGTCCACTAAATCATTTACATGCAAAGCATTTCCACATGAAAAGACCCCTTTTACTGAAGTCATAAAGTCTTGGTTAACAATTGGACCTTTCGTTCTATTATCCATTGATACACTTAAAGATTCTCCTACTTCATTTTCTGGAATCAATCCAACTGACAATATAAGTCCATCACATGGTATTATCTCTTCAGTTCCAACAATCGGATTCATATTTTTATCTACTTTACAAACTTCAACGCCTTCCACTCTATACTCCCCCAATACTCTTTTAACAGTATAAGATAAGTGTAGTGGAATTGAAAAATCATCCAAACACTGCGATATATTTCTTCTTAATCCAGAAGGTGTATCCTTTATTTCATATACTCCAAGAACCTCTGCTCCTTCTAATGTAAGTCTCCTTGCCATAATGAGTCCTATATCTCCACTTCCTAATATTACACATTTTTTACATGGCAAATATCCCTCAATATTAGTTAAATGCTGAGCAGTACCTGCTGAATATATACCTGCTGGTCTAGTACCTCCGATAAATACTTGCCTAGCTGTTCTTTCTCTACAACCAGTTGCAAGTACAATTGCCTTAGATTCTACATTTACTATACCCTCAGTGGAATTGGTAAGATAAATTCTAAATTCATTGTTTTCTCTTTGTACATCTATTACAAAAGTTTTATTTAAAATATCTATTTTTTCATTATCTATCTTATCTATAAACCTTTGAGCATATTCTGGGCCACTTAATCTTTCATTAAAAGTAACTAGTCCAAAACCATCATGAATACATTGCTTTAAAATTCCTCCAAGGTTCTCTTCTCTTTCAACTATTAATACATTTAATCCCTTATTCTCACAAGAAACTGCAGCCGCAATTCCTGCCGGACCTCCTCCAATTATAACTACATCATAGCTGTTTTTCATATTTCTCACCTTCTTTCATATATGACTTTTGAACCTCCTCAATAAGCATATTAGAATCCATACCCTTTTTAGTAATACTTGTATATTTATCACCAGTTACTTGTTGGATTATCTTAATGACATTAGGAGTGCAGAAGCCTCCTTGGCACCTGCCCATGCCAGGTCTTACTCTTCTTTTAATGGCATCAACAGTAATTGCTGGAATTGGAGAATTTATTGCATCTATTATTTCACCTTTACTTATTTCCTCACATCTACAAATAATTTGTCCATAATCTGGTCGAAGTTTTATTAATTTTGCTCTTTCTTCAAAATTCATTTTTCTTATTTCTGGAATACCCTTTCTAATTGGATTCCATTTTTCTTTTCTCCTTAAGTCCTTCATTTCCTTAAGAATATCACATGTTATTTTTTCAATTTCCATGGCAATTGCTGGAGCCGAAGCAAGGCCTGGAGATTGAATACCAGCTGCATAAACAAGGTTTTTAACATACTCTGACTTTTCAATAATAAAGTCTTCTTCATAAGTTGCAGCTCTAATTCCAGAAAAATAAGTTATAATATCTGATTTTGAAAGTTTATTTATTAATGAAAAGTGTCTTTTTATTACTGCATTTAAATGGTCAACATCAGTTGAATAATCTTCCCTGTATGGTTGTTCATAGGCATCTGGTCCAACTAATATATTACCGTCTATAGTCTTTACAATTCCTCCTCCTTTAGTGTTTCCACTAACTAAAGTCAATAGTGGTTTTGCTGTAACACCATTTAATAAATACCCTTTTTTCTTATCTAAAATTAAGGATTGTCCCTTTCTAGGGTGAATTGTAAAAAATTCATCTCCAGCCATTTCTGCAATTTTATCTGAATATACCCCTGCTGCATTAATAACTACTTTAGGATATATAATTCCTCTATTAGTTCTAACGTAGTTTATGGAATTTTCAGTCTTTTCTATAGATAACACGGCTGTATCAAAAGAAAATTCCACTCCATTTTGAGCTGCATTTTCTCCAAAGGCATAAGTTAATTTGTATGGTGATAAAACTCCAACTGTTGGAAAATGAACACCTCCAACTATATTGTCTGATATATTAGGTTCTCTTTTAAGAACTTCTTCTCTACTTAAAAGTTCCACTCCCTTAACCCCTGTCTTCTTAGCTCTATAGTATAAGTACGGCTTTGCTAGATTTAATATCTTTTTATCGTATAGTACAATTGAACCACATCTTTTAAAAGGTACATTAAGTTCTCTTGCAACTTTTGTATATAATTCATTTCCCTTAACATTAAAAATTGACTTTTTACTACCTATTGGAGCTTCAATTCCTGGATGTATCATTCCATCATTTCTTGAAGAGCTATGCATTGCCAGATCATTTTCTTTTTCCACAAGTAATATAGAAATATCCCATTTAGATAATTCTCTTGCAATAGAGGTTCCAATAACTCCTCCCCCTATGATTAGCACATCAACTTTTTTCCCTTGAAGTTTATCATCATTAATCTTTGAAATTTTCATTGAAGGTACTTCTAAATTTTTTACTGATATTTTATTTACAACACCTTTATATCCTCTTTTTGCAGCCAATTTACCACTTCTATAAACTTCATCCCAAGTATCTACTTCACCCTCTAATACAATTGAAGAATGATATTCTCTACAAGTAATTTCTTTACCTATCTGATCTTTTAAATTTTTTTCTATCTTTTTTATACTTCTTTCCATATTCATCCCTTCCTTAGGACGTTCGGATGTCCTATGACAAAACAAAATGTAATTATAGACTTTCAATGGGTATAAAATACAAATTTTCTGGTACAACAAATTTCAAATAATAAAATGGCTCTTCTTTTTCATCTGCATATATCCATCTGTCTAAATAAACTACTTGTGTATTTTCAGCTATATTTAGTATCTCTTGCTCTTCCTTCGTTGGATAACCTAGCGTAATAGTTTGATCAATTTTAGCAATTTTTATGTTTAATTTATTAATTATTATATTAGTTATTGATCCTTTATATGCTTCATCTAACTGAGGACTAGAAAATTCTTCTGTAAAATAGGAATTTTCTAAGGCAATAGGTACATCTTCTACTAATCTTAATCTCTTTAAAAATAATGCTTTTTGTGGCTTATTCCACTTCATTTTATCCATTATTTCCTCACTAGGCTCAAATATTTCTTTACTTAAAATCTTATTACTTCCTCTAACCCCTTTAGTTTTTAGCGTGTAAGTTAAACTCATTAGCGGCTCGAATCCAAAAGATGGTTTATTTCTTATTACAAATGTTCCCACACCTTGGTTTTTACATAAATATCCTTGATTAACCATCAAATTAATAGCTTCCCTAACTGTAGCTCTTCCAACTCCATATATTTTCATTAGTTCTTGTTCAGTATAAAATTGTGAATTTATTTCCCATTTACCATCTAATATAAGTTTAGTCAATTCTTCTTTCAACTGAATATATAGTGGTATTGGGTTGCTCCTATCAATCATATCATCCCCCCTTATTTACTTTTATTCTAAATATTACTATTATTGTACTACATTTTTATATTTTTTTATATATAAAACTCAAAAAATGTTACAATTATACTATTGTAACATTTTTAAACATACTATGCTTCAAGACCCCATATTTGTCGCATTTCATCGCATTCTTCTAAAAGCTCATCCAATTTTCCTGTAGCTTCAATTTTTCCATCCTTCATAACTATTATTTTACTTGCATTTTTTAAAGCTACATGTTTATTAGAAACTACTAAAGCGGTTATGTCTTTTCTTTCAGTCATTCTATTCCATAACATAATTTCAGTTTCAACATCTAATGCACTAGAGATATCATCAAAAATATATAACCCAGCATTTCTAGCAAACATTCTTGCAACTGCAACTCTTTGTCTTTGACCTCCTGAAAGCTTGACTCCCTTACTTCCTATAACTGTGTCTAATCCATTTGAAAAATTATTAATATCCCTATCTAATACAGATAAATAAATTGATTCTTTTAAAGTATCCTCATTTTCAGCAATTCCTAATAGTATATTATTTTTTATTGTATCACTAAAAAGATTAGGATTTTGAGATGTATATGCTACCATAGGCGGAACTAATTTTTTATCAATAGGACTAATAACTTTACCATTTAAATAAATTTCTCCTTCATTTACAGGAACAAGTCCTAACAATGATTTTATCAATGTTGTTTTTCCTGAACCAATTCTCCCAGTAATAACAACAAATTCATCTTTTGATACAGTTAAATTAATATTTTCTATACCGCTAGTGTCATTATACATGGACTTCAAGTTACATATCTTCAAGCTTTGAAAATCTTCATCGGTACTTTTACCAAAAGTATCTTTATGCACTTCACCTTTTAAATATAGAGGTTTATGTGCTAATAATTTATCTTCACAATCTTCTCCAAGGAGCATAAATAATCTTTTAAATGCTATTCCACCCTGCTGATATCTAGCAAAAATTTCTCCTAAAAACCCAGTAAAATCAGCTACAAAAGGCAAGTAATATATAAATAAAGAAAAATCTCCTACTGAAAAAGTGCCCTCACCTATATATCTACCAGATAGCAACAAAATAAACCCTGTTCCTATTGCTACTGAAATTTCAAATATGGAATCCATAATATTTACAAATATCTTATCTGCAATCATTGATTTCATTCTTTTGTCATTTGAATTTTTTAAATTATCAAGAATATACTTTTCATTTCCAGCTACTTTAAGTGCTTGAACACCACTAAATATCTCTCCAATAATTCCTGACACATCGCTAGTAGCTTCCCTTGCCTTAGTTCTATTTTTAGAAATACTCTTCATAGCTTTCTTAGATAAAATAATAACAAGAACAAGAGGAGCAAATACTAAAAGTGTCATTTTTACATTGATAGTTAATAAAATAATCACTGCTCCTATAGCAAAAACTCCATCACCCAATATATCAAGAGTAAAGCTGATTATATCTTCTATCTCTCCTATATCATCCCTAAAACAATTCATGTTTTCACCTAAAGAGGTCTTATTTTCTAATAAAGGATTATTTATAATTTCCTCTAATAAATTTCTTCTAAGTAGCGCACTCATTGTAAATCTGTGAGTGGCATCTACTTTACCTCCAAATCGAATGAATATTGATCTTGTAAGTGCAATTACAATAAATATAGCCATAAGCTTTAATATATCATTATTAATACCTTTACTTTTTTCTAAAATATCAAAAAACTGTTTTGTGATAATTCCAGGTATTAAAGGATAGGCATGAATAGTAACCCACAAAAAACAATTTAGTAAATAGTACCAAGGTCTATATAATATCATCTTCCATATATATTTTATTACAGGAGTTTTTTCAGTCTTATTTTTCATTATACAAGCACCTCCTCCATGCCTTTTTGTAACAAGTCGTAAAATTTAGAATTTTCATCGCTAATTAAAGCCTTTCTATTACCTGCTTCAACTATATTACCTTCTTCTAAAATTAAGATATTATGTGCCTTTTCAACAGTTCCTAATCTATGAGCTATTATTATACAAGTTCTATCAACTAATAATTTATTTAAAGCATTATCAACTAATCTTTCTGTTATTGGGTCTAACTTAGATGTAGCTTCATCTAAAATTACTACTTTAGGATTCTTTAAGAAAACCCTAATAAATGCCACAAGTTGTGCTTCTCCTGCTGATAGCCCTGTTCCTCCATTATCCATTACTGAATCTAATCCACTTGGAAGTTTCTTTAACCATTCACTCATCCCTATATCATCAATAATTTTCATTATTAATTCATCATCAATGTTAGGATTAAACATAGTTAAATTTTCTCTAAGAGAAGCATTAAAAATTTGCACCTCTTGAGTAACGTAACTAATACTATCTAAAAGACTTTCTTTACTAAAATTTTTAATATTTTCGCCATTAAATAAAACACTTCCCTGTGACGTGTCATATAGTCTTACAATTAATCTTGCTAATGTAGTTTTCCCACTTCCCGTATGACCAAGTACACCTAAAATAGTATTCCTTTCAATTTTCATATTAATATCACTTAATACCTTTTCATCATCTTCATAACTAAATGATACATCCTTTATTTCAATTCCAATTGAATCATTTCTATTTAGTATACTATCTCCATATTTAATATTGCTTTTTGTATTAAATAATTCTTTAACTCTCTTTATACTTGCTTCAGCCCTTTGAAGCTTTTGTAATTGCGATTTAATCTCTTCCAATGGATAAAACATTAAATCTGTATAATGGAAAATTAAATATACAGTTCCAAAAGATATCTCTTTTTTACTAAAAAGAAATGCAGATAATATTAAAGCAGCAGCATTTCCCAATGCAAATACAATTACATTAGCTATCCACATATAATAATGTCCTAGTGAAGCTTTAACTTCTACTGGTAACATTTTTTTATAAAGTTTATATAATAAACCCATAGAATATTCTTTAGATCCACTAGTAGCTATATCTTCAACACTAGTAACCTGTTCTCCTAAAAATCCATATAAGTTTGCGCTATATTCTCTTGATTTTGCCCAATGTCTTGAGGATTTTTTCTCTACATACTTCATTACTAATACATCAATAATAGCCACTATTGTTAAAGTTAAACCAACTCTATAATCTTCTCTATATAATAAAACTATTACACCAATTAATAGTCCCACATTTGATAATAACTCTAATATAAATGTAGAGAAAAAATTAAAGAGTGAATTTACATCCCCATCAACCCTTTCAATCATCTCTCCAGATTGATGGTTTTTATGAAAACTCATATCAAGATTAATACAATGTTCTATTAAATCCCTTCTTAAATCATTAGTAGCAATCCACCCTATCTTTTCACTCATATAAGCTGCAATTACTTTTAATATCTGCCTTAATACACCAAAGGATGCAAACAAAACTGCTATAATAATCAAGTTTTTACCTACTTCACCTACTACAACTTTATCAATAAAATATCGTAAAATTTGAGGATTAATAAGTTGTAATACTAAATTAATAATTATTATTAAAAATAAAGTAATTACCATTATAATATGCTTTTTCAAATATTTATTTAAAAGTATAAAATAATCTTTTATTGGTATATTCATTTTTATCACCTCTATGCCAAGTTAGTACAAGCTATTTTCTTTAGTCATTAAATTTTAACTGGACAATTTCTTTTCCCGATAAAAAACCTAGAGAAGAATATACTTTTTCAGCTTCATTTCCAACTTCTACATATAACCTTAAAGCATCATATTCTTCTTTTAAAGTATTTAATGCCATTTTAATCATTTTAGAGCCTATCCCTCTACCTTGATATGATGGCTTCACAGCTATTTGAGAAATCAATGGCCATTCTTTCCATAAGGATATATAACATACCCCAATTAGCTCATTAGTTTTCTTATCATATACAAGAGTAGAAGCTCTATTTAACAAATCGTCTTCCAAAAAGTCATCAAAGTACTCAGTAACCCATCCAGTATATTCCTCTAAGCTATAGCTTGTTTTAATTTCATTGTTTTCTTCAAAGGCCTCATACAACAAAGCCCCAATTTTCAATTCATCCTCTCTCTTAGGTTGACAAACAAAATATTTATCTTCCCAAATTACTTCTATTTTTTCTGTAGGCCTTATCATCCATTTACCAGAATCATTAACTATAAATTTATTTTTTTCACAATATTCAATCATATTTTTATCTATTATACTTTCTAAAAAAATATCCTTTGAATCATCTGACCAAAAAAGTAAAATTTTAAGTAACTTTTCCATAACTATTTCAATCTTAGTAAAGGGTGGTATTAAAAATAACTCACTTAATTCATTAGGTGACATAAATACTCCACCAATTCTTTTATTATCCTTGACAATCCAAAATGCCGGATCCTCTTCATCAAGTGTAGATTTCATAATATCATAGCTCTTATCGAACCAGCAATTAGCATTATCATATAGAGAATAAATTGCGTAACAATTGCAATATTCTTGAAAGCAAGCCTTTTCTAGGTAAAACCCATCTCCCAAATCATAACTAACTATATCATTTGACCACTTTTTAAATTTCATTTTTCATACCTTTGAAGTAATATTTCTTCAATTTTCCTTTCCTTTACATTACCTTAGATTTATAACTGAATTTCTAATAAGTCCTCATCCCACAAAATCTCCCCAGTCTTATTAAATCCAACAGTTTTATATAGATTCTGTGCTATATCATTTTCCGGATCATATATTGTATAAAACTTAATATTACCATACTCAACTCTTATTAAATCAAATAACTTAGATAAAGCTTCTTTTCCAAGTCCTTTTCCCTGATATTCCTTATCAATCATATACCTTAACAACATAGTTTTGTTAGTTTCTTCCTCAATTCCATACAAAATATATCCAATTAATTTATCATCATTGTATATACATCTTGAATACCAATTATTAAATAGTAAACTGACAATTATAGAATTGTAATTGGGAGCAACTATCCCCTTCTGTTCTTCATAAACATCTAGTTCTGTACAGTCATACCAATTATTTTGGGTTACTTGCTTTAAATATATTGCCATATACTTCTCTCCTTTGTTATTGAATATTATGAATTTTAAATTTAGTTGCGAGGAATTTCACCTCGCATATTTTTCTATGAACTATAGAACTTTAAGTTATACGCAAACTAATTTATGTGAATAGGTTTCCATCACAATAAATTTGCTTTTATCTTCTATAAATTCATCACACTTAATGAATCCTAACTTTTTAAATAGATTAATTGAAGGAACATTGTTAGACTCAATTTCCACATAAATGGTATTCATATTAAGTTTTTCGAAAATATAAGTTTTAACTACCTTGATAGCTTTATATGCAATTCCTAATCTCCAGTATCTTTTATCTCCTATTATGACTCCTAATTCTCCATCTTTCTTTACCTTATCAATATTAAAGAAGTTTACAAATCCTATAAAATTTCCTTTCATATCCTCGATGATAAAATATCTATAAAACCTTTCATCAATATTTTTATTTATTGATTTTTCATCAAAGTCATTACAATAATTTATACATTCTTCAACTAATTCCTTTGAATTCTTTGGTATTGGTAATGGATCGTATTTATTTATTTCTTTATCTATCTTACATCTAAATAAATTAACTACATCCTTTTCACACAAATCCCTTATCACTATTTTTTCATCTTTAAAATAAATCATTTTTCATCCCCACTTAATCTATTTATTAATCTATTTATTCTTCTATAATTCTAAAAAGCCTCACCGATGACGAACTGTAGAATAGTCTTTGAACCCTATTACACTGTATATTACTTCATGCTCTGGCCTATTTAGTTGTGTTGATTTTTTTCCTTTTCTAAATCCTATTTCTTCTCTGATTTTTTTTAAGTTTTTTTCATTCTTTTTCATTTCATTTTCTCCTTTTTCTATCATTTTCCACATTCACTACAAGCTTATCTTTTTAATATGTTTTTCACCTCCTACTTTCCTAAAAAAATAAAGGCTATAAGAAAGATAATCTTTCTTATAGCCTTACAAACAATTTGCATAAAAATAACGCACCACACCAATGTAAAAAGCAATAAATAGCAATAAAGCCTATTATAATTACTTAAAACAAAAGCATAACAAGTCATATAAAATTAAACAAAATTTGAACCTAGCCAACAAGATTGAATTAATCTAACTAATTGTTATAAAAGAAGCACCACAAAAAAACTACAATTAATAATACGTAGACTTCTTTAACCAATATTATTCTTTAAAAGAACAATCCTAACAATTAATTATACTTAACATCTCATTAACTCCTTTCAAATTTAAATTATAGTTATAATTTAACATGTTTTTTATATGTTGTCAATATTTAAAATTATTTCATTATACTTTTCATACAATTTTAAACCTACTGATCTTTATTACACAATTTATTCAAAACTATTGTACTTAAGTAAATGAAAAAAATTACTATAAAAATACCTAAAATTCCTAGCCCACTTATTGGTAATGACTTTAAAAAACTATTTAGATCAATCATACTCTTCAACCTTTCTAAATTAAATTAATAATCAAACCGCCTGCAATTACTGATGCTATTTGACCAGCTACATTAGCTCCAACAGCATGCATTAATAAAAAGTTTTGCGGATCTTCCTCTAGTCCCATCTTATGAATAACTCTTGCTGACATTGGAAATGCAGAAATTCCTGCTGCTCCGATCATTGGATTTATTTTATTTTTACTAAATAAATTTAAGAATTTTGCAAACATTACCCCTCCAAATGTATCAAAAACAAAGGCAATAAGTCCTAACCCCATTATAAGAAGTGTATCCCAGGTTAGAAAAATATTCGCTTGCATCTTTGTAGCTATAGTTATTCCTAAAAGCAATGTAATCAAATTTGCTAACTCTTTTTGTGCACTCTCAGATAACATTCTTAAAACGCCACATTCTCTCACTAAATTTCCAAACATTAAAAATCCAATAAGTGCTACAGATTTCGGTGCAAATATACCTGCAATAACAGTGATTATTATTGGAAATAATATCTTTGTTTTTTTAGAAACTTGATTTCTACTATATTCCATCTTAATAGAACGCTCTTCCTTAGTTGTTATTCTCTTTATTACAAAAGGTTGGATTATAGGAACTAAAGCCATATATGAATAGGCTGCCACTATTATAGCTCCAATATATTTTGAGTTAAAGTAATTTGCAATAAAAATTGAAGTAGGTCCATCAGCTGCACCTATAATTGCAACAGATGCTGCATCTTTTATATCAAATCCAAATAAAGAAGCCATACTAAATGTAAAAAATATACCAAACTGTGCTGCTGCTCCAAAGAAAAGCATTTTTGGATTTGTAAGTAATGGTGTAAAATCAATCATAGCTCCAATTCCAATAAATAACAATAACGGAAATAACTCATTGGCAATTCCAGCATTGAATAATGTATCAATTACTCCGATTTCAGTAACTCCATCAACTATTTGTGTTATAGCACCTGACATAGGCAAATTCACTAAAATTGCTCCAAATCCTAATGGCAAAAGTAATGTTGGCTCCATATCTTTCTTTATTGCTAGATATATAAGCACTCCACCTATAACCCACATAATTATTTGATTCCAATGAAGATTTAATAAGTTTTCATAAATAAACTCCATTCCAGTCATTCCTTTCATAAATATGTATATTTACATCTATATTAAAAGACTCCTATTGCGTAAATAAATTCACACAATAAGAGTCTTGCTTTTTAAAGTATAAGCGGATTTTAAAAATCGTATTGTCGCAAAATACTGCAAAATAATTGTAAGCTACTCCCTCTTACTAAAAACTTTATAGTTCCTCTTCAATTATATCACAATTTTCCAATTTTGAATATTCTTGTGCAATATTTAGTAAATGATCTCCTATTCTTTCAAAATCAGTTAACATTTCAGCATAAATAACACAAGTTTCTCCTGAGCAAACGCCTTTTTTTAATCTTTCAAGCTGATTTTCTCTATACATTACAGTGACATCATCAACATGCTGCTCAGCCTTTGCTACTTGTTCTAGCAAGAGTAAAGAATTATTTATGGATTCTAGATTTATTAAATTTAAATTTTTAATACTAACTTTCTTCATTTCAGCGACTTCTTTCATTGCCACTTCACTTAAATTTAATCCTTTACCATTAATCAATTCTCCATATTCTGCTATGTTCATAGCATGATCTCCAATTCGCTCTATATTCCCCACGATCTTGAAATATGCATTAATAGCCTTAGCATCATTTTCAGGCATTTCAACAGAAATAACTTCAGATATAAATTTAGATATTTCTGCATTTAAATAATCAATATAATCTTCATTTTCCTTTACCTTATCAAGCATCTCATCAGTACTTTTTTCAATTGACTCAAAACTTAACGTAACATTATCTTTTACAATTTGGTACATCCTTGCTATCTCTTTTTGCAATTGATAAATAATAATTGAAATTGATCCTATCTTATGTCCTGTTATGTTCTTAGTATCAATGTATTTAAGCCTTTTCCCTTCTATTTCATTACCTCTATCAGGCAAAATTCTTTTTACTATCTTTATTAGTAACCCTCCAAAAGGAAGAAGTACTAGCGTAGTAACTATATTAAATACTGTATGAACATTTGCTATTTGTGCTGCTGGGTTTGATGGATTTAAATTTTTCATAAAGGATGTAAATGGCGTTGTCATACATATTAACACAAATATAGAAGTACCTATTACATTAAATAGTAAATGAATAAGCGTAGTTCTTTTAGCATTCCTATTCGTTCCAATTGATGCTAAAACTGCAGTAATACATGTTCCTATATTTTGCCCAAATAGAACATAAACTGAACTTGAAAGTCCAATAACTCCACTGTTAGCCAATGCTTGAAGTATTCCAACTGATGCAGAAGATGATTGTATTACTGCTGTAAACATAGCCCCTGCAAGTATACCTATCAATGGATTTTTAAATTGGGTCATCAAGCTTACAAATTTTTGTGAATTTTGTAACGGTACCATTGAAGTTGCCATAGTTTCCATTCCAATGAACAAAATACCTAATCCAGCAATTATTTCACCCAAATGATTGACTTTTTTATTTTTCATAAAAACAGCCATTACAACTCCTATGATTGCAAAAATTGGTGCAATCATACCTATATCTAAAGCTATAAGCTGACCAGTAATTGTAGTCCCTATGTTAGCTCCCATTATTACCCAGACAGCTTGTTTCAACGTCATAATTCCTGAATTTACAAATCCAACAACCATTACTGTGGTTGCAGATGAAGATTGAATAACTGCTGTAATACCAGCACCAACGGCTACTCCAAGAAACCTGTTTGAAGTAAGCTTTTCAAGGATTTTTTTCATCTTATTCCCTGCAGTTGCTTCAAGGCCTTCGCTCATCATTTTCATTCCATAAAGGAAAAGCGCTAAGCCCCCCATTAACATAAAAATGTCCGTTATTTTCATACCATTTCCTCTTTCTTATAAATCATATATATTTAAGATTATTATATTTAACTTTCTTCATTATCAGCCATTCTATAACCTATTCCAACTTCAGTAAAAATATACTTAGGCTCACCTGGATTTTCTTCAATTTTTCTCCTGATATTTGCCATATTAACTCTTAGTATTTTATTATCACTGGTTGTATATGGCCCCCAAATATGTTCCATAATATAGTCATAAGTTAAAACTCGTCCTGGTTGTCTTGCTATAAGCTCTACAATTTTAAATTCTATCTGTGTTAAATGAACATCCTTGCCATTGACTATAACACAGTGCTTTTTAAAGTCTATTTTAAAATCACCTACAGCGTAAGAGTTCTCTATCTCATTTCCATTTCCATACTGATTTGCGCTATGCCTTAAAGCTGTACGTATACGTGCTAATAACTCTGAAGTTCCAAAAGGTTTAGTAATGTAATCATCTGCCCCAATATCTAATGCTTGTACCTTTTCGCTTTCTAAATCTCTGGCAGATACAATAAGAATAGGACAATGGCAATATTCTCGTATTTTCTTTAAAACTTCTACTCCATCCATATCTGGTAATCCTAAATCTAATAAAATAATATCTGGGCAGTGTGAACTTGATAGCATAAGTGCTTGTTCGCCAGATTTAGCTACAATTACACCATATCCATTTGTGGTAAGAATTGTTGATAATACATGTATTATAGCCTCTTCATCTTCTACAATTAAAACCTTTTCTTTTATAATCATTTCTCATCCTCCATAGGAAGTGTAAATGTAAAAATGGCTCCACCCATTTTACTATTTTCACCTTTAATTTCTCCTCCATGTGCTACAACTACTGATTTGCATATAGAAAGTCCTATCCCAAGTCCTCTAGATGTGTCATTATTTTTATGATTTCTACTTGCAAATCCTTCAAATAATACTGGCATCTCATCTTTGGAAATACCCTTTCCTCTATCTCTTACTTCAAAAACTGCATTATTATTATCTACCGATGCAGTTATGTCAATATATTTACTTTTATCTCCATACTTTATTGCATTTTCTATTAAATTAATTAGCACTTGGCATATTAATGTTGCATCCATAGGTGCCATAATAAACTCATCTGGAACTTTTATTTTAAGCTTAGCAATGGGAAATCTTTTTTTAATTCTCTTAGCAGCTTCTGCTATAACTTCCTCAACAGCCTCTGGTTCTTTTTTTAAATTAGGCTTATCATCACTAATCTTCGTAACAGATAATAAATTTTCAACCATATGAAGTAACCAACTAGCATCTTCATGAATATCTTCTATGAGCTTATCATGTGAACACTTATCTATCCTGTCACCATTTTCTTTAATTGCAGCACTAGCTCCAAGAATACCTGTAAGGGGAGTTCTCAAATCATGTGATATAGCTCTTAAAAGATTTCCTCTCATCTTTTCCTTTTCTGCTTCTAGCTCAATTATCTGTTGTTCATCAATTATGCTTTGCTTTTCTAGCGCCATAGCAATCTGAGATAAAATAAGTCTAATGAAATTAAGCATTTCATCATCAAATACATCCCTTCTACCACATTCCAAACCTATTACCCCAAAGACTTGTCCGTTAGAAATTACTGGAATATATAAAAACTTAGACTTTGAATCATTTTCCTTAGAAATACCCGTCATATCTTGACTGTCAAAGGATCTATTAATCTCTTTTAATTCTATATCATAATTTATATTTCTATTTATATTTTTTGTAGTTTCCCTGACTTCTTCTATATTTTTTACGGGATACATATAAAAAACTACTGTAGAATCTGTAAAATGTTTCAAACACTCTATTGTGATTTCAACAATACTGTCTTTGCCTTTTGCTAATAAAAGTCTTTGACTTATTTCATATAATTGATGGGTTTTTTGTTCTCTTGCTCTAGCTTGTTCCATTTGTTTTTTTATATTGGTTGTCATTGTACTAGTTATTATAGATACCAAAAACATACTTAAAAACATTAATGGATAACCTGAAATAGTAAAATTCAATCTAAAATACGGATATGTAAAAATATAATTTGCGCCTATAACACCGATTATGGAAGATACTATTCCCCACATATACCTTGATGTTTTTAATGAAATAAAAATAATAGCTAACATATATATGGAAATAACATTATTATTTGCACCTGTACCTTTCACAATCATAGCCGAAAAAAAAGTTGCTACTATGAGAATTATTACGGAGAAAAATAAATCGCTAAAAAAACCTTCATTTTTCTTATATATCCAATTAACTATTTTGCATTTCATACAAATACCTCCAAATAAAATTTTACAACATCATAAATAATATTAACAGTATTAATAGTGTTAAGAAGATGTTAAACTTTTCAACACTATTATACTTAAAAAGCCTTTACAAAATTCTACTTTTGTAAAAGCTTTTTAAATTTTTTTTAAATTTTAAACTCATTCATCATCTTTACTAAAAGTTCACAACTTAAATTTGTTTCTTCTGTAATTTCTACAATGTTATCTACACTCTTAGATACATCACTTGTATTATTTGCAACTTTACCTATTGTATTAGCAGCTTCCATATTACATTCAGCTATTTCATTTATTGACTTTCCTATGGATTCTATTGATTGACTTATATATTCAGCAGAATTCATAAATTCTCTAAAGGATTCATTAGTAAATTCTGCATCCTTTAAATATTGATTTCCAATTTCTACCATATTATTATAATCACTTATAACTTGAGTTTTAATATAATCTAATGCCATATTAGAACCATTAGTTAATTCATCAACAGAATCTACTACTTCCTTTGTTATACTCTGTATTTCTTCTGCCGTTACCTTTGATCCTTCTGCAAGATTTCTAATTTCAGCTGCTACCACAGCAAAACCTTTTCCTGCTTCTCCAACTCTAGCCGCCTCAATAGCTGCATTTAAAGCTAATAGATTAGTCTCATCGGCTATTTCTAAAATAGCATTTGAAAGAGATTTAATTTTTTCAATAGCACTTGCCCTTTTTATAGCAGTACTTAATGTTTTATTAATATTATCATTCATGATATCAGCTTTATTTCTTGCTTCTTCTGCTCTATCTTTAAGCTTTTCTGCTCTATTTGAAATTTCTTCTGTAACTTTTACTCCATTTTCGGATTTTTCAGCAACTACTCGAGCTATATCTATAACTTTATTAGATGTACTTTCCATTTCCTGAGTTGATGCTGCAGTCTCTTCCATTCCCGCAGATAATTCCATAGTAGATGATGCAATTTCTGAAATTTCTTTTGATAAATCTTGAATATGATTTCTAGCCTCATAAGTTATTAAATTAATACTTTCAGACTTATTAACTACACCACTTATAATTGTCTTCAAGGATTCTTGCATTTTATTTAGAGCTTTTGCTAAGTCACTTATCTCATCCTCACCATTAACATCTATAGAAGTTTTTAAATCTCCTTCTGAAATTTCATTTGCAACCAAAATTAATTTTGAAATTGGATTTGCAATAATTTTTCCTACTTTGTATGCTATAAAACTCATTATTAAACATATACCTATTGCAGCTAAAACACATGCAATAATTGTTTTATTAAAGTTTGAATACAATTCTTTTGATGTTGGTAATATGCTATAAGTCCACCCATTACTTAATCGTGAATACGCCCCAATGTGTTCCGTATTATCAATTGTAGAATTATAACTACTATTATAATTAGTTTTCATAGTTTCACTCACGGACTTTAAAGCTCCATTATAAACTTCATCAATTAAATTGTCTTGAGTAAAACTAGAATGATATATAAATTGATTATCTTCATTAATCAAAAACTCAGTTCCTGTTTTATATGTACTGTTCTCTTTAACAATATTTGATATGTACTCAAAATCAAAATCTAATCCTGCTACTCCAAAGTACTGTCCATTTATGTAAAATGGTATAACATATGATATTATTGTTTTATTTAAATTAGCATTTACATATGGACTCATCCAAATTGCTTTACCCTTTTTAAGCGGTTCATAAAACCATCCCACATGTTCTTTGTCAGCTGGATCATATATACTTAAATCCGTAGGTTCAACACTCTCCATTTTCCCATTATCAGTAGCGGTATAAAACAATCCCGAGGTACCATAAGTTAAATTCGGATCGTATCTTACATATATTGTAAGCAAACCTTCTATATCTTTTGCTTTATCAATGGCATATTCATTAATCTCTTTTTCAAACTCTTTGAAATAATTTTCATCCCTTGATAAAACTTTATCCTTATCTACTTTAGATGTTATATTAAATACTATATCATAAATCGTCGTATCAACATTCTCTAAAATGTTGTTAATAGCTTGAGTTCCTCTTAAAGTGGCTAATTCTACTTCAGTTTTAGAACTATTCTTAACGCTTTTATTAAATTGACTCAAGCATACTAATGAAACTCCTAAAGATGCCACTATTAGAGATATTACAGTCATTAAAATGATTTTACTGCTTATTTTTTTCATATAGCCCTCCTAATTAAGTAAATAATACTACACATTTCTCCTAAAATTTTATTAGTGTTACTTTATTATCGTATAAATGTATAATACATTTATACTTACACGCAAAAAAGGAGCCGATTTAAAATCTGCTCCTTTTCTATCTATTTTATCTATTTTATCTATTTACATAATCTAACTATGGCTTCAGCAAATATTTTTGCACTCATAACAAGGGCATCAATTTCTGCAAATTCATCAGCTCCATGCATATGGTTATCTAAATCCAAATCAGCACATCCAAAGGCAACACCATTATTTAAGTGATGCACATAAGTTCCACCACCTATTGCAATAGCTTTTCCAGCTCTTCCACTATAAGTTTCATAACAACTTAACAGTGTTTTAACAAAGTCAGATTCTCCATCTACATGATGACCTTCGTAAACATCATTATCATTTAATTTAATATTAGCTTTATCCATTTTTTCTTTTATTACATCTCTTAAATTCTCATTAGTAGCACATAATGGTGCACGACAATCAAATGATCCTGTAAACTTTGTTAAATCAAAATCTATTATGCTTAGACATATTGTAAGTTTTCCTGAAAGTTCATCTTCCATATTAACTCCTAAAGAAATTCCATCATAATCATTATGGTCAAAAAGACTATTTATTGACTTAACTTTTTCAAACCCAACAGAATCTTCAATTGGAAGCTTAACTAATAATTGTAATAACCCAGTAATTGCATTATTACCAAGTTCTGGAGTTGAAGCATGGCAAGGTACACCTTTAGAGTTTATTTTCACAATCTTTTTATTTTCATCTTCTACTTCAACGTCATAAACTACCTTTGTAACTGCAGATACTTCCTTAGCAATTTCTTCAATAACGTTCTTATTTAATCCCTCTACTAATGCATAAGCCTTACCTGGAACAACATTAATCTTATCTCCACCTTTTATTTTTAAAATTCTAGGTAGTTTTTCACATTCTTTAAATTGAACTTCAAATCCACTTTGAAGACCACCCTTTTCTATGTTTATTACAGGAAACTCTGCATCTGGTGAAAATGTCATAGGAGCTTCTTTTTCAATGTTGTAATAATGCTCTATATCTGAACTTCCACATTCTTCATCAGAACCTAAAATTAATCTAACATTTTTATTTACAGGTAAATCTAATTCCTTAACAGCTCTCATTGCATAAAGTGCTGCAACTGCTGGCCCCTTATCATCAGAAGAACCCCTTCCATAAATTCTTCCATCAACAACTAATGGTTCATATGGTTTTGTTACTGTCCAATCATCCCCTGCTGGCACAACATCTAAGTGAGCTAAAACATCTAATTGTTTTTCCTTGTCATTTAAATCTGCAGTAATAACATAATTGTCATAATTTTTTGTATCAAACCCATAGGAAGCTATCATTTCTTTTGCAACTTTTAAACATTCTGCTGCACCTTCACCATATGGTTTTCCTTCAAGAGCTTCTCCTCTTTCACTATTTATACACATCAACTTTTTAATATCTTCAATCATCTCTACTTTATGATCTTCAATATACTTTTCAATTTGTTCTTTATACATAAATATCCCTCCGTAATGATTTTAGATAGTATACAACTATTCTATTAATCTTAATAATCTACTACTTCAATTGTAGACTTTTCTTTCTTAGTATTCAACATATTTGGTATAAATATCTATTCATTTTCAAAGGAACGACAATAAACTATTTTCTATTAACTTTAATAGCTCTATTCTGACCTGATTATCATCAATGTTTTTATTCATTAAAAATATTCTCATTCTTTTTTTATAGTAGTTTGATGCAAAGGAAAATTGATATGTTATAACTAAATTATCTATATAAAATGCTATCACATCATCCTCAATGTCCTTTCTAATCTCATTTCTATCTTTAGCTTTTCTAATAATTTCCCTATATTTCATTGCTGTCTTTTCTTCAAGTTTCGAAGAAATAATACTTGAGAACTTTGAAACACTCTGAGTTGTAATATCTATATAAATTTGGTTTAATTCAGGATACTTTATTGCATATTGTCTCGTCTCTATCAATAACCTATCTAATATAACATAGAAATTTTCATCAGTATCTATATTCTCAAAAACCTCTGCAATAACCGAGCATCCTATATCTATAATAGATAAAAACAAATCCTCTTTAGATGCAAAATAGCTATATAAAGATCCAATACTAACCTTTGCATTCTTAGCTATTTTATTTATATTTGCGCCAGCATAACCATTAGCTGCAAATTCTTTAATAGCCATCTCGAATATTTTTTCTCTTCTTTCATTAGATATATTTTCAAAAGTATTCTTATGAAATTTAATATTCATATTAGAATTTTTTTCATATATAGTTTTTTCCACCTCTACTACTCCTAACAAAATAGTAACTTATGACACTCTAAAATAAATTACCATTAATAATATTTCTTAAATTTATTTTTCTTCATCATTGTTCCTACTAAACCGCCTATCCATTTAATAATAAAATAATTTTCTTTTAAATCTATAAGTTCTATTAAGTTACCATCTGGATCTTCTAAAAACACCCACTGTACCTTTCCAGATTTTTGTGGCTTAGAAAAAAACTTAACACCCTTTTGAGATAGTTTTTCATACCAACAATCTATATTTTTAACATTTAAAGCCATGTGAGTTATCCCTGGTCTATTCCAAACCACCTTAGATTTTAAACTTTTTGTAGAAAACTCAAATACTTCTACAACTCCTCCTTTTGGTGCCCTTAAGAACCCAAAATGAATTGAAGTATCCTTTAGTCCATATAAATTATTTAATTTATTAACCATGTTTTTATCCATGTACTGTTCATCAATCAATTTGAAGTTAAAATTATCATTATACCATTTTACTGCTTTACTAAAATTAGAAACTGTTATTCCTACATGTCCAAAAGATTTTACATTCATCTTCTTTCACCTACTTTGCATAACTTCCAACTAACGTCATAAAATCTCCAATTTGCGCTCCAAACTCTGGTGCACCTTCCATTACTATTCTGCCTGCAATGGTAGCCTTTATTAAATCATCAATTTCCAATAAGATTCCTAGTGCACTATCCACATCTCTAAATTTCATTGTAAAAAATGGTTTTGATCTTTTATACTCACCTTTTGCTGATTTAGTATTTCCTCCCTTAACTCTTAAATAAGCTGATATTTCAGGATTACCTGCAATGGTCCAAGCATAAACTCTATCAGGACTTCTCTTAGCCCATTTAGATACATCAGGATGTCCAAGTTTATTTAATTGACTTATGCCTGAAGATAAAAGATAAAAATATAATTTAGTTAATAACTCTTTGTCCTTTACTTCTTTTGGTGGAGTCTTAGTTCCAAGTAAACTGGACATTTTCATTAACGCTTTTAATGTATTGGTTAATAGCCCTAAATTTCTTATTCCTTTTATCTTAGGAAGTTTTTTAGATTTGCCTGAAAAAAAACTATTTAAATGAGGAATGCTTGAGAACTCCAATTCTACATCTACATCCTCAATTACACCCTTAACCACCGTCCACTTACCATTTTCAATTATATAGTGAGTGCCAACTTTTTCTTTATCTCCTCTAGCACTTATTTGTATCTTTGCGCTTTTATTTTTATAAAATTCTGATAATTTTTTGTCACTTTCCACAATTACCTTTAATAGGGGTAGTACTGAGTTTAAAAAAATACCACATGAATACATATCTTCACTAGTTAACATAATTAAATCTCATCCTCCCAATTATCATCATCTTGAAAATCCATTCCCATCATTTCTCTAACATTCTGAAGGATGCCATTTGTATCAATATTATAATGTGCCATCAAGTCTTCATGAAGTCCTATTATAGAATAAACGTCAGGTATACCTAATTTTCTAAAGCCACATGACATTCCACTTTCCACAACTACTTCAGCCACTGCACTACCCAATCCTCCATAAATAGTATGGTCTTCAACTGTAATAATTCTTCTAGTATCATGAACTGCCCTTAAAATTTCTTCTTTATCTATAGGCTTTATGGTATGCATATTTATGACTCTAGCTTTAATGCCATCTACTTCATTTAGAATCTTGGCAGCTTCAAGCGCTTGATAAACACAAGATCCACAAGCTATTATAGATATGTCAGTACCTTCATTTAGTATCACTGACTTTCCTATTGAAAAATTATATTCACAATTAGAATAAACCTTTTGATCAAAACCTCTATTAATTCGTATATACACAGGTCCTTTAGTGTCATAAGCTGCTTTTACTGCATTAGCTGTTTCATAACCATCAGCTGGTACTATGACTTTTAAATTTGCCATTGATCTCATTATTGCAATATCTTCAGTACAATGATGAGTAGTACCTGCTTGACCAAAGGATAATCCTGCATGAGTAGCTATCATCTTTACATTTAAGTTTTGATAGCATATGTCTGTATGAACTTGATCCAGTCCCCTCATAGCCGTAAAAATTGCAAATGTAGATACAAAAGGAACAAGCCCTGCCTTTGCCATTCCAGCTGCCATGCCAAACATGTTTTGTTCTGCAATACCCACATTAAAAAATCTATTTGGAAACTTTTCTCCGAACATTCCTATTTTAGTAGACTTGGCTAAATCCGCAGATAGACCTACTATTTCTTCATGCTTTTCACCTAATTCACATAATACTTTTCCATAGATCTCCGCAGTTGAAAGATTAGTGGCATCTAGCATTGTATAGGTTAATCCTGCCATAACTCTACCTCCTTGATTCTTTCATTAAAATATTTCTCCAAACTAATCTTTGAATGCTTTATTCTTTCAGGATCAAGACTTCCATAATGCCATTTATAGTTATCTTGCATAAAGTCAACTCCGCATCCTTTAAATGTATTTGCTATAATAACTACAGGTTTTTCTTCTTCAGCTAAAGCAAAGTCTATAGCCTTTGAAAGTTCTTTAAAACTGTGACCATTAACCTGCTTTACTATAAATCCAAAGGCTTTCCACTTATCTTCAAAGGGCTCTAGTTTCATTACATCTTCCGTTGGCCCATCAATCATGCATCTATTCCTATCTACAATAGTAATTACGTTTGTAGCTCTATAATGTGAAATTGCCATTGCAGCTTCCCAAACAGAGCCTTCATCACATTCACCATCACCTAAAAGGCAGTATACTTTATAGTTTTTATTTTTTAATTTTCCTCCAATTGCTAATCCTAATGCCATAGAAAGACCATGACCTAAAGATCCCGTTGAAACATCAACTCCTGGAACTTTATTAGAATCTAAATGCATACCTAAAGATGAACCAGTGTGGTTATATTCCTTTAGTAGCTCTTTGTCAATATATCCTTTATCTGCTAATACAGGTGCAAATCCTACTCCTATATGACCCTTGCTAAGTACAAATCTATCTCTATCCTCCCAATTAGGATTCTTTGAATTAATATTTAAATATTTATAATATAGGATAGTTAATATGTCCATAGCACTAAGAGCCCCACCTATATGTCCTCCTCCAGCCCAAGAAACTGTATCAACACAGAGATTTCTTAATTCATTTGCTTTCTTTTCTAAAGCAATTAATTCACTTTTAGATAACCCCATTAATACTACTCTCCTTTCATATTATGAATTACTATTCCTTACAACTTTAAAACTTTCATCTGCAATTTCTAATGTTTTATTAATATCTTCATCTGTTAAAGCGCAATTAATAAATAGATTGTGATGATTTGCAAAAAAAGCTCCTCTTCTTACACACTCTGCTACCCACTGTTGATGCAAACTTAAAGAATCATCATCAGCAATTCTCATATACCACATGGATGGTACACCAGATATCTTTAAATTAAACCCATTGTTTTTTCCAACTTTCACTAATCCATCAGTAAGTTTTTTACCTAAGTCTTGCATCAACTTTGGCCCATCTAATTTTTTTAATTTATTTATACAAGCAATACCTGCTGCAAATGGTACTGCTGAAAGCCAATAACTACCTGTATACATAACTTCAGAAGCTGCATCTTTTAACGCATCTATACCACATAATGCAGATACATTTTGTCCATTACCAATAGCCTTACAAAAACACATTAAATCCGCTTTAAATCCAAAGAAATGATCTGACCCCTTCATATCAAGCCTAAATCCACATCTAACATCATCAATGGCTAAAACAATTCCATTATCTGTACAAAGTTTTCTTATCTTATTCCAATAATCTTTTTCTGGTAATATACTATCAGTACAAATTGGGTGATGGTATGGTGTTGCCATAAAGCATGCTATTTCACCCTTGTTTTCATTAACTATTCTCTCAACTTCATCATAATCATTCCAATTAACATATAAGTTGTTTGCTATATCTTCCTCAACAATTCCAGCATATCCAAGTTTTTGAGTCCAAGGTGCTACACCATGATATCCTCCATTTACAAGAATAGTTTTCTTTCTTCCTGTTGCAGCTTTAGCTACCATAAGAGCAAAGCTTGTTACATCTCCACCATTTTTTGCAAAGAAAGTCCAATCAGCCATATCTACGGTGTCTACCATGAGTTCTGCAAAATCTACCATTATAGAAGAGGGCAAGGTAGTACAATTCCCTTTTTCACTTTGCTTTCTAATAGCTTCCTCTACATCTTCATCGTTATATCCTAATACGTTAGGGCCATAAGCACACATATAATCTATAAACTTATTGCCATCAGCATCCCAAAAATAAGTTCCCTTTGCATTACTTGAATAAAAAGGATAGGCTGAAACTGGCATATAACACCCTTCAACAGGACCTAAATGACCATATATCCCTGTAGGAATAACTTTAAGTGCTCTATTAAAAAGTTCTCTACTTTTATCATACTTGAAAGTTTCCATTAAAATTCCTCCTTACTTTAAATACTCTGAAACTTGAGATAGGATTTTATTAAAGTTATCAATTATTGGTATATATCCCTTAGTTCTAATTTTTTCTAATGCAATGCAACTATAGGCATCTATTTTCCCATTTAATAACTTATTAACTGTTTCTAAACTATCGAACTCCATGGAAGCTCTTGGATTTTTAATCTTTTCTTTTTTCATTGACAGAGTACCATTCTTAATATACAAGCTTACATTAGGTCCATCAATTACTCCAATTGACATTACACCATCAGGTATCCTTTTGGCATTAATTTTACCTATAGCATCATAATTTCCAATCTGAACAAGGGCCATAAATGCTGCATAAAAAGATAAAATAGTATTAATTTTAAAGTATTGGGGATTCATTAATAATTCATCAGTTGGTTTTAAATAGTAGGATAATCTATCTGTTATAGTTGTGAATTGATTTTTTAAAAACTTGATATTAGAAAAGCCTTTAAGGGGCATAGGATTTGCTTTTCCATCTATCATATCATTAAAATGTTTTGGTGATGTAAAAAATAAATTCATGTCACATTTACCATTGCCTTTTATCAAGGAGCACTTTCCATCTTTAAATCTCAGTATGGCTTTTGGCCCACCTTTAATGTAAAACATAATATCCAAGTTTTTATTCTTTATTAGTTCCTTGCACTCACTATCAAGCTCACATAAGTCTTCTAAGTTTCTTAAAATTGAGAATAAGTTAATATACGCTTTTGTCAACTCATCCTTCATAAAAAATCTCCTTTCAATAGTGGTAAAATAAAAAAATATAACCATAGAGTGAGCACTCACTCTATGGTTATATTTATGCTATTACCCTTTTTAAAATTACTCAATTGACAGAATTACATACATTTATTTCCTACCATAATCTGAAGGATTTCTTCATCGGTAGCCTTCATACCATTTTTCCCAAGTCTACCTATATTCCTAATTGTATTTTCTACACCCTTACTGATAATTCCATCTCCATCTTTAAATTCTTGTCCATTCTTATACATATAATATCCTAAAATACCAGCTTCCACTGCAGAACTAATTTTAGCAGCACAGGAAGCCTTTGCACCATCACAAACCATTCCAGATACAATAGCTAAAGCATTAACTATAGTATGAGCTATTTCTTCATAGCCTCCACCATAAAGGTAGCAAATACCTGCTCCGCTTCCACATCCAGCACTTACTGCTCCACAAAATGCAGATAGTCTTCCTATTCCTGTCTTTTGATGTATAGTAGCTAAATTGGAAACTACCAAAGCTCTATACATTTTTTCTTCATCAACTTTTAATTCCTTTGCAAATTCTATTACTGGTAATGATGCAGTCATGCCTTGGTTTCCACTACCTGAAACAATAACTACTGGAAGTTCACATCCATTCATACGAGCATCTGAACCTGCTGCAGCCATAGCTTTTGCACGAACTTTAACATCATTTCCATATGTAGATAACATTATTTTACCAATATTGGCTCCATAATTATTTTTCAAACCCTCTTCTGCTATTTTGGTATTATACTCTACTTGTCTTTCTATAACAGGTTTTACATCCTCAATCTTAACTGTATTTGCAAATTCAACAATGTCTTTTATATTTAAAAGGCTTCTATCAGTAAGTTTAACTTCCGTATCTCCCTTTATTCCTTCTTCTAATAACTTCTTCCCATTTTTTTCAATTAACACAATGTTAGTATGATAATTTACAATTCTAATCTTTACATAAGATTCACCTTTAAACACTGTGATATAAAGATCAAAAGTTAATTTAGAATCAGCAAGCTTAACGTCTATAATATGATTTTCTAAATAATCTTTTGTAGCTTTTTTATCTTTCTCATTTACTTCAGCTATAACTTCTAATAGTTTGTCACTATTACCTGCTACTATTCCAGCTGCTGCAGCCGCAGGAATTCCCTTTAGTCCACATGTATTGGGTACGATTACACTCTTTACATTTTTAATAAGATTTCCACTAGCTTCAATTAAAACTCTATCAGGGATTTCTCCCAATGTTTTTCTAGCTAAAGCTGCTCCATAAGCAATAGCAATTGGCTCAGTGCATCCCATCGCAGGTACTAGTTCTTCCTTTAAAATATCTAGGTATGCCTGATACTTCATATCTGTACATTCCATTCACTTCACCCCATTATTTATAAAAATATTTAAAAACAAACATTATTTATTCAATACGATAACTTCCCAATTTCAATATACTAATTTTTATATATTCATGTCAATATAAATCGTATCTTGAAACAATACGTATCTTAAAATTCTTCTTCCAATTTCTCAGATAATTTTTCCCACGTTAAATTAGAAAGATCAATATTTCTTTGGAATTTTCCTAACTTAACTTCATTTACCATTTCAATTAAATTCTCTTCTATGCTTCTTATAAATTTTGGTAAATCCTCTTCATATGGTATATCCATATCTTTCATTCTTGGAGTTTTTAAGTATAATATTCTATTGCTTTTATTTATTTTTTCTCCTAACATCTCTTTTATTCCTCTTAGATTTGAAACAATTGCTACCATACCTGATGCTAAAGCTTCTACTAATACTAAAGGCATTCCTTCATAGAATGAAGGTAAAATAAACACTTCACATTTTCTATACAAGTCAGCTAATTCATAAGGAGTTAATATTCCCTTAAATTCTATAGGTAACTTTGACTGCTTTGCTAATGCTCTAATAGAATCATATTCTATTCCTTTACCATCTCCTACTATATATAAAACGACTTCATCTTTCTTAAATGGTAAATTTGAATATGCCTTAATTAGTTCTTCTACTCCTTTGGCTTTGCTTACTTTTCCTGTAAATACAATGTGTACTTTATCTCCTATAGTTTTATCTTTTGAAGGATAAAATATTTTATCATTATACCCTATATATGATATCTTTACTTTACTTTCTTCTATATTAAATAAATCAACAATTTCTCTTTTTTCTGCTTCATGATGTGCAAAAATGCAATCTAACTTATTTATATTTTCAAGTATAAATTCCTTCATTAACTCATGTTTCCCTAATTGTCTAATATCTGTTGCGTGACAAACTCCAATAATCTTTTTATCTGGATACATATTTCTAATAAGAGCTGTTAAAAGATATAGATGGTGACATATAATAACATCTGGTTTAAAATCTTCTACCGCCTTAGTTATAGCCTCTCTAAAACTATTTATCCATTGATTCAACATTTCTTCATTAAGGTCTATATATCTTGTACTATTGTAGGGCATAACATCACTCATTCCAACTACTGAAAAGGGCAATTCATCACTGCTAAAATATACTGGATAGGATAAAACCCATTTTTTCGTATTAAACTTCACTTCTTCATTTTTCTCTACAGCGAAAATTGCTGCCTGGTTATATCCCTTTTTATCCAGTTCCTCTATGCAATTAGTAAAAAACACTCCACTACCAGTTTTGAATGGCTTTTGGCTTAAAATATGTAATACATTTGTCATTGGCTTTCCCTTTCACACTTATACCTTGAAATTTTATTATAAATATAACTCTATTTTACTACAGAGTCTTCAATTATAACATCTCTTTAAATCAGTGAGTTGAAAAATATAAAATTATATGTTTATAATTGTAATAAATAGAAAATATATTATTTGAAGGTGAAGTATGAATATTGGAATATGTGACGATGATTTAATTCAATTAAAACTTTTAAATAGCTTTTGCTTAAACTGGAGCAAAATTAATAATATAGATGTTAAAATTTATACTTTTATCAGTGCTGAGTCCTTTCTTTTTCAATATGAAGATAATCTTTCTCTAGATGTTTTATTATTAGATATCCAAATGAAAGAACTTACTGGAATAGACCTTGCTAAGAAACTTAGAAATATGAAAAATGATGTAGGTATAATTTTTATTACAGGGTTAAAAGAACATGTTTTTGAAGGATATCATGTACAAGCTATAGATTATTTAATGAAACCTGTTAAAGAGGAATTATTATTTAATGCTTTAAGTAGATCCTATGAAAATTTATCATGTGCAGATAAGTTCATCGTGATAGAAGAAAATAATCAAATTGTTAAATTAAAAGAAAAAGAGATTATATATGGGGAAAGCTCTAGCCATAGCACCCTCTTATATACATCTGATAAAATCTTTAGAAGTAATAAAGGTATAAGCTATTATGAAAAAGAACTATCAAAGGATTTATTCTATAGATGTCATCGATGTTATTTAATAAATATCTTGAAAATCGAATCAATTTCTAAATCCCAAGTAGAACTAGAAAACAATATTATAATACCAATTTCTAGAGGCAAATGGGAAAATTTAAATAAATCTTTTTTAGACTTTTATAGGAGTACATTATGATAATATTTTGGAATTTAATTATATATTTTATATACATTTATTTGCTGTTTAAAGTTGGAAATATAGAAATGGGAAGGTTAAAAACAATAATTTTTTTCCTTCTATCACTTACAACCTTAATGGCTTTTATTTTATTTAATAAAATTCTATTAGGATGGTGCATTATAATTTTCTTTATTTTTCTATTTGATCTATTTTATGATAATGAACCGTTTCAACTACAATATAAAAAGCTTTCATCCATAGGTTTATTTATATTGTTTCTTGTTGCTTTAAATTTAATGTATCCCTCTTTCCAGTATGGTTTAATAATAGAAATTTTATTAGCCTTTTCTTTACTATTTTTATCATTTAATAGAAAGAAAACAGATCCTTTACATATTATCCTTATAATTTTTATTTTTTCAATTATTATAATTCTTACTTATATATCAAAAAGTTCATTATCCTATTATCTAAATATTCTTTTAGGATTTCTTTTATTTCTTATGAATGAAAATATTTTAAGTAATTTTGAAAATAAATACGAAAAAGATACTTGTAATTTTCAAGAAAATCTTATTGCTCATCAATATGAAGAAATTAAAAATATTTACCTTGATATGAGGGGTTGGAGGCATGATTATCATAACCATATTCAAACCATAAAAGCTTATCTAACCTTTAATGAAATAGAAGCAGTCAATAAATACTTAAATACCCTAGATAAAAGCCTTGATGAAGTTGACTCTTATGTTAAATCAGGGAATTTAATATTAGATGCTATTTTAAACAGTAAAATTTCTTTGGCTAAAAAGAAAAACATTAAAATTGTATGTAAAGCAGATGTATCAAATACGATTTCTTTAAGGGACGTAGATTTATGTGTTATTTTAGGAAATTTGCTAGACAATGCTATTGAAGCCTCAGAACTAATTCCTATTGAAGATAGATTTATTCGTATCTACATTACAATATTAAAAAAGCAATTATATATTTCAATTCAAAACTCTGCTAGAGAAGATTTAACTTTTAATGAAAAAAATTATATCTCTACAAAACGTGGCAATCATGGTTTTGGTATGAAAAGGGTAAAAATCCTTGTAGAAAAATATAATGGATATTTAAATCTTCAAAATGAATCCGGAATATTTGCCAGTGAAGTTACTATCCCTATTACATTGTCAAAATAATTTGCATTTCGTGTTTGAATTTAAACAATTCATGCACGAAATTTTTATCTGAATTGAAATTTACTATACTTATCTAAGAGGTGATAGTTATGAGAAAACTTAATTCAATTCCTAAAAATATGATTTATACTATGAAAAAGTTAAAAAAATATGAGGGTACTTCATTTTTCTATTATTCTCTTTTTTATATTATCCTTTCAATTTCATCCACATTTTTAACTATGGCTCTTCCAAGCTTTGCAATTGAATTGATATCAAGAAATCTTGAAGTATCTAAACTTATCCTATACTTAACTTTATATCTAAGTGGCTTATTATTAATAAATTTTATTTTAAGCAGAATAAAAACCCTATTCGATACAAAAGCCAACTTTTTAAGGACTGATATGAGTATTGAACTAGGTGAAAAAATTCTTGATGTAGACTACATGTTTATTGAAAGCCTAGAAGGTAAAAATCATATAGAAAAAGCCTTTGAAGCTGTTTATGCAGGAAATGCCATTGGATTTGAAGCCTTTGCAAAAGATTCAATATTAATAATTATCAGTATACTAGGTTTACTACTATACTCAGTTATAACATCAAGTTTAAATATTTTTATACTAATAATATTGATAATTTGTCCTTTAATTAGTATTTTAGTAAATAAAAAAAATGTTAAATGGATTTTGAATCATAAGGAAAAATGGATTGAACATGAAAAGAAACTTAGATATTTAAAAACTCAATGCATTGATATAAAAAATGGTAAGGATATTAGACTTTATAAAATTGAAAACTGGTTTATTGATTTGTTTAAAGCTCTTTTAAATAAAAGATTATTTTGGTTTAAAAAAGAATATTTAAGATATTTTAGTGCTGAAGCCATTGACCGTTTTCTTACACTTATTCGTGACCTATCAGTCTATGGGTATCTTCTTTATAAAGTAACAAATGGAATGAATATTTCGTCCTTTGTACTATATGTTGGAGTTGTAGCTGGCTTTGGAAATTGGATAAAGGAAATCTTTGATACCCTTACTCATCTTCAAAGTAATAATATTATAATTAACGATTTCAGAAACTTTATAGAAAGAAAAGATGTTACAAATAGATTAAAGGGAATACCAATTCCTCCTAGAAAAACTCATGAAATAACCTTTGAAAATGTAACTTTTTCATACCCTGATAGCAATAATCTAATATTTAAAAACTTTAATTTAAATATTAGGTCTGGGGAAAAAATAGCCCTTGTAGGAATGAATGGAGCTGGCAAATCAACTCTAGTAAAATTACTATGTGGCCTCTATAAGCCAG
>URKQ01000022.1 GCA_900548455.1 uncultured Clostridium sp.
GTGTAACTCAATGGTAGAGTGCTAGCCTTCCAAGCTAGTTACGAGGGTTCGATTCCCTTCACCCGCTCCATTTTTTTATTTGAACATGGTTTGGTCTAAAAGTCAAAGGTTACTATTCCTTTGGCTATTTTTTTAAAAATGTGCACCCATAGCTCAGCTGGATAGAGTGCTGGACTTCGAATCCAGGCGTCGCAGGTTCAAATCCTGTTGGGTGTACCAAAGATTAGTGATACCAATGACTTAAGAGATTTAGGTTGTTGGTATTTTTTTTATATGGTCCAACGGAGATGGAATTTAGATTGAATGGTTATATGGTGGATTTTTATTAAGTGTTGATTTTGGAGGAATTATATTGAAGTATAAAAAAAGGTTTTTTATTTTAACCATATTAATCGTAGCAACAATGATTATACTAACATGCTTTAAGTTTTTAAAACAAAAAAATTATGAGACTAATGTAAGTGATGTTATTAAAATTCAAGAAGAAAGTGAGCATTTTATATTCTATTCAGAGGAACAAGATAGAAAGTGTTTGTTAGATTTAAAAGAAAACCTTGAGAAAAATTATAATAAAATAACAGATGATTTAAATACAAGATTAAATGAAAAAACGAAAGTATATGTATATCCTGATATCAAACAATTACATAAAGCTATGGGGGATGAAAATCTTATAGATAATATTATTGGGTGCTCATTTGATAATAAAATAGAGATAGTATCACCGTTAAATCCAGGTTCGGTGCATAATTATAGTTCAGTTGAACAGGCAGTAGTACATGAATTTGTTCATGTTGTAGTCGCTAATATTAATAATACTCAAGAAATACCAATGTGGTTAAATGAGGGTATTGCTGTTTATGAATCTGGACAGATGAATGATAATATGAAAAAGTTTATTACTGATAAAGTCATTAAAAATGATATACCTTCATTAAAGAGTTTGAATGAAAATTTTGATTTAGAGAAAGGTTCATATCCTTTTTCTTGTACAATAGTGGAATACGTAATAAAGACGTATGGGTACGAAAAGTTGAATTTTATTATTAAGAAACCTGACAATATAGAAAATATACTTGGAATATCAAGTAATGAATTTGAGGAAGGTTGGAAATTATATGTAATAAAATATTATTTATAGATATAAAACTAAAAGATGAATGAATTAAATAAGTGTTTTAGTTACCGTTACAATTTTCTATATCATCCCATCTCCGATCCTAAACCAATACCAAATGCAAATAAGTATAATTGGACCTTTTTAGATTCTTTTGCAGCAGTAATAGTTTCACAAAAATTAAATTGTCCAATGATAAAGGTTTCTGCATTTAAGAATAGTGGATTGAAGGTTAATGAGGTGATTCAGATAGGATATAATTCAGGAGATGCTAATAGATTTGCTACAATGAAGAATGTTGCAAATAAATATTTATACGTATGGACACGTGTGATACAATAAGGATATACTAAAGAGAAGATAAAATGATAGTAGAAAATATATTAATTACTATTAGGAGGTAGACATGTATAAAGAGAATTATATTTTTCCGGCCATAATTAGTAAACTAGCAGATGATGACTATAATGTTAAGTTTGTTGATTTTGAAGAAATAATAACTTATGGTAGGACTTTGGAAGAAGCTTATGATATGGCTGAAGATGCTCTTAAATTAGAGATATTTGATTTATACTCAGATAAATTAGATATTCCATTAGCTACAGATATAAATAAAATAAAAACTAATAATGTTGAAACAATTATTTTAGTAAGAGTAAATTTAGTAAAAATATTAAAAGAATATGATAATAGATCAGTTAAAAAAACATTAACTATTCCATCATGGATGAATGAAATGGCTGAAAGTAAGAAAATTAATTTTTCCCAAGTATTGCAGGAAGCATTAAAAAATAAACTAGAATTATAGGTTATTAAAATAAGTATCTAATTTGTGCAAATAGGGGTCGAAAGAAGTATATATACTTTTTTTAGGCTCTATTTTTCATTTAAAATTGTATGAAAAATCCATAAACTAATTTTAATATTTATATTTAAGTGAAGTTTTGTTGAAATTCCATTGGAACTTCTTCATTCATTTTAAATTCATAATTTTAAATTCTTAATTGATGCTTTTTACTAAGTAGGATTGGAAGTGACCTGGTCCGTTAAAGAGAGATCCTCAAAGGGAACCATAGAGTTCCTTTTGAAAAAGCTTATCACTGTAAATGCATACAGGGCATATAATATAGAAGTTAAAAGAAAAGGAGATGCAGCTTATGCTAAATGGAATTGATGTATCCGAACATCAAGGTGTAATTAATTGGGACAGTGTTAAATCTTCAGGTATAGATTATGCAATAATAAGAGTTGGTTATGGAGATGATATATTTAGTCAAGATGACAGACAATTTAAAAGAAATGCAGATGAGTGTACAAGGGTTGGCTTACCATTTGGTGTGTATATATATTCCTATGCTACATCTATAGATCAATCTAGAAGTGAAGCACAGCATGTTTTAAGACTAATAAAGAACTATAAATTATCCTATCCAGTTTATTATGATTTAGAGGATTCTGGGACTACTGGACAATGTAGTAATTCATTTATAGCAGATATGGCACAGAATTTTTGTAATATAATTAAAAGTAGTGGATATGTTCCAGGAGTTTATGCTAATACAAATTGGTGGAATAACAAATTGACAGATGGAAGATTTAATAGTTGGCAAAAATGGGTAGCTCAATATGCTTCTAGATGTACCTATAGTGGTGATTATGGAATGTGGCAATATGCTAGTGATGGAAGAGTCAATGGAATTAATGGAAATGTGGATGTGAATTATTGCTATATAGATTATCCGTCAATGATGAATAGGAATGATAATGGCCAAGGGGAAAAGGTAATTATAAGAGGAATTGTGGCATATCAAAATGATCCGGAAGTTTCTATGGCGGTAGAACTAGCTAGAAAGTTGGGCTACGTTGCCATATGGTGTGGTACCCCAATGGACTATTCAGTTTTACCACAAGAGAATATTTGGGCAATAGGTGGAGATAGAGGAAGTTACACTGGGTATTTATTGGAAGATCATTTTATTTCTGGTGCCAATCGAGATGAAACGGCAATTAAGTTTGGGGAATTGCTTGAAAAATTATAGGTTATGTATTTAAAGGACTAAGGAAAGTTTTTCTTTAGTCCTTTTTTAATCTTTAGATACATAAATTTATACTGAAAGTATCAATATAAACAAGCATATTATTGTAAATGCAAAATATGTAAAACATTTTGTGAAAAAAATTACACAAAGTTATGGTATTATTTGGTAGAATATAATAAAATGGTGTTAACAAGATAAATATAAATATAAATATAAAGTTATATATAGGTGAAAAAAATGTTAGATGTATATACTATTATTTTAACTACAATTAGTACTATGTTAGGTGCGGCAATATCTATTATAACTATAGTTATAAATCAGAAAATGAATAAGAAGGAGCAAAAAAGAGCATATTTTAATAATTTAATAACTTCTAATAGTAAACTATTTGCTTTAATAATGAAAGGGGCAGCAAATAAAAATAATATTTTATATAGTGAATTGAGAGAAGAATTAAATAATAGTAATATTCTTCCAATGTTATATGGAGATTTACAAAAACAGTTTATAAAATTATATGCTATTAACGGTTTAAACGGTAATGCATATGATAATAAGAGAGAAGAAATTTATGATATTCTCTGTAACATTGAAGAATTACTAGAAAAGTATGGGGAGGATGTCTTTGGATAAAATAAATGATCTGAAAAAAAATATTATATCTAAAGAAAAGAAAGAGCATATAGATCCAAAGGAATATGCAGAACAATTTCATTTAGCATATGATAAGGTTTTTTATTATGGTGATGAAATGATTATGCGCACAGTAATACTTGATATGGGAAGAAAATTTGAGTCGCTAAAGGCATCTGGAAGAGCACCTCAAAAGTCAGTGGATTACAAACGTTTAGAATATATTTATAACCAGTGTGAAGAATTAGTTGTAAGTGGGCATAAATCAATAGAAGATTTAGTAATATTTTATAATGATTATAAAATATTCAATGAGATATATGATGCTAAAATGAGTGAGGTGTTAACATGAGTTCTCCAACAGAGCTATACAACATTGATTTTGACGTAATAAAGAAAAACATTAAGGAAGAATATCCTAATAATAAGGACTATGGAAGTGCTATTATAATTAATTCTGATAATGCTAATGAAGTAGATGTTTTTTGTGATGGTAGAATTAAGGTATGGGGTGAAAACTGCATGGAAGTTAATTCTATAGTTAGGAAAGTTAAATCTCTATTTAAAGAACAGATTAAAAATCTTATATATGATGATGATGAGGTTGAGAATATTTTTTGTGCTTCTAAAATAGATAAGGCCAGTAGAATATATAACGGAGATCCAATGGTTGCGCTTAGAAGTAGTATAAAAAATGCAGTTAGAAATCCTTGAAAATAAATAAAGCACTGCCAATACTAAGGTTGGCAGTGCTTTATTCATGGTTCTGTATACTATTGTTGTAATTTTAATGATTGTTTTTTTGTAAAATATTCATAAAAATTTTTAACTAATACTTTAAGTACATTATATAATGGAACTGCTAGAAAAGCAGCAAAAAAACCACCAAAGTATACGCTTACTGTTACTACTAAAATTGTAGTTAATGGATGCATATTTAATTGATTACCGGTAATGTTTGGAGTGATGATATTTCCTTCTAATTGTTGTACTATTACAGTTAATATTATTATTTTAATCAGCATCCCTAAGCCCATGCTTAAGGATAATATAACAGCTGGAAGAATACCTAATACAACACCAAGGAATGGAATGAATGCAGTTACTAGTGAGAAAAGGGCTAGAACAAGAGCATTAGGCATTCCTATAATTACATACCCTATGAACATTAAGACTCCAATGACACAAGCTACCATAACTTGTGAAGTAATATAATGTTTTAAAATAATATCAATTTCATGTATTATTTTTAAAATAAAAGGTTTTGTTTTATTAGGGAGGAAATTACAAAAGTTGCCAAATATTTTTCTGTCATCTTTTAGTATATAGAACATGATTATAGGTATTAAAATTATTTGAGCAACAAAATTCCCGATGGAGCTGGCAAAACCATATATATTTTTAGAGATATCAGCAAAGGAAGAAGCTATAAATTCACCAACATGTCTTATTATATCTCCAAAGTTAAAGAATTCATTTAATGTTGGAAAGATATAACTATATTTCTCTGTTAAGCCTTGGACAGAATCAATTAAAGAAGATACTAAAGCTTCACCTTGTGATGCAATTATAGAAGAAGAATAAGTTATCACATATGCAATAATTAATATAATTATCAGCATAGAAATAGCTGTAGCAAACCCACTAGAGATTTTTTTGTGCTCTAAAAAGCGTTTTACAGGTCGTACTAGGTAATATAGAAAAACAGCTAATACAATTGGTAAAAACATAGCATTAAAAACTGTACCAATTGGAGTTAGAATGAAGTTCATTTTACTAAATAAAAATATACCTAGAAGAACAAGATTAATTATAATTAGGTATTGAATAGTTTTTTTTCTTTGATCCATTTTATTCTCCTTTATATAATCTATATTGTTAAATGTACAAAAATTGATTAAAGAAAACTACATACTAGAAATACTAGCATGTAGTTTCATTTGTTTTAATAAAGATGCCTTAACCGCTTTTTATTGTAAAGTAGAAACAATTCTAGAATATTCAGCTTCTACAGATTTAAAAATTATTGATAGAATTTGAAAAGCTTGTTGAGGATCAAAATTTTCCTTTGTAAAAGGCATACATGATTTTACACTGACCATATCATTTACTTCATAAAAGGTAATAAATTTATATGTTGTATTTAATTCATTAAGAACTGTATATAATTTATATAAATCTACTTTTTCTGGAATATTAGTTATATTAAAACAGAAAATGTCTGCATAGTTATCGTCATTTTTTAAGGCAATAAGGGCTCTCCTTACAGTACCGCCACCTAGAACACGCTTTTCAACACCATCAACAGTTATTTTTTCAGGAAATGAATAATGAGTAAACCCCTCAACATTAGTTCCTTTAAGCATATAGATTTTGTTTTCTTCTAAGTATTTATCGAATATTTCTACATTAGTCATAAAACTTCCCCCTACAATCATAAAATATACTTCTTACTAATTAGTACATATTACATATTAATTGTATTTATTATCTCATAAAAAAATATGATAGTAAACCTCAGTTGAAAGAATGTATATAACCTTAGTACATATATTATTATAATTTTGAGAAAGTAATTAATAAAAGTGGGGTTAATTAAACTCCACTTTTATTAATAGTTCTTATATATGATTGTAGTTCTTTGCATTTATCTTTATCCATTTGAGGAATACCCTTTAAAGAGTAATTTATATTTAAGCTTTCATATTTATTTACTCCTAAAAGATGATAAGGTAGTAATTCTATTTTATCTACGTTTGGTATGTGATTTTTAATTATTTCATTAAGTTCAATCATTGACTCTTTGTTGTCTGTAATACCAGGGACAACTACATGTCTTATCCATACTCTAGTTTTTGAACGCTTAAGAGCATCAATAAAAGAATAAAAACCTGAAGAGTCTAAGCCAGTTAGGTTTTTATAGCCTTCGTTAGAATAATGTTTTACATCAAGGAGTACTAAGTCTGTATATTTTAGTATTTCATCATAATTTCCTAAACCATAACCAGCAGTATCTATAGTTGTATGGATTTCATTCTCTTTACATTTTTTAAGTAATTCTAAGAGAAATTCTGGTTGTAGAAGTGGATCTCCACCAGAGAAGGTAACACCACCACCAGAGGATTTATAATAGGGTTTAAATTTAATTAGTTTATTTATTATTTCATCAGTGGTTACATCTTTTCCGTCATTCATATGCCAAGTATCAGGATTGTGACAGTATGCACATCTTAACTTACATCCTTGAAAGAAGACAACTGTTCTTATTCCAGGACCATCTACTAATCCCATGCTTTCTATGGAGTGTATTTTACCAGTTTCCATTTAAATCTCCTCCTTGAAATTAATTAATTTTATACAAAAATATAAATTTATATTGCTCTATAAAATTAACTATATAAGTTCTTTTATATTTATTAAGCACCTTGAATAATTTATATAATAGAGAAATACCTGATAATCAGGTATTTCTTCATTATATATAACTTATTTAGGATTAAATTTTTAATTATTTTAGGATTGGTATTTTAATTTGGTATTAGTATTTTTTAATTTAAATATTTTTTGTTTAAGTGATTTTATATATTACATAGAAGCATGGAATGTTCTATTAATAACATCTAATTGTTGCTCTCTTGTAAGCTTAATAAAGTTTACAGCATAACCAGAAACTCTAATTGTTAATTGAGGATAATTTTCTGGATGATCCATAGCATCTAAAAGAGTTTCTCTATTAAATACATTAACGTTTAGGTGATGAGCATTCTGTCCGAAATATCCATCCATTAAGTTGCTTAAGTTAGATATTCTTTCTTCAGAAGATTTTCCTAAAGCATCTGGAATTATAGAGAAGGTATTAGAAATACCATCTTGAGAATGCTCATAAGGTAATTTAGCAACAGAGTTTAATGAAGCTAATGAACCACTATTATCTCTTCCGTGCATTGGATTTGCTCCTGGTGCAAATGGCTCTCCAGCTTTTCTTCCACAAGGAGTAGTCCCAGTCTTTTTACCATATACAACATTTGAAGTAATAGTAAGAATAGATTGAGTGTGGTAAGCATCTCTATAAGTCTTGTTTTTTCTGATTTTATTCATCATGCTTTCAACAAGATATACAGCTATTTCATCAACTCTATCATCATCATTTCCGTATTTAGGGAAATCACCTTCGATTTCGAAGTCTACAGCTATACCAGCTTCATTTCTTATAGGTTTAACTTTTGCATATTTAATAGCTGAAAGTGAGTCAGCACATACTGAAAGACCAGCTATACCACATGCCATTGTTCTGAACACATCTCTATCGTGTAAAGCCATTTGTAAGCTTTCGTAAGAATATTTATCATGCATGTAATGAATACAATTTAAAGTGTTAACATATAAGTTTGCTAACCAGTCAGTCATAACATCAAACTTAGATATAACTTCATCATAATCTAAGTACTCAGACGTAATTGATTCCATCTTAGGAGCTACTTGAACACCAGATTTTTCATCTTTACCACCATTAATTGTATATAATAGAGTTTTAGCTAGGTTTACTCTTGCACCAAAGAATTGCATTTGCTTACCAACCTTCATGGCAGATACACAGCAAGCTATTGCATAGTCGTCTCCCCAGTAAGTAGTCATTAAATCATCATTTTCATATTGAACAGAGCTTGTATCAATTGAAACTTTTGAACAGAAATCTTTAAATCCTTGTGGTAATCTAGTAGACCAAAGAACAGTTAGATTTGGTTCTGGTGATGGTCCTAATGTATAAAGAGTATTTAAAACTCTGAATGAGTTTTTAGTTACAAGAGTTCTACCATCTAAACCCATACCAGCTATTGATTCTGTAACCCATGTAGGATCTCCTGAAAATAAATCATTGTATTCAGGTGTTCTAAGGAATTTTACTAATCTTAACTTCATAACGAAGTGATCCATTATTTCTTGAGCTTCTTCTTCGGTAATAACTCCATTTTGTAAATCTCTTTCAATATAAATGTCAAGGAAAGTTGAAGTTCTTCCTAGAGACATTGCAGCACCGTTTTGTTGTTTTATTGCAGCTAGGAAACCAAAATATAACCATTGAATAGCTTCTTTTGCATTAGATGCTGGATTTGATATATCTAAACCGTAGCTTAAAGCCATAGTTTTTAATTCTTTAAGTGCTACAAGTTGATCGCTGATTTCTTCTCTTAATCTAAGTACATCTTCGTTCATACAAGAAACTTCTAAAGATTTTTTTTGAGAAGCTTTGTCTTCTATTAATCTATCAACACCGTATAGAGCAACTCTTCTGTAGTCACCTATAATTCTACCTCTACCATAAGCATCAGGTAATCCTGTTACAATACCAGACTTTCTTGCAAGTCTCATTTCATCAGTGTATACGTCAAATACTCCTTGGTTATGAGTCTTTCTATACTTTGTGAAAATCTCACTAATCTTTGGAGAAACTTCATATCCATATGATTTTGCAGCGTTTTCAGCCATTCTTATACCACCTTGTGGCATAACTGCTCTTTTTAAAGGTGCATCTGTTTGAACACCAACTATTTTTTCTAAAGCTTTATCTATGTATCCAGGTGCATATGCATCAATTGCTGAGATTGTATCTGTATCAACATCAAGTACACCACCATTTTCTCTTTCTTTCTTTAACAACTCACTTACTTCATCCCAAAGCTTTGTCGTAGCTTCTGTAGCTCCAGCTAAAAAGGAATCGTCACCTTCGTATGCTGTATAGTTATCTTGAATAAATTGTCTTACGTTAATTTCTTTTTGCCATGCTTTACCTTTAAATCCATTCCATTGAGTAAACATATAAAATCCTCCTTTAACGTTAAAAATAACAATGTAATAAAAGTTTTGGTTAAACAGTTATAAAAAACTGTTATATTGTTTTGGGGTAAAACCTTGTAATGTCTAATTTACCTAAGGTTTTATTTCTTTATCTGTTACAATTGTACTACTATAACAGATGAAATACAATAGGGAATTTGAAAAGGATTAAAATAAAAATGTTCTGAATTGTACCAAGTTAGGTTCTGAATTTTAATGGTATTACAGAATTTTGATTTGAAGAGGAGTTTAAACAGTACAACTGTTATAAAAAAATGTGAAACAGATTAAAACTGTTATAAATAAAAAAGTTACAATGAGTTTAAAATATATTTTAATATATTTAACATAAAAAAATGTTAATTTTAAGAAAGTTGAGTTATAATAATTCTATATGACAGTAGAGAATTAATAAAAAATTAAGTTGTATAGCAATTTAAGTAAGATATATAATATATATGTTAGGAATTAATAAGCTTTAGTGTAACTAATGAATATAAATAAGTAATTTGGAGGTATAAGTGGTGGGTAGAAAGCCTAGTATCTTTAGTAATAATTATCGTAAAAAAGTTAGAAAAAGAAGAATTAGAATCGTTACTACTATTGTAGTATTATTTGCGGTGGTTGGAGTTTCAGTAACTCTACTTTATACCAAAGGGAAAACATCATTGTTTACAAGTATATTTGGTAGCAAAAGTGCAATGGAAGAGGCGCCTAATGAAAATGATAGTTTAAGTAATAATGAAGAAACGCCTGCAGTACAAGAAGATGAAACTGAAAAAGAAAAGGATTCTTTAAAAAACCACGAAGTGACTTTAGAATCAGGAAAAAAGGTTAACTTTACATATAAGGATGAGGGAGAAACAAGAAAAATTCAAGTTGTAGATTCTGATTTGGAACTTAAATGCAATATTTCCCCATCCCAAGAAAATTTATTAATAACAGATGGTAAAACTCAAGATATATATTTAGTTAATAAAAAAAATGAATTGAATAAAATTACTAATGCTAAATATGTCTCTACTAATAATGAAACATTCACAAAAGAATCAGTTTTATCATATACTCCAGGGTATAAGTGGGTAGGAGAAGCTAAGTTTATTGATGAGTCACATGTTGCGTACACAAGTGCTCTACCTTGGATAAATGAAGGTGAAAATGTATATTTGTGGGTAATTGATTTAAGTACAGGTAATCATAAAGGTAATTACAATGTAAAAGGTAAAGAATTTACTTTGGGAGAGATAACAGACAAAGGGTTACATTTAACTGTTGATGGAAAAAATCTAGTGGTAGATGGTCAAGGCAAAGTAGTGCAATAGTAATGAAATGAAAAAGTGGTGTACATAGGAAAATTATTATTGTATAATTTATAGGTAATATTTATTATGGACTATTGACTTTGCTAAATTTATGTTATAATTTTAGAAGTATACAGTTGGTAATATTAGGAGGACGAGACAATGAACGTGAAAGTAGAGAATTTAGAGAAAAACGTTGTTAAATTAGAAGTAACAGTAGAAGCAAGCAAATTTGCTCAAGCTGTAAAAAAATCTTATGCTAAAAATGCTAAGAAATTTAATGTTCCAGGTTTTAGAAAAGGTAAAGCCCCAATGAACATAATTAAAAAATATTATGGTGAGGGCGCATTATATGAAGATGCAATAAACTATATATATGAAGAAACATATGCAGTGGCTTTAGATGAAAACAACATAAAGCCTGTTGATTATCCATCAATAGACATAGTTCAAATTGGAGAAGGTCAAGACTTCATATATACTGCAGAAGTTGCTGTTATGCCTGAAGTTGAGCTTGGAGCTTATAAAGGAATAGAAGCTAAAAAAGAAGTAGTTGAAATTTCTGATGAAGATGTTGAAAATAGACTAAAAGAAATGCAAGCTCAAAATACAAGAGAAGAAGTAAAAGAAGGCGCTATAGAGAAGGGCGATATAGCTGTAATAGATTTTAAAGGATTTGTAGATGGAGTTGCTTTTGAAGGTGGAGAAGCTAAAGATTTCCCACTTGAAATTGGTTCAGGAAGTTTCATAGATAATTTTGAAGATCAATTAGTAGGATTATCTGCTGGTGAATCAAAAGATGTAAATGTTACTTTCCCAGAGCAATATGGTAAAGAAGAACTTAACGGAAAAGCTGCTAAGTTTGAAGTTACTGTTAATGAAGTAAAGAAAAAAGAATTACCAGAAATTAATGATGAATTTGCAAGTGAAGTTTCTGAGTTTGAAACATTAGAAGAGCTTAGAGCTAGTCTTAAAGAAGAAATCAAGAAAGCTAAAGAAGAAAAAGCTGAGCAAGATTACGAGTTAGCAGTTTTAGAAGCAGTTGTTGCTAATGCTAATGTAGAAATTCCAGATGCTATGGTTGAAAGAGAACTTGATTCAATGCTTAGTGACTTAGAGAATAGATTAAAATATCAAGGATTAGACTTAGATAGCTACTTTAAGTATACAAATTCTTCTGTAGAAAGCTTCAGAGAGCAAATGAGAGATATAGCTTCAAGAAATGTTAAAAACGAACTTGTTATGACTGAAATTGGTAAAGCAGAAAATCTTGATGCTTCTGATGAAGAGATTAGAGAAAAAGCTATAGAATTAGCTAAGCAATTTGGAGATCCAGAAAAAGTTGATGAAACTGTAGAGCGTTTAGTTACTGTTCAAAGAGACTATTTCAAAGGTCAAATTGTTAATGAAAAAATAAGAAAAATGATATTAGAAAATAGTAAATCAATTTAACTTTAAAGTAATTGCCAGTATATACTGGCAATTATTTTAGAAAAAATAGGTTAAAAGTGATATTTGAAGGATATAATAACTAGTATGTTTATATACTGAATAGTAAGGAGGGTATTTATGAGTTATATACCAATGGTCGTTGAGCAAACTGGTAAAGGTGAAAGATCCTATGATATATATTCAAGACTATTAAAAGAAAGAATAATATTTTTATCAGATGAGGTTAATGATGTAACAGCTAGCTTAGTTGTGGCTCAACTTTTATTCTTAGAATCTGAAGACCCTGATAAGGATATATATTTATATATCAATAGCCCGGGAGGATCAATAACTTCAGGAATGGCTATTTACGATACAATGAATTATATTAAGCCACAAGTTTCTACAATCTGTATTGGAATGGCTGCTTCAATGGGTGCATTTTTACTTGCGGCTGGTGAAAAAGGAAAGAGATTTGCTCTTCCAAATGCAGAAATTATGATTCACCAACCTTTAGGTGGATTTAAAGGCCAGGCAACAGACATTGATATTCATGCAAAAAGAATACTTAAAATTAAGGAAACTCTTAATGAAATATTAAGTGAAAGAACTGGTCAACCGTTAGAAAAAATAAAGAGTGATGTAGAGAGAGACTACTTTATGTCAGCTGAAGAAGCAAAAGAATATGGATTAGTTGATGAAGTAATAATTAATAAGAAATAGCTTTAAAGGGGTGTCGACATGCCAAGAAATGATGAGAAGAAGAAATTTAAATGTTCTTTTTGTGGTAAAAGCGAAGAACAGGTTAGAAGACTCATTGCTGGACCAGGTGTTTACATTTGTGATGAATGTATAGAACTTTGTTCAGAAATCATAGTAGATGAAAGAGAAGAAGACGTTCAGATTGACATGGGCACTTTACCTAAGCCTATGGAAATTAAAAAGTATTTAGATCAATATGTAGTTGGTCAAGATGAAGCAAAAAAAGCATTATCAGTAGCTGTATATAATCATTATAAGAGAATAAATTCTTTTATAAGTGATGGTGATGTAGAGCTTCAAAAGAGTAATATTTTGTTATTAGGACCAACAGGTTCAGGTAAGACATTATTAGCTCAGACACTTGCTAAAATGCTTAATGTGCCATTTGCAATAGCAGATGCAACTACTCTTACTGAAGCTGGGTATGTTGGAGAAGATGTAGAAAATATCTTACTTAGACTTATTCAAAATTCAGACTATGATGTTGAGAAAGCAGAAAGAGGTATAATCTATATTGATGAGATTGACAAAATTGCTCGTAAGTCAGAAAACCCATCAATAACAAGAGATGTATCAGGGGAAGGTGTTCAACAAGCACTTCTTAAAATTTTAGAAGGAACTGTTGCATCTGTACCTCCACAAGGTGGAAGAAAACATCCTCATCAAGAGTTTATCCAAATAAATACATCAAATATTTTATTTATTTGTGGTGGAGCATTTGATGGATTAGAGAAAATAATTAATAAAAGAACTCAAAAATCTGCTATGGGTTTTGGAGCAGAAATTATGTCTAAAGAAACTAGAGAAGTAGGAGAAATTTTCAAGCAAATTATGCCAGAAGATTTATTAAAATTCGGTTTAATTCCTGAGTTTGTAGGAAGAATTCCAGTTATCGTAACTTTAGATAATTTAGATGAAAATGCACTTGTACAAATATTAAGTGAGCCTAAGAATGCTTTAGTGAAACAATATCAAAAGTTACTTGAAATTGATGATGTTAAGCTTAACTTTGATGAGGAATCATTAAAGGCTATAGCAAAAGAGGCTATAAGAAGAAAAACAGGGGCTAGAGGATTAAGGGCAATAATTGAAGACATTATGGAAGAGATTATGTATGAAGTTCCTTCTAGAGAAGAAATTGAAGGTATAATAATCCATAAAGAAACTTTAGAAAGTAAAAAACCAGAATATATAATAGCTCAAAGTGGTAAACGAGAGCCTTTAAGATTAGAAAGTAAAAAGGGAGTTAAAAGAGCTCCTGAACTAGCATAGAAATATTAAACTGCTGATTTTCAGCAGTTTTTTTAATTCCAACTTTTCTGATGGAATAATAGGTAATAATGTTGTGAATAATATAGTTGTTAAGATGAAAACATGAGGAAGATTACTATGAAGGGAGGGAGCTAGTTTCCATTGAAACTAGCATATGGATGGAGCCAGCAGCTATTTTTATAATGTTAATACAATTATTTGTCACTATTATTATGGGAATATATTTTTATAATGCTATAAAAACTCAAAAAATAACTAAGGTGACGGTGAATAAGGAAAGTTCAAAAGAGGCTGAGAATTTAAAGAAAATGAAATCAATTAGTTTAACGGAACCGCTTACAGAAAAAAGCAGACCTAAATCTTTTGATGAAATTATTGGCCAAGAAAAAGGAATTAGAGCATTAAAGGCAGCTATATGCGGGCCTAATCCTCAACATGTTATAATATATGGACCCCCAGGCGTTGGAAAGACGGCAGCAGCAAGACTGGTATTAGAAGAAGCAAAAAAAATGGCCTCATCACCATTTAGAGTCTCATCAAAATTTGTTGAGATTGATGCAACGACTATAAGATTTGATGAAAGAGGAATAGCAGATCCTTTAATTGGCTCAGTACATGATCCCATATATCAAGGTGCTGGTCAACTTGGAATTGCTGGAGTTCCTCAACCTAAGCCAGGAGCAGTTACTAAGGCTCACGGTGGAATATTGTTTATAGATGAAATAGGGGAACTTCATCCAATTGAATTAAATAAGTTACTAAAAGTATTAGAGGATAGAAAGGTTTTTTTAGATAGTGCTTATTACAATAGCGAAGATCCTAATATGCCTAGCTATATTAAAGAAATATTTGAAGAAGGATTACCGGCTGACTTTAGACTAATTGGTGCAACTACAAGAAATCCCGAGGAAATAGTTCCGGCAATAAGATCAAGATGTGTAGAAGTATATTTTGAACCTTTGGATGAAAGTAATATAGAGGTTATAGCAAAAAATGCAGCAGATAAAATTAATATTAATATGGAAGATGAAGCATCCAAGATGGTAGGGAAATATGCTAGCAATGGCCGAGATGCAGTTAATTTAGTACAATTGGCATGTGGTATTGTAATTAACGAAGGAAGAAATTGCGTAACGGTTAAAGAAATTCAATGGGTAGTAGAAAATGGCCAATATTCTCAAAGGCCAGACAAACATATTTTAAAACAACCTAAAATTGGATATGTTAATGGTTTGGCTATATATGGTGCAAATATGGGAGCTGTTATGGAAATTGAAGCTACAGCTATTAAAAATAAATCAGGAAAAGTTAAAGTTACAGGTATTGTGGAAGAAGAAGAAATAGGAGAAGGTAAAGGTAAGAAGCTAAAGAGAAGTAGTACAGCTAAAAACTCAATAGAAAATATGTTAACTGTTATAGAAAGATTTTATGGGATCAATGTTAAAGACTATGATATTCATGTTAATTTTCCAGGAGGTATGCCTGTAGATGGTCCCTCAGCGGGAATAAGTATAACTACTGCTGTATATAGTGCCATAACTGGAAGTTATATAGATAATGCTTTGGCCATGACTGGAGAGATATCTATACATGGTCATGTAAAACCAGTTGGAGGAGTAACAGCTAAAATTAGTGGAGCAATAAAGGCTGGAGCAACCAAAGTTATAATTCCAAAAGAAAATTGGCAAGATGTATATGGTGAATATAAAAATATTAAAGTAATTCCCGTGTCTAATATAACTGAAGTGATTGAAATTGCTATTGTAAAAGATGGATTAGTAAGTACTAATATAGGAAATGATACGGAAGAGTATAATTTAAGTGATACTACAAAATTACAAGCATAGTATTATCCTTAGTTTAGATGTAAATATAGTCTAAACTAAGGATTATTTAATTGAAAAATTCAGCTTTTATAGGTATAATATACTAGTCTAATTATAATTAATCTGTATGAAAAATTAATATAGAAGTGATTTAGATTATATAGGTTTAAAGTATATAATTTTACCTATTTAATTATTAATATAAGCTCTGTAATAAAATACAGTGATAGAATATACAAGGTATGCTAAACAGTAAATGCATACAGAGCCTATTTATAGAATAGTCATACTTCGATAGAAAAGAGGAGATAATGATATGGAAAATACATTAGTAAAACTTCCTTTAATTCCATTAAGGGGATTAAGTATTTTTCCCCATATGGCATTAAATTTTGATATAGGAAGAGAAAAATCAATAGCTGCAGTAAATGAAGCTATGAATAATAATCAAAAAATATTTGTTGTAGCACAAAGAGAAGCTTCTATGGAAAATCCAACAAGAAAAGATATATATACTATTGGATGTGTCTGCACTATAAAACAGTTCGTTAAGTTGCCAGGTAATCATCTAAGGGTGTTAGTAGAAGGGGATTATAAAGCTAAACTTATAAATTATTCCGATGAGGAAGAATATATTTGGGGTGAAGTTGAACAACTAGAAGAAATTAAAATTGAAAATGAAGCTGAAGCAAAGGGATATAAGAATTCATTAAATGATAAATTCTATGAATACCTTGATGTTATAGGAGAAGATTTTAAGGAAATTATATTAGAATTAGAAGAAGAAACAGATGACAATGTATATTGTGATGTAATAAGTGCATTTTTACCATTAGGAGTTTCTACTAAACAAGAACTTTTAGAGTGTATTTCAATAAAGGAAAGGATGGAAAAATTATTAATAGTTCTTTCAAAGGAAATCGAAGTTGCAAAAGTAGAAAAACTGATTAACAATAAAGTTAAAGCCAGAGTTAATGAATCTCAAAAAGAATATTATTTAAGAGAACAACTTAAAGTTATTCAAGAGGAGCTTGGAGAAGATGATGAATTATCTCAAGAAATTGCCAAATATGAAAAGCAACTGTCCAAGCTAAAGGTATCAAAAGAAGTAAAGACTAAAGCTGAATATGAAATTAATAGATTAAAGAGTGCAGGTCTATCTTCTCAAGAAGGTGCAGTTATAAAAACTTATATTGACATATTATTAGGTATGCCTTGGAATAAGGTTACAAAGGATAATCTAGATTTAGGTAGTGCAAGAAAAGTACTTGAAGATGAACATTATGGACTTCAGGATGTTAAAGAAAGAATTATTGAGCAACTAGCTGCTAGAAAAATCAGCAATGGTTTAAAGGCTCCAATAATCTGTTTAGTTGGACCTCCAGGAGTAGGTAAGACATCTATAGCTAAATCTATAGCCAATGCTTTAGGAAGAAAATTTGTAAGAATGAGTTTAGGTGGAGTTAGAGACGAGGCTGAGATTAGAGGACATAGAAAGACTTATGTTGGAGCGATACCTGGTAGAATTGTTACAGCGCTAAAAGATGTGGGATATAAAAACCCAGTTTGTTTACTTGATGAAATAGATAAAGTTTCAAAAGATTATAAAGGAAATGTTGAAGATGCTTTATTAGAGGTATTAGATTCAGAACAAAACAAAACATTTAGAGATCATTACCTTGAAGTAGATTTTGATTTATCTAAGGTTTTATTTATTACCACTGCAAATACTTTAGACAATGTTTCAAGACCGCTTCTTGATAGAATGGAGATAATTGAAGTATCAGGTTATACAACTGAGGAAAAATTTGAAATTGGTAAAAAACATTTAATACCTAAATTAATGAAGGAATACTCAATAGAAGAAGGAAAAATAACTATTGCTGATAATTCATTAAGAATGTTAATTGACAGATATACTAGAGAGTCAGGAGTTAGAAGTCTTGAGAGAAAACTGGCATCTCTTATTAGAAAGGCAATTACAGAGATAATGGAAGGTGAAAAAGATAAAGTTGCTATCTCAACAACTTTAGTGAAAAAATACCTAGGCCATGAAATATATAACTATGATGATATAGATAAAGAGGATAAAGTAGGAGTTGTAACAGGACTTGCTTGGACTGGTTATGGTGGAGATACCTTAGCTGTAGAAGTTTCAGTTATGGATGGAGATGGTAAGCTTCAGCTTACAGGACAGCTAGGAGATGTTATGAAGGAATCCGCTAAAGCTGGTTATAGTTATGTAAGAGCTCATTGTGAAAAATATAATATTGATCCTAAATTCTATAAAGAAAAAGATCTTCACATCCATATTCCAGAGGGCGCCATTCCTAAAGATGGACCTTCAGCTGGTGTAACTATGGTTACTGCAATGATATCAGCTTTAAGTAATAGAAAAGTTAAGTATTCTGTTGCAATGACTGGTGAAGTTACATTAACAGGAAGAGTGTTACCTATAGGTGGACTTAAAGAAAAAAGCTTAGCAGCTTATAGGATGGGAATAAAAACAATAGTAATTCCAAAAGATAATGAAAAGGATCTTAAGGATATACCAAAGACTGTTCATAATAAAATTAAATATGTAACGGCAGAAAAAATAGAAGATGTACTTAATTGTGCATTACTGGGAGAGTAAACCATGGAAATAAAACAAGCAGAATTTAAAATTTCAGCTGTAAAGCCTTCTCAATATCCAGATGATGGAATGGTTGAGATAGCATTTGTAGGGAGATCTAATGTAGGAAAATCATCACTTATAAATACTTTGACAAATAGAAAAAAACTCGTTAAAGTAAGTTCTACGCCAGGAAAAACAAGACTTATTAACTTTTTTACAATAAACAATAAGTTTTATTTTGTAGATTTACCTGGATACGGTTATGCTAAAGTATCTAAAACTGAAAAAGCAAAGTGGGGAGACATGATGGAATTATACCTTATGAATAGACCTCAACTTAAAAAGGTAGCTTTATTAGTTGACTGTAGACATAAACCAACGGGTGATGATGTACTTATGTATAATTGGATAAAACACTATGGTTATAGTGTAATTGTAGTAGCAACTAAAAAGGATAAATTAACTAGAAATGAGTTGCAAAAAAGTAGTAAGGTAATTAGAGAAACATTGGATTTAAGCAAAGAAGATAAGATAATGTTCTTTTCTTCCTTAAAAAAAGAAGGAAAAGAAGAATTGTTAGAAGAGATGTTTCAAGATATAGATATAGAATTATAATTAGATTTTTAAAAGTAATCTGTGTTATTTAGCATATAAATAGCACAGATTTTTTTTTGTTTCATATATTATATTATAGAACCAAAGAAGTAGAATAAATACTAAACCATTGAGAATATAGCGACTTAAGATAATTTTTTTAAATATCTATAGAAAAAAATCAGTGTCAAAACTTAAGCAAATTCATATAGTGTATTATACAAAAGATAAAATTAAAGTTTAAAAATTATGAGGAGGATAAAAGTATGAGTGACTATGAAAACATGTTTGATGCTTTTGAATCAACAGGAACAGGAACAGATGGAAGATGTACACCACCGCCACCACCACCTCCACCATTTCCACCATGCCCACCATATGGGCCAGGAATGGGGAATAGATGGATAATATGGATAATATTAATATTGATATTCTGTAGAGGCGGTTTCGGATGTGGTAACAATGGATGCGGATGTGGAAATACACCAGTAACACCAGTAGCACCAGTAGCAAACAATAATTGTGGATGCTGTGGATGCGGCGGCGGATGTGGCGGATGCGGCGGATGCTGTGGATGCAACTGCACATGCAAAGAATATTGCAACTGTTGTGGTGGAGTAATAAAGGGAAGAAAAAAATGCCAAAACTATATAGTAGAAACGTGTTCTTGTAATGGTGGGGCAACACCAACTTATGCAACTGTTGCACCAGTAGCTACAGCACCTGTTGGAAACTGTGGATATGGGTCTTGTGGATGTGGAGGTTTTGGAGGAAACTGGCTATGTGCTTTAGTAATATTAATAGTTATTTTCCTTATTAGAAGAGAACCTTGTATGCCAATGCCTAGATAAAAACTTAGGATTAAAGATATAAGATGAGCTAAGAAAAGATATGAGGATAAAAAGTTAAGATAGGAGGAATAAAATATGTATGGATGTACAATGAATAGAAATAATCCTCAAGGATGTACTATTTTATTAATAATCATCATTCTTGCATGTCAAGGATTATTAGACGGCAGCCCAAGATCAAGGAATGCAATAACATTACTCCTAATTTGGTGGTTGTGTAATAATGGAGGATGTTTTAACCAAGGAATAAATCAACAGGCTGTAGCACCAGTAACAACGGCTTGTATAGCACCAACTAATAATAGCTGCTGCTGTTCAAATAATTGTTGTTGTTATCCTACAAAATGTTGTAGCACATGCTGCTGCAAACCTAAAGAAAAGAAATGTAAATGCAAAAGAGTAAAAGTTTGCTATAACAATTGTGGAAATGCTGGAACAGCTGGAACCGGATCAGGTAACTGTGGGTGCTGTTGTTGCTAGAATATTTGCCAATGAAATTAAGTGATAAATTAATTTATAAAAAATAAGTTAAAAAGGAGAAGTTAATATGTGTGGATGCGGATTTAATGGAAGAGGCAGTAATTGGTGCTCAATAATCATTATAATCTTAATATTTAGGTATCTAGGTTTATTAGATACAAACTGTAATCCAAACTCAAGAAATGCAATAACATTACTTCTTCTATGGTGGTTATGTTCAGGAAATTGCGGATGTAATATGGGAAATAGTAACGTTAATGTACCTGTAGTACCTTATGTAAATAATAACTGCAATACAGGCTGCTGTAGCCAAAGAGTTTGTTGTTGTAATAGCTGCTGCTGCTAAGAAATAGAAGATACAATGGATATTAATTAAACAAAAGTCTAAAAAAGCGTAAACCACGGCCCAGTTGAGGGGGGTTTCTAGAAAGGTAAGAAAAATAGCAGTCCATGATTTCATGGATTGCTTTTTTAAAGATAATATGATTTAAAGAGGTGAGTTCATGGGAAAACATAAGCATAGAAGAAGAGAGTTGTCTGAGGGGTATCCAGAACAGATGATTAACAATTATCCAGGAGGATTTACAGGTCAGCCAATGAATGGAAATCCTCAACAGAATATGGGTCAAGGTATGCCAATGAATAATGGAAATATGAATATGAATAATAATATGATGCCAAACCAAATGGGACAAAATCAATATGGGAATATGGGAATGAATGGTGGAGGCATGCCTCAAAATCAAATGAATATGGGAATGATGAATAATCCTTTAGGAGCTTTAATGGGAGGCAACGGTAATATAAACGGAATAGTGCAACTTTTAAGTATGTTAGGGTTAGGTAATGGAGGAGAATTAGGACAAAGTGGAGGAGGCGTAGGAGATATTCTAGGTATGCTAGGAGGTCAGCAAGGTGGTGGAGATATCTTAAGCATGCTGGGTGGAGGACAGCAAGGCGGCGGCGGAGATATCTTAAGTATGCTTGGTGGAAAGCAAGGTGGCGGAGATATTCTAGGTATGCTTAGCAATGTGTTAGGTATGGGAGGTCAGCAAAGTCCCCCTAGTTACGGAACGACAGAAACAGAACAAGCAAAAAATTTTTCTTCAGTAGAAGAGATATTAGCCCAAATTAGACCAGAAGATATTTCAGAACTTCAAAGAGTTTTAAATAATATGCAGAGTGAAAAGCAAGAAGATAAAAAAAAAGATGATTCCGTAGAAGAAATATTGGCTAATCTAAATTTTAATGCAATACTAGAGAATATGAACAATTCCAATGTGGATTTTTCCAATATAGATGTGAACAATATAGACATAGATGAATTAATGCAGGAGGACATCCCTCAAGAGGTGGATTTAGATTCCTCTGACCAAGCAGATGCAGATATAGTAGATGAAAACATATTGGACAAAGAAAAAGGTTTAACTGAGGAGGAATATATTAAGCTTATTAATGTTTTACTTAAATTAATAGATTCTAATAAGATTAGACTTTTAAAGAAAATTGTAGATGATTATGGAAAGACTACAAAAGAGTAATTAAAATTTTAGTTTAATGTATAAAAAAAAACAAAATGTTCATAATAATAATTGTAATGGAAGTTAAAATCTCCATAAGCCTCTAAAAGAAATTTTAGAGGTCCCCCCCATCCCCCTTGGGACCTTTTAAGGTCCCATTTTTTTGCCTTAAGAACAAAAAAGTAACTTGAAATTATATCCAAGTTACTTGATAAATATTTAATATGCATTTATGGAAGTGATTTTGTAAGGAAAATCTGTATCTGGATATTTATTAATCATTATATTTATTGTTAAGTTTTTTACTTTAGTATTATCTGTTGTGTTTATGGCTCTAAAGTTTAAAATCCAGTTTTCACAAGTTACTACTCCAGACTCATCCCAGGCTAGATCTGTAAAATATCCATCTTGAAACTTATAGAAGTTAGCACTGTTAGCTAATTTAAATAAAGTTTCTAAATCGTTTCCGCTTATTTGAGGATAGATATAATTTGGAACGGACAAGTAAGCGTTGGGGAAACTTTCTAGCAAACTAATAAAATTGGACAAAGTATCCATAGCGGGTACGTTGAGGCTAGATGAATCAGCAATCTCTTTTATAGAATTTTCTTTCCACATGTAGCTTTTTAAATCTAGGTTTCCTCCTAAAAAATTCCCTGAAATTAATTTAGGAGTTTTATTATTACAACTATCAAGAAATCCTATTATGTTATTATATGAACAAAATATATCTTCGTAAGATGTACCATTCCATGAGAATATATGTTGAATAGGTTTATTATGGAAGGAACTTTGAATAATTATATCTTTAGAATTATTTCTAGACATATCAATAGTGGATATTCTAATTGGCCAGTAATCTGAATACTCACCTAAACTTGGAAGAGACTTATGACAGTTTAAACTATAAGTTTCATCTTTATTCAAGTTGATTTGACCCGTAAATCCTTCTCCAGTATTTTTTATAACTATTGTATCTTTTTTATTATCACCATTTAAGTCTTCTCTAACAACGTTATCTTTATTTAGAAGATTAAATACAGGTTTTGATTCCTCATTAATATTTGAAGATTTTATAACATAGATTAAAGAAACTATGCCTATTAGTAGTAATATTAAATAAAACTTTTTATTTGAATTGATAAATTTTCTTAACATATAATCACCTCACATAAATTATATGTAGAAATTATCATTTTAATTAATAAAATAAAAAAGTAAGAGATTAGAAATCTAACCTCTTACTTAACTTTTTGACATTCAGGGCACAAGCCATAAAAATAAACTTTATTAGAAAGTACTTCATACTGAGTTTTTGGTTTAACTTGATCATTTAAAGATTCGAAAGAAATCCCTTCTAAATCATCTACTTTTGAGCAGTTAATACAGTGGATATGAGGATGTGAATGAACAGAACCGTCATATCTAAAGTTGCCTTCACCAACGTTAATTTCTTGAATTAAATTAACATCCACTAAAACCTTCAATGTTTTATATACAGTTGCAAGACTCATAGTAGGATAATCTTTTTGCAGAGCTTTGTATATAGTTTCAGCAGAAGGATGTTCCTTAGTTGATTTTAGGTAATTATATACGGCTATACGTTGAGGTGTAAGTTTTAATTTTTTTTCTTTAAAAACTTGAGTAAAATTACTATCCATTATATCACCTTCTTAAAAAGTTTAGATATGTTGCAATTAACAAAATGTAGTTCTTAAATTAATAGCTAAGCACTAAAAATATAAGCCATTACTTAATGTCTTAATGGTGCAAGCATATGCTATATATTTTTATAAATTAATTACAAAGGAAAGTTTTTATTTGTACAATAATCCCATTGTAATTTTATTTATAATATATAGTTATTATATAATATTAATTATCCATTGTAAAGGAATATTATTATGAAAAAAAATATTTTAATTCAATAAATGGAGTATCCTTCATATATTATATTATAGGAAGGAGGAGAGGATTTGAAAAAGACTTATGTATTAGACACTAATGTAATATTATACTCATCAGGGGCATTGCTTTCCTTTGGAAATAATAATGTAGTGGTACCAGAAGTTGTATTAGAGGAACTAGATAATTTTAAAAAAGATAAAAGTGAACTTGGTCAAAATGCAAGACAGGCTTCAAGACTAATGGATAGTTTTAGAAAGCTAGGAAATTTAAATGAAGGTGTTCCTTTGCCTAATGGAGGAATACTTAGAGTTGAAACTAATTATCTTAATACGGTTATGCCAAAGCATTGGGAGAGTGACAAACCAGATAATAGAATATTACAGGTGTGTAAGGCATTACAAGACGCTGGTGAAGAGGTAACATTAATAACTAAAGATACTTTTGAGAGAATTAAAGCAGATATAGTGAATATAAAGAGTGAAGACTTCTATGAAAAAGTAGTGCCAGCAGGAGATGAGCAATATACTGGCAGAATAGAAGTATATGTTTCAGCTGAAAAGTTAAAAGAGTTTTATAATAATAAAGTTATTTCTAGTGACGATGTGATGTGCTATGTAGAAAAAAGTGATGAGTACTATATTCCAGAATTGAATGTAAATCAATTTCTTATAATGTACTCCTTAGAAAATAGGAAACAAAGTGCACTGGGTAGGTATGATGGTAAAAATATTGTGTCATTGCAATATAAAGATTCTAGGCCTTTAGGTATTTCTTCTAGAAATGTTGGTCAAAGATTTATGTTAGAGTGCTTATATACTAATTGTAATGAAGCTCCACTTGCAATAATCAAGGGGCCAGCAGGTACAGCAAAAACTTTATTTTCTCTTGCAGTAGGGTTACAAAGGATAATAGAAGAGGACAGAAGCCAATATAGAAAAATATTAGTATGTAGACCTAATGTAACAATGGATGAGGAGATTGGGTTTTTACCAGGTACGGAGGAAGAAAAAATAGCTCCATTTATGAGGCCTATTTTTGATAATTTAGAGATTTTAGTTGACTCCGATGAGCAAGAAAGATATAGAAATGAAAAAGATCTTCAAGACAAGATTAGTGAACTATTCGATAGAAGAATTATAACGACTGAGGCAATTGCATACTTAAGGGGAAGATCAATAATTAAACAGTGGGTAATTATTGATGAAGCTCAAAATTTATCACCAAAACAAATAAAGGCAATAATAACAAGGGTAGGAATAGGTACCAAGTTAATCTTAATTGGTGATCCAGATCAAATTGACCATCCTTTCATGGATTCAAGATCTAACGGATTATGTTATGCATCCGAAAAAATGAAAGGAAGTAAACTTTGTTATCAAGTTACTTTGAAATATGAAGAATGTGAGAGGTCTCCTCTTGCATATGAAGGTTCTAAAAGATTATAATTTATATTACCCTTTGAAAAAGCTGAATAAGGTAATATAGGTCTCTGTATGTATGCCTTTCCCTAAGAAGGGGTGAAGGGGGACTCTGTCCCCCCTGATTTAAGGAGAGATACTCAAAGGGAACCATAAGGTTCCTTTTGAAAGAGCTGAATAATGTAATCAGCCTATAGGCATCACTATAAATGCATACAGAGACATTTTAGGTAGAGCTTTTATTGTGAACAAAGGTAAGTCTATGATATACTAAATTACTGTAGGAGGAATGATTACTATGAGACTTAGAAAAAAACATTGGGCAAGACCTGAATTAGAAGCAAGTAATATTGTAATATATGATAAATATGATCACTGTGGAAAGTGGAATGAAGAATTTGGAAATAATAATCCTATTCACTTAGAACTTGGATGTGGTATGGGTGGACATATCAGTAAAAGGGCTATAAATGATCCTAATATAAACTATATAGGAATAGATTTAAAAGATGAAGTTGTTGTATATGCACTTAAGAAGGTTTTAGCTTCAAGAGAGTGTGAAGAGATAGAAAAGGATATGAATGTAAGGCTAATGGTACTTAATATTATGCTTATAGATAATGTCTTTGGAAAAGATGAGATAGATAGAATTTATATTAATTTCTGTAACCCATGGCCTAAGGCAAGACATAATAAAAGAAGACTTACCTATACAAGTTTTTTAAATGCTTATAAAAAGTTTTTAAAGCCTGGTGGAGAAATTTTATTTAAAACCGATGATAAAGATTTATTTGAAGCATCTCAAGAATACTTTAAAGAATGTGGTTTTTCAATTGAATATTTAACATATGATTTACATAATAGTGATTTTAAAGATAATGTTGTAACAGAATATGAAAGTAAATTTACAGAACTTGGAATGAACACTATGTTCCTTAAAGCAAAAATATAACTCTTTAAAAAAGTGTAACGACTTTATAAGCTCGTTACACTTTTTTATGTACTTCAGTTGATATTTATTCCATAATATGATAATATACAACAAAATAGAAAGAGGGATGAAAATGAAATTTGAGTTATTGCCTAAGATAGAATTACACTGTCATTTAGATGGAAGCCTTAGACCTGAAACGGTTTTAGATATTGCAAAAAAGGAAAAAGTGGAGCTACCAACTTACGATGTAGTTCAGTTAAAAGAAGAATTGATGGCACCTATTAATTGTTCTTCATTAGTTGAGTATTTAAATAAATTTAATATTCCTATTAAAATTATGCAAAGTAAGGAAAGTTTAAGACGTGTTGCTTTTGAACTTATGGAGGATGCGGCAAAGGATGGTGTTAAATATATAGAAATAAGATATGCACCAGTACTACATACTGAAAGAGGATTAACACTTCAAGAAGTTATAGAAAGCGTTCTTCAAGGTATGGAAGAAGGAGAAAATAAGTTTAATATTAAAGGAAATTTAATATTATCTTGTTTAAGGCATAGAGGACCTAAAAGTGCAGAGATGGTAGTTGAAGCAGGTAAAAAGTATATAGGAAATGGCGTTGTAGCTATAGATTTATGTGGAGCAGAAAACGAAGGATTTGCTTCAAACTTTATTGAAGTAATTAAATTAGCTAAGGATTATGGATATAGAGTAACAATACATGCTGGGGAAACTGGATTTGGATCAAATGTAGTTGATGCTATAAAACTTTTAGGAGCAGAAAGAATAGGCCATGGAGTGGCAATTAAAGATATGAAAGAAGCTTATGAGCTCGTAAAAGAAAAAGGAATCATACTAGAGATGTGCCCTACAAGTAATTTACAAACAAAGGCTGTATCTGACTATATAGAACATCCAATTTATAAATTTTATAAAGATGGAATCAAAGTATCATTTAATACAGACAATAGAACAGTGTCTAATACTACAGTAACAGATGAATGTTCATATATAGGTAAAGTGAATGACATGGATATAGAAGATTATAAAAAGATATATTTAGATTCTGTGGAAGCATCATTTGCTTCAATGCAGGTAAAAGATTATTTAAAGACATTAATATAAGTTATATTAAAAATTGTTTATTTAAATATATTTGTAAAAAAATAAAGTCTTTAACAGACTTTATTTTTTTGCAAATTTCATTACTGAATTTACTATTATTATAAATAATAGTATGAAAACCGATGTTAAAGCAATTGTTCCACCAGGGGCACAATTAATTACATAAGAAATAATTAAACCTAAAATTATATCAATGAAACCAAAAAATATTGAAAGAAATAATGTGGGTTTAAAACCTTTGTTGAGTTGTAATGCTGTAGCTACAGGTATAGCAATCATGGAAGACATAACTAGTATCCCCATTATACGTATAGATGCAGATATGGTAGCGCCAACTAAAAGTGCAAATATATAATTAACTAATTTAACATTGATTCCAGATACTTTTGCTCCTTCTTCATCAAAAGTGGTATATACTAATTTATCATACATAAAATAGATAACTAAAATAGATATACAACTTAAAATAACCATGATAAGCAAGTCTTTTTTTGTTACTGTAAGGATACTTCCAAAAAGGTAGCTGTTAACACTTCCGCTGGCTTTACCAGTACTTATAAGAGTAATCCCGATACCAACACTAAAGGTTAAGATAATTGAAAGTATTAGTTCAGCATATTTTTTGTAATAGTCTCTAAGAAATTCTATAGCTAATCCGCATATGGTGGTAAATATGAATGCACATAAAATTGGATTATAACCTAATACTAAACCTATGGCAACACCAGCAAATGCAGAATGGGCAAGGGTGTCACCCATCATAGAATGCCTTTTTAAAACTAGAAAGACGCCTACCATAGGGCAAAGGATTGATATAAAAATAGCTGCTAAAAAGGCATTTTGCATAAACTCATATTGAAACATTAGAAACCCTCCTCATATAATCTTTAGTTGTTGAAATTATTCCTGTTCCGTTATTCATAGATAAAATATGAGTTGAGTTTTTTATTGCTATATCTAAGTTATGTTCTATTGATATTACGGTAACATTGTTGTTTTTATTTAAGTCTTGAATAATTGAATATATTTCTTCCATACTTTTTGAATCCACTCCAGTTGAAGGTTCATCTAAAATTAAAAGATCTATATCAGCGAGAAGAGCTCTAGCAATAAAGACTTTTTGCTTTTGACCACCAGATAAATTTCCAATTAGAGTATTCTTATAAGGAAGCATATTCACTTTTTCTAATACTTTTTCGATAGTATTCCTATTAGAAAATTTCATTGACTTTCTATGCATATTTAATATTTCGTATACAGTTATAGGAAAAGAACTATTGAAATTTTCTACAATTTGGGGAACATATCCAATTTTTGTGGTGTTCACTTGAATTGTGCCAGATTGAGGAGCTAGCAATTTAAGAATTAATTTGATTAGAGTGCTTTTGCAGCTTCCGTTGGCTCCAATAACTGAAACATAGCTGTTTTTATCTATATTAAGTGATAAATTATCTATAATATAAGGTTTTGAATTATTATATGAAAAACATAAGTTGTTAATTTTTATCATAAAAATTACTCCTTCCAGTAAATTTTAATAGCATATCCTATTTTATATTAAATAGGGTTAAAAATAAAGTTAAAAATAAATATGTAAATATAAGTAATATAAAGGTTTTAAAGTAGATTATTAAATTGGTATTTTGGAAATAATCATTAATAATGCTTGACAAAAAATATTAAATTTAAAACTATTTAAGATAATGAAGGTGTACTTATTTAAAATATATGATATAATTATAAAACAAATGAAAATGATTTTCAATTATGGAGGAACAAATGAAAAGATTTAAAGTGATAGGGCTAATATTAGGAATGGCATTATTATTTACTGGCTGCAAAAATATTGATAGAAGTAAAGACCAGGAAGGTGAAAAAGTTCAAGTGGTTACTTCTTTTTATGCTATGAAGTCTTTAGTAGAGGAAATTGGTGGAGACAAGGTTGACGTTGTAAATATAATTGATGAAGGAATTGAACCACATGATTTTGAACCCAAAGCTAAAGATTTAATGGCTATTGAGAAGGGAGATCTATTCATATACAACGGAGCTAATATGGAAGAATGGATTGATGATGTTAAGGATGTAATTTCTAGTGATAATGTTACTATGGTGAATTCTAGTGAAGGTGTTAAATTAATATCTGCAATTGAAGATGATCATGAGGATGAAATTGAAGAAGAAGATGCTCACAATCATGACCATGAAGAAGATCCTCATACATGGTTAGGTATAAGTACAGCTATGATGCAAGGTAAAAATATTAAGGATGCTTTAGTTTTGAAGGATCCTGATAATAGTAAATATTATGAAGAAAACTATAATGAATTTGAAAAAAAATTAAATTCCTTGCTAGATGAATATACGCCACTATTTAATAGTCTTGAAAATAAAGACTTTGTAACTGGTCATGCAACATTTGCATACCTATGTAGGGATTTGAATTTGCATCAAGAAAGTATAGAAGGTGTATATGCAGAAGGTGAACCATCTGCAAAACAACTTGAAGAGCTTATTGAAAAATGTAAAGCAAATAAAATAAAAGTTATATTCGTAGAAAAATTAGTAAGTCCAGCTCTTTCAGAGACCTTAGCTCGTGAAGTTGGAGGAGAAACAAAATTAATATATACTCTCCATAGTAATGAGGATAATAAAAGCTTTTCCGAAGTAATGGAGTATAATGTAAAAACTATATATGATACATTAAGGGGTATTTAGGTGCTAATCTTAGCACCTTTTATTACGGAAAATATACTCAATACTGATATATCACTATTGATAATATACTCAGTATTGATATATAATATAATTATTAAAGTAAAGAAAATTTATTGAAATTTATAGATAATTAATTGTATAGGAGTGAATAGTGTGGAAAAAATAGCGTTGATAACAGATAGTGCTAGTGATATAACTAAGGATATAGTTACAAAGTATAATGTTCAGGTATTGCCATTTAAAATTATATATAGTGATAGAGAGTATAATGATGGAGTAGATATACACTCTAAAGAAGTGTATAATTCTTTAGAAAATAATCCGCCAACTACATCGTTACCATCAATGATAGATATGGAAGAGATGTATGAAAAGTTAAAATCTGAAGGATATACTCATGCTATTGTTGTTACAATATCATCTAAGTTATCAGGATTTAATAATGCAATCAAACTTATTTCTCAAGAATATCCAGAAATAATAACCTATGTTCATGACTCTAAGTCAATATCAAAAGGTGAAACGCTTTTAATTCAAGAAGCTGGAGATATGATAAATCGTGGAATGTGCTTTGAGGATATAGTTAAAACTCTACCACAAATTAATGATAGAATAAAAATTTATTTTGTAATAGGAACTTTGGAGTATTTAATTAGAGGGGGAAGAATTGGGAAAGTTGCAGGAACAATTGCTCAATTTTTACATCTAAAACCTATTGTAAGTATGGATGATGAAGGAGAATACTATACCTTTGCTAAAGTTAGAGGTAGAAAGCAATCTTTGAAGAAAATATACGATGTAGGTGTGGAAAAGGTAAAAAATAAAAAGTGCGACATATATCTAATGCACGGAGATGCAGAAGAAGAGTGTAATGAGTTAGGTAATAAGTTTAAGGAATTAGACAATGTAAACTATGTTGACTTAGGAGGATATTTAAGTCCCGTTTCTGGTGTTCATTCAGGGCCAGGATTTATAGGAGTACTTTTTTATGAAAGGGAGTAGCTGCAAGTGAGTGACGATCTGAAAAAAGAAGTAGATGAACTTAAACTAGAAGAGAAAAAATTGTATGAAGAGTATAAAAGAAAGTTAGAAGACCTTAGAAAAGTAAAAAAAGAAAGTGAAGCTGTTGGGCAAGTATTTACTAAGGGATTGTTACCTATATATACTTTATATATTCTTTCATTAGGTCCTACTAATGGAAATGATATTTCTAATCAAATTGGAAGAAGAACTATGGGGCACTGGATTCCTAGTACAGGTGGCATATATCCTCTTTTGAAAAAGTTAGAGAAGGATGGATATGTGAAAGGAGAATGGGAAGAAGGTAAAAAAGCTCAGAAGATATATAAGTTAACTGAAGAAGGATTATTGGAGTTGGAAAGAAAAAAAGAATTGATGAAAACAAATATAGAACAAACTCTAGAAGTATTTAAAATAATTAAGAAAGATTTATACAACTAGAAATTGTAACATGTATATGGCGTTAAAGGGAAATTACAAGAATTTATTTTTGTAATTTCCCTTTTAAATTTTGACAAACCATAATGCAAAATTTGACGAAAAATATTTTCTATACACAAACATTTCGTGTCACTAAATACATTGAAAAGAGCAATAAAAAGGTTTATCATAATATTATGTAAATTCAGAAATATATCAGAGATGGGGGAGTATATGAAAAAATTAGGGGATTTATTGAAATACGGAAAGCCATATAAAAAACGATATTTTATAGGAATAACATTTCTTATAATTGTAGATTTTTTACAACTTGTTCCACCTAAAATTTTAGGTAATTTAACGGATAATTTTGCACGAGGTACAGCATCAAGAAAAACCATTTTATATTCTATAATATTTATTTTAATAATATCCTTAGTGATAGGATTAGGAAGATTTATGTGGAGAATATATGTAAATGGAACTTCAAGGCTTATAGAGTATGATATAAGAAAAAAATTTTTTGGACATATCCAAAAACAATCAATCACATTTTATGATGAAAGAAAAACTGGTGATTTAATGGCTTTAGCTACAAATGACTTAAATGCTGTTAGAAATTCCATGGGACCAGGAGTTATTATGTTTTTTGATGCTATTGTTCTTACTATAGCAACAATAGTGATAATGTTAACAATAAGTGTTCCATTAACAATTTTATCTTTATTGCCATTACCATTTGTAGCCATAGTATCACAAAAGTTCGGCAAAAAAATTCACAGAAAATTCGGTAAGGTACAACGATGCTTTTCCAGGCTTACGGATTTAATTCAAGAAAATTTTTCTGGTATTAGAATTGTTAAATCCTTTGTTCAAGAAGAAAAAGAATATGAAAAGTTTTCTAAAGAAAATGATAAAAACTTTGAAGCTAACATGGAATTTATCAAGTTGTGGGGAATATTTTCTCCCTTAGTAGAATTTATTTCATCAATTAGTTTTGCTTTATTAATTATTGTTGGAGGTACTTTAGTAATATTAGGTGATATATCTTTGGGAAATTTTATTACATTTAATATGTACCTTGGTAACTTAGTTTGGCCGATGATGGCTATAGGTCAAGTAATAAATAATTTACAAAGAGGATTAGCCTCACTGGAGAGAATAGAAGAAGTTCTAGAGATAAAAACTGATATAGTAGATAAAAATGTACAACAAGTAAGTGATTTGAAAGATGATATTGTATTTAATAACTTGAATTTTAAGTACAAAACCGCACAGGTTCCAACTTTATCAAATATTAATTTAAGAATAAAGAAAGGAACTACATTAGGGATTGTAGGTAAAACGGGAAGTGGGAAAAGTACACTAATAAATTTACTTGTAAGACTTTATAATGTAGAAGATAATATGATTTCCATAGGAGAGAGAGATATTAATAGAATTTCCTTAAATTCCTTAAGAAGTAACATAGGATTTGTGTCACAGGATCCATTTCTGTTTTCAGCTACTATTTCTGAGAATATTGCATTGGCACTTGATGAAGTAGATATCCCTATGGTGGAAACAGCAGCTAAACAGGCTGATATATATGATAATATAAAAGATTTTCCAAAGGGATTTGACACTGTAGTAGGAGAGCGAGGGGCTACCTTGTCTGGTGGACAAAAGCAAAGAAGTTCAATTGCAAGAGCTTTAATTAAAAATCCAGATATTTTAATATTAGATGATTGTTTATCTGCTGTTGATGCAAAAACAGAAGTTAAAATACTAGATAATTTAAAGGAAGTTCTAAAAGACAGAACATCTATTATAGTTTCTCATAGAATATCTGCTATAAAGAATGCAGACAAAATTATAGTTATGGATAATGGAAAGATTGTTGAGGAAGGTACACATGAAGAGTTAAAGGTGAAAGAAGGAATATACAAAGATATATTTGAAAAGCAACAATTAGAAGAAAAAATTATGGAGGAGGTATAACTATGGATAATTATAATGAAGAGGAAAAGTTAGACAAACAATATGACTCCATATTGATGAAAAGATTATTGAAATTTGTATATCCATATAAATGGCTTATATCATTAGTTATAGTTGTTATGTTTGTATTAGTTTGCTTAGATTTAGCTATACCTTTAATAACCAAAAATGTAATTGACAATAACTTAAATTCTGTAAAAGGACATTATTCCATATTAGATGATTTTAATAAGAATTCTATTAAAATTAATGATATATATGTTGTTAGAGGAAAGGAAGAAGATGGAAGAGAAGCATCTATGGTATATGATGAAAATAATAAGCCATATATAGTTGAAGGAATAGCTGTAGAAAATACTCCTTTCAAAATAGAGGGGGATAGGTTTCTTCAGGGTGATAATAGTTTCCAGTGCTATTCAATAAGTAGAGAACAGTTAAAAGTATTAAGAAAGACCGATTTGGATTCTATTAAATATAGTACATTAATAGTTTTAGCAATATGTGTAGTAATGTTTATACTAAATTATATTCAAATCTATATTTTGCAATACACAGGACAAAAGATTGTTTATAATATCAGAGCAAAATTATTTAAGCATGTGGAACAATTGTCATTATCATTTTATGATAAAAATCCTGTTGGAAGATTAGTAACTAGAATTACAAATGACGTAGAAAATTTAAATGAAATGTATACTTCTGTACTTATTTACTTAGTAAAAGATATATTTTTAGTTTCAGGTATTATAATAGCAATGTTTGCTTTAAATGTGAAACTTGGTATAGTGTCTGTAATTACAATTCCCCTAGTAGTTTTATTGACTTTTGTATTTAGAAAATATGACAGAGAAGCTTATAGAAATGTAAGATCTAAACTTTCTAGAATTAACTCTTCATTATCTGAAAATATTACGGGAATGAAAACAGTTCAAATTTATGGAGTAGAAGAAAAGAAAAATAAGGAATTTGACAAAATAAATACCTCCTACTTTAAAGCTTCTATGAATCAAATTAAGGTTTTTGCTGTATTTAGACCACTTATGGATATGGTATATGAATTGGCATTATGTATTTTAGTTTGGTTTGGGGGTGTGGCAGTTTTAAATTTGACCTTGGAATTTGGTATTTTGTATGCATTTATAACATATATTCAAAAACTATTTCAACCTATATTTGATTTGTCTGAGAAGTTTGATATACTTCAATCAGCAATGGCATCAGCAGAAAGAATTTTTAGTTTACTAGATAATGATAATATAATAAGAAATATAGAGGAACCTGAAAAGTTGGGTAGGGCTTTAGGAGATATAGAATTTAAAAATGTATGGTTTGCATACAATGATGAAGAATGGGTGCTAAAGGATGTATCATTTAAAATAGAAAAGGGTGAAACAATTGCTTTTGTTGGAGCTACAGGAGCAGGTAAGACATCAATAATAAGTTTACTTACTAGATTATATGAAATACAAAAAGGTGAAATACTTATTGATGGGATAAATATTAAGAATTTAGCTAAGGAAGAATTACGGAAAAATGTTTCGACGGTATTACAAGATGTATTTTTATTTACTGGGGATGTAAAAGGAAATGTAAAATTGAACAATGATGATATAAGCGATGAAGAAGTAATAAATGCATGTAAATACGTTAATGCAAATGTTTTTATTGAGAAACTTCCAGATAAATACGATTCGAAAGTTAATGAGAGAGGAACAACATTTTCTCAAGGTGAAAGGCAATTGATTGCATTTGCAAGGGCCTTGGCATTTAATCCGCCTATATTAGTTCTAGATGAAGCTACAGCGAATATTGATACTGAAACAGAGAGTTTAATCCAAGATGCTCTTGAAAAATTAACAAAAGATAGAACAACAATAGTTGTTGCTCATAGGCTTTCAACAATTAAAAATGCTGATAAAATTATAGTTATGCACAAAGGTAAGATTAAAGAAATTGGAACTCATACTGAGCTTATTGAAAAAGATGGCTTGTATAGTGATTTATATAAACTTCAATATGCTCAATAAAAAATAGTTGTTGCTTCAAGCAACAACTATTTTTTATTCATTTATATAAGTAACTCCATCTAATGGAATCAACATTTGAGGTTCAGGATAATCGCTTAATAAACCAATCAAATATAAAGTGTAGTATTTATTAGATTTAATATTTGCATTTGGAACATATAATAAAGGTATATCCGTATTTGCTAATTTAAGTTCAAAAGTATATGTGTTTGGAGGTAGTTCAATATAGTTTCTTAAATCTTTAAATGAAAGATTTTTGTAGAGTAAAACTCCATTACTTAGAACTACATCTACTGGGGGCATATTTTCAATGAAATTAGCGAACCTGATTTTAGCTTTTTCAGGAGTAGTATTTGATAGAGCAACTTCATCTAAGGGATATAAATAAAGTTTGCGATTTTCGGAAAAAGCTGCAAGTGTTGTTATACTTTTAGGTGCTATAAGAACATCAGCATCTAAAAGTGGAGTAGTATTATCTTTTGTTTTATAAATTTTAATATTGTACTTTCCAGAAGGAAGTTTTATATAATCGGTAAATTCTCTATATTTTAAATTAGGAATAGCAAGTTTATCATTTATATAAACATCTACATCTGGAGCTTTAGTAGCAATATGAACAACTCTAACATGAGCAGTAGTACTATCATCAGAAGAGATGATATCATCCTTCCTTGCAAACATATCTAAGGAAAAATCATAATATTGCATTTTATACCTCTAATTAAGTAATTATAAAATATTATATGAATTACTTAATTGAAGTGTTACTAGAACATATCATTTTTTCTAAGATAGGCTATAGCTAGTATGGTGATGAAGAGAACTATTATACACATGTAGAAGAAGCCATTAGGTGAATCAAAGAAAGGAATTCCCCCTACATTCATTCCAAGCATACCGGATATAAGTGTTGGAATAGAAATTACAATGGTAACAGAAGTTAAGTACTTCATAACTTGATTTTGATTGTTAGATATAATAGAAGCAAATACATTCATTGTTTCTGATAATACGTTGCTATAAATATTACACATTTCGATAGCTTGTTTATTTTCTATCATAACGTCATCTAAGATGTCTCTATCGTCATCATACTTAGTTAATATTTCTTGTTTAAGTAGCTTTTCAAAAGTTATATCATTCGATTTTAAAGAAGTAGAAAAATAAACTAAGGATTTTTGAAGAGAGAATAATTGAATAAGTTCTCTATTTCTTAATGTTTTATATAAAGTTTTTTCAATTAAAAGGCTCTTTTTGTTTATTTGTCTTAAATAAAGTAGATAATAACTTGAAACTCTATATAAGATTTGAAGCATAAATCTAACCTTTTTAAAGGTATAGAATGATGGTATCTTAGATAGAGTAAAATCTGTTAACACAGGACTGTTTTTAAGACATACCGTAATAATTGCATCAGTAGTATAGATTATAGCTAAAGGATATGTATCATAAATCAAAGAATTATCATCCATTTCAGTAAATGGTATATCTATTATTACTAGCGTGGTGTTATCTTCAAAATCAATTCTTGATCCTTCTTCTTCATCAAGAGCAGATTTGATAAATTCCTGTGGGATAGAAAGCTTTTGAGAAACAAGAAGAATTTCTTCATCTGAAGGATCTACTAAGCTTATCCAAGAACCATTTTCTATAGAGTCAATACTATGCAATTGACCACTAGGGTCACTTTTAAAAATAGAAATCAATAACATCACCCTTTTCTAAGTATTTATATAGTAATATGTATACATGATATATTGTATCATTATATTTTTAATTGACAACAATATGTTTAGAAGCAATAATTGATTATATAAGATTAGTTTAATTATTTTAATAACTATAATGTAAGAAAATTTAAGATTATATTATGCTTTTAAACATATACATATAATAATCTTAAACTATATATTAGTTAAAAAATAATTATTATGTCTTATGGAGGGGTTTATGACAATTGAGGGGTTGATACTGATTTCATTAGCAGTATCGTTAGATGCTTTTGGAGTTGCGATAGCGATAGGTATAAATAATAGAGTTAAAGCAAGACAAAAGTTATTATTTGCGATTTCCTTTGGATTTTTTCAGTTTCTTTTTTCACTTTTAGGTGGAATTGGAGGCAGAATTTTTACTGAAAAGGTAGCATCAGTTCCAGCTGTTGTTGGTGGAATTGTAATTGCTTTGGTAGGAGTACTAATGATTAAAGATGGTATGTCTGAAAAAGAGGAAAAATTTATTTTTAATTCAAAAATGTATTATATACTTGGGATTTCTGTAAGTATTGATGCAATAGTAGTAGGATTTGTTGCGTTTTCTACGATTAGTACTCTTTACAGGTTATTAGCTTTTACAACAGTAGTGGGAATAATTACTTTAATCATGAGTATAATAGCCTTTGTAGTTGCAAAGTATTTACGAAAAATTGATGTTATAGGGAAATATGCAGATTACATTGGGGGAATAATATTAATATTATTTGGATTAAAAATGATTTTGTTTTAGGAAAGGATGAAGAGTATATGGAAAATTTAAAAGATTTAAAGAGTTCTAAGGCTATTAACTTTTTTAAAGAAATGAATAATATCCCTAGAGGTTCTGGCAATGAAAAAGAGGTTAGTAATTGGCTAGTGGATTTTGCAAAGCAGCGTAATTTAGAAGTAATTCAAGATGAAGCTTTGAATGTTATTATAAAAAAACCAGCGACTAAGGGATATGAATCAGCTCCAACTGTAATATTACAAGGACATATGGATATGGTTTGTGAAAAAAATAGTGAAACTGTTCATGATTTTGAAAAAGATCCTATTGCCTTTAATATAGAAGGAGATTATATAAAGGCTGATGGAACTACTTTAGGTGCTGACAATGGAATAGCTGTAGCATTTGCTTTGGCAATTCTTGATAGTAATGATATATCTCATCCAGCGCTAGAGGTGCTAATTACAACAGAAGAAGAAACAGGTATGGGTGGTGCTTCAAGTTTAAATCCAGATCATTTAAAGGGTAGAATTTTAATTAATATAGATTCAGAAGAAGAAGGAGTAATATTGGTTAGTTGTGCTGGAGGAGTTAGAGGAATACTCTCTGTTCCAGTTGAAAAGGAAGAATTACCAAGTGGATATGAGTCTTTAGAAATTAAGATTAAAGGCTTAAAGGGCGGACACTCAGGAATGGAGATAATTAAGCAAAGAGGAAATGCTAATAAGATGATGGGTAGACTATTAATGGATTTAAATTCAATAGTTGATTTTAAGCTTGCATCTATTAATGGTGGAGCAAAGATGAATGCAATTCCAAGAGAAGCAGATGCTGTGGTTTTAGTAAGAGAAGGAGATATTTCTAAATTAAATGATAAAATTAATCAATGGAAAGAAATATTTACTACTGAACTTCAAGGAGTTGATGAAGAATTTACTTTGGACGTTAAAAAGATTCAATGGAATAAACAAGTATTTTCTGATAAGACTAGGTGCAATATATTAAGAGCAATATTTATGATTCCAAATGGAGTTCAAACTATGAGCATGGCTATTCCTGGATTAGTAGAAAGTTCAACTAATTTAGGAGTTGTAACAACAAAGGATGACAAAATAGAATTGGAAAGTGCAATAAGAAGTTCTGTTAAATCACTAAAAAAAGCAATTGCAGATAAGATGACAGTACTAGCAGAAATTTTAGGATGTGTAATAAAGTTTGAATCTGATTATCCGGAGTGGCAATATAATCCTAACTCTAAAATTAGAAAAATATTTGAAGATGTTTATAAAAAACAATTTGGTAAGGAAGTTGAAGTATCGGCTATTCATGCTGGTTTGGAATGTGGTTTAATAGGTGATAAGTTCAATGGACAGATAGATCAAATATCCTTTGGACCGAATATTTATGATGTTCATACACCGGATGAGCATGTTAGTATTTCATCTATAGATAGAATGTATAAATATCTAATTAATATATTAGCTGAAGTTAAATAACAAATAATAAAGCTATCCCCTTATGAATTAAATTGACTTAGGGGGATAGCATGATAAAAAAGCGTAATTATATATACATTTTTATTATAAGTGGTCGATATATATAGAGAGAATATGCTAATTAAATACAAAATATAAATTATTGTATATTTATTATAAGTGAGTTATACTATAGGAAAAGAATAAAAAAATGGATAATTTCAGTGATATTTGGTGAACTGTGTATATAAATAGCAAGTGCTATTTTATTTTTAAATTTAAAAAAATATTAGAATCTTAATTGAAGTAGGTATTTGAAAACTTCCAAAGTTAAGGAGGAAAGACATGGATTTTTCGGCAGTAGTATTAATGGAGCGAGACAAAGAAACAAAGCACTTGGTTAAAGAACTTGGAAGTTATGAAGTTAATGAGGGTGCAGAATACATAACTAAACTATTTTATGATGGAGAAAAAGTAAATCTTTTTTTCGATACTAATAGAGATGTTGAGGAATGGGAATTTACAGCTATATATGATCTCTTTGATGAAGAGAGCTTTAATGGGATAGTGTCCACCATAGAACCCGATGATGAGGAATATAATCCTACATGGATAGTAACCTTTGACTACAATGAAGATCATGAAGTATTTAAAATGAAAATTAATGAGATATGTGAAATAATAAATCATAGTATGAATAAAGTATTTAATGATATTTCAGATAGAAGAGAGGATTATCAATAATTCTCTGTATTTAGGGGGAGTCATGAGATTAGAATACATTAGGAGAGTTACTGAAGAAGATACACTTGGAAAGCATGTGTATGGTGAAGATGGTAGAATACTATTAAAAGCAGGTGTAAGACTTAATCCTATATACATAAGAAGACTTATGGAATTAGGAGTTTATTATGTATATGTTGAAGATGATAGATTAGATGAAGTTGAAGCAGAGAGTGAAAGACTTACAATATTAAAACAGGCTACAATTAAAAGTCTTAAAAATATATCTAGAAATGTTGGACCTGTGAGTAATACAGGTATAAGTGATGAATACCTATTTAATATAGAAGAATTGCTAGATCATATAATGGAAATTGGTGATGTAAATAAGTGTTTGTGTGATGTAAAAACACATGATAATTATACTTTTTTACATAGTATTAATACTGGTATAATGTCAGTATTTTTTGGTATGAATTTAGGATTTAAAAAATGGGTGCTAAGGGAACTTGGTATAGCGGGAATGTTACATGATGTTGGAAAGCTAAGAGTACCCAGTGCTATAATAAATAAAGATGGAAAATTGACTGATGAAGAATTTGAAGTTATGAAAAAACATCCGCTTTATGGTAGTGAAATATTAAAGAGAAGTATGAAAATACCTACTAGAGCAATAGAAGCAGTTGAACAACATCATGAAAAGATAAATGGAAAGGGATATCCGTTTGGATTGCAAGGGGATCAGATTTCTAGGTTTGGTAAAATTGTAGGAATTTGTGATGTATATGATGCTGTTACAAGTGATAGAAGTTATAGAAGAAAATTCGAACCTAATCAAGCATATGAACTAATATTATCTGGATCAGGAACACAATTCGATGAGAACTTGGTTCAAACATTTAAAAATACTTTTTCCGTATATGCATTAGGATGTTGTGTTAAGTTATCCAATGGAGTTGAGGGATATGTCATTAAGCAAAACAAAGGATTTCCCGATAGACCTGTTATAAGGGTGCTATATGACTATATCACAAGGAAACCAGTTTCGTTTTACGAAATAAATTTATTAGAAACAATAAACTTAACTATAGAATGTGTTATATAAAAAATAATATAGTGTTGAAAAGGATGTACTGTTTACTGATATAATGTATAATAAAGTATATCTTTTTTTAATGGAGGGGAAATGTATGAAAATATCTAATATAAAAGTCACTATAACTGAAAAAGATATTTATAGTATAATAACAGATGTATTAAATGACTATGTAGATATTGATGGTTTAAAAATTGATAAAATTTTAGTGGACAAAAATATATATGTTCTTGGAAGTTATAAATATAAGATAACAATTCCGTTTGAATTAAATATTTCTATAAATAGCGTATCAAATAATGTGTTGACGTTGTCTATAGATAAAATTAAAGTCAAGAGTTTAAAAATTTATAGTGGTATAGTTAAAATTATTTTTAAAGCTATTCAAAATAAAGTGGAAAATTTGGGAATAATATTTAAAGAAGAATATATAAATATAAATTTTGAAAAACTATGTAAAGTTATACCAAAAGTTGATTTTAGGTTAGAAAATTTAGAAATAGTACCATATGGCTTAAGAGCTGAATTAAGTGATTTTAATTTTGTAAGTGAAGAAAAATCAGATGAATCCTATAAAGCAGAAGATGAAAAAAATGAAAAAGCTACTAGTGATAAAAATAAAAATGATGTAAATAAAGAAAATAAGGAATCATTTAATAAGAAAATAGAAAATATCAATGAATATACTTATAGAAAGTTTAGAAAAGAATTTGAGGGAAAAGTTTCAAATAAGTATAAAAAAGTATACCCATATGTAGTGTTAATTCCAGATATTGTAGCTTTATTCCTTAGATTATATAAGGATAATAGAGTTACAAAAGAGACTAAGGCAAATATCTCTATCGCTTTAGGATATTTATTTTTTCCACTGGATATAATACCTGACGCTATTCCTTTTATTGGTAAAATAGATGATGTAGCTGTAGTTTTTTATGTGCTACAGAAGGTGTTATGTGATATACCTAAAGAAGTTGTAATAGATAACTGGGAAGGGGAAGAAAATATTATTGATATAGCAAGTGAAGCTATTGGATTTCTTCAAGATAAATTAGGTACTAAAGAAATAAAGAAAGTCATAGACTTTGTGAGAATTTCATCTAAAAAGATATTCAAATTTTTCGTTGGTTAGATCTTATTGAAAGATGAGGAGTTATAATGGCTAAGAAATATTATGCTATAAAAAAAGGAAAAGATTGTGAAAATATAATTGTAATGTCATGGAGTGAGTGTTTACAGTATGTTAAGGGCGTAAAGGGAGCAATTTATAAAAGCTTTACTTCAGAAGAGGAAGCTAGAATGTATTTGCAAACAAACAGTAGCCTAAAAAAAGGTATCGATAAATATCCCGATGATGTACCACATATATATGTAGATGGTAGTTATAACATTAATACGGGAGACTTTGGATATGGCTTGGTTATATTAAATGATAATATAATTGTTTATGCTGAATATGATTCAGGACATGAGGAAGAGGATAATCAGCGACAAGTTAATGGAGAATTGATGGCAGCTATAAAGGGGTTAAAGTTTTCGGTAGATCATGGCTATGATAAGGTGGTAATATTTTATGATTATGCTGGAGTGTGTAATCATGCAATGGGTACGTGGGAAAGAAATACAAAATTATCGAAGAACTATTATGATCAATTTAACCTTTTGAAAAATGAAGGAAATTTAGATGTAGTTTTTGTAAAGGTAGATAGCCACACAGGGGATTTATACAATGATATTGCAGACGAATTAGCTAAAACTGGAGCGGGTTTAGCTTTTTCTAGTGAGGTAGATAAAGCTATTTTAAAAGAAAAACTTTTTGTCAGTAATGAGGAGTGTAAAGATATACTATCAAATATTATAAAGGATAATTGTGATAATGTTATAGTGAAAAATTCAAAAAGTTTAGTGGAGAATATTGATTATACTAATTACCTAGAAGAAATTATAGAAGAAATAAGTTCTTTGGATGAAAGCTTTAGATTTGATCACATAACAAAAATGGAAGAAAGTTGTAAAAATCAAATTATAAGTTATTTTATTAAAAAATATTATGATTGAGTTAAAAGAAGGATATAAATTATAATATTGCACATTCTATATATATAATAAAATGTTAATTTAATTTAAAATTTGAACTGTAAGATTTTATTTTTGAAGAAAGTTAACTTGAATTAAAATCAATAAGGAGTGATCAATATTATGAAAAATATCTATAAAATGATGATGATTGTTTTGGGTATTGTGGTAGCTGCTGAATATTTCATGGGTAAAATGGATTGGAGAACTAAGAGAAAGATGCAGAAGAAGGCAAGAAAATTTCAGCATATGGCAGAGGAAATTGTAGGGCAATTAAAAATAAGTTGGTTATAGCTAGAGAAAAAACTCTAGCTATATTTTATTTGTAAAATTCATAATAAATATAGAATTCTTTATAAATATTTAATGAAAATTCCAATGATTTAGTTTTGAGTATTTTGTCTATTTATGCTACAATAAAGAGGAATACATTGTAATATAAATTATTGCGCGGAGAAGAGGAAGAATAATGAGGATTTTATCTTTAGGAGAAAAAATTAAACAAAGAAGAAAAGAGCTTGATTTAACACTAAAGAATTTAGCTGGAGATAGAATTACAGCGGGGCAAATAAGCTTAATTGAATCAGGAAAATCTAATCCTAGTATGGATCTATTAGAATACTTAGCTAATGAACTTAAAGTATCAGTAGAACATTTAATGGAAACAGAAGAAACCCAAGCTAATAAAATCTGTCTGTATTATGAAAATATAGCAGAGGTTAATATATTCAATAATAAAATTGATATAGCTAATGATGCGTTGAATATATCACATGAGTATATTGAAAAATATAATCTAGACCTCCGAAGAGCAACAAATTTATACTTGAAAGCATTAATTTGTGAAAAACAAGATGAGTATGATGAAGCACAAGAGTTGTTATTATCTGCAAATAATATTTATATTAAATATAATTGCAATGAAGAAGTTATTAAAGTATTCATTTTACTTGGAAAGATAACACTTGAATTAAAGGCCTTCCATTCTGCATATAGTTATTTTCAACAAGCAGAAAAGGTATTTCAAGAAAGTAACGTTTATGATGAACTGTTAATAGGACAAGTTTATTACTATATAAGTAAAACGCTTAGAAAACTTGGAGTTGAAGAAAAAGCTTTAGAATATATTAGACTTGCTGAAGGAAAATTTGAATTACTCAAAGATGATGTAGCTTATGGCCAATCATTTATAAGCATTGGTCAAAAAAGGTTTGAAGAAGGAAAGTTGGATGAAGCAATAAAGTATACAGAAAATAGTTTAAAGATGTTTAAACATCGTGATGAGCAGTATTCTCTCACAGAATTATTTAGTGGAATGGGAGAGTTGTTTTCGGACTATGGTTATATTAACAAGTCTTTTGAAAATTTAGAAGATGCAGAAAGATATGAAAATATTGTATCTGAAGAAGGAATAATTAAGACTTTGATTATTGCATGTAATAATTATATTAAACTTAAGGATGAAAAGAATGCAAATAAAGTTTTAGATAGAATATCAATAAAATTGCAAGGTATGAAAATTAGTGATGGGACTTTAGTGTGTAAGTATAATGTTTTAAAATATAAAATTAATCTTTTAGAAAAAAGGTCTGATGAAGCAGAAAGAACATTATTAGATACATTAAGTTATACACTAAAAATGGGATATAAGCGTGAAGCTGCAGAAATAGCAATTAGTTTAGGAAAATTTTATGTTGAGATAGGTAAAGAAGAAAAAGCAAAGAATTACTTAGATGAAGGGGTAAAAATACTTGAAGAAATCAATGATATAAGTGATTTTTAAAGAGAGGTATATATAAATATGGAAATACTATCAGCGGGGGAAAAGATCAAAAGAAGAAGAATTTATAAGGGTTTGACATTAAAGGATATATGTGAAGATAAAATTTCAGTATCTAAGATGAGTTGTATTGAAAACAATAAAGTAGAGGCAGAGGATTGGATTCTTCAGATTATCGTTGAAAAACTTGATTTAGATATGGATTATCTTAAATATGGAGTTAGAGAACAGATTGAATCTAATATTGTTAGGTTTAGCAATATGAAGAGGTTAAATTCTTTAGAAGATGTTCTTCATAATATTGAATATGCTGAAAAATATCATTATTATGATTTGAGCTGTAAATTGTTTCAAATATTATTTGAGTATTATCTGCACCATGGTATGACAACTGAATTAAGTACTACAATACCTAGATATTATAATTCATGTCAAAAGTCTAAGGATGATATGTTGCTAATTAATTATTATATATATATAGCTAAATATTTATATAATAATGGAGAAGTATCTCAAGCAGGAAGCTATTTATCTTCAGTAAGAAAGAAATTAATAGCACTTAATATGAAAGAATCTATTGAATATATTAAAGCTACGTATAATCAGTGTGCTGTTTATATTGGATGTAACGATTATGAAAAAGCAAAAGAAACGGCAGAAGATTTAAAGGAAATATTAAGATTTAATAAAAGTGAATATATAAATGCTGAAATATATAAGGTTTTAACTATTATTGAAATATCAATTGATGGTGATAAAGCTAAGGAATATGAAGAAGAAGCTTTGAGAAGATATGGAGACATGATAGATAAAAAAGCTCATGCATATTATGATTTAGGAACAGCTATGTTTGAACATGGTATGCAAGAACAGGCACTGCAATATATTAAACTAGCATTAAAGGAGTTTGATAGAGATAATAAAGAGGAGCTTTGTGATTTCCTTATTAATTGCACAAAGTTATTGGTAGAGTGCAAAAAATATGAAGTGGCATTGGAATGTGTTGAAGAGGTTTTAAATTACTCCATTGAACTTGAATTAATTCCTGTTATGGAAAAGGCTTATTATTATAAATCTTTAATATATGAAAATCAAAAAAATTATATTATGGCGGAAACTTATATGATTTTATCTTTAGATACATTAATGAAATATGGAACTAAGGGTGAAATATGCAAAAGATATATGAAGGTAGGAAAGATGTACCAAGATATGGGCAATGTTAGAGATGCTATAAGATATTTTGATTTAGCATTTAAAGAAACTCATAATTTAATATAAATAGGAAAGGCTATGAATGCATTTAAGGTGATGCGTTCATAGCCTTTATTACGTTATTTAAGTTTTTCAAAAGGAATCCTATGGTTCAAGTAGTACTCTATTTTACAAATCTTTCAATTATATGATTTTTTGCATTGATTTCTAGTGAGTCATCTAGTTCTGTAATTGAAATTTCATCATATTTGTTATTTAAAGCTAGCAGTAAAAGTCTATCGGCTAATTCGGGATTTTTTGAAAGTAAACTGCCGTGAAAGTAGGTACAAAAAGTGTTTTTGTAAATACAGCCTTCTTTGTTATCTTCTCCATTATTCCCGTATCCGTGCTTGACAATTCCAAGAGGCGTTAAATCGCCGATATAAGTTTTTCCAGAATGATTTTCAAATCCTACATATGTTTCGTTGAAAGATTCATTATAAATGATGCAATTTCCGATTAATCTATCGGTAGAAGCTTTTGTATATATATCTAGTATTCCTAATCCTTCTAGAGTTTCCCCTGTAGATGTCTCATATGTTTTTCCTAGTAATTGATAACCACCACAAATACTTAAAAATACTTTGTTATCTTCTATATACTTTTTTATGGGTTCTTTCTTATTATTAACAAGATCTTTAGAAACTATAGATTGTTCATAGTCTTGTCCGCCACCGAAGAATACAATATCATAATCATCAGCGATAAAGTCATCATTTATAGATATATTTTTTATTGATACACTTATACCTCTTTGTTCAGCACGATGTTTTAGAATTAAAATATTACCGATATCACCGTATACATTTAATAAGTCAGGATATAAATGACATATATTAAGTTCCATGATTATCATTCCTTTCTTCTACCAAATTTTGTTTATATATCCTTTACTGTGAAGTAATTTTCTTAAGTGTAACATAGCGGTATATGTTACAAGGATATACGTTGTATTGTTATCTAGATTTTCTAAGGCAGAAACAAGTTTTTCATCAGTATTGCATAATTTAAATGTTTCTGTATTTAAGTTGGCAGTTTTTAAGCGAACAGCCATATCGTATAAACGTATTCCGCTAATAATTGTCTCTTTTATATCTAATTGAGATAGTTTTTCGAAATCAACATCCCATATCCAAGATACATCCGTTCCATCTGCGTAGTTATCGTTAAGCATAAAAGCAAGATTTACGGGCATATTGTCTTTCAAATTTAGCATTATAGTTTCTATAGCTTGGTTGTATCCAGCAGGATTTTTAACTAAAATAATTTTTGCTTCGGTATTGTTAATTTTAATTATTTCTTGACGTCCAAAGCTACTTTCTTGATTTGCTAAAGAGTCTTTTATATAATTGGTCTCTATGTTCAACTCCTTAGTAACAGCAACGGCGCACAATCCGTTATAGATGTTGTATTCTCCAGATTGATTTATTAGAAAGCTTTCATCATTGATTTTAACTTCTGAGTTATCAGGTGTTAATGATAAAATCTCTTCAACTTTATATTTTAAATTAGGTCTTGTATAACCGCATTCAGAACAAAAGAATTTCCCTAAATGATTGTAAGTGATAAATTCATATTCGTAAGGTGATTTGCAAAATTTACAAAACTTACTATCAGCATTTACACTTAAAACTGCATCATCTTTAATAGGCGTTTCAAATCCATAATAAGTTGTTGGATTTTCTAACTTTAAATTTCCTAATAAAGATTCATCTCCATTTAGAACTAAATTTGTAGAAGGTGAATTTGATATCCCTTCTAGTATTTTACTGTAGGTTGTGTGCACCTCTCCATATCTATCTAATTGATCTCTAAATAAGTTTGTAACGGTTATGATTTCAGGTTTAACTACTGAAGTTATGGTCTTTAAATATGCTTCATCAACTTCTATTACAGCATATTTATCAGAAGTATTATTTTTAAATTTATAATTAGATATAAAACAAGCTACAATTCCGGTATTCATATTTGCTCCAGTATTGTTAGTTATAACTTCTTTATTTGATTTTATAAGAATATTATAAATCATGCTTGTAGTAGTAGTTTTTCCGTTAGTACCAGTTACTAAAATGATTTTATATCCTTTAGTAATGGTTGAAAGTATATTTTTATCTAATGCTAAAGCAACTTTGCCAGGAAAGTTAGAGCCGCCTTTAAATAAAGTATTGCTTAGCTTTAAAATTGTTTTTCCAGCCATAATTGCTACAAATGATTTAATTTTAATTTTAAACACATCCTTTAATCTTATGATTTACAAGTTAGTTTATATAATAATCTTAACCTATATATGATTACAATTTTATATTATAGCACATAAAAAGGTGTAATAATATATAGGATACAATTAATAATTATCAATATTAATATTTTCGTGACATATTATATTTTTGATTAAAAGTTTTGTTAGATTTAAAAAGTTTAAATAATAAAGTATAGCATAATCATAATAATGTGATATACTTTATTACATATATAGTTAAAAAATAGCTATATATGTAATAAAAAATACAATATAATTAGAAAAAAGCTGAATATAATTAGAAAAATTGATTAAGATGTTGCATAAAATGAGAAAAGTAGTATTATATAAATAGAACGAACAAAAAGGTTGATTATATGGGGGTGTATCAAATGGATTTAAAATATTTAAACATTGCTACTTGTAAAAGTGTTTATAGAAATCTAAGTCCAGCAGCATTAACTGCACATGCAATTAAAAATGGAGAGGGTACTTTATCTGATACAGGAGCTCTTGTTGTTGCTACAGGAAAATATACAGGCAGATCTCCTAAAGATAGATTTATTGTTAAGCAAGAAAGTGTACAAGATCTAATTAATTGGGGAAGCGTGAATCTACCAATTGAAGAAAAGATTTTTGATAAATTATATAATGATGTAGTAACTTATTTAAAAGATAAAGAGTTATATGTTTTTGATGGTTATGTTGGAGCTATGAAAGAATATAGCATGAATATTAGAGTAATTAATGAGTATGCATCAGAAGCTTTAATGTCAACTCAATTATTTAGAAGATATTCAGAAACAGAACTTAATGATTTTGATGCAGAATTTACAGTTATAGCAGCTCCAGGATTTAAGGCTAAGGGAGCAGAAGATGGTGTGAATTCAGAGGCGTTTATCTTAGTTAACTTTGAGAAAAAGATTGTACTTATTGGTGGAACTCAATATGCAGGTGAAATTAAAAAATCAATATTCTCTGTTATGAACTTTGTTTTACCAAGAAAAGGTGTTTTCCCAATGCATTGTTCCGCAAACATTGATGAAGAAGGAAATACAGCTGTATTCTTTGGATTATCAGGAACAGGAAAAACAACTTTATCTGCGGATCCAAGTAGAAAGTTAATTGGTGATGATGAACACGGTTGGTGTGAGAAAGGTGTCTTTAACTTTGAAGGTGGTTGTTATGCAAAAGCTATCAGGCTAGATAAGGAAAAAGAAGCTGATATATATAATGCTATAAGATTTGGCACATTGCTTGAGAATGTTGTGTTGGATGAAAAAAATAGACCTATGTATGATGATGATTCTCTAACTGAAAATACTAGAGCTGCTTATCCAATTCATTATATAAACAATGTAGAAATAAGTGGCACAGGAAACAACCCTAATACTGTGATATTCCTTACAGCAGATGCTTTTGGAGTTATACCTCCTATTTCTAAGCTTTCTAAGGAAGCTGCTATGTATCATTTTATGTCAGGATATACAAGTAAGCTTGCTGGAACAGAAAGAGGCATAACTACACCTAAGGCAACTTTCTCTGCTTGCTTTGGAGAGCCATTTATGCTAATGAAACCGGAAGTTTATGCTAAATTATTAGGAGAAAAAATAACTTCAAATAACACTGAAGTGTATTTGGTTAACACTGGATGGTCAGGTGGACAATATGGTGTTGGTAAGAGAATGAATTTATCATATACAAGAGCTATGGTAAAAGCAGCTATAAATGGAGAACTTAGAAATGCTGAATTTGATTTGGACAAGAACTTTAATGTTCTAATTCCTAAGGAAGTGCCAGGTGTACCTTCAGAAGTTCTAAATCCAAGAAATACTTGGGTTGATAAGGAAGAATATGATAAAAAGGTTCAAGAATTAATTGAACAATTCCATAATAACTTTAATAAGTTTGATTCAGTAAGTGAAGAAATATTAAATGCTGCGCCAGGAGTCAAAGTAAATTGTTAGATTAAAACTTTCATTTATGCAATAAGCATAAAGGGACATATATAAATTTTAGTGAATATATCATTAAATAGACTGTTGTGAAGTAGAATATCTGCTTTGTAACAGTCTATTTTTTTAAAGTTGATGATATAATTAAAGAATAGCATTTATTTATACGAAATTAATATATAAGGTCTAATTAACTAAATTTATTTTCAGGAGGAGAAAAAATGAAAAATTCCAAAACTAAAAATAGAATAATTGGTATAATAGTAATATTATTAAGCATAAGTATATTTATAGTATTGAGACAGTTTGACTTAACGGCGGTAAAGTATGATACAGAAGTTAAAAAGTGGGATAACATATATGATGGAGATAATATATGTTTCTATTACATCGATAATAAATTGAGTGAAATTAAAAGTTTAAATTCTACATATGAAATTGATAGTGTTGTAAATAAAGATAGTGGTGATTTAAATATGACTATGGATTTACAAAAATGGTTAAGAGGAAAATGTGGAGTTGATTTAGATGTAATGGATAGTAATAAGAATGCTGGAGATATTTTGGCTACATTAATTAAAAATTCAACACTTTCTCAAAAGGACTACAATGTTGTAATGCAAGAATTATTAGCATCTGTAGGAGTTAGAACTAGGATAGGGGAATTTTTTGATAAGGAAGCATATAGCATGTTAGAAGTATGGGACAGAGAATTAAGTAAATGGATTGCTTTTGATGTAATATCAGGAGGGTATTTTATTGAAAATGGAGTGCCTATAAGTTCTACTGAGTTGTTAAAGAGTAATGTTAAAAATTTAAAGTTAGTTACTGCAGCTGATGAGGAAATTACTCTAGGAAAAAAAGAAATTAAAAAATTAGAAGAAAGCATGGGAAGCTATACTGTTAGCATAGATAATAGCAAATATGAAGGAACGTTAATTAACTCCTATGTTACATATGTTAAAGATGAAGGACAAATTGAAATAGAAACAGATAGAGGATATATAAAACCTACTATTTTTGTTAAAGATAATAAAGTTTTTAATATGGATCCATGGGTAAATTATGAAGATGATAAGTCTGATGAAATTCCAACAATTATATTTGCTAAAAGAAATGTAGAAAACGATGAAGATAAAATTAAGTTTGCTGTTGGAGCATTTATGAATAGCGTTATGATGAAAGAATATTATATAAGAATTAATGGAGATCAGTTCGTTAAAATAGACAATTATTATGAATTATCTCTTGAAAAGGGAGAAAATGTTATTGAACTTTCATTAGATGGAGAAAATTCAGTTAGAACTGTAGTAATAAGAAGGAATTAAGGAGGGTATAATGGACTATTTAATGCTTTTTAAAGCTATAATAATAGCCATAGTAGAAGGAATTACTGAGTTTATACCAGTATCGTCTACAGGTCATATGATAATTGTAGGTGATATTATTGATTTTAAAGGTGAATTTGTTAATTTATTTACAGTAGTAATACAGTTAGGAGCAATACTTGCTATAGTGGTTTTGTATTACAAAAAAATATTTTCTTCTATTGCAGGGGTGTTTAAAGGAAGAAGAAAAGATTTAAGATTTTGGGTTAATATAGTTGTAGCTTGTATACCTGCTGTAATTTTAGGGTTTTTATTTGATGATTTAATTGATGATTATCTTTTTAATATAGTTACAGTAACTTTTGCGTTGATTATAGGTGCTGTTTTGATGTTGATATCTGAGAAAAGAGTAAAAATTAATAAAACAGTAGAATTAGATGATATATCTATTTCTCAGGCTTTTAAAGTTGGAATGTTTCAGTGTTTGGCTCTTTGGCCAGGAATGTCAAGGTCGGCTTCTACTATTATAGGTGGATGGATTAGTGGACTATCGACTGTAGCTGCTACGGAATTTTCATTTTTTCTAGCTATACCAATTATGGTTGGTGCATCAGGGTTAAAATTAGTTAAGTATGGAAGTGCTTTTTCTAAAGGTGAGGTTATTATTTTAGTAATAGGTTTTATTGTTGCATTTTTATCCGCTCTTGTATGTGTAGAAAGATTTGTAGAATATTTAAAGAAAAAACCTATGAAAAACTTTGCTTATTATAGATTGATTTTAGCAGCTGTTTTATTTGTATTAGCTGTAGTTGGGATAATAAATGTATAATAAAAAGTTGTTGCGTATGCAACAACTTTTTATTATATAAAATGCTTTAATTTAATATTGATAATAATCATTAATATTTGAAGAAACATAGTTGTATTTATTTTTAACCATTGATGTATATTCTACAGGAACAAAGCATAATGCATTTTCGCCTATAGATTCTTTATCCTCACAATTATCTATACACTTAACAAAGTAAAGTATATTTTTTGCAAAGTATCCTAAATAGCTAATCAAGTCAAAGGGTTCATCATTATGAGATGCTTCTTGATAAAATGCTATAATTTCATTGTTTTCAATACATTTTCGTAATTCTAACAAATTTAAAATTACACCATCCTTAATAAAATAAACTTGATTTGATGGATCGATAAAAATAAATTTTTCAAATTCGTCAATGTATACCTCACAGACGACATGACATTCTAAATCTTTTGAGTCATAAGGCATACATGTAATATAACTACTTTTAAAACCATAAGCTCTTAAAATTCCTGAAAATATTATGGCTGCTCCACGACAATTAGTAAATGAATTTTGTTTTAATGCAAATTTAAGTTGATTGATTGTTCCATAATTATGGTTATGGGTATAATTTGAACCATCATGATGTATCTTAGCACAAAATTGCTTTAATAAAGCTTGTACTGTTGAGAAGTCATGATTATTTTCTACCTTTATACCTATTTCATCTAAATACTTTAAGACAGCACTGTTGTTCAACTCATACTTTAAGTTTATTGATGTTTGTTCGTCCATATAAGTATGATTTTCTTTTAGCCTTTTTATATGTTGCTCTGGGATTAAACTATAAGTTTCACAGAATTCAAAGGTGTTTTTTATCTTAGAAAACTCAACATTTAATTTTACCTTAGCTATTTCTATTATACCTACAAGTGAATTGTCGTGGTATTCTAAGTGCATATCATGGTCTTCGTGATTTAAATCTAGTATTAAATCTACATAGGAGTCTGTTATGTTTTTAATTTTTGCCTTCTCATGCATAATACCAATACTTGAGTAAGATACTTCGACATGGATATCTTCGTTTAATACTCCAATATATAGTTCTCCTGATGCAAATCCAAAGTTGCCTGAATAGGTACCAAAAATATTATTACATAATTCATACATTTTAAAATCCCCCCTGTATAAAAATACTTATAATATATAATATATTTCGTGAAAATATGGAAATATATTATATATAAACATATTAATGTAATATATTACAATAATTATTATATACCTATAATCTATATATGTAAAATATTATTTTAATTTTAGTGAAAATTTTTATTGTATTTTTACACAAATTAAGGTTGGCTAATACAATTTTGTAACACAATATTTTATATAGTGTATTATCAAGGGGGGTATACAGCAAATAGTACAATGCAAGTTAGTGTATTGCGGTAACAAATATGCCTGGTGTATCTATATAAGAAAAATGAAGAAAAACTGAGAAATATATGGGATATACTGTTGTATTTTGAATAAATGAAGATTGTATGTAAAATAGGTTTGATGCATCATGGTAAGATAAGTCTTGTCGCTGAGGTAATCAGTGATGAGGAAATGAAAACTTGAAAAAATAACTTTTAAAAAGTTGTTGACAAGTAAACAAGCCTCTGATAGAATAGTAAAAGTCGTCGGAAGTAATCGACGAAAAAGAAATGGTCTTTGAAAATTAAACAGAGAAAATAACAAGGTAAATCCAGTCAATTAATAAATAAATGACTGCGATGAAATTAGAAACGAGTAGTTCTAGGAAATGACAGAGTGAAGAAGCGATGTTTACTTGATGTAAATGAGCAATGAACGAAGGAAATTGACGAAGAAATGCGAAGTTTATAATGAATTGCATTAGTCAGCAAAAAAGTGAGCATAACAGCTCAAATTTTCAATTTTAAATTGAGAGTTTGATCCTGGCTCAGGACGA
>URKQ01000023.1 GCA_900548455.1 uncultured Clostridium sp.
TTTTCAAAAGGAACCCTATGGTTCCCTTTGAGTATCTCTCCTTAACAAGGAGGGAACAGAGTCCCCTTCCAACCCCCTTAGGAAAAGCCGTGCACAAGCTTATCATTTATTGCTAAGCATAACTTGTACATTCTATCACTCTATTTTACTACAGAGCCTTAATAAGTTTTTACCTGCATTACTATTTTGCCTGTATTTTTAAAAAATTGCAAGTATGTATACTATTTCAAAAATAGCAAATCTATAAAATAATAATCTTTATTGTAACTTATATACTAAACAAATTGTTTAGAAATGAGCCCTAGTAATTGACCAGTTAAATGTTTCAAATTTGTACATGCAACTACTTGAGGATACATTTCCTTTAAATCCTCATAACATGATAATCCTTCTTCATCTAATGCTATAGCAATAATTTTTGTACCTCTCTTAGTAATTTTTCTTACAGCATTTGCTGTATCTTTAATAGAAATTGGTGGTAAATAGCAACCTTTCCCATCTAATCCATGGGCAGGAACGCCATCTGAAAGAACAAGTATTAATCTATCTTCTGCATTTGTATTTTCCTTAATATATTTTTCTGCCCAATACAATGATAAACCTTCTCTAGTTCCCTCGTAGGCATTCAAATTTAAAATATTATATTTTTCTTCATCTCTACCACTGAAGTCTATTAGAATATTATGTTCTACAATAGGTTCATCATATATTGCTCTATGTTCTACTATTGCATGTTTAATATTTTGCTTTTTTAAGACTTCATGTAATATAACCGATGATATAATTGCACTTTCGTTTCTATCTCCATCCATTGACCCTGAACCATCAATCATAAGCATAATTGCAATATCTGGCACATCATATTCAATCACTGGTCTATACCAATATCTTTTTTTTACATCACCAAAACTTCTAGAATTAATTCCACTTCCAAAAATCTGTTTTTCATTTCTTGTAGAAATAGGCACCTTCAAAAGTTGTTTAAATTTTGAGTTATAAGAATTAATATTTAAATGATACCTATTGTAAATATTAAAATAAGCTTTTTTATAGGTAAAATTAATCTTTGGTTTTTTCTCTAAGATAGTAATATCTTTATGAATTGTAGAACAATCAAACTGCTTTCCATTCCAATTAACCTGTCTACCATTAAAGGTAGTAATAAAATTAACTTTATTTTCATTTTCAATAAATTCCCCTATAATTTCTTTAAACTGCTTATCAAAATTCTTTGAAGGTAATTTATTATTATTTAAATCTTGAAATAATCTTCGAGTTACTTTAATAATTTTAGGTTTAGTCTTTATATTCCCTATCGTAGTAAAGTTTTCTTCATGAGTTTTCAAACCACCTAAAGTTTTTTCAAATGCTTCAGTGTTAAAATCTTCCAACCCATCAGGAATAAGTGGTTCAATAATATCAAATATTTGCTGTGCATAACTAAATCTTTCCTCAGGGTATACACAAATACTTCCTTCAATAAATAAATTTTTAGAAAGCTCTACATACTTAGCAATTGTCTTTTTAGGCATTTCTTGTTTCACCATAGGATAAAGCAACATTTCCACCATATAATCAAGAAACTGCATTAAATCATCCACTGATGTTTTATGGACGTCCATATTTGAAATAACTTGAGCCGTTGTTCCTACTGATGGTGTATTGGAAAACAATCTAGAAACTCGTCCAAAAGTAAGATATAATTCTAAATTATCATATTCGCTACATCCTGCCGCTTCTATAAAAGCATCCTCAATTATATTAAATATAAGAGCTAATATCTTCCCTTTAGCTTTTGATGTATTTCTCTTATCTTTGCAAACTGGACTTGGAAATGGAGAATAAATTATATGTAAACTCTCATGAACATTCTGAGCACGCGTTACCATCTCTAGGGCAAACCATAAATTTTTTGATAAATCATTAGGAATATTCATCCACTTTTCTGTTTTAGATAAAGCATCTTTATCTACAAACATATTGTCTAAAGAAGGATCAATTACTATGTTTTTACCATCTGTAAAAGCACGATTTTCATTGATAAAGAATAATCTTACAAAATCATTTTCAGCTAGCATTTGAGCAAAATTTTCTTCTGCTGACCTTATTAAATCACATTGAAAACTATTTAAAATTTCTTCTTCTTCCTTATTCAAAGAATATCCTCCTCCTATTGCCATCTATAAATACGAATTATTGAACGTATGGAATTTTCCATAATCCTATCACACTTTGCAATAGGAATAATTGTTCTTTCTGCTGCTTTTATATATCCATCATATTTAGCCATCCTAGCCCAATTTTCTAAGTTTCTAGGTGAAATAACAATGTCCAGTTCCTCACTGTCAATTTTCTTTTTAACTTTATGATAAACGCTTAAAAGTTTATCAATAAAAGGACTACACTCTGGAACCCTAGCCATAAGCATTTTTGAAATGGCCTCATCTGATAGTTCTGAGATCTCCACAATAGCATTAAATCTATTATATAGTGCTTGATTTAAATCCTTTGTTCCAAAATATCCAAAGTTCATTGTTGCAAAAAATCTAAAGTTTTTATGTCTTTTTACAACTTCACCATTATCTAAACGTACAAATCCATTATCATCAAGCAATGAATTTAAAAAGGATAAGTATTGAGGTCTAGCAAAGTTAATTTCTTCAAAAACTACTGCTCCACCATCTCTTATTGCTTTTGTTACATAGCTTTCTTTAAATATAATTTTATCTTCTTCTGGAATAAATTTTCCAAGAACAAATTCATCTAAATTTTCTGTACAATTTATAGTCTCTAATATTGGTAGATTTATAGTTTGACAAATTAATTTACAGGACATAGTTTTTCCAGTCCCAGCAGGACCATGAAAAAGTAAAGTTTTAATATCCCCATTAGTTATAGCACTACATATATTATCTAGACCTTTAGGAAGTTCAAATTCCTCTCCAAACTTAGGAATAAACCTAAAATATTCTTTTGAAAAGTCATGACTTTCAAATTTATCAACTATCGTTATTTTATCTTCTTCAGAAGCTTTAATATTTTCTTTTATAATTTCATAGGATGATGAACAAGATACCATTTGACTATAATCAAAGACTGACAAATCTGTATATTCAACACTATATTCATCGAATTTATGAGTTTGATAAAAATCTTCATGCATATTTACAAAAATATCTGCTGCTGGGTTTTCAAGATATTCAAAAAACATCTTATTAAAGTCCTTATTTAATTCAACCTCTCTTGCAAGAAGTGCTGAAAAAATAGGTAAAAGTTTATTTAACATTCTAAGATGATCCATATTTCCATCAATCCATCTATCATTTTCATCATATGCACCCAACTTAATACTACAGTTTTCTACTAGTACTTTATAACCATAAATATTGTCATCAACTATTTCATTTATCCTATAATCCCTGGGTATATTAATCATCAAATATAGGGTTTTCCCATCATCAGACACATAGTAATCTCCTACGGTATCATTTCCTGAGATTATACTATTCATGATATCGGAAAATAATGTTATAGCTTCGCCTATAGGTTGACATAAGGTAGTTGTTCCATTATAAGATTGATTTTTGGGATGAACATAGTATTGAGTAGCATCAGATAAATGTTTAAACCCAAACCCCTTATATATTTCATCCCCTGTAACTCTTACTACTCTATAAGAAATTTTAAATATATTCATATATTCCTCCATGCTTTAAACCGTCATATTATATTCCTTGATATTAAAGTAATTTTACCATAATATCCTATAATTCTTCAATTTGTATATATTAACAAAAAACCTCATCCTAGCAATTAATGTTAAGATGAGGCTTTATTATTGCACCTAAATTTCTACTGCTAATGCATAAGCACTTCTTACAGCATCAATAACCTTTGCTGGTTTAAAAGAGTCTCCAATACAGTAAATTTCTTGTGCTACATGATTTTTTAAAGCATTATAGTATAATTCATTTTCTGACCTAAATCCTAAAGCAAGCAACACAAAATCAGCATCAATTGAAACTTGTTTTGTTTCCGTTCCTGATGATTTTGCAAGAGGATTTTCTGTGTTCTTAGGAAGTAATGGTGTCCAACTTATATATGGATCTGGCAAGTATTTAGAAGTTTTTTGTGCTGCAATAACTTTTCCATCTACAAATTTTTCAACACGACATCCATTATATAGATTTACATTATTATTTAATCTTAAATAATTTAATAAATGACCACGGTTAGCTGTACATGCACCTTCCATAAAATTATCTGCCATTTCTAATACATCTACTTTTTTATTGTTTTCATAGGCTAATTTATATGCAGTTTCAACTCCTACAACGCCACCACCTATAATTACAATTTTTTCTTTTCCTTTTAATATATCTGGATTTACAAGAGCATCAGTTGCCATTGCATAAGGAGTATTCTTTAGGCCTTCAAATGGCGGAACTATATCTCTTGTACCATTAGCAAATACAACTGTATCAAACTGATCTTTTATTACTTCTATATCTACCTTTGTATTAAACTTCTTAATTAATCCATATTGTTCAGCTGTTTTATTTACTTGACAATCAAGGTAAGAAACATAATTTTTAATATCAAATTTAACCATCGGTGCTCCACCTGATATAAGTTTACCTCCTACTTTATCCGTAGCTTCAAATAAAGTTACCTTATGTCCCTTTTTAGCAGCATTAATTGCAAAAACACATCCTGCTGGTCCAGCTCCAATAACAGCTATATTTTTAGGTTTTTCTGTTTTCATATTTTTAGAATACTTGTCTTCAAAGCCACATCTTGGATTTACTGCACATTGGATATGACCTCCTTCAACAAATTCATTAACGCATCCTTCTTGGCAACCAATACAAGGACGAATATCCTCAATTTGATTATTATATAATTTATTTGGCCAATATGGATCTGCAAGTAGAGGTCGTCCTAACATTACCATATCTGCCATACCCTCTTTAATTACTTCTTCTGCCAAATCAGGATAGCCAAGTTTTCCTACTGCAACAATAACAACATCTTGACCTTTATTAGTTTTTATATTATTTTTATTAAAATAATCCTTGGCAACCTTAGATATTAACTTAAAACATCCTGCTGGCATTCCTGCAGGTGGATGTGGTAACCACCAGTTATCATAGCATCCTAGATCCACATCAAAGCAGTCAACTCCTGCCTTTATCAAGGCTTCCATAAATTTCAATGTTTCGTTAATTGTCCTACCCTTTGTATATTTACGCAATGTAGGCATATTTTCAATATCTTTATAAGTTTCATTTAAAGCAAGAGATAAATCTATTCTATACATAATTGGATAATGTGGTCCTACCTTCTCCCTAATTGCCTTAACTAAATCCACTCCAAATCTATACGGGTCTGAATATTTACCCATTTTACGACGATTAAATGCTGGATTAGTAAGTTGCTCTAACAAGTATCCCTCATGCCCATGAAGATATACTCCATCAATGCCTTGACATTTTGCATCTAACGCAGCTTGAGCTCCATTTTTAATAATAGTATTTAACTTTCTATCTGAAAGACGTAAGCATGGAATTGCTGGAATATAAAAACTTTTATTAAAAGATGCTGATACCGGTAGCTTTTTCTCATTTATAACACACATTGGTGCTCCAACTCTACCAAGTCCAGGTGTAAGTTGTATAAATATTTTTGAGTCATAGGCATGAACACTTGTTGCTAAATCTCTCCAACCTACAAGGTTAGTTCTAGTTCTATCTATCCTTGGAAAATAAGATAATTTCCCAGGTTCAGTAACCGTTGGATCTACTCCATGAGAAATAGGTATTAAGCCCGTTGTTAAAAGGCCTGTACCACCTTTTGCTCGCTCTGTAAAATATTCAATCATTTTATCGTTAGGTCGTCCATTTTCTTCACACATCTGAAGATTTCCCATAGGTGCCATAACTAGTCTGTTTTTAATTTTCACACTATTTATCATAACTGGTGAGAAAATATTATCAAAAGGATATAGTTCCCCAGTAATTCCTCTTGCATCTTCTGGATGCTCCATAAACCAATCACCATAAGTATCTACCAATTTTTGAACAAGACTATCTGTCTTTAAATTACTCATATTTACCCCCAAAACTATATTTATTTTCTTAATCATTCTTTGCATTGAAGTGAAGCTCTCTCAAAGCCTCAATGTCATCACATATTGATGTTAATGGACATGATTCACAATCCACAATAACATTTTTTAATATATGATCGAAGGCATTTGTAATAGAATCTATTTCCCTACTTTTTTCAATAAGCTCATCAATAAACGGATAATCACCAACTAAAAAAATCATCCATACATTATTTACACCCTCTATTTTCTTATAATGGTTAATAAATAAATTACCTATAATCTCAAAGTTAATTCCCCTTTTAATTGCTTCTTTACTAACACGAACATTTTCCTTATTTTCAATGCTAGATGAAAGAATCATATATCCCTGTGGAATCACTTTAAATCTTTCATATTCTAATCTCTTTATTCCAATATAAGCTTTATTAGGATCATCAACCTTATCTACATTTATAAATGTAATTCTTGAAAAATTTGTACTGTGTTTTATTTCATTCAAGTCTTTGCCATACAGTAGAATTCGATCATTATTAATTAATTCATAATTACTAGTTAAGCAATTATAAACAGTACAGGGATTCATTCTACTTCCAAGTTCAAAGGCAACTTCTCTCTCCAGCAAAAACTCATTATTCTTAAGACAATTCCACATTACATCTTTATGAACTTTAAGTTCTCTACATTCATAGTCCTTTAGAACCTCTAAAGTTTTTTTAATAACATTATCATATACTTTCATATAGCCCATCCATATTTCTAGATTTTTTCTTCAACTTCCCTTTTATCATGGATCTTAATTAAACTATTATATATCTTTTCTATTAACTTACCATCCCCGTTTGTTATGTATGTTAAGAAAGTCAATATAAATAGTACTGCAATAATAATTAAAATAATAATTAGTGCCTTCATTACAATCCTCCATTACTTTATTCTAAACTCAAACCCTTTTGCCTTGCATACTCTGCTGCTCCCAATGCTCCCATTAGTTGTGGGTCCACTTTAAGGTCAATTACTTTAATTCTTAATACCTTTTCTATAGCCTTTTTTAAGCCCTCATTTTTAGCACAGCCTCCAGTTAAAGTAACCTTATCTTTAGCTCCAGCCTTTTTTGCCATAATAAAGCATCTCTTAGCCACTGCTTGTTGAATTCCAGCTGCAATTTCTTCTCTTGGTTTTCCTTCTCCAACAAGAGTTATAACTTCTGACTCTGCAAATACAGTACATTGAGAAGTAATAGGAATAACATTTTGTGTTGATAAAGATATATCTGAAAACTCCTCAAGGGTACACTCAAAAGCTCTAGCCATAGCTTCAAAGAACCTACCTGTACCTGCTGCACACTTGTCATTCATTGCAAAAGACAATACTGTGCCATCATCATCTATGGCAATTCCCTTAACATCTTGTCCACCTATATCAATAATTGCTTTTACATTAGGGTCTGTTACATGTACACCCATTGCATGACAAGAAATCTCAGAAATATTCTCCTGTGCCTGTGGAACTTTATTTCTACCATATCCCGTTCCTATAATATAATCTAAATCCTCAATTTTATTTATTCCTTCTGACTTAGAAATAACATCATTCATTGCAAGTTCTGCACTCTCAGCACTATTAATTTTGCTTCTAATAATTGTACTTGCTACTATTTTCCCATCTTCATCTAGGATCACTGCCTTTGTGTAAGTAGATCCAACGTCACATCCACCAAAATATTTCATGTTAACCTCCAATATTTTCATTTATTACCAAGCTAGTGTGTCTTCATAATCCAATAGTGTTGGGTCTAATGGTTTTTCTCTAAATACATTAATCATATATTTATTAAAAGCTTCTCTCATTTCTCTTCTTGATACAGTACGTGCGTCCATAAGGTCATGCGGAATCCAAATCATATGAATACCACGCTCTCGAGCCTGTTCTTCATAAAGTCCATGCAGTCCACCTACATTTTTACAAGATACATGATCAAACATTATTACAATGTTAACATTGAATTTTTCACACATCTTCCAACACTCATCAAGAGAATTAGCATAGCCTCCATTAGTATGTGAACGCATCATCATTTTTTCATAACTTTTGGCCATATCTATCATAGCTTGGTCTTTATTACCTACATGCATAAAATGATGAGATAACATGCATTCCATATCAACCATGGTTTTAACACCCCAGCAATGCTGAGCCCAATAAGTAAAATTAGTATAATAATGTGCTGGACATGCCCATACGATAGCCCGATACTTTGGTTTATTTGCATCATTTTTTCTATCTATTTCATATCCCTTTTTCATCATCTTATCAACCTTAAGATCTGTCTTTAAGAAAAATGGATCTAAGCACCCTGTTCCCATAAATTCATATTCTCTTTGAAGAGCCAAGGCACCATTACAAACTTGAGGATAATCTGTACAATTAACATCCCATTTATTTAACATACATTGAACTTCCTCATTATACATTTTACACCCCTTCCAAAAGGCGTCCCAATCCCATTTTACATCATACTGCTTTTCAATAAATTCAATACATGCTTTAAGGTTTTTCACAGCATAATCTTGGACTTGCTCCTCTTTAAATCTTTGAGGAGGAGTAATCTGAAAAATTGGAATATCCTTAAGATACCTTGTCATAAATGCAACTTGACCTAAGGAACCATCACAAGGCATAGAACTTGTGATATATGTTTTTCCCACTATAGGATAATCATCAGCTACAGCAACCCCTGATTCTGTTGCAGGAAAAGGACATAAATCTGGTGCTAACCCAAAATGTTCAACCACATCTATATAGTAGGGATTAGCTGTTTGATCTATTTCACTTGGCATACCTACTGCAAGCATTGCAATATCAATCCATTTAATAGTTGGAAATCCAGCCATAATAAACTTAGGAGTCATTTCATCAAACATAATTGTTTTTTCTCGAAGTTTAGCTGCTTTTTTACTATTAGGACGAAGATGCTTATCTCTAACAATCATGGTGGCTACACAATCTACAGAACTATGAACTAATGAAAAAAACTGTTCATGGGCATATCTAAGTTCCTTTCCTCTTAAACCTAATGTATGCTTGTCTATCATATTAGAGGCTGTTAGAAAGGACACCATCCAACGATATCTCTTAAGAGCTTTTATCATTAGTATTGGATGCACTCCTAACTTTAATCCCATATATCCATATAACTTAATCCAGCGTCCATAATCGTACATAGTATCTTTAAAACCCTTCCATTCACGCTTTCTAAAGGTTCTACTATCCTTGTTGTAAAATCTTCCAAGCCCCTTGGATTCATTAATAGCTTCTGCCATCTATTTCACCTCCCCATTATTCTGTAATTTCTTAGCCTTGATTTTTTTAATTTCTAAACTTTCTACAAAAGCTTGTACCCTAGTTCTTAATTGCCCACTTCCTATGCTTCTATAAGGTCTATCTATTGATAAAACAGGAACACCATACTCTGCTGGCATAATATGACTTGCTAACGTTCTTTCATAAGACCAATAAGTACAAAATTTCATTTGCTCATAAATTGCTCCATCTGCATGAAAATGCTCTACAAGTTCTTTTACATAATCCTTTCTATGCTGCATCTTGTGCTCTGCACAATGCCTAGGACACTCAGTATCCTTTAAATTTTTTCTAATAATCTGAGTTAAGGCATCTTCATCCTTTGTTAATTTAATTTCTGTTCTTCCTGGTAAAGAACCATAACAAAATCTATCTGCTACTACTAAGGCTCCTGCTTCTTCAATTAACTCAATCATATCTGGGTCATCTATTTCAGAACCAACAACTACTACTCTGGCTTTATATTTATTTTTACTATCAGGCTGTCTTGTCTTAAGTTCCTCTAAAGTTTCCCTTAAATAAGGTAAAATATCTTTTTTAGGACAGACATAAGTGCATAAAACTATCTTATGGAACTCGCTTCCTGTAATCACAGGAAGCTTAGCAGTTTTCATCTCTCCCATTTCAGTAATAATTCTACACACTTCATTAAACTCGTGGACAGCTTGTCTTATAGCTTTATCCGAAATATCTACCCCGTAATTTTCATTTAAAGGTTTTAAAATTTTTCTTGTAACTTGCTCCTTTAGATGCAATACACAATCCTCATCATCGGAATATGGAAGGTCGAGATAACATCTTATAAACTTATCATTGTCAGTATCACATGTACCTAGTATCTCCATATTCTCCATACATCTATTCATAGGTTCACATACATCTACTCCTAATAAGCCATCTAAAAATTTATAATTCCCCTCTATTGACCGCTCTAAAAGTGCACGAGAATATTCACAAGCACTATTTGCCATATAATAAGTAGCAATTTCCGTTGACCCCATATTGGGCGCTCTTAATCTTACTGAAAAACAATCTCCCAGATTCATTAGCACTTCAGGCACATGAAAACAAGTATATCCAATAGGGTGTCTTCCTTCACTTTTTGCTTTTCTAACTAGGTCGTTATTAGCATCCTGAAGCAAACTTTCAAAGAAGATCATATGCTTTAAATCTTTCATAAAAGTAATCACCTTTCACTTTTTACTTCTTTTTAAAGAACATTAAACTTTTCTAATGCTTTTTCTATCTCTACAACTACATCAGTATCATCAGGTAATTCCATAAAATTTCTTCCGCCAATGTCATACTTTAATATATTTTTATCACTAGGGATAATGCCCAACAGCTCAATTTCTCCTGTACTTATGTCATTTACAAGAGAGATATCTTCAATTCTATTAAGTAAAACACCAACTCTATCAAATTCCACCATTTCCTTAGACACTTCATGGATTGTCTTTATTACCTCTATTCCCTTTCGGCTTGCATCAGTTATAAGAAGTAAATGAGTAACTTTTTGCATTACCCTTCTATTTATCTGTTCAATTCCAGCTTCTCCATCAATAACAACATAATCAAATTGGCTACTTACCATTTCAATTACATTTTTAAGATAAGAATTTATACGACAATAACATCCTTCAGATTCTGGTCTGCCAATAGCTAAAAAAGCAAATCCATCCCTTTGAACAATTGCATCAAATATTTTATATCTTGATTCACTTACTAATTCCATGGCATCTTTCGTATTTCCGTTCTCTACTGAAGCAATAATTTCACTTCTAATATCATCTAATGTAATTTTAGGTTTTACACCAAGTGCTGTAGCCAAACCAATAGCTGGATCAGCATCAATTGCTAAAATCTTTTTATCTGGATATCTTTGTGTTAATATTTTGACAATTGTTGCCGAAATACTAGTTTTCCCTACACCACCTTTACCGGTCAATGCAATAATTTTTGGATTCATCATAAATTCCCCCCAAATAAATAATAGAATGAATTTCATTGAACTATATTCGATGAAATCACCTTAATTATAACATACATATTTAAACAGTCAATATTTTGTATTTATGTTTTATAATACTTTATATGGTTTTATTTTATTCATACGTTATTTGAAATTTAAATTAGTTGATGATAATATATAACATATCTGGTATATTGGAGGCTCATTATGAAAGAACTAACATCTCGTCAAAAGCAAGCTGTTGAAACTAAACTAAGAATTTCTGAAGCTGCTATGAAATTACTTAAAAATAACTCTTACGATTTAATAAAAATAACTGATATATGTAAAGAAGCAAACGTATCTGTAGGAACTTTTTATCATTATTTTGAGTCAAAAGAAATGATGATTAAATCTTCTTATCATAGCATCGATTCATTAATAATTGAAGATTTTGAGAATAAGAACTTTAACTCTTATGTAGATGCTATTGTTGGGCTTAATAACTCAGAAGCAACAATAGTAGCATCTTTAGGCTGTAATTTTACATCAAACAGCTATATACAAATTCTTATGGATGAAACTCAATATACAATTTCACCTAATAGACTTGTTCACTTAAAACTAATAGAACTTTTGAAATTAGCTGCTTCTGAAAAAGAGATTATAGAAACTAATGTATATGAGCTATCTGAATATATTAATAGGACTGCTAGAGGAAATATCTTCGATTGGTGTTTAAAAAGAGGTACAACTAATCTTGTAGATGTTTGGACATCCGATATTGAAAAAATCATGATTGCTTATAAAAATCAAAGAACATAATTTCTTTTGATCTTTTGAAGGGAGGAATCTATTAAATTCCTCCCCGTTTTTCATTACTTGTCCAGTTCTTTAAGTATATCAATATACTCATTAAGAACTATATCAAGTTCTTGACTAACTGCAATGACTAAAGGATCTACTAAGTTTCCCTTCTCTTTAATCAACTCTTGCAGCACATGTCTCAGGTCACATATCCTTCTGTCCATTTCTTCAATAGTTGCCATAATATCCCTCCTTTCGATTCTATTATATCGTTTGGAGGTTTTTAATTATTTAAAACAAAAAGACACTACTTTTATGTTAGTGTCTTTCTTCACATATATTATCTTAAAAAGGCTCTGCAAGCAGATCCCCGTATTACCTTGTTCGGCTTTTTCAAAAGGAACCTTATGGTTCCCTTTGAGTATCTCTCCTTAACGGGCCAGGTCACTTCCAACCCCTCTTAGGAAAAGCCGTGCATAAGCTATTAATTTACTGTTTAGCATAACTTGTACATTCTATCACTGTATTTTCTACAGAGCATTTAAAAAATAATCCAATGCTTCAATACTAATTACTGGTCTTAAAATCTGCATTTTTTTAACTTCTTCATACTCAACACCAGCTATGCCATTTTGAAGCAATGATACACCGTATCCATTTTCTTTAGCTCCATTATAAGAAAATAGAACACAATACTCTGCAGCAAATCCACCTATAACTACAAACTCAACTTCAAGTTCTTTTAGTTTATTATTAAGCCCTGTGTTAAAAAATGCATTATTATATTCTTTATGAATTATAATATCATTTTCATCAGTATCAATAGAATCAACAAACTCAAATTCTTCAGATCCTGGACCTTCACCTACTCCAACATCTAATACCTTAATAACAGGTAATCCATTATCTCTAAACAACTTAGCTGTCTCATTAATATATTCCACTGCTTCATCAAATTCTCTTTGATACTTACAAAACTCCCGACATCCCTTTTGCATGTCAATAATTAAAAAAGCCACTTTTCCCATATTAAAATCCCCTTCTATTCATATTTTTTATTTTCAAAATATTAACATAATTATATCATATATTTCCCCGCAATGTCTTTACATGTAATTTAATTAACTGCTTCAAATATTTATTTGTTCTCTATCATAAAATACACTATAATGTTTATATATTCTAATTAAAGTATTATATTACAAAGGAGATTCCATATGAAAAAAATAATTTTATGTATAATTACCTTCCTTATCACAATATCATTTACAGGTTGTCATAAAGAAAAAAGTATAAGTACCAAGGCGTTAGAAGAAGGGAAAATTGCATTAGCAAGTCAAGAATATGACAAAGCTCAAAACTTATTTAAATTAGTAGTTGATGAAGATAGTTCTAACGAAGATGGAAAAGAATTATATAGTCTTACTACTCAATACATAACTTTGAAAAAACATGTTGAAAATGGTGACTATGAAGAAGCTGAAAAAACAATAAACGAATTAAAAGCAAATCCAAAAGTTAGCAGCATTGAAACAGAATTATTTAAAATACAAGATCAACTACATAATAAATCTAAGGAAGAAAATACCAAAACTCCTTCAGTCGTTGAAAAAACACCTGAAAAAGAAACTTCAATTCAACCATCACAATCAGCTGATATAAAATATAATACATATACTAATCAAAGATATGGTTTCACAATTAATTATCCTGAAAATCTAATTCCAGGTACACCACCAACTAATGGAGATGGATTAGTATTTAAAAGTGTTGATGATACCGTTTCTTTAACTGCAAGTGGAAGCAATAATGCTTTATTTAAAACTACAGAAGAAAGTTATAATGATGCTTTATCAAATTTAAATGTTGTTCCGTCATATAAAAATTTATTAGATAATTCCTATGCCATATCTTGGGAAGAAAATGGGATAATATATTATGAATATACCGTAGTAGGTGAAGGTTCTATCAACAGCTTTATCATCCATTATCCTTCTAACCAGCAATCAATTTATGGACAAGTTGTTGATGATGTATATAATTCATTTAAAACACCGGGAATATCAACTTGTCATTAAAATATCTTCAAGGGTATAATAAAACAGCTTTCTATGATATATAAACTTTATCATAGAAAGCTTTTTTATTTAACAGCTAATATCTTTAGACTTTTTCCTTGAGATAAAATCCTTTATATTTTTCCATATCATAAACACTATAAGAATTGCTCCCACATATCCATTAAGAACATATATAATATTAATTAATACTCTAAATGGGAAAAACAATCCAATTATAAGCCCAGCTATCCCAAGTACTATAGTTAATATTTTAAATTGTTTTGTACCTTCTTTTGCAAATCTTGATGCAGGATTATATAAAAGTGGTACTGCTGTTGTATATATCCCAGCAAACACGACTATAGCAAAAATAGATGCAAAAGGTTTCCATATTCTAGATGCTAATATCAAATTAGGTATATCCGCATTCCATATATATTTTACACCATCAATTGTGATATTTATATTTGATATCTGAGCAAAAGAAATAAGAGCTATAGCAATACAAACAGCTAGTGTTCCTCCTACTATTCCATAATTAAGATCTTTTTTATTATTATTAGACCCTAAAGCTGATGTAAAACTGGCAAACCACAATAAAACAAATCCCGCATATGATAGTCCTGACATAAGCCAATTAGATCCAGCATTTTTAATAGTTTCCCCAGCAATTGCTCCTTCATAAGCACCAGATTTTATTATTTCAAGACCTGAACTTATGTTAGCTCCATCCCTAAAACATGTTATGAGTCCTATTGTTATACAAAGTACAACAATACCTGGTCCTACTATTCCAATTGCATCAACTAAAGAATTAAGTCCACCAATTACTGTAATGATAGTAAGTGCTACAAGAATAGCCCCGCCTATCCATGCTGGAATTCCATATTGCTGACTTAATGTTGATGCAGCCCCTCCAACCATTACAAAGAAAGACATATAGCAAAAAATTGTGGAATAATAATCACAAAAAGTTCCTATATATTTGCCACAAAAATGTTTATAAACATCATTTCCTCTTCCGAAATGTTGTTCTGCTCCAGCTTTAGAAAAATTAAAATTATAATATAAAAAAGCCAATGCAAAAACTACTATAACAAGAATATTTTTAGCTCCATAAGCTGTGTAGTACTGTATTATCTCCTGACCTGTAGCAAAGCCTGACCCTATAGTAAATGCAATAATAGCTCCAGCAAGAATCAATACCCTTTTCCAATTTACTTTTTCACTATTTTTAACCATAGGACATCATCCCCTTAATATTTTTAAATTTAAATCTCTATTTAATTAACTTATTAATATTTATAGTAGGTTTAAAAAATACGGTGCTTGGTTTGCCCATGCACCGCTGTTTAAAATTAAAGGTCTAGTTTTGTTTGCAATTTTAAAAATTATCTTTTTCAAATACAGTTTGTTCTGTTATAGGCGTAGAAAGAGCCCTCAATGCCCTTTTAACCATCTTTCTACGTAATTTTTTAGAATCCACATCTCCAAGTCTTGGATCTCCAAGAGGATATGGTATTCCTACACCAGGAATTATACGATTTGCGCCTATAGTTAATGAAATTGGAACTACTGTTGCCATATGAACTACTGGTATTCCATACTTTTCAATACCCTTAACCATCGTTGCTCCACAACGTGTGCAAGTTCCTCACGTACTAACAAGTATAACTCCATCAACGTGTTCATCAATAAACCTTTTACCTATCTCATCACCAAATTTTGCAGCTGAACCCGTTGCAGTGCCTGTCCCTGTTGTTGCACAGAAATAATTAACAAGTTCCCCAAATTCCCCTTCTCTTTCAAGCTCTCGAAGTATATCTAACGGTACTACAAGATTAGGATTCTCCATAACAAATTGTCTATCATATCCTCCATGAATAGTAGTAAACTTTTCTGAAGTCATTTCATTCATTCCTTCAATAGAATACACTCCAAACTTAGTTGCATTTGAAGATTCTATGTGATCAGGATTTCCTACAGGAACAATCCCCCCTGAAGTTACAACTGCTATCTTAGCATGCTTTATATCTTTTATAGATTCTGCAGGTTGAACCCTATCAAACTTAGGCATTGGAAGATCTGTTTTATATTCTTCTCCCTTTATTTTCTTAACCATCATTTTTATAGCTCTTTCAGATGCTCTTTCCTCTGCAAAATAATTAACACGAATTCCTCTTTCGTGATACCCTTCAATATCTGGTCCTAAAATTTCTTCCCCTGTGGCCATTTTCTTTATAAGTACAGCCATAGACTTCATCACTTTTCTCATATCTGCTGATGAATTTCCTGTCTTTACTATAATCACATCTTTTCGGAACATATCTGTACCTGGATTTTCTTCATATGCTGCTGTAATTACAGGAATGCCAAGTCTCTCTTCAACTGCCTTACAAATAGTTCCACAAGCCACACCATAACGTCCTGCATTAAAAGCTGGTCCTGCTACAAATATATCTGGATTTATTTTTTTCACCATTTCAATTATTATATCTGTTGCTTTATTAAGATTTTCACCGAAGTAATTATCACCACAAACTACTGTTGCTTCTATACTAAAATCATCTCCAAGAGCAGCCTCTAAAGCTTTTCCTGGCCCTACAACTCCCTCTTTTATTTCAGGCATATAATCTGCTTTGTCTTCTCCACCAATACCTGCAAAAAACTGGTTTATATAATGCACTACCTTATACTTAGCCATGATTACCTCTCCTTTCTTAATAACCTCTTGCTGCTAACTTATTAAATCCATTTGCTATAGTTGATGCAATAATTATCTGAAGTTCTGCTTCAAAAGAACCATCTGAATTTATGCATCCAGCCCATCCACCAATCTGATTTTCAATATAATCCATTGTACCTATAACTTTATCCATAGCTGGAAAATGGAGAGTTGCATTGCCTTGTCCACATGATGCCAATGCCGTTGCTTCTTCACATACATCAGCTAGAGATTGTGATTTACCATCTTTTCCTGGAAACTCGTCAGTTATAAGTACTACCTTTACTCCATTTCTTTCTACCTTACGACAATTCATCATAAGATCAGTATCTGGATTCCCATATCCTTCTTCAGTTATAATCACACCATCAAGCCCCATCCACTGTGCCAGTTTTGCAACCATATCAGAATGTCTTTCTTTATCTGCTAAAAATACGTTTTCATTTGTAAGTATAACCCCTATAAAGTTAATATCCTTTCCATGATGTTTATAACAATCTTCTATAACAGGATTGTGGAAATGATGATATGTTGTAACCTTGTCACATGGAGCAACACAATTTCCTGAAATTATAGCTCCATCCATTATTTCTGTTGGATACATAAATGTAGGAACAAAATTCTTTGCATCTACACCATAATAATAGGTATCATGTAAAAGCCCTTGAGATTGAAGCATATGAATATACCCTATTTTAGGTAGATCAGGATACATTGCTGCTTGTTCAAAAACAGGTTTTGTTTCAAACACATCAATTTCATCTGGTTCAAGCTTTCTAGCAGCTTCTCCTAGATAAGTAGCAACCTTTAGCCCTGCCATACGTCCAGCTTTTTCATATACATGAGTTTCTAAATTTTCTTTAGGTTCAATTACCACACAAAGGTTAACTGTCTTAGAGAACGGGCAATAATCTGCGGCTGGCCCACTCATATCTATTACTCCTTCTTGGAATCCGACAATACGACCAACGGTGACAACAGTACATCCTTCAAGTGCATGTGTTCTTCCTGAGCCTACTGCCGGAGTAACCTTTCCTATTACACCTGGAAATATTTCTCCCCCCCTAACTTTTACTCTTGGTTCAATAACATCCTTTACTGGAGTAATTCTAGTTTTATCTCCAGGTCTTGCTATCTCTATACTACAATTAATTAGCTTATCATCTTCTAAAACCATAGCTTCAATTTCTTCTCTGTTTACATAAAGAACATGATCTTTAATAAAGGTACTCTCTGCAAATTGAATATCCTTTATAAAGAATTTACCTAATTCCAATCTCATAAAAATTATCCTCCTTTATTCTCTTCAAACTCTATGTTATCTAGATAACATAATGGCATAAAATTATATCTGCGAATATGTTATCGAGTTAACATTTGTGTAAAAAATTAATTTTGTTTTCTATTATCTTAATTACTTAAGAATGATAAATATAATTGGTGTTTTCGAGTAAAATTGCTTTTATAAAGTATGTTATCTTGTTTACATTGTGCTAAAAAAATTTTTAAGGGATTTAACTATTTGATTTTTCTATGTTATCATGATAACTTATAAGAAAAATATATACCTATTAACATAAAAAGTCAATACAATTAAAAGAATTTTACATATATTCTGAATATTATTTTTCTTAAAGGTTTTGAACCCTTAAACCCTTAACTTAGCTTTAAAATATCAACTAACCTATTCATAAAAATAACTTTTATAACCATTATATCCTTGTAAATCTGATGCTAAGTGAAATACTGAAATATCAAGATCAGATATAAATTCATTTACTCTATCATTTACATCTTTAGGATTAATTCCTTCATCAAGAATTGTTTTAAAATAGCCTTTATATAGCATACATGCTATTCTATTTAATTGTATGGCATTTTTTAGAGATATAGTTCCTTCATCCATACATCTCTTACAAATTTCAAAATCTCTACCTACAAAATCTGATGTTTGAAGCATAGAGTAAAAAAACTTATTAGTATATTGTATATCTTCTGGAAACATATTGTAATATTCTAATATAGAATCCTTTAATTTTTCATTATTAAAAGTAAAAAACAATAGATTATATGCTTCTGGATTTACAAAAGCCTCCCTTGCATAACAATCCCAAATCCCAACATAAATATCCCATACATTTTCCCAATGCTTTTCAGCTTCATTCAGTCTATTTATATAACTTGTCAATGTTCTAAGTTCAGCAAAATATAAAAGTTCTTCTCTACTGTCAAAGTATCTGTAAAGACAAGTTGATGAGCATCCCAGTTCCTTGGCTATACGCCTTGTAGTTGCTGCATAAATGCCTTCATTTTTAATAATCTCATATGCTTTTAATATATATTCTTTTCTTGAAAGCCCCTTAAAATAATCCAAATTAGTTTCCATATTACTCTTAACCTTCCACCTTATATCTATAATATGTTTCTGAAAATAATTATCTTTAGTCTATGAAATTCTCGGTATAATATTATCTATTACTGAGAGATCAATAGTCTTAAAATCATTGGCAACCTTAGCCTCATAATTTGTAGGTGTTGGAGAAATTTCTTGCCACTGTTTAAAAGTATTTATACAATTTTCTATCATGATAATATGACTTACATTATCATCTTTTCCCTTTGGATAAATAACAACCGATCTATAGGGAGTTTGATTAGGCTTTAAACTTGAAGCTTGTGGATGTGTAAGAAGAATGTAATCCTCATATATACAATCACGAACCTTTATCAAAACTTCTTCATAAGTATCTAAAAAAATAACATCCAACTGATTCTTATATTTTTGAAATACTCTGTTATTATTAGTCACTATTATAGCCTTTTTCAATTCAAACATAATGATACCTTCCATTTTTAAAATTTAAGTTATCAAATACACTCTATAGTTTTCCCTTAAAAACCTTCACTTTGAGTTTAGTCTAGCATAAAAATCAATCTCTTTCAATATTGAAACCACTTGGATTTTAGTAATGCTGTGCTCCAAAATCATGATTTATTAAAACAGCTTTCTATGACACACAACTTTATCATAGAAAGCCCTTTTTATTTATATTCTATTCTTTACTAACCTTCATTTTTCTTTCCTCTTATAAAGGTAGAAACAACTGAATTTAAAGGAACTGGTGATACATCAAAGGAACCATCGTTATGTATTTTTATTAATGTACCTCCCCTTTGAACATATGTTTTTTTAACATTTGAATAAGCTAAAAAATCAATGGACATACCATATGTCATCATTATACCTTTATAAGTTAAAGAAATGTTATTTAAGTGGTCATGACCGCAAAAGATTCCTTTAACCACATCACTTTTTAAACACTCATCAAAAAAATTACATTCATATTTGGAAATACCAAAGTAATCATCAGCTTCTCCAATACTACCAAAATTATATGTAACTGATTTATCTCCAAGTTTCATTTTCTCATAAGCTTCTTTAAACTCAGGCAAAGGCATATGGAAAAATGCTAAAGCTTTTAAGTTATCATTTTCTTTCTTAAGATCAGATAATTCTTTCATACACCAAGCAGTTTGATTATCACGAATACAATCAAACCCACTATAAAACCATCCATCTCTGTACATATTGGAATCTAAAAAGGCTAAGGCTGCAATTAGTTTTTCATTTTCGCTTACTAATTTTATTATATAATTACCAACACCCGTTAAATCTTTACTTCCCTTATCGAAGATACTATACTCTCCATTCAAAATTATATCAGATATTTGATCCTTACTACCTTTTGACCCTATTTCAACATCATGATTACCAAACACAAAGGTATATGGTATTTTAAAAGAATCCATGAATTCAGTTAACTTCTTAGTTTGTTTAATATTATTCATTGTCCCTGATTTTATAATATAGGGAAATATACTATCCCCTGTTAAAACAATTAAATCTGGATTAGTTTTATAAATTAACTGTTTAACAGCGTCCATTCCTAATTTATCTTGTTTTTTAGATAATATACCAAATCCAAAATGTAAATCTGTAAGTTGTAATATTTTATATGAATCACTTGTTATCTTTAAAACAAAATTATCATCTTTATCTTTATAAAAATTATTATCTTTATACATAGTTAACTCCTCAAATCTATTGGCTCTATATTTTATTACAGATCCGATCTATTATGTCAATGGTATTATTGCTCCAATTGCACATATTACAGTTGATATGACCATAAATACTTGAAACGGTACTGCTCCTAATCTGCCACAAATTGGACTGCATCCAGCTTTTTTCCTAGATTTATTATAGGAGAATATAAGCATAATCCCAACGACAACTACTACTCCTGACATTATTCTTGTTAATATTATAAAACTGCTTACACCAAATACTGAAAACAATAAAGACGGTATTGTAGCTAGTAACCAACATGTCTTATTATTCATTCCAATTTGCTCATGTACTACATCTCTAAGACTTAAAGTGTTAGTCCAAAAAGTTGTTAAAAGTGCAAATAATGAAAATACTCCTGCAAGTATAGCTGCCCAACTACCAATACTTTCACCTAACTGTAAATAAGCAAGTTCTTTATCCAAAGTACCTTTTACTCCTAATAAAACAGTTGTTGTTACAATTAAAACAAATATTGATGATATAGCAAAACCTAAAAATATAGATAACCTTATCTTTTTAATATCCCCATTTAGACCTTTTACAGACTGTATAACTGCTTGGTTGGCGGATGTAGCAAAAACAATCATACTGTATAATGCTAAAAGATTATTAATGCGTATTGGAGATGAATGTATATCATTTAGTGGATGGATGAAAGTACCAAAAGTCATAGCAGTAACAATAACCACTAAACCAATTACTGCATACTTTTGTGCAATACCAACAGCCTTCATTCCCATAAAAACTACAATGCCAGCTAAAATATAATATATTATTTGAGCTGTGGCAAAGGGTACATTAAACCAACTTGTAATAATTTGTGCCCCACCATTTATATTACCACTAACGCCTACTACAATTGCAAGTCCGTATGCACTAAACATAATCCAGCTAAATATCTTTTTAGCCTTACCTTTAAATAATTCTCCTTCTAAGCTTTTAACAAGTTGAACTCCCCCATTATTATATGAAAGTTCTGCAATAATTAAATGCAATATAACATTAATAAAATATGCTAATAAAACTATCCAAAGAACGTCTCTAAAACTATTCTTTGTTGCTAGATATGGAACTGCAATGATCCCCGTACCAATGCTATTTCCTACAATCATACTAATTGATTCAAGGATAGTAAAATTAGCTTCGCTTTCAATTTTCATGTGTATCCCCCTTTGATGTTAACTTCAAACGATGAAATCGTCTTCTTAATTATATCATCATTTTACAAAGTTACAATTTATTATTTTATATTACATATTAATCAGAATATACTACTGTATATCGAAATAAAAGAGAACCCTAAAGTTCTCTCTTACATGTTAATTAAAAAATAAACTAACCATCAAATTTTTCAACTTAAACGAAATTATACACCATATCAAATTCACACTCTTTATCTTCACTTAATACATGAGTAATCATGATAATGGTATAATCCTTCAAATTAAGTATCTCATTTTCTAAAACTATAGTTGTCTCTTTATCTAAATTAGCTAAGGGCTCATCTAAAATTAAAATATCTTTATTTTTTAGCAAAGCTCTAGCAATAGATATTCTCTTAGCCTCTCCACCTGATAATGACACTCCGCCACTACCAATGGTCATATTTAAAGCAACCTCATTAGCAAAACTGTGAAGATTAAGTTTCCTTAATACTTCAAACAAGCTTTCATCTGGAATATCTTCATACATAGTAAGATTATTCCTTAAGGTATCCTTAAACAGAAAATTTTCTTGTCTTACCACAGATACGTGATCATAAACATTTTCTATTTGATTTACATCTACTTTATCAATAAGGATTTGTCCTTTATCTGGCATATAATACTTTAGAAACAAATTTATTAAGGTTGTTTTACCAAAACCGCTTTTACCCTTTATGATGTACTTCTTTCCCTTTTCAAATAACAGGGAAATATCCTTTAAGATTGGCTTATCTGCTTCATAAGAAAAACTTACATTATTAAACTCTATACCTTCTTTAAAGTTACTTATAAAGATACCTTTATTCATATCAACTTTCTTATCCTCACAATATTTTTCAAGATTTTTATTCAAATCCTTCACTGAAATGATACCTTGAATACATCCTGATATTGCTATAATAGGATAGCTTAATTGGTCTATCATGTTTACAGCTATAAAAAATTGTCCCGGATTGAATTCTCCTGTAAGAACAAGGTAAGCAGAAAATGCAACAACAATGAAGTAAGATAAATAGGACATACAAGCAGAGATTATTCTAACAAGTGACTGTGTATTACTGCTAACATAACTACTTTTCATGGCTTTACTATTTTCATAAATAAATTTTTCTCTTATCTTACATTCAATTGAAAAATTCTTTATTAACTCAAACCCTTGCAAATAGTCGTTGAGCTTTTCAAGAAAACTCTCCATATTCTTTAAAAAACTATTTTTACAGTTTTGTAGCCTTTTTTCTGCCAATTTAGGAACATATAATGGCATTGTTAAAAGAATAAAGGTTAACAGTGCCAATTTAACATTAAGAAAAATTAAAGCAGCTGAAACAAATACGATTTTCATAATAAACATTATCACCATGGTGATGCAGCTGAAATAATCATTTTTTATTGTTTCAACATCGTTGGTAAATTTGGTAACATATTCTCCAATGCTATTTTTATTAAACTCAGGATAACTTTTCTTAAGGGTAGCTGAAAATAAATCTTCCTTTAAAGCCTTAACACATAAATAATTAAATTTATTGGTTGAAATAAATTCAAAATACATAAAGGTTAACTCCAAGACTATAACCCCTAAAAGCAGCAATCCCTTATATAAGGTTTGCTTTCCAGCTCCAGCAATTGCTAAGTTTAATAAATCTCCTTTTAAAAATTGAACCCAAATTGCAGCAGTATTTTCTATTATCAACACCACAACAAAGATGATCACTACCATTAAGTTTTTTCTTATATACTTTTTCATATTTACATCCTCCTGCAAATTAAATTAATCATTAAATTTTTAACCTAATTGCAGTACAAAGGATATTGTTTTATAGGTTTTATAATACTTCCCTTGCAATGCAATTAATGAGAAGTATTGTTTCGTAGTTTAACCACTTAAATCACCACCTTAATATAAATTACAGTTAATCCAAATATAATCTTATATAGTATATATTAACATATTTTAGAATTATATTCCATGTTATGTCGTGTCAATTCATTGATGCCCATAAATAAAAATAGACTAAAGCCAAGTTATATTAATAGCTTTAATCTATTCTAATTCTTATATAAGCATAAATTTAATTTTTTCCACCCTATTTAATACATGATTTATAAATTCATCTGGGAGAATGAGATTATATTTTTCTACATAATATATTACTTCACTTGTCCACGCAAACTCACCATCATCCATTACAACATATTCGCCACGAATAATATTACCAGTAAAAATATCACGCCTAATTGAGGGTGCAGCCATTGTTTTTTTACCTTCCTTTAAATACTTAAGAATTTGTTTTTTGTTTACCATTTCAATCTTAGATATATTTTCTTTTATAGATGGATATTTATTATTGTTACATAACTCCCTATACTCTCCAATAATTTTCAATCAGAATCCCTCTTTCTATAACTACATGATTATTTTCTTACTTTTTTATTCCGATAAGGGAAATCAACCCATGTGCTAAGGTTTCTCCCCACGATAAATAATCATGTCCACCATTAAACCATTGAAAATCAACGTAGTAACCTTTAGATACCAATGTATCCCTTAAATTTATATTAGGATCGATAATTTTATACTTAGTTTCTAAAACTCCCATATCTAAATAGAATTTAAGAGGAAGCTTATTTATTTCCTTAAACTTTTTGCTTATCCAACAATCTTCATTAGGTTCATAGTCTTCTGAGTTATACCAAAAGTATCCTGACTGAGAAATAACATTTCCGAAAACTTCTGGATAGTTTAACCCTAAATAAGCAGCTGTCAAACCTCCCAAACTAAGTCCACAAATTATAGAATCCTCTGATTTACTAGAAATATAATATCTTTTCCTAACCCATGGAATTATTTCTTTAGTAATAGTTTCACAGAAAGAATCATTGCACTTTAATTCCTTTCCTCTATCTACTGATGAATCAACAAATATTGCAATAATAGGTGGTATCTTTTTACAAGCTATAAGATTGTTTAAAGTTTCTATGGCTGAAAGCATGGATATATAATCATCGCCATCTGTTAAAACCATAAATCTATAGGGACCTTCTTGATTTTTATATCTGAATGGTGTGTAAATTCTAATTTTTCTCTTATCTTTTAAATTCTCACTTTCAAATCTATATTCAGCCACATTCCCCCTTGGCCCATTTTCATTTTTCTTTGTCCAAATATCTTCTGGTGACTTTGGCATTATTACATAAGATCCCTTATCTTCTAGATCCTCCTGGCTAAAGGCCAATGTCTTTTTACAGAACTTATCATATTTAACTCTATTACTAAATCTGTCATTCCAATCATCATCCAATGGATCATTAGGTGAAAAATAATATATAAACCGCAGATTATTTCTCACTTCATAAGTAATATACCATAAATCCGTTTCAGCTACTCTTTGCATTAGAAAATCTATATACCCCTGTTTAAATCTATCCAGTCCTATATCAGGTACAAACAATACACTATTGCAATCCCTGTTTCCTTTGTATATAAAAGTAACCAAACAGTTTTCTGTATCATTTTCTAACTCTTCTATTATTGGAGCACCCTTCTCTTTTAAATTACATAAAAATTCTTCTATGGCTCTATTACCATACTGTTTAATTTTCTCTTCTAATTCAATAATGCACTTACTTTTTAATAAAGATTTTTTCATACCTATCCCACCCCTCATATAATATATTTAGACTTTATATTTGAAGAAGTCTTAACTTCTCAATTCTAAAAAAGATGCTGGTAACTTGATTAACTAATCTCTCATCTTCTTCATTTATATATGTGTAAGTATCTACACATATTTTTTGCTTTATTACTTCTAATATTTCAACTTACAAATTCTTTCAGTTCAGCTGAGCTTTCTAGTATCTCTTTTAAAGTTCCTTGTGATTCAATTCTTCCATCTTTTAATACTATAATTTTATCTGCTCTTTCTAGTATTTCCCTTCTATTAGATACAACTACACAACTTACTGAATCATTAGCAAATAGCCTTGTCCAAAGCAATTCTTCCGTTTCCACATCAAGAGCACTAGAAATATCATCAAAAATAAATAACTGAGGCTTTCTTACAAACATACGTGCAGCTGCAACCCTCTGCATTTGGCCTCCTGATAATTTTGCACCTTTTGTTCCTATTACGGTTTCAAGTCCATTATCTAATTCCTTAAGATCTCTTTCAAAAACAGATGCTTTTATTGCTTCATCTAAATCAACATCTTTTTCCGAAAGACCTAAAAGTATATTATTTCTTAAGGTATCACTAAAAAGATTAGGCACTTGTGAAGTATATGCACTTATTGGCGGGATAAAGAATTCTTTTGTGTTCTCAACTTTTTCACCATTCCAATAAACCTCTCCTTCCACTTCAGGTAAAAGTCCAATTAAGGATTTTAACAATGTAGTTTTTCCTGAACCAGTACGCCCAAAAACCACTAAAATCTCACCTTTTTTCAATGTAAAATTTATATCCTTTATTCCATTTTCTGAATTACTATATAAATAAGTTAGCCCCTTTACATCTAAGGTTTTTAACTCAATATCTGGGGGCAATTTCTTTAAATCGTTTTCATCATGAGTTTTTTCCTTAAAATATTTATTTAAATAAATATTCTTATGTTTCACTAAACTTTCCGGACTTTCTTTCATACTAATTTGATTTAGTATATTTCTGTATCCTACCTTTGTTTGTTTAAAATAAACAATAAAATTTCCAAAAGACTCAACACTATCTGTTATAAAAGCTAAATAATATACAAATATGCTAAAATCACCTATTGTAAATTTCCCTTTACTTATAGCTCCTGCTCCTAGTAACAATATTACGCCTGTTCCTATATTTATTATATTGTTATATATTGAGTCTATTAGAAGAGATACCATGGAATCTTTAATCATGGCCTTATTTCTTCTATCATTTAAAGTCTTTAGATTACTTATCAAATCTTTTTTTGCACCAGATACCTTAATTGATAGTATTGATTCAAAAATTTCTCCAATAGCCCCATTAACAACCCCCGTTGCCTTTCTTCCCTCTTCTCTATTCTCCTCAATATTCTTTTCTGATCTTTGAGCTAGTCTAATTATTAAAACCAACGGTATAAAAACAATTAAAGTAATTTTTACATTTATAAACATTAAAATAACTACTGCTCCAACAGCACGTATAATTTGTCCTATAAGGGTAGCCAGCCAAAAAATACTTGTTTCAATCTGAGATACATCATCTCTAAAAGAATTTATAACTTCCCCTACAGAACTATTAATTGCCTTCCCTCCATGTTTTTTTAATATTGAGTTTAACATGTTCCTTCTCAATAATGTGCTTATGTAAAAATTATGGAAACTACTTTTTTTATAATATATCCTCATTAATAAAATATGAATTAAGGCTATTACTCCTATTAATATTATTAGCTGATAAGGAGAGAATACTGATATTTTTTCTCCTCCAATAATATCAAAAAACTCCTTTATAACCATACCCTCTACTAATGGTATAAATCCTATTAAAAGGTTCAATACAATTATGAACACATAAAGAAGATATTTGTATTTTATCAAACTCCACATATAATAATTCTCATTTAGTTTTTCTTTCATTAAACTAGCACCTCCCCTATACCATGTTGAATTAGATTGTAGTATTTGGAACTTTCATCTTCCAAAAGACTTTTTCTTTCTCCTGTTTCTAATATTTCCCCATTGTGTAGAATTAAAATATCATCTGCTCTGTTAACTGTCGAAAGTCTATGTGCAATAATAATACACGTTCTATGTTGTAACAATTTATCTAAGGCATTTTCAATAAGTTTTTCAGTTAAAAAATCTATCCTGGATGTTGCTTCATCAAGAATTATAAGCTTTGGATTTCTAAGAAATACTCTAACAAAGGCTAGCAACTGTGCTTCCCCAGCTGATAAACTTTTATTACCTACTTCCAATTTAGTATTTAATCCATTACTAAGACCTTCATACCATTCCCTAAAACCTAATTCATATATTACTTTTATAATTTCTTCATCATTAATACCTTTTTTAAACATTGTTATATTATCTCTAATAGTTCCTGTAAAAATTTGAACATCTTGAGTTACATAAGCTATGTTTCTTGTAAGCTCTTCTTCCATTATGGAAGTTATGTTTTTATTATTTATTAAAATCTCACCATTTTTAACATCATACATTCTTGTAATGAGACGTACTAATGTAGTTTTGCCGCTTCCAGTGTGTCCTAATATACCAAGAACTCTTCCATTTTCTACTTTAATTGAAATGTCCTTTAAAACATCTTTACCTTCCTCATATTGAAAATCCACATTATTAAATTCTATTTTTAAAGGATTGTTTTCTTCTAATTTCTCTTTACCATACTTTATCTTCGACTCCACATTAAATAATTCACTTACCCTCACTACACTTGCACCTGCTGACTGTAATTGTTGGATATTAACTTTTATTTGTTCAATTGGTCTTCGCAAAGTTTGAGTATAATTAAATATTAAATATACGGTTCCTATTGTTATAAGACCTTTTCCCCATAAATGCAAAGATCCTAAAAGAGCTATAATAGTTCCAGATGAAAATATAATTAATGTAGCTGACCACAAAGTAGACCAAGTTAAATCTGCTCTCAACGTTATAGGGAACATTCTTCTACAAAGATCATAAAATTTACCCATTATATATTTCCTAGCTCCACTAGATGCAATATCCTCCGTACTCGAAATGTTTTCACCAATAAAGCCATAAAATTCTGCTTTAATTTCACTTTCCTTTACCCAAGCTTTTTCTGTCTTTGACTTTATACTCCACAAGGTGTATATTGCAAAAACTGAGAAAATAGTGAAACTAAATCCTATAAACAAATTTTCTTTAAATAACATTATTAAAATTCCTAAAAGTAGTAGTAAATTATTAAAAATACTTATTAGTATATTTGAATATAAATCAAATAATTGTGATACATCTCCATCTACTCTTTCTATAAGTTCCCCTGGCTTATGTTCTTTATGAAACGATATATCTAAATCTATACAATGATCTATCATTTCTATTCTTATATCGTTAGTAGCCTTCCAAGCTACCTTTTGTCCAATATAATTCACTAAAACATTAAATACTTGTGCAAAAAATGCAACTAATATAAATATTAAAGCAGCAAAAATTAAATTTTTACCAACGTTCCCTTTTGTTGCTTCATCTAAAAAATATCTTGATATTTGGGGGTTAATCAGCTGCATTCCAATGTTAGCCAAAGATATTAGTATAAGTATAAAAACCATAAATTTTTGTGTTTTTAAAAATCTGAAAATGAATTTCAAATTTTTTTCTCCTTGTAATTTCATTTTTTAATCCTTTCCTTCACAAATTAAGTAAAATTTTCATAAACATTATTTTTCTCCTTACTACAATATTATACAATATATGCAATATATATCATGTCGTTTTTTGTAATATAATTATTGATTTTACAATATTTGTTTTCTATGTAGCTATCTCTTTCTAAAACAACTTTTCATACTAGATAAAAAAATAGGTATATAACCTTAATTAACAAGGTTATATACCTATTAAATGTATTTAATATTTTCACTTACTCAAATATTGTAAAATTCTAAATGAATAAATTAAGTAATCCTAACACAAATCCTATTAACGCCCCCAAATTAACGATAGCACTTAACTCACTCTTCATAACAGACATTATTAACTGCTCTAACTCAATTACATTCATGTCATTAATTTTTTTCTCTACAATGTTACATATATCAAAAGCATTTACAATATGATCAATTTCCTTATCCAGCATCTTTTCATACATTTCTCCAATAATAGACCTAAAGTACCCTTCGTTGTCTACGTTAATAAGCTCACTTATATGTTTTTCTTCAATATTGGATATTTCCACTTCAACTTTAGATTTAATTAACTCTACTCCATTTGTAGAAATATATTCTTCCACTTTAGTCCCAATAGGACCTGCAAAAGAACCAATCATACTATCATTAATAAACATAGATAGCATTCCACCCATATTTTTTACAGCAGCACTTCCCTCTTTTACTATAATTCCTGCAATGTCTATAGACTTAACCCCTTCTACAATGCGCTTCGAAACATAATCTACTGCATATTGCTTCTTATTCTCATAACCTTCCTCATCTGTAACAAGTCCTACAATTTCTTTAATTGATTTTTCATTCAAATTATTTTCTATGGCACTGCTAATACTTAATACCACTGCATTTTGCATAGTATCAGAAGATAATATTGATTTTATTTCTTCTTTCCCAATTAATGATTGTCCTACCATATTGCCTATTGCTCTAGCCAATGCAGGCTTCCTCTTAGGAATAATTCCTGGTGTAAATGGCAATGTTACTTTACCAATCTTTACTGGTTTTAATGGGCGAAATAACATTTTTACTGCTATATAGTTTGTACAATATCCAATCATTGCACCAATAAGTGGTGCTACTAAAAACTTTAACCATTCCATTTATGTCATCCTCCTAATTGCTAAAATTTATAACATATATATTTAACATAAATTCTAGCAATTAGTCAACTTTAACAATCTTATTATTTGTTAGCTTAATAATTTTTTTAACATTCCATCGAGTTTTAAAGAATTTTCATTTAAATCTTTAGATGCACTAAATAATCCAGAAGTAGTTTCAGAAAACTCTAATGAAGATGCTGAAATCTCCTCTGTAGATGCAGATACTTCCTGAGAAATAGCGGCTAAGGACTCTATTTTATTTATTATTTCATCCTTAGATTCATTTATTGTAATGTTAGTTGATGCAATTTCATTAATTAATGGCGTTATGTCATCAACAGAATTAATAATATCTTTAAAATAAGATATAGAACTCATAACTTTTTCTTTTTGAACCTCTAACTTTTCTTCTGTAAGTTTTGTAGATATAGTAATTTCCTTCATGTTATCTACTATATTTTTTACTAAACCATTTATCTTGTTTGCAGATTCACTAGTTCTTTCAGATAGTACCCTTATTTCTTCAGCTACTACAGCAAACCCTTTTCCTGCTTCTCCAGCTCTAGCTGCTTCAATAGCAGCATTCAATGCTAAAAGATTAGTCTGTCCTGATATATCATTTATTAAAGTTACAATGGCTGTTATTTCATTAACTTTATCTTCAGATTTATTTATTTGAGAACTTAAATTTGAAATTTTATCATTAACCTGAACTATGGTTTCTTGTACTTCTAAAATGTTACCATTAGTATTTATTGCTTTGCTATAAATATCATCATTTCTTGATTTTACATCATTAAATTTACTATTTACAGAATCTAAATTTTCTCCAAAATTATTTAATATGTTACTTATGTTATTTAAATCTGTACTTTGTTCAACAGTCCCATTGCTCACTTCTCCAATAGCTGTTGAAACATTTGATGATGCATCAGAAATGATTTCTGCCAATGATTTTATATTATCAGATTGTTTCTTGATGTTCTCTGAGTTTTCACTTAAATTTTCAATTAAAGTCAAAATATTTAACTTTAAACTATCTGCTGCACTTGCTAAAATGCCAATTTCACTTTTATTTTCTTTAAGTCCTTTAGGCAACTCCTTTGAATAATCTCCATTTGAAACACTTTCAAGGTAAGTTGTAACATTAGACAATTGACTGGTTAATTTACTTACAAATATTATTCCAATTCCTAACATTAATATTGTAAGTGTGACTGCTGACAATACATTGTACTTTAATACTGAATTTATACTGTTATATGCTGCACTTTTAAATTCAACAGTTATAACTCCCCAATTTTCTGAATTTCCTGGAAGATTAACAGAATGATATGCACTTATAACATCCTTTCCCTCTTCATCTTTAAATTCTTTAGTTCCATTTTCTCCTTTCATTATTTCTGAAATCATAAAAGGAACTTCTTCAGGTATATTTATAGTTTCAGTAATTAATTTTTCATTTCCATTTTCATCTTTAAGAATTTGACCATTACTGTCTTTTTCTGTTATTGTTTTGGTCTTATTTTTATAATTATATAGCTCAGATATCTTATTTGTATCAGGATGTGCTATAACATTTCCTTCACTATCAACAACAAAAGAATACGTACTTTCAGTATTATATTCATTTATTATTGCTTGAAGCTGATCCAAATTTAAATCTCCACCTAAAACACTTATTATATTTTCATTGTCGTCAAATATAGGAAAAACTATTGAAGTAACTGGTACCTTATCTGTGGCACTATAATATGATTTTGATACATAAGGCTTCTTCTCCTCCATGGCTTTTTTAAACCACCATCTATTAGCTCTATCACCTAAATCTCCAGAAGTTTTAGCTGTCTGCATTCCTTTTTCATCTTGAACATGTAATAGTAAAAAACTAGGATTGTTTTTTATATTAGTTAAAAGTGATTTTGATTGCCTATTAGAATCTAGTAATGTAATATCTTCACTAAAAGCTAAACTTTCAATTAAAGTATACCCTGAATTTATATAGCCTGAAATTTCTTGGGCAATACTTGTACTTCTATTTAAAATCTTAGAATCTACTTCCTTCTTAGTTGAAGATCTTAATAACGTTGTGCTTATAATAGTTGAAATAAGTACTGGAATAAGTGCAACCAATAATAGTAATAGAATTATTTTAGATTTAAGTGTACTAAAATTATATTTTACGTTTAACCGCATTGAAATGTCCCCCTAAAAGTCAATATGATAGTATTATCGTAGAAGATGGTAAATCCTTTACATTATTAAAGTGTATTTCTTATTACCAATGATAATACTAAATTGATAATTTGGAAAAAAATTTGACTCTAAAGGAGTAAATTAGTAAAATTATATAAACAACAAGTAAAAGAATTCAACTCAAAGGAGAAAGATTTAATGAACACATCATCATCAATGTCCGAGTTTATAGGATCAGTAAAATACGGAGATACAGTCGGTCTTGTTATAGCAAATGTGGATAGCATTTTAAGAGATAAAATGGGTTTAGATAAAACAGACAGAGCCATAGGAATTATTAGCAACAGAACTGGAGCTGGCTCCCAACTTATGGCTGCTGATGAAGCAGTAAAAGCTACTAATTCGAAAGTAGTAAGTGTGGAACTTCCTAGAGATACAAAAGGTGGAGCAGGTCATGGATGCTTAATTATACTTGCATCAGAAAGTGTATCTGATGTAAAAAGAGCAGTTGAAATTACCCTGGAAAATACAGAAAGAAATTTCGGAGAAGTTTATGGATTTGATACAGGTCATGTAGAATTGCATTACACTGCAAGGGCAAGTTTTGCTTTAAATAAAGGGTTTAATGCACCTATAGGAAAAGCTTTTGGGATAATTGTAGGTGCCCCAGCAGGAATTGGAGTTGTAATGGCTGATACTGCACTAAAAACTGCAAATGTTGAACTTGTTAATTACTTAAGTCCAAGTAAGGGAACTTCTCATTCAAATGAAGTCATCATAACCATAACAGGAGACTCTGATGCTGTAAGACAATCAGTAATTGCAGCTAGAGAAGTAGGATTATCTATTGCTAGATCAATGGGAGAAAATCCTGCACCTATTGCCGGAGAACCTTACATATAATGATATAAAGACGTATCACTCAAGGAGGGACTGACGCACTAAATAATTAGTGTGCAGTCCCTTTAACTTTGAAAAAATTGGCGATATTTTTACTTTATATATAAAACCTACTGTAGTAATATTATTGCATTAATAATGTAGTTTTGCTAAAATAAGTTATTTTTCTTGTTTTTAAATACTCATTTCTAGCAACTCAATTTATTAAAAAATAATAATATTGTATTTTAAGGAGGATAATTATGACTGGTATAATTGGTATCGTTGTAGGACTCGTTTCACTCATTTTAGCCTTTGTTTTGGAAGGAGGAGCCATAGGAAGCTTATTTCAGCCAACTGCTCTGCTTATAGTATTTGGAGGAACTTTCGGAGCTATAATAGCCTCTTTTTCTCAAGATGAGTTAAAAAATATAGGTAAAATTCTTAAAGTAGCCTTTACTCCAAGAAAGAATAATACTCATGAGCTAATAACAGAGCTTAAAGAATTGTCCATTCAAACAAGAAAACATGGACTTTTAAGTCTAGAATCCAATATTTCTGGATCTCAATCAATAGATCCATTCATTCTTAAAGGTTTAAGAATGATGGTTGACGGTATTGAACCCGATATAATTAGGACAACCCTTGAACTTAAAACAGAAAATATGTATGAAAGACATTTAAATAATGCATCCATATTTGAGGCTGCAGGTGGTTTCGCTCCAACAATGGGAATAATAGGAACTGTACTAGGGCTCGTACATATTTTAGGTAACTTAAGTGGAGACCCTGGCTCTCTTGCTCCACTCATTGCTACAGCATTTATCGCAACTCTATATGGTGTAGCTTCAGCTAATGTACTTTGGATCCCTATCGCAAATAAGTTAAAACAATTAAATAAGCAAGATATGTTAGAAAAAGAATTAATTATTGAAGGTATCTTATTAATTCAAAGTGGTGCAAATCCAAATGTCATTGAAGAACAACTTAAAAGCTTTCTTTCTGACAAAGAGGTTGAATTATATGAAAAATCAGCTTCAGTTAAAAATTCTTCAGTTAAGAATCTAGGAGTTGAGAATTAAAATGAAAAAAAAACGTCATGAACAGGAAGGAAACAATGAGCGATGGTTAATCACTTATTCCGATTTAATAACCTTACTTCTAGTATTTTTTATAATTCTTTATGCTTTTAGTAAAGTAGATAATAAAAAATATGAAAATTTAGCATCAGGTTTCAATTCAGTTTTTGGTTCAGGTACAGGAATACTAACTGGAGGTAACTCTATAAACATCGTTGGTGGAACTTCTTCCCAAAATTCTTCTGGCGAAGAAAAAAGCGAAGAAGATATGCTATCTGACTTAAAACAGCAAGTTGATGGTTATTTAACATCCAATAGTTTAAACGAAAGTGTTTCAACAGATATTGATGATAGAGGCCTTGTAATAAGTATGAGTAACTCCATACTCTTTGATTCTGGTACAGCTACTATAAAATCTGATAATAATCTGAACTTAAAAACCATGGGAAAATTATTAAATTCTATGCCAAACTATATAAGAATCGAAGGTCATACAGACAATCTACCAATAAATAATACTAAATTTAAGTCTAACTGGGAGTTGTCTGTAATAAGAGCTACAAATGTTGCCGAAATATTAATTGATGAAACTGGTATTAGCCCAGAAAGAATATCTGTACTTGGATATGGTGAATTTCGTCCCATTGGAGATAACTCTACAGCCGAGGGACGAGCTAAGAATCGTAGAGTTGACATAATAATGGACACCAAGTTTGATAAAATTGAAGAGAATCAAAAATAGATTCTAACGAAAATTTTATACAACTTTTTACATGATGATTTTAAAGGGGTGAAGATTCTTATAACCTTCACCCCTTAATTTTTTACTATATTAAAAAATAACTATTATTTAAATTTTACAGCAGTTCCATATGCCATAATCTCCGCAGCACCTTGAACTACTGCTGCCGTTGTATAATGAACATTCACTATAGCATCTGCCCCTAGAGATTGGGCTTCTTCAACCATTCTTCCTGTTGCAATCTCTCTAGCTTCATTCATCATTTGAGTATAAGATTTAAGCTCTCCCCCAACAATAGTTTTAAAGCTTTGAGAAATATCTTTCCCAATATGCTTAGATTGAATGGTTGCCCCTTTTACAATCCCTAACATTTCAAGTTCTTTCCCCGTAATATAATCTGTGTTTACTAAAATCATTTCTATCAACTCCTATTATAATGTTAAACATTGTGGACATATCATCAATATGTAATCTATCTTAACCATTATATTATAAAATTATACGTTATTGTATGTTTTTAGAACCTAAACTCTCTGTAATTTGATACATAATTTCTTAAATAAGTTGCTTCCTTAGAGTCACTTTTAAATGTTATATTGAAAATTTAAAATTTTGCCCTTTATTCATTTTCATAATATCTGCTAACATATTCATTACCTTATCATTACTCATAAGCGCTTTAATTTTATCATTTAATTGTATATTTTCATCAACATTTAGCACAACCTTATTGTTTTCATCTAAAGTTAATGTAGCACTTTCTTTCTTTTGGAATTTGGATTTATATTTTTCCATTTCCTTATCAGCTTCATCTAATATTTCAACAAGCCCTTTTCTAAGTCGTCTACGCATTTCTTTTTCTTGTTCACTAAGAGGACATTCAAATCGCTGTCCATTAACGACAACCCATCTCTTCTCATCATCAATTCCCAATTCTTCCCACTGACAATCTGGATTATTGGTAGTATAGTCTACTATTTGATTAAAAGAACCCCTATCAACATATAAAGTTGTATGAGCTGCTGTTCCTTTATCTATAGTTACACCGCCAACTCTACTTGCCCTTGAAATATTTTCTTGGGATGCGGCGATCTCTATACTATCCTTAAATTCTAAAGTCTTTTTCACATCGCCTTTGGACATATATGAATCTTTAACTTCACAAGTTTTCGTGGATAATCCATTTGAATACATACTGTAATTTCCATTTATATTGTTAATGCCCATACTAACCCCTTCTTTCATTTGATTAATAATATTATTCTCGATTCAAGTTACCATTTACTTTAATTTCTATATAAATATTTCGTTACTTTCTTTTCTAACATAATCTATTCTTTATTAAGCTTAGTTGCACCTTTAGAATCCTTAAGTATAAAAGTCACATCTCCTAACAATCCCTCTTGTGCTCCCCAACGTTCAAATATCTTATATGCTTTTTTATTATTGTCTTTAGTATATAACCTTACAGACCCCTTTCCTTTAAAGTAAGGTATATTAATTTCACCATAAGGTTCTTCTATTCCGTCTGATCTATAATATGAATTCATATATACATATATTATTGAATACACTTTTCCTTTAGTTGGCTCATAATCGTTGTTAATGCTATTAGCAAAAGTATTAATAGGATCTTCTCCACCATTATTTCCTGTTCTAATTAACTTATATACGTGAGATTTACCCAGTTGTCCATAGTATTTTCCCTTAGGTAGTTTTTCGTAAAAGTCTTGAAAATTTTTAACCATAATAGCTTCTCTAGCTGTGTTAAAAAATCTATTTAAAATATTTAAGGTTAAGTGATTCAATTAGAATTATTACTCACACTTTATCTATTTTCTGCAATTTTTAAATCCTTGAATGCAACTTACTATACATAGCACAATTATATAAGCAGAAAAACCTAAAGCTACAAGCACAATTTCTCCACCCATACTTTCAATTATGTTTTTATTAATTGCAGACACAATTCTAAATTGAAAATATACCTAATATCATCCACACAACCAATGCACCAATCATGCTTTATCCTCATCTCCTTTAAAGAAAATCCAATTTCAATTTAATACATATATTGTAAATTATATCATTTATTTTATTGCAATAAAATAAGTATTGTCCTTCATTATACATAAAACTTTATCCGGTATTTTCTCGGCATAAAAAATAAGGGCAATAAGAACTTAATCTTACTACCCATATGTCATACTATTTTAAATTAAACTGAGCCTTCACACCTAATTTATCACTTGAAAAAGTAAGGTTAGCATTTGAACCATCTTTATTCATCCAAGTATACATTAAGCATTCTACATCCATAATTTTTGTTTGAGAAGTTATTTGACCTTCTCCCAATATTTCTTTAACTTCATCGTAGGACATTCCATCCGTAACTTGATTATACTTTTCTAGAGTTATTCCTGCATCCTTGCTTCCTAGTCCAGCTTGAGCTTTTCCTGAAACTACATCATTTTGTATAGTTATAGTAACATTACTTATTCCTGTACCATTCCAAGTATATATTACAGATTTTACTCCTCCAACTTCTGAAGAAGTTAATTCTTTTCCCTCTCCTAATATAGCAACTACATCCTCATATTTAGAATCCATATTTACTTTTAAGAAATTTTCATATGTTACTTTTGTATCCTCTTTTGCAGTTTCTTTTTTCACTGCACTATCTTTTTTGTCATCAGTTTTTTGTTCTTGTGTTTCCCCTGGCTTTGTGGATCCTTCACTTTTAGCTTGTTCATTTCCTTTTCCACCATACGCACCTGCAGCTATAACTATAACAATTATAAGCCAAAACCACCACTTTTTATAGAATTTCTTTTTTCCGTTTGCCATCAATTAATCCCCCTAGTTATTATTCAGTATATATTCATTGTATAATATTTTCATCCTTTGTCAACATTTTTCATTTTATAGTATTTGAGTAAATAGCAAAGTACCTATTTATTATTTCTACTATTATAATTCAAATAATTGTTATTTTATATATTTATTTTTTTAAGATATTCTATAAAATTCAATATCGCCTGCATTGTATTATATCTATTATCACCTGCAATATGCTTTGTACAATAAGAAGTAAATTGCCCCTTTTCTCCTCCAACACAATATACATTTTTTATTCTACTATAATCAAAGGGGGCTCTTCTTCCATCCATAATTGGACACACCAAATAATCTGCTAAATACTCAGCTGCTCTCTTATCTATATCGTTCATATAAACTACTATATTATCCACATAATATTCCTCCCCTTTATTTAAATTTACTCTACCATCAATTCCATTTGCTATAGCTCTAGCAACCTTTTCAACTCCTAAACTATTGTATAGATTTGCATCTTTTTCATGAACAAAACAAACTTCTATAATCATACTTGGACAATTTATACTAGTAATCTCTCCTAAATCTGTCCTAGGTTTTAACCCTCGATTATAAAACCCCAAGGAGGCTAAGTTACTTAATATTCTATTCCCTATATCAGTAGTTAATTGTGTCCCAGGATATATTAATACCTCTGACCCATAAGCTCCTTGGGTACTATTAAAGTGAATACTATAAAATAGTTCTGCCAAAGATCCATTGCACTTATTAATCCCATAATTTAATTCATCCGGAAATGAATAATTTTGAGGAGGTGTACAATCCAACATAGTATTTCCTACCTCTGCAAGTAATTCTTGCACCCTTTTATACACTTTTCTATCTTCTGTTAATTCATCAATTTTATCTAAAGCGCCTGGTGCAGTCTTGGTATGACCTCCTCTATTTGCAATTATCATATAACATCACTCCTTTTTATTATGATTATGTAAAAAAATAGAGTAGGATTGCTCCTACTCTCATTTTGTAATATTTTTCTTTTCTCCATCCTTTAGTTGTAATAGTGCCTCTTTAATTTTTTTAGGTATTGGTAATCCTAAACCAGCACAATTCTCTAACAAACTTATCCCCTCATTGGCAATGTAAAAATAACATACCAAGGTTCTAAACACCCATGTTCCCGTATTTAAAAGTCTATCTAGCATTACAGCTACTATCAGCACTACAAATATTACACACTTTCTAGCAATCCCCTTAAGTCCAATGTCGCTAGATATTTCTTTGTTAATCCATGCCCTTATTATACCTGTAACATAATCTAATATCATAAATATAATTAATATTTTTAAAGCTAAATCCCAACTTCCAAATAACCATGTTAAGCATGTACCAGTGGCTGTTATAATTGATTTTATTAATTTATCCATTTTGTCATCATCCTTTAATATTGTCTAAAATAAAAATATTTAGCCCCGATTAACTAAACTCTTTAATTCTTCTATTTCTTTTTGTTGCTCTTGTACTACACCCCACAACAAACTAACCATGCTATATAAACTTATACAATCTGTATCTTTAGGCACTAACAAAGCCTTAGCTTGTGGTGTCAATTCTTCTATTATTAATCCAGTTTTTATAGGTGCGTTACCGGCATAAATCACACTTTTATTATCATATTCTACATTTTCCTGTTGCATTTCATTGTCTATATCTGATTTGAGCTGATAATTTCTTACATTATTTTCTTTAATGATATTTATAGCATTTTCTATATTTAAACTACTGATGTTAGTTTTAGCCTTAATGGTTGAATTGTTAACAAAGTCACTAGCTACCATAGGGCAATAACCTCCATCACCACCCCATCTTGCTTGCACTCCTGGAGCTGAACCACCAAGTAATTTAAGCATAGTTGTACCACAAAATAATATTGTGTGACCCTCTTCATTTACCCCTAAAGAAACATAATTATTACCGCTATTACTTCGTTGGTTGAAAACTCTCATATACCCAGAGCTATCCATAGAAATATAATTATGTGGCGTTAATTGCATACGAATAGCACTGGCAGAACCATCTATCCTACAATCATTTCCGAAAAGTTTTAACTGATAATCATTCGGCTGCAATTTACCTTTAAAAGTAATATCTCCGGTACTATCTGCTTCAATTACTTTATTACCTGCTTTATTTTTTACAGTTAAAGCTCCATTATATATCTCAACACCGTCAGCATCTATTTTAGTGTTACCAGCATATACTTCATCTGGATGTGGAGAGAATGGAATAGGTATCTTACCCTCAGCCATCATAATTTGTGTTACGTTAAATAGTCCTGTTTGTGAATCTCCAGTGTAAAAAAACGGTCTAAACCAACATGGGCTACCTTTAGTTCTAATGTGTATATATAATTGTACCCATTGTTTAACATCAGCACCATCATATTTTTGTTTATAGTCTACAAGATCACATGCATTAGTATCCGCAACTCCCTGACTAGTGGCACACCAAAAATGCAGTGGTTTAATCGATGTGCTTGCAATAGCATTTTCACACCAGAAGTAACAACTAAATACATAATCAGTAAGTGGTTTCAAATAAATATATTCACCACTTATTCCAGTTGGAAATCTACTAGCCCCACATTTACCACCAAAGAACCAAGTTGTATCATGAAATAAACCACCGCCATTATCATGCCAATGGGCTAATGTTTCGTTCATTAATCCATTCTTGATTAAGTTTCTACCACCAGTACTTGAAAACTTAAAATTAACTTGGTCATTCAATTGTTCTACAGTAGATGTAGTTGCAAATGTTGCTTTTCCATTTGTTTTTGCATCTTTAACAGTATTTATAATTGCATCATCGGTTATCTTTGTTTCTGCATGAGCAACCCTTAAATTTAAATCGTTTGTATCTGTTATGTCATATACTGTAGCGGATGCAATATGCCACTTAAACGGAGGTGTTCCACCTGCTATAGCATAAAATTCAGTTGTGCTGAACGTGCCACTTATTCCACATATGGTTTCATGTATATATTCTTCCCATTTTCCAGTACCAACATTAGATGTTAACCATTTATCTATACGACCTACCCCAGTTGGATTGCTGTGCCAATTTATTGCTAATCCTTCTGGTATTTTAGCTCGTATTTTTGTTATAAATATAGCATTAGCTCTTGAACATAATCCATCAAAGTGAAACCCACCGTTACCTGGATCCGTGTTAATTCCATCCACACTAAATTCCATACAATGTGACGATGTTGTTGGGCAATCACTTGGTTTAGCTATTCTATTCATCTTCAAATGAGTTCCGCCCGACAAGTTATATAAACTTAATCCATTAACACCTTCTGTAAAAGTGGGATCTGAGAATAACATCTTACCACCTGCAACTGCTTTAGATATAGATATAGTATCGTATTTAGCATCTGATATTGTCTTAGATACCGTATTTATTATAGCTTCATCAGTTATTTTGTTTTCAGCCACCTTAAGTCTCTTTTCTTGATCTGTTACGTTTCCAGTTAAAGTGTTTACCTTACTTTCTGTACTCGATACCCTTTGTGTTATGCCACCTAGATTTGCTTCAATTGTAGCTGCTTTATCTGAAACTATCTTAATCTCTGATTTAGTGGCTTTATCATCCATTTGTGTTTCTATTGCTTTAGTCTTAGAATCCAAACCAGTAACACTCAATTTTATTTTATCGGTTTCAGCTTTTATTTCAGATTTAGCAGTATTAATTTTAGTATCTGTTGTAGTTGTTACATTAGCAATCTTTGAATCTAGTTCATTTTTAACTGTAGTAACAGTTTTATCAATATCACCCTGTTCAACTTTTAAAGCTATCTGCCCCTTAAGTACACTAATTTCTGATGTTGCTTTTGAAAGATTGCTATTAACTGTTGTTATTTCTTGATTTACATAAGCCTTACTGTCTGATAGTGCTTTGTCAGCTTTCTTTTGAGCTTCTGATATTGCTGTATCTTTAGCATTATTTGCCTTAGTTGTTGCATCAGATGCTGCAGTACTAACCGCACTATCTTTTGCTGCATTTGCTTTTGTTGTTGCATCTGTAGCTGCCGTAGATATTGCTTCACTTTTCTTAGCATCTGCATAAGCTTTGCTATTAGTTAAAGTAGTTTCAATATTTTTATTAATAGTAGTCTTATCTGTTGCATATGTCTGACTATCTACCTTCAAATTAATTGCTTTCTCATTAGCTGTTATCCTTGCTTCTTGAGTAGCTAAATTTTTACCATGCTCCGTAATATTATTATTTTGTTCTTGAAGTAACACATTAAGACTTTTGTCTCCAGCTTGAACAACTGTACTAGATATTTTTTCTGTAGCTCCATTAACCTTTCTTACTACGCTATTAATATCTAACTTAGAACCATCAAGACTATTATTATCAATTTTATTATATCCATCTGTAAATCCTGCTTTTGTTAATCCATCTTGATTTAATAATATAGTCTTTCCGTCATTACCTCTTAATACTAAAGCACTATTGTTATTTTCATCTACTCCCAGCATTATTCTTTCATAAAGTGCATTATCCTTACTATCAAGCACCTGGAGTTTATTACCTTGTAATTTCAACCTTCCTTGTGGTCCAGCTACACTAACTAAGCTTGTATCTACGGTACCACTTTTAATTTTATTAGCATCTAAATCACTTATCTGGGCATTACCTATAGATCCCTCTAGCATCCAACCCTTTAATGACTGTAATAAATCTGATTGAATATTATCTGCTGTAATATTGCCTGCTACTAAGGTTTTAATATTTGCACTATCTGCTTCCAATAAATTAACTTTTTCACTTACTGCATTTAGTTGTATCACATCAGCTTTATTTGCCGTTAACTTATCAACAGTAGCATTAGTAACTTTAAGTTCTGTAATATTAGCCTTTGTAGCTTCAATATCTCCTACACGTATCTCTACAGCATTTAAACTATTAATATCTGCCTTATCTACAACAAGCTTTTTGACTACACCTTGAATTGCTCCTTCACTAATAGTTCCATTGTCACTGGTTACATTATTTACTGTGTCAGCTGTATTTTGGTGTTCCTTTTGCAAATCCTCAAAACTTAAAATAGTATTAGCTATTTCACAACTATTTTTCTCAGGTTTATCTGGCCATACTTTCATTGAAACTATTCTTTGCTTTTCTCTTATATATTCATCTTTAGATATTAAAGTTATAACATCACCTAATTTATAGCTTAATATATCTTTGTATTTATCACTCATATTAGCTAAGTCTAATATATCAGCATCATATGCATGATACGGTTTTGATATTTCATCTAACTTAATTATTGCATCTTCTCTTAAACTGGCTTCATCAGTATATTTTTCATCTTTCCAAATAAGTGTCTTTGTCTTATTACTATACTTAAAATTTTCAACTATAACTTTTAGATCATCTTTACCTAAAGCAACTATTCTTGTATAAAAATCATAACTGTTAGATTGTGATTTTAAATCTTTTAAGTTTAAAGAATCTATAAAATAGGCTCCTTTATCACTTCCTAATCTCTCCGCAACTTTAACTATCTTACTTATAGTGTCAAATTCAATTTCTGCATTATACGTTTTTCTAGCTTCTTGAATTATATCCCAACTATTGCAATTAGTTTTCTTGATAGTTCTTTTTTTACTTATATTATCTATCATCCTTAAAGTCCAACCAGTACCTGCTAAAGCTAATGAAATACATTGATTTATAGTTTGATTAGTTGTAGTAAAATGTTCCCATTCCTTACCTTCTAAATCTTCTACATTTAATACTGCTTTAATGCTTTTATAATTTCCACTATTACTAATTTCCTTTATTACAAATTCATCTGTTTTATTTCTTATATATCCTTCTTCTTTTAATTCCTTTGATAAATGTTTAGGATATAAAAAAGACAGGGTTTTATCTCCTGTCTTTAATTTACTTTCTATGCAGTAGTCTTTATATGCTGATAGTCCCTTTATTTTATTCTTATTTACATCAAATAATTGTAGCATGCAACTCCCCCCTACATGTATCTAGGCTTATACTTAACCGTTATATCACAACTATTAGCATTAACCTTTACTGTGTTCAATCCTGGTTTAAGTCTTGGAAATTCCCACATATCAGTATCTCCAAATTTATTTATACCTTCTTCAATTACTGTTCCATCCTCACCATTAACTATAATCTTTTTACCTTGCCTTAAATTTTTAAGTACTATAAGATCTTCAGACAAACCATTGATTTTTAAATCTATTAAATTGATTGAAGGAGTAACTTCTAATATAGCCGGAACTATAATGTTACCTTTCACATTAATATTTTTAGCGGATACTTTGTTTAAAGTCTCCTCAATTTCATCATCAAAACTGTATACTAACATCTTAACTGTCATAATTTCATTTCCTTTAGATATATAGCTATAACTAGGTGAGTCCGATATAAATCCTTTGTATTTTGTTGTAATATCGTCAAATTTTATTGTTGATACTTGAAGTTCCTTTATTAAACTACTTTTCATCTTTTCTAATTCATCTGCATTTTTGCATAAAATATCTATTTTCATAGTTAGGGCTTTATAGGTTTTTCGTTCGTCATTTATTATTATTGGTTCTAGTAAATTATTGTCCCAATAATTATTAATTTCAAAATCTGAACTACTTATTTCTCTATCCATTAATCTAGCTTTATAATTAGAACTATCAACACCATTAACCAGCATTATCTCACCCTCTTTCCAGCAATAGCAAATTTACCATCAACTTTTTGATATGTGTATTCACTTATCTCTTCACTATCCATATAATTTTTTACTATGAATACTTCACCATCTTTTATAGGTGTGTTTATTCCATCACTAACACTACCAGTAATCATAGCACTATTAGCGCTTAATCCCATGCCAGTTCTTGATACTTCACCATCTACTGCCAATTGCATATGAGACACTATTCCAGATAAACTATTAGTCATATCACCTTCCACATTTTCTGTTTCTAACTCAAAACCTACTCCAACACCCTGTGCTAGATATTTACCTACTTGATCTCTCATAACTCTCGAAGGTGAGCAAATACCAAAGAAACCTTTAATAGCACCAACAACACTATCAGCAAAACCTCCAATAAGATTTATAATCCAATCTTTCATATTTAATATACCTTCCCAAATGCCCATTATTAAATTTTTACCAATATTCGGAGCACCAGAAAATATATTTTTAAAAGCATTAATTATATTTTTGCCCAAATTACATGCTATTTCACCAATACTTCCAGCCATACTGCCAATACCTTGACCAATGAAAGTTATAAAATCTTTCCCCAAGTTCCACCAATTAAACATTCTAAATACATTTACAATAGCAGTGATTATTTGAGGTATATTTTCTATTAAAGCTGGTATAGCTTCAATTAACCCACGGCCAATTATACAAATCATTTCAAATCCTGCAGCTAATATATCTGGAAATTTATTGGCTATTGCATTACAAAAATCGTTTATAATTCTAGGTACATTCTCTATTAGCACAGGTAAGTTATCCATGATCCCTTGAATTAATCCCATTAATAATTGCAATCCAGCATCTATGATTAAAGGTATATTTGCTATTAATGTATCACAAATGTTAATAACAAGACTTATTATATTAGTTATTAAAGTTGGTAAAGACTCCGCTATACTTGTTATTAACTGAATCATTAGTTGAAGTCCTATTTCCAAAATCATTGGCAACAGCTCAATAATACCATTTATTAAACTGTTCATTATACTTAGTGCACTCTCTACTATTAATGGTAAGTTTTCTTGTATACCGGTAATGAGGGATTGAATAATGTTAATTGCTACTCCTATCATTTGAGGTGCATAGCTTGCTATAGTTTCCAGTATATTTGCAAAAATTTCTGCAAATGCTCCAATCATTCCGTTTAAACCATCTGTTTTAAAAGTATTACTTAATATATCTATATACCCACTTATGGCCGGCAACACTGTATTTTCCATACCATCTATTACTGGCTGTAAAACTTCCATTAATAGCCCTGCAGCGTTACCTTTTAGTGTAGATAACATACCTTCTAATGTAGCGGAATTTTCTACAGCAAAAGTTCCTAATGTAGAAATCCCATTTGCTGCAATACCTATGCCATCTGTAAATATTTTTAAACTTCCCTTTGCAATACCGCTAAGCTTACCATCTAATGCGTCCACATTTTTCTCTGCTTCTTTTGTACTCATATCTACATCTATATTGATTGTATTTTGTGTCGTATTAACAAACTTATTTTGTATCGTATTAACAATGTTATTTTCCGTCTTTGTCATGACTTTATTTTCTATTAGATTTATACTTTTATTGTCTATCATATTTATACTTTTGTTATCTATTATACTTAAATTTTTATTATCTGCCATATTGTCACCTACCTTTCTAAAAATAAATACTAGAAAAACCCATACTTTCCTATACATTAAAAAAGCACCTAGTCTCCTAAGTGCTTAATATTTTTTGGTTTTACAATACTTTGCTTAAGTCTCCACCATTTAAAAGAACCTTATTTAATTCCTCAAGTTCTTTTGTTGCATCCATAGACATTTTAGGCAATTCATAAATTTTCTTAAGTCCTTTGTAATATTTGCGTTGCTCTTTATCTTTTATCTTTGATAACTCTATACTTCTATATCCCATAATTTTTACTATCATGTTATCTTCTTTAAGAGCCTTAAACATAGCTTTAAATTTCCACCAATGTAAATAGTTTATATCTTGCAAATCTATGTTGTATTGATATAAAAATGCAGAATAAATATAATCATCATCGTATTCATAGGAATAAATATTTGCAGCTTTACTAGTTCCTTTGTTATTGTTTTTAGAATCAACTTCATCTTTTCCACATCTGTAGAACCAAAGCATCTTTTCCATAGCTTCATTTATATTCCCAGGTAATTCTGGATAATATAAATCAAGTGCACTAATAAGCTTTTCCTCATTATTCAATTCAACATCTTGCATAAGTAACTCAAATAATATTGATGTTCTAAAATCACAATTTATTTTATATTCTAAGCCGTCTATAGTAACTTTAGTTGGTAATAAATCAACTAACATATTCATCTTTATTTAACTCTTCTTTGTGCTCTATTTTTAGAATACCTACTTCTAAATTTTTCAATTTCTGCATTCTGCTCATTTAACCCTGCAACAAATTCTTCAAAGGCTTTAATACATACTAATAAATTGGTTTTGTCTCCAAAAATTTTTTTATCGGTGCCTTCACCAAAGATATTATTAAATAATTGAAAAATAGCATTGCATTGATATTTCATAGCTGTGCTTGTTTTCATTCCTTCACATTGTTCATCTATATGGGCTATGCTATCAATTGCATTTTCAACCCTTTCCATTACATCACTATCCATTAAATCTATATTTTCAAGTTCTACCCCATTTATTATCATGATTAATATCTCCTTCCAATTTAAAATAGAGAGGTTTTTCCTCTCTATTATGCTTTAGGTGTAAATCCTTCTGCAAATGCTTTTGTTGTTGTATCAAATGTTCCTAGCACAGGATCGCTTAATCCTAAGAATGAACCAGTAATAGTTAATTCACCTTCGTTGTCTTCAAATCCTTCGACTTGTATAGCCACTTTAAATTTTCTAGCTCTGTAACCGCTAGTTTTAGCTTCTTTATCTAAATCTACTATTACATATTCAGTTTCTGTATCTGCTCCAGCTTTAAGCATCTCTCCAATCTCTCTTATATGCTCTATTGCCTTATCTGAAACAATTTGATCTGTGTTAAAAGTAGTTGCCCACTCATATCCTGTAATTGATTGACTAGCACTGCTCTGATTTATATATCGTTTGCTTGTAGCTTGTGCACTTGGCATCTCATTTAATTCTGTAAACCCTGTACCAAGTAATTCAAATACCTCTCCCACTTTTAAATAGTTACCTTGTATCATTCTTTTTCTAATTGCCATATTATCTACTTCCTTCCATATACTTTAATCTAAGTTCAATTTGAAATTTAGCTGTATCTTCTGTCGCCTCAACAGCATGTCCACTTGTTAGAATTTCAAGCTCTAAAGGTACTAAGTTACCCTTCAATACTGGTAATAGTCCCTTAATATTGTTTTCTTCAACTTCTTTAGCAAACTTCTCATAAAATCCACTATTATCTATGTTTGTTAAAACATCGTTACCATATGGTTTCTTTGATGTAAAAACAAACTGATATTGTTTTTCAGATGTCCCATCTACATACTTTTTAAGAATTGACTTACATGGAATTTCTTTTATTAAATATGTTTCAGAACCATCCTCTACGTAATTCGCATTCACTTTAATTGCATCATTGAAGGTATCAAGACACTTGAATTGTCTTATATAATTTCTTATTGAATTAATTATCATTTTGCTTTACCTCCATAAAATTAAGCTATAGTCTCAACTATGCTTTTCTTCTTATACACTCATATCGTCTCATTCCCCAATTTTTCACCTAGTCTTTCTAAACAATAAAAATCATTTATAAATACCTCTATAAATTAACCATAATACTTACCCCCTTAAAAATACTGTGTTATATAATAAAATAACCTAGATGATAGTGTAATTTATGAACCACTATTTCATACTAGATTAATTAATAACCAATATCACATTTTCAGTAAACAAAATAATATGAGGTATAACTCAAGAAAAGCCAGTTGAATTACTTTAATAACTCAAACCAGCTTAACTTAATACTATTTTATCATGAATATTTAATAGTTGTTGCTCATGTTTTACTCATGTGTTTATATCATAAACCTAAAAGTTCTATTCCATTACAACCCTTAATCATTTCACTATATTTCTTAAATGCTCCTTTTACATTAACGGCATAATTCCCCAAAGTTGTAGCGACAAATTCTTTAATCCATCATTTTTTCTTCTTGTAATAGACGCAAAGCTTAAATGTAGTTCATCTGATATAACCTCATAGGACTTACCATCAATAAACTTTGCAATTAAAACATCTTTTTCTTCTGAATCTAATTTAGTTAATATTAAATCAATCCTTTCTACTTTAGCTTTAGTTTCCTTCAATGCCCTTTCTTTTTTATCTCTTCTAACTATTCTATTACATATTTCATCATCTGGAATCTTATAATTACCATGAGGCATACCATTATAATTAATAGGCTTGTACCCCATTTCATTCAATTCAATGTTTAAATATGCCAATTCACTTTCCATTGATTTAATTGAACCTTTTAGCATCTTATAGTTCTCTAACAACTCAATTGATTCATTAATATAATTCATTCATCCCACTCCTTTAAACTTGTACCTATCAATCTGTATATAACCTTATAAATCCGATGAAAGTCTATGTTTACTGCCCCTATTTCAATCTATAATTATTTTCAGTCCCTCTAATCTCTGTTATGAAACCTTTGCACATTTCATAAATTCTACTTCCAACTGCTTCATCAAACTCTAGTAGTTTGTCCACAGTAAATTCAGTACTAATTATTAACGGCAACCTATTTAAATACCTATAATTGATTAATTCAAATATAATATTTATATCTGTTTCATTAATCTTTCCTTTAAAAAGATCATCAATTAAAAGCACTTCTGCCAACTTATATTTACTTATAATCTTTTTATAAGCCTCCTCATCAATTATGTTCTGCTTAAGTTTGATAACCACATCACGATATGGCATATATATTACTGATATTTGTTTATTTTGAATAAGATTGTTAGCCAGTGCAATAGCTAAATGAGTTTTACCACATCCAGGATTTCCACACATCATTATTGAATTAGATCTTTCATCTCTTATAGTATTAAATCTATAATAATAATTTGTAGCCCTATCTCTCATATTCTCAATTTCCATATTCCAATTTTTGAAATTCTTAAAACTCTTATCTATGTCATTAATACTAATCCCACTATCTTTCCAAATCTTTTCAACCCTTGCCATTTCTCTACATTTGCAATATCTATATACCACATATCCATTTTCATCTTCTGTGGGGATAAATCCAGTATCACAACAAATAGGGCAATTATATAAGTTCCTTAGATGCCTTTCTTCTTTCTTCATCTGTAAGTTTGATTTCGTCATTTTTGATGAGGTTCGCAAATTTTGTATTATTTCTGCTATCTTCTCTACCTCTTCCATTTCTGTTCACCTCCTTATCCATATAATTACCATCAATTATCTTTACAAAGTTGTTATGACATACAAACCAATCAAAAGTTATTTCAAAATTATTTACCTTACCCATTAAAAATTTACTCTTTGATATTTCATCTATTGCCCTAAAGACTTCACCTTCTCCATATTGTTTAAGCCTGGCCCTTAATGAATCATGCCTCTTTGTTCTTGGTGTAATTTTAGTTAATGTTGAAGTTAATCCTATTGAATTCCATTTCCCAATAATTTGTTGTATTAATTGAGTACTACAAACTACATCTTTAGATATAGTTCTATCTTCTTCTCTTTCTTCTTCTACATCTTTATATATATCTAAAGCAACGACGTCTGACGAATCGTCGGCCGATGTTGTACTTTCAGCAAGTAATTTTTGCTTTTTTCTTCTTTCCTTTTGGTAAATTCTATCCCTCTCTTTCCTTTTTTCATAAGCATCTAAAGTTTGATACTTACTCCAATTAGGAATAGTTATAACATCACTAATAATTTCAATCATTCCATACTTTTCAAATGTCATTAGTGCCAATCTAACTGTATTTAAATCACGCCTAAATATGGTTGCGATCATTTCATCCGTGTATGCTATTCTATCATTTAAGGTAAATACTCCATTATTATTATTTTTTCCAGCTAAACAAAGAAGTTTAAACCAAACAACTAAAATACTATCGGCACTTGGAAGACTTTCTATTAATAGAATTTTTTCATCATCAAATATATCTGTTACAATCTTTATCCACTTTACATCTGCCATCACATAACCTCCAACCCTGTTAAATGCTATAAGTATTTTTATTACTTTACTTAAATTTTTTACTCCTTATCCTTTTATATTTAAATCCTTAAATATATCATCAGTAGTACATTCATAAGTATTAGCAAGTCTTTTAATTAATTGTGCAGATGGGTTTGTCCAACCTTGCTCTAATTTATAAAATGTACTTTTACTTATTCTTAATTTTTCTAGTAAAGGCTTAGTTATCTCTTCATAACCAGCATTTACTCTCCTCATTTTTATTGGTGTAATTTTCACCTTATCTTCACCTTTCTTTCCTATAAGATTAATTTACTATATTGAGTGATTCTTTTGTCTTGGTATATTTATATTATGTCATTAAAACCGACATATGTAAAAAGGTCAACAGTCAGTAAAAGCGTCTATTTTTCTATTTATGTCGGTATTACTTTACTTTACTTAAAAATTCTTAATTTTTATATTGATTTTGTCAGTAATTATGATAAGATTATCTTGTGAGGTGAATTTGTTATGTTAGGTGATAAAGTTAAACTGTTAAGAAAGCAAAACAAGGTTACACAACAAGAACTAGCTGAGGCCTTGGAACTGAGTCGTTCTACAATAGGTATGATTGAAGCAAATAAACAAGGTGCTAGCAATGACACATTAAAAAAGCTATCTAATTTCTTTGGCACTACTGTAGATTATCTTCTTTCAGATGATGAAGAAAATAATAATTTAAAAAATGTACAAATATCTAAAAAAGCTGAAAGAGACATAAAAAAAGCTCTTAGTGAAACACTAGAGCAATTAGAAAACTCTCAAGATGGACTTATGTTTGATGGCGAACCTATAGATGATGAAACTAGAGAGTTATTGCGATTAAGTTTAGAAAACTCCATGAAGCTAGCGAAACAAATTGCGAAAGTCAAATATACTCCAAACAAGTATAAAGATAAAGAATAGCATCATTGGGGGAATGGGGATAATGAAAGTTTATATAAAAAATGAAGTTAACAAGCTCGTAAAAAAATATAGGACTAATAATCCATTTGAAATTGCAAAGGGTGAAAACATTATTATCTTATATGAAAATTTAGGTAGCATTAATGGTTATTATAATAAATATGCTAGACAAAAATTTATTCATATTAACGAAAATCTAGATCCTGTAATGCAAATGACAACCTGTGCCCATGAGTTAGGTCATGCTCATATTCACCCTAATTCAAATACACCATTCTTTAGAAAAAACTCTTTTTATTCTATAAATAAGCTAGAAAAACAAGCTAATTATTTCAGTGCTCAATTATTAATAGATGAAAATAGGCTTGATCCTTGTTTGCTAATGTTGTATTCTATTGAGCAGCTTGCATCTTTCTACAATCTTCCTTTAGAGTTAATTAAACTTAAATTCGAGTTAAATTAAACTCTATATATTTTTTATTTTTCAAAGAACATACATTCGCAAATATTCTTTAAAATAAACCCATATAAAAAAGCATCTATTAAAAGATGCTTTTTTATGTTTAATAAGATTATTAACTCACAATATTATAAAATCTTAAGTTTCTATTTAAGCTGTAACAGCTTCTCCATTTGCCAAGCTATTATATTCCGGAGTTTCTCTTATCACAGAAAACTCTCCACTATGAATAACTTGTCCATTTTCCATAAGTATTACTTCATCAAACTCTTTTAACTCTTCCTTAATATCATGAGTTACCATAATAATAGTTTTATCTTCTAACTTCAATAGCTCCTTCATAAGAGTTTTTGAAAGTTTCTTATCAACCCCGGTAAAAGGCTCATCTAATAAAAGAATATCTGGCTTCTGAACAAGTTTTCTAAAGATAGAAACAACCTTTTTTTCTCCACCACTTAACTCACTACAATCTTTACTTTTAGCAATTGTATTATATATGCACTTATCTATACCGTTCTTTATCCTATCTATTCCTACCATTGAATAAGAGTTATATACAGTAATATTCTCTTCAAATCCATCAGAAAAAATATATTCATTCTGATCTAGATATGCTAAAACATCACTTGTATCAACGTTACTTATATCTAGTTTATCTATACAAATACTCCCTGTTTCTATTTTATTAATACCTGCTAAACTCTTTAAAACAGTAGATTTACCAGAGCCACTACTTCCGATAATTGCATATTTTTTCCCTCTTTCAAATTCAAATGAAAAATCCTTAATCTTGAAATCATCAAAATTAATATTCATATTTTCTATCTCTATATTGGACTTTAATTCTTTTATTTTTTCACAAGTATTCATCATCTTGTCATTTTCAAGAAGTTTCATAAGCTTTATTCTTACATTCTTCGATGAATTCAATCCATTTATTGCTTTCATCAACATTTGCATAGGAGATACATATGAGTATATATATCCTAAGGATGCTACTGCAGCTCCCACCGTAATTTTCCCTTCCATACAAAGGTATGCTCCTAATAATATAGAAATTAAATCTATCAAATATGTAGATCCACCATTTACAACTATAGCAATTGATCTCATTCTCCCATATTTATATTCAATATCAGCCATGTCCTGAAGCTTTTTATCATGTTCTAGCTCTAGATATCTCCTAGTTCTATTATTAAACAATCTAATTCCTTCAAGTAAATCAGTAAACTTTGATGTATATCCTTCTGTTTTCCTAAGTTCTTCATATTTTTGATTTGCCAACTTTTTTGAAGTAAATCTAGGAAAAACTGTTATACTTATCACTGATATCACTGAAAGTAATACTGCAATTCTCCAATCAAAAAATAGTATTATAGTAACGCTATAAATAATAATCATATTAACTGCTTTAATAATACTTACCATTCCTAAAAGATAATCTTCATCAAGGGCAACTAAATCATTATTAAATATTGATATGTAATCTGGAACTGATTTCTCTATGAATCTTTTATTACTATAAAGTGTAATTGACCTAAACAAATCTTTTTTCAGTATTCTTCTAAACTCAATACTTCCTTTACTTGTTATCAGATATCCCAAATAAGATAGAGCCGCTATAGCCATTAAGCTTATTACATATAGTAATATATAATTTCCTATATTTAACTCACACTTTTGCTCAATTGTATCAAACAAATTTCTTTGAATAACAGGTAAAAATGAAAGTATTATTACTAATAAAGCATCTATTACAATTTGTGCAATAAGATATTTTTTAACCTTCATTACATATTTTTTCATAATATCATTCTCCACTTAAAATTTTCCCTTTATCTAAAATTAAAACCTCGTCAAATCCTTCTAAATCATCAACTAGCTTGTGGGTTATCATTATAATTGTCTTATTTGTTTCTAGT
>URKQ01000024.1 GCA_900548455.1 uncultured Clostridium sp.
TTCCAGAAGTATTTAAAAAATATATGTCAAAGATAGAAGAGAGCGACGTACTAGAAAGATTAAACTTAGAAAGAGGTAAATATATTCTAGTAAGTGCCCATAGAGAAGAGAATATAGATAACGAAGAAAACTTCAAGAGTCTAACGGATGCTTTAAATGCAATAGCTAAGGAATATAACATACCAGTAATTTATTCAACTCACCCAAGAAGTTGGAAGAGAATAGAAGAAAAAGGAATAGTGTTCCACGAGAACATAAGACAGTTAAAACCTTTTGGATTTTATGACTATAACAAACTTCAAAAGGAAGCTTTCTGTGTTCTATCAGATAGTGGTTCTTTAGCAGAAGAATCAAACATTATGGGATTCCCAGCAGTTTCTTTAAGAACAAGCACTGAAAGACCTGAAGCAGTAGACAAAGGTTCCATGGTTCTTGGAGGAATTGACTATGATAGTATAACTCAAGCTATGGAAGTTATTATTAGACAAAAATCTCTTGTACAAAGTACCGTTAAAGTTCCAGATTATACTGATGTAAATGTAGGAATTAAAGTAGTTAACATAATTCAAGGCTATACTTCAGTAATAAATAAATTTATCTGGAGAAAGTAGTATGAGAATATTATATTCAGCATATCAAAAGTTTTTAGAAGCAAAGGGTAAAAAAACTGAAGGTAATTGGAAAATATATATGTTTCACGAAGTAAGTGAAGAAAAAGAAAAGTGGCGAGATAGCAATTGTGCTATGACGCCACAAAGTTTCAAAGAATTAATAAACTCCTTTATAGAAAGAGAAGTTAAGTTTATTTCCATTGAAGAAGGACTTAAAGGAAATAAACCCAACAAAACCTGTGTATCCATAACTTTTGATGATGTTTATGAAGAGGTATATATTAATGCTTTTCCTTATTTAAAGGAAAAAAATATTCCTTTCACAGTATTTATGGCTACAGATTTTATAGATAAAAAGGGATATTTATCATCAGATCAGATTAAAGAAATGGTGGAAGGGGGACTATGTACCCTAGGTGCTCATAGCATCAGCCATAGACTCTTAAGACAGCTAAGCAAAGAAGAAAGTAAAAAGGAAATTGAGGGATCAAAGAGTATCTTAGAAGAAAAATTTCATATGGAAATTGAATATTTTGCATATCCTTATGGTTCCGTTTATGCTTGTTCAAAGACAAATAGAGAACAGGCCAAAGCATCATTATATAAAGCAGCTTTTTCCACATTGAGTAGTAATATTTCCATGGAAAACCTTAAAGATAAATTCTTTCTTCCAAGGATAAATGTAAATGAAGAAAACTATAAGAAACTTTAACTAAAGAAGGAGAGAAAAATTTGAACTATAAGATAAGTGTTGTAATGCCAACCTTTCATGTGGAAGATTATATAGCTGACTCAATAAAGTCACTGTGTAATCAAAATTTTAAGGACTTTGAAGTAGTTTTGGTTAACGATGGTAGTACGGATAAATCTGTAGAAATAGCAGAAGAAATTTTAAAAGATACTACTATAGATTATAGAGTTATCCATCAAGAAAACGGTGGAGTATCTAAAGCCAGAAATACAGGTATTAATGCAGCTAAGGGACAATGGGTAATATGTATTGACCCTGATGATGTACTAGCACCAGATTTTTTAATGGCATTAAATAAAGTTACTGAGGAAAAGGAAGATGCCCAAATTGTTATAGGAAATTTCAAAAAGGTGGATATGACCAATATTCATGAATATGGTAATTGGGATAATCAGTATAAGGAAATACCTAAGGAAGAAATTTTAAAGCAGTATTTACAAAGAGAAATTCTTGTAATATCTCCTGGAATGTTAATAAAGAAAGATTTCATTGAAGAAAAGAAGCTAAAATATAAAGAAGACTGTACTTTTTCTGAGGATATGGAGTATATTTGGAGAGCATTATTTGCCTGTGAAAAAGTTTATTATATAGATTGTCCAATGTATAACTACCTAACTAGACCAAATTCCACCATGACTGCTTCTAAAAGTCATAAAATAGTTACTGGCTATAGTGCCATGGTAAGACTGCATATGGAATTAGTTAACTTTGATGGACATGAATATGTGAAAAAATACATTTTAAGTAGATGGGTGATGGGAGCTTTAAATACAGTGGCTAGAATTAGTTCTTATGAAGACTTTAAAGCTATGTGCGACACAATGAATTATAAGGATAATTCAAAGACCTTGCTTTCTTTCCCAAATACAAAGGTAAAAATCTTAGCCCTTAGTTTACTACTTAGCAGAAGAAGTTATTTTAAACTAGTTAATTCGATGAAATAGGAGTTTTAGTTATGAAAATAGTACATGTATGTCTGGCAGGATCTTATAATGATTATTGGAATTATCATGACAATTTATTAAGTATCCAGACGAAAAAGGATGGTCATGAAGTTACTATAATTACAACAAGGTATGTAAATGATAAAAACTCCACAGCTTATAAGGCTATAGATAGTGGAGAATATATTGATGATAATGGTATTAAGATTATAAGGCTAGAAAATTGCAAATCAATACCTGAAAAAATTAATTTAAAGATAAGAAAATATGAAAATACTTATGAAGTTTTAAAAAGTGAAAAGCCAGATATAGTATATGTTCATTGCCCACAATTCTTAGATTTACTTCAGGTTACAAAGTATTTAAAAGAAAATAAACAGGTTAAAGCTTTTATGGATAGTCATGCTGATGGTGATAATAGTGCTGGAAACTTTATTTCAAAGAATATTCTTCACGGTATGTTTTATAAGACTATAATAAATAGAAGTAAAAAATATTTTAAAAAGATATTTTATATCTCCGTTGAATGTGGTGAATTTTTAAAATCCATGTACGGATTAACTAAGAAAGATGGAATAGAGTTTTATACCCTTGGAGGAAACTTAGTTCAAAGGAATGAAGCTAAGGATCTTAGAAATAAGTTTAGAGAAGAAAATGGTTTAACAGAACAGGATAGAGTTCTACTACATACAGGTAAACTTGACGAATCTAAAGGAACACTAGCTCTACTAGAAAATTTTCAAAAAAACAATTATGGAAACTATAAACTATATATTGCGGGAAAGTTTTCTGATACAATAAAAGACAAGTGTTTAAAAATCATAGAGAATAATGAAAATATCGTATTTCTAAATTGGTTATCAGGAGAAGAACTAGTAAAGGTAATGTGTGGATGTGATATCTTATTGCAGCCAAAGTCTAGATCAGCATCTTATCAACAGGGAATTTGCTCTGGGATGATAGTTATTTTAGAAGATCTACCAAACAATAAATTTCTAACATCTTATAGAAATGGTTTTACCTTAAAGCACATTGATGAACTAGATAATATTCTTAAAACTTTAGAAGATAAAGAGGTTTTTAATAATATGAAAAAGAATGCTTTAACTTTTGCAGAGGAAGAGCTAGACTATAAATCTTTAACTGAAAGGCTATATAGTTAAAAGTGGGGGGAAGTATGAATATATTAATTTTACCTTCATGGTACGTTAGTGAAAAAGATCCTGTAAATGGATCCTTTTTTAGAGAACAGGCACTGGCCTTAAAGAAAGCAGGTCATAATGTTTATGTTATAGATGCCACACTGCAATCTAGAAAAAACTATTTTTCAAAGAGAAATTTTAGACTTTTAAAATATGAGGATGAAGGACTTAAAGTATATTCTAACGTAATGCCAGCTTTAGGCTTTGGAAATAATCATCCTGTGATTTATAAAGTATTTAAGAAGAAAGCTTTTGCCGCTTTAAAAGCTATGAGAAAAGATGGAGTAAAGATTGATTTAATTCACGCTCATTCTTTTTTTCCAGCAGGAACAGTGGCAGTAGATATAAAAAAAGAATTTAATATTCCCTTTGTAATAACAGAACATGCCAGTGCTATATTAAAAAGGGAAGTTGATGAATTTGATAAAACACATCTAAATAGAACTTTAAAGGAATGTGAAAGATTTATTTGTGTATCTAAAAGACTTGGGGAAGAAGTAAAAGCTATAACAGGATATGAGGGGGATATAGAAGTTATCCCTAATATGGTATCAAAGGAATTTAAACTTCAATGTAATGAGGAATTAAGTGATGAATTTAAATTTATATCTATAGGTAGACTAGATGAAGGAAAGAATCACATCCTTCTTTTAAAAGCCTTTAACAATACTTTTAAAGGAAACATTAAGGTGAAATTAGACATTGTAGGAGAAGGTCTTTTAAAGGATAAATTAAAAGAATATATAGAGGCTAATTCCTTAGAAGATCAAGTAAGGCTTTTAGGTAGTAAAACTAGAAAAGAAACAGCAAAGTATTTAAATAAAAGTCAAGTTTTTGTCCTTCCAAGTTTATATGAAACCTTTGGAGTTACCTATATTGAAGCTTTAGCCTGTGGCAAGCCTATAATAGGAACTAGAAATGGCGGGGCCGAATCTATAATAAAAGATTATAATGGAATTCTTGTAGAGAATAATAATGAAGAAGCACTATCTAAATCTCTAGAGAAAATTTATAAAGAGTATGACAGTTTTAAGGAAGAAGAAATCTCAAGGAAAGCTTTAAAAGAATACTCGGAAGAAAGTGTATGTGAAAGCTTATTAGAAACTTATGAAAAAGTAATTAAAAAGGAGCTGAGGTAAAGGAGAATGGATAAACTTAATAGTCAAGATAAAAGAATAGATAAAATAATTATAGTGGCATTAACAATACTTGTATTTATGCCAGGAACACTGCAAATTGGATCTATATCTTATCCAATGTATTTTGCAGCTATAGTTGCAGTGTTTGCAGTACTTACAAAGCTACATAAAAATTTATCAGTAATTAAGGAAAATAAATGGTTTGTTATAGCAAATATAATATTTGCTTCTGTATTTTTAATTTTAATAACAGTAAACACCTTAAGATCAGGTGATGCTGCTTCCCTTTTATCAAATTTCTTTGAACCTGTAAAGATACTTGTGTATGGGGTAATGATATTAGAAATTTTGTTAATCTGTAGAGATAGAGAAAACTTTATTTTTGCATTAAAGGTATTTACATGGGTTTCAACTTTTGTTGCCATCTTTGGTATAATACAATATTTTAATCCTTTCGGCATCAATGAATACTATGTAAACTTCTATGCCCCAGGTCATGGATTTACTCTAGCAAAGGGCTTTGATTTCCCAAGAATTGTAGGAACAAAATCTAATCCAAATATTTTTGGAGCAGTAATGAGTTTATCTTTAATAATAAGTGTTGTTTATTATAAATATCACAAAAATAAAGTTGTGCTACTTTTAAATATGTCTACTCAAATTTTAGCATTACTTTATACCTTCTCTAGAACCTCACAAGTAGCAATGGTAGCAGCTTTAGTTATGTTTATATTTGCTTACACACTTTTAAGTAAAGGAGTAAAAACTACACTAAAGACCATTGGAATATTAATATTAGTAGGAATTGGACTTTTAATAGTACTTCCACATAAATTGACTTTTAGATTTACAGAGATTTTAAATATAAACACACTAGACAGCTGGGTGGCTAGATTAGGAATATGGGATGACTATATATTAACCATTAAAGACAATTTCCTAATTGGAATTGGACCAGTTAAAAATTATGGACTTATAGTTGATAGTGAATGGATTCAAATTATTTTAGAATATGGTATAGTAGGACTTTTTGCTTACTTAAATGCATTTTTAATGCCGCTAGTAGTATTAATAAAGAAATTTGCCCATAAAAAGGATTTAGTAATTTCTTCATTCATCTACTTAATAACAGCAGTAATAATGCTAAACGTAGCTGGGGTATCTATTATAAACGTAGAAGTATCCTTTATCTTATTTATGGTAATGGGATTAATCTTAGCACTGCAATATCATGATGACTTTAATAATCCTGGAGAGAATATAAAAACTAAGAAAAAAAAAATTCTGGTTCTAGCTCCATATTTTCCACCAATGGGAGGAATAGGGGTATTTAGAGCTACAAAACTTGTAAAATATCTAAAGAAATTAGGATATACCCCTGTAGTAATTTCCTTAACAGAAGATGAATTCACAAGCACAGATAAAAGCCTTATGAAAAATATAGATAAGGATATTAAAATTTATAGAATTAAACCTAGAAAGGGAATTCTAATAAATGATGTAGGCTACAGATTATATAAAACTTTAAAAAAGGAAATTGGAGAAATTATAAGATGCGAAAAGCCTCAGTATGTAATTGCAACGGGTGGACCTTTCTTAACACTTCCAATAGCTAGATTTATATATGAAAACTTTAAAATAGAGTACCTTTTAGATCTAAGAGATCCTTGGAAACTGGAGAAAAAACACAAAATATCAGGTTTTCCTGGAGTTAAATATGAAATATATAGAAAGTTGTCAGCTATATATGAGGTTTATACCTTTAAAAAAGCTAAAGCTATCACTGTAGTAAATGAAACTATGGCAGAGGACTATATAAAGGAATATCCAAAGTATAAAGATAAAATTCATGTGATAACTAATGGTTATGATGAAGATGATTTTAAAGATATAGATCAGGAAAACTATGATAAATTTACTGTGGTTTATTCTGGAAAGTTTGATACTGCAGCAGGGTTTAGAGATCCAAGTAACTTCTTTAAAGCTATGAAAGCTTTAATAGAAAAAGGTCATGATATGGACTTTGTCCATGTAGGATTTAAAGAAGATAATATAGTAAACCTAGCTAAAGAATATGGAATAGAAAAACATTGCAAGTTTTTAGGCTTTAAAACCTATGAAGAAACTTTAAGTTACTGTAAGGGAGCTTCAGCTCTTTTAGTAATTGGTGGGAAAGAAAAGTATGAGCAAACAGGAAAAATCTTTGACTATATAGGAGTAAAAAAACCTGTAATTTGTATTTGCAGACTTGACGGAGAAATATCTGCAGTTGCAAAAAATGTTCCATACATTGATCCAATAGCTAAAGATGATTATGACAAACTTTATAAAACTTTAAGTGAAATTGTATCTTGTAATAAAGGTATAAATGATATGAAATTAGAAAACAATATGTATTCTAGACTTGAGATAGCTAAGAAATTTATAACCAAGCTGGAACAATAGATGAAGGGATAAATCAATGATAAAAAATATAAATTTTAAGGACTTAAAAGAAAAGATAAGTAAACTTATAAAAAATGGTTTTTTCACTGTTGTATTATCCAGTATAATATCTAATGTAATTATATTTTTGGGAGGAACCATCCTGGTGAGAATTTTATCCCAGGATGATTACGGTTCCTATTCCTATATAATGAACACAATAAATATGCTCTTTATTTTAGGAGATTTTGGAGCTTGTAATGCAATTCTTCAATATGCCAGTGAGGAATATAATAATGAAGAAAGAAGAAACGCTTTTATAACTTTTGGAATTAAGCAAGGAATATTTTTTAGTTTAATTGCTAGTGTACTTATTATATTATCTCCATATTTCTATGCATACAAAATAGAAAATACTATGGCACTGACAAGAATTTTATTTATGCTTCCAGTGATGATGACTTTAAAAACTTTTATTACAGCGGTTTTAAGGGCTAGACTTGAAAATAAAGCCTTTGCAATATTTAATATATTAGCTACTTTAATTCACTATATATTAATAGTTCCTTTTGCTTTCTTTGGAGGATTAAAGGGTTCTATATATTCAAACTATGTAATATATGGTGCAGTGCTGTTTATTGGATTTTATATGATTAGAAGAATGTATAAAATAACTGATGCAGATAAACATCTTTCAAAGAAAGAAAAAAAGGAGTTTAGAAAACTTGCTTTAAGTTTTCAAGTTAATGCATCAATTTCTAATTTGCTTGTGTATATAGATATCTTTTTAATTGGATATATAGTTACATCGGCTTCACAGATATCGGTGTTTAAAGTAGCATCAACTCTTCCACAAGCAATGCTATTTATACCAACATCAGTAATAATATTTGTACTTCCTTATTTTTGTAGAAATAACACTGACATAAAGTGGGTAAATGATAAGTTTAACTCTCTTATAAAATATAGTGCTGTTTTATATGGAATTGTTATAGGAGGATGCTATATAATAGCTCCATTTTTAATAACATTTCTCTTTGGTAAAGAATATGCAGAGTCAGTTCAGGTTTTTAGAATATTATTAATTGGATTTTTCTTTTCAGCAACTTTTAAAATCAACTGTAATAACATATTAACAACCCTTAGAAAGGTTAATATAAATATAGTAATTAGTATTATATCAGGTGTGTTTAATATTATATTTGACATCATATTTATTACCAAGTATGGAATTGTAGGAGCAGCTATAACTACTTCTACTATTATGATAATAAATTCAATACTAGCTTTTACCTATGTTAAGGTATATCTAAAGAAAAGATTATTGGAGGAAAAATGATAAAGTCAAAGGAAGATTATAAAACATATTATAAAAGTGACTGTTTAGCTACAGGTTTAAATGATTTATCTTTTTTTAGCAAGTTAGTAGATAGAAGACCTAAATTTTATAAGAGTCTTCGATTAACTGAATACTATTTAAACTGCAGAAGAGATTTAGTTGGAAAAGTTATAGGAAAGTTTTTAGTCCATAGACATTATCATTTATGTAATAAGTATAATTGGACAATACCTACAAATGTTTTTGGACCAGGACTAGCAATTGTACATGCAGGTACAATAGTAGTGAGTGGACATGCAAAGGTAGGTGCCAATTGCAGAATTCATGTATGTTCTAATATAGGATATGCCCCTGCTAAAGGAAAAGATGGTGCACCAATATTAGGAGATAACATTTATATTGGTCCAGGGGCTAAAATATTTGGCCCTATAGAAATTGGAGACAATGTGGCAATAGGAGCTAATGCAGTTGTTAATTCATCTTTTAAAGAAGGAAATTGTACAATTGCTGGAATGCCAGCAAAGAAGATATCAGATAACACAAGTGAAGGATATATTATAAAATATAGTATATAGTACATGAACGAAGGAGTAGATAGTATGAGCTATAGAATTTGTAAAAGATGTATAATGGATACCAGTGACCATAACATTAAGTTTGATGAAAAGGGATATTGTAACCATTGTAATGATGCTTTAAAAAGCAAAGAATATTCTTTCTTTGAAGGTGAAGTAGGAGAAAAGAAATTTAAAGAAATGATCTCTAAACTTAAGGAAGCTGGTAAAGGTAAAAAGTATGACTGCGTTGTAGGAATATCTGGTGGTATAGATAGCTCATATTTAGCTTATCTACTAAGTAAAGAAAATGTAAGAATGTTAGGAGTTCACATTGATGCTGGATGGAATACTGACATTTCTAGTGAAAATATAAAAACACTATGTGAAAAGTGTAATATCGACTTAAAAGTTATAACAATAGATAAAAAAGAAATGATGGATCTTCAAAGAGCATACTTCCTATCTGAAGTTGTAAATCAAGATATTCCTCAAGACCATGCTTTCTTTGCAATGCTTTATAAATTCACAACTCAAAATAATATAGATTATTTCATAAGTGGACATAACTGGGTAAGTGAAAGTATTACACCTATATCTTGGGGGTATGACTCTCAGGATTCAATAAATCTTAAAGACATTCATAAAAAGTATGGAAGAGTTCCACTAAAGACTTTCCCAATAATGAGTTTCTTTGATGTAAACTTTAAATATCCATACTTAAATAAACTTAACATAGAAAGACCACTTAACTATGTAAAATATGATCCAGCAGAAGCTTTTGAAATTTTAAATAAAGAAGTTGGATTTAAATACTACGGAGCAAAGCATTGTGAATCTGTATTTACAAGACTTTACCAGTGCTTAATCCAACCTGAGAAATTTGGCTTTGAAAAAAGAAGAGCTCATCTTTCCAGTATGGTAGTTTCAGGATTAATATCTAGAGAAGAGGCTTTAAAAGAGATGGAACAGCCAGTTTGTACTAAAGAACAAATTGAAGCGGACATTAATGCCTTTATAAAAGAAATAGATATTACAAGAGAAGAGTTTGATAAGATAATGGCTAAAAAAGGATTTAGAACCCATCTTGAATTTAAAACTGATAAAAAATTATATAATATAAAAAACAAAATGAAGAAAATAGTTGGAAAATAATTTTAAAGAAAAAGTAGGAGAGATGAACTTATGAAGATAGAAGATTTAAAAATTTCTTTAGTAGGACTTGGATATGTTGGAATGCCAATAGCAGTAGCTTTTGCAAAAAAGGTTCCAGTAGTTGGATTTGATATAAACAAGGAAAAAGTAGAAAAATATCAAAGTGGAATAGATGTTACAAATGAAGTTGGAGATGAAGCAATTAAAAACTCAAAGGTAGATTTTACTTGTGATGAAGCAAAGTTAAGAGAATGTAACTTTCATATAGTTGCAGTACCAACTCCAACTAATGAAGATAAAACACCGGACTTAAGACCTGTAATTGGAGCTAGTAAAACTTTAGGAAGAAACCTTTCAAAGGGTTCTATAGTAGTATATGAATCTACAGTTTATCCTGGAGTAACAGAAGAAATTTGTGTTCCAATATTAGAAGAAGAGTCTGGACTTAAGTGTGGAGTAGATTTTAAAATAGGATATTCTCCAGAGAGAATTAACCCAGGCGATAAAGTTCATAGACTTGAAAACATAGTAAAGATTGTTTCTGGTATGGATGAAGAAACTTTAGATACGGTTGCAAAAACTTATGAACTAGTTATAGAAGCTGGAGTATATAGAGCAGAAAGCATAAAGGTTGCAGAAGCAGCGAAACTTATAGAAAACTGTCAAAGAGATGTTAATATAGCTTTTGTAAATGAGCTTTCAATGATTTTTGATAGAATGAATATTGATACTAAAGCAGTAATAGATGCAGCAGGAAGCAAGTGGAACTTTATAAAGTTAAATCCAGGCCTTGTAGGAGGTCACTGTATAGGAGTTGACCCATATTATTTAATTGCTAGAGCTAAAGAAGTAGGAGTAGAGTCTCAAGTTATAGCTGCGGGAAGAGCAATAAATGATGGAATGGCGAGGCACGTTGCAGAAAATACTGTTAAGAGCTTAATAAAAGCAAATAAGAGAGTTAAAGGTGCAAAAGTAGCTGTCCTTGGTTTAACATTTAAAGAAGATTGTCCAGATACAAGAAACACTAAAGTAATAGATATAATTAATGAATTAAAAGAATACGAAGTTGAAGTTTTATCAGCTGATCCAGTAGCGTGCAGTAAAGAAATTCATCATGAATATGGAATCCATACAACTAATATGGAAGAAGTTAAAGAAGTGGATGCTATAATTCTTGCAGTAGCTCACCATGAGTATAGAGGTATGGGTATAGAAGAATTTAGCTCACTTTATAGATTATCTAAAGATGAGAAAAAAGTATTTATAGACGTTAAAGGAATTATGGACAGAAAAGCTGTAAACGCTGATAATACAGTGTATTGGAGACTATAAAAATATCAATCTATAGTGAAATAAATATATAAAAATATATAAATAAAAAACTATCGCAAAAAATGCGATAGTTTTTTTGTGCAATTGATGGAAAATTATTATAGGGAATTCGTATACCTTTTGTATAGTATTAGTTATAATAAAATTAAAATAGAAATATAGAATAATAGTAGATATTATGCTATAATATGTTAGGCGTAACATATTAAAGGGTATGTGTAAGATATTAAGACATTAAAACAATTTAGTTTGGGGGAAGGATTTTGAAAAGAGTATTTGATTTAATAGTAAGCATAATTTCAATTGTGATTTTATCTCCAATTTTTTTAGTTATTGCTATATTAATCAAGATTAATAGTAGGGGTCCAGTGATTTATAAACAATATAGAGTTGGAAAGGATAATAAAGAATTTCTAATATATAAGTTTAGATCAATGAAAATGGATGCACCTGAAATTGCAAGCATGGCATTAAATGATCCTGAATATTATATTACAGCCGTTGGTAAAGTAATTAGAAAGACAAGCCTCGATGAGTTACCACAACTAATTAATATAATTAAGGGTGATATGAGTTTAGTAGGGCCGAGGCCAGTTATAAACGATGAAAGTGAAGAAGAGCTTTTAAAGCTTAGAAGAAAATATGGGATTTGCACGTTAGTGCCTGGTTTAACAGGTTGGGCACAAATTAATGGACGAGATAATATGACTACTACAAGAAAGGTAGAGCTTGAAAGAGAATACTTAGAAAAAAGGTCCGTGTTTTTTGATTTAAAAATTTTATTTAAAACAGTTTTAAAAGTATTTAAGCAAGATGGTATAGTAGAAGGAAAGTCTATAGATAATGTAGATTGTGAAAAGGACGAACCTACCACTAATATGGATATTAATGATGCTAGAAATGTAATTTAATCTTGCTAGAAAAGGAGACTAGAAATGAAGGTACTGGTTGTATCCCAATTTTTTTGGCCTGAAGAATTTCGAATAAATGATATTTGTAAAGGGTTGAAAAATGAAGGACACGAAGTAGAAATTATTACAGGATTACCTAATTATCCTATGGGTAAGTTTTTTAAAGGATATTCTGTAAAAGGACCATATAAAGAAGAATTTGAAGGAATGAAGGTTATGAGATTTCCTGTTATTCCCAGGGGGAAAAGTGGAGCTTTAAATATGATTTTAAACTATCTTTCCTTTATGATTAATGGGAGTTTTAGAATTATTCCAATACTGTTTAAAAGGTATGATAGAGTATTCATGTTTCAATCATCACCTATTACGGCGGCTATTCCAGCTATTATTTATAGTAGGGTAAAAAAGGTTCCGTCGTATATATACATACAGGACTTATGGCCAGAAACATTTTACAGTATTGTTCCAATCAACAACGAAAGATTAAAAAAAATATTTAAGCGATTGTGTACGAGAATTTACAATAGATTTTCTACAATATTAATAAGCTCAAAAGGCTATGAAAATATTTTAACTGATAGTGGGATTGATAAAAGTAAAATAGTTTATTTTCCACAATGGGCGGAAGATTTATATAGTAAGGAAATAGATGAAGTAATAGAAAAAGATAAGAATAAGCTTGTTTTAACCTTTGCTGGGAATATTGGAAAGGCTCAAAGTGTAGAAACAATAATTAAAGCAGCTAATTTAGCAAAGGATAGAAAATCCATTCAATGGAACATATTAGGAAATGGTAGTGAATTTGACAATATAAAATCTATGGTGGATGAGTATGGACTTTCAGATACGGTTCATTTATTAGGAAGAAAACCAGTGGAAGAAATGCCAAGGTATTTTAAACAATCCGATGGATTAATTGTTACCCTTAAGGATGAAGGAATTTTAAGGGTTACTTTGCCTGCAAAGGTTCAGTCCTATATGGCGGCAGGAAGACCAATTATAGCGGCCATAAGTGGAGAAGGAGCAGCGGTAATAGAAGAAGCAAGATGTGGAATAGCATGTGAGGCAGAGGATTATGAAACACTTTATAAAAACGTGTTAAAATTCTATGAAATGAAAACATTAGATAGAGAGCAACTAGGTTTGAATGGCAAAAGATATTTTCAAGAGAATTTTACAAGAGAAAAGTTACTTGGAGAGTTGAATTCTATCATGACTTAGTCGATGATAGAATTTTTTAAATATAGAATTTTTAAATATAATGGGAAAAGGGGTATTACATATGTTTAAAGATAAAACATTATTAATTACTGGAGGAACAGGTTCCTTTGGGAATGCTGTTCTTGATAGATTTTTAGATACAGATGTTAAGGAAATAAGAATATTTTCAAGAGATGAAAAAAAGCAAGATGATATGAGGAAAATTTATAATAATAGTAAAATTAAATTTTATATAGGGGATGTAAGAGATATCCAAAGTATTAGAAGTGCTATGTTTAATGTTGACTATGTATTCCATGCAGCAGCTTTAAAACAAGTACCATCTTGCGAGTTTTTCCCACTAGAAGCTGTAAAAACAAATGTTATAGGAACAGATAACGTACTTACAGCTGCAATAGACATGGGAGTTAAGAAGGTAATATGTCTGTCTACTGATAAAGCAGCTTATCCTGTAAATGCTATGGGAACATCTAAAGCTATGATGGAAAAAGTATTTGTGGCAAAGGCTAGAACAGTATCTCCAGAGAGAACTACTATTTGTGGAACTAGATATGGAAATGTTATGTGTTCTAGAGGTTCAGTAATCCCTTTATTTATAGAGCAAATTAAAGCTGGGAAACCTCTTACTATTACAGAACCTTCTATGACTAGATATATTATGAGTCTTGAAGAAGCTGTGGAACTTGTTTTATTTGCTTTTGAAAATGGTAACAGTGGCGATATTATGGTTCAAAAAGCTCCTGCATGTACTATAGAAGTGTTAGCTAAAGCTGTTAAGGAGTTATTTGAAGTTGAAAGTGATATAAAAATCATTGGGATAAGACATGGTGAAAAGATGTATGAAACACTTCTAACTAATGAAGAATGTGCCAATGCCGTAGATATGGGTGGTTTTTATAGAGTACCAATGGATAAAAGAGACTTAAATTATGATAAGTATTTTACTAGTGGAGATGAAGGTAGAGAAAAACTTACAGAATATAACTCTAACAATACGGAACTTTTAAATGTGGACCAGGTTAAAGAAAAACTTCTATCTTTAAAATATATCCAAGAGGAACTTGAAGCTTGGAGGAATAGATAATGAAGGTTTTAGTTACAGGTGCCTACGGCTTTGTGGGAAGAAATTTAGTAGAAAAATTAAAAGAATCTACAGATTATAAATTAACTTTAATTGATAAAGATGATAGTAAAGAAGATTTAGTAAAGGGAATTTTAAGTGCAGATTTTATATTTCATCTAGCTGGAGTTAATAGACCTGAAAGGGAAGAAGAATTCTTCGAAGGAAATTCTGGATTAACTGGTGAGATTATTAAAATTCTAAAGGATAATAAGAAAACTACCCCACTATTAATTTCATCTTCTATTCAAGCAGAGCTAGATAATCCTTACGGTAAAAGCAAAAAGAAAGCAGAAGAGGAAGTATTTAGCTATGGAAAAGAAGCAGGAGCTAGAGTCTATGTATATAGACTTCCTAATGTATTTGGAAAGTGGTGCAGACCGAACTATAACTCTGCAGTAGCAACCTTTTGCCATAACATAGCTAGAGATGAAGAAGTTTGGGTATCAGATCCATCAAAAGAAATGAATTTAGTTTATATAGATGACGTAGTTAGATGTTTTATAGATTCTATGAAATCTGAAAAGAAAATAGAGAGTTATGCTCATGTAGACTTAGTTTACAAAGTAACCCTTGGAAAAATAGTAGAACTTTTAAATTTCTTTAAAGATAGTAGAAGAACTTTAATGGTTCCAAATATGGAAGAGGAATTTTCAAAGAAGCTTTATAGCACATATTTAAGCTATCTACCAGAAGATAAGTTTAGCTATCCATTAAAGATGAATGTAGATAATAGAGGTTCCTTTACAGAAATTCTAAAAAGTAAAGATCGTGGACAAGTGTCTGTAAATATAAGCAAACCGGGAATTACAAAAGGGAATCATTGGCACCACACTAAAAATGAAAAGTTTTTAGTAGTAAATGGAGAAGGCTTAATTAGATTTAGAAAAATTGGATGTGAAGAAATTATAGAATATAAAGTTTGTGGAGAAAAACTAGAGGTAGTAGATATACCTGTAGGATATACACATAGCATAGTAAACACAGGAAATACTGATTTAGTAACTATAATGTGGGTAAATGAAATCTTCAATCCAGAACAACCAGACACAATATTCTTGGAGGTATAAAACTATGAAAAAGTTAAAAGTAATGACTATAGTTGGAACAAGACCAGAAATAATAAGACTTGCAGAAACAATAAAAAAATGTGATGAATACTTTGACCATGTTCTTGTACATACAGGACAAAACTGGGATTACACTTTAAATGATGTGTTTTTTAAAGAATTAGAGTTAAGAGAGCCAGACCATTTCTTAGGAGTTGTAGGAAATGACCTAGGAGAGACAATGGGAAATATAATAGCGGCTAGCTATAAAGTATTAGTAGAAGAAAAACCAGATGCACTACTTATATTAGGAGATACAAATAGCTGTTTAAGTGCAATAGCTGCTAAAAGATTAAAAATTCCAGTATTCCATATGGAAGCAGGAAATAGATGTTTTGATCAAAATGTTCCAGAGGAAATTAATAGAAGAATAGTAGATTGTACAAGTGACGTAAACCTAGCTTATACAGAACATGCTAGAAGATATCTTTTATCAGAAGGTATGAGAAAAGAATATACCTTTGTAACAGGATCTCCTCTTCCAGAAGTATTTAAAAAGTATATATCAAAGATAGAAGAGAGCGACGTACTAGAAAGATTAAACTTAGAAAGAGGTAAGTATATTCTAGTAAGTGCCCATAGAGAAGAGAATATAGATAATGAAGAAAACTTTAAGAGTCTAACTGATGCTTTAAATGCAATAGCTAAGGAATATAACATACCTGTAATTTATTCAACTCACCCAAGAAGTTGGAAGAGAATAGAAGAAAAAGGAATAGTATTCCATGAGAATATAAGACAATTAAAACCTTTTGGATTCTATGATTATAACAAACTTCAAAAGGAAGCTTTTTGTGTTCTATCAGATAGTGGTTCTTTAGCAGAAGAATCAAACATTATGGAATTTCCAGCAGTGTCAATTAGAACAAGCACTGAAAGACCTGAGGCAATAGATAAGGGGTCAGTAATTTTAGGTGGCATTACTTTTGAAAGTATAACTCAAGCTATAGAAGTGATTGTTAAACAAAAATGTAATGATGAAGAAACAGTTAAGGTACATGATTATACAGATACTAATGTGTCAGCTAAAGTAGTGAATGTAATTCAAGGATACACTTCAGTAATAAATAAATTTATCTGGAGAAAATAACTAAACAATTTTATTAAAATTAATAAAATGAAACGAAAGAAAAAGCTATGTACGATTCATAGGAAATATGAAAAATGAAGTTTAAGGGGTAGTTAGATATGAAAGTTTTACAAATAAATTCTGTATGTGGAACAGGAAGTACAGGAAGGATAGCAGTTGATTTGTATAAAACTTTAGTAGAAAATGGGCATGAATCTATGATAGCTTTTGGAAGAAACACAGCATTAGGTAATGTAAATAATGTTAAAATTGGTTCAAACGTAGATAATTATATTCATGTTGCTAAAACTAGAATTTTTGATAAACATGGGTTTGGATCTACTAAAGCTACAAAAGAGTTTATAAAAACAATTGAAGAATATAATCCGGATATTATTCATTTGCATAATATTCATGGATATTATATAAATATTGAGATTTTATTTAATTATTTAAAGGAAATAAATAAACCAGTAGTTTGGACGTTACATGATTGTTGGACATTTACTGGTCACTGTGCTTATTTTGATGATATAGGATGTGAAAAGTGGAAAAGTCAGTGTTATGACTGTTGTCAACTTAATTCATATCCAATAAGTAAAATAAAAGATAACTCAAAAGGTAATTATATTTGTAAAAAAGCTATTTTTAATGGGGTTAATGGATTAAAAGTTATAACGGTTTCTAGTTGGCTTAAAGGTAAAGTGGAACAGTCATTTCTTAAAGATTATGATATTAGAGTAATTAATAATGGCATTGATGTAGATACATTTAAACCTTTAGATAGTAAAGATAAAATAGATAAGAAGTATAATATTCAAGGAAAAAAAATTATATTAGGTGTATCTAATATTTGGGACGAGAGAAAAGGATTAAAAGACTTTTTGAAATTATCACAAATTATTGATGATTCTTTTGTTATTGTATTGGTAGGGTTAAATGATGATCAAATAAAAGAATTGCCTAGTAATATTATTGGAATAAGAAGGACAGAAAATATTGAAGAATTAGCGGAATTATATTCAGCAGCAATGGTTTTAGTAAACACATCTGTAGAAGAAACCTTTGGCTTAGTAACTGTTGAAGCAATGGCTTGTGGAACACCAGTTATAGTATACAATTCTACAGCACTACCTGAAGAAGTTGGTGAAAAATGTGGATATGTAGTTGAAAAAAGAAATGTATCACAAGTTATTGATGCCATAAAAAAAATAGACATTGAAGGTAAAGAGTACTTTGCTGAACATTGTAGGAATAGGGTTAAAAGTTTATATAGAAAGCAAGATAAATATCAGGAATATATGAATCTATATAAAGAAATTTTAGATATTAGTCAGGAGTAAAATTATGGATTATAATGTTACTATTTTAATGGCTGTTTATAATGGCAGCAAATTTATTGAAGAGCAAATTAACAGTATAATTAATCAAAGCTATTGTAAATGGAACCTAATTATAAGAGATGATAAATCAACAGATGATACTAAATTTATAGTTGAGAAGTATTGTAAAAAAGACAATCGAATTACCTACATTTATGGAGAAGAAAATTTAGGTCAAGTGATGAATTTTAATGAGTTGATGAAGACATCGCTTGATAGTGAATATATAATGTTCTGTGATCAAGATGATGTATGGCTTCCCAATAAGATTGAAAATACAATAAATAGAATGCTAGAAGTAGAAAATGATAAGGGGAAAAATGAACCTATATTAGTATATAGTGATTTAAAATATGTTGATGAGAATTTAAAACCATTGGATGCTAAAAAGGTAGATATATCTCCCAAGTCTCTGGAAAGTTTATTAGGATTTAATTATATTTGGGGATGTACAATGATGTTAAATAAGGCATTAATAAATATGGCTTATCCTATTAGTAAAAAAACCCAAAATCATGATTATTGGATAGCTCTTCATGCCCAATTAAAAGGAACAATAGAATATTTGTCAGAAGAAACTATGTTTTATAGGCAACATAGTAACAATGTTACAGGGGGCATAAATAATTATTCTTTTAAAAGCAAAATGAAAAAAATCGGGAAAATGTATGATGTTTACAATGTGCAGATTGAACAAAATTTGGAATTTTGTAAAAAGTATAAAAATGAGAAAAATCAAGTGTTATTAAGGTATAACAATATTTTTAGCAATGGCAAAATCACATCAGTTATTAAAGCAATTAAATTTAATTTAAAGCGACCTTCATGGAAAGACACGTTGCTTTTTTATACCTATTTAGTTTTTAGACAATAAGAGGAGTAAATATATATGTTAATAGAAAAAAAAGTGCATTTGATATTAATGAGTATACTATTGTTGCTGATCTTAATAGGACCTGCTAGTATGATGAAACTAAAAATGGTTTTAGTAGCTATACTTATGATTATATGTGCATATTACTTTATTAAAAAAAGATATGAAATATTAATAAGTAAGAAAGTATTTTGGTGGTTTATTATATATATATTGTCAGGAGTAATTTGGACATGTATTTCTTTATATCATGGAAATTCAGGGGCAACTAACTTTGTAGGTATATTTTTGATTAGTCCTATAATATTTATGATTTTTACTGTAGCCATAAGTAATACAAGATATTTTCAAGTTATAAATAAAGTTATGATTATAACAACAATTTGTATTGTGATATACAATATTTTATATACTGGAGTTATTAATATTTTCCCTAATCTAATAGGTGTACCAATTCCATTTATTAAGGAAAATGTTGGAGGCATAAATTTAGGATTTATAAAATTTACGGCAGAGAACATAACTTGTCTAACTTTTTTAATTCCATATGTAATAACACTTTATTTTCTTACCAAGGATGAAAAAGATAAAAAAATTTATTTTATTATAGCTGTTTTAGGAATAGTTAATGCGTTACTTTGTGCAAGAACCTCGTTTATGTTGACAATAGCGATTACACCAGTACTAATAATTTTTGTAGCATATGTGACAAGAATAAATAAAACCTATTTTAATATAAAAGAAATGATAAAAACAGTAGCAATTTGTATTGGAGTAGTATTTTTAATTTGTTTAATTTTCAGAATAGATTTATCACTAATTTGGGATAAAATTGAGCACTCATTTAACATAAGCAATTCATCTATAAATAGCGATAATGGAGGATATATAAGGGCACAACAATTTTGTGATTTAATTGATACTTGGAAGATTAAACCTATATTAGGTTGGGGTGATGCTGCTAATGCATTAAATGTAGTAAGATCAGATACAGAAGGATTATATGAACTTAGTTATGTTGCCTTATTAATGCAAAGAGGCTTAATTGGTATTTTAATTTATATAACTCAAATTATATGGGTGTATAAAGAAAACATCAAAATAATAAGAGAAAATGAAAGTTTAAGCAAAATTGCTTGTTCTGCGATAGTTGGTTATACTGCAATATTACTTGCAAATGCTACAAATCCATATTTATATAATTTTGATAGATTATTTATTTTCTTTTATCCATTAATGATTATTGCACAAAATGATATTGATAAAAATGATAGGGGGAGCTGTTATGGTTGGAATAATATTAGCTGGAGGTTCAGGAACAAGACTTTATCCAGTAACAAAAGCAATGTCAAAACAAATGGTACCGATATATGATAAACCAATGATCTATTACCCTATGTCAGTTTTAATGCTAGCAGGTATTAGAAAGATATTAATTATATCTACACCAAGAGATATAGTCGTATATAAAGAACTATTTGGTGACGGAAGTGAATTAGGTTTGTATATTGATTATGAAGTTCAAGAAAAGCCTAATGGATTAGCAGAGGCATTTATAATAGGTGAAAAATTTATAGGTGATGATAATGTATCACTAATATTAGGAGACAATATTTTTTATGGACAAAGTTTTTCAAGTCATCTTGAGGAAGCTTCAAAGTTGAATGTGGGGGCAATGATCTTTGGATATTATGTTCAAGATCCACGCTCTTTCGGAGTGGTGGAGTTTGACAGTGATAATAATGTTTTATCATTAGAAGAGAAACCAGAAAAACCTAGGTCAAAATATGCAGTGCCTGGACTATATTTTTATGACAATTCAGTCGTCGAAAAGGCAAAAAGTTTAAAGCCATCTAAAAGAGGAGAATTAGAAATAACTGATCTTAACAAACTTTATATGAATGATAATAAATTAAAGGTTGATCTTTTAGGAAGAGGTATGGCATGGTTGGATACAGGTACACATAAGTCAATGTTGCAGGCATCTAACTTTGTTGAAGCAGTTCAAAATACTCAGGGTACTTACATTGCATGTTTAGAAGAAATTGCATACAGAAAAGGTTGGATAACTTCAGATAAGGTTATGAAAGTTGCACATATGTTAAAAAATACAGGTTACGGTAAGTATTTAATGGAGATTGTTGAAGAATAGAATAGCATTATTGTAATTATAATAATATGAGGTGTGAAATGGGAAAATTTATATTTTCAGAAACTAAAATAAAAGGACTATATGTAATTGAGGTAAAAATTTTTGGAGATGAAAGAGGATATTTCATGGAGTCTTATAATGAAAAAGATTTTCGTGAAAATGGATTAGATATGAGGTTTGTTCAAGATAATGAGTCGAAGTCTAAAAAAGGAGTTCTTAGAGGTATGCATTTTCAGACTCAACATTCTCAAGGTAAATTAGTTAGAGTAATTAAAGGGGAAGTTTATGATGTGGCTGTGGATTTAAGAAAAGGCTCACCTACTTATGGAGAGTGGGAAGGAGTAATTTTGTCTGAAAACAATAAAAATATGTTTTATATTCCAGAAGGATTTGCTCATGGATTTTTAGTTTTATCAGATGAAGCCATATTTAATTATAAATGTACTGATTTCTATGATCCAGAACATGATGGTGGATTACTATGGAATGATCCTATTGTAAATATAAAATGGCCAATAGAAAATGTTGAAAAAGTTATTTTGTCGGAGAAAGATAAAAATCAAAAAAAATTACATGAATTGGATTTACCATTTATATATAAGGAGTAGAAAATTAAATGAAAATCATAATAACAGGTTCAGATGGACAATTAGGAGTTGAACTTCAAAATATAATTAAGAGTGGGAAAGCTGAACTAGGCTATATAAGTGAAAGAATTCTTCAAGCAGAATTAATTCCATTAAATTCTTTGCAATTAGACATAACCAATATGAGTGAAGTAGAAAAAGTATTACTTGAAGAAAAGCCAGATGTATTGATAAATTGTGCTGCTTTTACAAATGTAGATGGCTGTGAAAGTCAAAAAGACTTAGCGTACAAAGTAAATGCATTAGGCCCAAGGAATTTGGCAATTGTGTGTGAGAAGATAGGAAGTAAATTAGTACATATATCTACAGATTATATTTTTGATGGAAAAGGAAAAGAGCCTATAAAAGAATATGATTTAGCTAATCCACAAAGTGTTTATGGAAAAACTAAGTTGGTAGGAGAATCATATGTAAAGGAATTTTGTAGTAGATATTTTGTTATAAGAACTTCATGGCTATATGGCTATAGTGGTAAAAATTTTGTATATACAATGATGCGTCTTGGAAATGAAAAACAAGAGATTAATGTAGTAAATGATCAAAAAGGTAATCCTACTAATGCAAATGACCTTGGATATCATATATTGAAGTTAATAGAAACTACAGAATATGGAGTATATCATTGTACAGGAAATGGTGAATGTACATGGTATGAATTTGCAAAAGAAATCATGAAAATAGCTAATTGTGCTTGTAATGTAAATTCATGTACTTCAAGCGAATTCAAAACCGTTGCTAAAAGACCTAAATATTCTTCTTTGGATAATATGATGCTTAGGTGTACTATAGGTGATTCTATGCCTAACTGGAAGGATAGTCTAAAAATTTTTATACATAAAGTTAAGGGGGAATAAATAGAATGAAAACATATTTGGTTACTGGTGGAGCTGGATTTATAGGTTCTAATTTTATTATATATATGTTAGAAAGATATAAAGAAATAAATATAATTAATCTAGATAAGTTGACTTATGCTGGTAATTTAGAAAATTTAAAGCTGGTAGAACATGATAGAAGGTATAGGTTTATTCAAGGAGATATTTGTGATAAAGCTTTGGTTAGTAAAATATTTAGAGACAATGATATAAATTATGTTGTGAATTTTGCAGCAGAATCACATGTGGATAGGAGCATAAGAAATCCTGAGATATTTGTGAATACAAATGTGTTAGGAACTTTAAATCTACTTAACTGTGCAAAGGAAGTTTGGGAGGATGATGGGGTTTGGAAAGAAAATATAAAATTTCATCAAGTATCTACAGATGAAGTATATGGATCACTAGGTAAAGAAGGCTATTTTACTGAAAAAACACCATTAGATCCACATAGCCCTTATGCTGCGAGTAAGACTAGTGCAGACTTAATGGTAAAGGCTTATTATGACACTTATGGTATGCCTGTTAATATAACAAGATGTTCTAATAACTACGGAAGATTTCAATTTCCAGAGAAATTAATTCCATTATTAATTAATAATTGTATAAAATATAAGGATTTACCTATATATGGTGATGGGTTAAATGTTAGAGATTGGCTTTATGTTGAAGATCATTGTAAGGCAATTGATGTAGTTATTAATAATGGACAAGTTGGGAAAGTATATAATGTTGGAGGGCATAATGAAAGGACTAATATACAAATTGTTGACAATGTTATAAGTTATTTAAATATTAATGTTGATAATAAAATAAATGATGGATTGAAAAAATTTGTTAAAGATAGAAAAGGACATGATAGGAGGTATGGCATAGACCCTAGTAAAATTAAGGATGAGTTGGGATGGTACCCTGAAACTACTTTTGAAGTTGGAATAGTTAAAACAATACAATGGTATTTAGATAATATGGACTGGATGGAAAGAGTTACAAGTGGAGAATATGAAAATTATTATAAGAATATGTATGTTAATGCATAATTTTATTTGACAAGAGGTGGATTATATGAAATACAGAGAAATAAAAAATAAGTATCAACCAAAGTCTAATATTTTTGCAGATAAATATTGTATGTTTTTTTCACCTTTTTTAACTAAAATATTTTTAAAGACCAAAGTTACACCAAATGAAATAACTATTATGATGATTTTATCTGGAGTTATAGGAGCTGTGTTGTTTGCTTTTAAAAGTATACCTATAAAAATAATTGGTGTTGTTTTTATACATTTATGGTATATTCTCGATTGTACGGATGGCGAAGTAGCTAGGGCAAAACAACATTTTTCACGATTTGGTAAAGAGATAGATTATAGTGCTCATATATTGAATCATCCACTATTTAACATAGCATTTGCAATCTCATTGTTATCATTAAATAGATATAATAATACTATGGTGTTATTTTTAACAATAATAGTTATTTTCATGGATTCTATTCTTAGAAACATATATGCATTTGAAGTAATTTATGAATTAAAAATGATGGAACATGTACAAGTTTCTTCAACACAAAATAGAGGAAATATAGTAAAAGAAAGCATAAAATTTGTAGTTGCTCAATTTTTGCAATATCCTAATTATGCGTTAATATTTCCAATAGTATTTTTATTTGATTTTTATAAGAATACAAATATTGGTATTGTGTATTTAATACTAATTGTAATTGTGAAGGTTCCCATGATAGTAAGACTTTATTTAAAATGGGTTTTTAGGATAAAAGATATTAGATGACATTAATTAAGGAGTATGAAATGAAATCTTTAGGGAAAAACATCGCTTTTAAATTTATATTAAATATATTTAATGTAGGAATTCCAATAATTGTAGGCCCATATTTAGTTAGAAAATTAGGAGCCAATATGATTGGTAATTTTAATTTTGCACAATCAGTATATAATTACTTTTATATATTTGCTAATTTTGGAGTGTATCAGTTTGCAGTTAGAGAACTTAGTAGAGTCAGAGATGATGAATCTAGACTTTCGTCCATATTTACAAATTTGTTTTGTGTTACAACGATTACTACTTTAATAACATTGTGCGCTTACATAATGGTCATTAATAAATTTTATGCTAATGATACAGTACTATATTACATTTTTTTAGTATTAACAGTTAACTTTTTTTCAAATGTAATTTATATAGAGTGGGCGAATGAGGCGTTAGAAAATTATGATTTTATAACTGTAAAAACTGTTGTAATTAAAACTTTTTATACCGTTTTAATATTCTTACTAGTTAGAAATATTGGCGATTATAAAATATATGCCAAATTACTAGTTCTTAGTACCTTTTTAAACAATATAGTAAGTTATATATATATCAAAAAAAGAATTAAATTTAATTTTAAAAATCTGCACTTTACACAGTATTTAAAACCAATGTTTTGGGTAGTTTTAATTAGTAATGCAAATATACTTTTCACTCAATTAGATATTTTGTTGATTGGGCACTTTGTAAACAAAACTGAGGTAGCATTTTATTCTGGATGCAATACTATAATGATTATGTGTAATACTATAATGATTTCTATAGTATCAGTTACGTTGCCAAGAGTATCTAATTATTTAGCAAATAATGATGATAAAAAATACTTAGAAGTAATAAATAAAATATCCAAAGTATTTTTTATGCTGATGCTACCAATGTCAGTTGGATTATTTGTGCTATCAGATAAAATAATGTTGCTTTACGGTGGTAGTGAATTTTATGGAGTTGGAAGGTTGTTTAGAATATTTTGCATATATATGATTTCTATAGGATTTGAATATATTCTTGCTAATCAAGTTATATATATTCATAGGCGTGATAAAAGTTTGATAAAAATGATTTTTACGGTAGGAGTCATAAATGTATTGTTTAAGATTTTATTATTTACTATAGGAAAATTTAATCCATATACGGCTATAATCACTACATTGATATCAAATACTATATTAGTTATATTAGAGTATGCTTATGTCAAAAAAGAGTTAAAGCTAAAAATAGAGCTGTTTAGCAAAGTAACAATTAAATACTTTGTAATAGCATTAAGTTTTATTCCTATAAATATAGTTATTTCAATGTTAATAAAAAATTATATAGTAAATATGGCTGTAACAATTATAGTATGCATAATGATGTATTTTATATTATTAAACATATGTAAAGACGATACGTATATTTTTTTAAGAGATAAGTTTAAGGCAAAGATATATAATAAATTAAATCGTAATATACAATAATTAATGGAGGTGATTTCATGCAAGCTATAATGTTGGCTGCTGGAATGGGAAAAAGACTTGGAAAATACACAAATGGAAATACTAAGTGTATGGTTGAAGTTGCTGGAAAAAAACTTATTGATAGAGCTATTGAGTCTGTTAAGTATGCTGGTATAAAGAAATTTATAGTAGTAATAGGATATAAGGGAGAAAATTTAAAAAAATATATATTGGACAACCACTCTAATGAAGGTATTGAATTTGTTTTTATTGACAACCCAAGATATGATAGCACGAATAATATATATTCATTGTATTTAGCGCATGAGTATATGGAAAAGGATGATACAGTTTTATTAGAATCAGATTTAATATATGAGAAGGATTTAATTAAAAATGTAGTAAATTGTGAATCTAAAGATGTAGTAACTGTGGCTAAGTATGAATCTTGGATGGATGGAACAGTTACAGTTTTAGATGAAAATAACTATATTAAAGAATTTATTGAGAAAAAAGACTTTAATATGATATGTAAAAACACATACTATAAAACAGTAAACATATATAAATTTAGTAAGGAATTTTCAAAGAAGCAGTATATACCATTTTTAAAAGCTTATATAACCTCCTATGGAGAAAATCAATATTATGAATTAGTATTAAAGGCAATAGCACATATTGCTACTGCAGGGTTAAAAGCTTACTGCTTAGAAGATGAAGTGTGGTATGAAATTGATGATGCACAGGATTTAGATATAGCAAACGCACTATTTTCTAAAGGAGAAGATAAATTAAAAGCTTATACAAAGAGGTTTGGAGGATATTGGCGTTTTAATAACTTAAAAGACTTTTGTTATCTAGTAAATCCATATTTTCCAACTCCTACAATGATAGAAAAAATGAAGGAAAACTATTTTGAATTATTAACTCAATATCCATCAGGAATGGAAATTCAAAAATTAAATTCGAGCAGATTATTTAATATAGATTCCTCTCAGGTTCTTGTAGGAAATGGAGCAGCAGAAATTATAAATGTGTTAGATGAAGTTTTAGAAGGTTCAGTAGGAGTATGCAGTCCTACATTTAATGAATATATAAGATGTTTTAGAAAGTGTAGAGTTAAAACTTTAGATACTTCTAAGTATGACTATCAGTTAAAAAGGGATGAGTTAATTAAATTAACTAATACTGTAGATAACCTAGTTATTGTTAATCCAGATAACCCTAGTGGTAGCTTCTTAAGCTATGAGGAAGTAATGGAAATTATAGAGTATTGTCACAGTAAAAATAAAAGAATAGTTATAGATGAATCTTTTGTAGATTTTGCAAATAAAGATAGAAGGTATACACTAATTGATTCATCTATATTAAATAAGTATGATAATCTTATTGTAATTAAAAGTATTAGTAAATCTTATGGGGTACCCGGTTTAAGACTTGGAGTAGTAACAACAGGAAACTGTGGGCTTCTTCAAAGAATGAAAGATCTTATGGCTGTTTGGAATATTAATTCATTTGGAGAATATTTCTTGCAAATTATGCCATCTTACCAGAAGGAATATGCTGTAGCTTGTGATAAAATTGCTGAAGAAAGATGCAGATTTTTTAATGAATTATCTAAAATAGATTACTTAAATGTATATCCCTCTGAAGCAAATTATATTCTATGTGAGGTTAAGAAAAACTTTACGTCTAAAGAATTAACTTTGAAGTTACTTGAGGAATCTAATGTTTTAATAAAAGATTTAAGTTCCAAGGTAACTTTTGAAGAAAAGCAATATATTAGGATTGCAGTTAGAGATAAGAAAGACAATGATTATTTAATTAATAAGCTAAGAGCTATTTAATTGCAAAAATAAAAGACAAGCCAGTGGGATACAATCCCACTGGCTTGTCTTTTACTATTCTACAACTTTATCATCAAATATATAATCTTGCATTTGTTTCTTAGTTGTATTTAAATCTGTAACTAAATAATATATTCCATCGATAGATTGACCTTCACCATATCCATCTAAAGGATATCTTTGTTGTTCTAATGTACTATTTCCCATTCCAGCAACTTTAGTACATAATCCTAAAATGTCACTAGTACTTAAACTAGTTTGAACAAGAGGTAAAACATTGCTTAATACTGAAGGGTAAGATGATACTGGAAGAGTCATACCTTTAGTAAATAGTGCTGATAAAACTACTCTTTGTCTGTGAGTTCTTTCATAATCTCCACCGGCAGCATATCTAATTCTGGAATAATCAAGAGCTTGACTACCATTTAGGGTATAAGTACCAGGAGCTGAAATACCATTGATGTGAGAAACCTCTTCATCAGTAATTGTAACTTCTACGCCACCTACAGTGTCTATTATTTCAGGTAGGGTAGAAAAGTTAACAGATACAAAGTCTTCAATATTTAGTCCAAAGTTTTGATTTAATGTCTTTATAGCAAGGGTAGGACCACCAAAGGCATAAGCATGGTTAATCTTATCCATACCGTGATCTTCTATATTAACATAGGTATCTCTCATTATGGAGGAAATTTTAACTTTATTATGAACTGGATCTACTGTAGCGATCATAATTGAGTCAGAACGACCTACATTGCCATCTTCAGCATCAACACCGAATAGAGCTATATTTTTTATAGATTTAAGGTTTTTATATTGTGAAAGCTCATCTGATGCAGTTATACCTAAATCCTCATTATTAAGTTTAACATTATCCATTTTATTAATAAGACTAACACCATAGCTAGCAGCAGCTGCACCAGCAAAAATTAATATACCTAAGATTGACATCGTTATTTTAAAACCAAGAGACTTTTTCTTCTTATGCTTTTTTGATTTTTTATCTGCCATGTAAACACATCCTTTCCCGTAAATTTTATCATTCATAAGTGGAATGTGCAAATAGTATAGATGAATCAATAGAAAAATTAAATTCTACGAGAAAATTATTTTTTAAATTTAAATTAGATTAAATAACATGGTAATAAAAAATCCGCTATCTAGTAGCGGACTTTAAAAATTAATTTGTTTTATCATCGAATATATAATCTTGCATTTTTTGTTTTACAGAAGGAATATCAAACTTCATATAATAGATGCCATCTGTAGAATCGTTTGGAATAATATCTTCATCTCTAGGAAATCTATCTTGAAGAAGATTTCCATTACCCATAGTTACAACCTTAGTAGCTAGCGCTAATATATCTGAAGTATTTAAACTAGTTGTAAGTACAGGGGCAATGGTATTAACCATACTTGGATAAGATGTTTTAGGCATTGAAATTCCCTTTTTAAATAAAGCAGTAAGAACTGTTCTTTGTCTTTCAGTTCTTTCATAGTCATTACCAACTTTTCTTATTCTAGAATAATCTAAGGCTTGTTGACCATTTAAAGTATAGGTGCCCCCAGAACCAATTCCAGACACATAAACGGCTTCATCATCGTTTAAAGTTACTTCAACACCACCGAAGGCTTCTACTAAAGTAGGTAAAGAATCAAAGTTAACAGAAGCAAATTCATCAATGTTTAGACCAAAGTTCTCATTAAGTGTTTTAATAGCAAGAGTTGGTCCACCATAGGCGTAGGCATGATTAATCTTGTCCATTCCGTGCTCTGGAATATTTACAAAGGAATCTCTCATTACAGAAGTTATCTTAAGTTTATTATGAGAACTATCTATAGTAGCAATCATTATGGCATCTGAACGGCCTGTACCATCTTCAGAATCTATACCAAAGAGGGCTATATTTTTAATGTCATCAGCTTTTTCGTATTTTTTTAAATCTTCCTTTGAAGTAATACCTAAATCATCCTTTTTAAGGTCAACACTCTCCATTTTATTAACTACACTAAAACCATAACTGACAGCAACAGCTACTCCAAAAATTAAAAGAGCAAGGACAACCATTAATATTTTAAATCCAACAGATTTCTTTTTCTTTTTTCTATGTTTTTTATTAGTGTTATGAATTTTATTTTCATTACTCACTTGACCACATCCTTTCATTACATATAGATTTTAACATCATTACTATAATATTGTAAACGGAATCATCGAATTATACAAAATTTTTTAACAATATGTAAGGTTATAGTGATTTACACCAATATATAAAATGTGATAAACTAAATGCTAGGATAAAATTCATATTTTACAAACAAAAGTTGAAGAATATAAATACTTGGTATATTATATAAGTTGCAATAAACATTATTAAATATAACTTATATATATAATAGGTATAAAAATTAAATTTTTATAAAAAAGGAAGAGATAAGATGAAAATAAACTTTTATGAATCCCAAAGAGAATATAAAGAAAAGAAAGCTGAATTTGATGAAGCTATTCAAAGAGTTATAAATAATGGATCTTTCATATTAGGAAATGAAGTTAAAGAATTTGAAGAAAAAATAAAGGAATTTACAGGAGCTAAACATGCTATAGGAGTTGCTTCTGGTACAGATGCTTTAGTTATTGCATCTGATATATTAGGATTTAAAGAAGGTACAGAAGTTATTACAACACCATTTACTTTCTTAGCTTCAACTTCTTGCCTTGCAAAGCACGGATGTAAGCCTGTATTTGTAGATATAGATGAAGAATCTTGTGGAATGGATATTACTCAAGTTGAAGCAGCAATTACAGATAAAACCGTTGGTATACTTCCAATTCACTTATTTAACCAAATGTGTGATATGGATGAAATAATGAAAATATCTAAAAAACATAACTTAAAAGTTTTAGAGGATGCAGCTGAAGCTTTCGGTATGAGATGGCAGCTTAACGGAGAAGATACTTTAAGACATGCTGGAACTATTGGAGATATGGGAGTATTTTCATTCTTCCCAACTAAGACTTTAGGTGGCTATGGTGACGGAGGAATGATCGTTACTAATAATGATGAACTTGCAGATAAATGTCGTATGTTCAGAGTACATGGTGCTTCTAAAAAATATCACTATGACTATATTGGATATAATTCAAGACTTGATGCTATGCAAGCTTCAATTTTAAAAGTAAAACTTCAATATATTGAAAATGCTATTGAAAATAGAAATAGAGTTGCTAGAGGATATATAGAAGGATTAAAGGATGTAGCTGGAGTTAAAGTTCAAGGAATAAAAGCTGCTAACCAAAAAAATGTTTACTATGTATTTAATATTTTTGCAGAAGATAGAGATGAACTTATGGAGTTCTTAAAGAATAAGGGAATAGGAACTAGCATATACTATCCAAAACCACTTCACTTGCAAAAGTGTTTTGAATACTTAGGACATAAAGAAGGGGATTTCCCAGTAACAGAAAAAATGTGCAAACAAATTCTAGCTTTACCAATATACCCAGAGCTTAGAGATGATGAAGTTTCAAGTATATGTGAAGCTATTAAAGAGTTCTATAATAAATAATATTGTTTAATTAATAGGGTTCTAGGCTTTAATTTAATTAAAGTCTAGACCTTCAATAATGGGAGAGATGAAAATGGAAGATTTAAAAATATCATTAGTAGGTTTAGGATATGTAGGAATGCCGCTTGCAGTTGCCTTTGCAAAGAAAGCACCTGTAGTAGGTTTTGATGTAAATGAATTAAAAATTGAAAAATATCTTAAAGGAATAGACGTTACTAATGAGGTAGGGGATGAAGCTATTAAAGCTTCAACAGTTGATTTTACTTCAGATGAAACAAAACTAAGAAACTGTAATTTTCATATAGTTGCAGTTCCAACACCAACTAACGATGATAAAACTCCAGATTTAAAACCTGTAATTGGAGCTAGTGAAATTTTAGGAAGAAACCTTACAAAAGGTTCTATAGTTGTATATGAATCTACAGTTTATCCTGGAGTAACTGAAGAAATTTGTGTTCCAATACTAGAGAGAGAATCTGGACTTAAGTGTGGACAAGATTTTAAAATAGGTTATTCTCCAGAGAGAATAAACCCAGGTGACAAGGTTCATAGACTTGAAAACATAGTAAAAATAGTATCTGGTATGGATGCAGAAACTCTAGATAAAGTAGCAAAAACTTATGAACTTGTTATTGAAGCTGGAGTTTATAGAGCTGAAAGCATAAAAGTTGCAGAATCAGCAAAACTTATAGAAAACTGTCAAAGAGACGTTAACATTGCTTTTGTAAATGAACTTGCAATGATATTTAATAAAATGGGAATAGATACTAAAGCCGTTATAGATGCTGCGGGAAGTAAGTGGAACTTTATAAAGTTAAACCCAGGTCTTGTAGGAGGACACTGTATAGGAGTTGACCCATATTACTTAATAGCTAGAGCTAAAGAAGTAGGAGTAGAATCTCATGTTATAGCTGCAGGAAGAGCTATAAATGATGGAATGGCTAAATTTGTAGCTGAAAGTACTGTTAAGAGCTTAATAAAAGCTAATAAGAGAGTTAAAGGTGCAAAGGTTGCAGTTTTAGGTCTTACATTTAAAGAAGATTGTCCAGATACTAGAAATACAAAAGTTATAGACATAATAAATGAATTAAAAGAATACGAAATAGAAGTTTTAGCTACAGATCCAGTAGCAGGTAAAGAAGAAATTAAGCATGAGTATAATTTAGATATGGTAGATATGAAGGATATTGAAGGCGTTGATGCTATAATACTTGCAGTATCTCACCATGTTTATAGAGAAATGAACCTTAATGATTTTGAATACCTATATAAGACAAAGGCTGTAGACGAAGCTGCAGCTACTTCAGTAACAGAAGAAAAAAATGTATTTATCGATGTTAAAGGAATAATGGATAGAGATTCTGTAGATATAGATAAGATGGTATACTGGAGACTATAATATAAGGATAAAAAATAATGTTCATTTTTAGGAGGAGAAAATCATGAATAAACCAATAAGAAAAGCCATAATTCCAGCAGCAGGACTAGGAACTAGATTCTTGCCAGCTACTAAGGCACAACCAAAAGAAATGTTGACTATAGTTGATAAACCTACTATTCAATATATCATTGAGGAATGTGTGGCTTCAGGAATTGAAGAAATTCTTATTATAACAGGTAGAAATAAGAAATCTATAGAAGACCACTTTGACAGATCTATAGAGCTTGAAATGGAGCTTGAAAAGTCAGGAAAAGATGACCTTCTTAAGATGGTAAGAGAAATATCTGACATGATTAATATCCATTATATAAGACAAAAGGAACCAAGAGGTCTTGGCCACGCAATTAACTGTGCCAAAACTTTCGTAGGAGATGAACCTTTTGCAGTACTTCTAGGTGATGATATAGTTTATAACCCAGAAAAACCATGTTTAAAACAACTTATTGATTGCTACAATGAATATGACAGCTCTATTTTAGGAGTTCAAACTGTAGCTAAAGAAGCAGTAAGTAAATATGGAATAGTTAGTGGAGTAAATGTTAAAGATAGAGTTTACAAAGTAGATGGACTTGTTGAAAAACCTTCCGTTGAAGAAGCTCCAACTAACGTAGCTATTTTAGGAAGATATATAATTACACCTAGAATATTTGATATATTAGATGAAACAAAGCCAGGTAAAGGAAATGAAATTCAACTTACAGATGCTCTTTTAGAACTTTTAAAGGATGAAGAAATGTATGCTTATGACTTTGAAGGTAAAAGATACGATGCTGGAGATAAACTAGGATTCTTAGAAGCTACTGTTGAATATGCACTAAGAAGACCTGATCTTAAAGAAGGTTTCATGGAGTACTTAAAAACTATAGTAAAATAAGCCTCATATAACCTAACTTTGCTATCATGATATATGCACCTCTGTTCACGGGCTGCGGAGCTTAATGTTTTATATGATTATAATTTAAAAAGCTAATAATTTAGTATTTAACATTAGTAGTAACCTCGAACGCTCCTGTAGATGGTTCACTTGAGGTGATATATCCATTAATAGCAAAGTTTATTTAATATGATAATGTAACAATATGAGGCGTTACTGAATGTAGAGATTCCTAAGGGAGTCTCTTTGTTTTTATATAAGACGGTAGTGGAGATTTAAAGTGAATTTTAAAGAGTAAAGGCTCCTGCAGATTATTTCGCTTTTGGCAATGAGTTACTTATCTCAAAATATTAAATATAGTTTTATAATATAAAGAGAGTTTGAAATGAGGATATTCCATGGGAGTATCCTTTGTTTTTTATTTACAAATATTTACAAATATAAAAGTTGGTGATATAATTATCATAAAATAATCAAAGAGGTGGTTAAATTGGAAAAATGTGACTACGAGGTGTTAGATGAGCTAATCATAAAAGCGAAAGAGGGTTCTGATGAAGCTAAGGAAGAAATAATTAATAAGTACATTAGATATGTGTATAAAAAAGCTTTTATCTACAACGTTTCAGCTTTTGACTTTGAGGATTTAGTTTCTACAGGGATTATTGCAATACTGGAATGTATAAGAAAATACGATAAAGAGAAGAATTCAAATTTCACATCTTACGTAATAATGGCAATTAATAATAATATTTTAAATTCACAGATGAAGTATCATAGAAAAACCAAGCTTAATACACCAATAGAAGAGGTTGCAGTTTCTCTCGTTGATGAAAATGATGATTATGAAAAGATAATCACTGGGATGGAGTGTAAAAGACTGAAGAAAGCTCTTGATTCGTTAAATGAAGAGGAAAAGAAGTTGATTGATAATATTTATTTTAAACAAAAATCTTTAAAATCAATAGGTGCTGAATTAAAAATAACCCATGTAGCAGTAATTTACCACAGAAATAAAATCTTAAAAAAATTGCTTATCATATTAGAAAGATAAATTCATATTAAAAGAGGCAAAACTTAAAGTTAAGCTTCCACATTTAAATCATATTTGATAAATTCAATACTAAAATATTTCATATTTAAAATTTATTTTCCATTTTATAAGGGGTAGTTAGGATAGCCTCTAAGCAATCCGCAGGAAACTACTCCTTATTTTTTTGCATTTTTTTCTATGGAAGTGTTTACAGTATTATGTTATAATTCAAAATGTGACAAATATTCCTTTTATATTGAAGTATAAATAGGAAAATGTAATTTTACGTTGTTGGGGTGAATAGGGTGGATGAAAATACAATTGATTTAAAAGAAATTTTTAAAGCGCTAAAGAAAAGGTGGAAATTAATAATAAATGTAACACTTATAATTACTATAGTATCAGCTTTAGTAAGTTTTTTTGTTATTAAACCTAAATATGAAGCTAGTGTTAAGTTATTTATAGGAAAAGATCAAAGCAGTAGTGAAGAAGCTGCTTATAATAATAGTGATGTTGCTATGTATCAAAGTTTATTAAAAACTTATGGGGAAATAATTAAAACTAAAGATATTGCAAAGAAGGCCATAAGTGAAACAGGATATGATTTAAAGCCTAGTGAAGTGTTAGAAAAAATTTCTATTGAAACTATAGCTAATACTCAAATTATTAAAATAAAATATACTAGTAGAGATCCTGAAGAATGTGTAAATATGTTAAATTCAATAAAGAAAAACTTTATAACCTTGGCAGAGGAACTAGTAGTTAACGGCAATATTCAAGTTTTGGCGGAGCCTAGATTTCCTGTAAGTCCCTCAAGTCCTAATAAACCTTTAAATATTGTTATAGGATTAGTTTTTGGATTAATGGTAGGAATAGGGATAGTTCTTTTAATGGAATTCTTAGATAACACTTATAAAGATAAAAATTCTTTTGAAAATGAATTTGATATTCCTGTAATAGGTGTAATTCCGAATATGAAAAAAGTTAGTTAGGTAGGTGGCGGAGATGGAAGAGAATATAATTACAGTAGAAGATATTTTTAAAATACTAAAAAGAAGATGGGTTTTAATAGTTGTTACTACACTAATTACTACTATAATAGCTGCAGGATTAAGTTTATTTGTAATAAAACATACCTATGAAGCAAGTACTAAGGTTTTTATAGGAAAAGAAGAAGGGGTAGATCAAAAGTATAGTCAAAGTGATGTACTTATGTATCAAAAATTAATAAAAACTTATTCAGAAGCTATTAAAACTATAGATCTTGTTGAAGCTGCCCTTAAAAATGCAGATATTAGTTTAGACTCTTCTAAGGTACTAGAAAAATTAAATGTTAGTTCAATTCAAGATACACAAATTCTACAAATTTCTTTTCAAGGTAGAGATGGAGAAGAAGCTAAAAATATAGTTGATGCGGTTACAAAGGAATTTATAAAGGTTTCAAAAACTTTAGTTGTAAATGGGAATATAAAAGTTGTTGAAACTGTAGAAACTCCAACAACCCCAGTAAGTCCTAATAAGGTGAGAAATACGGCTATAGGATTTATTTTAGGTTTAGTTGTTGGCATAGGACTTGCCTTTATGTTAGAGATTCTTAATAATACTTATAAAAGTAAAGATGAGTTAGAGAGAGAACTTAAGATACCAGTGATTGGTGCTATTCCATTTATGGATTTGTAAGTTTATCTAAAATATGAGAGTTAAAGTGCTACTAAAGATAGGTATTTCTAAGAGGGTATCTTTATATAAATAAAGAATAGTAAGTGCAACCTGATATAGAGCATGTCCTAATGTGTTCTGATTGGATGCATAAAATAGAGGTAAATTATGAGTGAATGTGTAAATGTAAAAGATATAAAGTGCAGATATGAATGGGTTGACGTACTTAAGGCATTAGGTATTATTGCAATATATTTGGGCCATTTTGGTAAAGACGGAGGGAAGTTATATCCTTTTGTTTTTGAATACCATGTTCCATTATTTTTTTTAATTTCTGGTTTTTTTGCAATGGAGAAGAATATAGAGAATTTTAAGTATTACTTTAAGAAAAAATTTCAACGCATAATGATACCTTTCTTTTCCTTTTCAATTATCTATGAGGTAATATATGTATTAAATAATCAAATAAGTGGTAGTGAAATTATTCAGATTACCATTAAATCATTTATGGGAATTAGAAATAATACCATATCGCCATCATTATGGTTTTTACCTTGTTTGTTCATAATGTATATGATGAATTATTTGTTAGTTAAGATTTTAAAAAATAAATATTTAATATTAGCTGTAGCATTTTTATTTATGTTAAGTACTCAAACAGTATTTAATAATAATCCATTAGTTACTCCATCATGGATATGGAACATAGATAGTGCAGTATATTACTATGTGTATTTTTCTTTAGGTAACATATACTTTAATATGGTTAATAGGTTTATAAATAGTAAAAGTTCTTTTAGAAAAAAATTAATTACATCAATATTATTGATATTTGTTGTTGTTTTTGCCGCCATAGTTTACTTAAAAGGAAGTTGGTATTTTGTAAAGGATTTACATTTAGGATTATTTTTAGTTCAAATATATATAGTGCTTTCTACATTGATTTTAATAAGTGCTAATACAGCGTTATCAATGACTTTAGTAAGAATACCATTATTTGTTCAGATAGGAAAAAATACTTTAATATTATGTTGTGCTGAAGGATTGATAAAATCATTGTTACAAAGTATAATTACAATATTTGGACTTACATTAGAATTAACTACGCCATTTGATACTTTAATATACACATTTTTGTGTGTATTAATATCATATTTTACTTTAGTTCCATTTTTTAAATCATATTTTCCTAAAATAATTGGAATTTATAGGGATAATAATATTGCATTATAATGATTATATTCTAGGTGTAAGTGTTAAAGTAGAGTATATTTATTGTTTATAACCAAGGATGGTTGATTTTATGGAATAAAAGCAAGGATGTTGCAAAATTTGCAGCATCCTTGTTTTTTGTAGAAAAGTTTGGAATAATACTGGAAAAAAGGAGAAAATGATGCTATACTAAATTTGTTAATTGACACAAATATATGTATACTTACAATAAAAGATATAGTATTACATATATTTTTATAATTAAGTAAAAATAATAAATATTAGATAATTGTACAATTTATATAGTTGGAGGAAAATATGTTTGTTGTAGAAGATGAACCAAAGTCTGTAGCTGCTGAAAGTTATAGAACGTTAAGAACAAATTTACAATACTCCTCCTTTGATGAAGAATATAAGGTTATTGTAGTAACTAGTTCGGAACCAGGGGAAGGAAAGAGTACAACTTCAGGTAATCTAGCACTATCACTTTCTCAAGGGGATAAGAAAGTGGTACTTATAGATTGTGATTTAAGAAAACCATCACTACATAAAAAATTTAAAGTTTCAAATACTAGGGGATTATCTGATGTAATTATAGGTAAAGAGGAAATAACTTCTGTATTTCAAAGGTATAACGAAAACCTTGTAATAGTTACTTCAGGAAAGGTTCCGCCTAATCCTTCAGAAATGTTAAGCTCTAAAGCTATGACGGCTCTTATAGAAGCATTAAGAAAGGTGTTTGACTATGTAATTTTAGATACTCCACCAGTACAAGCTGTCACAGATGCTCAAATTCTTTCTACTAAGGCAGATGGAACAATTCTAGTTATAAGGGCACAGGAAACAAAGAAGGATTCCGTTAATAATGCTATTAACCTTTTAAAAAAGGTTAATGCAAATATTATTGGAACGGTATTAAATGGGGTTGAAGTTTCAAAACAACATTATTATTACTATGGTACAGAGTCAGAGGGGAAATAAGATGATTGTGGATTTTCATAGCCACATTATTCCGGGAGTGGATGATGGGGCAAGGGACATGAAAGAAGCCTTAGATATGGTAAGGCTTGCTATGGAGAGTGACACGGAAAAGATTGTAGCAACACCTCATTATCACATGAGGAGAGGGTTTCAAGTAAGTTACGATGAAATAAAAAATTTAGTTAATAACTTAAGAAAAGAAGTAAATGATAACAAAATAGATATAGAAATTGTTTGTGGTCAAGAGGTTGGATATAATAGTGAGATTTTGAATCTTTATAATAAAGGAGATATTGGATGTATTGAAGGTACAAATTATATGTTAATAGAGTTTCCACTGGGACAATTTTCAACAACCAAGGCTTTAGATAATATATATGAACTTCAAATTAAAGATGTGAGACCAATTATAGCACATCCAGAAAGATATAAAAGATTTATTGAGGATCCAACTCTAGTTAATAGATTTATTAAAGAAGGCTACTTATTTCAATTAAATGTAGGAAGTCTTAATGGTGACTTTGGAAAAGAAGCTAAAAATCTTGCAGAGCATTATTTAAAGCAAGGATTATATAGTACCTATGGATCTGATGGACACAGATACGATGATAGAAACACAGATATGACAGATGGAAGAAAGATTCTTCGTAGAAAGTACAAAGAATTTTTAGTTAAGATGGAAGAAGAAACAAAAGCTATTTTAGAAAATGATTTAATAACATATTCAGGGAATGAAATAAAAAAGAGAAAGTTATTTAAGTTATTTTAAAATTGTACATATCAAAACAAGGAAATGATGAAATGTAGTCTATATATGGGCACTTGGGTTACATAGAGTTAATAGTGCAACCCGCCTTTTTTTAGATGATTAGCCTTAGTTTTAAAAGCTTTAGACTATTATTTAAAGAAAGGTTTTTTATTCGCACTAAAAGTTAAATAGTTAATATAAAGGGGTGATAGTCTTAAAAAGAGCCTTTTAATTATTGGATACGGTGGTCATTACAGAGTTATAAAGGAAGTTGTTTTAGCTACTGAAAGTTATTATAACATAAGTTTTTTAGATGATGCTAGAGAAGAAGCGCTAGGAAAGTGTAAAGATTATAAAAGCTTTATAAAAGAGTTTGATGAAGCTTTTATCGTTCTAGGAAATAATGAGCTTATGAAAAATTGAAATTTATAGATATATCAGGGGGAGTTAGAATGGAAATTAAACCATTTAAAAAAAAAGTGTGGTTATCATCTCCAACGATGCATGGAGAAGAACTTGAGTATATAAAAGAAGCGTACAAGACGAATTGGATGTCAACTGTAGGTAAGAATATCAGTGAAGTGGAATATTTATCTTGTAAAAAAATCGGATGTAAATATTCGGTTGCTCTTTCAGCAGGAACAGCAGCATTACATATGGCAGTAAAATTAGCTGGCATAAAACCAGGACAAAGAGTTTTTTGTTCAGATATGACTTTTGACGCCACCGTAAATCCAGTTGTATATGAAGGCGGAATTCCTGTTTTTATTGATGCGGAATATGATACTTGGAATATGGATCCTGTAGCACTTGAAAAAGCATTTGAAATTTATCCAGAAGTGAAGGTTATAGTGGTAGCACATTTATATGGTGTACCAGGAAAAATTGACGCAATTAAAGCTGTTTGTGAGAAACATGGTGCTGTGATTATTGAAGATGCTGCAGAGTCTCTTGGAGCATCCTATAAGGGAGTTCAGACAGGTTCGTTTGGTGACTTTAATGTAATTAGTTTCAATGGAAATAAGATTATTACAGGATCTTCTGGGGGAATGCTATTAACCGATAGTAAAGAAGCTGCAGAAAAAGTAAGAAAATGGTCTACACAGGCTCGTGAAAATGCACCTTGGTACCAACATGAAGAACTTGGTTATAACTATCGTATGAGCAATGTTATTGCTGGAGTTGTGAGAGGACAGTTTCCGTATCTTGAGGAACACATTGCACAAAAGAAAGCAATTTATGAAAGATATAAAAAAGGATTTAAGGATTTACCAGTTATTATGAACCCGTTTGATGAAGAAAACAGTGAACCGAACTATTGGTTAAGCTGCATGATTATTGACGAAGAAGCTATGTGTAAACAGGTTAGAGGAGATCAAGAAGCTTTGTATGTAGCAGAACAAGGGAAAAGTTGTCCAACGGAAATTCTTGAAGCATTGGAAGGTATTAATGCTCAAGGTAGACCAATTTGGAAACCTATGCATATGCAGCCGATTTATCGGATGAATGATTTTGTAACAAGAGAAGGCAATGGAAGAGCAGAAAAAAATGTCTGTATTTCAGGCAGAACAGTTGGAACTGACGGAAGACCGTTGGACGTAGGAAGGGACATTTTCCATAGAGGGGTGTGTCTACCAAGTGATAATAAAATGACTGTAGAAGAGCAGGATAGAATTATTAAGGTTATAACTCGCTTGTTCAGAAAGGAATGAGTATGAAATTTAAGAGATATCTTTGTTCACTTCGATTATTGACGATAATTAACGGTTATAAAAGAGGGGATTATTTAAGGAAAAAGAAGGTATTTAAAAAAATTGGTAAAGATGTTTGTATTCAATTGTATAAAGTTCCACTTTATCCAGAAAAAATATCAATTGGTTCACATGTTGTTATTGGTGCAGGGGTTGTTTTTTGTACTCATGATATTATTAGTTGTGCATTTCCTAAGTCTGGTTTAGGTGAAAAAACAGGATTAATATCATTAGGTGACAATGTATTCATTGGTGCAAATTCTATTATTATGTACAACTGTAATATAGAAAATGAAGTTATTGTTGCAGCAGGAAGTGTTGTGTGTAAGAATATACCAAGAGGGCAAGTTTGGGGTGGAAATCCTGCAAGATATATCTGTGATACGAAGGATTTTATAGAAAAAAGAAAAGGTAGAGAGTAAGATTAATGAATAAAAAGGTACAAATAAATATAAAGGATTTTTTTGATTTAATTTTTGGTATTTTTCTTTTAATTATAATGAGTCCAATTTTTATAATTATTAGTATAGCAATTATAATTGATTCGAGAGACGGAATTTTGTTTAAACAAGAGAGGATAGGAAAAGATGGAAAAAAATTTAAAATATATAAGTTTAGAACTATGGTAAAAAATGCTGAAAAACTTGGTGATGGTTTAATTATAAAAGATGATACAGATAACAGAGTTACAAAGGTTGGTAAATTTCTAAGAAGAACAAGTTTAGATGAATTACCTCAAATATTCAACATAATTAGGGGGGAAATGAGTTTTGTGGGTCCGCGTCCGCCGGTTATATATCATCCATACGATGGATATGAAAATTACAGTAAAAGTGCTAAAAAAAGGTTTTTAATGAAACCAGGAATTACAGGATTAGCACAGGTTGAAAAAAGAAATTCAGCTTCCTGGGATGAAAGAATAGAAATTGATGTTAAATATGTAGAAAGTTTTTCAATGTTATTAGACTTAAAAATTATATTTAAGACGATAAGATCATTGATTAATAAAGAAGAATATACGCAATAAAAGAGGATGAGGTTATGAAAAGCGCTTATAGAGATATCAAATGGGTAACTGCTAATAAAGATAAAGAGGAAGGAGATTTTACAGAATTTCTATTTGAAGGACCTTATGGTAAAATTAGTTATAGGTTTTTTAAAAAATATGCTGGAACAATAGATGATACTAAATATTATGATATTGCATCATATAGGGGTGCTGAAGGACCATATATATTACAAGTAGACGATGGAAAAGCTGAAAAGTTATTGGATGAGTTCATCGAGAAATTCAAAGAATATTGTGTAAAAGAAAATATTATTGCCGAATTTGCAAAATTAGATCCATGGGATGAATATGCCAAGTTGATTAGACAAAAGTTATGTGCAGAATATTACGGGAATTTTTACTGTAATAATTTAGAAAATGATTTTTATTCTAAGGAATATAATAGGAGATGTAAGCGTTCAATAAAAAAAGCAAGAGAACAAGGTGTTGAAACTTCGATTGATTTAACAGGAAAAACTATTCCATATTTTGTAAAACTATACAAGAATACAGAAGAAAAATTTCACACATCTCACTATTATAATATGTCAGAGTCGGATATAAAGAAATTTTTTGATGCGTTTGGAGAAGAGGCCTTCTTAATTAACGCAATATATAATAATGAAATTGTAACATCTGTATTAGTTGTAATGGGAGAAGATGTTGAGCATTATTTGTTATTAGGAAATAATCCTAAGTATCTTGATTTACAGTGCAATAGCTTGCTTACATATGAAGCTGCTCTATATGGACAGAAAAGAGGGAAAAAAATATTTGATATGGGTGGTGGAAAATTAGGCGGAGGAATCGAAAAATTCAAAAGAAATTTTATTTCTGATGAAGGAGTATGGGAGTACTATGCTGTTAAAAAGATTCATAATCAAAAAATTTACGACTTATTAGTTGAGAGAAAGGGGCAAATTTCAAATGCAAAATTTTTCCCATTATATAGAGGATAGTTTAGAAACTCCACTTTATAAATTAGGCAAAATAAATAGTAATAATTTATATGTTAAAAGAGAAGATATGATACCATACTCATTTGGAGGAAATAAAGCGAGAAAAGCATTTTTGTTTTTTGAAGAAATAGATAAACAAAATGCTGATTGCATTGTTACCTATGGAAGTAGTCATTCAAATCATTGTAGGGTAATCGCAAATATGGCCGCAGAGAGAAATATAAAATGCTATATTATAGCACCTAGAGAAGTTTCAGAAGAAACATTTAATAGCAGGTTTGTTAAGCTGTGTGGGGGAGAAATTATCTTTGTACCTGTTAAACAAGTTCATGATACTATAGAAGATTTAATGACTAGTTTAAAAAGTAAAGGGAAAAAGCCATATTTTATACCAGGTGGTGGTCATGGCAATATAGGTACTCAAGCATATGTTGATTGTTACACAGAGATTTTTTTATATGAGAAGTCTAAAAAGATAACATTTGATTACATTTTTTTTGCATCTGGGACAGGATCTACACATTCAGGATTAGTGTGTGGAAAGATACTTAATTCTGGAACAGAAAAAATAATAGGAATTAGTGTAGCAAGAAAAAATCCATATGGTAGAAATGTTGTTTTAGATAGTATAAAAGATTATTTAAATTCTATAGATAGAGATATTTATTCAACTATAATTGAAAAAGAAGTTAATTTTTTGGATAGTTATATTGGTGATGGCTATGGAAAAAATAGTAAAGAAATTAGCGATAATATAAATAAGATATATATTGAATATGGTATGCCACTGGATAGTACCTATACAGGAAAAGCATTTTATGGAATGGAAAAGTATATTTTAGAGCATAAAATACATAGCAGTAATGTTCTATTTATTCATACAGGTGGGACACCACTATTTTTTAACGATATGATGGAGGAGGTAAAATGAATATTTTAATATTAAGTGCTGGAACGAGAAATAAAATTGTTCAGTATTTTAAAAATACAATTGGAGATAATGGCAATGTTATTGTTACGGATATGAGTCTTTTATCATCTGCAATTTATGACGCAGATAAGTATTATATTGTTCCTGCAATAACAGATGATAAATATATAGATATAATTCTTGAAATTTGTGAAAAAGAAAAAGTAAATGGTGTTCTTTCTTTAATAGATCCAGAACTTTCATTATTAGCTAAAAATCAAGAAAGGTTTTCAGCAATAAATACAACGATAATAGGATCATCATTAGAATTGTGCAATATGTCTTTGGATAAATATCAAATGTATCTTTGGCTTAAGAAAAATAATTTTAAATGTGCTAAATCATATGTGGATATCAAAAAGTTTATCGAAGATTTAAATGATAAAAAGATCGTTCTTCCTGTATTTATGAAACCTGTAAAAGGAAGTGCAAGCATAGAGATAACAAAGTGCTCAGATATTGAAGAGATTAAGTATTTAAAGAGTATTGACTATAATTTGATGATTCAGGAATATTTGGACGGTGAAGAAATAGGGGCTGATGTTTATATAGATATAATATCTGGAAAAGTGGTTTCCATATTTACAAAAAAGAAGATTAAGATGAGAGCGGGAGAGACAGACAAGGCTATTTCATTTAAGGACGAAAAATTATTTGAATTGATAAATGATTTTGTTACTAAGTGTGGGTATAGAGGGCAAATAGATATAGATATTTTTGAGATTGGTGGAGAATATTATATATCTGAGGTTAATCCAAGATTTGGTGGTGGTTATCCTCATGCATACGAATGTGGATGTGATCATATGAAGCTAATCGTAAATAATTTAAATGGAATTGAAAATAAGGTAAATATAGGGAAATATCAAGAAAATATTTGTATGATAAAGTATAATGAGGTAAAAATTAGAAAGGTGTAGATATGGAAAGAAGTTCAAAAATATCAATAGTAGTTCCTGTTTACAATGTGGAGAGTTATCTTAAGCAATGTTTAGATAGTTTAATTAGCCAAACCTTCAAGGATATAAAAATTATTTTGGTAAATGATGGAAGTGATGATAATAGCAAAATAATTTGTGATGAATATAAGAAATTAGATGATAGAATAATTGTTATAGACAAGAAGAATGGTGGTTTATCTGATGCAAGAAATGTTGGATTAAGGTATGCTGATTCAGAATATGTTGGATTTATAGATTCAGATGATTACATTGACAAAGATTTTTATGAGAAATTATATGAGGGAATTATTAAAAGCAATGCTGATATTGCAATTGCCAGTATAAAAAAGGTAAATAATTTTGAAAAGACATTATATATTTCTGGATATCCAGTAGAAGGGAGTATATCTAGATTTGAAGCAATGAAATCTATGCTTTCAGCTAAAGGATTTAGTAATTCTGTATGTAATAAACTGTTTAAAAGAGAATTGTTTAAAGAAAATCCGTTTCCTGTTGGAAAATTGTATGAGGATGAATTCGTTACATATAAAATAGTTGATAAGGCTAATAAGATTTTTTCTGTAAATACATCATTTTACTATTATAGAGTCAATGAAAATGGCATCACTCACAAAAAATTTTCTGAAAGAGAATTAGATAGAATACAAGCATCACTAATTAGAATAGATTATTTGAATAAAAATGACCAATCATTAGTAAATGATGGGAAAAGGTATTTGATGTATGATTGCTTAACGACATTAAGTAAGATGCAACGATATAATTCAAAATACGATTCTTTAATCCTAAAAAATATAAGAGAAAATTTAATTGTATATTTAAGGGGAAAAAGCTCTGTAGGCGCAAAATTATTTGCCATAATGTCAGCGTGTTCACCTTATTTAGCGGTATATTGTTATAATTTTCTTAAAAGGATAAACGGAAAAAATTAAGGAGAACTAAATGATATTATTAGTAACCATATTTTTAATTTTTTTAGTATTGATACCTTTTGGAATGTTGTCGTTAATTACAGTTGGATATGCCAATGTTAACCGTAAGGATAAGGTAATAGTATGTGCTTTATTTGCACTTTTATTTGGAATTGCAGGATATTGGTTTATAAATCCAGCAACAGATCCAGATTTGGTAAGATATCTAGATATTTTAAGTTTATATAAGAATAAAAATTTATTTGAATCATTTAACTTAGTATATAATAATTTATATGCAGTTGATATATATTTTCATATAATAGCGCAGTTAGGAGATCCACAATTATTACCAGCTATTTCTGTGTTTATATATTATTTTATAATTTTTTACATATTGAGCGATTATAAAATAAGGACAGACATTAGCAATAAAGATTTTATTATTTATGTTTTATTTGTTATTACAGCTGTTAATTTTTGTAGTATTGTTAATGGAATACGTTGGCCAGTGACTAGTGCAATTTTTTTATTAGCTTTTTATAGAGAAATAGTTCAAAATAAAAAAAATGCATTCACATGGATTTTATATATAATATCTTTATTTTTTCATTTTTCAACTTTGGTGTATTTTGCAATTCGCTTAGTACTTTTTATAAGAAATAAGAAGGTGGTTAGTGTAATTGGTATTTCAGCAGCGTTTATCCCACATATTATTGGCATTTTTTCATCTCACTTATTTGGGGTTACAAGCTCATTAGGGGTTGTTAATCAAATTATTTATTTCTTTAATAGAGCTAATATGTATTTTCAATGGAATGGCGGATTATGGGCAGATACGGTTAGAAATAGTAGATACTATCAATTAGAAAGTAAGTTTTATTATTTAGTAGTGTTTATATTTTTCCTTATTTTTATTAATTTATATAAACGAAGAAGGTTATTTGCATCCTCATACAATGTAAATATATGGAATAAAGAAGATGTTTTTACTTTTTATCTTATGATTATTACAGTAATATCATTTACGATGGCTGCTCATACATACATTCGTTTTATAACACCTTTAATAGTTTGCTTTTGCATCATAAGTTTTAAATTTGCTCGGGAATATGAGGGGACAAGTCTAAAATTAATTGTGAATACAATATATATAGCTTTTAGCTTTATTGGGGTTTTCTTAAATATTTATTTGTTAGGATCAATGATGAAGTTACCTAACTATTTACAAAACGTTTTTTCAACAGGATTAATTAGAAATTTGATAGAATTATTTGTCAGTTAAAAAGAAAGGGAGTAAAAATGAAAAGAATAGGATTAGTTACATATTTTAAGTCATATAACTATGGGGTTTGGTTACAGGCATTCGCAACACAGAAATTTTTAAAATTGAATAATTTTGATGTTGATATTATTGATTATGTAAATCAATATGAAAATTCAAAATTAAAATATTCATATAAAGAAGGAAACAAAATGAGAGGATATTTAACTTCATTGTTAAAATCAATATTATTTGGAAAAATAAAATTTTATAATAAAGGTTTTAAAAAACATATAAACGAATATTATAAATTTTCAAATCAGACCTATAATAATGTAAATGAGCTTTCAGATGTTAATTATGATATTTTAGTTGTGGGCAGTGATCAAGTTTGGAATCCAGTCATTTCGAATGGATTAGATGACGTTTTTTTATTGAATTTTGGAAAAGATTCGAAAAGAATATCTATTGCATCTAGTTTAGGAAGTAAGAGATTAAATAATAGAGATGAAAAAAAATTAGTAGAATCATTAGATAGATTTGATGCAATAAGTGTTAGAGAAAAGTTTGCCAAGGATTACTTGAGTGAAAAGTTAACAAAGGAAGTTAAAGTTTTAGTTGACCCAACATTTTTATTAAGTAGAGATATTTGGATTAATGAGTTGGCAAAAAAGTCTGTATTTTTTAAAACAAAAGAAAAGTATATTCTTACTTATTTTGTTTCAAAAGATAAAAAAGAAGAAAAGTGTATTAGTTTAGTAAAAAGCTATTCAGAAAGATATAAATTGCCTGTATGGGCAATACAATTTAGTACATATTTTTCAAAAGGTGTAGATAAGAAAATTCTAGGAGCAACAATAGGAGATTTTATAGCGCTTATTTTAAATGCAGAAATTGTAATAACAGATTCTTTTCATGGAACAGCGTTATCAATTAACTTAAATAGTGATTTTGTTTCTTGTGTGAATTCTGAAAATCCGGTTAGAACACAAAATTTACTTGAAAAAGTAGGGTTATTAAATAGAATAAATATGCAAGTTGAAGATTATGAAAAGATTGATTATTGTTCAGTTAATAAAGAAGTAATTAAAATGAGGGATGATTCTGTTTCATGGTTGCTAAATGTTTTGAGTTAGTTATTTGTTTTATTTAGAATGTGGATAAAACAAGTATGTTCATGATAAAGTGAACGACAATTAAGATATTTTAAAAAAATATAAATTACAAAAGGTGATAACTATGAATGAAAAAATTGATTTTAATTATCATGATATTATAGGCTTCCAAGGATACTTATTAGATGATGAAAAGCTGATAAAATCATCCTCTGGAGGGGTGGCTCGTGCGTTTATGGAGACAATATTAAAAAGAAAAGGAATTGTATTCGGCGCAACTTATTCAAATGATTTCTACTCAGCACATTATTGCTATATAGAAAATGAAAATGAAATTGAAAGATTAATTGGGTCGAAATATATTTATACAGATAAAAAGGTTAGTTTAAATAAAAAAACAGTATCAATATACGAAGCCGTTTCTTATTTTTTAGAATTGGGAAAAGAAGTTCTTTTTATAGGATTGGGATGTGACATTGCTGCTCTTTCCAAATTGTTGGGAAATAGAAATGTTGATACATCTAATTTATATTTAGTTGATTTAATATGTCAAGGACCAACGTTTCCTAAAGTAGAAGAATCATATCTTAAATATTTAGAAAAAAAATTTGATTCTAAGGTGTGTGATTTCTCTGTAAGATATAAACAATTAGGTTGGACGCCACCATATATTAGAGTTAAATTTGAAAATGGTAAAGAGTATACAGAATCTTTTTATGGTTCAGATTTCGGGTATGCTTTCTCTAAATATTCCAGACCAAGTTGCTTTAAATGTAAAAATAAAGGAGAAAATCATAAAAGTGATATAACAATAGGTGATTTTTGGGGATTGGAAAAAGAAGATATTGGATTTAATAAAAATGGTGTATCTGCCATCCTGGTTAAAACAGAAAAAGGGAAGAAATTGGTTGATTTATTAGATGAAACTAGATTTAAGATTATGAGAGCTGATGTTACTAAAATTTTGGTAAATAACCCAATGTACTACAAATGCAGAAAACAAAATGAACAACAGGAGGCCTTTATGCAGAACTTAAATGTATATGGTTTACATGAAGCAACTAAAAAGGAAATTGGATCCATAAAATATAGCTATTTTAAAATTAGGAGAGCGATAGGAAAGAGTATCAGAAACTTTCGTAATAAAAACTGAATATATTATTATAATATTTTATCATAAATTAAGAAAGGCGTATTTATTGAATTTTATTATTACAAAATTTATTTAACACATGAGAAAGAATTTGGTTTGTCATGACTTATTCTTTTTTCTTTTTATGAAATGATAGTAAGTAAGAATGTGTTACAGAAAATTATTTTAATACTAAAATAGGATCTTTTAGTAAATGTATGTATTTTAAAGAGATGAAGATGAAAAGGTAGAGTATATTTGTAAATATAAGGAAAGTCATGAGGTTTTGAAAATGGAAAATAAAGTTAAATATCTAATGAAAAATACAGGGATTTTAGCTATCGGTAGTTTTTCATCTAAATTTTTGATATTTTTGCTTGTTCCATTATATACAAGTGTTTTGACAACAAGTGAATACGGTACTTTTGATTTGATTTCAACAACAATACAATTTTTAATGCCTATCATAACTGCAAATATATACGAAGGCGTTACAAGATTTTTAATGGATTATAGTAAACCAAAAGACGAAGTCATATCAATAGGTATAAAATTTATAAGTATTGGTATTTTTGTTTTTGGGGTTTTGGTATTTGTAAACTGGAAATTTTATATATGGGAACCATTGGCTAAATATTCTCTTTTAACATTTGTATTCTTTACAGTTACTTTGCTAAACAGTTTTATGGTACAATTTGCAAAGGGAATGGAAGCTGTTAAATATGTGGCTATAGCAGGAATAATGGGTACAATAGTTACAGTAATATGTAATGTGTATTTTTTATTGGGTTTGTCACTGGGGCTGAAAGGTTTTTTTCTAGCATATACTTGGGGGCAAATTGTTCCGGTGATATATTATTTCTTTGTTTTAAGAATACATAAGTATATAACTTTTAACATAGATAAAAATTTGGAGAAAGAGATGTTATTATATTCAATTCCATTAGTTATAAATACACTTGGTTGGTGGATTAATAATGTATCAGATAGATACGTAGTAACATTTATATGTGGTGTCGCTGCAAATGGAATTTATTCAGTATCTTATAAAATACCATCAATTCTTAATGTTATACAAGGAATTTTTACACAATCTTGGCAAATTTCAGCAGTCAAAGAATATGATAATGATAAATCAAAGAACTTTTTTGGTGATACAATTCAGACAATAAATATATTAGTTTGTAGTGCCTGTATGATCTTAATTTTAGTTTCAAAAATATTAGCACGAATATTATTTATCAAGGATTTTTATTCAGCTTGGAAGTATGTTCCGTTTTTATTAGTTAGTATTACTATAAATGCTGCATCTGGTGTATTAGGTCCTATATTATGTGCTAAAAAGAATTCAAAGGCAATGGCAACGTCTGCAATATATGGTGCTATTGTAAATATTATCTTGAACTTTATATTGATTTATTTTATAGGGATACAAGGAGCGGCAATTGCAACAGCAATATCAAGTCTAGTAATATATTGTTGTAGAAGAAAAGCTGTAGGAAGAGATATAGCACTCACTGATAAAAATCGTTTCATTTTTTCATGGATAATGATAATTTTACAATCTATAGTGATGATATATATGGAAAACTATGTGATACAATTAGTATTAATTGGTATATTTGTTATCGTATTTAGAAAAATTTTTAAAAATTATCTTTTAACAGTTAACAAAATAATTTTTAAAAGAAAATAGAAAAAATAGTAAAGGGATAAAATTTAAAGATTTGTTAATTGGTAGAATATTATAAATGGCGATAGGAAGTGGTATTGTGAAAAAGCAAGGAAAATTTATAGTAATTGATATTACTTTAATAACAATAAGTTTATATATAGCTCTCCTTTTAAAATTTGATTTTAAAATAGAGCTAATATATATGGAATTCTTTCTATTATCAATAATTCCAGTAATTATTATAACTTTAATCTTTAATAAAGTATTTAAACTCTATGATAATATTTGGAGATATGTTTCTGTAGAAGAAGTTTTATCGATAATTTATTCTACAATTGCATCTAACGTAGTTTTTGTTATATATGGATATTTAATTTCCCATACGATTTTTAATACACAATATTATAGATTTCCAATTTCAGTTCACTTAATATTTTGGATTCTTTGTGTAGTTAATTTAGGTGGAGTTAGATTTTTATATAGACTTATTGCAAATAGCGGTAATGGTAAGTCTGGTGCAAAAAAGAAAAACCTTCTTATTATAGGTGCTGGAGATGCAGGAGCTATTTTAATTAAGGAAATTCAAAATAACAGCAATTTAAATTATCATATTATAGGTTTAATAGATGATGATAAAGAAAAAATAGGTAAAAGAATTCATGGTGTTAGAGTTATAGGTAATAGAAATAAGATAATATCTTCTTGTAGACAAAATAGAGTTGATGAGATTATGGTTGCTATGCCTTCAGTAGACAAGCAGTATCAAAAGACAATTCTTGATATTTGTAAGGAATATACTAAAAATATTAAGATTATGCCAGGCATATATAAATTTGTAGATAGTAATATTGATGTTAAAAATATGAGAGATGTAGATATTAATGATTTACTTGGAAGGGAAGCTGTAGTTCTAAAATCCCAACATATAGATAAATATATTAAAGGTAAGACTGTTTTAGTAACTGGCGGTGGAGGAAGTATTGGCTCTGAAATAGTAAGGCAGATTTCTAAGTTTTCACCAAAGCTTATAGTTATCCTTGATATTTATGAAAATAATGCCTATGATCTTCAAATGGAGATGAATAGAAACTGTCCTGAGATAAATAAAGAAGTTGTAATAGCTTCTGTTAGAGATTTGCCTAGAATAAAGCAAGTTTTTGAAACCTATAGACCTAATGTTGTGTTCCATGCAGCGGCCCATAAACATGTGCCACTAATGGAGGATAATGTAGGTGATGCAGTTAAAAATAATATTGTAGGAACTTATAATGTAGCGAAATGTGCCAGTGAATATGGAGTAGATAGATTTGTATTAATTAGTACAGATAAAGCCGTTAACCCTACTAATGTTATGGGAGCTACAAAGCGTTTTTGTGAGTTAATAATCCAAGGCTTTAATTCCGTCAGTAAAACAGATTATGTAGCTGTTAGATTTGGAAATGTTTTAGGAAGTAATGGATCTATAATTCCAATATTTAAAAAGCAAATTGAAGAGGGTGGACCGGTTACGGTTACTCATCCTGATATAACAAGATTTTTTATGACAATTCCAGAAGCAGCTCAACTTGTAATCCAAGCAGGAAGTTTTGCTAAGGGTGGAGAAATCTTTGTTTTAGATATGGGAAGTCCTGTTAAGATGGTAGATATAGTTAGAGATTTAATTACCCTTTCAGGATATAAGCCTGATATAGATATTAAGATTGAATTTATAGGCTTAAGACCAGGTGAAAAGCTTTATGAAGAACTACTTATGGATAATAATTCTTTAAATAAAACAGAGCATAATAAAATCTTTGTAGAAAAACCTAAGGATGCAGATATGTCTTTTGTGGAAGAGTCCATAGCAGAATTTAAGAAAGTTGACGCTATGACAAGAGAAGAAATAGTAGATTTACTAAGAAAAAAAGTTCCAACTTTTAAGACTCCAGATGAGGTAAACTCAGAAGTAGCCGTAAGTAAGATGTAAGCTGAATAATGTTATTAAACGGTAAGGAAGTGAGAATATGAAGAAAAAGGTGATAATTTCTATAGTAGCAGTTTTACTAGTAATATTAGCTTCCGTGGGGGGCTATGGTTATAAAGTTGCTTCTAATATAAAGAAGGTAGAGGTGACTCCAGAGGAATTAGGTATTAAACCAAAAGCTTCTGAGAAGACTCCGGAAGAAGTTAAATACGGTACCTTTAGGCCAGAGGAAAGATATTTAAATATTGCACTTTTAGGTGTAGATACAAGAACACTAGAAAGTTATGAAAATACTAGGGCAGATTCAATAATGATTTTATCTATTGATAGAGAAAATAAATCTTTAAGTTTAGCTTCTGTAGCAAGAGATACTTATGTAAGTATAGAGAACCATGGAATGGATAAGGTTAATCATGCTTATGCTTTTGGAGGTGCTCCTCTTGCAGTTAAGACTTTAAACCAAAATTTTGATTTAAATGTAACGGATTTTGCCGTAGTTAACTTCTTTGGACTTGCTAAGATTATTGATAGACTTGGTGGAGTTGAAATCGAGGTTGACGATGAAGAACTTCAAACTATTAATGGCTGTATAAATGAAGTTGCAAGTATTCAAGGTGTTGAGCCAAGGCATGTAGAAAAGTCAGGCCTTCAAATTTTAGATGGAACCCAAGCCGTAGCTTATTCAAGAATAAGGTCTACAGCTGGAGGGGACTTTAAAAGAACAGAAAGACAAAGAGAAGTTTTAATAAGTCTTGCTAAGAAGAATAAAGATGTAAAACTTACAGATATAATGCCTATAGTTACTCAGCTTTCAACAAACTTAATGACTACTTTAGAACCTGCAGATATGATTAATTTATCAGCTGAAGTTATAACAGAAGGTTATCAAAGTAATATTAAAGAAACTATGTTTCCTGAGTCAGAGTATGCAGGTGGAGAAATTATTGATGGAATATACTACTATGTAACTGATTTAGATAAAACTAAAGAAGGAATGCACGAATTTTTATTTTCTAAATAAAAGAAAAAACTCCTATTGAACATTTTATTTTGTTCAATAGGAGTTTTTTTAAGCCATAATAATCTACATAATTCTTTTTGTGAAACAATAATTCTATAAATTGCATGGGAAATAATATTATTTTATTTAATCTTTATTTATTTCGAGAAAATTTATACAAAATTTGCAAAAACCCCTTGATTTAATTATAAAACAGCTATATACTTAATTTAACAAAAAATACAAAATCTGTATAAAAGTATTGTAAAACAAAGTAATTCATAAAAGTGTGGATTATTATATGTACTAAATTATATATTTTTTGTGGCAAAGCTCATATGAGGAGTATAAAGTAAATTTTTTCTCATTTGTTAGAGTTAAAGATATAAATTTGGAAAAGAGATGAGTTATGTGAATGGATATGTTGAGTATAACTCTATAGGTAGACATGAACTTATTTATCTTTTA
>URKQ01000025.1 GCA_900548455.1 uncultured Clostridium sp.
CCGGCTTTAACCTTTGCAAAGAATCATATGTAGATGAAACAAAAGGATTTACAACTTCATAATTCTTAAGTAAGCCCATTATAGAACCATATCCTATTTCACTTAAAAAATCTGTTTCTCTATAATTATGGAATAAATTAAGTACCTTTCCGTTCTTAAGCTTTAATGTTACACCAACATGTAAATGTTCACCATTCCCCGCTACCCCTTCATTAGGTTTTGCTTGAAATGTTACATCTAGTCCATTTCTTCTAAAAGTTTCTTTTATGAGCCCTCTAGCTAGCAACTCATTATCCGCTGTTTGTAATGCATTTGAGTATTTCCAATCAATCTCTAACTGTTCCATTATATGTGTTAATTTTCCACTTTGAGATAATTTAGACTTTACTCCACCTACTTCTTTATGTCCCATTTCTGGCTCTAATTCATACTTATCTAAAATTTCCAAGGATTTTTCCATCGAAGTTCTAACTGGTCCTTTAGTTCTTTTCCAGTATTGTTCTTTTAATACTTGTGAAGTACATAATTCTTCAATTTCTGCAAGTTCATTAGGTGTGTTAACCCAAAACTCTAACTCTGTAGCTGCTGTAATATTTACATCTGCAATATCATCATATTCAATTTTGAAATTAGAAAGATATTCCTTATTATCTTTAAATAAATTCATTAAAGTGACCTTAAAATTATTAACTGCATTTTTTAACATGTATCTAGAATCCACTGCTTTTCCTTCATGGTATAAATGGCAAGGTATTCTTATTGTACCTACAGGTTTTCCAGTTAGTTCATCTATATAGTCGTAATTATAATCTACAAACCAATTACAAGTTAAATCAACTATCATATCTACTTTTGCATTATTTAATGTCGCAATTCCTGGAAGAATAACTGATGAACCGTCTGTCTGCACAGCTGTACCATTTAAAAAAGTATCTATATCATTTATAAAATTCTTAATAGGAATTTTTTCATCTGTATCATTACCTAAAAAATCAATACCAACTAAGGATACAAATTTAATCTGCTGTTGCTGATTAAGAATCTCCAGCAAATCCTCTTTATTTTGTTTCTCTTTTGGTATTACATAAAACAAATTCATATAATAAGCCCCCTCTTTAAAGTGTACAATTTATACTGTACATTAATATTTGTCATTATAGCATATTATAAAAATATTTAATATATTCAGTTTTGTTAACACTTTATGAATATAGTTCATTTTCTTTTATAAAAAATACACTATATTAACGATTTATTCATTAACTAGTAGCATTATTAATATATTAGTAACTTTTAATCCTTTACATGTAAATAAAAGTAATTTATTTTTCAAAAATACTTTTTTTGTTTTTTTACTGATTTTAAGAGTTTTTACGTACATTTTGTGAATTTTAGTTATTTTAATTCGTGTTTATCTTTCTAAAATTCACTTTAATTATATATATTTTTCATTTAACACGTACAACAAATATAAATAAATTATATTTTTATGCTATACTAATTATAGAATCATTCAATAATATTGACTTTGTCTACAATGAATTATACTATGTACATGTTGTTACTTTTATTTTATGAAATTTACTAAGAGGAGAAACAAAATGAAATTACTTTTTTTTGATACTGAAACAACTGACTTAAAGCCAGGTAATATATGTCAATTATCTTATATAATCGTTGATACAAGTACAAAACCTCAAAGCACAGTTGGTAAAAACTTTTTTTTCACTGTGGAAGAAATGAGTGAAAGTGCTCAGGCAGTCCATGGTTTTTCTCTTGAAAAACTATATGAGTTAAGTGACGGACTATATTTTGAAGATATTTTTCAGGAATTTGTTGACGATTTCATTAATTGTGACGTAGTAATCGGTCATAATGTGCAATTTGATATCAAATTTATGAAGAGTGAATTAGAATTCTTAGGAGTAGACTTTAATCCAAAACATGTTTTCTGTACAATGGCCTACTACAAAGAAATATGTAAAGCAAGAAATGCTCGTGGAGCTATAAAAAATCCATCTTTAAGTGAAGTTATAAATTTCTTAAGATTGGATGAAGAGTTTATTCAAAATAAATGTAATAATTTATTTGGTACTACTTCTAATTACCACGATGCTAGATATGATACTACTTGTGCATATTTAACTGTCATACAAGGTATGAAAGCAGGATTAATTCCTCCAGGATTTTTTACAAATATAACAAAAAAATAATAGAATTTAAATATCAATTTAGCAAAAACTAAATTGATATTTTTTTATGGAAAAACTTTCATTTCCAACTCTTAGTAGAATCATTAGACTTTATTTTTTATTTTTGTATAATTAAATCACGACTTAATTTTAGGAGGATTAATTTAATGAAAGATAAACTAAAGAAAAATTTAATTTATATTCCTTTGAGTACTTTAGTTTTGTCAATATTTATTCTAATCGCTATGAATCTAACATCAACTAGCATCCCCTACAAGTCATATACTGACTTTTTAACGGAAATCTCATCTGGCTCTATTTCAGCTGTATCTATGGCAGCCAGTACAAATAAACTAACTGTAACATTAAAGGATGGCGAAAAATATACTACTGACAATCCTAATAGTGCAACTTTACATGAGGATTTGCTAAAAAAAGGTATTGAAGTTAATAGCTCAGCAACTTTACCAAATAATCAAAGAGTTATGGTTATTATCATAAGTATCTCCGCAATCAGTGCTTTATTTATTTACTTTACAAAAAACTCAGGCTCCAATTCAATGTCAACTATTAGTACTGTAACGGGTGAAGATATTTCAAAAGATAAGTATTCATTTAATTCAGTAGCTGGTAATGATGAGGCTAAAGAAAGTCTAAAGGAAATTGTTGACTTTTTAAAAAGTCCTGATAAATATAACCATTATGGCGCTAGAATGCCAAAGGGCATAATTCTTTACGGCGATCCTGGTACTGGTAAAACTCTTTTAGCTAAAGCAATAGCTGGTGAGGCTAGTGTTCCCTTTTATGCTGTTTCCGGTTCTGATTTTATTCAGATGTATGTAGGCGTTGGTGCTAGTCGAATTAGAAATTTATTTAAAAAGGCAAAAGCTAAAGGAAAGGCTGTAATTTTCATCGATGAAATTGACGCTATTGGTAAACAAAGAAGTTCAAGTAAAAATAATAATTCTGATGAAAGAGATCAAACCTTAAATGCCTTATTAACGGAAATGTCTGGTTTTAAGGACAGTGATGGTATTATAGTTATTGCAGCTACAAATAGATTAGATATTCTAGATGAAGCTCTTCTAAGACCTGGTAGATTCGATAGACATATAGAAGTATCCCTTCCTGATATTAATGCTAGAGAAAAAATATTAAATTTATACTTCAAAAACAAACCTGTGGGAGACGATTTAAATTTAAGAACCATTGCACAAAATACTTCTTATTTTTCAGGGGCTAAATTAGAGAATCTAGTTAATGAGTCAGCTATTATAGCCTGCAAACTAAATGCTCCTTATATTACTATGGAACATGTTGACAAAGCATTTTCTACTGTTATTGCAGGCCAAGAGAAACTAGATAGAAGCGCTCTTAAAAAAGAAGAATTAAAACTTACTGCTTATCATGAAGTTGGACATGCTTTAATATCACATCTATTAGTGCCTGAAGAAAAAATTTCAAAAGTTACAATTATCCCTACCTCTAAAGGTGCTGGTGGATATACTTTAACTACTGGTGATGATATGGCCTATCACAATTTAGATTATTTAAAAAGAAAAATCATGGTACTACTTGGTGGTCGTGCTGCTGAGGAAATCATTTTTGGTTCAGAAAAAATTACAACTGGAGCTTATAATGACCTTAAGAAAACCACTAATATGATAAGTAATATGATATGTGAATATGGCATGGGAAAATCTATGGGTCTAATTAGACTATCTGAACTTCAAGGTGTACCTAAAGACAACTATTCTAATATCATTTTAGAGGAGTGTAAGAATACAATAGAAGAATTATATTCGGATGTAAAAAATATATTGAAAGCTAATATTAACTCATTACATGAAATCTCATTGTATCTTTTAGAGAAAGAGAGTATTCAAGGTGAAGAAATTGTTGATTTCATAAATGATCAATCAAAAAATAAGGCAGTTGTATAACTGCCTTATTTTTTCCTTAATATATAAATGTAGGTATTATAAATTTATTAAGGGATTTCTATTTTAATTTCGCTAATTCTACTGCAAGTTTTGCACCAACTTTAGCATTATTAAACACAAGTTGAATGTTGGATTCTAGACTTGAACCACCTGTGATTTCCTTTACTTTTGAAAGTAAGAAAGGTGTACTTTCTTTACCAACAATACCTTTTTCTTCAGCTTCTTTAACAGCTTTTTCTATAGCATTATTAATTGTATCATAATCCATTTCAAACTCTTCTGGAATTGGATTAGCTACAACCATTCCACCATTTAGACCTAAGTCCCATTTTGCTTTTAACGCTAAAGCTAATTCTTCTTCACTTTCTACTTTATAATCAACTTTGAATCCAGACTTTCTTGTATAGAAAGCAGGTAATTCTTCTGTTTGAAAACCAATTACTGGTACACCTTTAGTTTCAAGATACTCTCTAGTCAATCCGATATCAAGTATTGATTTACAGCCTGCACATACAACTGCTACATTTGTCATTGATAATTCTTCTAGATCCGCTGATATATCCATAGTTCTTTCAGCTCCTCTATGAACGCCACCAATTCCACCTGTAGCAAATACTTTAATACCTGCTAAAGCTGCAATAATCATTGTAGAAGCAACTGTTGTTGCACCATTTAATTTATTTGCTACTATAAATGGTATATCTCTTCTACTAGTTTTTATAACTCCTGGAACTTTTCCTAAAGTTTCTACCTCTTCTTCTGTTAATCCAACTTTTAAAACGCCATCTAAAATAGCTATAGTTGCAGGAATAGCACCATTTTCTCTAATAATTGATTCAACCTTTAATGCAGTTTCAACATTTTTAGGATATGGCATACCATGAGAAATAATTGTAGATTCTAATGCAACTACTGGCTTTCCTTCCTTTAATGCTGCTTTTACTTCTGGGTTTATACTTAAATATTTTTCTAACATAATTTGTTTTCCTCCATTTTTTTATATATATTATCCAAAGAAATATTAGGATTTATAGTTTCTTTATGAGCTATGGTAATTGCTGAACAAGTTGAAGCAAAGTTTAAAGTGTCAATTATCTCAAAGTTATTAAGCTCTGAATAAACAAGTCCAGCTACAAAAGCATCACCAGCTCCATTGGCATTTACCATTTTAACTTTCTTTGGTTTATAAACTCCTCTATCTTTTCCATTGTTATAGTATACGCCATCTTCTCCTAAACTTATAAATACATTTTTAACTCCCATACTAATGAAATAATCACTTGCTTTTTCAATATCACTTAAATCATTAATCTTAATCCCTGATAAAATTTCAGCTTCAATTTTATTTGGCTTAATTGTATGAAAATTACCTATAAACTCTTTTACTTTAATAGCCTTAGACGAAGATACTGTATCTAAAAAGAATTTTGTGTTTTTAAAATTATTTAGTACATATTCAATAACTTCCTTTGGTATATTAGTATCTATTACACATATCTGTGAATTATCTATAATGGACTTTTTACTTTTAATAAAGTCCACTGTCATTTTGTCATAAATATCCATGGAAGATATAGCAACTTTCATATCACATTTATCATCTAGTACAGACATGTATATAGATGTAGATTCTCCATCTATCTTTAAACTATGTTCAAGATCAAGTCCTATTTCTCTTCCTTCATCTATTACCTTTTTCCCATAGATATCATTACCTATTACAGAAATTAATTTAGTATTGACTCCAAGTCTCGAAAGATTTTCACCAATGTTTCTTCCAACTCCACCTAAAGAAAATTTAATGTTTCCAGGATTTGAATCATGTAATATTAAGCTTTTATTAGAGTAGCCAACTATATCAACATTGGTTCCTCCAATTATTGATACAAAATTTGTAGATTTCAACACATAACCTTTTCCTAAGATATATCCTTTTTTTATAAGATTCCCAATATGTACCCCTACAGATGACCTAGTGATATTTAATATATCTGCTAATTCATTTTGGGATATAAGGGGATTCTCTCTGATAAGATTCAATATTTCTTCTTCTCTATTAGTCATATTATTCTCCTACCCAACTTTTGTTTATTTGTTAAGCATTTATTTACTAAAGTTTATCATACTATTTTTAAAATTTCAATACTATAATCTCCATTTTCATAAAATTATATTTGATAATATTATGAAATTTTGAACTATATTTTTCTTATTTACTTCATAATATTCTTTCAAATTTCGAGGATATATTTTTAAAAATGTTACACATTTTTAAAAATATTTTAACTTCTATTATGATTGTTCATAAACAATGTAATATATTGCAACCTAAGTATTTTCGCTGTATAATAAAAATTGTACTATAGGGGTCATTGATACAATGTCTTAAGAATTTAAACTATAGGAATGGAGGAATATTATGGGACTTTTAACTTTTAAAAGAGGCATTCATCCGCCTCAAATGAAACATTTATCCGCCAACAAAGAAATTGAAACCTATCTTCCAAAGGGTGACTTAGTATTTCCTATGAGTCAACACATAGGTGCGCCATGCACTCCTTTAGTAAAAAAAGGTGACAGAGTACTAGTTGGACAAAAAATTGGTGAGGCTGGTGGTTTCGTTTCTGCTAACGTTTATTCAAGCGTTTCTGGTACAGTTAAAAACGTAACACCAATGCTTACATCAAGTGGAAGTAAGATTATGAGTGTAATTGTTGAAAATGATAACACTTATGAATCAGTTGAATTTACTCCACACAATGATTTCAGAAAATTGTCAAAGGATGAGCTAGTTGAAATTATCAAAGAAGCTGGCATAGTTGGTTTAGGGGGAGCATGCTTTCCTACTCACGTTAAGCTTACGCCTCCAAAAGAGTGTAACATTGACACAATTATCATTAATGGTGCAGAATGTGAACCTTATTTAACTTGTGATCATCAACTAATGCTACAACATTCTAAAGAAATTGCTCAGGGTCTAGAAATTATTGCTCATATGTTCCCAGATGCTAAAATTTATCTTGGAATTGAAGACAATAAAAAGGACGCTATTTCTATAATGGAAGCTTTAGTAGCCGATATTGACAGAGTAGAACTTGCACACCTTAAGGCTAAATATCCTCAAGGAGCTGAAAAACATTTAATTTACTCTATCACAAAAAGAGAAGTTCCCGTTGGAAAACTACCTGCTGATGCTGGTTGCATAGTTCAAAACGTGGCAACAATCTTTGCTATTAGAAATGCAGTTATCCTTGGTGCTCCTCTTTTAGAAAGAGTTGTAACCGTTACAGGTGGAGCTATTAAGACACCAAAAAATTTATTAGTTAAATTAGGTACAAACCTTCAAGAGTTAATTGATTATTGCGATGGATTTACAGAAAACCCAACAAAAGTTATTTCTGGTGGTCCAATGATGGGTACTGCCTTGTATTCATTAGATATACCTTCAATAAAAGGTACTTCTGGTCTACTTTGCCTTTCAAAGGCTGAAACTGCTTCAGCAATGATTGAAGAATCAAATTGCATAAAATGTGGTAAATGTGCAAATGCCTGTCCAATGTTTTTATTACCAGCTAAACTTAATGCTCTAGTTCTTAGAGGCAATTACGATGGCTTTGAAGCTTTAGGTGGTATGAACTGTATTGAGTGCGGCGCTTGTAGCTATTCTTGTCCTGCTAAGAGACATTTAACTCAAAGTTGTAAAGAAGGTAAGAAAAAAGTTATAAGTAATAGAAAGAAAAAGTAGAGGTGAACATAATGTCTGATAAATTGTTTAACGTGTCCGTATCACCACATATTAAATCAAAAGAAACAGTTTCTACTGTGATGCGTGATGTATTAATAGCACTTTTACCTGCTACTATTGCAGGAATTATATTCTTTGGAATTCAAGCTGCACTAGTTGTAATAGTTGGTGTGGGCTCAGCAATGTTAAGTGAGTACTTATTTAATAAAATTACTGGAAGGCCTAATACATTAAAAAATTTAAGTGCTGCCGTTACTGGACTTTTGCTTGCACTAAATATGCCTGTAAGTATACCACTATGGATGGTAGCTGTAGGTAGTGCCTTTGCAATTATAATTGTAAAGTGTGTCTTCGGCGGTATTGGTCAAAATATCATGAACCCAGCTTTAGCTGCTAGAGCTTTTTTACTTGCAGCTTATCCAAGTCAAATGACTCACTGGACTTTAGATGGTGTTACTAAAGCAACACCTCTTGCAGTATTAAGAGCTGGAAGTGGTTCAATTCCTGACCTTGGAAGCTTATTCATAGGTAATGGTGTAGCTGGTTGTATTGGAGAGGTTTCTGCCCTTGCTCTTTTAATAGGTGCAGCATACTTACTTTATAGAAAAGTTATTTCTTGGCATATCCCTGTTGCTTATATTGGAACTGTTCTAGTATTTACTACAGTATTAGGTAGAAATGGTTTTATGAGCGGAAATGGACTTCAAGAAATTCTTCTTGGTGGATTAATGCTTGGTGCCTTTTTCATGGCAACAGATTACACAACTTCACCTACAACTAAAAAAGGACAACTTATCTTTGGTATTGGATGTGGAGTATTAACTAGTATTATACGTCTTTACGGTGGATATGCTGAAGGTGTATCTTACTCCATATTAATCATGAACTTATTAGTTCCTACAATTGATAAGTGGACAAGACCACGTGTATTCGGAGGTGCTAAATAGTGAAAGAGAATATTAAATTAGGTGGAACCTTACTTATAATTACTGCTCTTGCTGGTCTTATTTTAGCTTTTGCTTACGATATAACAAGAGCCCCTATTGAAACCAGAGCAAAAGAAGAAAAAGCTACTGCTTTAAAAGTAGTTTTAGATGCAGAAGAATTTAACCCAATCGACGCTACTTTCACAGATAACGTTAAAGATGGATATGAAGCATTAAAAGGTGGTAAAACTGCTGGATATGTATTTACTGTTATGACTAAAGGTTACGGTGGAGACATTGAAATGCTTGTTGGTTTAAATAAAGACAATACCGTTTCTGGTATAGAAATACTTAAACATTCAGAAACTCCTGGTCTTGGTGAAAAAGCTAAATCAGATCCAAATTTCGCAGCGCAATTTAAAGGACTTTCAACTGAAGCACCTCTTGCTGTAGGCTCTAATGTAGATGCTATTGGTGGTGCTACAATTACTTCTAGTGCTGTTACTACTGGTGTAAATACAGCTATTGATTTTTATAAGACTCAAGTTTTAGGTGAAGCTGCTCCTAAAGACGAGCCACTAGATGAAAACTCATCAAAATTAAAAGAAATATTAGAAGCTGAAAAATTTGCTCCTACTACTGCAAAAACTGATGATACAGTTACAGCAGTATTTGAAGGATTAAATGGTGATGTAAACGCTGGTTATGTATTAGCAGTATCTACTAAAGGTTATGGTGGAACTATAGAAATGCTTGTAGGTATAAAAGCTGATTCTACTATATCTGGAATGGAAATTTTAAAACATTCAGAAACTCCAGGTTTAGGTTCAAAAGCAAAAGACGATCCTGCCTTTGCTGAAGGATTTAAAGGTGTTTCTGCTAACGACAAAATAGCTCTTGGAAAAGATGTAAATGCAATAACTGGAGCTACCGTTACTTCTACTGCTGTTACTGATGGTGTTAATGCAGCTATAGAATTCTTCAACAATAACTTGAAAGGAGCAAAGTAGTATGAAAGAGTTAGTTAATAGATTAAAAACTGGTATTATTACTGAAAACCCTGTATTTATACAAGTATTAGCTATGTGTCCTACTCTTGCAACAACAGGAAGTGTTAAAAACGCTGTTGGTATGGCTCTTGCTGCTACTGTTGTTTTAATCGGATCAAATGCTGTAATTTCATTAATTAGAAAACTTGTACCTGATAAAATTAGAATACCTGCTTATATAGTAGTTATTGCAACTTTCGTTACTCTAATTCAATTCTTATTAGAGGCTTATATTCCAGATTTATATAAATCTCTTGGAATATTCTTACCTTTAATCGTTGTTAACTGTATTATCCTTGGTAGAGCTGAAGCTTATGCTTCTAAAAATAAAGTTTTACCTTCAATATTTGATGCTATTGGTATGGGGCTTGGTTTTGGACTTGCACTTTTAATATTATCTACATTCAGAGAAGTTATAGGTAATGGTACTTTTTATGGAATTCAAGTATTACCAAAATCATATGTCCCTGCAATGATTATGACATCTGCACCTGGTGCTTTTATGACTTTAGGACTTCTATTGGCTGGATTTAACCAATATAAAATTTCTAAAGCTAAAAAAGCAAAAAATGCTGCAGAGTCTACAAAGTAAGGAAGGTGAATTAAATGGGTGAAATATTTTCAATTTTTATAGGAGCTGTTTTAGTTAATAACGTTATATTAGGAAAGTTCCTAGGTATCTGTTCCTTCCTTGGTGTTTCTCAAAAAACTGAAACAGCAAAAGGAATGGGAGCTGCAGTTACTTTCGTTATGTTACTAGCTACTCTTATTACTTTCTTAGTAAATAAACTTATCCTTGTTCCATTTGATTTAGGATATTTATCAACATTAACTTTTATCTTAGTTATAGCTGCTCTTGTACAATTTGTTGAAATAGTAATTAAAAAGATTCAACCTGGTCTATACAGATCTCTTGGTATATTCCTACCTCTTATTACAACAAACTGTGCAGTACTTGGTATGGCTACAATAAATATAGATAACGGATATAACTTAGCACAATCTTTAGCTAATACTTTAGGTGCTGCTTTAGGTTATGTACTTGCAATTGTAATCCTAGCTAGCTTAAGAGAAAGAATGGAAGACAATACTGATATGCCTGAAGCATTCAGAGGACTACCTATATCATTAATTACAGCTGGCCTAATGGCAATAGCCTTCTACGGATTCAATGGTTTAGTTTAAGGAGGGAAATTTAATGGATATATCAAATTTAGTTGCTCCTGTAGTAAGCCTTGGTGGTCTTGGACTAGTTTTTGGAACTCTACTAGGATATGCAAATAGCAAATTTAAAATTGAAGTCGACGAAAGAATCCCTCTTGTAAGAGAGTGCCTTCCTGGTGCAAACTGTGGAGGATGTGGATTTGCTGGATGTGATGCATATGCTGAAGCTGTAGTTAATGGAACAGCTCCAGCAAATAAATGTAATCCAGGTGGTGCAGATGCTGCACTAAAGATATCTCAAATCTTAGGAGTTGAAGCTGAGACATCTGAACCTGTTGTAGCTTATGTTAGATGTAAAGGAACTCCAGATTTAGCTAAAGAAAAATATAACTATATTGGTCTATTAGATTGTAGCCATGCTGCAGTTGCTCCAGGCGGTGGTTCAAAAGCTTGTGAAGCTGGTTGCTTAGGTTTAGGCTCTTGTGTAAAAGCTTGTGAATTCGATGCAATCCATGTTGTAAATGGTGTTGCTGTAGTTGATGAAGAGAAATGTGTTGCATGCGGAAGTTGTGTGAATGCATGTCCTAAGGCTTTAATTCACTTTGTACCAAAGAAATCTAAAGTTAGAATTACATGTAACAATAAAAATAAAGGTAAAGAAGTTATGGATGCTTGTGACGTAGGCTGTATTGGTTGTGGAATTTGTATGAAAAACTGCCCTAAGGATGCAATTGAAATAGTTAATAACATACCTGTTTTTGACTATTCAAAATGTGTAAGCTGTGGAATTTGTGCAAATAAATGTCCAAAAAACTCTATTGCAAATCTTAGAAAACCAGTACTTAAAAAGGAAGCAATTCCTACTGCTAAACCTGCTGAAGTAAAAACTGAAGATAAAACTACTACAGTTTAATCTTTACAAATATATAATATAGAAGGTTTCGACCTTCTATATTTTTTTCACTTTAATCATGTTATTATCACATTAAACCATGTTATAATATCTTTGATATATATGTTACTTTTCATCAGGAGGTGTAAAAATGCAAGAAGAAGGAATTGTAAAAAAAATATATGGTGATACAGCCAAAGTTGCTTTTGTAAAAAAAGGAGGCTGTGGTGGAGGATGCTCTTCATGTAAATCTGGTTGTCCTAAAGATACAATTATTGTTGATTTAAAAAATACTCAAGATGCAACTATAGGAGATCGTGTTTTAGTAGATATGGATAGTAAGACCTTTAGTAATATGGCTTTTTGGGCTTATGCCTTTCCAGCTATTGTTACTGTAATAGCTCTTTCCTTATCAATCTACTTATTAAATAAATTTAATGTAAATAATTATGAAGTTTACTCTATTCTAATTGGTTTTATAGCTATGATTATCTCCTATAAACTAGGTGGTAAATTTAATAAGCATAAAGACAAATATGGATTTAATATGATAAAGAAACTAAGATAAAGGTAAAGGCTGTAGCACTAAATAATTAGCGCTACAGCCTCTTCTATTTTGACCTTATACATATAAAAGAAATTATTTTTTCATTTCTTCGTCAAAAATTTTATCGTATTCAGCAACTACTTTATTGAATTCATCTTCATCTTCTACAGCTTCGTATGAATCATTTCCATCTTCAGTAACAACTTTGTATATATATGCATCATCACTGTCCTCATCAATTGGAGCTAATAAAACATATCTAGTACCATCTATTGTTAAATCTTCAACTAATTCTAATTCAACCTTTTCTTGTGTTTCTGCATCTGTAAGTGTAATTATATTCATTTCTTCCATTGGTGTTCCTCCTAATTGTTTCAATTTAATCTTTCTTCATTATATAGCATAGTAATACATAATACAACCACAAACTTTATCTACACATACAGAATATTTTAATATATAACCTTTTGGACTTTATATATAGTACTTAGTATCCGGGTCAATTAAACTATCTTTTATATCAATTCCAAACATATCATTTACCAAAGTTGGAGTTTTAATATGATGTTCATCAATAACTTCATTGTTTAATATTTGTACTCCATCATGTTTGCTTACTTGACTAGGCTTTATCTTATTATTAGGCTTTTTTTTGCTCATAGATAAACCTCCCTCAATTAACTAGCATGCTTTTCATTATAAGCAGTAAGCACCTTATTAAACTCTCTTCCAGCTCCTATGGATGCATATTCAACCATTCCATTTTCTCTACTTACTACTTTATATGCATATGCTTCTTCTCCATCTATAGGTCCAGCAATGACATATTTACTTTTACCTATATCAACTACATCAATTAATTCTAATTTTATTTCTTGACCATTATCTCCTGTTGCTTTAATAATTTCTCCTACTTCACTCATTTTAAATACCTCCCATTTACTATTTAGCTACTATAGCCATCTATATATAAAATGCTCAATTGCTTTAAAAATTATTACTATAGAAAATAAAAAAAGTGGCTTTCACCACTTTTTATAATTCTATATATCTAAATCATTTTTTAGTCCTAAATTCTTTCCTTCTAAGAATTCATTATACCTCTTTTTAACTATAGATGATAATGCCAAAAGTCCAACCAAGTTTGGTAGTACCATAAGTCCATTAAATGTATCTGCTAACTCCCAAACAAGATTAACCTTCATACATGAACCAAGGAAAACAAATATCATAACAAGTATTCTATATGGAATAACAGCCTTTGAACCAAATAAATACTTAATGTTAGTTTCTCCAAAGAAATACCATGCAATTATAGTAGAAAACGCGAAGAAGAATAATGCTATTGCTATAAATACTCCTCCAAAGCTTCCCATTCCAACTGCAAATGCATTTTGTGTTAACTCTATTCCTGTAATTATCTCACCAGCTGCATTAGTTGTTCCTAAAACACCAGTAGTCAATATTACAAGAGCTGTAAGTGTTAATATTACAAAAGTATCTATAAATACTCCCATCATTGCTACTAATCCTTGTTCTGCTGGATGATTTACCTTTGCAACTGCATGGGCATGTGGTGTAGAACCCATTCCTGCTTCGTTAGAAAATAGTCCTCTTGCAACTCCATATCTAACTGCTTTTTTTATAGTTGCTCCTAATGCTCCACCTAAAATAGCTTGTGGCTTAAAAGCTCCAACAAAAATCATCTTAAAAGCAGGTATTATATTAATATAATTCATTACTATAATTACAAGACTACCAATTATGAAGAATAAAGCCATTATAGGTACTACTTTTTCTGTAAAAGAAGCAATTCTTTTTACTCCTCCAACAAAAATTAGTCCAGCTAAAATAGCGACTATAACACCTACTATTCTAGCATCAATATTAAAGGCTGACTTAAATGCAACTCCAATAGAATTTGATTGAACCATATTTCCTATAAATCCTAATGCTAGTATAATTAAAACTGCAAATATTCCAGCAAGCCACTTACCTAATTTTTTATTTTTTAGACCTCTACTTAAATAATAAGCTGGTCCTCCTGTTACTTGACCATCAACTTTAGTTTTATATTCTTGAGCTAATGTAGCTTCAGCAAATACAGTACTCATTCCAAAGAAAGCACTTACCCACATCCAGAATATAGCTCCAGGTCCACCTGACGCAATAGCAGTAGCAGCACCTGCTAAGTTCCCAGTCCCCACTTGGGCAGCTATAGCTGTAGCTAAGGATTGAAAAGAAGACATACCATCTGCCCCTGCCTCTTTTCCAAACTTAATTTTTCCAAAGGTCATTTTAAAACTTTGTTTAAATTTTTTTACTTGAACAAACTTTAATTTAAAAGTAAAATACACTCCAGTTCCACATAGTAAAAATACTAAAACAAAATTTAAAAGAATATTGTTAATCCCCTTTATAAATTCTAGCATATTTAACAATCCCCCTTTTTTTCTTCTTACTATATTAATATCACATATTTAACAAAATTTTAACTATTTTAAATTTTTTAATTATTTAAAATATTAATTGCATTTATTTGTTTTTCGTATAACCTAATAAAAATACAACAATATCTTTAATTTTATACACTTTTTTCTTAGTATTACTTCATTTTCACATCCTATATTTCAATATATTAAATGTGCAATAAATGCATTGTTTTAGATATTATGAAATTAATTTCAATTAACCAAATATATCCATTCCATGCACAAAAAATTTTATACTTTCCTAGACATTAAAAAAAGGAGATTCAAATAAATGAATCTTCTTTTTCACAAATTTATAATTTCATATCATTAGTAATATTTATATCTTTGTTATTTTCATACTCAGTGTATTTTCTTTTAACTAATGATGAAAGTGCTATTACACCTACCAAATTAGGAAGCACCATAAGTCCATTAAAGGTATCTGCTAACTGCCAAACAAGCTCCACATGCATACAAGATCCTAAGAAAATAAATACCATAACTAAAATTCTATATGGCATAATTCCCTTTTTACCAAAAATATATTTTACATTAGCTTCTCCAAAGAAATACCATCCTACAATAGTGGTAAATGCAAAAAAGAATAATGTAATAGCTACAAATGAATTTCCAAGGCTTCCCATACCTACTTTGAATGCATCTTGTGTAAGTGCAATTCCTGTTATAAATTCACCTGCCCCATCTGTAGTTCCTAAAACTCCTGTAGTTAAAATTACAAGGGCTGTCATGGATAATACTATAAATGTATCAATAAAAACTCCCATCATTGCCACTATACCTTGTTCTGCTGGATGATTTACCTTTGCAACAGCATGAGCATGAGGTGTAGAACCCATACCAGCTTCATTAGAAAATAGTCCTCTTGCAACTCCATATCTTACAGCACTTTTAATTGTAGCTCCCAATACTCCTCCCATTACAGCGTTAGGATTAAAAGCTCCAACAAAAATCATTTTAAGAGCTGGTAATATATTGTAATAATGAGTAACTAATATAAATAATCCCCCTAATATATAAAATGCAGCCATAAACGGTACTACTTTTTCCGTAAAAGATGCTATTCTTTTCATTCCTCCAATAAAAATAAGTCCTGCTAATATAGCAATAATTATACCAATGATTCTAGAATCAATTCCAAAAGCTGTTTGAAAAGCTCCTCCAATAGAATTTGACTGAACCATATTTCCAATAAAGCCTAATGCTAAAATAATTGTCACAGCAAATATTCCAGCTAAAACTCTGCCAAGCTTTTTATGTTTTAATCCCTTACTTAAGTAATATGCTGGTCCCCCTGTTACCTGACCATCAACAGTAGTTTTAAACTCTTGTGCTAAAGTTGCTTCTGCAAAAATAGTACTCATTCCAAAAAAAGCACTTACCCACATCCAGAAAATAGCCCCTGGTCCACCTGACGCAATAGCTGTGGCAGCACCTGCTAAATTACCAGTACCTACTTGTGCAGCTATAGCTGTAGCTAAGGATTGAAATGACGTCATTCCATCAGAACCAGCTTTTTTCCCAAACTTTACTTGTCCAAAGGTCTTCTTAAAGCTTTCTTTAAATTTTCTTACCTGTATAAATTTCAATTTAAATGTAAGAAATATACCAGTACCACACAGTAGAAAAATTAAGATGTAGTTCCATAATACCTCATTAATAAGTTTTACAACTTCAACCATTAAATTTTCCTCCTCATATTATCCTATATATTCAGTATATCAGTTTCCTGCGTTAATAAGATAAAGCGGTATATTTCTTAGCAACTTCTTAACCATTTTATGTAAAAAACACAACCTTACCTGGTACCTTTTCAGCACCAGATAAGGTTGCACTTATACTTAATTATTTAGGCTCTGTATTACCTTGTTCAGCTTTTTCAAAAGGAACCTTATGGTTCCCTTTGAGTATCTCTCCTTAACAAGGAGGGAACAGGGTCCCCTTCCAACCCCCATTAGGAAAAGCCATTATTTATTACTGCTAAAAATATCTTTCTTAAAATTGCCTAAAGACTTATTTGCAACTATAGTTGTTACCATAGATCCATTTACATTGAGCATTGTTCTTCCCATATCTAAAATTGGATCAATAGCAATTATTCCTGCTGCCAAAGGAAAATAAGAGCCAAGTCCTACTCCAGACACTACAACAGATACTGCCATAGTAGCTGTTCCTGGAAGTCCAGCAATTCCTATAGATGCAATAGTTATTACTACAAGCAACATAGAATAAAAACTAAAATCCATATTAATTCCTGCCATATTACCTATAGTAACTGCCATCAAGGCTGTATATATTCCGGCACAACCATTCATACCCATATTAGCTCCTAAACTAGCTGAAAAGCTGGCTCCGCCTTCTTCTACACCTTGTTTATCTGTTAGAGACTCAATTGCAACTGGCAGTGTTCCTAAACTTGATCTTGATGTAAACGCCAATAAAAGTGGTTCTGCCGCATTTTTTAAATACTTAATTGGATTTAATCCATTTACCGCAATAATTATTAAATGAATAATAAACACTATAGCAATTGACAAATAAAGGGCTACAATAAATTTAAAAACTGATATCATAGATGCTAACCCTTTATTTATCAAAGTATTAGAAATCATTGCCACCACTGCATATGGCATAAATCTAATTATAGTCATAGCCACACTTATAATTATTTTGTAAAATGCTTCCACTAAGTCTATAAATGGTTTTATTGTTTCCTCATATTTCTTTCTCATTCTTTTAACAGCCATTCCAAGAAATGTTGCAAAAATTATAATAGCAACAACATTACCTTCAGCCATGGCTGCAACTGGATTCGATGGTAACAATCCCCTTAATGTATCAACAATAGGAGTAATCTCTCTCATAGTTGTAGCTCCAACCGCTACATCTCCCACACCTATTCCAAGATTCATTACATTTCCTACAACTATTCCAACCAAAGCCGATATTGCTGTAGTAATCAGCAGCATACCTATAGTTCTAACCGTAAGTGATTTTATCTTACTGTCTTCACCCATAGATATAATTACTCTTAACATAGATACAAATACCATTGGAACAACCAGCATTTTTAATAAATCCATAAACCCTGATCCAAATAAACTGTACCACTTAGATACCTCATTAAGCCAAACTACTTTAGATGGGTCCTCTGGAAATCCAGCTACTAATTGTATAATCACTCCTATACATAACCCTATTATAGTTGCAATAATAGTTCTCGTTGAAAACTTAACTTTTCTTTTTTCTAAACTTCTAATTATTATAAATGTTAAAATTAGCAACGTTATGAATATAACTGTTTTAAAGTCAGTAATCATAACAAATTGTGATAAAAATGAACTTTCTCCCATATTTTTCTCCTTTGTTTGGTGTGTCTTTATCAATAACAATTATCAATTGCATTTATACTCTATGATAAATCATATCTTCATAATTCGTCAATAACATTTACTTTGATTTTTTGAGAAATTCAAGTCTATCCCTAATTCTTTTTTCATATCCTAATCCAGTAGGTTCATAGTAATGCTTTCTTATAAGTTCTGTAGGCAAATACTGTTGCTTTACATAATGATTATCATAATCATGAGGATATTTATACTCATTTCCATGATTTAAATTTTTAGCTCCCTCGTAGTGACTATCTCTTAAATGAAGTGGAACAGCACCAATATCTTCACTTTTAACATCAGCTAAAGCCTTATTTATTGCAATATAGGCTGCATTACTCTTTGGTGCTGAAGCTAAGTAAGTAACTGCTTGCGCAAGAGTTATCCTTGCTTCTGGCATACCAATGTTTTTAACCACATTTAATGCAGCATTTGCAATTAAAAGAGCATATGGGTCAGCATTTCCAACATCTTCAGAAGCTGAAATTACAATCCTTCTAGCAATAAATTCTGGGTCTTCTCCACATTCAAGCATTCTAGCTAAATAGTGAACTGCCCCGTCAGGATCACTCCCTCTGATACTTTTAATAAAGGCAGATATTACATCATAATGATTATCACCCTTTTTATCATAACTAATTTGCCTTTTTTGCATACATTCTTCAACTACCTCTAAAGTTATATTAATTACTCCATCCTGATCTTTATTAGTAGTTAGAACCGCCAATTCTAATGCATTCAATGCTTTTCTTCCATCACCACCTGCATTTATACATATAAACTTTCTTGCTTCATCAGAAAGTTTAATATTTAAATCTCCATATCCTAGTTCTCTATCACTCAATGCTCTATCTAATAAAATATTAATATGCTTATATTCTAGTGGATTTAACTTAAATATCATAGAGCGGGAAATCAATGCCTTATTAACTTCAAAATATGGGTTTTCAGTTGTTGCCCCAATTAAAGTTAAAGTTCCCCTTTCAACATGTGGAAGTAAACTATCTTGCTGAGTTTTATTAAACCTATGTATTTCATCAATAAATAATATAGTTTTTCTTCCTCTTAAAGCCAACTCATTAGTTGCTTTTTCAACAATTTCCTTTATATCTTTAATTCCAGAAGTTACTGCATTTAACTCTACATAATTACAATGAGTACTTTTAGCAATAATCTTTGCAAGACTGGTTTTCCCTATACCTGGTGGTCCATACAATATAAGGGAAGTTATTCTATCACTTTTTATACTTCTATATAATAATTTATCTTTAGCTAAAATATGTTCTTGACCTACATATTCATCTAAAGTACTTGGTTTTAATCTTTGTGCTAAAGGTTCATTTTTAATTCCTTTAGACTCATCCTTGCTACTTCCCTCCATATCAAAAAAAGAGAGATTACTATACCCTTCCATCTTATCATTCCTTTAATATTCTTCTTTGATTTGGCTCTGTATGCATTTACAATGATGCCTATAAGCTGATTATATTATTCAGCTTTTTCAAAAGGAATCTTATGGCTCCCTTTAAGGATCTCTCCTTAAACCAGAGGGGACAGAGTCACCCTTCACCCATTCTTAGGGAAAAGCATACATACAGAGCCTTGTATTACCTTGTTCAGCTCTTTCAAAAGGAACCTTATGGTTCCCTTTGAGGATCTCTCCTTAACAAGGAGGGAACAGAGTCCCCTTCCAACCTCAATTAGGAAAGGCCGTGCACAAGGTGATTAAATTATTGTCCAGCATTACTTGTACATTCTATCACTTTATTTTACTACAGAGCCTTTGATTTTAACTTACATACACTAGTATATCATAAATAAAAGAGAATTCATTTCCATTTTAAAAATGAATTCTCTTTATAATTTTTAGTCTCTACTAAAATTCATTGGCCAATTTATTAATAGTAAAAACTATCTCATTCCAATTTTCCTCTATTTCATAGATAAGCTTAATTTGAGTTCGTGCTCTATCTAAATTTTGATTTTCTCTGTGAATTTTAAAGTAGACATCACCATTAATAAAATCCGTTAAAAACCTAATTGCACTTTCCAGTGTCATAATTCTTGCGCCCCATGGTAAAGATTTTATTTCTTCTTTAGATAGAACACTTGCTGCCACAGAAAGATATCCTCTAGAGTACTCTTTAAATAGCTCCATATCAAAGTGCATTTTACTCGTATCTTTTTCATCTTCTAAAGCAGTTGTTGCTCCAAATCTTATTGCATCACCAAAATCATAGGCCGCTATCCCTGGCATAACAGTATCTAAGTCAATAATACATATTCCTTTTCCACTTTCTTTATCTAACAATATATTATTAAGCTTTGTATCATTATGAGTAACTCTCATAGGTAAAATCCCTTTGTTTATTTTATCCACTAAATAACTACAATCATTTTCTCTTTTTAGTAGAAAATTAATTTCTTTTTCAACTAAGTGAACTCTTCCCACCTTATTTTCATCTATTGCTTTTTTTAAATCATTTATCCTCTTAACTGTATCATGAAACTTTGGAATGGTTTCATGCAATATATCTATTGGAAAATCACTTAAGTCCCTTACAAACTTTCCAAAACTTCTACCTGTTTCATAGAACTGCTTAGAATTCTCTACTTTTTCTAAGCAAAATGTATCTTTAACAAAATAAAAACATCTCCATACTTCACCCTTTGAGTCACTAAAATAATTTTCACCACTTTTTGTCTTTAAAATATTTAAAGTCTCTCTTAAGACATCCCCCTTTCTTAATTTAATTATTTCCTTCATATAATCTGTAACTCTTTCAATATTCTCCATCAATTCTTTCGGTCTATTAAACACCTTTGAATTAATCCTTTGTAAAATATATTTTGTATTGCATTCATTTTCTTCATTAACTACAACACAATAAGTTCCATTTATATGACCATTTCCATAGGGACATACCTTCAAAATTTCACCTTTAAAATTATACTGGGAAAGCACTTCATTTAGTTTATTTTTTTGCCAAAGAGGTGTAGGGTATTCTCCTTTTTCATGCTTAACACGAATTGCATTTACAACTACAGGTTTATCATTTTTGTATGTAACACCATACCAATTGTCCATGGTATTAATAACCTTTACCCTTGCTCTTTTTTCATCTAATAATTCCTTAACCACTTTTGGTAAAAAATACTCGCACTTTAATGGATTAAATGGAATTGAATCCTTTAGAAATGTTGGGAATCTATTTTCAGCTTCAACTAATACATTAGTAGTAAATGCCCACATATTCATACTAACTATAGATTCTTGAGAAACACTTTCCCAAGTTTCTCCATCATCTTCGGTATAACAAGTGTCATTCCCAATTCTTTTAATTGACTTTCTCTCAACTACATCTAAAAGATATCCATTTTCATCTATATTACATATTCCTCTAGCTACAGTACCATTTTCTGATAATGTATTTTTTAAAATATACCCCATCATGGCAAAATCATAAACTTCATTGTCATGATAAGTACTTAAAAAATCAAACATCTTTATAAATGCATCTTTTCCATAATAATCATCAGCATTAATAACTAAAAATGGTGTATCTATTAAATCCTTAGCACATAAAATTGCATGACACGTTCCCCAAGGTTTAATTCTTCCATTAGGGACTTCATATCCCTGTGGTAACTTGTCAAGGTCTTGATATGCATAGTCAACCTGAATATAATTAGAAATTCTATTTCCTACACATGCCTTAAATCTTTCTTCGATTTCCCTATTTATAATAAATATTACCCTTTTAAACCCTGCCTTTACTGCATCGAAAATGGAATAGTCTATGATAACTTCATTGTTAATACCTATTGGATCTATTTGCTTAGAACCTCCATACCTACTTCCCATTCCTGCAGCCATAACAACTAATATTGGATCTTTCATAACTAATTACCTCAAAGTATCTAACTCTATTACAGCTCCATGACTAAGTCTTGATTTTTCAGCTGCAAGAGCACAATAATGACTTTCTACAGAATGTTCAACTGAAGTTATGGCACTGGTAGGTTCCTTATCATTAATTATTAAATCTAAGAACTCACTAACCATTCGATTATCTCCACCACCGTGTCCTTCAAAGCCTGAAGCAATTTTAGATACATCTACCACCTCTGTATCTTTTCCAAATTGAGTTATTTTAATTATGTTAGAAGACATATCTGCAACTATCTCTCCCTTTGTCCCCATAAATTTAGCTTGTCTTGAGCCTGTTGCTGTAAATGCACACATTGTTAATTGAATTGTTGCCCCATCAGTCATATTTAAATTAACAACTTGATGATCTACCACATTATTATCACAATGGTATACGCATCTTCCATAGGGACCATATTTTATAGCTTCCCTAATACTTTCTACTGTTGGATGTAGTGTAAGAACGTCTAAAGGCCAATCTGTCTTTCCTGATGCAACACCTGTCTTTTTATTAGTAATGTAAATTTTTTCAGCATCAAAAGGACATTCTTCCTTTGCTTTGCATCCATCCATACATCTTAGAGCTGCTCCTTCTGGTGCACACTCAGTTTTAAATAAATATGTACTTCCAAAGGAAGATACTGATTTGCATGTTTTTCCAGTTAGCCACAAATATAAATCCATATCGTGACAACATTTTTGTAATATCATAGGACTTGTAGTCTCTGAATTTCTCCAATTTCCACGTACAAAGCTATGAGCTTGATGCCAATAACCTACATTTTCTATGGCCATAACAGACACAATTTCTCCTATAGTATCATTTTCAATTATTTCCTTCAATTTCGTAAAGAAAGGAGTATACCTTAATACATGACATACTACAACTTTACGTTCACATTCCTTTGCAACTTTTACTATTTCTCTACATTCCTCTAAATTTGGCGAAATAGGTTTTTCAAGGAGTATATGATATCCCTTTTTAAGTGCAGGTATTGCATGACTTATATGTTGCCTATCTTGAGTAGTAATAAATATTGCATCTGCAAGTTTTTCTTTTGATAAAAGTTCCTCAGCACTGGAAAACCATTTATCTTTTGGAACACCATATAATTTTCCTACTTCTTTAACTTTTTCCTCATCAATATCTGCAATGGCTACAATCTCCATTCTATCTGGAAATAACTTAGCAGTTTTAGCATAGGTATCCTTCCCTCTACTACCAAGTCCTGCTAATGCTATTTTAAGTTTTTTCATAAATATCCCCCCAATTTTAGTCTGTTATCTATTTTATTTCAATTATACCATCACATATTTATGTTTCAATTGCTAATCATGTCTATTTTTAAAATTTTCTGTATATTATGTTGCTATATATAGGTGTATAATTATAGAATATGTATGCATTTACTGTTTAGCATAACTTGTATATTCTATCACTGTATTTACTGCAGAGCCAATTAAAATGAGAGTCAATAAGTAAGGAGATTACGATGGATAATTTGTGGGAACGCTCTATACCTTTTTATAATATTGGTGTTGAAGAAATAAGAGATATATTCACCCAATATGATAAACATTTTGAAATATTAAATTATTTCCCTATAAATATTGGATGTAGAAATAGTAATTATAAAGTCCATACGAATAAAGGATATTTTTTATTAAGAATATGCCCATTAAACGATATCAGCTATAAAAAGGAGAAAATTATTAGCGAATCATTTTATGAATATTTAAATATACCTAAATTGCTTTTTGTATCTAAGAATAACTCTACTCAAAGAATATGTTTAATATATGAATATATACATGGCCAGTCTATGCAAGCCATGTTGATACAAAGAGATAAGTTAGAAGATAGTATTATTAGTCAAGTTGCTGAAAGTTGCTCATATATACATAATTATGATATTGCAGATAAAGATGTATTTGATAATGATTATCCTCCTTTTCTAACATGGTATGATTTGTTTCTTGAAAAAGAAATTGTTACAGATCGTATTGGAAAAGACATTAAAGAAAGAGTTAAGATGCTTATATCAGATAAAGAGAAAGATTTGTATGAAATTGATAAGTATACAAGTTTTACTCACTCAGATTTTCGTCCTGCTAATATGTTAATTGATAAAAATAATATTGTTTGGATTGTTGATTGGGAATTTTCGAGCTTTGGTCATAGTTTAGGAGATATTGGTCAGTTTTTTCGATATGAAAACAACTTTAATTACAAGCAAATTAGGATGTTTCAGGATGCATATAATAATTCTTCTAATAAAAGTTTACCATCTGATTGGTATGAATTAAGCAAGCTTCGAGATTTAGTAAATCCACTACAAATGCTGGGTGCAAAAGAAAATCTCTCACAAAAATATGCTGATTTAAAAGATATTATTTTAAATACATTGGCGTATTTTGGTTACTAATATTGATTCAATTAATAGCAAGTAAAATCAAGCTTAAACCCTTTTATTTCTTTATAATAAATTTAGGGTGGTTAAAACGAGGTGAATAAATAAATGTATGAATGGGAAAAGCAAATTCAAATAATAGTAGATGAAATTGATAAATGTATTAAAAATTATAATGATGAAGCTTTGACACTAAGCTTTCTTTCTAGGCGGCTAGGTTATTCCGAATTTTATACAACGAGAAAATTCAAAGAGATATCTGGTATGCAATTTAGAGATTATCTACGACATAGAAGATTGGCCTTTGCACTAAAAGAAGTGCGAGATAATGAAAAAAACATTTTAGATATTGCTTTTAATTATGGTTTTTCATCACATGAAGCTTTTACTAGAGCCTTCAAGGGAGCATATGGTATAACTCCAAGTGAATATCGAAAAAATCCTACTCCTGTTATTCTTCGTACAAAAATAAACCCTTTTGACCGCTACTTTTTAGGATTGGGAGAGATTGGAATGATAAAATCTACAGATGATGTCAAAATTTATTTCGTAACTATTCCTGCACATAAGTTCTTACACATTAAAAACTATGAGAGTAACGGGTATTGGGATTTCTGGCAAAAGCAAAGCCTTATTCCGGGACAGGACTGCGAAACAATTTGTGGCTTGCTGGATAGTATCAAGGGAAAATTAGATGATGATGGTGGAAGCGAAGCTAACGGCAGTAGTGGTCAGATTATGGCGTACATTAATGACCCAGAAGGTAGACTCTGCGATTGGGGTATTCCACGTACAGAATGTTATGGTGCACGTCTTCCTTTTGATTACAATGGCGAAGTACCACCACAAATGCTTATGATTGATGTTCCTGAAGCCGAGTATATTGTTTTTGAACATGGTTCCTTCGATTATGAGCAGGAAAATCGTAGTGTGGAAGAGAAAATTGAAAAAGCAATGGCCACTTTTGATTTTTCAAGTACTGGTTACTGCTTTGATACTTCCCCTGGTAGAATAATTTACTTTTACTATGATCCAAAACGATTTTTTAAATATATCAGACCAGTGCGTAAATAAATAAAGTCATATCAAGTCCCTTCATCCGTTTTTGATTAAAAAAAAAGCAATACATACGTATTGCTATGGTGCGGATAAAGGGACTTGAACCCTTACGTCTTTAGAAAACACTAGATCCTTAGTCTAGCCTGTCTGCCAATTCCAGCATATCCGCAAATATATTTTCTTTACTTTTTAAGTATATCACATTTTTTATTTTTTTCAATATGATAAAGAAGTTTAATATGAAATAATTAAGCATTTCATATTAAACTTCTTTTATTCTACACTTAAATTATATAAGTATTTATACATTCTATGATTACTGCTTACACCTTTAACATAATTCTTTGTTTCTTTAAATGGTATCTCTTCTAATGTTTTTCCATCTTTAGAGTATCTTTCATCATTAAGCCATTTATTAACGTTACCTGGTCCACCATTATAGGCAGCTACAACTAAATCATATTCTCCGTCAAATTGATTACTTAACTCACTTAAATACCAAGTTCCAATTTTAATATTGGTATCTGGATCCCATAATGATTCTAATTGAAAATTATCCATACCCATAGACTGTGCTATCCATTCTCCCGTCTCTGGCATAATTTGCATAAGGCCCATTGCACCTTTGTTTGATTGAGCTTTTGCATTATATCTACTTTCCGCTTTTATAACCGCTGCAACTAAATTAGGATCTACATTATACATTTGACTATATTGTACAATACTATCTTCATATTTTAGTGGATAAAACTTTTTAGGTATTACTTTTAATCCAACTATAATGATAATAAATAGAATTATTAGCAAACTAATTCTTTTTAATGGTTTTTTTCTTTTTTTTGTCATTTCTCCCCCTATAATATTTGAAGCTTATTAAGAAAGTCTTTTACTTGTTTCCTTGTATTTTCAATTGAACCGTTATTGTCTATAATAAAATCTGCATATTTGCATTTTTCAATTGTAGACATTTGATTGGAAATTCGAAGAAGCGCTTCTTCTCTTGAAAAACCATCCCTAGCCATTACTCTTCTTACTTGAATTTCATCCTTTACCGATACAACAACAACAATATCCATATCACTATATAATCCAGTTTCAATTAATGTAGGTGCATCTACAACACATATTTTTTCATTATTATTATGATATTCATCAATTTCCTTATATATGTCATTTTTAACATAAGGAATTACAATATCTTCATATTCCTTTTTTTTCTCCAAATCTGAAAATATAAGATTGCCAACTTTGCGCCTTAACAAATTTCCCTCTTCGTCAAAGAAATCTCCCCCAAATTTTTCTTTTATTTTAAGAAGAATTTCCGGATGAGCTGTTAGCACTTTTCGTGAAATAAAATCAGCATCTACAACTGGAATATTGTTTTCCTTAAAGACCTTACTAACAGTACTTTTACCGGTACCTATACCTCCAGTTAATCCAATTAATATCATACTATTTTGCTTCATACCAAGTCTCTCCTACAGATATATCTACATCTAGGGGAACTCTTAATTTTAATACACCTTCCATTTTTTCCTTAACAATCTTCTCTACTTTGCTAAGTTCATCTCTTTCAACGTTTATGATTAATTCGTCATGAACTTGAAGAATTAATTTACTTTTTAATTTTTGATCTTTTAGTTCTTTAGCTACATGTATCATGGCTATTTTAATAATATCTGCAGCACTGCCTTGAATTGGTGCATTCATTGCAAGTCTTTTACCTAAGGCTTTAACTATCTTATTAGATGATTTTACCTCTGGTATATATCTTTTTCTATTTAAAAGTGTTGTAACAAAGGCATTCTCCTCTGCATCTTTTATTACATTTTCCATATACTCATGAACTTTATTAAATCTTTCTAAGTAAGTATCAATATAATGTTTAGCTTCCTTTCTTGTAATTCCTAAATCCTGAGCTAAACTAAAGTCTCCTATTCCATATACAATTCCAAAGTTTACAGCCTTAGCATTACTTCTCATTAACTTAGTTACTTCATTTAAAGGCACATTAAATACTTCTGAGGCAGTAGATGTATGAATATCTACATTATCATTAAATGCCTTAATCATATTTTCATCACCAGATATATGAGCAAGTACTCTTAGTTCAATTTGTGAATAGTCCGCTGATAAAATTACTGAATTACTGTTATGTGGAATGAAAACCTTCCTTATTAACCTTCCATTTTCAGTTTTTATAGGAATGTTTTGAAGGTTAGGCTCTGTACTTGAAAGTCTTCCTGTAGTAGTAACTGTTTGAGTAAAATTGGAATGTATTCTTCCATCCACATCTATAACATTTTTTAATCCTTCAATATAAGTTGAATACAACTTTGCTAATTGTCTATAACTTAATATTTTTTCAATTATAGGATGTTTGTCTTTTAATGCATCTAAAACTTCTGCATTTGTTGAATATCCTGTTTTTGTTTTCTTAATAACTGGCATGTCAAGTTTTTCAAATAATATTTTACCTAGTTGTTTTGGTGAATTAATATTAAATTCTTCTCCGGCTAGATTGTATATTTCCTCTGTTAAAGTATCAAGTTCACCACTAAATCTACTTCCTAATTGATTGAGTTCTTTATTATCTATAGTAAACCCTTCATACTCCATATTTGAAATTACCTTTGTAAGCGGTTGTTCAACCTTATATAAAAGCTCTTCCATATTAGCATCTTTAATTTCTTTTAAAAGTATAGGATATAGCTTTTTCATTGCCATTAAATCATTAGCTATCAGCTTATTTTCACTAGCTTCATAAGTTTCTCCAAATCTCTCTTCTAGTAATGTCTTTAAAGAGTATTCAGACTTAGATGAATCTAAAAGATAAGCTGCCATTTCTATATCAAAATCCACCTCTTCCATATCTATACCATTTTGTAAAAGATATGTGTAGGCACTTTTTACACCATGACTAATTTTTCTAACACTAGAATTTACAAAGATTTCACCTAAAATATTCAACGTATTAAGCTTATCTTCTTTCAATAGTTTTTCAACATTAATAATATAGATCTCTTCTTTATTAATAATTCCTAAAGCCTTTAATGACATTTTAGAAAAAACGTTAGAGTCTTCTATATAGAATTTAACAAATATTTCAGAAGACAACGAAGACGATAACTCTTTAAGTTTTGATACTTCTTCTATAAGAGCATAAGGAATATCCCTATCTTCAGCAACTTTATTTTCTTCTATACTATTTTCTCCATTATCAATGGCTTGTAACTTATTAATAAGTGACTTTAATTCATATTTTACACAAAACTCTTTAACCTCTTCATTAAAGAAATCACATTTTGTCTTTAAGTTTTCTAAAGATATATCCATAGGTACTTCAGTAATAATTGTAGCTAATCGCTTACTTAAAATTGCTTGCTCACTATATTCAGTTAATGATTCTTTAAGTTTTTTACCACTAACCTTTTCAGTATTGGCTAATAAATTTTCTATAGAACCATATTCTTTAATGAGCTTAAAAGCAGTTTTCTCACCAACTCCTGGAACTCCTGGAATATTATCAGATTTATCTCCCATAAGACCTTTAACATCTATAAACTGAGTTGGAGTAACGCCAAAATCTTCTAGGAATCTTTTTCTATCATAAATTTCTTTATCTGTAATCCCTTTTTTATTAATTACTACTTTTACATTATCAGTAGCAAGTTGCAAAGCATCTTTATCTCCTGTTACAACGTAGATATCCATATCATCTTTTTCACCTAATACAGATATAGTTCCAATAAGGTCATCAGCTTCATAACCTTCTAGTTCAAATATACTTATTTTCATTTTTGTTAAAATTTCTCTTATCATTGGAAATTGAGTAACTAATTCAGGAGGAGTTTGTTTTCTTCCAGCCTTATAATCTTCAAATTCCTTATGTCTAAAGTTCTTCTTAGACTTATCAAAAGCTACTACCACAAAATCAGGGTTTATATCCTCTTTTAATTTTAGAAGCATATTAAGGAATCCATGAATAGCATTAGTTGGAATTCCTTCCCTTGTAGTCAGTCCTGGTATTGCATAAAAAGCTCTATATAATAAACTATTTCCATCTAAAACGGCTAAAGATTGTTTACTAATATCAATCACATCCAATCATTTTTCTTATTATAATTCTATCCATGACAAGTTTTTTCAATCATAGGAGTACATTATAACATACTTTTATACATTATTATTCTTATCTTTTTATGTTGTAAAGTCAAGATATAATTTAAAGCTACCTTAGCATAAAATGTAACTTAATATGCCAAGATAGCTTCTGTTTAAAATATACTTAAATCTAGTTCATGGGATAGTTTCTCTAAAACTTTTAGGCCTCCAATACTATTACCCTTAGAGTCTAGTGATGGTCCAATAACACCTATACCCATTCTACGTGGAACAGCTGCCATAATACCTCCACCTACACCACTTTTAGCTGGTATACCTATATGTACTGCAAATTTTCCAGAAGCATCATACATGCCACATGTAACCATTATGGTTTTAACAATTCTGCATACCTCTCTAGAAATTACCCTTTCATTATTTAAAAGCACACCATCATTGGCAAGCATTGAGCCAATTCTTGCTATATCCTTACAAGTTACTTCCATAGAACACGCGCTAAAGTAAACATCTAATATTTCTTCAACGTCGCCTTCAATCATACCATTACCTCTCATAAAGTATGCTAATGCTCTATTTCTATCCCCTGTTTTTCTTTCACTTTCATATACGCTTTTATTAATAGAAATATTATTATTTCCAGTTATCTTTTTTGTAAATGCTAATATTCTTTCTATTTTCTCCTCGGCACTATCTCCACCTATTAATGATACAGTTGCTATAGCTCCAGCATTAATCATTGGGTTAAGTGGCTGTTTTTGCTCTCTAACTTCTAAATTTGTTATGGAGTTAAATCCAGATTCCGTAGGCTCCATTCCAATTTTACTAAACACATATTCCGTTCCATTTTCTACTATTGCCATCATTAATGTAATAACTTTTGAGATACTTTGTATAGTAAATTTAGTATTATAATCTCCTGCAAAATACTCTTCCCCTGATAACGTTGTAACCCATATGCCTAAAGCATTACTATCTGCCTTTGAAAGTTCAGGAATATATGATGCAACCTCACCTTTACTTGTCCAACTCTTGCAATCCTCAATAACAGTTTCTAGAATTCTTTTCATAATATCCTCCACCTATTGCCACTATTTTATCGGCTCTGTATTACCTTGTAACATATATATTTAAAATATCAACCTATTTTATTATATTAGTATATTCTATCAAATTCAACAGGTAGGCCCATAAATAAGTAGTTTAACATTGTATATTTGAAAATTTTTAATATTAAAACTTGTTTCTATTAGAAAATTTGTATTGTATTCTTCTAGATTATATGCTAATATAATTAATGTACTAGCCGGTGTGATGGAATTGGCAGACGTGCGGGACTCAAAATCCCGTGGTGGCAACACCGTACCGGTTCGACCCCGGTCACCGGCACCATAAATTTAAAGGTTAGTACCTTAACCCTTGTGATATCAAGGGTTTTTCTTTTTGTAAAAAACATTTAAACCATCATTTTACCCCAACATTTACCCCAACTAGTTAGAATTACACTATTTTAGGAAAAATAAAGAACCCCAAAATAGGATTCTTTATTTTTATTATAAATATGATAATTGATTAAGATTATTTAGCTGCATAATTTCTATAATCTTCTCAACCGTATAAGCTTGTCTTACCAGTTCATCCATCCCATTGATAACTATCTCAGAAATAAGAGTGGCTTTTACTGATGTCTTTGAATTTATATAGATACTTCCTTCTCTAACTTTGTGTAAAAAATCTATATCATTCACAGTAGCCCTTATCATTTTCCCATCTTGTTCTTTTGTAAACTCCCACTGGCTATTACCCATTAAGTCTGGCTTTTTAATATATAGAATAGTATCTATTGTACTTTTATAAAGTTCTTCTGTTTCTTCTGGCTTATTTATCTCTATTGGTTTGCTCATATTACTAAATTCTTGTCTTTCAACTGTAAATTTTTCTTTTCCATCTTCTATAATAGATATTTTATCTCTATCACTTAAAGTGCTATTAAATATCTTTGATAACAATTTATCCCCATCTTTACCATAAATATTAAATACATTATTAGTTATGTTAACTTTCTCATTTTCCTTATTAATTATACTAACAAATTCTCCATGCTTTTCAATTTCCTTAGGTTTCGATCCCTTCAAGTGCTTTTTTAATGACAATATATTTACAAACATTTCTATAGAAGCTTTCGCCATATTTATGTTATCTATAGTCAATATACTAGGTACACTCGCAATAAATGTCTCTAAAGCAATAATAAAACTACCTTTTTGTGTACCTAGTATATTTATTTTTAGCTCAGCGTCAGGATTACTTTCCTTTACTATATAATTAATTAACTCTATAGTTCCATTTAAAGAATTAATTAAAGACATTGCATCTATATCATTATTTCCTCCATATGAAATACTAAATTTACTATTATCAAGTTCCCCCATAAGTCCTCCTATTTTAATAGTTTAAAACTATATTCTTTTAACCTACTATAAAAATATTTTCTTTTAATTACTACTTAAAACATCATCAACATAATAATATACTCCATCTAAAAAATCATACAAATAGTTGACACTTTCCTTTAAATTTACATAATCTATAAATTCCCACTCAGTAAAATAAATGCTACCTTTCTTATTAATTAAATATCTCCATACATCTGCTTTAGAGTCTTTTCCCTGCAATTCTTTAATAAGTTGCCTAATTTCACTAATTTCTTTTTCTTCTATCTTTAATCCCAAATCATTTATAACTTTTCCCACTATACTCTTGTCCCATATATCAATTAAATCGTGCCCTCCGGATGGAATTTCTCCATAAGTTCTATTATATATAAGCTTTAAACTAACTTCTATTGAATGCCTATATGAATGCATTATAGGAAATATATACGTATCTAAAATATCAATTCTACCTTCTAGACCTCTTTTTAGCGCAATATCAATTAAATCATCTGCAGATTTTTTATATCCTTCCTTAGCTCCATATAAAGATAATTCTTTATCTTGCCAACCAATATATGCCCTTGATGTAGGGTTATTTCCTTCAATAAAGATTTTCCTTTTCTCCATAATATTTAAATCCTTTCAAATTCTGCATAATACATCTACATCTATTATTCTCCATCAATATACATATACCTTCTTCTATAGATAAAAATACACCTATATTTCTACAGATGTACTATTTAAACTCATTAAAAAACTCTTTTTCTAATCCATATAACGCTCTACCCAACCTCAATACAGCATTATCAATATATCTAGGCACTGAACTACTACTAATATGCAATAAGTTTCCTATATTCCTATATGACATACCATCAAGATATCTATAGCCTATTAGCTCTTGGTCTTGTTGATTTAATTTACTTATTGCATTTAGAAGCTCTTTAAATTTATATTCTCTATCTTCTATATGGATATTTTTTATTAGATCATTTCCTTTTTGAAATGTAATGTTGCCTTTTCTAATCTCTGCAGCTTCATCAAGGCGTTTAATAGTTTTATCTATCATGTCTTTTCTTCTCATTCTTCATTACTCCTATATTACATTCTTAAAATATCTATCCATAAAATCAATTCTATTTTCTACACTTCTGTAACTTGTACTTACTACACCCATTAACTCTTTTGCGAACTCTCTGCCAGTAGTTCTGGTCCATTTACTATTTCTAATAGTTCTAAGTGTTTTAGCCTCTACCTGGCGAACTCTTTCTCTGCTCATGCCTAATATATCTCCAATCTCTTGTAATGTCATAGGAGCTGTATTCCAGCCATATCTAAGCTTTAATACCTCTCTTTGATTTAGTGTAAGGCATTCATTCATAACTTGTTCTAGTTCACTTCTAAGCCGTTTTAAATATAATTGATACTCTACATTTTCAAAACCATAATCTTTATCTCCTACAACATGTAAAAGCTCTTCACTATCTTCTGTTTCTCCTAGTGGCATATTAAGACTAATAGCAGAATCATAAATCCTATTATTTTCTATGTCCTTGGAACTTCGACCATTAATGCTAGTGAATATCTCCTTATCAACAAGGAATATTGCAAAGGTTGAAAACTTAGCTTTCTTATCATTATTAAAATCATACATCTGTGCAGCCTTTATAAAACCTATGACACCACTATTAAATAGATCATCAAATTCAAACTTTCTATTTATAAATAGATACTTTTTAACTAACATCCCTATAATACCGCTGTTATTCTCCAGGAGCTCGTCCATAGCGTGTTTGTCGCCACCTTGATATAATCTTACTAGTTCTTCATTATTTCTCATGTAATCCCTCCATTAATACCTTTTAGGGTGTCTGAAAAGTCAGTATGTTAATATTAAAAATCTCCTATTTCTTTTAATTGCCCATTAGTAAAGTTTTTAAATGGTCTTTCTGGATCCTCTGCATATCCCTGTTTGCTTCAAATAAAAATAACCCCTCTGCAGCTTTTATTATGAATTTATTGTATTTATGATTACCTTTAATCCTATAAACTTCTTTCTTTAATTTATGGACTCTCTTATTATTTATCATTCTTCAGCAACTCACCTTTCCTCAATGCTCTTTCTACATCTTCTGGAATATGTCCACCTTCAACTCCGTAAGGGTTAGGCTTTGACAAATTAAATATATACATATGTTTTCTACTGCTAGATATTATTTTAAAGTCATTTATACTGCATTTCGAATAGTCATATACCCTTAAATCACTCGGCATGTAATCAAGTTTCATATATTCATCCATAGTTTGGTATACACCAAAATCACCCTTAAATATTCCTTCTTTAGCTACTACAACAAATTCTAATTCTATTTTTATACCTATCTTGTTATACACATCTTTCTTTAATTTATTTAATCTCTTACTGTTTATCATTAACTAGATCCTCCAGCTCTTGTATTTGCTTTTCTAGTTCATCAACCCTAATGCTATTTAATATAGAATTACATGAATATATTATTGTATTAGCTTTCTTAGTATCTATTTCATTATTAGCTATCATATTAGTAATCTTTGCTAATGTTTTTCTTACATCACTAGGGGTATTCAACTTTAATCTAATTTTCTTCTTTTCTTCACTCATGGGGGTATACCCCTCCTTTCAAATCCATTAGTACCAACACTTAACCCTCATTTTCAATGTGTAAAAAGTGAGGAATTTATTAAGTAATCCTCACTTTTAATATGTCTTTTAATGTATCAATTTTAGGTTATCATCCAATCTATCTAATGATTGAATCATTCCCGTAATCGCTACTGAAACTCCAGTTAATCCACCCCAGGGATTATAGGATCCAATATAGTTATTAATATTATTCTTTATTCCTTCTATAAAACTAATATCGTCAAGTCTACTATTAAGAGGTAATACACTATTTATACTCACAATATCTACGTTAGCTTTTTTTAAAGCACCTCTTAAAGCTATAGCTGAAACCCTATCATCTCTAAATGCTTCAACTAATTGTGATAATTCTTCATTCTTTAATTCATCAGCACCATATTCAATGAGTTTTATAGTATTAGCTAGTTTTAATTGATATGCTTCATCATCAGTTTTTACTTTATTTAAACTTGAAATTTCAGACTTTGCACCATCTAGTATTTCTAAAGCTTTTTTTCTTACTGAACTAGCTTGGCTCATAACTTCATTCTGTAATTTAGTAGTTAGCTCTACTTTCCCTTCGTCCGTATAATTCTTGGATTTATTTATTTCTTCAATCTGGTTGTATTTACTTTCTGCAAAATCTCGAAATCCTTCTAATAGTATTTTAAAATTATTCTTTTTGCTCATATTACTATCTACCCTCTATTCTTTATTACTTTGAAGCTTATCCTGTGTTAATGTCCCAAAGTGTTTAACATTTCTCAGATGATTAAATCCGTCATTTTGCAAATCTAACGAGTCCCTGAGTTTTGTTCCCTCTACTATTCCTATATATTTGCCATTAATATATCTTTCTCCGGTATTAGGGTCCGTATAATCTTTATAATCCATTATTACCCATCCATCCTCTCGTCTTTATTTTAATAAATCATTTTCAGTTCAATTCTAGCGCAATACTTAAAGCCATTGTATTAGCCTTCATTATATCTCCGGAAAATGTATTAACTATCCTTTTCTCTAGATCATTCAACATACTGATATTATGATCTATCTTGTCTATACCAAAAATCTCCTGTATGCCTTTTAAATCACCTTTAACAAATATCCTTCTAAGAATTTTCATTGTTTGATAATCATCTTTAAATGGATTTACTAACTCTTGGAGTTCTTCTACATTCATATCTTGACCTATTGACTCAATAATCTTTAAAGTATTACTTAGCTTTATATCAAATGCTTGGTCCTTTTCCATTGACTTCTTACCCTTAAGTAATTCATTTTTAGCATTTAGAATAATTCCTACAGCCTCTTTGCTTAATTCCTGTTGTTGCACCTGTGCATTTCTCTTCTCGGTTTCAATTAAATTATTTTTATAATCTGAAGCATATCTTTCATCTGCATTTATTGCTTTAATAGTTACTTCAATATTGTTTTTAAGATGAATAAACTTATTAAATACTGCCTTCAATTGTTCTTTGTAATTCATATCTCTAAATCTCCTTTTAATTTAATATTTATATAACCTGTGCTGCTTTCTTCTCCCAGTAGCTCTGGTTATAAAGTTTAACTTTATCCTTATTCCTTTTTCTCCAATCACGCATATAGCGGTTGCGTTCCTCTTTAGCTTTATTATCCATAACACTTCACCTCCTGGGGTATAAGCCTTTTATGGACTTGCTTAGGTCTTATACAATTATTGGGGGATAATTATATATTTAAGCCTTATTTAGGGTAAGAAAAAAGCCACGATAAAAACTGACTCCTCACATTTGAGGTATCAATAATTACCGTGGCATTAGCCTTCCAACTTATAAAAGTTAGGGTTTAAATATTATCTTTTTCTTAATCTTATTATACTACTTTTAATGCTAATCGTACATATGCATATGTATATTAAGTTTTGTACAATTTTCTACTCAATTTCTATATATACTCTAAAGAACTCACCTTCTTTATAAGTTTTGCTTATCTGTTTAATACTATTACCCTTTGACAATTGACTTAGGATCCTTATCTTATCACTTTCATTTTTATAACTCAATTTTATCTTAACCATTAGATTATTCCTCCAATATCATAGCCACCTATACTTTTTGCAAAGTTTAAATTAGTCGCTCCAGCTTTTACACCTTCTTTAAAATAAAACTTACATAATACATTACTCAATGCAACCATATTAGTAAAATAAGCATCTAATTGCTTATTTTGTTCTTCATTAATTCCTTCACTTAGCTTATTATATAAATCATCTGCAACTCGTTGTAATGCTATGTACGCTTTATCTGCATTTTCAAAATTATATTGTCGACCTTCCTGGATGTGATCATATTCATTCTTTATTATATTATTTACTAATTCCTTAACTTCTTCATATTTCATAATTCATTATCTCCTTTATACTTGATTAATTGGAGCTTATAGGATACTCTTAAATTGCTTGGTTTAATTGGAGTATCCTATTGGAGCTCTACTGGTGGATGAGCTGTCGCTTGTCCACCTTAACTTTTTTAACACTCTCACGCATGAGAATACTAACAATAACTAACACGTAATACTGTGATTGACCTTAACATTTCTTAACATATTTTATTGAAGTTATATCGTAACAGCATGTTAGTATTAGTTAGTCTAAAAACCTTATGCATTCATAGGGTATTAATTCAATTTTCCCCTCTTCAAGCTCTATAATTCCCTTTAGCTCTCCTTCGCTATTCCATCCATGAAACCAACCATTATACCAAGTTTCATCTTCTCCCATTTTAGCTCTACCTGGCCCTATTGAATTAATATCTAAAGTTAAATGTATTTCTACTTTTCTTAAATTCTCTCTTTTCATTTCTGTTATCACCTTTCTACACTATTAATAGTTACTTTTACCTAATCATAATTAATTTAGGAATTAGGTAAAACTTTTAAACATTTAGCTATTTTACTACATTTGAAGCTATTTTATTTTTACCTAATTCTAGGTAAAAGTTTACGTAAATATTTTTATAATTTCCAGTTACAATAAATCCATGAAATATACTTTTGCTTAAATTTCTACCTAATACTAGGTAAGTATATATATATTGATATATAAGGCTTTATAGGTATTATTTATTACTTTTACCTAAATTCCTAAGTGTTAAGTTTTTTAGGTAAAAGTATATAAATCATGGGTTTTATATTTCCAATTATAATCCTTCATAAATATAACTGTGTTTATCTTTTTTTAATGACGCATTATCCACCATATTTTTTAACACTGCTCTTAGATCATTTATAAAACTCCTAGCTGAAATATCATAAATATTATTTATAACAGCCTTAACATCATCAAATTTAAAACCATTTCTATTTAATTTTCCTTCCTGGACTGCATAAAGAATTTTATTTTCTATATCCAGCTTTCTTTTATCTGGTGTGAGCTTCATATCAGTACCATTAAAATCTGTTTTAGTGTCCAATCTTTCGGTTACTATTTCAGATTTATCTTTTCCAATTTTAAAGTTTAGTGTATAGTACTTATATCCTTCATTTCCATGCCTATAGGGCCCCTTTATTAACTTAATAGGTTTTGCTTCGCTGTCTAATTCTTCATCTGATTTATTAATATCTTGCTTTTCTTCTTCATCAAATTTTTCTAAAAGTATAATACTATCTGCAAATCTTGAAATTGCACTTGATCCAGAAATATTATTTATCTTCTTAATTTCCTTCATTCTGTTGTTATGATGAAGAATTAGTACAGAGGTATTATATTTCCTAACTAATAGCTTTAGCTCTTTAAAAAACTCTCCTACTTCATCACCTTTAGTTATATCCCCATCAAATATATAAGACAGAGGATCCAGCACTAGCAACTTAGGTTTATATTTATCTAATTCTTTCTCCAGTAATTCAAAGTCCTTTTTCCATTGAAATGTATCAATGCTGCTATCATAAATAAATGTGATTATATCATTTAACACTGATATATCATTTATTCCTCTGCCCTTAAGCAAGTTAATAAATCTATTTCTTGTGTCAAATTCCGTTGATATAAATAATACTTTTCCTTTTTTAAGAACTGTATGACCCATTGAAGTTGTTCCAGTAGCTACCCCTATAGCTATATCAATAGCAACATAGGTCTTAAATGTTTTAGGATCCCCAGATATTAGATTTATCCCATTTTCATATAAAAGTCTGTTTATTATGAATCCATATTCTTTAATTGGTTCTTTTTCTATTGAATCTGCTAAAGGCATAAATTTAACATCTCTTTTATGGTCTTCTGCATCATTTGCTATCTTTCTATAAACGCTCTCAGCAGTTTTTAAAAATCCTTCTTCTGGTTCTGCAAAATACTCTGTATTAACCATTAATGCTAAAGCTTTTATTGCATAGAAGTCCTTAATGTTATGCTGCTTTGCATATTGGAAAAGTGTTTTATTTAATGCATTATTACGTCCTTCTCCTTCTACCATTCCTTTAAGTGGAAGAAACATATCATCCAGAGGATCTATATCAATTTTCTCTTTTAGGTTTTTACCCTTTAGTAATTGCTTTAATGCTTCAGGCATTTCTTCAATTTCGCCATCATTGATAACTTTATACTCTAGGATCTTTCCTTCTAATTTTCTAGTACTATAAGCTATAGGAGCTTGTCCCCCATCATTTCTAACGTCAACACCGCTCAAAATACCAGCAACGTTTTTAACGCCTTCGACATACTTAAAATATAAATGCTTCCCTCCTCTAGGTGTTTCAATAGTTAACGTTGCTCTGATAGTTTCTATATCATCCCATTCTAAAGTATCAAGCATCCAATCAGTAAATGTATCTACACCATTAACCCCATCCTTATGATTAATATCTAAGTCTACTATTGTAATTCCACTTTTTTCACCTGTGAGAAGACCATAACCAGTAATTGTTCCTTTTTTATTCTCTCCCTTGCGATTAACCCAATTGAAAAATTTTCTATCTAAGCCATCTATGGATTTAACCCAATTAACTTCTTCGCTCCATAAACAGTACGGTTGTTTTGAGTGCCCTGTTAGTGGAACCAACGGAAGTAAATTGTATTGCTGTACCAGTTTCTTAAGTTCTTCATTTTGCATGTAATCACCTACTTAAAAGCCATTTTGAAGTGTCTTAATCCTTCAAGAGAAGGACTTTTCTTTAGTTCTTTGCATAGATCCATATAATAGTTTAAAATTCTTATGTTCATAAATATTCCCCCCTTAATACAGGTCATTGTTATTAATCATATTATCAAGCCATTGGTCTACTTTACTTATCACTACATATTTATTTCTTCCTATACGAACAACTGGAGCATCCTTTCTTCTCATAAGTTCTTTAGCCTTATTCTCTGAAATACCTAGTAATGCAGCTAAGTATTTATAATTTCTTAATTTCTGTTCTAGAACTTCATTATGTGCGTCTATTCTCTCTTGCAATGTCTTACTTTCCATTAATCTACTTCCTCCTTACTCACAATAAAACTCAACTATACCTTTAACAGTTATTTTCTCCATGCCTATATACACCCTAAGAATGTTTACACTATCTATAAGAGCTTTAAGCTCTGTATAGCTTGGACACTCTTTATACTTTCTATACTTACCACTCTTCCATTCTTTAATGAAACTATCTGTGGCCCATTCAATGTGTATATCAAAATCATCAATCAAATGATCCATGTCACTACCTCATTTCTTACTTACCATGCACTGCTAGTTTGTAGCTATCACTTAGTATAATCTTTAGATTCTCCTGGTGTATATGCAACATCTTTCCTAATACAGCTACAGTGTCACCATAAACATTTACAATATTATTGCCACACAGAATAGCTTCTTGGATTGTTATGGCCATACTCTCTAAATCTTTAGCTATTATTTGCTCTTCTTCAAGTCTACTTAACAATTCACTATATTTATCTTCCATACATAACTCCTTATAAAAATATTTTTGAAAAGTTTCAGATACTTCTCTTTTGCCTTACTATGTGAAGCCACTTAGATATGTTTTAAAAAGATTTGTTCCTCAATATGAAATGTTATAAGTACTATTCTTCATCTGAGAAGAATAAAGCTGGTACATTAGAATTTAATGCTGCGGCTATAGCCACCATCTGTCCGAAACTTAAACTTGTATAATTACCTTTTTCTACAGCAACAATAGTACTTGGAGATATACCAACTGAAAATTCGTTGATTAACTTATCTCTTAATTGTTTTTGGGTAAGCCCCATTTTAATTCTTGCAATTTTTACATTCATTATCTTTCACCTCTTTATGGATATTTTTTATCGGTTTAACTACATATTATAGATAATTTTTATCCATGTCAATAGTTTTATAAACTTTTTATAGATATTTTTTATCGGTTGTGTTATATTCTAAAATAGAGGTGATTATATGAAATATAAGGTTTTAGGTGAGAATATAAAACATTTTAGAAAGAACTTAAGACTTACACAAAAAGAACTTGGAAATAAAATTTTAAAATCAGAAATATCAATACGAAAATATGAGAGTGGAATAAGCAACATACCTCCAGCAACTCTTATAGATATATGTAATGTATTAAAAATATCACCATATGATCTACTAGGCTCTGATTTAACTGCATACATCAATGATAATGGTGATATACATGACCTATTGGATAAATCCTATTTTATTAAAACTGATGAAAACCGTAAGAATTATTCACTGGAACAATATATGTATACACTTGGATATGAAATCATAAAGGATATGTCTGAAGGAGACTTAATTCTTAAAGCTCCAGAGGGTGAATATGAAATAACAATGAATGATTTAAATGATCTTACAAGTAGCACTGATTCATTTATCAAGTTTAAAATATCTGAAATTATAAATAAAAGTAGAAAAATAGGAAAATAGGAAAATAAAAAAGCTTCGACATGATGTAGAACCCTGCGTCAAATTTGACGCACCCTCTATTGAATAACTTGTACTACTCTTGGAAATAGATTAAAAGAAAGGATGTGGATATTATGGCCAATAATAAACGTGCTAATGGTGAAGGATCTATACGTAAGAAGGTTATCAATGGTAAGACTTACTGGGAAGTAAGAGTATTTGAAGGCTATGATAGTAAAGGAAGAGTTAAAAGAAAGAGCTTATATGCTAAAACCCAGGCGGAAGTTATAGAGAAAAAGAAGGATTATGAAAAGAATAAACTTATTATAACCAACACCGACAAAATGACTTTTGGCCAATGGTATTACACATACTTATTTGACTTTAGAAAACAAGACTTAAAGCCTTCTAGCTTTGAAAGATATTACAGCATCTATTTAAAATATATTAAATCTAATCCAAGGTTACATGATTGTGATTTAACAAAATTAAAGACTACTACACTTCAAAAATACTACAATACTCTTATTGAAGAAGGTGTAAAACCAAGTACTGTAAATACAGTAAATAGATATTTTAAACCTTGTCTTAATGAAGCTGTTAAACAAGACTATATAATAAAAAACCCTTGTTTATATGTATCATTGCCAAAGAACCATTCAGTATTAGAGGATGAGGATCCTAATAAAAAAGTAATATGTCTTTCCCTGGAGGAGCAACAACGATTTATAGAGTACATCAAGGGCCATGAAAATGAAGCTCTATTTCTTTTAGCTCTCGGTACTGGATTAAGAGAAGGAGAATTACTAGGGCTTAAATGGTCCGATATTGATATGAAGGGCCTTAAATTAAAGGTAAGAAGATCTATTAAACGAGTACCTGTAATTGATGAAATAACAAATAAAAAGAGAACATATGAAATTGTAGAGCAAACACCTAAGACTAAAAATTCTATAAGAACCGTTCCAGTGCCATCTAAAATTATTCCAGTACTTAAGAAACATAAGGCACTACAGAACAAAATTAAGCTTGAAAATGGTGACATATGGCTCGATAACAACTATGTATTTTGTACTGACATAGGAGCTCCAATAGATAGCAAAAAACCATTAAGGCAATTTCAATCTATACTTAAAAAACTTGATATAAAGCCTATGAAATTCCATGCTCTTAGACATACTTATGCTACTAGACTAATTGAAAAAGGAGCAAAACCAAGTAATGTTATGGAACTTATGGGCCATTCTGATATAGCTACAACATATATCTATGTTCATGCTACTGAAGAAGGTAAAGAAGAAGAAGTTAAAAAACTAAATTCATTATTTGAATAAGTATATATTTTTACCCCAACATTTACCCCAACTATTGGGGTAATTTTTATTTTACCCTACTTTATTTATTGGTGATTACTCCTCAAAAGCCCTGTAATATCAATATATAACAGTATGATAATAATATAGTGGACAACCCCCAAATCATTCCCGGTCACCGGCACCATATAAGCTAGTATATAGCAAAGAAAAGTGTTCTGTTACAACAGAGCACTTTTCTTTTTTATTTAAGATTATAACATTCTATACCAATTAAATACCTTTGTGAGGAATTTGATTCTAGCTTTAAAATTCTAGCAATGCAATTAACATCCCCGATTTTCTCATCCCATTTTTCTACATTTGGATTTCTATCATCATTATGTAATTTTCCATTTGAAAACTTTTTAAACATTTGTGTTGAAGTGTCAAAATCTCCATTTAAATAAGATATAAATTTAAAAACTTTCTCCCATCACTGTATTTTCATAGCATATCTTTTTATTTCGCGAATAACATAAAATATAATTGTTTATATTTTATAGGAGGTTCAATTTATGAAAAAAGGAGTATCAATTATCCTTTCATTAATTATGTGTTCGGCTCTTTTGGTTGGTTGTGGACAAGGTACAAAGAAAGATTCCGATGGTAATACCTATAACACTAAGTTCAAGGAAAAAAGTATGAGCACTGTTGCTGGAACAAAAGTAAAACTTTCCGATGATGAAAAAATTACTTTATGTAAAACTAGCGGATTTGCATTTGTAAAACCTAAAACCTGGTCAGATGTTACAAATCAAGATTGTCTTGATGGCTATGGAGTAGATCCCGAAGGATACTATATGATGTATATGCCAGAGGAACAAGTAAAACTCGTAAAAAGTATCGATAAAGATACCATGTCAAAAGAAAAGATTTCAAAAATTAAAGAAACAGCATATAACAGTGAATATTATCTCTTTGTCATCTATCGGGTAAATGAAGATGATGAAACGACCATTGCTGACGCTGAAGAATTTAAAGCAGATTTCAAAAACAACGAGAAAATAGGAACCGTTGGTAAAGACACCTTCTATTTTGCTTATAATAACGAAATGCCAAAAAATGGCCTTTCTAGTGATGATGTGAAAAACCTTCAAAAAATGATAGATAGTTTAGAAGAAGTTAAAAAAAATATTATAATCTTCCCTCCTACTGATCCTATGGATGATTTCAAAGCTTCTATGTCACAATTTAGTACAACGGACTTAAATGGAGAAAAAGTTACTCAAGATATATTTAAAGATTATGATGTAACTATGGTTAATGTTTGGGCTACATGGTGTAAATACTGTGTATCAGAAATGCCTGAAATTCAATCCTTATACGAAGAATTGCCAGACAAAACTAATATTATAACAATTTGCACAGATGGCGATACACAAAAGGACACAGCTAAAGAACTATTAAATAAAACAGGTGCTAAATTTACCACTATTCTTTCCTGTGATGAGATTGAAAAAAATGTACTAGAATATGTGACTGGTTATCCAACCACCTTCTTTGTAGACAAAAATGGAAAAGTAGTTGGGAAACTACAAATTGGTACTCCTAGTGATGATGGTAAAAATAAAGAAGCTTATCTAGAATTGCTTAAAAATGCTGTAGATTCTGTAAAATAAATACGGAGGTGCTAGTATAAAATGATTAAAAACACCGAAAAAATCATTAGATCTTCAGTTGTTATTTTAGCAGTATCCTTTATTTTAATAGGAATTATGAGAGGAGAAAATTCTGAAGTGCTTGAAAAAGCAACTAAAATATGTTTACAGTGCATCGGAATCGGGTAATTATAATGAAATGTTTTTCAAAAAGAAATTTTATACAACTTATAGCTACAGCATTAACTAATGGATACATCCTTGGCTATTCGAAAGGTAAAATATATACAGGTAAAACAAAAATGGTATGTGTTCCTGTACTAAACTGCTATTCCTGTCCTGGCGCTATAGGCTCATGTCCAATTGGTGCTCTTCAGTCAGTAGTCAGCGGAAGAAGACATATGTTTTCATTTTATATATTAGGAATTTTAATGCTCTTTGGTGTTATATTCGGACGTTTAATTTGCGGCTTTTTATGTCCCTTTGGATTTTTTCAGGACTTACTTCACAAAATACCTATACCTAAATTAAAAATTTCAAAGAAGATAGATGCACCTTTAAGGTATCTAAAATATTTAATACTTATATTAATGGTACTTCTACTTCCAATGTTTCTAAAAGATCAATATGGTTCAGGAACACCTTACTTTTGCAAATATATTTGTCCCGAGGGAACTTTAGGCGCCGGTATACCTTTACTACTCAAAAATCCAAGACTTCGTATGGCCATAGGTACACTATTTAACTGGAAATTAGCAATTCTCATCTTAATTATAATTTTGTCTATAATTATCTATAGACCTTTTTGTAAATACTTGTGTCCATTGGGTGCTTTTTATGCTCTATTTAATAAATTTAGTTTCTACAAATTAGAACTGAATAAAGATAAATGTACTGGTTGTAAAGCTTGTGAATCAAACTGTAAAATGGGTGTAGAAATTACTAAAAATATTAATTCTACTGAGTGTATTCGCTGCGGTGATTGTATTAAAACCTGTAAGTTTAATGCAATTTCTAAAAAGCAGTTTATATCAAAAAGCACTTCAAGGACTTCATATAAATCAATTAACTCAATTAAATAATCAAGCAAAAGAACCCTACACTTAATAGGGTTCTTTTGCTTGATTATTTTTCAAAACTTTGGCAAAGGGTTTCAGAATATATATTAGACTGCCCACTTCCTACTTGAATTGACTCTAAAGTACAAAGTTGATTTTTATTATGTATACATTGTTCAGCCTTGCATACTAAACAATCACAAGGACCACTTCCATTAGTATTATTAGTTAAGTCACTATAATTTCTAACATCTAAAAAAGATCCACAACAAGTATCGTCTTTATCTTCTGCTCCATATCCTACTATATTAACTCTGTTAGAATAACATACCTGAGAGCAGTTATGCGAACAATTGTCTACACTACATTTAATTCTTTCCATTTCTACAACTCCTTTATTTATTAAAATATCTATCGAGCAAACCTTTAAATGCTCTTCCATGTCTTGCTTCGTCCTTACACATTTCATGTACTGTATCATGAATTGCATCTAAATTATTTTGTTTTGCTAGAGTAGCTAATTTTTTCTTACCGTCACATGCACCATATTCTGCTTCAACTCTAGCAGAAAGATTACTCTTAGTATCTGCCATAACCACTTCTCCTAAAATTTCCGCAAACTTTGATGCATGTTCAGCTTCTTCATAGGCTATTCTTTTATATGCTTCTGCAACTTCAGGATATCCCTCTCTATCAGCTTGACGAGACATTGCTAAATACATCCCAACTTCTGTACATTCTCCTGTGAAATTAGCTCTTAACCCTTCTATAATATCTGAACTTATTCCTTCTACTATTCCCACTCTGTGTTCATCTGCCCATGCTAAATCAGAACTCATTTCTTCAAACTTATCAGCTCCAACGCCGCATACTGGACAAACCTTTGGTGGCATCTCCCCTTCATGGATATATCCACAAACCTTACAAATCCATTTTTTCATTATCTTCCTCTCCTTATTCTAATCATTTTTAAATAGTTTTAATTTATTTACTGCTGAATTAATTTAGCTCCTTACATATTTATATAAATTCTAAGGAATTTAAATTTCTTAAACCAGAAAAAAAGTAATTTATATCACTATAAATTCCATTACCTTCATTTACATCATTTTCTGCACATTGTAAATAAAAGCTATAGGCTTCCTCAAGGCTATTAAAAGAATCTTGAATATAGTTCATATTTTCATCATTTAATTTTTCTTCAAATTCTTCCAAAGTTATATTATCCATTTTTTCTCCTTTCATCCTTTCATATTTTTATTATTTTAAAATTATCAGTTTTTTGTAATACTCTTTTAGCGTTCCATAATATTCACCATCAAAAAATTTATATCTTAAATAATCGTCAAGCCATATTATGGGTACAGAAAGAAGAAACCATATACCTGCAAAAAGCAAAGAAATTTGCCCCATTATATTAAACTTTAAACCAGAATAATCCCAAACATTTAATCCTAATTTTATATTAACAATATATCCTGATATAAATTCGATAGCTAAAATAACTAAAGTTCCCATAATACATTGAATCCACATCTTCATATCATGATTTTTTTCATTAATTAATCCTATAAGTGCACCACATAAACCACCTACAATTAGCATTGAAACATGGGTTCTATTTCTAAACATCAACTCTAAATTAGTGTATATAAAACCCATAACAAAAAATATAAAAATCCAACTTTTAAGTTTTTTCATAACTTTAGAACTAGCTATATTCTGCTTTTCCTTCATAATAAATTGCACTATTATCACCTCCCATACTAATGATTAGTATGGCTTAAAAAAAATCATATATACAAAGTCTTTAATTTAAGCAAAAAGAAAAAGCCATGTGATAAAACATAGCTTTCTTTCATAAAATATTTGTTGCTATAATAACGGTGAAAAAATTCTTAGAAACATTATTAATATCCTTTTATATAACTTTTCTTTATTACAATCTTCTAAGGTTATTCTTTGACTTACCTTTAAAATATCTTCAAAATCTTGTTCCAATTCTTTAACTCCCTTAGTCTTATACATAAAAACAGCACATTCGAAAGTTAAATACATACTTCTAAAGTCAAAGTTAATACTTCCTACAATACCAACATCTCCATCAGCAACTACTGTCTTTGAATGGATAAAGCCAGGAGTATACTCATAAACCTTGACTCCACTTTCAATTAACTGCCTATAATAAGATCTAGTTATCATATGAACATACCATTTATCTTCTATATGAGGCGTAACAATTTTTACATCCACACCACTTTTAGCAGCAAGGCATATAGATGTCATAGTTTCATTATCTACAACAAAATAAGGTGTACATATATTGATGTATCTATTTGCTTTATTAATTGCATTTAAATATATATTTTCCCCCAAAGTTTCATTATCTAAAGGGGTATCTCCATAAGGCATAACAAATCCGTCTGATAAGTTTCTATTATCCTTACTAGATTTAAAACTTTCATAATCAACTTCTTCACCACTAATTGCCTTCCAAAAGCTTAAAAACATAAATGTAAAGCTCCAAACGGCATCACCTTTAATCATAATTCCAGAGTCTTTCCAATATCCAAATCGCTCATATTCATTTATATATTCATCAGCAATATTGGCGCCTCCTGTAAATGCTACATCTCCATCAATAACGGTGATTTTTCTATGATCTCGGTTATTGTGCCACATAGATACAACTGGTGTAAGCCTATTAAAAACCCTACACTTTATACCATAGCACTCCAACTCTTTATCATAATTATAAGGAAGTAAATCTATGCATCCTACATCATCATAAATAACTCTAACATCTACCCCGTCTTTTGCTTTCTCTTTTAGTATATCTAATATTTCACTCCACATTTTACCTTCATTTATAATAAAATACTCAATAAAGATATATTTTTCAGCTTTTTTAAGTTCATCTTTCATTTTTTCAAAAAGAGTTTCTCCAGGACTTAAATAAGTAGATTCAGTATTTTCATAAACTGGATAACCACAGGTATCAAATACATATTTTACTTGATTAGCAACGGACTTGCTGTTATCTCTAACTTTCTTATATACTTCTTTATCTTGAATTAGAAGGTTGTCCATTGTTTCACTACTGACTAAAAGCTCTTTCTTTTGTTTTTTACTCAAGTGACTATTTCCTAAAAATATATAAAATAGTCCTCCAAATATAGGAATAAGCAAAATTGGTATGCAGATAGCTAATTTATACGCTGGATTATAATCTTTATTTATCACTGTAAATACTTCAACCGCACTTAGTAACACGCAAAAACTATAAAAGTAAAGAAAATAAGTGTTGAATTTCCATATTGCAATAATTAATATTAAGGCTTGTAAAACCATCAAACTACCAACAGTTAAAAGTCTACTATGGAATATTTTCTTAGGTCCATGTTTCTTCATAATATTCCCCCTCAACGCCATTTCGGTCAATTATAATATATAAGTACAATTAACAATTTTTATTGCAACTTATATAAATTCTTATATAATTATATAACATTATTAAATATATTGCTATTAAATTTCCAGTTTAGTTTCATCTTTGTTAAAAGAATATTAAATTTTGTTACCTCATTATATGGTATAATATAAACTGCAGTTTTGTTAATTCCACACATACATATAAGTTATAATTAGAAATTCCATTTTACATTTCATTTAATATTTTCCATTTATCTATTGTGGTAAAATTATAAAGTGTAGATTATTAATTTCACTATAATTATAGATTAATTTGTAAATACTAATTATAGTAACAACTCGATTAACTCTTCTGTGACATTGTACTATATTAATAATATTATTAGTGATATAATATTTTCTATCACTAAAAAGGAGGAAATTTAATGAAGGACGTGAAAAATCACAAAAAACCGCTTATTTATTACTATCTTATAGCGCTTTTAGTGGTTATTATATTAAACGCTACCGTAATTCCTATGTTCTTTGAAAGAGATATTAAAGAAGTAGATTATGGTACATTTTTATCTATGGTAGATAACAAAGAAATCAAAGAAGTTGATATTTCAAGTAGTAGAATTACCTTCACCCCTATAAATGAAGAAGATGATTACATATATATTACTGGTGCTATGAATGATCCTGGATTAATCACTCGTCTAGAAAACAGTGGTGTTAAATTTGGAAGAGAAATTCCTCAAGAAAGTTCACCTCTTCTAACATTTCTATTATCCTGGATATTCCCAATCTTAATGTTCTTTATGATTGGTCAACTACTTTCAAGAGGTATGCAAAAAAGAATGGGTGGAAACTCTATGAGTTTTGGTAAAAGTAATGCTAAAGTTTATGTATCAGCACAAACTGGTAAATCTTTTAAAGATGTAGCTGGTCAAGACGAAGCTAAGGAAGCTTTAACTGAAATAGTAGACTTTCTTCATAACCCAACTAAATACACAGAAATTGGTGCCAAATTACCTAAAGGAGCACTTCTTGTAGGTCCTCCAGGTACAGGGAAAACATTACTTGCTCAAGCTGTAGCCGGGGAAGCTCAAGTACCATTTTTCTCAATCTCAGGTTCAGAATTTGTTGAAATGTTTGTAGGTATGGGGGCTGCTAGAGTTCGTGATTTGTTTAAACAAGCCCAAGAAAAAGCCCCATGTATAGTATTTATTGATGAAATTGATGCTATTGGTAAAAAACGTGATAACCAAGGTATGGGTGGAAATGATGAAAGAGAGCAAACTTTAAATCAACTTTTAACTGAAATGGACGGATTTGACGGTAGTAAAGGCGTTGTTATATTAGCAGCTTCAAATAGACCTGAAACCCTAGATAGAGCTTTATTAAGACCAGGAAGATTCGATAGACGTATACCTGCAGAACTTCCCGACTTACAAGGTAGAGAATCCATTTTAAAAGTTCACGCTAAAAATATTAAAATTAGTGATGATGTAGATTTTAATGCTATTGCAAGAGCCACATCTGGAGCTAGTGGAGCTGAACTTGCCAACATTATAAATGAATCTGCATTAGCTGCAGTTAAAGAAAATCGTAAGTTTGTAATTCAAAGAGACCTTGAAGAATCTGTTGAAACTGTAATAGCAGGATATCAACGTAAAAATGCTGTAATTTCTAAAAAAGATAAATTAATAATTGCATATCACGAAATTGGTCACGCACTTGTTGCAGCTAAACAAAAACATTCAGCACCAGTTCATAAAATCACAATTATTCCAAGAACTAGTGGTGCCTTAGGCTATACTATGCAAATAGATGAAGGTGAAAAAGTGCTCATGAGTAAAAATGAGTGCATAGACAAAATAACTACCTTTACTGGTGGGCGTGCTGCAGAAGAAATTATCTTTAATTCAATCACATCTGGAGCCGCTAATGATATAGAACAAGCTACTAAAATTGCTAGAGCTATGGTAACTCGTTTCGGTATGAGTGATAACTTTGATATGGTAGCATTAGAAACTGTGACTAACCCATACTTAAGCAATGACACCTCATTAACTTGTGCCGCAGATACAGCTTCAAAAGTTGATTCCGAAGTGCTATCTATAGTAAAAGAGTGTCACAACAACGCTGTTAAAATTTTAAGTGAAAATATTAATAAACTTCATGAATTATCTAAATTCTTACTTGAAAAAGAAACTATTACAGGAGAAGAATTCATGGAAATTTTAAACTCACCAGTTAAATCTCCTGATGAATTTGAAAATCCTATTGATGAACTTAATAGACTATCAAAAGAAAAAGAGAATGATATAAAAGACAGTGTTATAGATGAAAATAATGAATTGGAACCGTAGCTAATAGCTACGGTTTTTTAACACCTTAAAAAATACAGCTTTTTTGTTTTTTTAAGTAATAAAGCCCCCTTAATTTTCATATTTTATAGATATAGCTATGTAGTAAAAACATTTATGGAATATATTAGTTATGTTAAACAGTAAAGTATGAAGGAATAATTTAAAATGCAGTAATTATAAATTGTTAATTACTGTTTATGCATGACTTTCCTAAGAAGGGGTGATATTGTGAAAAAAAAACTGCTAACTGTGATTCTCATTATTATTATAATTATAAATTTTACTAGTTGCTCTTTTAAATTTTCACCATTTAATGAAGATAAGAAACCTAGCAAAAATTATTATACTCAAGAATTATTAAAATTAATTAAAGTAGAACAGCCAAAAAAAGTATCCATGTTTTACAGAGAATTCTTTGAAGAATTCACTTTCCCAAATGCTGAAACATCCGACATTATATCTTTTCTAGAATCTTTAAAAGAAGACTATTATATAGAAAAGCCTTCTGACTTACCTGAAACATATGATTACAAAGTATATTTAAATTTTAATAACAAAAAATATGCAATGACTATCTTTAACGAAAAATATGCATCAATTTATGAATGGGATGGTGATTATGAAGTGGATTATATAAACATGACTGACGTACCACTATCTCTCAACATATATGGCATATGTAAATATTTCATTGAAGATTAAAAGGACATTCCAGCTAGGAATGTCCTTTTATATCAATCAAATTAAATTTCTAATAAAAATGCTTCATATGCTCTGCAAGTTTCGTAAATATCACCTTTACTAGCTACTTCCCATGGAGCATGCATATTTTGAACTGCAACACCTGAATCTATTACTTCCATTCCATACTCTGCTAAAATGTAAGCAATAGTTCCTCCGCCTCCTTGGTCTACTTTTCCAAGTTCAGCAGTTTGCCAATAAACATTATGTTTATTCATAGCTCTTCTTAATTCAGCAATAAACTCTGGGTTAGCATCATTACATCCGCTCTTACCTCTAGCTCCAGTATACTTATTAAAGCATACTCCTTTACCTAAAAATGCACAGTTTTGTTTTTCACTTACACTTGCATAGTTTGGATCAAAGGCAGCGCTTACATCTGAAGATAACATTTTTGAATTTGCCAATGCTCTTCTTACTATTAATTCGCTATACTCACCAGCCATATTAACAATTTCTGCAACGGTATTTTCAAAGAATTTAGATTGCATACCAGTTGCTCCTTGACTTCCTACCTCTTCCTTATCAACAAGTAATGTTATACAAGTTTTATCAGTTTCTTTAATATTCATCATTGCTTCAAAAGAAGTATATGCGCAAATTCTATCATCATGTCCATAAGCCATAACCATAGAACTATCCAGTCCGTAACTTCTTGCTCTTCCAGCTGGAACTACTTCTAATTCTGCTGATACAAAATCTTCTTCAGTTATTCCATATTTTGCATTAAGAAGTCTTAATACATTTAGTTTGACTCTATTTTTTACTTCTTTATCTTCACCTTGAAGAGGAATAGTTCCTACACAAACATTTAAGTTTTCTCCTTCTATTCCCTTAGCAAGTGTTTTTGCTAATTGATCAGCAGATAAGTGAACTAGTAAATCTGAAATACCTACTACTGGATCTTTATCATCTTCACCAATTACAACATCTACAACACTTCCATCAGTTTTAACTACTACACCATGAATAGCTAGAGGTATTGTAACCCATTGATATTTTTTTATTCCACCATAATAATGAGTCTTTAAAAGAGCAATATCTGAGTCCTCATATAAAGGATTTTGTTTTAAATCAAGTCTTGGTGAGTCTATATGTGCACCTAAGATTTTAAATCCTTCTTCTAAAGGCTTTGATCCAATTAAGAATAAAGCAAGGGTTTTATCCATACAATTAGCATATACTTTATCTCCTGCTTTTAACTTAGCTCCACTTTTCATTAATTCCTGAATATTTTTATATCCCTTAGCTTCTGCCATTTTTATAAATTCTTTTGTACATTCTCTTTCTGTTTTGCACTTAGACATGAAATCTATGTATCTATCAGACAACTCAAATACCTTTTCCATATCTTCTTTGGAATACTTATTCCACACTAAATCGTATTTTTTCTCTAACTCATCTGATAATTTCTTTTTTGAATCCTCCATAGTAATCCCTCCTACTTATAAATATGTACGCTAATATTATATTACTCTATATTAGTTTTTTTTACAATTAAAATATAGAAAATTAAAACTAATACAACAATTAGTTTCAAAAAATTTAACTTTCACCTGACGATTCCATTATTCTTCTTTCTATTGTCTCAACCGCAGTAGAATTAGTCGTAGCCTTATATCTAAAATTAGCTGCCGCCGCTTCAATAATTACAGCAATATTACGCCCTGGTTTTACAGGCATTACAATTTTCTCAACTTCCATGCCTAAAATTTCCATATACTCCTTATCTATTCCTAGACGTTCATAATCGTCTTGACCATTCCAATTAACTAATGATATAACTAATCTTATTTGTTTTTGTGATACTATTGAACTACTTCCATATATAGCAGATACATC
>URKQ01000026.1 GCA_900548455.1 uncultured Clostridium sp.
AACAACTTAATATGGTTGTTATGGCTTTAGCCGGTGCAGGTCGTATATTTAACCTTATAGATGAAAACAGTGAAGAAGATCAAGGAACTGTTACTCTTGTAAATGCAAAAAATCATAATGGTGAATTAATTGAAGTTAGTGAACATACAGGAATTTGGGCATGGAAATATCCTCATGATGATGGTACTGTTACTTTAAGTGAATTAAAGGGAGAAGTACGATTTTATGATGTAGACTTTGGATACGATGAAAATAAAACTGTATTACACGATATTTCTCTTTATGCAGAGCCAGGTCAGAAGGTTGCCTTTGTTGGTTCTACAGGAGCAGGAAAAACAACTATTACTAATTTAATCAATAGGTTTTATGATATAGCTGATGGTAAAATTCGTTATGATGGTATAAATATAAATAAAATTAAAAAGAGCGATTTAAGGCGTTCCCTTGGAATTGTGTTACAGGATGTTAATTTGTTTACTGGAACAATAATGGATAATATTAGATATGGTAAGCTAGACGCTACTGACGAAGAAGTGTATGCTGCTGCAAAACTTGCCAACGCTGATAATTTTATTAAGATGTTACCTGATGGATATGAAACAATAATATCTGGAGATGGTGGAAGATTGTCTCAAGGTCAAAAACAATTAATTTCAATTGCTAGAGCAGCTGTAGCAGATCCTCCTGTTATGATTTTAGATGAAGCAACATCTAGTATTGATACTCGTACTGAGTCAATTGTTCAAAAGGGAATGGATGCTTTAATGCACGGCAGAACCGTATTTGTAATTGCCCATAGATTATCTACTGTTCAAAACTCAGATGTAATAATGGTTCTTGAACAAGGTAAAATAATAGAAAGAGGAACACATGAAATGTTAATTGAAGAAAAGGGTAAATATTATCAATTATATACAGGTGCATTTGAATTAGAATAGGTATCATATTATAATAGAAATAATATATGTTATCCAGGTAAATGAAAATCACTATATAAATTGGTAAGGAGTAAAGTATTTTGATTAAAGAAAATTTAAGCTTATGTAGAGTAATTGATTTAGAAAAATGGGACAGCCTTCAAGAGTCACTGTCTACGGTAACTAAAATGGCAATAATTATTGTTGATTATAAGGGTAATCCAATTACAAAGCATAGCGGATGCCATAGATTTTGTAATGCTGTTAGATCCAACCCTGAACTTGAAAAGTATTGTAAAAAATGTGATTCAAGAGGTGGACTTGAAGCTGTAAGGCTGAATGAACCATATATATACTTATGTCATTATAATATAGTAGATATTGCAATACCAATTATGATTGATGGTAAATATATTGGAGCAGTTATGGCAGGGCAAGTTAAAATATCAGATGTAGACACATCAGATATTTTAGAGCAAATAGTTATGACATCTAAAAGTTCAAACGCTCAAAACGCTTTAATTGAATTTAAGGAATACTATGATGAACTACCTGTATTATCACTAAAAGAAGTGAAGGAAATTGCAAATATGTTATTTTCATTATGTAATTACCTAGTAGAGGAAGCCCTTGATAAAAACTTAATTGCAGAAATGTATCAAAAGACAATTAAAAGTCAATTTGAAGTTGATGGTGGTTATACTCTTAAAAATATGGAACATGCTAAAAAGGAAATTTCTAATGCTATAATTAATACTTTTATATCGGAAAAGCCTGAAACTGAAAAATCAGAAGTTAAAGTTTGTAATACTTTAAAACCGGCTATAGAATATATTTATAAGCATAAAAGTGAAAATATCACTGCAGAAAAAATGGCTAATATTTGCCATATAAGTACTACTTATTTTAGTAAACTATTTGTAAAAGAAACAGGAGAAAAATTTTCCTCATATGTTTCAAAACTCAGAGTTGAATGGGCAAAGAGTATCCTAGAAGAAACAGAGATGTCCATTAATGAAATTAGTGATGAACTAGGTTTTAGTGATGCAGGTTATTTTATTAAAATATTTAAGAAATATGAAGGAGTGACGCCTTCTCTTTATAGAAAATATTGCAATAAAAATTTTTAGATAAATAAAGAAATAGCAGATAAGCTTTATTAAGGATTTAAGTTTATCTGCTATTTTTACGTATATATTTAAAAAGAGTGATGGTACTAATTTGAGCCTTATATTACCTTGTTTGAGTTAAAAAGTATATAAAATTACCATAGTGATGAAAAATGACAAAAAAATTCAATTAAAAATCGTAATTTTTTGTCATGTTCCTCCAATGAATTTACATGTAAACGATATTATAATTAAATCATGGTAAAGATAATGGCACTGCAGTAAAAAACAGTTATAAGCTGATGTAGGGTAATTGCTACAGTGCTAATTTAAATAGGTTTTATGAGGGAGAGATTGATATGAGAAAAGCATTTATATGTCCAACTAAATACGTTCAAGGTGAGGACGAAATTTTAAATTTAGGTTATTTTGTAAAGGGTTATGGTAAATCTGCTCTATTAATAGCACATAAAGATGACGTTGCTCGTGTAAAAGATAAATTAGATAAAACAGCAGAAAAGTTCGGAATTTCATTCGTTGAAAGTGGATTTACTGGAGAATGTTCAAGACAAGAAGTTGCAAGACTACAAGAAGTAGCTAAAGACAATCAATGTTCTTGCACAATAGGACTTGGTGGCGGAAAAGCTATAGACACTGCTAAATGTGTTGCTGAAGGTGAAGCACTTATTATTGTTCCTACAATTGCAGCTACAGATGCACCAACAAGTCACTCAGCTGTACTTTATACACCAGAAGGAGCTTTTGATGATTATGCATATTTCAAACAAAGCCCAAGTGTAATATTAATTGATACAACAGTAATAGCTAAAGCACCTACAAGATTTTTAGTATCAGGAATGGGAGATGCGTTATCAACATACTTTGAAGCTAGAGCTACTGCAAATTCATTTTCTAATGTAAATGCTGGATTACCATGTGGATATAGAGAAGGTTTATGTGGACCAGCAAAAGGAACAAATGCAGCATTAGCATTAGCAAAAGTTTGCTTTGATAATTTAATGAAAGATGGAGTTAAAGCTAAAGCAGCATCTGATTGTAACTTAGTTACTCCAGCTCTAGAAAATATTATAGAAACAAATATTCTTTTATCAGGTCTTGGATTTGAAAGTGCAGGTCTAGCTGGAGCTCATGCAATTCACGATGGTCTTACTATATTAGAAGGTACTCATAAGTATTTCCATGGAGAAAAAGTTGCATTTGGTACAATTGCACAATTAGTATTAGAAAATGCTCCAACTGAAGAAATGGAACAAGTATTAGATTTCTGCTTAGCAATTGGACTTCCAGTTTGTTTATCAGATATAGGTGTTGATAGTATATCTGAAGAAGAACTTATGGAAGTTGCTAAAAAAGCATGTATTGAAGAAGAATCAATCCATTCAATGCCATTCCCAATTACTGTAGAAGCTGTAGCTGCTGCTATAATTACTGCAGATAAGATAGGTAAAGAGTTTAAAGCAAGTAGAGGAGTGTAATACACATGAAAAAACTAATTAATAAGCCTGAAACTGTTGTAATGGAAATGTGCAATGGTATAGCTATGGCACACCCAGAGCTTGAGTTTGTTAGAAAATATAAAGTAATAAAGAAGAAAAATATAAATAAAAATAAAGTAAGTTTGATAAGTGGTGGCGGAAGTGGTCATGAACCTGCTCATGCTGGATTTATTGGAAAAGGAATGCTAGATGCTGCAGTATGTGGAGATGTTTTCGCATCTCCATCACAAATCCAAGTTTATCAAGCAATAAAGGAAACTGCTAGTGATAAAGGTACATTATTAATCATTAAAAACTATAGTGGTGATATGATGAACTTTAAAAATGCAGCTCACTTAGCAACTGAAGATGGTATAAAAGTTGATTATGTAAAAGTTGATGATGATATAGCTGTTGAGGATAGCTTATATACCGTTGGAAGAAGAGGAGTTGCTGGAACAGTTCTAGTTCATAAAATTGCTGGAGCTGCCGCTGAAAAAGGATTAGCTTTAGAAGAAGTTAAAAGTGTTGCAGAGAAAGCAGTAGCCAATGTAAGAAGTTTAGGCTTTGCATTTTCCTCTTGTACAGTACCAGCCAAAGGTACTCCAACCTTTGATATAGCTGAAGATGAAATGGAATTTGGTGTTGGAATCCATGGAGAACCAGGAATAAAAAGAGAAAAAATGGCTACAGCAGATGAACTTGCTGAAAGAATAGTAAATGCAATTTTGAAGGACATGAATATAGATGGAACTAACAAGGAAGAAATTGCATTATTAATAAATGGTTTTGGTTCAACTCCACTACAAGAGCTTTACTTATTTAATAATTCAGTTACAGCTGAACTTGCAAAGAAGAATGTTAAGATTTGCAAAACTTTTGTAGGAAATTATATGACTAGTATTGATATGGAAGGTGCTTCAGTTTCTATCATGAAATTAGATGGTGAACTAAAAGAATTATTATTTGCACCAAGTGATACACCAGCATTTAAAGTATCAGGATATGTGGATCCTATTGAATATGTAAGTTTAGATGTATGTAATGATGAAGAGGATGAAGTTTCTTTTGAAGTAGAAACAAATGACTCATTTAAAAATATAGAAAATGAAAAAGTAACTTTAAATAATATGATCTACATAGTAGATAAAATGAGTGAAGTTATCATTGAAAACGAAGTCCCATTCTGTGAGTTAGATTCACATGCAGGTGATGGAGACTTTGGAATGAGTGTTGCTAAAGGATTTAAACAATTAAAAAGAGAATGGAAAGAAATTTTAAGCGGAGACCATAAGAGTATTAGTCAGTTCTTAAATGCTTGTTCATTAGTAATAATGGAACACTGTGGTGGAGCTTCAGGCCCAATATGGGGTTCAGCTTTTAGAGCAGCAGGAAAGAAAGTTGAAAATATTAGTGAGCTAACTGTAAAAGATTTTGCAGATATGATGCAAGCAGCAGTTAAGGGTATACAAGCTACTGGTGAACGTTCTTTTGGAAGAGGAGCAGTTGTTGGAGATAAAACTCTAATAGATGCATTAGTTCCTTGTGCAGATTCCTTAGCTAATTCAGCAGATAATAAAGTTGCTTTTAAAGAAGCACTTGTATTAGGTGCAAAGGCAGCTGTTGATGGAGCTAAAAAGACTGAAGATATCGTTGCTCGTATGGGAAGAGCCGGTACAGTAGGAGATAGAAGCTTAGGATATCCAGATGCAGGAGCTTATGGATTAGGTGTAATCTTTACTGAAGTAGCTAAATCAGTTAAATAAAAAGTGGAGCAGTTGTAATATATTTTACAGCTGCTCCTTTTTAAAACTTATTTTAATTTTGTTAAAATATCTTTTTTATTGATTTTATTACTTTTTGCTTTTGAAATCCAAAATCTATTTGCAGACAGTAAAAATAAAAATCGTGGAAAGTTAGGTGAAATATACATATCTTCTCCGGATAAGTTTTTATTTATGTTATCTTTTAACACAGTCAGAGCAATGCCTAGATTTTTAGTTGGACCATGCCCTAAGGGAACATCTTTAATAGAACCCATCATTTCCCCAGCTCCAATACCTATCCCTTGATTAAATTGTAATCCACATCTTACACACCAATTTTTAATAATTTCTATTGCAATTTTATTTTGATTTCCTTCATAAAAGCCACAATTTAAAATTGAATAAATTGATATTTTTTTAGAGGGTTTGTTTTTTAGGAACGCTTCAAATTCCATTAAAAAGGATAAAAAGTTAGATGGAAGAGAATCAACGTATATAGGACTAGCAAATATAATTTTATCGCAATTATACATATCCTCAAATGTATTTGAAGAGCTTTTCTTAATATCGATTAAGATATAATCATCCTTAGTGTCTAATAATTTTTGAATAAGATTTAGAAAGTATTCAGAATTACTATCTTTTGGTTTAGGACTGCAATTTACTAGAGCATATCTCATTAATAAGCCCTCCAATTTCAATAATATTTTCTTTAAAATATATATTACTAGTCTTAGCATTGAAGTTTATGGCATTTCCTTTAACAAGGGCCCTAGCTGTTTTCTTTTCATCCTCAGTAATTTCTTCTCCATAAAAAATTGTATTTAACATAAGTTTATTTGGATATCTACTTTTATGATGGACTTCATTATTTCTAATTGTGAAATATGGCAATATATAACTTATTCCTCTATCTAAAACATTTTTTATAAAAGGACTATAACTGCCATAACAACACTTACTTATTATAATTAATTCATCACACTTTGAAAGTAGCTCGCCCATATTATTATAAGAGTCTTTAATTATGCACTTACCAGGAGTTTTAATCCAACATCCAAAACATCCAACACAGCAATTAATCTTTTTATTATTGCAAATTATTACTGTGTTTTCATCTTCTTGTACTGGTGGTTTATCCATATCAGATAAATCATGAATTATTAATCTCATAAATAATCTCCATTTTTTAAATTTATATAACTATATATATTAATAATATCATGGAAATACCATTTTAAAAGTTTTAGTCTTAGAAAAATTGCTTAAAGTACTTGATATGAATTATTCTAAGTGATATACTAAATAAGCATTTCACCAAATAATAGTAAAGAAGGTGTTATTTTGATTGAAGTGAAAAATTTGACTAAGACTTTTAAAGTATCTAAACGGAACAAAGGATTAGGTCCAGCTATGAAATCTTTAGTTAGTAGACAGTACGAAACTGTACATGCCCTTAGTGATGTATCATTTTCCATAGATGATGGAGAGATGGTAGGTTATATTGGACCAAATGGAGCAGGGAAAAGTACTACAATTAAAATCATGAGCGGCATATTAAATCCCGATAGTGGACAATGTGTAATTAATGACAGAATACCATGGAAAGACAGAATTAATCACGTGAAAGATATAGGAGTTGTATTTGGCCAAAGATCTCAGCTTTGGTGGGACGTTCCCGTAATTGATTCCTATGAATTATTAAAAGACATTTATAAAATCCCATATTCAAATTATAACAAAACCCTCAATGAACTTATAGAACTCTTAAATATAGGAGATATAATTAAAACACCAACTCGTCAATTAAGTTTAGGACAAAGAATGAGATGCGAAATTGGAGCATCATTAATTCATAATCCTAAGATATTATTCCTAGATGAACCAACAATAGGACTAGATTCCGTTTCCAAAATTGCAGTTAGAAATTTTATAAAAGAAATTAACAAAGAAAGAAAAACTACGGTGATTCTTACAACACATGATACACAAGACTTAGATGCCCTTACAAAAAGAATTATTTTAATTGGTAAAGGACAAGTTCTTCTTGATGGAGATTTAGAAGATTTAAAAGAAAAGTTTAGTAAAGATGGTACAGGTACTACAAGTGTGGAGGATGTTGTAGTTAGCCTTTATAAGGAGTATAGAATATGAAGGCTTATTGGAGTTTTTTCAAAATTCGCTTTATAAATGGGCTTCAGTATAGAGTTGCAGCTTATGCAGGTGTGGCAACTCAACTAGCGTGGGGATTTATGTACATAATGCTGTATCATAGCTTTTATTTAAGTAATCCTTCAGCTGTACCCATGTCAATTTCAAAGCTTTCAAGTTATATATGGCTTCAACAAAGCTTTCTGGCTTTATTTATGACTTGGTTTCTCGATAATGATATATTTGAACTTATATCTAGTGGAAATGTGGCATATGAAATGTGTAGACCACTAGATATATATAATATGTGGTTTATAAAAAGCTTAGCAATAAGATTTTCAAAGACACTTTTGAGATGTTTCCCGATACTGATAATTGCATCACTATTACCAGGAACCTACAAATTTAGTGGGCCACCATCCTTAAGTGCTTTTGTGCTGTTTCTAATTTCAATGATACTAGGATCAATAGTTGTAATATCATATTGTATGCTAATTTATATTTTCACTTTTTACACAGTGTCACCAATGGGCATAAGGATGGTTATGACAATGATAGCAGACTTTTTTTCTGGCGGATTAGTTCCACTTCCTTTATTACCAGACTGGCTTACAAAGTATATATACTATTCTCCCTTTGGAGCTATGCAAAATACACCCTTTAGAATATATATTGGTGATGTATCTATAAATGAAGCAGTTATATCTATATTATTACAAGGGTTTTGGGCAATAGTGTTAATTGTTATAGGTAAGTTTATTATGAGTAAAGCTATAAAAAAAGTTTTTGTTCAAGGAGGTTAAGAGATGAAGTTATACATGAAATATTTTTCAATTCATTTAAGATCTGCTATGGAATATAAAACTTCCTTTATTTTAACAGCTATTGGTCAATGTGCTACTACGGCTTTTTCCTTTATATCTATGTATTTTTTGTTTAATAGATTTGGAAATATAAATGGATACACCTTTAATGAAGTTTTATTATGTTTTAGTACCATATTTATGTCTTTTTCTATAGCAGAATGTTTTGGCAGAGGGTTTGATAGATTTTCAGTAATAATATCCAATGGTGAGTTTGATAGGATTATGCTTAGACCTAGGAATGAAATATTGCAGGTTTTAGGAAGCAAAATTGAATTATCTAGGGTTGGACGACTACTTCAAGCCACAATTATTTTTATATATGGAATAAGTACTTGTGGTGTTCATTGGTCCATTCCAAAGGTTTTTACATTAATGCTTATGATTATGGGCGGTATTTCTTTATTCTTTGCACTATTTATGATTTATGCTGCAATTTGTTTTTTCACCATAGAAGGTTTAGAATTTATGAATATATTTACCGATGGAGGAAGGGAAATAGCTCAATATCCCCTTAATATATATAAGGATTGGGTATTGAAATTTTTTACTTATGTAGTGCCATTGGCTTTTGTAAATTATTATCCTTTCTTATATCTCATAGATAGAGTTGAAGAGAAACGGGCGTTATATATGCTATCACCTTTATGTGCAATAGTATTTCTAATACCAGCATATATATTCTGGAAAATAGGAGTCAAACATTATAAGTCAACAGGTTCTTAATAAGCTAACTTTGGAATTGCAATATACGCACTACTGTTCACGGGCTGCGGGTCTTTATGAAATGTCTATCATATTAATATGAAGAAACTAATAATTTAGTTTGGCAAGTTATATGAAGTTCCGAGCGGCCCTGTAGATAGTTCACTTGTAGTGGTATATCTTGCAATTCCAAAGTTTTATCTAATGTAAGAACTGTAACGAGAAAGAGCGTTACTAAAGGAAGGGATTCTTATGGAATCCCTATATTTTTGCTTTATCGAAAATTGCTTTGTTTTGAAAATATAAAAAGGACTTTCTTCATTAACTATATTAAGGACATTTTATAACTTCTGTTGGACTTTCAAGAGTGGTAATGGTGATGTGCTAGCTCCTGCACAGAGAATAGGGATTGTTGATAAGCAGTTTAACTACAATGATACAATATATCTTTCTTAATATTGGTAAAATATACAGAATTAGTTTATGATGTAGATAGATATAGCATATTAAGGCGAAGTTATCTCGCTCTTCTGATAGAACAATAGCATTGAAAGGATTGATATAATGTCACAAGAAGAAATATTGATGTTAATAGGAAATATATCCCCTCAAGCAAGGAATTATGTATATAATTCCTTTAAAAATGTTGAAGTATTATACTATATGAATACAGAACAGAACAAGGGTGTATTTATTAAAGTTGACAACAAGGATTGCTGTATTTTTTATGCTTCTTTTCTTAATGAAGATAATATAGAAGACATTTTAGAAATAATTAACAATAAAACCAATGAATACATTTCAACAATAAATACAAAAGAAGTATGTTTTAACGTGTATGGAAATAATCCAAAAATAATTGATTTAGTAAGGAAATTAGGCTTTAAATTAGATATTGAAGGATATTACCTTGAATATGCCAGTAAAGAACTACCACAATTAAAGAATAGCAATTTAACTGATAAAGGCTTTGAAAGCGGTATGCTAAAAGAATTCATTGATTTATTTGATAGTGCATATTATCAGTTAAGTATAGATAATGGTTGGGAAATAAATGGCTACGTTAAAAATGAAGAACAATTTTATGAAAAACTTATTACTTTGAATAGATTTAACCAAGTTTATTCATTTTGGCTAAATAACGAATTAGTTGGTGTTTACATTATTAAAAAGAACTATATTATGGATATTGTTGTAAATCCAATATACCAAAATAAAGGATATGGAAGTTATATATTAGTACATTGTATAAGAAATATGAAAGCAACCAAATTTATTGATAACATAAGACTGGGAGTTGTGAAAACAAATACTGGTGCTAAAAGGTTATATGAAAGAAATGGGTTCGTTGAGATTTCCTCTTATGCTGAACATACTTATAGATAAGTGTGTAAAATATTTAATCATCATTTACAATCTTCATATATTGTAAAAGTAACTGCAATTATTTGTTTTTCACCTCTAAAGTAAACCCGTCACATTTAAAGTGGCGGTTTTTTTAATGCAATAATATATGAATTTATTTCTAGATAAGTTAATATATCTAATAATATTGATGCGATATAAATCTAGAAATATAAATTATTAATTGTAGCATATATAGTGCTAACGTAAAAGGGGAGAATATCTATGAAAATTTTAGTTATTGAAGATGAGATATCTATAAATGATATTTTAACAACTTCGTTAAAAATAGAAGGCTATACTGTTAGAAGTGGCTTTACAGCTAAGGAAGGTAGATCTCTTATGGAGGTTTTTAGGCCTGATTTAGCACTGCTTGATTTAAATCTTCCTGATGAAAGTGGATTTAATTTATGTAAAGAAATAAATGCTAAATATCGTATACCTATTATAATTTTGACGGCTAGAAATGATGTTATTGATAAAGTTCTAGGACTGGAATTAGGAGCAGATGACTATATTACGAAACCCTTTCATATTAAAGAAGTATTAGCAAGAGTAAAGACAGCTTTAAGATGTGTGGAGAAGTATAAGGTGAAAAGTGAAAGTGAATTTATACCATTAAATAAGAGAGTGAGTATTAATTTGGATAGCAGAATTGTATTAGTAGATGAAAAGGAAGTGAGGTTAAAACCATTAGAATACGATTTGCTGGAGTTTTTTGTGCGTCATAAAAATAAGGTGTTTTCTAGAGAAGAGTTATTAGATAAAGTTTGGGGATTTGATTATATAGGAGATATAAGAACAGTGGATGTTCATATTAGAAGATTGAGGAGCAAATTAGATAAGCCTAATGAGCATCCTTTAATTGAAACAATATTTGGAATTGGATATGTTATGAGGTAGATGGATGAAGGTTAAATATAAATTTTTATTGTCCATAATATCGCTTATAGTTATTTTCAGTTTAGCATTAAACATTTCAATAAGATACGTTTTAACTTCAAAAATGGAAGAGACAATAATAAGTTCTCTTGATCAACTTATGTATAGTAGCAGGGAAGCAATTAAATATAGAATATTGGCTTCTCATTTTTTTAATCAAAGTAATGAATATATTTTTCAGCATGAAAAGGAATATTTAGGAAGTTATATTTCTTCTAATTTTCAATGCTTTGTTGAAATAAGAAATACAAATGGAGAAATAATAAATAACAATGTAGACAGTTTGTTTGAAAATGCATTAAATAAAACTTCACAAAAAATCAATGATGGGTCTGCAGTTGTAAATTTAAAATACGTAAATAAAGGCTTATATGGTATTTTAACCTATCCAATTATGATAAATGAAGAAAAATTAGGTACGTTAAATATAGTTAAAGATTACAGTGAGCTTTATTTAGATAACAATCATATTTTATTATTTGTTTCCTTAATTGAGTTTGTAATTTTGATATTAATATCATTATTTTCCTATATCATTATAAATAGAGTGACAAAACCAATGGAGGTTTTGACAAAAGCGATTAAAGGTGTTGGACAAGGTGATTATGATATTGATATAAAAGTTAAAGGAAAAGACGAGATTGCAATTTTATCAAGAGAATTTATAAATATGAAGGATAAAATAAAGAATCAAATAGAAACAATTAATGAGGAAAAAATTAAAGTTGAAAATTTAGAAAAAGGAAGAAAAAGTTTCTTTGATAATGTTACCCATGAGATGAAGACACCACTAACTGCAATATCTGGATATGCACAAATGATAAAAGACGAAATGGTGGATGATAAAGAATTTGATAAAAGGGCAATTGAAAGGATATATTTAGAAAGCGAACGCTTACACAATCTGATTTTAGAACTAATAGATGTTTCTAAAGGATTATCTTATACAAAAGAAGCAATGATAGATATTGATATGAAAAAGTTGATGTGTGAGATATGTAATGATATGCAATTGAAAGCAAATAAGTACTTCCTTTTAATTGAAACTAATTTATCAGAGGGTATTATTTATGGTGAGGAAAATAGAATTAGGCAATTATTAATAAATATTATAGATAATGCTATAAAATATTCTACAGCAAATGAGATGATAAAGGTAAATAGTTTCATTGAAAATACTAACTATGTTTTGAATGTAAGTAGTATGTCGGGGCCTATTGATGATAACGTATATAAACATATTTTTGAGCCTTTTATAACATCTAAAAATGCTAAAGAAAAAGATAGTCGAGGGCTTGGATTATATCTTTGTAACGAGATAGTTAAAGATAATGATGGTTCAATTGAAATAATTAATAATGAATGTGTAGAAGTAGTAGTAAAACTCCCCATACATGAAAATTTACTATGTTAATAAGTTGGAAATAACTTTAATATAGTTGATAAAAACTGAGCTTTATACTTAAATTAAAGTTATATATTAAGGAGTTGGCAATGTTGAGATATAAATATACAAAGATGTTATTAATTATTTCATTAATTCTTATGAGTTCTACTCTTTTTGTAGGGTGCGTAGAAAAAGATAAGGAAGTCGTTTTAACTAAAAGTGTTGCTGAGGAAGTTAATGAAGAGGAAACAGAAGTAGCTAAATTATTAAGACAAGGTGATAGTTATTTAGAAGATAATAACTTCGATGAAGCTAACAAAGTATATATTGAAGCAATTTCAAAGGATAAGTCTAATAAGGATTTATATATTTTAATAAAAGACAAATATATGGAGAAAAAACGATATGATGATGCTCATTATATAATAAAATTAGCTATTTCAAATAATGTGGCACCAGAGGAAATGAAGGAAATTCTTGTAGATATAAGGAACGTAAATGAGTCTATTAAATTTGCATTTGATAAATATGAAGATGAGGATTTTGTATTTCCTACAACTGCTAAGTTTAATGTTAATGATAAGGAAGTGGAAGATAAAGTTATTTGGGAAGCAGATGAAAATGATGAAAGTGTACCTGGTCAATATTCTTATCATGGTGTTACTGAGGAATATGATAGAAATGTAATTATGACTTTAAATGTTAATGGAAATATATATGAGAATAAAATTGGATTTATAATTGAATTCTATGACAGAGATGGCCAGGATTATATTCAGTTTGATGAAGTTAATTTTTATAGAGACCAAGAAGCCATTAATGAAGCTGTAAAAGATAATTATGAAGGTGTTGGTCAAAGGGAAGATGGGACTTACTTTTTAATGGATCCATATTATATTCAAAATAATTATAAAGTAACAAATGAATTTATGTTAAGTGAAAATTGCCAGTATTATTTATTGTATAATGATGTGGTTCCGTATAATCCTAACGACTACACACTAGGTGATGAAAATAGGCCAGCAGATTATAATAAATTCAAAGAGGATGTCTATAAGTTTTTAAAAGAGAATGTTTATGGTCATAGAGGCTTATTATATAGTATAGAAACTAAAAATGGCATAATAACAAAGATGGTGAAAAAGTATACACCTTGATACCATGATGCTTTAATAATATGATGAATATATTAGAAATAAATCCCTATACTAATGGTAAATAAATAAAAAAAGGTTGTGTTACAATGAAAAACAAAAGAATAATTTTATTAACCATTATTTGCCTTATGTTATTTTCTTCCACAGCTTTTGCCTTTGAAAAAAAAGCTAAAAGTCCTATGTTTATGGGTGAAGTTTTAGAAGTGCAAAGAAGTGATGAGGACGAAGTAATTAGAATTAAAGTAAGAGGTTATATTAAGGGTTGTAAAGTTTATAATGAGGAACTAGTTGGAATTATAAATGAAGATACTTTAATAGCACCTGATGATTGTATGGTAAAGCAATCTAAAGCAAATTGGAAAAAGGTTGATTATGATAACTTTAAAATTGAAAAAGGTGACACAGTTTTTATGATTTTAAATGAAGCTATGACTAAATCTTTTCCGCCACAAGTTGTAGTTAAAGCAATTCAAATAACAGGACAAAATTAATTTTAAAAGCCATTCCATAAACTATGGGATGGCTTTTACCATTGTAATTCACTAATTTGACAATAATATTTATTTATAATAAACTGATTTTATGTAATTTTCAGAAATATGATACGGGTAGGGGGAAATAATATGGGGAAAATCTCGGAACTTTTTTCAGCAAAGGATATGACAATAGGTACTCCTTGGAAGAGAATAATTGAATTTTCAATTCCAATGCTTATTGGTAATATTGCACAGCAACTATATAATACTGTGGACTCCATTGTGGTAGGAAAGTATGTTGGAGACAACGCTTTAGCTGCTGTAGGTAGTGCTTCACCAATACTAAATTTACTTATTGTATTATTTGTTGGTATATCTACTGGTGCTGGAATAATGGTGGCACAATACTTTGGAGCTAAAAACAGAGAAAAATTATCTAAATCTATAGGAGCGTGCATTACATTAACAGCAATAGCTTCAATATTAATTATGATTATTGGTCCACTGGTAACAAAACCATTACTTGAGTTTCTAAATACACCTACAACAATAATTAATTGGTGTGCTTCCTATCTTAATATTTATTACATAGGAATTGCTGGATTTGCTTACTATAATATTTTAGCTGGAGTACTGAGAGGTCTTGGTGATTCAATTTCATCTTTGGTATTTCTACTAATAGCTACAGTACTTAATGTATTTTTAGATTTATGGTTTGTAGCTGGTCTTAATTTGGGGGTTTCTGGAGTTGCATTAGCAACAGTTATTGCACAAGGTGTTTCTGCTGTACTTTGTATTATAAAGCTTGCTAAAATGAGAGAAACTTTCGATTTTAATTTGAAAATTTTAAAGTTAGACAAAGAACTTTCAATAAAATTAATTAAACTAGGTCTTCCTTCAGGAATAACTCAAGGAATATTTTCTATTGCTATGATAGTTGTTCAATCACTAACTAATAGCTTTGGTGAGATGGTAATAGCATGTAATGTAATAGTTATGCGTGTTGATGGATTTGCAATGATGCCTAACTTTACCTTTGGAAATGCAATGACCACCTATGCTGGGCAAAATATCGGAGCTAATAAAATTGATAGAGTAGATAAAGGTACTCGTGATGGGCTTAAAATTGCAGTTGGAGTTTCTACTGCAATAACAATTTTGATTTTAATTTTTGGAAGATATTTAATGATGCTTTTCACAGATACAATGGAACTAGTAAATTTAAGCATGCATATGATGAAAATACTTGCCGTAGGTTATATAGCCATGGCAGTTACACAAAGTTTATCTGGTGTTATGAGAGGTGCTGGAGATACTATGACACCAATGTGGATTTCCTTGATAACAACTGTTATATTAAGGGTACCTGTTGCTTATGGTATTGCTTATTTAACAAGAAGTGCAGCCTATCCAACAGGAAGGCCTGAATCAACGTTTATATCATTAGTTGTATCTTGGACTTTAGGAGCAATAATTACAATTATTTTCTTTAAAAGAGGAAAATGGAGAAGTAAGGGCTTTGCCAATAAAGCAGAGTAATATTATATTTAAAGCTAATAATTTAAGATTAATGTAAATCAATTAACATATAATCATGGAAAGGTTTATGCATAAAATATACTTTTAAATATAAACTATGGAATATAAGTACTTTTAATTATATGTTGAAGGAGATAACCATGAAAGATAAATATGATTTAATATATAAGCAATTGGTTTCAGCTTATTACAATAATAGCTTTGAAGAAACATTACAACAAATTTTAAACACTGAATTTGAAGATAAGTCTGAAGGGAAAGAAATAATTGCAACGCTTTGTGGTGTTGACACCTTAGTTACAAAAGACGATTATCAGTTTATATTTGAAATAATAGATTCTATTACCAATAAAAGAGTAAGAGAGAAGATAGTTCAGAAGGTACACAGTTGCGGTGAGGATTGCGAAAATACTAATGGGAAAAGTAAATGTCAAAGCATTTGTCCTTTAGATGCAATTGTGAAAATTCCTTTAACTAATGATAAATATATTAATGAAGATTTATGTATAAATTGTGGTCGATGCATTAGTGTTTGTGATAATGGGAATTATCTAGAAACATCACAATTTTTACCTCTCGCTCAATTACTTAAGGAAAGTGATAGTGTTGTTGCAATCGTAGCACCTGCCATAGCAGGACAATATGGAAATGACGTATCCTTAGATCAGTTAAGAGAAGCTATGGTGAAAATTGGATTTAAGGATATGGTTGAGGTAGCACTAGCAGCTGATATATTAAGTATAAAAGAAGCGGTAGAATTTAATCTACATGTTAAAGATGATAATGATTTTATGATTACTTCGTGTTGTTGCCCAGTTTGGGTAGCTATGCTTAGAAAAAAATATAATGATCTCATTAAAGAGGTATCACCTTCAGTTTCTCCTATGGTGGCTATGGGAAGAATTATAAAAGCACTTGATAAAAATTCAAAAGTAGTTTTTATTGGACCATGTATGGCAAAGAAAGCTGAAGCAAAAGAAGCAGATATAAAAGATGCTGTAGATTATGTTTTAACATTTCAAGAATTAAAGCTTATATTTGATGCTATGAATATTAATCCTAAAGATTTGAAAGGAATTCCTTCTATAGATTATGCATCAAGAGGGGGAAGGTTATATGCTAGGACAGGTGGCGTATCTCAAGCTGTCTGGGATATAGTAGATCAGCTTTTTCCTGAAAAAAGAAAAATATTTTCTTCAACTCAAGCTGATGGAATTAAAGGATGCAAACAAATTCTAGATGATTTAGAAAACAAAAAGGTAGTAGCTACTTTTATAGAAGGAATGGCTTGTGAAGGTGGATGTGTAGGAGGACCTAAAGCAATTATTCCAAAGGATGAAGGGAAAATTGCCGTTGAACAAGAAGCCTATGATTCTGCAATAAAGATTCCTGTTCATAGTGAAATTTTATTAAATTTATTATCAAGATTAGGTGTTAACAGTTTAGAAGATTTTAATACTGAAAGTTCTATGTTTGAACGTAAATTTTAAATAATGTCCAGTAAAAGCAGGTATAAAATCATATTTGTGATTTTATACCTGTATTAAATTTTTTCGCTATTTTTTTATAAATATAAATATTAAGTTGTATTATTTCACTCTCGAGAGTATACTTGAACTATAAGATTGTTAAGGGGGAATATTAAGTGGATGTTAATGTTAAAATTGAAAAACTTAGAAGTTTAATGAAAGCAAATAAAATTGATGCTTACATAATTCCAAGCTCTGATTATCATCAAAGTGAATATGTAGCTGATTTTTTTAGAGCTAGAACTTGGATATCTGGATTCACAGGATCTGCTGGAACAGTTGTGATTACTCATGACAAGGCCATTTTATGGGCTGACGGCAGATATTATATACAAGCTGCAAAGGAAATTGAAAATACAGAAATTGAATTATATAAGATGGGACAACCATCAGTTCCAACATTTACTGAATATTTAAAAACTACATTAAGTAATAAAGCTGTAGTAGGTTTTGATGGAAAGGTTATCTCTCTTTCTCAATATAAATTAATGAAAGAAGAGTTTGATAAAAAAGGAATCATAATAGATAGTTCCAATGATTTTATAGAAGAATTATGGAGCGATAGACCTTCAATACCAAGTGGAAAGGTTTTTTCTCATGATGTAAAATTTGCTGGAAAAACTGCAAAAGAAAAGTTAAATTTAATTAGAGAAAAGATGAAAGAAGAAGGAGCTAATTATTATATAATAAGTTCTTTAGATGATATTGCATGGACTCTAAATTTAAGAGGAAGCGATGTAAATAGTAATCCTGTATTTTTATCATTTTTATTAATAACTGAAAATGATGGTGTGTTATATGTAAATGAAGATAAAGTTGACAATGATATAAAAGCCTTAATGTTTGAATCTAATGTTTTAATTAAACCTTATGAAAAAGTATATAATGATATAAGTGATATAAAATTAGGATGTATTTTATTAGACCCAAATAAAACTAATGTTAAATTATATAATTCTATAAATAATACTGTTAAATATGTTGAAAAACGTAATGTAACAACTGATTTAAAAGCAGTAAAAAATGAAACTGAAATTAGTAATTTTATGAACTGTACAGTTAGAGACGGCGTAGCTATGGTTAAGTTTATTAAATATGTAAAAGATAATGTGAAAGATGGAAATTTATCAGAAATTTCAGTTACAGAAAGGTTAGAGAAGTTTAGAGCAGAACAAGAATATTTTGTAGAGACAAGCTTTACAACTATAGCTGGCTATAAAGATCATGCAGCTATGATGCATTATAGTGCAAATGAAGAAAGCAATTATACTTTAAAACCTGAGGGTATGCTTTTAGTTGATTCAGGTGGTCAATATTATGATGGAACTACTGACATTACTAGAACCATAGTATTAGGACCTATAACAGAAGAAGAAAAAAGAGATTTTACTTTCGTTGTAAAATCTAATATAGCACTAACAAAGGCAAGATTTTTATATGGTGCAACAGGCTCTAATTTAGATATAATAGCAAGAACTCCTCTTTGGAATGAAGGAATAGATTATAAATGTGGTACAGGTCATGGAGTAGGATTCTTTTTAAATGTTCATGAAGGTCCACAAAATTTCTCTCAAGTACCTAATACTGTTAAGTTAGAACCTGGAATGAATATTACAAATGAACCAGGCGTGTATAAAGAAGGTAAACATGGAATAAGGATAGAGAATTTATTATTTGTAACTGATGATTTAACTACAAAATATGGTGGTAGATTCCTTAAGTTTGAGGTTGCAACATTCTGTCCTATAGATTTAGCTGGTATAGATAAAAATCTTTTAAATGAAGGAGAAATAGAATTTATTAACGATTATCATAGGAAAGTATATGAACTATTATCACCTTATTTAAATGAAGAAGAGAAGGAATTCCTAGCTAAAGAGACAAGGACAATTTAACAATTAATATAAGCTTTAATGCGAGAAAAGCTGAATTATCATCGCTCATTGGGGCTTCGAAGCTGACACACACTAATTATAAATTTGATAAGACGGCAGTGGAGATTTGAATTCAAATTAAAAGAGTATGAGCTCCTGCAGATACATTCGCTTATGATAATTCAGCTTTTTTCTCGCATATAATTAATATAAGAATTGTAGTGCAGTTAAGTGTTACGGAAGGAAGGGATTTCTAAGGAAATCCCTATTGTTTTTATGATAAGCTAACTTTGCTACTTCTATATACTCTGTAGTAAAATAAAGTGATAGAATGTATAAGTTATGTTTGCCAATAATTTAATCAGCTTGTGCACGGCTTTTCCTAAAAAGGGGTGAAGGGGGATTCTATCCCCTCCGGTTCAAGGAGAGATACTCAAAGGGAACCATAGGGTTCCTTTTGAAAAAGCCGAACAGGGCAATATACGCACTACTGTTCATGGGCTGCGGCCCTTAATGTAGTGTATGATTGTAATTAAAAGAAACTAATAATTTAGTGCTTGTCACTGATGATAATTGCGAGCGGCCCTATAGATAGTTCACTTGAGGTGATATATCCAATAACAGCAAAGTTTATCTAATATAAGAATTGTAATGTGTGAAGCGTTACGAAAGGATGGGATTCTTACGGAATCCCTATTTTTTGCGTCTATGAAAGTATAAATTTTTTTAGTTTCAAAATGCTATAATATTAAGGTTTTACAATGAGTTATTGGGAAAACTCTAGACATTAAAAGATATGAACATCTGCAGTTCTTTTTTAACAAAGTTTAAACTATTTTTACAATTCGAAAGAAAGCTATGGTATAATATAACTATAATTTAATGAATGGAAGTGAAATAATGGGAATTAATTGGATTTGGCTTGGGCTTCTTATTTTTGTTATTGTATTAGATATAACAACTAGTAGTTTTACATTTTCATGGTTAGGAATTGGATTTATTGTTTCATTTATTCTAGGATTTTTCTTTGACATTACAATTCAAGTACTAGTAGCTGTTATACTTGGAACCATTTCACTGTTAATAGGACTTAAGTATACTAAAAAGTATATGAATAAAAACATTCCTCAGGAAAAACTTCTTGTTGGAAAATATGAAGGGTTACAATGTGAGGCTGATTTTGATCTAGAGAGTAATTCTCAGTGCAGAATTAAAGTTAATCAAGTTTATTGGACAGCAAAAAATATAGGTGAACCAATTAAAAAAGGTGATACTTATACTATTTCAAAGATTGAAAACAATAAACTTATTATAAAAAAATAAAAGAAAAGGGGAGATTTAAATGGGTCTAATAATTGGTATTATAGTAGTACTTATAGTTGTTTTATTTTTAATAATATCTTCAGTTAAAGTTGTTAATACTGGTTACAACTATGTATTAGAAAGATTTGGCCAATTTTACAAGGTTTTAGAACCAGGTTGGCATTTTACAATTCCTTTTGTGGATTTTGTAAGAAAGAAAGTATCAATTAAACAACAAATACTTGATATTCCACCACAAAACGTTATAACAAAGGATAATGTTAATATTTCAGTTGATAATGTTATATTTTATCAAGTTTTAAATCCAAAGGATGCTGTTTATAACATAGAAAGTTTTGTACAAGGTATTATGTACTCTACAATAACTAACATGAGAAATATAATAGGAGATATGTCTTTAGATGGAGTTTTAGCTGGAAGAGATGCAATTAACTCAAAGCTTTTAGAGATAGTTGATAATGTAACTGATGCCTATGGAATTAAGTTACTTTCAGTTGAAATTAAAAATATAGTTCCTCCAAAAGAAATTCAAGAAGCAATGGAGAAACAAATGAAGGCTGAGAGAGATAAGAGAGCTACAATATTACAAGCTGAAGGTCAAAGACAATCTCAAATAGAAAAAGCTGAAGGAGAAAAAAGAGGTAAAATTCTTGCTGCTGAAGCTGATAAAGAAGCTAATATAAGAAGAGCTGAGGGATTAAAAGAGTCTCAACTTCTTGAAGCAGAAGGTAAAGCTAAAGCTATTGAACAGATTTCTATTGCTGAAGCCGAAGCAATAAGAAAGGTTAATACAGCTATATTAGAATCTGGAACAAATGAAACAGTAATTGCATTAAAGCAAGTTGAAGCGCTTAAAGAAATGTCTAAAAATCCTGCTAATAAACTTATATTACCTAATGAAGCAATATCTTCACTTGGTAGTATTGCAGCAATTGCAGACATACTAAAAGAAAATAAAAAATAGCTTATTTATATAAAGATATAAAACCTGTGAAAACTTTTCTGTAAAGACTGGTATTCACAGGTTTTTTATATAGCAAATGTTTATTGTAATAAGAATTTAGTTATCCTAATATCGTTAAGCTGAAAATCAGATAATTCGTTGTTTATTTCTGATAATAATTGTGATTTAATTTTTTCTTCGTTTTTAGGATCACTTAAAAATGAATAATCTAAACATTGAATATATCCATTAATGGTATCATTTATTACAGGCAATTTACCCTCTTTTGATAATTGTTTTTTTATCTTTTTATTGTTTTTATCGTAGCCAATATAGAATTCATATTTTAAATAGTGGCTAGTAGAATTTTCGCTATTTTGTACATTTACAGTGTTTTCACCTAAATTAAAATAAACCTGTTCTGACTTATTATTCATTTTAGTAAGATAATAGTAAGTACCTCCAGCTAAAAGTAGTGCTAATAAGATAAAAATTAAAAAAACTGTTTTGATTGAGATAGATTTTGATTCTTTTTTGCTAACCATTTTTATTCTCCTTTTAATTTTGCATATAATTTATTGCTTTAATATAATAATCGTACATATTATGAAAATACTTATATTATTTACAAAATTTTATAAGATATTGTAAATAAATAATTGTTGTAATATAATTTTAGCAAAGATATATAAGTTGCAATAAAGATTGTTCACTTTAAGGAAGGATGATTGTTTTTGAAAGAGTTAAATATTGATTTAGAACTACTTTTAGAATTAAGTCTAAATGAAAGTCGTGGAGAGGGGGAATGCTATTTAAATTTAAGTGATGGTGAATTTTCTTATATACCTCAAGGTATAATTGAAGCATTTAATGACAAATCTAAATTTGATGCGTTAGAGAGTTGGGAGAAAGAGTTAGCTGAGGAAACCGAAAATGTAATTATGAACTATAATGATAACTACTTATATATACCAATACTTGATGAGGATGTTTTATTAAAGGGAATGAAGGAATATGTAAATTCATTATCGGAAGAGAAAAAAAATGCAGTTAATGAAGAGGTTAATTGGGACAATGCTTTTTTAACTTTTAATAGAACTTTATTAAATCAGGGATTACTAGACTTCTATTACGAGTTTCGTGATGAATATCTTAAAAACTATTTAATTGATTGGCTTAAAGAGAATGATATAAGTTGTAAATAAAAAAAGTGGCAAAGCCACTTTTTTTTACTTATTTAAAAACGGTGTTTCCTTATCAATATTAATCTTATACCAGATTAGGAATATAAGGATGGTCCAAATTTTTCTACTTAAGTCGAAAGGACCTTTTCTATGATCTTCTACTAATTTGATAGCTGCTTCTTTATTTATATATTCATCAGCATTGCTATCTTTTATTATGTTTATTGCCCAATCATATAGTTCATTTTTAAGCCATAATCTTATTGGAACTGGATATCCAAGTTTTTTTCTGTCCATTGCTGATAAGAATGGTAACTCTTGTTTGAAAGCTTCTCTTAATAGATATTTAGTTACATTTCCGTTGATTTTCTCATCTGGAGAAAGTTTAGAAGCAACTTTAAATACTTCTGTGTCAAGGAAAGGTACTCTAAGTTCAAGAGAATGAGCCATTGTCATTCTATCAGCTTTAACTAAAATATCACCTGTAAGCCAAGTATTAAAATCAACAAATTGCATTTTTGTAATAGGATCATAAGGCTCAGCTCTATCATAAATATCATTCATTGCTCTTTTTATAGTATATTGAGGATCGAAATTCTTAATTATTTCGCTCTTTTCATTATCTATAAATATTTTTGCATTACCAACATATCTTTCTCTCATAGGAGTACAGCCTCTTTCAATAAAGCTTTTTCCTTTTTTGCCTTGAGGCATGTGAGATGCACCAGATTTTAATGCTTTTTTCATAAATCCAGGAATGTAATCAAACATTTTTAAAGAATTTGGCTCATGATAAATAGTATATCCACCAAACACTTCGTCTGCACCTTCTCCAGACAATACAACTGTAGCATATTTAGAAACCTCTTGTGCAATAAAGTATAGTGGTATTGCAGCTGGGTCTGCTACAGGTTCATCCATGTGCCATATGATTTTAGGTAGCTCATTAGCAAAGTCTTCATATGTAATTATTCTGCTAATATTTTCTACTCCTATTTTATCAGCTGACTCTTTTGCTAGATCAATTTCACTATAACCTTCTCTATCGAAACCAATTGTAAAAGTCTTAATATTAGGGTTATATTTTTTTGCTAGTGCAGCTACAACAGTAGAGTCAATTCCACCTGATAAAAAGGAAGCTACTGGAACGTCTGACTGCATATGAAGTCTTACAGAATCATCAAGTACTTTACGTATTTCTTCCATCTTCTCATCTTTTGAAGCATTACTAGGTTTAAAATCTACAGCATAGTATCTGTTTATTTCTGCAGGTTTACCGTAAGTTTTCTTAATAGTGTGACCAGGCTTTAAAATTTTAATATCCTTTAAGATAGTTTTTGGCTCTGGTACAAATTGGAATGTTAAATAATCATGTAAAGCACCATTATCAATTTCAGTACAATCACTATCAGGATTTTCATGAAAACTTTTTAATTCTGAAGCAATATATAATCCTGTTTCATTTTCAGTATAATAAAAAGGTTTTATACCAAATGGATCTCTTGCTCCTACTAAAGTATTGTTTTTCTTATCCCAAATTACAAATGCAAACATTCCTCTAAGTTTTTTAACGAAATTTTCTCCATGTTTACTATATAATTTTGCTAATACTTCAACTTCAGAATTAGTGTTAAACTCAAATCCCTCTTTAATTAATTCATCTCTTAATGATATATAGTTGTATATTTCTCCATTAAAAATAATTTCTAACTCATCTTTATAAGAATAAGGTTGAACTCCATTTGCTAAGTCTAAAATACTTAGTCTTTTAAATCCAAGATATATTTTATCATCAAAGTACTCACCATCTTGTGTTGGTCCTCTATGTTCTATAATCTTCCTCATATCTCGAAGAGTTTCTTTTTTTTCCTCTAATATATTAGAGTTGCTAAAAAATGTTACAAATCCGCACATTGCTAATCCTCCTTAGTGTATATCCACATATACATATTTTACATTATATATAATTCATAATCAATATTATAAGTTGTATTAAAAATTATTCATTGTAATATGTATGATTAATTAGAAGTAAATAAGTAAAAGGTGTAGCTATTTGTAGAATTTAAACTGTAAAAAAAATCCATATTTAGAAGGAAATTTTTACCATGTGTTGAATTTAATTAGTGGAGAGTTAAAGGAGTGAAATTAAATGAATGTATTAAGAAAGTATTACGGTAAAAATATTTGTTTTTATTATTATGGGGTAGATCATTTAGTTATGAATTTATATAAATACATTAAGCAAAACCTAGAAAATAATATTTGCATATATTTATATATTAATAAATCAGTATATGATATGCTAATGAACAATTTAGATGAAAACGAAAAGAAAATGATTTATCTAGTAAACATAGAAAAAGAAATACTAAATGTTGGTACAAGTTGTAAAGATAGTGTAGAGACTAATATAAAGAAAATAAAGAAAAAAGCTTTAGACAATGGTTATTGGGGAATGAGTTTAATTGTAGATGCATCGAAAATATTATCTAATACGTGTAACAGTATGTATGAAGAATTTTTGATGACTTTAAGTAAGATATGTTCAAATGAAAAAATGAACATATTGACATGCTATGATTTTATTGATTATATGGAAAGAGGCAAATATATAAACGAAAATATAATGAAATTATCTTATGAATTTCACACCTTCAGAATGTTTGGAAATGAAATTATTCCTGTAGAAAATTTTGTTTTACATGATACTACAGCTTATAAAAGAAATTAATGTATAATAAATATTATTTATTATACATTATGTAAATAATGATAATAAAATGTTGACACACTAAAAGTGTGTGATATTATATAAATATGGAATATGAAAGTTGCAATAAAAATAATTTATTATGACTTAATTACCATAAAAATGTTTAAAAGTTTATTGTTTTCGCATAATAAGTATAGTCACAAAATTAAATAAGAAAGAGGTATACATTTATGGCAATAGTAAAAATGAGCGAAAAAGCTACAGTAGAATTTATGCAATTCTTAAAAGATAATGAAGTAACAGCAGATGAAGTTAGAATACATTTCGCAGGTATGGGCTGCGGCGGTCCTGTATTCAACCTAGTTTTAGATACAAAGAAAGATACAGATAATACTGAAGTAATAGATAATCTTACATTCCTAGTAGATAAATCTGTAACAGAACAATTTGGAGAACTTACTATTTTATCAGCAGAAGAAAATGGTAGAGGTGGATTCTCAATTGAACCTGAAATCAAACCAGCTGGTGGCGGATGCAGCAGCTGTGGTGGTGGATGTCACTAAAATAAAAAACGATTTTAACATACCAAGAAAAATTCTTGGTATGTTTTTTTATGTAAGGAAAGCATATAGTTTTTCATATTTTAGAATAAATTTCTGCATAAATTCTTCTCAGTAGCTTAACATATAGATATATATTATTTAAGGAGAGTTCTAAATGAAAATAATTTCTACTATTGGACAAAACATAAATAGTTTTGATAGCATAGATAAGTTCGTAAAATCTGGAACTGATATGTTTAGATTTAGATTTTCACATATTAACTATGAAGAAAGTGATAAACTTATTAAGTATATAAAAAATACATATCCTAATATTCCTATAATAGGGGATTTGCAAGGGAATAAAATACGAATATCCACTATTTTAGAAAATGAGTATAAGTTATTGCAAGGTGAAAAATACATACTTTGCAGTGAAAAAAAGATTGATAAACATAATCTACAAATAAGCGGAAATAAAATACCTATAACATTCCAGGGTGCAGTAGATATATTTAATGTTAATGATAACTTAAAATTAAATAATGGATCTACAATTCTTAAAATAAGAAGTGTAGATAAAAATAATGAGGAAATACTTGTAGATGTAATTGATGGAGGATTAATAAAATCAGGACAGAGCATCAATGTACCTAGACTAAATAGAGATAATTCTGTTCTTACCATAAAAGATTTAGATGATATAATATGGGGATTAAAAAGAAATGTGGATATTATCATTATGTCCTATATCGCAAATGTTAATGAAATTACCAAAGTTAAAAAAATAATATGTTCTTATATTGAAGATGGAGTAATTAATTCCTTTCCTTTAATATTTGCAAAAATAGAATGTATAAACGCAATAAAAATTATAGATGACATAATAAATGAAGCTGATGGAATTGTAATAGGCAGAGGAGATTTATCAAAGGAGATACCCCTTATGGAAATGCCTGTTATACAAGAAAAAATAATAAATATGTGTAGGGAGAAAGAAAAGCCTATTTTTATTAGTAATAATATATTAAATTCAATGTGTAATAAAAAATATCCAAGTGTTAATGAAATATGTGAACTTCATTATCATTTAAAAGAACATGTAACAGGGATTGTGCTATGTGATGAGGTGTCAAAGGGAAAATACCCATTAAATGCTTTAAGATTAGCAAAATCGTTTGTAAGTGAGTATAAAGAATAAATATATAAGGAATGATTATAATAAACATGTGTTAGTAATTAAATCGCAATAGGAGGAATTTAATATGGCTAAAGCTGGAATGAGAAGACCTGATCCTAAGCAACCTCATGGCACAGAAAGTAATTCTATAAATCATTTTCCTAAAAATGAAGTTAGACCTGTTCCAGAAATACAAGGAAAAGCAAAGACTTCAGATAAGAAAGCAAAACCTATAAAATATGATGGAAAAATGTAGTAAAAGGGTCTGTCGCACTAATTATTTAGTCCGGCAGACCTTTCTTTACTATATTTCAAACTTATCGAGTTCTTTCTTTATATTATTAGCTAAATCATTTAGGTTTGATGCACATCGAGAAAATTCTTCAACTGCAGCAGTTATTTCTTGAGTAGATGCTGAAACTTCCTCTGTAGTAGAAGCAGTTTCTTCTGACACAGCAGCTACATTTTCTACTTGGTTTAATACATTATCTTTAAATTCATTAATTTCATGTATTGATGATTTTATATTATTAATTTTATCTGCTAAAACTAAAACTTCTTTCATAATGTTATTAAATACTTTTTCAGTAGAGTTAGCTGCTTCGGTTTGGGATTCTACAATTGATTCAGTATCTTTCATTGCCTTTACTGCTATATTTGATTTCTCAGTTATAGTTTTGACTATCTTTTTAATTTCTTCTGCTGAATTGTTTGATGCTTCTGCCAATTTTCTTATTTCATCTGCAACTACAGCAAAGCCACGGCCATATTCACCAGCCCTTGCAGCTTCTATGCTGGCATTTAGTGAAAGCAAGTTTGTTTGAGAGGTTATTTCTGTTATAGCATCAGAAATTTTACCGATTTGTAGAATACTTTTATTCACTTCTTCTACAATAGCACCAGCATTAGTAGTAGACTTAAGAGTGCTTTGAGACTTGTCCATTAATTTAGTTAGCATATCAACACCATCACTACTTAAATCTTTTGTTTTATTTGATATGTTTCCCATATCAACTGATGCCTTAAGAACTCCTTCTAATTTATCGGATAGGTCTTGTAACAATGAGGTACACTCTGAGGAATTTAACGCTTGATTAGATGCACCTTGAGCAATTTCATCAATGGCAATAGCTACTTGATTTACAGCAGCAGTAGTATCAGTAGCCATATTAGAAAGACTTGTAGAACTACTATAAACTTTTTCACAAGATTCATCTACGTTACTCATTAAAGAACTAAGATTATCAGCCATTATATTAAAACTATCTGCAAGGTGATTTAATTCATCTTTTGAATTTAGATAAACTCTATCTTTAAAGTTACCATCAGAAGCTTTAGTGACCAAAGACTCAATTTTTACTACATTTCCAGAAATATTCCTTGATATTATTTTAGAAATAATAAAGGCTATGACTGCAATTACAAGTGCCATTATCAAGAAAACCAAACATAGAATTCTAGTTTGATTGATAAGCTCAACATTGCTAACCTTTGCCATCAACTTCCAACCGGTTAATTCATTAGTTTGAAAAATTATAGATTCTTTATTAGTTCCATTATTATAAGTTGCCATTCCGTTATCATCAGTCATTATAGTATCCCAGATAGGATAATATTTCTCGAGAGTATATCCTATTTTTTCTTTTTGTGGATCAGACATAATTACGCCAATATTATCTACTATTATAAGATAACCGTCCTCTCCGAATTTTGTTTCGGCAATTTCATCAGTAAGTAAATCAGTATCTAAATCTAAAGCGAATACCCCTAAAAACTTACCATTATTTACTATAGCTTTTGATAGAGTTATAACTGTTTTACCAGTTGTTGATGAATAGGGAGGAGATACAATATACTTATCTGGAGATGATTTTGATAAGGAATACCAACTCTGTCGTTTTCCATCAACATTACTTTTGGAATTATCTTTTTCAGTTGTTATTAATTCTCCACTATCAAATTGAAAATATGTTTTTGTAATAGTTTCATCTGCCTTTACCATTTCAGTAAGCAAATTATTTATTGTATCAGATTTTACAGACTCATCGCCTTTAAAATCTGTGTTTGATATAAAAGTAATCTCTTTCCCTATAGTATCAAAATAATTAGTAAGTCCTATATTAGCAGCATCTAAAGTTTGTTTTGTAGTATCAGTTAAGGAACTTTTTAAAAGTTGTCTTGATGTAATAAATGTAACTATTCCTACAATTATAAGAGGAATCAAGCAAGTTCCTAATAAACTAACTGAAAGTTTTCTTTTAATACTCTTAATTTTCTGACTTTTACCTTTATTATTCTTTGCCTTCTTTAGACTAAAACTACTATTTTTAGACTTTCCCCGAGTTGTTTTCAATGTTTTTTTACTCCTCATGTTAATCCCCCTTAAATTTAACTTAAATTAAAGTTTAAAATAAATAAATGCTAATTATAAGTTTAAATGTAAAAATATATATTATAAATACAATTGTACTATATTTCGAGAAATTTGTGTAGTATTATCGAAACTTATCAATAGTTTAGTTTTTTTACTTAAATACATAATATATATGCTTTTTTCAAATAATTGACAAAATTAAGAAAAGTTGTACAATATTATTATATATACAAATAATGGGGGTATAAAAATGAAAAAGAAACGTTCTACGGTATTATTAATTAGTGCAATTTTGGGGACAGCATACTCTATTTATTTAATTCTTTACTTTAGTGGAGCTATTGGAGGAAGTGAGGGAGCTGAACAAGTTGGCGCTGCAATAGCAACAGCATTAGTTACACCACATATGATATTAGTAGTGTTAGCTACAATATTTAACTGGATTGGTTATTTTATAAATAAAGCTGGATTTGCATTAACAGCAGGAATTTTATATAGTGTGGCCGGAGTACTGTTCATTATGTATATATTCTTTGTAATTCCAAGTTTAGTTTTAAGTTTTGTTGGATATTCCAAAGTTAAGAAGATAAACTCAGAAAATAATTCTAATATATCTGCATAGAAGAATAAAGAACTATCAGGAATGATTTACCTGTTAGTTCTTTTTATGTAAGGTAAAAGGAGATTTGTTATATGGATGAATGGATTTTTTTATTATAATAGCGTTAATTTTCTTCTACTTCTTCTTTAATGTTTGTTACCATATACCAAACAAATTAAAGAAACAAGAAGAGAAACAATCTTTATATATGAAAGAATTATATATACGATTAAATGGACTTGAATCTAAAATAGATAAATTAATAGATTTAAAGAACAAGAAAATATGACTTTAAAGAAGAATAATCTAAAATGCAAATGGATTTATATTAGCAGGTGAAGGTGTAATGCAGGCAGTTTCTTTCAAAACTAAAATAGAATTTTCAAAATGTAAAATGGGATTTGATGGAATTAAGGCTGTGTATTCAGAGGAAGAGAGGGTTAGCTCCATATTATGAAACATACTAAAATTAATATTTATAAAAGTTTTATTGTATTGTTTATGTTAAGTTGTGTATTTTTGTATGGTTGCAATAAAGAAAACTCACATTTGGAATTTTCTGAAACGGTAGATGAAGTAATTAATAAAATAGAGAATGAAAAATCTGAGGTAACATATGAAAATTTTTTAGATATAACTTTAAAAGAGCCAGAAATTATATCAGATATATCGGAAGAATTAGAACCAGATACAAATTATGTATCAGAGAATATTATCGTTAAAAATATAAGTAATTCTCCAATAAAAATAAGTTGTAAGGTATATCTTCCTAAAGAAATAATAAATACAATTGCGTATGCACCTACAACGTTTCAGCACGGAGAAGTGATAGAATTAGGACCACAAAAGGAGCTAGATATGGCTGCAGCTATAATTATGAAAAGAAAAGATGCTATGACAGAAGAAGAAAAAAATATATTTGATAAGTATTCAAGGGTTGTATATATCGAAGTTACAATCGATGGTAAGCGCTCTTATCTAAAGAAAGAGATTTAATTGTTAGTTCTTTTTATGTAAGAGAAAAGAAGATTTGTTATATGTATGAATTGTATATACGGTATGGTGAAGCATATCTGTGTAGAACCAAAATAGAAAAAGATTAAGTTTGTTATTTTCTATGTTTGGTATATAATAATGAATAAATAGAATTTCGTTAGGAGGAATTTTATATGGAAAATAAAGATAATAATTTATATGATATTTTTGTTAATTATTCTTATAGTGAATTAAAAGATTTATTTAAAAAGGCAAAAACTAAAGAAGAGCAGGATTTTTATATGACTTTATCGAATTTAGTGTTGCAAAAAGAGCAAGCTAAGGTAATAGGCAAATAATATGCCAACATATACAATTTTTGCCGGTGTTAATGGCGCAGGAAAGACTTCAATATATAAATCTATTTACTATAATGAAAATAAAGATGAAAAAAGAATAAATACTGATGAAATGGTTGCAAGAATTGGATCTTGGAAAGATAGTAATCTTCAGATTAAATGTGCTAGAGAAGCTGTTAAGTTAATAAAGCATTATATTTTACAAGGCATATCTTTTAACCAAGAAACAACATTATCTGGTAGAAGTATAATAAAGAATATAAACTTTGCAAAAGAAAAAGGTTTTTATATTGTTATGAATTATATAGGGTTGGAAAGTACAGAACTTGCTAAGGAAAGAGTTAAAATTAGAGTAAATAAAGGTGGGCATGGAATACCTGATAAAGATATAGAAAGAAGATATTATGATTCTTTAAAAAATCTAGATGATGTAATTGATATATGTGATGAAGTAAATATATATGATAATTCAGAAGTATTAAGAGAAGTTATATATTTAAAAAATGGCAAGACAATATGGAAAGATAAAAAAATACCTAATTGGGCAAACAATATACTACCAAAGTAGCTAGTAAAATTATAAAAGTTTTACTAGCTATTTTCACATAAAAATATAATGGGAACTTGAATTAGAAATACTACTAAATATATTGTATAGGAAATTCACTCATCATTGCATTCTGATGGGTAAGCGATCATACCAAATTGAAGTTTGGAATGTCTGATTATGGGAAAGTCTGAACTTTTTTACTTACGGTGCGGTGAACCGTATCATAAGTGAAACTCTAAATCTATGATTTAGTTAGGTGAACTTACTCAGCGACTGAAAGGAGTCGAGTTTCATTTTAAAATGAGTTTTTTAGCTTTAGGTACTGAATTAACTTGCCTAAGGCTATTTTTATAGTTCAAAATACCGTATTATAGGTATGTTTATATTTACAAAATATGTTATGATAGATGTAGTAATATATCTAAGGTGAAAGGTAAATAGAGTGTTTACAACACTATATACTATAAAAAGGCTAGTAACATTTTTTCAAGTGATATAAAAAAGTACTTGCAGAAAAATATCTTTTGATTTTAAAAAGTATATAGAGAATTATAATAAAACAAAAAAAGATTAAATCAAAATAGGCTCTATTCTAACTGAATAAGGCTTGTTCTTATTTATGAAATAATATTGAGGTTGCTGTGGCAAAAGTAAAGAGCTAATATGAAGCTGAATAAATTGATAGAGTGTTTGTATTAGAAGAATTGCAAGATATTCCTAATTACTCTTAGAAAGGTAAAGAAATTATGAATGATGAAAGAGAAAAATTAATACTCGATTTAAGACGGATTAGAGATAATAAGGATTGTATAAATCCAGATGAAAACATACATATTTATGTTGGTTTAATGCTTAAATATATTGGAGATACCAATTTTGAACTTCGTGAAAGATTAATTGTGAGCATGATGTGTAATTGGATCATAGATGATTATGTCACAGAAGAAGATATTAAAAAAATATTATACACTGTAATTAGGGAAGAGAACTTATTACATGGAATTGGAAAAGAGAATGATGATTCTGTTTACAGAAGGAGTTCTTCCGTGTTACTTGCAGCATGTATTTTGTTTAAACACTTACAAAAGGGCATTTTTAAAGAAAATGAATTTGTTTTTATTAAGGATAAATTAATAGAGTATTATTCATTGGAAAAAGATTTTCGTGGATATGATCTAGAAAATGGATGGATTCATACCGCTGCTCATGGGGCAGATGCACTGGGAGAGTTGGCTCAATGTATAGAAACAGACGAATTAGTTCATAAAGAAATTTTAGCAGTGATAAAAAAAGTTATCTTAAATGAGGGATATTTATTTACCAGGTTAGAGGACGAACGTATTGTTACAACAATTACTAAAATACTTAGTAGAGGTTTAATCTCACCTCAATATTTAAAAAACTGGTTAGAAGAATTATGTGCTTGCTCACCAAATTTTGAAAATTGGGACAGTGAATTAAGTGCATGTTCCTCTACAAAGAATTTTTCTCCAATACCATATACAAAATACAATAATATAAGGAACTTTATTCGTTCATTGTATTTTAGATTAATACATGATAAAGACAAATCAGACATAACTGATGCTTTAATAGTAATTGAAAAAAGATTAAATGCCTTTATTGATGATTAGTTTACTTATTGTATAGCAAACAAGCCTATGGTAAATAGGATTTTTGCAGGCTAATTTCCAAGGGTTGAGAAGTGCAATGTTCATATAACTTAACAGAACGAAAAATGATATTAGGAGGAAGTTATGAAAATAATAAAAGCAAAAATAAATGATATTGACAAGGCAGTTGATTTAGCATTTAGTATGCAAGGTAAACTAGAAACTAGATGTAGATATTTACCTTTAGATGCATCGAGGGAACAGATATATGATATGTTTATGAGTTATATTGAACGTGATGAACATGAAGTATTACTTGTTGAAAAAGATGGAAAGCTAGAAGGGTTAACACCAATTTATTGGATGAAAGAAGACTTATATGTTTCATATGCCCAAGGTCCATATGGATATGATTATGAAGCAGTTGCAAACTACTTGTATGATTATGTTGCAGAGAATTTTAAAGGCTACAAGTTTTATGTTAATGCAGCTAGTGAACACACCCAGTCTATTAAATTCTATGAGAATAAAGACTTTCAAAAAATAGAAGAAGCTGTAATGCTTAAACTTGAGGATTTTAGTAGTGATTACTCAAATGAGTTTGTTCAAGAGCTAGATGAAAATAATAGCAGAGATTTATATGATTGGATTGAAAAGCATATTGACGAAGATACTTATTGGAATTCTAAAAGATTAAGTGAAAACTTAAATGGTTTTATTATTCTTGGCTATTTTGAGAAAGGTGTAAAAGGACATATTATAGGCAGAGTTAATAATAATTATACTGAGGTTATTGCCTTCAGCGGTGATGAAATAATCAAAGAAGAGTTATTTAAATCATTTATTTCAAAAGCATATAAAAGAAATATTAAATTCATAGATTTATATACAGATGATGATTATGAAGTATCACTTGGAACTAAGTACGGTTTCAAGTTATATGATAACAATAACTGCTTTCTTAAATATTTATAGTTAGATATTTGATGAAATATACTGTATATAGTATCAAATGATGAGAATATGGGTTAATTAAATAATCAGGCACTTACCTAAATTAAAAGTAGGTGCTTTTCTTATGCCGAAAATTAATGGGAAACATATGGCAATAAATATTAAAATCATTATTGGAGGTAGGTAAAGATGAAAGGAGTTAAGTGTTTAGATTATAAACATCTAGGTAGAGCATGTTAAGAACAAGGGCATAACTGTTAATTGTAGTTGGTAGAAAAAAATATGTTTTAATAATAAAATTAATTAGGAGGTGAGTATAGTGAGTTTAGGAAACAATATATCAAAAGCAAGAAAAAGATCTGGAATGTCGCAAGAAGTAGTTGCTGAAAAATTAGGGGTAAGTAGGCAAACTATTTCAAAATGGGAGTCAAATGAAACAATTCCTGATATTTATCAGTGCAAAAAATTAGCTAAATTATATCATTTGACTTTAGATGAATTAATAGAGTTCGATATTGATTTGCAAGAAATACAAGAGGTAATTGACAATACAGATGAAAAAATAAATTCGAAGGTTAATTGGACTAAAGCTTGGAGTAAAAAATATCCTATATTAGCTACCTATCATAAAGAGGTTGATATTCTTAAATTTTCATCACAAATAAGAATTATGTTAGAAGATTTGAAAAGAGAATATAATTATACTGAGATAGATGCTGTATTAGTATTAAAAGATATTTTGGCACATGAAATGAAAAGATAAAAACAAAAAATTTAATTTTTAGGTTGAATAATCATTAAAAAAACTATCCTATTTTTATTTTTTTATATTAAAAAAATATGTATAATAAATACATATTATATAAAAATGCAGTATATGGAGGAATAATTACATGTTTCTGATAATATTTTCATTAGTAATTGCATGTATTTTGTTATACTTAAATGTTATTAGCACAATAAAAAAGATTCAGGATAAAGATGACATAGTATTAAATAAGATATTAGGAAGCTTATTAGTTATTTATATATCAACATGGATTTTTATAGCGTTATTTTCAGTTTCTTATAGTTAAAGTTCTTTCTAGCCTTATTTTCGTGCTTTTAAAATACCTAAATTTGTTATATTATAGTATTGATGATAGAAATAGGATGGCGATAAAATGAAACGTAAAAAGAGAAAAGTAACATTAATACCATATGGATTTATTGGTATGATGGGATTATATTTGTTAGAGGTATATGTATTCAAATTTGAAGAACAAAGTATACAATTTAAAATAACTTCGCTATTAGCTTTTATTTCAATGGTAGTAATGTTCATTCATATTATTAGGATTATTAAACAATTCTATAGAGATGATAAAGAAGAAAATGGAACATTTTTTTATCAAGCGTGGAAGAGTGATTATTCTAGAAAAAACCCCGAACATAATAAAACAGAGGATGAACTGATGGCAATATTTTACGAAGAAAGAAAAGCTATCGAATTTGAAAGAAATAAGGCAAAGATTGAAAGAAGCCAAGCTTTAAAAGAAAAAAGGTTAGCGGAGGCTGAAAGAAAGAAAGAGATGGAGAGGTTGAGAAACGCTGGTAGAACAGTATCTCCATACGAACAACCGAATTATCAGCCAGTACAGGATAATAATGTAGCACGTTGCCCTAAGTGTGGAAGTACTTCTTTGACTGCAAATAAAAAGGGTTTTAGTGTAACTAAAGGTGTTGTAGGTTTGGCGGTAAGTCCATTAGCTGGTGCAGTAGCAGGCGGTGCTGGAAGAAACAAAGTTATTGTTACTTGCTTAAAATGTGGTCACCAGTGGAAGGCAGGAAAGAAGTAAATTAATATTATAAAAATATCATATAACAATTTGAGCCACTACTAATTAAAGTAGCGGCTCTTTTCTTTTGCTTAAATTTTGGAGTATAGATTTCGCACAGTTGTATAATTGACAATTTAGGTAATTATTATACAATTGTTATATTAATATTAATTGATAGCAGATGATTCATATGGATTTTTCATCAGATGAATTGATGATTGAATTTTTTTCATGCTGCCAGAGGACGAAGTACTTATGATAAAACAACAAGAAATCATTTACCAAAGGTGTAAAAACGTATAACTAGAATTTAGCATACAGTAGATTCAATTGCCAATAATTATATATGAAAATTTCATATATCGAAAGGAAAGTGGAATAAGTTAAGATATCAGTAAATAAGTTTTACTTAATTAATAATTATTTTTCTTAATAATTTTTAATAGAGTAACATTTTTTATGAAAAAACAGTAATTTAATCATTTAAATATGTAAAAATATTATGTATAATGTAGCTAAATAGAATTTAATTATTTAAATATGTAGAATTATTATGTATAATGTAGCTAAATAGAAGAATATTTCATATAAAAAGAGGATGAAGGTGATTATTATTAGAAATAAAGTAATATATTCTTTAATTATAATTATGGTAATAACAATGATTTCCTTAGTTACTTACAAAGAAAATATAATAACGGCTAAGGTTGAAGATAATGAATTGATTGATAATATAAAAGCACCTTTTTATCCGTGGGACTATGAATTACCTAATATAGAGACACCAGAGGGATTTGATTGGATGGAATTTCAAGGTACTACCCTTAATTTTGTAGTAGAAAATAATATAAATGCTAATATTCTTTCTAGAGAATGTAAAAGGTTTACGGATAAAACGGGGATTAGAGTAAATATTAATTCAATGGATTATACTACAATGATAAAAAAGATAAATAATGATTTTATATCTGATAGAGGAAAGTTTCAACTTGTTTATGTAGATCCATATCAAACCATTAATAGATTTTATAATAGTCTGGAGGATTTAAATTTATATAATAATGATCCTAAGATGCCTCACATACCAGGTGGAATTGATGACTTCTTCGATGAACAGGTAAATATTTTATCTTATTTTGGTGATAAAACCAAGTTATGCGCTATACCTTTTGATACTACAACTATGATTTTCTTCTATAGAAAAGATATTTTTGAAAAATATAGGGAACAATTTATGAATGAAAATGGATTTGATTGGACTCCTGGAGGAAAGGATTTTACTTGGGAAAGGTATTGTATTGTTTCCAAATGGATTGATGAAAATGTTCCAGATGAAGAAGTTAAATATGGAAGTGCACAAATGGCACAATTACATAATTCAGTATATTGTGATTTTTCTAATGTTCTTGCATCCTATGGAGGAAACTATTTTGATGATCCCTATGTAAATACATTGGGGGTAGAAAAACCTAAGATGATTTCAGTTAAAAATGATAAATTTAAAGATGGACTAACTATGTACAAGCAGATGATAGAAGTGGCAGCCCCAGAGAGTGTTAATTGGGATTGGACAGATACTGCAGAGGCATTTAAAAACGGTGAAGTTGCAATGATGGCAAACTGGGATGAGAATGTGGCTGTAGTGGAAAATCCTAATATATCTAGTGTGTCAGGCAATGTAGGTTATAGCACATTGCCATATGGAAATGTTAGAAGTGCAAATATATATGGAGGGGCAGGCATAGGAATTAATAGTAATGCTACAGAAATTGAAAAGAAGGCTGCTTGGTTATTTATAGTTTGGGCTACAGCACCTCAGACACAAAGTATGGTTTTGGAGGAACCAGAAGGTGGAAGTATGCCACCTAGAAAATCTGTTTACGAAAGCACAAAAGTGCAAAATATAATAGAAGATGTAAAAAGTAATACAAATGAAATGGGTAACTTAAACCATTTACCTATTTTGCTAGAGGCTTGGGAAATAGATAATATCTATTTTAGACCTAAGATAAGTAACTTCTATTTTGTAGAGCAAATAATTATTAGCAATGTAAAGGATATGGTGAACAATGATTTAGATCCCAAAGTAGTATCAGATAAAATTTTTGAAGAGTTGAGCTTACTACAATGAATAAAGGGTATAAAATGAAAGCTTTATGGATTAGAAAGAGCTTTAAAAATAAGTTACTAGTTACTTTTATTTTGTTAGTATTTGTACCTATTGGATTTATATATTTTATTTATAACAATATAATAGAATCCGTTATTACTACAAAATATAGTGAATCGGCAAAGCAATCTGTATATGAAGCAGGAGATAATATTGATTTTATAATTAATAGTATTGCAGACTTATCAGATATGATTGTTACTAATAGGGATTTTATAGAAATTTTGCAACATTCACCATTGCAAAATTATGATGAATTAAATAATATGTTGAAGAACTTTTGTACTACAAATGAACAAGTGGAAAATATAGAATTTATGACTGAAGATAAGATTTACAATGTGGGAACTATTAAAAATAATGTGTATGAACAAATGAATATTAATGAAACTCAAGGTGAGTTAGTTTGGATTTATACAGCTCCTGTTAAAGTTAAGATATTATCAGGAGAAATTACTAAAAATTATTTTTCATTAGGAAGAAAGGTAATAGATTTAAATAGTTTAAAGGATATGGGAACAATATTTATAGATATAGATGAAACTAGATTAGAGGACTCCTATAAGAATCTCATTGCTGAAGAAAGTAGTGAATTATTTATTTGTAATGATAAGGGACAAATTATTAGTCATTCTAACAAGGACATGATAGGAAAAAATATAAAAGATAAAAATTATGCAGTAGAAGTTTTATCATCTTATAAAGATGTGGATTCAGTGGAATTTAAGGATGATGAAGTTGAAAAGGTATGTATATTTTCGAATATTACTCTATCTAATTGGAAGATTGTAAAGATTGTATCCAAGGAATATCTATATAAGGAAATTACAAATATGCAACGATATATGGTTATTGGGGGAACAATATATGTAAGTATAACCATACTAATTTGTTTATTCTTTTCATCACAAATTTCAAGACCTATGGTAAATATGAAAAATATGATGAAGAAGGCAGAAGAAGGAGATTTGGATGTACGTATAGATGTTGATCGAATTGATGAACTCGGAGAACTTGGGAATAGCTTTAATAATATGATTGGGAAGATGAATGAAGTTGTTAATAAATTAGTGGAAGAGGAAAAAATTAAAAAAGAATTAGAACTTGAGACGTTGCATGCACAAATTAATCCCCATTTTTTATATAACACTTTAAATACTATAAAGTGGATAGCTAAGATACAGGGTGATAAATCTGTGAGTAATGCAGTAACGTCACTTATAAAACTTCTTAGGGTAAGTATAAACTTGGGAAAAGAAATGATTACATTAGAAGACGAGATAGATTATGTTAAAAATTACATTAATATACAGAGTTTAAGGTTTAATGAAAAAGTTAACATAGTTTATAACATTGATGAAGAATGTTTTAAGTGTACAATACCTAAATTAATTTTACAGCCCATTGTTGAAAATTCTTTGATATATGGTATTAGGGAAGAGGGAGAATATGAAACTTTGAAGATATCTATAAATGCATGTATTGAGGAAGAAAAATTAATTATCCTTGTAAAGGACAATGGACCGGGCATTAGTGATAAGGATATAGAAAAAATCTTTAGCAAAGAAAAGGATGTAAATAAATTTAGTAAAGTTGGATTGAACAATGTAAATCAAAGAATAAAGCTTCATTGTGGTGAAGAATATGGAATTAATATAGGAAATAGAAGTAAATTAGGTACTTACGTTAAAGTAGAGGTTCCTAGAATTATAATTAATAAGCCTACTAATGATTTTTTAGTAAAAAAAGAGGGTGATGAAAGTGTATAAGGTTCTAATTGTAGATGATGAAGTTCTTGTAAGAATAGGTTTAAAATCAACAATAGATTGGAATACCATAGGATTTACTGTTGTAGGTGAGGCTCCAAATGGTGAAAAGGCATATGAAATGTATAAGTTATATAACCCAGATGTGATTATAACAGATATAAAAATGCCTAAAAAGGATGGACTATGGTTAACAAAAGAAGTAAGAAAAGAAGATAGTTCAACTCAAATACTTGTTTTAACTTGCTATGATGATTTTGAAAATGTAAGACAAGCACTAAAGTATGGAGCCAATAATTATATTCTTAAATCAGAGGTGGAGGATGAGGAACTTGTAAACATTATGCTAGAACTAAAAAGAAATTTGGACGCCATGGGTAAGAATGATTTAGGTAGGGAAAATGCTAGTGAAACTTCAATGAAAACTAAAGAACAGCTTGTGGAGTATCTTATAGATAGTTCAAGTTCCTTTGAAGATACAGATCTTGAAGAATTCAAACATATAGATTTTAATTGTCGTACAGGTAAATATTGTATTCTAGGTTTCTTTCCTGAATCCATGGATATGACTATTTCTATTGAAGAAAAAGAAAGTAAAAATGTAAAAAATGCTATACTAGAACTTATAACATGGGTATTTACTAAAGAAAAAATACAATGCATTGTAAAGGAACGGAAAGATGGTTTTTTATATCTTATATCTAAAGATGATATTGGGAACAGACAGATTCAAGAGGCAATTAATTACGTGAAAACTACTGTGATTCAATATTTTAACATTAAACTAGATATAATCTATACACCTATATTTTGTGATCTTAGGAAATTTCCAGATAAATATACGGAATGCATAGACAGAATTAAAGATATATTCTATTTACCATTAGGTTCCATAGTAGAAACAAAGACAAATAGAGAATTAAAAGAGATAAATGTTTTAAAGTTTGAAAAATATTCTAATAGTGTTTTGATAAATTTTATAGAAGAATGGAACCTAGAGGAAAGTAAAAAATACATACAAAGAATAGAAAAGGAAGTAATAAATTCCCAAATATCAGAGTTATCATGTAAGCTTATGTATTGTAATATTGTTGTTAGAATATTAGAAAAGTATGAAGAATACGTTGAAGAAAATGATTATTTCACTTTATATCAGGGTTATTACAATAAGATTATGAATTCTACTAGAATTATATTTGTATCAGAATTAATGTGTAAGTTTACAGAGGAGATATCTGAACTAGTTTTACAAATAAGGGATGATCAAAATTCTAAATACATAATAAATAAAGTTGCTCAGTATATTGAGGAAAACTATTCAAGTAAAATTACATTAGAAGATATAGCTGCTCATATTAATTTATCTAAACAATATGTATCATTTTTATTTAAAAAGGAGACAGGGGTAAATATTTCTTCTCATATTACTAAGCTTCGTATTGATAAGGCAAAGGACATGATTATTAAGGGAGAAGACAGTATGAAAGTTATCTATCAAAGAGTAGGGTTTACGGATCAACAGTATTTTTGTAAAACTTTTAAAAAGGTGACGGGATTAACAGTAGGTCAATATAAATGTAGTATAAAAAACAAATAAAGTATAGCATATAAATACTATTCAACTATGTTGAGTAGTATTTTTTGTTAATTATCACGTTGGATGAAGAAAAATATTAAAAAATACTTCAATGTGTTGCACAAATATATTAATATGTTACACAAAAATATTAATATATTACACAAAACACTTTGTGAAAAAATAGGTAAGAACAATTTACACAAAATCAAGGTTATTTTCCATTATGGGTTAATATTTTTTTTATTATAATTAAGGCATACAGTAAAATTAAAAGTTTACAAGGGGGGATAAAGGTGGAGAGTAATATACCAAAGCTAGAATTAAAAGGCATACAAAAGTTTTTTCCGGGGGTAACTGCATTATCTAATGTAAGTTTTTCTGTTAAAAAGGGAACAGTTCATGTGATTTGTGGAGAAAATGGAGCAGGTAAGTCTACACTTATGAAAATAATAAATGGTATATACCAACCCGATGGTGGAAGCATTCATATAGATGGTAAAGAAGTTAAGATACAGAATCCTATTGAAGCTCGTAAGTATGGTATATCTATGATATTTCAAGAGTTAAATTACATACCAGAAATTACCATAGAGGAAAATATATTTTTGGGAAGGGAACCAGTAAATAAGTTAGGAAAAATCAATTGGAGAAAGATTAGAAAAGACACAGAAGAACTTTTAAAACAAGAAAAATTACCCTATTCACCAACAACTCAGTTTAAAGATCTTACAGTATCGGATATACAGATGCTAGAGATACTAAAGGCTATGTCTTATAATTCAGAGGTTATTATTATGGATGAACCTACATCTGCAATAACTAGAAAAGAAGTAGAAATTCTATTTAAGAAAATTGCTGAATTAAAAAGTAAAGGTGTAAGTATTATATATATATCTCACAAGATGGAAGAAATTTTTAGAATAGCTGATGAAATAACAGTTATAAGAGATGGTGTTGTTGTTGATACTAAGCCGGCTAGTGAGTTAGATATAGACAAGGTTATTTCACTTATGGTAGGACGTAAAATTACCAATGCGTATCCTAAGGAAAATGTTAAAATTGGAGAAACCATGTTGGAGGTTAAAGAATTAAGTGACGGAAAGCATTTTGAGGATATCAATTTTCATGTAAAAAGAGGAGAAATTGTAGGTTTAGCAGGTCTTATGGGTGCAGGTAGAAGTGAAGTAGCTAGAACAATATTTGGGTTAGATAAATATCTGTCAGGTGAGATTAAGGTTAAGGGTAAGGAAGTTAAAATAAATAAGGTAGAGGATAGTATTAATAACGGTATAGTTATGCTGTCAGAAGATCGTAAGAGATATGGAATTGTGGGAGTTAGAAGCATAACTGAAAATGTATCCATATCTAATTTAGAAAAATTTTTCTATAAAGGTCATCTTCATAGTAAAAAAGAGATTAGTAGTGTATCTAAGATATGTGGAAGAATGAATGTTAAAACTCCTAGTTTAGAAACCTCAATTGACTCTTTAAGTGGAGGGAATCAGCAGAAGGTAATATTTGCAAAGTGGATGCTTAGAAATCCAGATGTTCTCATACTTGATGAGCCAACAAGAGGAATAGATGTGGGAGCAAAATACGAAATATATAAACTTATAACAGAACTTGCTAAAGAAAATAGAGCAGTACTAATAATTAGTTCTGAATTGCCTGAGCTCATAGGTATGTGCGATAGAATATATGTTATGGCATCGGGAAAAATTACTGGAGAAATAGATAGAGAAAATGCAACGCAAGAAGCTATTATGAAATTAGCTATAAAGGGGGAATAGAAGGATGAATATGATTGATATTAAACATAAATGGTCAAGAACCTCAAGTAAATATAGTATTTACATTATATTACTTGCTATGTTTTTGGCATGTTCTTTAATTAGTTCTGTATTTTTATCAGCAGAAAACTTAACAAATATATCAAGACAAATATCTATAACAACTATTATTGCTTTTGGAGAAACAATTCTAATCATATGTGGTCTTATAGATTTATCAGCAGGTTCAGTTTTGGCTTTGTCAGGGCTGCTTTCCGTTGCTAGTTATAAGGCTACAGGCTCTTTAGAAATAGCAATATTAACGGGGGTACTTGTAGGAGTTGTTTGTAACTTTATCAATGGAATAATGATAACTAAATTTAAAGCTCCTCCATTTATTGCAACCTTAGCTATGCAAACGGTAGCAAGGGGTGCGGCACTATTATTTACTAATGGGCAAAATATTTATCAAATAGGGGACTATGTTGTATTAGGACAAAACTCCATAGGATTTATTCCTATTCCAGTAATCTTCATGACAGCAATCACTCTTTTATCTTGGTATATCTTAAAGCATACAAAACTAGGAAGATGTGTTTATGCTGTAGGTGGTAGTGAAGAGGCATCAAGGGCTTCAGGTATAGATGTAAATAAGACTAAGATGAAGGCCTATCTTATAAATGGTGTGTTTGTTGGTATTGCAGGAGTACTATTTATGTCTCGTGTTAACGCTGGACTTCCTAATGCAGGTATTGGAGCAGAATTTGAAGGAATGACAGCTGCAATAATTGGTGGAACAAGTTTTACTGGCGGAATAGGAACTGCAGGCGGAACACTTGCTGGTGCATTCATTATGGGATTCTTAAATAATATAATGAACCTAATGGGAATACAATCTTATATGCAACAAATAGTAAAGGGATTAATTATTGCACTTGCAGTAATTTATGACATAAAATCTAAAAATAAAAGATCAAATAGAAAGTTAGGTAATAGAGCTAAAAAAACTAAGGATAATGTAGTAGAAAATAGTAAGTTGGGTTCTGTTTAATCTAAATTAAACCAAGGTAAAAATTGAAATATAAATCAAAAAAATTATTAGGGGGAAACAATTGTATGAAAACAAAGAAAATACTAGCGTTAGCCATGGCGTCAATATTGACATTATCACTTACTGTAGGATGTAGTAATGCTTCAAAAGAGGATTCATCTGCAGATGGTGAAAAAACTTATAAAATTGCATATATAGCAAGAGCTCAAGGAGATTCATTTGCTGCTTGGCTTGCAAATGCAGTAAAGGATGAAGTTGCTGAAAACTATAAAGATGTAAAGGTAGATATATTTGATGGAGATAGTAAGAATGAAGTTATAGCAGCACATATTGAAAATGCAGTTACAAAAAAATATGATGCAATTCTTCTTCAACCATTTGATTCTGAAGCACAGGTAGCACCAGCCATGGCAGCTATGGACAAAGGTGTTAAGGTTATAACTGTAAATAATCGTATTAATGATAATGATAGAGCAGCAGCAGTAGATGCAGATCCAGTTGATCAAGCTGCAAAAAATGCAAAACTTGCTTTTGAACAAGTTCCTCAAAATGGAAAAGTTGTAGTGCTTATGGGACCAGCAGGTAATATGCACTCTGACAAGAGACGTGAGGGATGGCAAAAAGAATTCTTTGACAAAAGACCAGACGTTAAAATAGTAGATGAACAAATTGCTAATTGGAATAAAGATGAAGCAATGAGATTTATGGAAGACTGGATTCAAACCTATGGAGAAATTGATGCCATAGTGGCTATGAACGATAACATGTGCGTTGGAGCTCTTGAAGTAGCTAAGGCAGCTGGAAAGGCAGATATACTATCTTATGGAGTTGATGGAACAGCAGAAGCTTGTCTATCTATAAAAAATGGTGAAATGACATCAACAACTCTTCAAAGTGCTTATGATCTTGCAGAAAAAGCTGTTAAGCTAACATATGATGTTATGACTGGTAAGGTAGAGCGTGATACTATAATGATAGATTGTCCATTAATTACAAAGGATAATGCTGATGAGTATATAGAAATTCATAAAAAAGCAGGTAACATAGATTAATAGAAAAAAATATAGACCTTGCACTACATTGTGCAAGGTCTATAATCAAAGACTTGGGAGGAATAAATATGATTAACAAGGCAGTATATATGTGTGGAACTCATAATATGGAAACAAGAGACATTGAAGTTTCAGCTCCAAAGGATAAGGAAGTACTTATAAAATTAGAATATGTAGGAATTTGTGGTTCAGATGTACATTACTATGAACATGGTAGAATTGGAGATTTTATAGTAGAGGAAGATTTTATTTTAGGTCATGAATGTGCAGGCGAAATAATTCAGGTAGGTTCAGAAGTTAAAAATCTAAAAGTTGGAGATAGAGTTGCATTAGAGCCAGGTCAAACTTGTGGTCAATGTGAATTTTGTAAGAGTGGTAAATATAATTTATGCCCAGATGTGGAGTTCTTAGCAACACCACCATATCATGGTTCTTTAATGAATTATATAACATATCCAGAAAATATGTGTTTTAAATTACCAGACAATGTATCAACTAAGGAGGGTGCTTTGGTTGAACCTTTAGCAGTAGGACTACATGCTGTATCACAGGGAAATGTAAAATTGGGAGATACAGTGGTTATTTTAGGTGCTGGTTGTATAGGACTTGTAACTTTATTAGCTTGTAAGGCTTATGGAGCTACCAATGTTATTGTTATAGATGTTATAGATAAGAGATTGGACTATGCCCTAAAGCTAGGTGCTACTCAAGTTATAAATGCTAAAAACCAAGATGTATTATCTGTAATAAATGAGATTACAAATAATACTGGTGCTAATGTGGTCATCGAGACAGCAGGATCAGAGCACACAATAAAACAGACACCTTACATAGTAAAAAGAGGCGGAACTATTGTATTAGTAGGACTTGCACCAAAGGACATAATTGAGTTTAACTTTATGCAAATAATGACTAAAGAAGCTGAAATAAAAAGTGTGTTTAGATATAGAAATATATATCCTGCAGCTATAGGAGCTATTTCAGATGGAAAAATAAATGTTAAAGAAATAGCTACCCATGAATTTGATTTTAGTGATACAAAGAAAGCTTTTGACTATGTTATAGAAAATAAAAATGATGTAGTAAAGGCAGTTATTAAGCTTTAGTAATTTTAATTGGAGGCTAGAACATGGAGTACTTATTAGGTATAGATATTGGAACTTCGGGTACTAAAACAGTACTTTTTGATAGGGGAGGGAATCCTATTTCCTCTTCTACAGCAGAATATCCTTTATATCAGCCACAGATTGGATGGGCAGAACAAGAACCGTTAGATTGGTGGAAGGCAGTTTGTATAACAATTAATGCGGTTATAAAAGACAGTAATATAAATCCAGAATTAATCAGTGGTATTGGCTTATCTGGTCAAATGCATGGTTTAGTTATGTTAGATGAGGATGGTAATATATTAAGAAAGTCTATTATTTGGTGTGATCAACGTACAGCGAAAGAATGTGTTGAGATTACAGAAAAAGTTGGAGAAAAAAGATTAATAGATATTACAGCAAATCCTGCACTTACAGGCTTTACAGCATCAAAAATACTTTGGGTTAGGAATAATGAGCCTGAAATATATAAAAAATGTAGGAAAATATTATTGCCTAAGGATTATATACGATATATGCTTACAGGTGAATTTGCAACGGAGGTATCTGATGCATCAGGAATGCAGCTTTTAGATATTAAAAATAGATGCTGGTCTAAGGAAGTTCTCAATGCATTGGATATTCCTATAGAGTATTTAGGTAAGGTACATGAATCAATCGTAGTTAGTGGAAAGGTTCATAAAAAAGCTGCTGAGGTTACTGGACTTAAAGAGGGTACACCAGTAGTAGGTGGAGCAGGAGATCAAGCTGCAGGTGCAATAGGAAATGGTATTATAAGAAGTGGACAAATATCTTCAACAATAGGTACCTCAGGAGTAGTATTTGCACATTTAGATGATCCTATAATTGATAAAAAGGGAAGAGTGCACACCTTTTGTCATGCTGTACCAGGTGCATGGCATATGATGGGAGTAACTCAAGGTGCAGGACTTTCTTTAAAATGGTTTAAAGATAACTTTTGTACTAATGAAATTGAAGTGGCGAAAATTATGGACATAGATCCATATGTACTTATGACTAAAGAAGCAGAAAAAGTACCTGTAGGGTCAAGGGGAGTAATATATCTTCCATATCTAATGGGAGAACGTACACCTCACTTGAATCCCAAAGCAAAGGGAGTATTCTTTGGAATTTCAGCAGCTCATACAAAAAATGATATGTTAAGAGCTGTAATCGAAGGGGTATCATATTCTCTTTTAGATTGTATGGAAATCATTAAATATACAGGAATAAATCCAACTAATGTGATGGTATCAGGTGGAGGCGGAAAAAGTCAGTTATGGCGCCAAATACTAGCGGATATGTTTAATTGTAAAGTATCTACAAATAAATCATCAGAAGGACCTGCATTAGGTGTAGCATTACTTGCAGGGGTTGGAACAGGTGTATACAAGGATATAAATGAAGCTTGTAGCATAGCAATATGTGAAAATAGCACACAATATCCAAAAGAAGAAAACTATACTGTATATAAAAAGTATTACGAGATTTATAAAAAAATATATAATGATCTTAAGGAAACCTTTGAACTATTATAATAAAGCAAAAATTTACTTATGCTAAACTTTTCAAGTTGAAAAAGAGCCTCTGAATCGGCATTCCTTCGTGCTGATCCAGAGGCTTATGTCGTCAAATATTTGATTTCACGATATAACATGATATTTTACAGATTTTATAACATAAATTACAAAATTCCATTCCAAAATTCATCTTGAAAATCACTTATTTATAGCTGTTATAAATTCTGTTATCAAATATATGTTTCAAAACTTACAACCTTAAATTAGATTTTATTATATATTTTACTGTAATTAACTATCTAATAGTGTAAGATCACTATATCTATTATTTTTCAAAATATTAGTATATTCTTCATTAATTCCGCATAAAAATTCATCTAAGAAAGAAATTGTGACATCATTTATAATACAGTGAGCTTCTTCTATTGATAGCATATCGTTGCCTTCACATTGATTTTCAATTATAAACCAGTCAGAAAAAGTCATATGTTCTGTTTTATTTAATTTAATTGATGATTGATAGTTTCCTAAATACTGTGCCAATTGATCTTGGCCCTCTTCTTGTTTTATTACAGTATAATGTTGACTTATTATTAATTTTTTAAATTTTTCGCCATCGAACTTATTCTCATTTCTTTCTATGAAGAACTTCATTCTTTCCTCATATTTATTTAATCCTTTTCTAAAGTTAAGCAATGGTTTATTAAGGTTTTTACCTTCTAATATTTCACTATTTAAATCTATATATTGCAAACTTCCATCCAACATTACTAGTGCTTTAATTCTCTCATCCTTAGTAAAACTTTCAAATAATGTGTATGCCCCCAATGAATGCCCAATTGCTCCAATCTTATTTAAATCCATTTTATTTCTAACAACTTCATCTTCTCTATTTAAATTTTTAAGTTGCTCTAAAATAAATAAAATATCTTCTCTTCTAGTATTAATTATTTCTTTTATTACTTTTTTAGGATCATTTTTAATATTTTTATCTTGTTCTATTACTTTACCATCTGGTAAAACAGTAAATTCAGAGTCATAAATATGTTCAATTGTTATTACTATATATCCTTTTGCTACTAACGCTTCAATATTAAACATATAGAGATCTCTTCCCATACCTAACCCAGCTGAATATAAAATAACAGGATACTTTATATCTTCTTTTATCATTGGAGCATCGTTAAATGTATTAATTTCTATATTATTTAAATATCTATTTTTTTCTTCACTATTATCTCCAAACCTCTTGATAAATTCTCCTTTATTTGGCTCATATAAATCTTTGTAATATGCTTTTTTTTCAAAAAAAACATCTTTATCTGCCTTATAAAATATGCTAATAACTACCTTTCTATTTTCCTTGTCTGCTGAAAAAATATCCTTCCTACTATCATCATATAAAACTCTTACTACCCTTCCTAGTTTCATACATTATCTCCCCTCTAATTAGTAAACCCTAATCTATTAAATTATATAAATTTTTAAGTACAAAAATTAATTTATGCCCTCCTGTATAAGTTAATAACCAATTGTATAATATATAGATACCTATAACAAAATCTAAAATTCCACAAAAAATTTTTTAACATTTATTATCTTTCTGTATAATATTAAATCATCATTATAAGTATCTATATATATTTTCTAAATAGACTTATTTAATATTGTAAGGATTTTAAAATATCTACTAAAATAGTAATATTATTTTCTAAAGATAACATTTCAACATATTGTCCAATACAAAATTTAGGACAAGTATCACCGGAACTTAATCTTGCAAAAATCAAGCAAACGGAACTTACTCATGCAATGAAATTCCGAAGGCTTATTAGGTATACTCTAAAACCCTTAAAAAATGATTATCTTATAAAAATTATAGCCTGTTTTATGTGTTTTAGCTACTAAATTCAAGTACAAAAACGTATATTACTCTTGCAGTTGCATTGGTTTGCGCTAAAACGGAAGTTAGTTTTTCAATCAACCATTTGTATAAGTATAGGATAAACTCTGATATACTTATACTTTTTTATGGTATAGTTACCATTTACTATTAATTATAATATTAATCTAAATATAAAAGGAGTTTTTTTATGATTTTTATTTTTCCGTTTTTTTGTATATCAAACTTGATCTTAACGTATTTTTACATTTTTAATGTCATTTATTATATAACCTTTTTGGAAGGTTTATTACTGATTCTACTTTCATATAAATTATCATCTAATAACATTTTTTATCCTTTCAAGAAAAATATATCTATTAATTTCAATGACCTGAAAATGATAAAAAATTGTTTATTAGCTTCTTCACTAATTTTTATAATATCATTCCCGTTATATATTTTTAATATATTACCAACAAATACAAGTTTCTTTATTTTGGATTCATTACCAATACTACTTTCAGTATTTATATTTAGTAAATTAAGAAAGATCAAGAAAATTTAAGAAAGGAAGGGGCTTTCGCATTAGTAATTGCATGTGTTTTGTTGTATTTAAATGTTATTAGCACAATAAAAAAGATTCATGATAAAGAGGGCATAGTACCAAATAAAATATTAGGAAGTATATTAGTTATTTATATATCAATATGGATTTTTATAACTTTATTTTCGGTCTCTTATAGTTAAAATTCGATTTGCTAACAAAAAGTATAAACGATTAGATGAAATCAGTATGATAGAAAAGAAGGAAGATAGCACGAAGAAAATCATATTAAAGTTATCTTCTAGCCTTATTTTTATTTAAAAATAACTCGATTTGTTATATTATAGTATTAATGATAGAAATAGGGTGGAGATTGTATGCTAGTAGATAAGAAAAAATTTAAAGAATTAAAAAAAGCTGATGGTGGATCATTAGGATTTGAATGTTCTGCTGTAGCTGAGATATTAGAGGCAGCAGACTTAAAAAAGGTTAATGGATGCAATATTAGTATTCATCCGAAAGGTATATATATGGATTTTTTATTAAGCTATAAATTATATTTTTCATTAGAAAATTTACAACAAGTTAAATTAAATGATGGA
>URKQ01000027.1 GCA_900548455.1 uncultured Clostridium sp.
CGGCTTTTTCAAAAGGAACCTTATGGTTCCCTTTGAGTATCTCTCCTTAACAAGGAGGGAACAGGGTCCCCTTCCAATCCCAATTAGGAAAAGCCCTGCACAAGCTGAGTAAATTATTGTCTAGCATAAATTGTACATGCTATCACTTTATTTTACTACAGAACCTATAAAGATAGGGTGTTGTTATAATTGCAACACCCTATCTTTATATGAATTTAAAGTTCAATTTAAAATATTGCACATAAAAGAAACAATATAATACTATTAATCAATATATATCATAGAAGGGATATAATTACTAAAGTTTCAAGGAAAATATTCGACATCGTTTTTAGTAAATGTGAATTATAATTACTTTGTAACTATAATTCATAATTGAGGGGGAATAAAAATGCAACGAGACATTATAATAAAAGATTTATCAAAAGAAGTTATAGACTTATTTTACGATTTTATGGAGATCGCAAGGGAGTTTGGTGGATATTTCTTGAAGGAAATTAAAGCCAATGAAGAGGGGAATACAATTTATCTAACTAATTTAGATAATATTACAATTGAATATAGTATTAGTGAAGTAGGATATATCTTATCAGATAATTTAAATCATTTTTGGCGTAAAAGAGATGCATTTTTATATAAATTGGGAGTGGAAAGGATGTTTCAATATAATACATTTAAAGTTCTAAATAAGGATGAGTTTATTAATTATACAGGTAGTATTAATTATGTAGAAAATAAGTATGAATATTTAAAACAAAGCTTACACAGGATTAATAAACAAGTACAAGCACTTTAGACGATTTTTTATTTAAATAGTATCAATTTTTTCACACAATATACTAATAAGGAATATTTTATATTAGGACTATTAGATTTGTCCTAAAGTGAAGGTGATAAATATGTCATATGAATTGAAAAAAGAACTTTTATCTAATGATGAAGACTTATCTAATGGAGAAAAACAATTCATAGACATTCAACTTGAAACTTCTAATTATGAAACAGATAAAACTTCAATAATATCGTCAGAGGATATTTGTAAAAGTGTTTTAGAATCTGTACATGATTTAGAAAAAATAAATAATGAAGTTAAGAATGTTAAAGAACAAATAGAAAATGTAGACAATAATATAGAAAAGTTTGAGACAGACGTAATTAATGTATTTAATGTTCTTGAAGATATATTATGTAAGATAGATATATTAAATACAAATATAACTGACTTAACGAAGCAGAATAATGAAATTTTGAAAGAAATTAATAAAATTTCACTTGAATTAAAAAAGAATTTAAATTCACATTTTACTACAGGAATAGTAACTAGGCAACATGATAGTTCTAAGCTACTAATAAGGGCTTGTAATAATAGTTTTGATACCTATATTTTTAGTGTTGTAATTACAAGTGGTGAGAACAGTGACAATTATGAAAGTAAAAGGGATATAAAAATACAAGGGAAAAAAATAGAGGAAATTATTTTTGAGATGCTACCTTCAAAGTATAGTGTTTCATTTATAGATTTACCCAATTTAGTACAGATTCGTGTATATGAATTTTGTGATGCTAAATTTAAGTATTATAAGTCCATAGAGGTTATTAATCAGTAAGTTTATTAAAGGATTTGTGAGAATAAGTATTTATTTTCATAAATCCTTTTATTGAAAATTCATTTAGATATATAATAGTTTTATAGTATAATTTATTAATATACAAGTTAGTAGGAGAGGTAGTATAGTGAATGGATTAAATCATTTTAAGACGATAACAAGACATAAGATGTTAGTAATGAAGTATTGTTTTAAAGTAGGATTATATAAACAAGGCTTATTGCATGATTTGTCAAAATATAAATGGATAGAATTTTCAGCAGGTATTAAATATTATAGAGGAAATGTAAGTCCTAATGCGATTCAGAAGATAGAGGAAGGATATTCAAGAGCTTGGCTACATCACAAAGGAAGGAATAAACATCATTTAGAATATTGGATTGATTATGGAAATAATATTGAAGATGGTATGGTAGGAATGAAAATGCCATTAAAATATGTAATTGAAATGTTTGTTGATAGAGTTGCTGCTTCTAAGAATTATTTAGGGGATAAATATAATGATAGAAGTGCTTTAGAATATTATAATAAAGGAAAAGAACATTATATTATACATAAAGATACTAAAAAAACTTTAGAAGAACTGTTAAATATGTTAGCATCACATGGAGAAGATTATACATTTAATTATATTAAAGACCTTTTGTTGAAATAGTAGATTTTTATGAAAAGTGGCGCAAGCCACTTTTTTTAAAATGCTTTTTAAAATTCATTCATTGACTTTGGACACAACTAAAACTATAATTAAAGTGAAAATAATAGTGTGAAATTTCATGTGAGTGAAAAAGAGGTGTTGTTTTTGAATCCTAAAATATTTAATGTGCAACGATATTCAATACATGATGGAGAAGGAATAAGAACCACCATATTTTTTAAGGGGTGTCCTCTTAGGTGTCCTTGGTGTCATAACCCAGAAAGTCAAAGGTTTATAGAAGAACTGTTATATAGCAAAGAAAGGTGTAGTGGATGTCTTTCCTGTATTAAAATTTGTCCTGAAGGAGCTATATTTATGGACAATAATGAAATAAAAATTCATAAAGCATTATGTAAGTTATGTGGAAAATGTACTGAATTTTGTGTAAATAATGCGAGGGAAATTATAGGTAAGGAGTACGCTATAGAAGAAATAGAGAAATTAATAGAAAGAGACTTCATGTTTTACGAAGAGTCTAATGGTGGTGTAACTTTATCTGGAGGGGAAGTAATGGCCCAAGATATAAGTTATATTGAAACATTAGTAAAAAGACTAAAGAAAAAAGGATATAATATTGCCATAGATACATGTGGATATGCACCTTATGAAAATTATCTTAGAATATTACCTTATGTAGATGTATTTTTATATGATATTAAAATAATAAATAAAGACAAGCATTTGAATATCATAGGAAAAGATAATGATTTAATCTTAAGTAATTTAAAAAAACTAAGTATTCAGGGGGCTAATATAAATATAAGAATACCTGTAATTGGTGGTATAAATGACGATGAAAAATCTATAAATGACATAGTCAACTTTTTAAAAGATAATGTAGTTGTAAAGCAAGTTAATTTATTGCCATATCATAATACTGGTAGTGGAAAATATGAAAAAGTAGGGGAAAAATACTTAGGGGATAACTTTTATACACCTGATGAAGATAGGTTAAATGATATAAAAAGAATTTTTCAGGATGCAGGATTTAGTAATGTTAAGATAGGGGGGTAATTGATGGAAAGAGGAATGAATGATAGAATTAAAAAACTAAGAAGTCAAAGTGTAAATACTATGCCACATCTTTACATGGAAAGGGCTAAGTTAATTACTGAAGCTTACAAGAAATATGAAGGAACAGTTTCAATTCCAGAAATGAGAGCTCTAGCATTTAAACACTTTATGGAAAACAAAACTATTTGTATTAATGAAGGTGAGCTAATTGTAGGAGAAAAAGGTGATGGACCTCAAGGAGCACCATCATTTCCGGAACTTTGTTGCCATAGTTTAGAAGACATGCATGTTATGAATGATAGAGATCTTATATGTTTTAAAGTTAAGGACGAAGATTTTAAATTTCAAGAAGAAGAAATAATTCCGTATTGGGAAAACAGATCTATGAGAAAAAAGATTCTAGATTCAATGAGCTCAAAATGGAAAGAGTGCTATGAAAGTGGAATTTTTACTGAATTTATGGAACAACGTGGACCTGGTCATACAGTAGGTTCACAAAAAATCTATATGAAGGGATTTTTGGATTATAAGAACGATATAAGAGAAGCCATAGAAGCTTTAGATTTTATAAATGATAAAGAAGCTTTATCAAAAAAAGAAGAATTAAATGCAATGTCTATATGTTGTGACGCTATTATGATTTTAGGAAAACGATATGCTAAATATGCACAAAGGTTAGCAGAGAAAGAAAAAGATCATAAAAGAAAAGAAGAATTATTACAAATTGTTTCAAATTGTGAAGTTGTTCCAGCACATGCACCTAAAACATTTTGGCAAGCTATTCAAATGTATTGGTTTGTTCACTTAGGAGTAACAACAGAGCTAAATCCATGGGATGCATATAGTCCAGGTAGACTTGATCAACATTTGAATCCATTTTATAAAAGAGATGTTGAAAATGGTACTTTAGATGAAGAGAAAGCAAAAGAATTATTAGAATGTTTATGGGTTAAATTTAATAATCAACCAGCACCACCCAAAGTGGGAATAACATTAAAGGAAAGTAGTACGTATACCGATTTTGCTAATATAAATACAGGTGGAATTACACCAGATGGACAAGATGGAGTAAACGATGTAAGTTATTTAATCTTAGATTGTATGGATGAAATGAAGTTACTTCAACCTAGCTCTAATGTTCAAATTAGTAGAAAGAATCCTAAGAAGTTTTTAAAGAGAGCCTGTGAGATTGCAAGAAAGGGATGGGGGCAACCTGCCTTTTATAATACTGAAGCAATAGTTCAAGAACTCTTAAATGCTGGGAAGAGCATAGACGATGCAAGAAGAGGAGGAACTAGTGGATGTGTAGAAACTGGAGCCTTTGGGAATGAAGCTTATATACTAACTGGATACTTTAATTTACCTAAAATATTAGAACTTACATTATTTAATGGTTACGATAAAGTCAGTGGGAGACAATTGGGGTTAAAGCTAGGATATGCAAAAGACTTCAAGTCCTATGAAGAACTTTTTGAAGCTTTTAAGAAACAAGTTAAATATTTTGCAGATATTAAAATTGAAGGTAGTAATATAATCGAAAATTTGTATGCTAAGTATATGCCTGCACCTTTTTTATCTATTATAACAAATGATTGCATTAAAAAAGGAATGGATTACAATAGTGGAGGTGCTAGATATAATACAAGTTATATTCAAGGAGTTGGAATTGGAACTATAACAGATTCACTGTCAGCTATAAAATATAATGTATATGATAATAACAAATTTTCTATGGAAGAATTAATAAATGCAATAGAAAATAATTTTAAAGGTAGTGAGTGGATAGGAAATTTAGTTAGAAATAAGACTCCTAAGTATGGAAATGACGATGATTATGCAGATGAAATTATGAAGTCAATTTTTAATTATTATCATGATGTAATTTCTGGCAGACCTAATATGAGAGGCGGTAGCTATAGAATAAATATGTTACCTACTACTTGCCATGTTTACTTTGGTGAAGTAATGGTAGCCAGTCCTAATGGCAGATTAGCACATAAGCCTGTTTCAGAAGGAATATCACCAGAAAAAGGGGCAGATGTTTATGGACCTACAGCAGTAATAAGATCTGCGTCTAAAATGGATCATCTTAAAACGGGAGGTACTCTCTTAAATCAAAAATTTACTCCAAGTGTATTGGCAGGTGAAAATGGGCTTGAACAATTTGCTAATTTAATAAGAACATATTTTAATATGGAAGGGCATCATATTCAATTTAACGTAATAGATAGAAAAACATTGATAGAAGCACAAAAAAGACCTGATGAATACAAAGATTTAATTGTAAGAGTTGCTGGATATAGTGATCATTTTAGAAATTTAAGCAAAGCTCTACAAGATGAAATTATTGAAAGAACCGAACAAAGTATGTAATATGAAAAAATGAAGGGAAGTAGAAATTATGAAAATAGGTTTTATTGGTTGTGGAAATATGGGAAAAGCTATGATGGGAGGAATCATATCATCTAATATAGTAGAAGCAAAGGAAATCATTGCATCTGATGGATTCTTAGCAGGATTAGAGAAGGCTAAGAAGGACATGGGAATTAATATCACTACTGACAACCGTGAAGTAGCAAAAAATAGTGAAGTTATTGTTTTATCAGTGAAACCACAATACTATGAAAGTGTAATTAAGGAGATATCTCCTGAAATAAATGAAAACACCATAATAATTACTATTGCACCAGGACAAAGTTTAAGTAAAGTAAGAGGCTTTTTTGGAAAAGATGTAAAGATAGTAAGGACTATGCCTAATACACCAGCTTTAGTGAAAGAAGGAATGACAGCAGTTTGCCCTAATGAATTGATTACCAAAGATGAATTAGAATATGTATGTAGTATATTAAATGGATTTGGTAAATGTGAGGTTATAGAAGAAAATTTAATTGATGCAGTTGTTGGGGTTAGTGGAAGCGCACCAGCTTATGTATTTATGTTTATAGAAGCAATGGCTGATGCTGCAGTTAGAGAGGGAATGCCAAGAAATAAAGCATATAACTTTGCTGCTCAAGCAGTTTATGGAAGTGCAAAAATGGTTTTGGAAACAGGGAAGCATCCTGGTGAATTAAAAGATATGGTATGTTCTCCAGGGGGAACAACAATAGAGGCAGTTATGACTCTCGAAGAAAAGGGAATGAGAAGTAGTGTTATGGAAGCTATAAAGGTATGCACTAAAAAATCTCGAGAAATGTAATTATAAATTGAATATAAATTTTCACTAAAAAATAGAGTCAACATTCAAGGTGGCTCTATTTTTATTTAGGTCAGTGATATTCTTAACTATATATGAATTAATGAATATACATATTGAAAGGCTCTGTCTGCATTTACAGTGATGCCTATAGGCTGATTACATTATTCAGCTCTTTCAAAAGGAACCTTATGGTTCCCTTTGAGTATCTCTCCTTAAACCAGAGGGGACAGAGTCCCCCTTCACCCCTTCTTAGGGAAAGGCATACAGACAGAGCCTTGTATTACCCTGTTCAGTTTTTTCAAAAGGAACCTTAAGGTTCCCTTTGAGGAATCTCTCCTTAACAAGGAGGGAACAGGGTCCCCTTCCAACCCCCATTAGGAAAAGCCGTGCATAAGCTGATTAAATTATTGTCTAGAATAACTTGTACAGTCTATCACTTTATTTTACTACAGAGCCTATTGAAAATAATTAATTATAAAGTTATGATACCAATATACTATATATTAGGATTAATTAGAGGTGATTAAATGATTAATATTGAAAGTTTGGTATATACCATACCAGCAGCACTTATAGCTATTACCCTTCATGAATATGCACATGGATATGTATCATATAAATTAGGTGACCCCACACCAAAACAAATGGGGCGATTATCCTTAAATCCATTTGCACATCTTGATCCAATTGGTACACTATGTCTTATATTTTTTCACTTTGGATGGGCTAAACCTGTATGTGTAAACCCATATTATTATAAAGATCAGAAAAAAGGAATGGTGTTAGTTGGATTAGCGGGTCCATTAATGAATTTTATATTAGCTTTTATTTCTGCTCTATTTATGGCTATTATAATAAAAAAAACAGGTGGATATGTAGGGAATTTTACCTATTACTTATTTAATTTTTTAAATGTATGTTATGTGTTAAACATAGGTTTAGGAGTTTTTAACTTAATACCGTTTCCACCACTAGATGGAGCGAAGATAGTTGGAGGTCTACTTCCAGAGCATATTTACTTTAACTTTATGAAATATGAAAGGTATGGACAGTTAATTATTTTTGGACTTTTGGCATTTGGAGCATTAGATAAACCACTGGCTATTCTTAGAAGTGGAGTTGATTGGATTATATGGGGAATTACAAATTTAATAATATGACAAAAATAAATATTTAAAAGCACTAAAGTTTTTTGCTATAGTTTACGAAACTTAATCTGTATGTTATGCAACTAGTAGGATTAAGGGGGGAAGTTACAAAATGGAATTACAGCAAAATAAATTACAAAAAGAAAAAATGATAAGTGATGGGAATAAAAGTTTAATAAAATTAAGTGTCATATTAACAGTATTTGTTGATATTGGGTTTGTAGCTGTTGGTGTAACAGGAAAAATGCCATGGATATACGCACTGGGAGCTTTAGCCGTTATGACCATTATTGTAAGTAGTGCTTTTGTTATTTATAGAAATAATAATTATAGCAGGAAAGTTAGGATAATTATCTTCATTGCATATATGATACCTTGGATAAGTATTGTATTGTTAAGGCAAAATCCTATTGCTAATTTTATGGTTGTACCTATATTAATAATGAATGTATTTTATGCTGATTATCGTTATTTGTTGAAATTAACAGCTGTTACGGTTGTTGTAAATATAATGAGCATAATTAATTATGTTTACAAAAGTAATTTTGATTCATCGGTAATATCTAATTGTGTAATTTTAAGTGTAATTTTTATAGTTTTTTATATGGTAATATTGGAAGTAACAAAAGTTATAGAAAAAAGCATAAAAACAGCTAACTTTAATGCGATGAAATCAGAAGAAGCTAGTAAAAAAAATGAAGATTTAACCAATAGAATTTTAGAAGTTGTTAGTGTTATAGTTGAAAATGCCGATGATGTAAATGAAATTGTGGGTGAAATTTCTATGTCTTCACAGGTTGTAGGAAATGCAATAGAAGAGATTTCTTCCGGAGCATTAAAAACATCTGAAGAAATTCAAAGTCAATCTTCATCAGTTGAAAAAATAGAGACTCAAATTGAAAACTCAGCGTCATTAATTTATGATATGAATAACTACTCTAATAAGACAGCAGATGAAATTGAAATGGGTATTGACATAATAAGAAAGTTAGAGTTAGAGTCAGAGGTTGTTACTAATAATAGTAATAAAGTGTCTGGTATAATGAAGGAACTTAATGATATGTCAATTAGTATTGCGCAAATTACATCAATGATTTCTAATATTGCTGAGCAAACTAATTTATTAGCATTAAATGCTTCTATAGAGGCAGCTAGAGCTGGAGAAGCAGGAAGAGGATTTAGTGTAGTTGCATCAGAAGTTGGAAAATTGGCAGATGAAAGTAAGGTAGCAACTGCAAAAATAAATAGTATAATATTAGAATTACAAACTAAATCCAGTGAATCTACAAGTATGGTACAAACATTAATTAGTAGTAATAAAAAACAAAATCAGCTAGTTAATAATACGAAATCGGCTTTTAATAATATAAAATTAAATGTGGAATCTATTGTTGAAAAGAACTTAATTATTAAAGAAGGAATTGATGAAATTGTAAAAGAGAGTGAAGATATAGTTCAAAATATATCTAGCGTTTCAGCGATTTCACAAGAGACAATGGCCAATACCGAAGAGACTTATGCAATGGTAGACAAACATATTTCAGATGCAAATCATGCTAGGGGATTAGTTAAAAATCTACTTGAAACAACTAATAAGTTAAAAGAAGCTTAAAAGACTAAAATCAATCGCCATAAAGTAACTTTTAAAGTTATTTTATGGCGATATTTTTACTGTTCAAAACGTAAAAATAAATACAAAAAATTGAAATATATGCTATAATTTAATAAAAAGGGGAAAGAGGGTATATTATGGAGGATAACAGCAGAATTGCTAATGCCAATAAAAATACGTTGAAAGTTTCATTGCTATTTACTGTGATAATAGATATAGGATTAATTTCTTCTATGTTTTTTTCAAGTTCGCAATTAATAGCGCTAATTGTAATTGGATGCTTTCTTAATGTATCTATGGTTTTAAGTTTTCTATCATATAGAAAAAGTAAGACTACAAATTTAGTAATAGTTTTTACTGGGTTAGCGTTTATTGTACCGTGGGTTTTAGCAATGTTTTTTACTAATAATCTTTTTGTATATACTTTGCAAATGCCGATTATTGCCATGTATGGATTATATGCTAATAGAAAGATAACAGGAGTTACTATTTCCATATGTGGAGCAACTCAAGTATTGAGTACTATAATGGAATTTGTTAATAATTCACCTAAAATGGAAAGGCCAGTAGAGTATGTAACAGTATATGCTATTGTTATTGTATATTATATAGTTATGTTTGGGGTTACTACAATTATATCTAAATCCTTTGAAGAGTCATCAATTAATTTAGAAAGAGCTGAAGTGGAAAGTAATAAACAACAACAGCTGGTAGAAAAAATATTAAATACAGTAGAAAAAATTTCAGAAAATTCTATAATAATTAATGATATAGTTGAAGAAATAGCAAAAAGTTCTGAAGTAGTAGGAAATGCAGTTCAGGAAATTGCAGCAGGGGCATCTAAAACAGCAGAAGACATGCAAGATCAATCTACATCTGTAGATAGCATTCAAAATGAAATTGAAAATTCAGTGAAATTATGTGATGAAATGAATGAAGCATCTACTAAAGCTTCTAAAGTAATAGACATAGGAGTTGAAACAGTGCAACAACTATCTCAAGAGTCAAAAATAGTTACAGAAGATAGTAATGAAGTATCAAAATTAATGGGGGAATTAAAAGATAAATGCACAGAGATTGAGAACATAACCTCACTAATATCAGATATTGCAGGCCAAACTAATTTATTGGCTCTAAATGCATCAATTGAAGCTGCAAGAGCAGGAGAAGCAGGGAGAGGATTTAGTGTTGTAGCTGCAGAGGTTGGAAACTTAGCTGAACAATGTAAAGAAGCTACTATAAATATAAATTCTATAGTTGGAGAACTTCAAGATAGAGCAGGAAAATCATCTGATATGGTAGATAAGCTTACAAAGAGTAACCATAAGCAAAATGGTTTAGTAAATGATACTAAAGAAGCCTTCGATGATATCAGAAATAATGTTGAGGACATAGTTAGCAGAACTGAAATCGTAAAAAGAAGCATTGATGATATATTTAGCTCCAATGAAAATATAGTGCAAAATATATCAAGCATATCAGCTATTTCGCAAGAAACTATGGCCAATACGGAAGAAACCTTTGCTATGGCAGAAAAGCATATATCAGATGCAAAACAAGCAATGAAATTAGTTGAAGAACTTATGAAAGCAAGCAATAGTTTAAAAGAAGTTTAAGTAAAAGCAGTGATTCACTTTTGTGACACTGCTTTTTTAATGTATATGAAACCTTTAGTAATTCCCTTAAGAAATAATTATTTATATCGATAAGTAATTTAAATAGGATTAAGTGTAAAATACTTTACACTGTAGCCAATAAATAGAGGTGGAAATATGAAATTTAGATTAGGACAAATTATCACTTTTAATAAGGATAAAAAGATATCGGTAGAAGGTGGAGGAACATTAATTGTAAAGAGTGGAGATAAGGCACAGATTTTAAGAAAAGTAGATGATGAAACCGGTGAAATACTATATATAACTGGAGATGCTAAGGGAAAAAGTCAAATTGTTTCAATTGCTATAAATGATAAAATTGATAGTGATGTTATTGCGGATAAGATAATGAACCTAATGAAGTAACATTTAGTAATTAAATCTACTATAAATCCTAAAGTAATTACATATGCAAAACGATATATAATAATGACAATTTAAAGTATTTATACTTATATGGAGGAATAAAAGGATGGGAATTTACAAACTAATCGAAAAAAAGAAAAAAGAGCAAAAAAGAAAAAAAGCCATAGAAGTTGCAAAAGTAGTAACAGCTTCTACAGTATTAGGCGCAACAGCAGGAGTTTTATTAGCACCTAAATCAGGAAAAGAAACTAGAGAAGATATAAAAATTAAAAGTGGAGAAATAGCAGACAAAGTTAAAGAAAAATCTTTAGATGCTAAAGAAAGAATTGGTACAAAGGTTGAAACTGGTAAGGCAGATTTTAAAGAAGCTAAGAGCAGAATAAAGGATTACTTATCTAAAAAGAATGATAATGAACTTGAATTAGATCAAATTAATGATGAAGAGGTAACAGAGGAAGAAAATTCAAAAGAAATTTAGAGGTGCACATGTATATTGATATATCAAGTTTATTTTGGACACTAATAGGAATAGCAGGAGCTGTTGCTTTAGTTTATTTAACAATTGCGTTAAGTCATATGATTAAGCTTATTAAAAATGTAAATGAATTAATTACTAATAATAAGAAAAATATAGGTATTTTTTGTGAAAATATATCACCTGTATCAAAGAATATGAAAGAGATAACGGAAAATGTAAAAGATATAAGTGAGGTTGCAACAGAGGTTACAGCCGATGCAATAGTTGCAAAAGAAAATATAGTAGGAAATTATGAAACTATAAAGGATATTATAAATATAATAATTAGTGTCTTTAAAAATTAACAAATGTTCTTTACATAAAAAAGTAAAAAGTATATAATTTAAGTAGTTAGGTTAACCTAACTACTTAAATTATATAGTGATAAATCATAAAGAGATAAAAATTTTAAATAAGGGTTAGTTAAGACTAACTTAAAAGGAGGTTCATATGAGTATTGTAATTGTAGGTGGTAACGAAAGAATGGTATGTCAATATGAAGAAGTATGCAAGGGATATGGGTGTAAGGCCAAAATCTTTGTGAAAGAAAATGGTAAATTAAAAAAGAAGATGGGTGTTCCCGATTTACTTATACTTTTTACCAATACAGTATCACATAAAATGGTAAATTGTGCAGTATGCGAAGCAAAAAGAAATAATGTTCAAATTGCAAGAACACATTCAAGTAGTATGGCTGCACTGAATAATATATTAAAGGAGTATTGTAAAAATTAACGTATATGTCTTTTTATAGCTTCAAAACTTTCTTCGCTTATTACATGTTCAATTCTACATGCATCTTCAATGGCTGTTTTTTCATTAACACCAAGACGTATTAGCCAGTTAGAGAAAAGCATATGACGCTCATACATGGATTCAGCAATACTTTTGCCTTTTTCAGTAAGGGTGATAAGTCCATCAGTATCAACCAGTATATATCCATTTTCTCTAAGATTTTTCATAGCAACACTGACACTAGATTTTTTAAAGCTTAATTCATTTGCTATATCAATGGAACGGACATTTCCTTTTTCATGGTTTAGCATTAAAATTGTTTCTAGATAATTTTCAGCAGATTCTTGTATTTTCAATGGAATTCCTCCTTAACTACTAATTTATATAAGATTAATATAACATATTTTATTGTGTGTATCAATTTTGTCAAATTAACTATTATTGAAAAATTAGGTAAAACTATTGACAAAGTTAGTTAGTTGATGCTAACCTTATATTAGGTTAGAAGCGCCTAACCATATAATTGATGCTGGGGGAAGTGAGATTTATGCCTTTAACAATGGCTAAAACTGGTGAAATAAATTATATAAAAAGAGTTGGAGCAAGACAAGAAACTAAGAGATTTTTAGAGAGTCTTGGATTTGTAGTAGGTGGAGATGTTACTCTGATTTCTGTTAACGGAGGAAATGTTATTGTTAATATAAAAAATTCTAGAGTTGCGTTAAGTGCAGAAATGGCAAATAAAATTATGATTTAGTAGTAGGGAGTGATGTAAATTATGAAAAATTTAAAAGAAGTAAAATGTGGACAAAACGCTAAGGTATTGAAACTTAATGGTGTTGGAGCTGTAAAACGCAGAATTATGGACATGGGAATAACTAAGGGAGTAGAGGTTTATGTAAGAAAGGTTGCACCTCTTGGAGATCCTATTGAAGTAACAGTTAGAGGTTATGAATTGTCTATTCGTAAATCAGATGCAGAACTAATTGAAGTCGAATAAAGGAATAATTATTTTATAAGAATAGGTTAGAAATAACTAACTATATAAGGGGGAAAATACATGTCAGTAAAGATTGCATTAGCGGGAAACCCTAATAGCGGAAAAACAACTTTATTTAATGCACTAACCGGATCAAATCAATTTGTTGGAAACTGGCCAGGTGTTACAGTAGAGAAAAAGGAAGGAAGATTAAAGGGGAATAAAGACGTATATATCATGGACTTGCCAGGAATTTATTCCTTGTCTCCATATACATTAGAAGAAGTAGTAGCAAGAAATTATTTAATAAATGAAAAACCAGATGCTATTTTAAATATAGTAGATGGTACAAATCTAGAAAGAAATTTATATTTATCAACTCAACTTATGGAATTGGGAATTCCAGTTATTATGGCAGTAAATATGATGGATGTAGTGAGAAAGAATGGAGACATTATAAATATTAAAGAATTATCTAATGCCATGGGATGTGAAGTGGTTGAAATATCGGCTTTAAAGGAAACAGGAATTAAAGAAGCTGCAGAAAAAGCTGTAAAGATAGCTCAAAGTAATAAGATTGGAATTAGACAGCATAAATTTAATAGAACTGTTGAAGAAGCCTTAACAGAGATTGAAAAAATGCTTCCATCACAAGTAAAGGATGAACAAAAGAGATTCTTTGCTATTAAAGCTTTTGAAAGAGACGATAAAATAAAAGATAAAGTTAAATTAGATTCAGCAGTAGAGAGTATAATATTAAAATGTGAAGAGTGTATGGATGATGACTCTGAAAGCATTATAACCAATGAAAGATATAATTATATTTCTTCTATTATAAAAAAATGTTATAAAAAATCTAATAAAGAAAAGCTTACTATATCAGATAAAATAGATAGAGTAGTAACCAATAGATGGTTAGCATTACCTATTTTTGCACTTATAATGTTCGTTGTATATTATGTATCTGTAAGTACTGTAGGAAAAGTAGCTACCGATTGGGCTAATGAGGGCGTTTTTGGAGAGGGATGGTCTTTATTTGGATTAGAAGTACCAGGAATGCCTATGTTAATAGGCAACTTATTAGAAACTATAGGATGTGCTGAGTGGTTAAGTGGATTAATACTAGATGGTATTGTTGCAGGTGTTGGTGCTGTGTTAGGATTTGTGCCTCAGATGCTTATCTTATTTTTATTTTTAGCTTTCTTAGAATCATGTGGATATATGGCCCGTGTCGCATTTATTATGGATAGAATATTCCGCAAATTTGGCTTATCTGGTAAGTCATTTATTCCCATGTTGATAGGTACAGGTTGTGGTGTGCCAGGCATAATGGCGTCAAGAACCATTGAAAATGATAGAGATCGTAAGATGACAATAATGACTACTACGTTTATACCATGTGGTGCAAAACTTCCAATCATTGCACTAATAGCTGGAGCGTTGTTTGATGGTGCTTGGTGGGTAGCGCCAAGTGCATATTTTGTTGGAATAGCAGCAGTAGTTGTTTCTGGAATAATTCTTAAGAAGACAAAGATGTTTGCCGGAGATCCTGCACCATTTGTTATGGAATTACCAGCATATCATATGCCAACTGTTGGAAATGTTTTAAGAAGTATGTGGGAACGTGGATGGTCATTTATTAAAAAAGCAGGAACTATTATTTTACTCTCTACAATATTTATTTGGTTTACTTCAAATTTTGGATTTGTTGATGGAAGTTTCGGAATGGTAGAGGATTTGAAAGATGGTTTGCTTGCTACCATAGGTAGTGGAATAGCTTGGATTTTTAAACCATTAGGTTGGGGACAATGGGAGTCAGCAGTAGCAGCAATAACTGGCTTAGTAGCTAAGGAAAATGTTGTTGGTACTTTTGGAATATTATATGGTTTTGCAGAAGTAGCAGAAGATGGTGTTGAAATATGGTCTATGCTGGCTAGTAGTATGACAGCATTGGCAGCATATTCATTCTTGGCATTTAACTTATTATGTGCACCTTGTTTTGCAGCTATGGGAGCTATAAGAAGAGAGATGAACAATAAAAAGTGGTTTTGGTTTGCTATAGGATATCAGACAATATTTGCTTACTTAGTATCTTTCTGCATATATCAAATAGGTAGTATATTTACAGCAGGAATTTTTGGAATAGGCACTATTATTGCATTTGTAGTAGTTATAGCTTTCTTATATTTATTGTTTAGACCATGCAAAGAAGGTCAAGATACTTTACATGATAATAAGTTAAGTGCATAAGGAGGAATTTTTATGGGAACAGTTATAGCAGGAGTTGTAGTGTTATTAATAGTATTATTTTCAATTAAAACTATTAGAAAAGATAAGAAGAATGGTAAATCATGCTCATGTGGTTGTGAGTGTAAAAATTGTGCAGGTTCATCCATGTGTCATAGCAAATAAAGGTTCTTAAAGATGGAATGTAATAGGAGAAGGTCAGAATGGAAAAGACAATGATATTAGATGAATTGAAAAAGAATGGTAAAAGAATTACGCAGCAGAGAAAAATTTTAGTAGATGTTATAGTTGATAGAAAATATAGCAATTGTAAAGAAGTATATAATGAAGCTGTTAAAATTGACCCTACTATAGGTTTATCAACTGTATATAGAATGTTTAATAACTTAGAAAATATAGGATTAATAAAGAAAGATTTTATATGTTCATTAAATCATAATCAAAGTGAGAATTTTAATATCGTATCCATATATCATGACCTTCTTATAGGGATTGTAGCTGCAATGGAAGCTAGAGATCAGTACACTTCGAAACATTCAATGAGAGTTAGTGATATGACAGAGATGATATGCAAGTATATGAACTTAAAACTTTATGATGAAGGGGAAATTCATATTGCAGCACATCTTCATGATATAGGTAAAATTGGTATACCTGATGAAATCCTTATGAAACCGGACAAACTTAGTAATTCAGATTGGCTTATAATGAGAAAGCATCCTGTGATGGGATATGAAATTCTGAGCCCAGTACATGGATTTCAAGGTATTAGTAAGATAGTAAGGCATCATCATGAGCGCTATGATGGAAACGGATATCCAGATGGGTTGGCTGGTGATAATATTCCTTTGGGCTCAAGAATTATTGCAATAGCAGATTCTATAGATGCTATGTTAAGTAACAGGCAATATAGAAAAGGATTAACAGAAGCTGATTGCTTAAGGGAAATAAAATTGAATTCAGGAAAAATGTATGATCCTACTATAGTAGAAATAGTAGTTGAAAATTGGAGAGAAATATTAGATATAAGAGTGAAAAATAGCAGGTTGTTACAAAACTAAGTTTTGTAGCAACCTGCTATTTTTTATTTTATATAGATTCTTGTTATATTACAAAATTGTAATGTTATTAAAATATAAACCAATACTAAATAAAAAAAAGTAAATATATAATGTACTTGTATCGAAGAAAAGTATTAATGATACGAATTTATATAAGGATAGGATGAAGATAATGAAGAATATTTTAAGTGTAGAAAAAATTGAAAAATACTATGGGAATAAAGGTAATATTACAAAGGCTATAGATAATATAAGTTTCAGAGTAGATGAAGGTGAATTCGTAGGAATTATGGGCCCATCAGGAAGTGGAAAAACAACTTTACTTAATTGTATTTCCACAATTGATAATGTTACCACAGGAAAGATAATAATTAATGATAGTGATATTACAAAACTTAAGTCTAAAGCTCTAGATAATTTTAGACAAAATGAACTAGGGTTTATATTTCAAGATTTTAATCTTTTAGATACATTGTCAGCCTATGAAAATATAGCATTGGCACTAACTATAAAAGGTGAAAAAGCATCTAATATAGATAGTAAGGTTAAAGAAGTTGCAAAATATTTAGATGTAGAAAAAGTACTTAATAAATACCCTTATGAAATGTCTGGTGGTCAAAAGCAAAGAATAGCATCCGCTAGAGCTATAGTTACGGAACCATCATTAATTCTTGCAGATGAGCCAACTGGAGCGTTAGACTCAAAAGCTGCGAGATTACTTCTTGATAGATTTGAAGGTTTAAATAAAGAGTTAAATGCTACCATTCTTATGGTTACTCATGATGCCTTTACTGCTAGTTATGCTCATAGAATACTATTTATTAAAGATGGTAAAATATTTACTGAGCTTGTAAGAGGCAGTGATAGTAGAAAAGAATTTTTCAATAGAATTATTGAGGTTATAACTCTTCTTGGGGGTGACGAGAATGTATTCTAAAATTGCTCTAGGAAACGTCAAAAAGAGTTTTAAAGACTATACTATTTATTTTTTAACCCTTGCTTTATCAGTATGTATATTTTATAGTTTTAATTCAATAGAGTCTCAAAAAGCACTAATGGATATGAAATCTGCAACCTCAGATATTATACCTATGTTAATGAGAGTTATATCTATCGTATCAGTTTTTGTTTCTGTTATTTTAGGGAGTTTAATTTTATATGCTAATAATTTTTTAATAAAAAAACGTAAAAAAGAATTAGGAATATATATGACGTTAGGTATGGGAAAGAATAAGATATCTAAAATATTAGTTTTAGAAACTGTTATAGTTGGAATAATGTCTCTAATAAGTGGATTGGTTCTAGGATTAATTATGTCCCAGGGGTTATCAATATTTACCTCTAAACTTTTTGAAGTACCTATGAGTGAATATAGTTTTGTAATATCATTTAGTGCAATATATAAAACTATGCTATATTTTGGAATAATATTTATTCTTGTTATGTTATTTAACACTAGAGTTATATCTAAATATAAAATAATAGATTTGTTAACAGCAGGAAAAAAGAATGAAAATATAAAGATAAAAAAGCCTATTTTATATTTTATAACATTTATATTAAGCATTATAAGTTTAGGTTTTGCATATGGAATTATATTAAAGATAGGATTTAATCCCAACAATCCATTGTTCGGTATTTGTATAATATTAGGAATTATTGGAACTGTGTTATTCTTTTTAAGTTTAGCAGGATTTTTAATTGTTGTAATTAAAAATAATAAGAAAATATATTTTAAAGGGTTAAATATGTTTATTTTAAGGCAGATTAGCAGTAAAATAAATACCAATTTTTTGTCTATGTCTGTTATATGTTTAATGTTATTTATTACAATAGGTATTTTATCAACGGGAATAAGTTTTAAAAATGCCATGGAACTAGGTCTAGAAAAGGCAACTCCGTTTGATGCAAGTGCTACTATGTATATAAATGAAGGGGATAAAACAAAAAGTATAAAAGATGCATTGGATAATCTAGAGTTTAATTATAATGAAGGAGAAGAGTATTCATTTTTTAATGCATATACTTTAGAGTTAAATTTAAGTGAAATATTGCAAAATAAAGTTGATGATGCATATAAAAAAGAGTTAGCTCAAATGGTTTCATCACCTGAGTTTATAAAGCTATCAGATTATAATAAAGTTAGAGCTATGAATAATAAAAAAACTGTAACACTTGAAGATAATGAAGTGATTTTGTGTACAGACGTTGAAAAAATGAGTAATTTATTAAATAATTTTATTAAAAATAGCAGTGAAGTAAATATAGAAAACAGTGTATATAAGGTTAAAGATAATAAAATTTATGAAGATACACTTATTTCATCATTTGCTAATATAAATTTTGTTTCTATTGTAATGAATGATGAGGTATTAGATACAATAGTTGATAATAATACAAATCAAAGAGCATATATGAATGTTAATTATGATAAATCAAATGAAGTTAATCAAGAAAGAAAATATGTGGAACTATTTAATGTGTATAGAAATGAAACTATTAAGTCCGGAGCTAATAAGTCATATGATGAGATAGGATTTGTTTTAGGAGATACAAGAGAAAGTATATATAAAGATACTAAAGGTATGACAACTACAGTTTTATTTATTGGTATTTATCTTGGAATAATATTCTTGATTGCCAGTATGGCGGTTCTAGCACTTCAACAACTTTCAGAAGCTAGTGATAGCATTGAAAGGTATAAGTCTCTAAAAAGAATTGGAGCAAATGATAAAAGTATCAATAAAACCATATTTTCTCAAATTGCAATATATTTTTCAATGCCAATATTATTGTCACTTATACATTCCATTGTAGGAATTAAAGTTATTAATGAATTTATAAGTGCGTTTAATAAACCAGATATTGGAGGATCTGCATTAATTACAGCACTAGTTATAGTAATTGTTTATGTAATGTATTTTTATGCTACTTACATTGGTTATAAAAATATAGTGAAAAATAATTAGCAGTTATTAATTTAAGGTTATTCATTGAGTTAAAAGTAATACCAATGAATAACCTTAAATTTTTTATTACAAAAGTGTAATGTTTATGAAATTAAAATCCATAGGTGAAAAGAACCTTTAATTATAAAATATATGTGTAGTAATTTTAGTTTAGGAGGAATTATAAATGATACTTAGTTCATTTGCACTGAAAGTAATTGCAATAATATTTATGGTTTTAGATCATGTTTTAACTTATGTTCCAGGGGTAAATATACCAATATGGTTTGGCTATCTAGGTAAATTAGCTGCACCCATATTTTTTTACTTGATTGTAGAAGGATTTTTTCATACTAGAAGCAGAAAGAAGTACGCTGAAAGACTTTTTAGTTTTGCAGGAGTTATGATAATCGTGGATATTTTATTTAAAATACATAACAATATATTTTTATCGCTAGGTATGGGTGTACTGTTAATGTGTGGATTAGAGTATGCTAAAGGAAATAAAGAGGATAATAATAAGCGTATAGGTGGAATATTATTAGCTATAATAAGTGGAGTACTGATGATATTTACTGAAGCTTCTTATTTTGGATTAGGAATGATATTAATTTTCTATTTTTTAAGAGAGAAGAAGTTGCTTATGTCTATAGTGTATGTGATATTTAGTTTGCTTCCTGTATTTATGGCAATAGGAAATGGAACTGAATTTCTTGAAAGTATAATGTTATGGGATTATCAGTGGATGATGGTATTCTCTATATTTTTAATTAATATATATAACGGCAAATTAGGTCTTAATAACAAATTCACTAAATGGTTATTTTATGGATTTTATCCTATTCATTTAATCTTAATAGTTTTAATAGGTAGATTTGTTCTATAGGATAAGAATTATATGTTTTTCAATGAGTAATACTGTAAAGACTATAAATAAAAGTAGAACCATGTTCGATAATAGATTTATATTATGAGAAAATAATATTTTACTTTTATACAGTGAAGGAGGCGGTGTTATGGAAAAAATAATAGTTGTTGAAGATGATGAAGGCATAAGAGAAGAAATAAAAAGTTTTCTTGGCAAATATGGGTATGATGTAATTGCGCCAACAGAGTTTAATAATATAATTGAATTTATAGAAAAGGAACAAAGTGATCTAATTCTATTAGATATTAATCTTCCGGTATTTGATGGTTATTATATTTGTAGAGAAGTTCGCAAAAAATCAGAAGTCCCAATTATTATAGTTACTAGTAGAGATAGTGATATGGATGAACTTATGAGTATGAACTTGGGTGCAGATGACTTTATTACAAAGCCCTATAATACTCAAATATTATTAGCAAGAATTGCATCTATATTAAAAAGAACATATGGTAACAATGTAGGACATAATATACTTACTTATAAAAATATTAAATTAGATTTATCAAATGCGACGGTTACATATAACAATGAGTCATTAGAACTTACAAAAAATGATGTTAAAATTCTATCTTATCTAATCAATAACAAGGGGAGCATTGTGTCTAGAGATGCACTAATGGAACACTTATGGAAAGCTGATTATTTTGTAGATGATAGTACATTGTCCGTAAATATAACAAGACTTAGAAAAAAACTAGAAGAGATAGGAATAGAAAATTTAATAGAAACGAGAAGAGGACTTGGTTATATAATTTCATGAGTATATTAGATTTTTTAAAAGATAAAATGTTATTTATAATGATTAATCTAATATTGTTTATTATCGTTGCTTTTGCCATGAGTTCAATAGGAATGACATTTGTAGTTATGTTCTCTGTGTTTTGTATTTGGTTTTTCCCTATAGGAATATACTTTTTTATAGACTTTATTAAATATAAAAAGTATTTTAGTGAGATAGAAAGAACTTTAGAAAAACTAGATAAAAAATATTTGCTACCAGAAGTTTTAAATGAACCTTCATTTATAGAAGGGAAAATTTTAAATGATATTCTTAAAGATATAAGTAAAGATATGCATGAGAATGTTAAATATTATAGGGACATGCAAATAGAGTATGAAGAATATATAGAAACTTGGGTTCATGAGATAAAAACACCAATTGCATCTAGTAAACTAATAATTGAGAATAATAATAATGAAATAACAAAAAAAATTGATTTTCAAATAGATAGAATTGAAGGTTTTGTTGAACAAGTATTGTATTATGCAAAGAGTTCAGATGTTAGCAAGGACTATATAATTAAGAAATTTGAACTTAACAAAGTTGTTAGAAATGTAATTAAGAAAAATGCAAGAGATATAATAGGAAGAAAAATTAAATTAATATTAGATGATATGAATGAAATAGTATGTAGCGATGAAAAGTGGGTAGAATTCATACTTAATCAAATAATAGGAAATTCTATTAAATATGCTAAGAGAAGTGATGGTCTAATACATATAAGTTCAAAGGAAAAGGATAACTCAATATTTCTGATTATAGAAGATAACGGTGTTGGAATAATAGATAAAGATATCAATAGAGTTTTTGAAAAAGGTTTTACTGGTGAAAATGGTAGAATATTTGGGAAAGCTACAGGTATGGGGCTATATTTAAGTAAAAATTTATGCAGTAAACTTGGATTGGGAATTAAAATTGAGTCAAAAGAAAAAGTTGGAACTGCAGTAACAATAGTATTTCCTAAAAGCAAACTTACATATTTACAATAAAGATGTTTTTTACACTATATTAGGATAACTGGTATAGTGTATTTTATTTTGAATAAATTTAAAGAGAATACAAATATATTTGATATTTATAATATATTGTAAAAGAAAAAATCAAAGTATATAATAAGATAAGAATAATGTTATGGGGGTAGCTGATAATGGCAGTAGTAGAAGTAATAAAGTATAATGGGGGTCCTGAAGTATTTGCATGGAAATATCCTAGCCAAGAACTAGGAACTTGGACACAATTAATTGTAAACGAATCACAAGAAGCTGTCCTATTTAAAGGTGGAAAGGCTTTAGACATATTTGAAAGTGGAAGACATACATTAGAAACAGCTAATATTCCATTATTAAGTAATGTAGTTAATATTCCTTTTGGAGGTAAGTCACCATTTACTGCAGAGGTATGGTATATAAATAAGGTTCATTCTTTAGATATTAAATGGGGAACGGCAACTCCAATTCAATTACAAGATCCTAAATATGGAGTGTTTGCACCAGTACGTTCATTTGGTCAATTTGGAATTCAAGTGGAAGATTCAAAGAAGTTTTTAGTTAAATTAGTTGGAACCTTACCAATACTAGATAAGGATAATCTAACAAAATATTTTCGTGGATTATATTTAACAAGAGTTAAGGATGCAATTTCAACATATTTAGTTGAAAAAAAAGTAAGTATATTAGAAATAAATGCTTATCTAGATGAGCTTTCAGAATATATGAAAGAACGAATAGAATCTACAATGGCAGAGTATGGTGTTAAATTACTTAACTTTTATGTTAATGATATCAACGTTCCAGAGGACGATCCTGCAGTAATTAAATTGAAGGACGCTCTTGCTAAAAGAGCGGAGATGGATATTATAGGATATAACTATCAACAAGAACGTTCATTTAACACCCTAGAAGGAGCAGCAACTAACCCGGGGTCTACAGCATCTAATATAATGGGAGCAGGAATTGGTTTAGGAGTTGGATTTGGAATGGGAGGATCTATAGGTGATTCTTTTGGTCAAATAGGAAGAGAAATTAATACTAAAGCAAATAAGTCAAAGGAATGTCCAAGTTGTCATAATGCAGTGGACAATAGTGCTAGATTTTGTTCAAGTTGTGGCCATGACTTTGAAAACCAATTTAATAAAGAAGGTAGGGAAGATAAGGCAAAAGTCATAAAGTGTAGTAGATGTGGCAATGTTTTATCAGATGATACTAAGTTTTGTTCTGAATGTGGAAAGAAATATAATCCATGTCCAAAATGTTCAATGGATTTGAATGAAGGAGAAAGTAATTGTAAAAGTTGTGGATATGAATTACCCGTGCCTTGTATAAACTGTGGTGCATCTATTAATAAAAATGCTAAGTTTTGCCCGGAATGTGGAGCATCACTTCTAAAAAAATGTCCAAAGTGTAATTTTACAATAGAAGGAAATCCTAAGTTTTGCCCAGAGTGTGGAGAGCGACTTTAGTAAATGGAGGTAGAGTAGTGAAAAATAGAAGAAAAAGCACATTGTTAATAATAGGTTTTATTACTTTATTAGTTTCAACAATTATTTTTACTATGTTAACTAAAGAAAAAACTAGTTTAAGTTTTTTAAGCTTTGGATTTATATTATTTTCTGAAATATTATTTTTCGGAGGTATGTTATTTGTAGAGAATACTGCCGAAAATAATGCTGAGGTAATGTTAAGAGCAGGAACATATTCTGTATTAACATTATATTTAATTGCTTCAGTTATTATATCTATAATGTACATTGCTAAAATTTGGACTAAAACGAGTAATTTAATTGCTATACAAGCAGTTATTTTAGGTGGAGCTGCAATAGCAATAATATTGATTAACATTTCTAGTAAAAGAGTATATGAAAATGAAAATAAAATTAATAAATCTTACACAAGAGGTAAGGAGTTAGTTAGTAGAGTTAAAGTATTATTACAAAATGAAGAAAACTCTTTTTGTAGTAGGGAACTTGAAAAAGTTATAGATTCTTTATCTTATGGAGATTTTTCTATTACCATTGAACAAGATGTTACAATCGAAAGTATGATTAATGAGTTGGAAAATATTTTAATATTAAAAAGTGAAAATTATGAGAAAAATGCACAGATAAAGATTAAAGGTATTTTAATTTTAATAAAAGAAAGAGAATTAAAAGTTAAAAATATTAAAGTTGGAGGAATATAGAGTGGAAAGTAATTCGAAAACAGCAATTATTACGAATACTATAATAAGTAAAGTCGAAATTATTATTGGAATAGCTATTATGGCTTTATTTGGAATTACAACTATATATGGACTTTTTCATATAAAAGCTGGTTCTGATTTTATAGCGGTTATAATATTGCTATTAATTGTATTGGCAGGTTTTAAAATATTTTCTATGGGGAGAAAGACTTCAAAATTAATAAAGTTATTTAAGGAGTATGTTTCTAGACTATCTAGTGATCCATCAGGCTCCATTAGCAACTTAGCATCAAGTATAGGTACTTCTGAAGATATTGTAAAAAATAATTTGGAAATTATGATGAAGAAGAAATATTTTGCTAATGCATATATAGATGGAGAATCAAATTGTATAGTATTTTCTAATAGAGAACAACATAGAGAACAATATAATAATGACAATTTAAATATGAATAATAAAGAGGAACTAAAAACTAAAGAATATATAACTGTAACATGCAATGGATGTGGAGCTACAAATAAAATAGCTAAAGGCGAAGGTGGAGAATGTGATTATTGTGGCACTCCATTACAATAAGGGGGAATAAGCATGCGTTATGTTGAAAGTGAAAAGCAATCAATTTCATGGAAGGGAATTTTTATTTGGTGCGTTATTTTTTGGCCAGTAGGAATATACTTACTTATTAAAAAAATGACTAAAGAAAAGGCAGCTGCATTACACAATAGTAAAGTTTTAACTTTAATTGGATGCGTTTTTACTGGATTAGGATTATTATATACTTATTACATTATGAATGGTGAGATACAGATTAAAGAAGGACAAAGCATGGTAAGTACAATTATAGTTGTATTGTTGTTCTTTGTTGGTGGTGGAATTGTAATGATTCTTGTTGCGATGAATACGAAAAAAAATGCTATTAAGTATAAAAAGTATATCGATGTTGTAATTAATGGTGAAGTCACATGTATAGAAAATATAGCTGCTGCAATTCCAACAAGTTATGATAATGCAGTTAAAGATTTACAAAAAATGATAGACATGGGTTACTTTGAAAATGCTTTTATTGATGCAGGAAATCATGAAATAGTTTTAGGCCATAAACAAAGCAAAACATATAGTCATACCACAATATATAGTCAAAGTAAAACTTATAGTCAAAGCAATAATTATGATATAGATGAGAGTAATGAAAGTGATAAAAAAGAAACTCCACAAAAAAAGGTAGTTACATGCAATTGTTGTGGGGCTAATAATACTATAGTTGGTGGTAATAAAAATGAATGTGAGTATTGCGGTTCGCCAATATCTTAGTTAAGTGTATAGTAAAATTTTCATTAAAGTCTTAGTTACATTAAATAAGAATGAAAGAAAAATTGAATATAATACAATTAAAACTTTACAATATATTGTATATAATATATAATAATGGTAAATATAATGTGAAGGAGCGGTAAAAATGAAAAACTTATTTGTTAGTTTAAATAAAAAATATATGAAAAATACTGCTCTAATCAATTTTAATTTTTAATAATTAGTTTTTTATTATTTTTAGATAATTAATTATAATACCTTGAGCAGAAGAGATATAAATATTTCTATGCCAAGGTATTTTTTTAACGTCTAGGAAACATCCATTAAGTAAGGAGGTAAAGAAAATGAGAATTAGATATGGAGTATTTTTTTATAAGTTAAGAAAATAATATGCAGATTTATGATTGAAATTCTATAGTCATAAATCTGTACTATGATAAAAGATAGTTAGGTAAGGAGATTATAGAAATGATGGAAAAAGGTATAGTTGTAGGAATTAATATAAACAATGAAAAAGGTTTTGCTGAATCAATAGAAGAATTAAAAAAATTATGTTTTGCCTGTAATATAGTAACTATAGGAGAGATTATCCAGAATACAAAACATTTAAATAAAGCTACTTATATGGGTATAGGAAAACTAGAAGAATTGAAAGATTTAGTTTTAAGATTAAATCCTGATGTAGTGGTTTTTAATAACGAATTAACAGGCTCTCAGCTTAGAAATATTGAGGAATGTATTGAGTGTAGAGTTGTTGATAGAACTACATTAATATTAGATATATTTGCTGAAAGAGCAAAAACTAGAGAGGCAAAATTGCAAGTAGAGGTGGCTAAACTCCAATATCAATTACCAAGGATTATAGGATCAAATGATGATTTAGGACGTCAAGGTAATGGGGTAGGAAGGTATAATAGAGGTGCAGGTGAAACTAAATTAGAGCTAGATAAAAGAAAAATACAGAGTAAGATTAATGATTATAATGAAGAACTTGAAATTTTAAAGAGTCAAAGAGATACTCAGCGTCATAGAAGAAAAAAATCTGAGATTCCAACTGTAGCTTTAGTAGGATATACAAATTCAGGGAAGTCAACATTGCTAAACTGTATTTTAGATAAGTTTGGGGAAGATGAGGATAAAAAGGTTTTTGAAAAAGATATGTTATTTGCAACATTAGATACTTATGTTAGAAATATTAAATTAGATGATAACAAGAGATTTTTTTTATCTGATACAGTTGGATTTGTAAGTAATTTACCACATAACCTTATAAAGGCTTTTAGATCAACATTAGAAGAAGTATGTGAGGCTGATTTGCTTTTAAACATTATAGACATATCTAATGAGGATTATGAAAATATGATGGATGTTACGAGTGAAACATTAAGACTGATTGGAGCAAGTAATATTCCAATAATTAATGTGTTTAATAAGATGGATTTAATTCAGCAATCTATTAAAGACAATTTTTCACAAGGAGTATATATATCTGCTAAAACTGGGGAAGGAATTGATAATTTAATTGATGATATACGTGGTATAATATTTAGTGATTATGTTGTTTGCAATATGTATATACCTTATGATAAAGGAAATATATTATCATATTTAAATGATAATACTAAAATAATTTCAAAAAAGTATTCTGAGACGGGTACGTTGTTAACTGTTGAATGTAGTAATATTGATTTTAAAAAATTTAATGAATATGCTCAATAAAGGGTTATGTTAAATTTTATGGGGCTGTGGTGCTAAATAATTAGTGCCACAGCCCCATGTTCTAATTAACCAGTTAAAATCATATTATTATATTGATGTGTCGTATCTAAGGAGAGGATGTAATGAAACAATTCTTATCACTAAATAAAGATGAAACAATAATGTTATATAGCTTACAAAACTATTTAATTAAACGTGATTTAGAAAAGGAAGAAAACTTAGATAAAAAAGTGATTAAAAAGTTATGGTTTAAGAAATGGCAAAATGGAATAATTAATTTCTTGAAGGTAGCAACTGAAGATAAGAATATCTTATTAGTAGAAAAGTATGAGGATATAATAAACTATATAACCATTAATAATATTCCTTTATATAAAAGAAGAATTTTTTTAATAGAAATATTAAGTTTTTATCCTTACTTTGTTTTAGAGGATAAAGATAATAATCAATATAAAGGGTTAAGGTTAAATAAAAATCATAGAAAGTCTATATGTGAAGATATAGCAGAAGATTTAGAGTTACAAAGAAGTGAAGTAAATGATATAGAAGCTTTATATAAATCAAGTTATAATTTTTATACGGAAAAGATGAAAAATACTGTAATAAAGGTTGCAAGTATAGTTGGGGCTGGGATTTTATTTGCTTCAGGTGCATGGATGTTTGTACCTTCTATTACACCTATTTTAACTACGGCTGGGTTAACGGGTGCGGCTGCTATTAGTGCAGGACTTGCAGTTTTAGGAGGAGGAAGTTTAACAGCAGGGGCAATGGGTATTACTGATGGAACAGTAGTACTAGTTTGTGGTGGTGGAATTTTAGGATGCACTCCAGAGATAGGCAATGGTATTTGTATGGATTTTCTTAAAAATTCTCCAGAGTATACATTGGTGCAAGTTATAAAACTAGAGTGTGCTCTAAAATATATTTTTATTCTAAATGAAGAGGAAAGTCTAAACACCAGCAGCGATGATATTTTAGATGATGTTATTGAAAAAATTAACATAACAAAGGATAACTTAATTGAAGAGGCAAGTAAGTGTGTTGAAAAAATTAATAAAGATGTGACTAATAAAAAGGTTGCTAAAGAAGAAAAAGAAGAAGTAGAAAAGATAAAGAAAAGTATTTTAATATTAGATAGGTTTATTAATAGATATCAATATAGGTAGGTTTTAGTTTAAAATATTTATTTAAAATTTAGAATGTAAAATGTAAAATTAATGAAATAATATTATCCGTAAAAAGGACCAAATTCATTTTTTGAATTTGGTCCTTTTATTTTAGAACTTATCATTTAATTTAGATACAGCTCCGTGTACTCTATAATTTATAGAGTTAGTGTTCTCTAGTGAAAGTAGCAACACTACTTTTTTATTCCTTAATATCAATTGCATTTACAGGACATTGGTCTCTGCCATCTTTTGCATCATCTTGAAAATCAGCAGGAATATCACCTGAAATGGCTTCTGCTTTTCCATTATCGTTAAAAGAATATACATCTGGACATGTGCCAACGCAAGCACCACAACCTATACAAGTATCTTGATCAACTATTGCTTTCATATTTTCCCTCCTCAGTCAGACTAATATTAACAAGATTATTGTTTACAGATACTTTTTTTATATACATAAATTTTGAGTGTTTAATTTTTTTTGTAAATAATAGGTTGTTTCAATTCCAATAATATATACGTATAATTAGCTGCTATTTTTATCGAGTATTAAGGAATAAAGTACATATTAAAACTTATGTTCTTTTAATTATGTTTATTATGGATAAAATATGAAACTTACTAGTAAAAGATGAATAATATATAAGTGAGATAATAGTTAATCTATTATTTAAATATGAGTATTCATAAAGGAGTAATGAGAATGAAGGTTGACACTCGTGATAAAGGTGTTAAACAAGCTGATGTAGAAGTGAAAAATCAATATTTATCAATATTAGTAGCACCTGATGGAAGGTTTAATAGTGGTGCTACAGGTGAAGTTACTGGGATCAGTTATAATATAAGTTATTATTGGCCTAATAGCCCATGGAGTTCTTATACTACAGTGTGGATAGATGGAGACACCTATATTTTCGGAACAGGTGGTGAAATGATCGAAGCTCCTAATAATTATATGGATGAGCAAGGTAGAACTATAAACAAATGTGTATGGAAATATGGAGATATTTATGTTACTCAATATTTAGAAATTGTGTTTAATCCTTATGATAATAGAAATGATAATGGAGCATATATTTACACCGTGTATAATTCAGGAGCAGTTTCTCACGAAGTTGGATTAAGAGTAATGATAGATACTATGGTAAATGGTAATGATGGTATTCCATTTAGTACAACTGATCAAGTTGGATTAATAACAAAGGAAAAGGAATATTACAATATAGATAATTATTTTGAAAAATTTTCTTGGTATACACTCTATTCTTTTAACACACCTCAAATTGGTTCACAAGGTGATGTGTTAAATAGTAACTATTATGGAATAGAAGAATATGTGACACCACTTCCAGATAGATTTGTATTTTGTTCATGGGGGAATATTGATGGATCTATATGGGAGTATGCAATTAATCCCAATAGATCAATTGTAGGAGATAGTGCTATTGCTTATTGGTGGAATACTAGAAATGTAGAACCAGAAGATGGATTTAATTGTGTAAGTCATATGGGGCTTAATAGTTTAGATGTTGAAGGTAATTTAGGCCTTTCAATGCCAGAAAAACTAGAACTAGTAGGTGATAAGTGGAATCCTAATCCGTTTACAGCGTATCTTGTAGTGCTTAATTCTGGAGATGAACCTTTAACAGATGTTGAGATAACAGTAACTGTTGAAGCACCGGGATTAAGAATTTATGGCGAACCAGTACAGACTTATAGTAAATTAATTGTTTTTCCATCAATAGGAGTTGGAGAGACTGGCTTTGCAGCTGTTTCTATAGAAGCCCTTCAATATGGTCTTTGGGAAGTTAGTGCTTCAGGACTTGGCCAAAGTATTACCAGAACAGTTGAAGTGCCTAGGCAATTAGTAGATTTAAGAATAACTAAAACTTCAACTGAGGAATCAGTTAAAGTGGGAGATGAAATAGAGTATGAAATTATAGTAAATAATCTCTCAACAACTGAGGCTGAAAATGTTAGAGTGGTGGATAACTTACCATCTAATGTAGAGTTTGTAAGCGCTACTTCAAGTCAAGGAATGGTAATTAGGTTGGGTCAAGTTATAGATTGGTCAATAGGAAATATATTAGGTGCAATGCAAGCTTCTGCTACAATAAAAGTTAAGGTATTAAAGATAGGTACTAGTATAAATCAAGCAACTGTTATTGCGGATAATATTAAGCCAGACCAGATAAACAATAATACTGTTGCATCTAATAAAATTGTAGGATCATTAAGTACTGGACCAGTTGTAAAGGATAGAGCAGCACAAAGTTTATTGATTTCTATTAATAATACTACAGATGCTTCTGTAACTATTGATATAGTATTAAGAGCTACACCATGTTGTATGGAAAATCAAAGAGTTCTACCAGTGACTATTCCAGCAAATTGTATAAAGAGTTATATTTTGGGGTGCATTCCATCTGTGTATGAAGTTATCTTTAACAATGTAGAAGAAGGAATTTATATTTGGACAGCAACAAGATGTGAAGATGTTTGTGCTCCAGGTAAGTGTAGTCATTTAATTTGTGCTAATAGATTTGTACACTCTGAATTAATAGAATTATAGAATTATGAATATGATGCTGTTGCAATTGTTTTTGCAGCAGCATTTTTAGATTTTATAATTCATTTGATTTATGTAGCATAAAGGACACAGAAAATATCCATATTAAATATACAGCATATATATGCTTATGAAATTTATAGGAGGAATTGAAATGAAATCTAAAAAATTAGTACTAATTTTATTTTTAACTGCTACCTGTTTATTAAGTGGATGTAGTAATGCAGAAAAAAGTGCAAACACTGGAAATGGTTCATCAACTGGTGGTACACAAAATATAAGTGGAACTGAAAGTAACACAGATAAGTCAAGTATAGATAATGGAACTGATTTATTGGGGAACTATACATATGAAAATGGTACTTATAGAGGTTCTTATGTCGATGGCGATATTAATCAAATCTCAGTTGAATTTGTGATAAAAGATAACAAATATGAATCTATAAAATATCGTGCTTTAGCATATAAGGGAGAGGATTACTTAAAAGAAGATGCTACAGGAGTAATAAAAAATATTAGAGATCAATATCAGCAGGTGGCAGATTACTTGGTAGGAAAAGAGATAAAGGCTGTAAACGATCTTTATAAACCTGGTGATATAGCAAAGGATATGGATGCTGTTACAGGAGCAACTTTAAGAAGTAATAAATTAATATCTGCTATATGGGATGGGTTAAATCGTCATCCTTACAAATTAGCTGAATAAAAGAGAAGCTGTGATAATTTTTAAAGTTATCACAGCTTCATTTTATTTTTTAAAGATACAACCACATTCTGTACAAACCATTTCTCCACAGATAAGAACATGTGGACTTTTTTTATTGCAATGGGAACATAATAACATATCGTCACCATAGCCCTTATTTTCAGTTGTTGGATTTGACATTATACCAAGTAGAACTAGTATTGAACATATTGCAGTAAGAATTCCTTTTGCAATGTTCAAATCTATATTTATATTTAAAAGTGAGAGAATAGTTATAATTTGAGCAGAGATACTCAAAACAACAGATGGATTTTTTAATCGAGAAAGGATTTTTTTCCACTCATCCATATTAGTCACCTTTTTAAATCACATCATTCATTAATGGTGTGATGATATACTATATGATATGCAAAAACAGCTCATATGTTCGTATACAAACCACTATATCTTTAAAATTCTACTTTAGAGGTTCTATGAAAATGATATAAAAAAAATATAATGGACATATAGAAGAATTTTAAGAGGTTTGGGAGGAAGTAACATGAATTCACTAATAAGTTCAAATAATACTTGGATATTATGGTCTATAATTATAGGACTAGCGGCAATAAGCATAGTTCTTGAACAAAAATATAAATGGGCTTCTAGAGTTACAGGAGCTATTATAGCTCTTATAGGAGCAATAATACTTGCTAATGTGGGGATAATACCAACAGCTAGTCCTGTTTATGATACTGTCTGGGATTATGTAGTTCCCGTAGCCATACCATTACTATTATTAAAGGCGGATTTAAAAAAGATAAAGAGAGAAAGTGGTAGGTTATTTGGAATATTTCATATATCAGCACTAGGTACTGTGATAGGGACCTTTGTATCAGCTTTTATTTTTTCTAGTGTAATTCCTCATGTAAGTGAAATTGCAGGAATGATGACTGGAAGTTATATCGGTGGTGGAGTAAATTTTGTTGCAATGACATCGAGTTTTCATACTCCTGAAAATATTACAAATGCTACTATTGTAGCAGATAATTTAGTAATGGTTGTATACTTTTTTATAGTGATGGCAATACCATCAATGAAAATTTTTAAAAAGTGGGAGTTATCTACACAACCTAGTAAAGATTGTGATAATAAGGGTAACTATTGGATCAAAAAAGAGATATCATTAAAAGATATAGCCGTTTCTATTGCTATAGCTTTTGCAGTAGCGGCTTTATCTAATATATTAGCTACTTTTATTAAGGATATAATACCAGAGTCTAATGCTTTATTATCAATGGTTAGATCTATTTTTGGTAATATGTATCTTATTATGACTACACTTATGTTAGCTATAGCCACCATATTTTCAAAACAACTTGAAAATATAAATGGTTCAGAAGAGATTGGAACATTTTTAATATACCTTTTCTTTGTTGTGCTAGGGGTGCCAGCATCTATTTCAGAAATTATAAAAAATGGAGCTTTCATATTATTATTCTGTGTTTTAGCTGTATTAATTCATTTGGTTGTAACACTATGCCTAGGTAAGTTATTTAAATGTAAATTAGATGAACTTTTACTTGCATCCAATGCATGTATTGGTGGACCGACTACAGCGGTGGCGATGGCAATAGCAAAAGGATGGAATTCTTTAATTATACCAACAATGCTAGCTGGAATTTGGGGGTATGTGCTAGGGAATTATTGTGGTGTATTTGTTGGTAATGTATTAATTTATTTACTATAACCGTCAAATTTCAGCGTCAACCTTATTCCCTGCGTCGTTTACTTACGTTTAAGTAAGCGCACTTTCCTCGAGAATGAGTTTCATTTAAAAGGAGCTTTCCTCGAGAATAAGTTTCCTTGAACTTCTAGATTCTAGTAAATAAATATCAAAATTTAAGACAATTTTGAAAAGAGGATAAAACATAATAAAAGAAATTACAATAAGCCATATATGTAAAAGTATGGCTTATTTTTATTAAAAAAATAGGTTGGCTGTAAGTTAGATATTACAAGGGCTTGGTTTGTGTCAATGGGTTTTAAAAAAATAATCTTTATAAAATATTGGGTAAAAAACTTGCGAAGAACACTATATATAGTATAAAATAATAACAGCGATACTACATGTAGTGGGAAGTTCCTGCTAAGTGTAGTATTTTAATGTATAGAACCAAGTGGTAATGCCACTATTTATATTGGTTGAAAAGAGAGGTTAAGCTTTATGACTAATGATTTAGAAATAATTAAAAGAGATGGAAGCGTAGTTAAATTTGATAAAAGTAAGATTGAATTTGCTATTCTTAAAGCAATGAAAAATGGTAGTGGAATAAATGAACCACAAATTGCAAAACATATAGCAGATGATATTGAAAATGTATGTATAAAAGAAGGTTTTTCACCTACAGTTTATAAGGTTGAAGAGATGGTATATAAGATGCTAATAACATATAAGCAAGAGTTGACGGCAAAAGCTTATGAAGGATATAGAGCTGTTCAATCTTTTAAAAGAGAAACTAATACTACTGATGATAGTATATTAGGATTATTAGATAAAAGTAATGAGGACGTATTGAATGAAAACTCAAATAAAAATGGAGTGCTGGCTTCAACTCAAAGGGATTTAGTAGCAGGGGAAGTTTCAAAGGATATTGCAAGAAGAAAGTTAATACCTGCACATATAGTTCATGCCCATGATGAAGGTGTATTACATTATCATGATATGGATTATGCTATGCAACCAATACATAATTGTATGCTTATTAATTTGGAAGATATGCTTAATAATGGAACTGTTATTAATAATAAGCAAGTAGAACCACCAAAATCTTTTGGAACAGCGTGTACAATAGTAACTCAGATAATTGCTCAAATCGCAAGTGGTCAATACGGTGGAAATACTATAACAATAAAACATATAGCTCCTTTTTTAAGGGTTTCATATAATAAATATTATAAGAAGTATAAGGAAAAATATTCTGATGATATGGCTCATGAATTGGCAGAAGATAGAATGCTTGAGGAATTAAAATCAGGAATACAAACAATTAGATATCAGTTATCAACTTTACATACAAGTAATGGACAAGCACCTTTTTCAACAATTTATCTTGAAATAGAAGAAGGTAATGAATATGAAAGAGAAATGGCATTAATATGTGAAGAAATGATAAAGCAAAGATTAGAGGGAATGAAAAATTATAAGGGCCAACCAATTGGAGAGGAATTTCCTAAGTTAGTATATTTACTTGATGAACATAATTGTTTAGAAGGTGGTAAGTATGATTACATTACAAAACTAGCTGCAAAGTGTAATACTAAAAGACTAGTACCAGATTATCAAAGTGCAAAAATAATGAGAAAAAATTATGATGGAGAAACTTTTCCTCCAATGGGATGTAGATCACACCTAAGCAATTGGAAAGATGAAAGTGGTAAATATAAATGGTATGGAAGATTTAACCAAGGAGTAATTTCTTTAAACCTTGTACAAGTAGCGTTGACGGCTAATAAAGATATGAAGAAGTTTTGGGAAGTATTAGATGAGAGATTAGAATTATGCAAAGAGGCATTAATGGTCAGGCATGAACTTTTACTAGGAACTACTTCAGATATATCACCTATTCATTGGCAACATGGTGGAATTGCAAGACTTGAAAAGGGAGAAAAAATTGATTCTCTATTAAAAGGTGGATATTCAACGCTTTCCTTAGGATATGTGGGTGTATATGAGATGACCCAAGCTATGTTAGGGGTATCACATACAACAAAAGAAGGGGAAGCTTTTGCTATAAAGGTTATGTCCTATTTAAATGATGCTTGTCAGAAGTGGAAACAGGAAACAGGTTTAGGCTTTGGATTATATGGTACTCCAGGAGAAAGTTTGACATCAAGATTCTGCAGAATTGATAAACAGAAATTTGGAGAAATAAAAAATGTTACTGATAGAATGTATTATACAAATTCCTATCATGTTCATGTTACAGAGGAAATAGATGCATTTAGTAAACTTAAGTTTGAAAGTCAGTTCCATGACATTAGTTTAGGTGGATGTATAAGTTATGTTGAAGTACCTGATATGAGTAAAAATTTAAAAGCTGTAGAGCAAATAATTAATTTTATTTATCATAATATACAGTACGCTGAAATAAATACTAAACCAGATGTTTGCTACAAATGTGATTATACTGGAGAAATAAAATTAGATGATAATTTGGAGTGGTATTGTCCTAATTGTGGAAATAGAGATAAAAATGAAATGCAGGTTATGAGAAGAACTTGTGGTTATATAGGTTCTAATATGTGGGGAAAAGGACGTACTCAAGAAATAGGACAGAGAGTATTGCATTTATAGTTGGAGGCATAAAAATGAGATTTTCTAAAATAAAGGATAATGATGTAGCTAATGGAACAGGGATAACTATGTCATTATGGACACAGGGATGTCCACATCATTGTGAAGGTTGCTTTAATGAGGAAACATGGAATTATCAAAAAGGGCAGGAATTTACAGGTACAGATTTGCAATATATTCTTAGCAATATAAATGAAAATGGAATAGATAGAAATTTTGCAGTCCTTGGAGGAGAGCCGTTGTGTCCTCCTAATATTGAAGGAGTAATAGACGTATGTAAGCAGGTTAAATTACTTTACCCCAATAAAGAAATATATGTATGGACTGGATATACATTTGAAATCCTTGACGAAACCCAGAAAAAAATATTAAAATATATTGATGTTTTAATTGATGGAAGATATGACAGTACTAAAAGGAATTTATCTCTTAATTTAAGAGGATCCTTTAATCAACGAGTTATAGATGTAAAAAAATCTTTAATTGAAGGAACTGTAATGTTAAGTGAGTTAAATAAGTAAGTTATCATGTTTATAATATAGAATATAAAATTGAATATTAAGAGATAATAATGCCTAGGAATGGTATATAATCGGTAGCTATCGGACCAATACTAACCTAGGCATTTTTATGAAAAGTATTGATAGCTTAGAGTTTATAGTTCTGTAGTAATACAGAGTCAAGTTTATACGAGAGATGAAAGGAAGAGACGATGGAAAAAATTTTTGCAATAATAGGTATGGCAATTTGTTTATTTGTAACATATCTATTTTCTAAAGAAAAGAAAAATATTCAATGGAAAAGTGTACTAATTGCTTTTTTTGGCCAAATTCTTTTAGCGGTGCTTTTAATAAAGACACCTCTATGGAAGGGTGTTGAGTGGATAGCTAATGGCTTCACTTGGATAATTAGCCAATCAACTGAAGGTATTAATTTTGTTTTTGGAGGTTTAACGGATAACTTTGTATTCTTTATTAATTCATTATTACCTATTGTATTTATAAGTGCTTTAATGGGACTATTATTTCACTTTAATATTTTACAAAAATTTATTTCTGTAATAGGAAAATTAATTGCTAGAGTTTTAAAAGTTGATACTTTAGTTGCAGTAAATGGAGTTGCTAATATGTTTTTAGGACAATCAGAGAGTTTATTTGTTACTAAATCATATTTACCACATGCAACAGATTCTGTTATATTTGCTACATTAGTAGGGGGAATGACATCTATTAGTGCCTCTGTAGTTGGACTATATGCATCTTATGGAGCATCAATGGAGTGGATAATAGTATCAATGCCATTAACAGTATTTAGTACCTTTGTTTTAACTCAGATTATTATGCCTACTAGTTATGATGCAAATCATATAGAGATTGAAAATGATAAAGGTGTTAATGCTATAGAAACTATGATGAACTATGCACAATCAGGTTTTAAAAGTGTTATAGGAATCAGTGTAGCCCTTATTGTATTTTTATCACTGGTAAGTATGGTGAATAATTTTATTGGGATATTTTTTGATGGTGTTACAATGCAGTCCATATTAGGTATAGTATTTAAACCATTAGCTGTTTTAATGGGAGTTCCTCAAAGTGAACTTACTTTGGCATCTGAAATATTAGCCACTAAACTTGTTACAAATGAGGCAGTTGCTTTTGGATTACCTCAATTTGCAATGCTTTCTGCCAATACAAAAGCTATGATTACTACATCCCTTTGTGGATTTGCTGGAATTGGAAGTATAGGTATATTAATAGGTGGATATTCAGCTATTGCTCCTAATAAGGTACAGGTTGTTGCAAAGCAAGGAGTTAAGGCTCTTTTAGTAGCTACTGCAGTAAATCTATTAACAGGTGCAGTAGTAGGATTAATATTATAAAAAATTTAATTTTAAGTAGTGCTACACAAGCAGCACTACTTATATTATTTTGAATTTTTTGATGAACATATTTTGCAAATGTTAATTAATTTCCCGTCACTATTTTTCATTGTCCAAACTAATCTAACTCTTTTACGACCACATATTGGACAAGTACCTCGCCAACCAGAGATTGTTTTAATTATTTTACCTCTTTTTTGTTTTCCCATTTTTATCATCCTCCTTATAATATATTTATATTATTTAAAAAGGCCCTATATGCATTCGTAGCTTGTATATTCGATCACTGTTTTTTTACTATATAGAGACTATAAATATTACAATTAACTTTAATGTAACTTATATACTATAAAGTAATTCTAGAACGCTTCGATATATATAATGTAATTACTGTATATTTTTTTATGTTAAAACATATATTGGGGAATGGGGTGGAGAAAGTGAAAAAGAGTTTGAAATTTCTAATTATTGAGCTTCTATGTATAATTGGACTAGCTTTTTTTATTGACAATACTCAATTTTTTATAGAAGTATTATTGATAATATTAGCAATCTTGCTATTATTACAACTATATTATTTAGTAGAAGAGAGGCTAAGTAAGAAAAATAAGGATTTAGTAAAAGAGGATGTTACAACTATCATAGAGACTGCTGTTGATACAGAGGAAGATAAAAAATATGATGAAAAAACTAGTATGAAAAAGGAATTACGAAAAGATATCACTAGTGAAATTATTAAGATAAAACAAGAGTTTCAAGATCAATCCAATGAAATTATTAACAATTATATGTCAAATGCAGTGCAAGGAATGGTAGTTGAAAATAATAGGTTCACTCAAAGTGAAATGGTTAATAGAGTAAATGATGCAGTAGAAAATACTTATAAGGATTTATATACACATGTTAGGAATAAAATAGCTCAAAGTAACGAACAGTTGGTTAATGGAATAGAGTATAAGGTTAAAGATTATGTGAGTGAAAATCATGAAGCAGATGATTTAGTTATTGATTTAGAAATTAACGAGTTAATAGATGAGAGTAAAAAATTATATGACAGGGAAATTAATTATTTACTAAAAAGGCAGCAGACAGTAGTTAAGCAAGAAATTGATGGAGCTATAAACAAGCAGTTACAAGAGGTCCGAAACAATATTAAAAACAACAAAATTGATTTCCAATCATTGGAGAAGCTCATTAAGAAAAATACCAATGAAGTTATGGAAGAGTATAATAAAAAAAATGAAACTCAAATTAATAAAATATTGAGTAATATATCTGAGGAATTTGGAGAATTACAAAACAATGTTAATTATGAAAAAGTCAATGAAAATTTAAAGAAGGACTTAGATGAGTTAAAAGAAAATTATATGAATTCTGTTCAAAAAAATATAGATCATACATTAGATATCGTTAAAGAGTTATCTCAACTAGGAATCAGCGATTTTAAAATGATAAGAAGAGCAGAAATAAAAGAGATGTTTAAAAAGGCATTAAAGTCATGTGAAAAAGAGATGGATATAATTTCGCCATCAATAAATAATCATGTAATGTTTAAAGAAGGAGTTTACGACAATATAAAAAATGCATTAAAAAAAGGTGTTAAAGTAAAAATAGTATATGGTACTGAAGAAAAAAAGGAACTAGAAAGCATTAAAAAGACGTCGGATAAGATAGCTAACAACTTATTAGAGGATTTTCAAGGTTACAAAGAAATGTTTTTTATAAAAAATAAGATATATCCAGGAACCATATTAATATGTGACAATAAGTTTGCTATATTAGGAAATTTTAAGTATTTATCTTATGAAGGAAAAATAAATAATATTTTAGATAGCAATGATGAAATGGCTGCTATAGTTACAGAAGAAAAGTTTATAGAGAAATTAAGAAAAGATAAATTTAATTTTTAGGAAAAGATGGGGTATCATGTTGCCCTGTCTTTTTTTTGTATAAAAATTTGTAAAATATATTTAAATATAAAATTAAAATTAAGATTATTTATAATATTAATGATATAATATTATATTGTTTTTTATTTTACAGTGATAAAGTTAGTTAGAAAAGTAGTTTAATATACAAATAAACATTATAAATAATGTCAATAATACTAAAGATATTTTGAGGTGATTATATTTTGGAAAAAACAGAAAGAAGAAAAGAGCTTGCAAAAGAAGCGGCAAAATTAGTTAAGGAATTTAAAAAAGTTGAAGAAGGAATTTCAGAAAACACATTGCAAAGCATTCGTATAGATAAAGATGGAAGTGCTTTATTAATTAAGGACGAAAATATGGGAAATTTAAAGTATGGCATTGATTTTGTAAGTTCAATTATTGGATTTAGGGTAAATGGATTTGGTCCATGTGGAAGTGATTTTCATAGTGCAATTGAAGAGAAGCGAATTGCAGTCAAAGAAAAGTACACTGAACTTAGCAAAAAAGAGTTTATAAATTCAATGGGAAATCTTTATTATATAGAATGTAGATGTGAAGAAATATATAAAAGATTACAAGAAATAGAAAGAGAAGCTGCTTGTTTGTAAATTAAATAAAATATACAAAAAATTAACAAATAAACCGTTGATTAATTTATAAATATATCATATTATATTAAGATAAAATCTCTTTGCACTGCATTACATTCTCTAAAAAGAATGCGAGTTCAACAGTACAAACTGAGCAGGCGATGAATTATTTATATTCATGGGGCCGGGCCAAATGGCAACAGATGGATTTAAACACATCTGTGGGACAGTAGTATGTTCCGCAGATGTGTTTTTTGTCTTATAAAACATGTTGCGGAAACATAGATGATGAATGGAGTAGCATAGAGCTATCAAAGCACTGTCGCAAGACAAAGAACGGAGGTAACTTTTATGTCAAATGAAAAACAAACTATGTCTGGCTTAAGCTCTACTGAAGCAAAAAAATTACAAAACAAGTATGGAAAAAATGAATTAATTCCACAGAAAAAAGAAAATTTTATAATGAAAGTTCTACACATCATTGGCGAGCCAATGTTTTTACTTTTGCTTGTAGCAGCTATTATCTATTTCATTCTTGGAGAACCTCGTGATGGAATGATAATGCTAATTTTTGTAGTTGGTATTATTAGTATCGATGTAATTCAGGAATGGAAAACAGATAAAACGTTAAATGCTTTAAAGGATTTATCTGCACCACATATTACAGTTTTAAGAGATGGAAGGGAAACTATAATTGCTAGTAGTGATTTAGTACCTGGAGATTTAATGATGATCCACGAAGGAGCTAAAATACCAGCCGATGGAGTAATTATAAAGTCTAGTGATTTATGTGTTGATGAATCATCACTTACTGGAGAAGCGGAAGGTGTTTGGAAAATATCTCATAGTGTTGAGAAAGCTTCAGATGAATATTGGAGAAAGGATTATTGTTATGCAGGAACTCTTGTTACTCAGGGTACAGCAACGGTAAGAGTGGATAAAATTGGAGCTAAGACTGAGTATGGGAAAATAGGTGTTAATGTGGTAGAAGCTCCTGATGAACAAACACCATTACAGAAACAAATAAGGGAACTTGTAAGATTATGTGCCATAATTGCTGGAGTATTATTTGTTTTAGTTACAATAATCATATACATTAATATTTCTGACCATGCTTTTGTAGATAGGATTATTGAAAGTATTTTGTCAGGAATTACTCTTGCAATGGCTATGATTCCAGAAGAATTTCCTGTTATTTTAACTGTATTTTTATCTATGGGTGCATGGAGGTTAGCTAAGAAAAAATCTTTAGTGAGAAAATTACCTTCCGTTGAAACCCTTGGTGCAGTTTCTGTTTTGTGTGTTGATAAAACAGGTACTATAACAATGAATGAGATGACAGTACAAGATACTTGGGCGTTTCACAGTGATAGAGAAACTTTGTGTGAAACTATGGGATTAGGATGTGAGGTTGATGCCTATGATCCTATGGAAAAAGCAATGCTTAGATACTGTGAAAATATTGGAATCGATAAGAAACACTTATTTGGAGGTAAATTAATTACTGAATATTCTTTTACAAATGAATTAAAAATGATGGGACATGTATGGCATCATGATGGAGAAATTGTAATTGCCGCCAAAGGCTCCCCTGAACGTATTTTTACAATTTGTAATTTATCACAAGAAGAAAAAAGAGAAGCTGAAGAGAAAGTAATTCAGATGTCAAAGGAAGGATTAAGAGTTATAGCTGTAGGAATAATGAAGCTTCATGATGAAGGGGAAATCCCTAAAGAAATTACAGATTGTAATTTAACATTATGCGGTTTAATTGGACTTGCCGACCCTCCAAGAGAAACAGTAAAAAAGGATATTTCTATTTGTAATAAAGCAGGAATTAGAGTTGTTATGATTACAGGAGATAATGGAGTTACAGCTGCATCTATTGCAAAAAAAATAGGTATGCCAAATAGTGATCATATTATAACTGGAGACATGCTAAATAAAATGTCGGATGAGGAATTGAGAGAAAAGGTTAAGGATGTGAGTATATTCTCTCGTGTAATCCCAGAGCATAAAATGAGAATAGTAAAAGCATTTAAGGAAAATGGAGAAATTGTGGCTATGACGGGAGATGGTGTAAATGATGCACCAGCACTTAAATATGCAGACATTGGCATAGCAATGGGTAAGCGAGGAAGTGAAGTTTCAAGGGAAGCAGCAGATTTAATTTTAATGGACGATAATTTTTCAACAATTGTTGATACAGTAAAGGATGGAAGAAGAATTTATGACAATATTAGAAAAGCTGTAGGGTATGTATTTACAATTCACATACCAATTGCATTAACTTCTTTACTTGCACCATTATTAGGGATAAGTCCTGCAGATTTATTCTTTTTACCACTTCATGTGGTACTTTTAGAATTGATAATTGATCCAACATGCTCAATTGTACTAGAGCGTCAACCAGCAGAAAATAATATTATGAGTAGAAAGCCTAGGAGTTCAAAAGAAAAGATTTTAACTTCTCGAGTTTTAATTAAAAGCATAATACAAGGATTGATTATCTTTGCAGCATCTTTTGGAATTTACTATTATACACTTTCACAAAATATAAATTCAGTTGAAGTTGCAAGAACTATGGGACTTGCAGTGATAATGATATCTAATATATTACTTGTACAAGTAAACAGTTCTGATTATGATTTTGCATTTCAATCAATAAAACGTCTTGCTAGAGATAAAATTATGTGGTTAGTAAGTTTTGCTACAATTCTAGGCTTAAGTATAATTATCTATACACCTGCGAATAGTTTTCTAAAACTTGCACCCCTTACCTTTAAAGAGATAATTATAGTACTAGTTATAGCAAGTATTTCAGTGCTTTGGTATGAGGTTGTTAAACTTATAAAGAAGGTTATAAAGAAAAATAATTAAATTTAAAGAATTAGTGTACTAGGTATAAATATATTTTTTATGAATATAAATGTATTACAAAAATTATTGCCATTCATCATGTCTATCTTAAAATTGTGTTCTAAGGAGGAATAGAATGAAAGAGGGGTAGGACAAAAGTATAAATATTCAATAATGTTATTAGTAGTGAGTGGAATGATTATATTGTTATTTATATTCATATTGGGAAGTAATAAAGTTGATGAAAATAATAAAAATCTAATTCAAGGAGAAAGAGCCTTAAATGATAAAAAGTATGAAATGGCTCTTTCATACTTCCAAAATTCCATAAAAGATGGAAATTGTGATAAGGATGTAATTAAATTAGAATCTATTGTGAAAAAATATATTGAAGCTAAAGAGAAATATAAATGTGGAAAAATTGAAGATGCTTGGAGAACAATAAATGATATAGATAACGCTTATTTAAGATTGGGACTTCAACAAGATGTAGAAACTTTAAAAAAGGAAATAACTAGATCTATAGATGAGAAGGAGAAAGAAAAGTATAAAAATAGCAGTATAATTCAGGAACAGATTATATTTGATGAAAGTAGTAAAGCTGATTATGTAAAATATAAAAATGAAAAATATAGTTTTTATATCGATTTACCTAAAGGACTAACTATTATTACACCATTAAATAATAATGATGGCTTAATTGCTAGTAGTGAAGATGGCAAGATTGTAGTAATGGTATGGGGGATGTTTAATACACAAAATTTATCTAACGAATATATTTTTGCACAAGAATTAGTTAAGGTTCCAATTGTGAATTACAAGTTTATTGGGGATAAGTCCAATGTAGTATCTTGGATTGAGGATGATGATATATACTATAAGATGCAGATTGTCAGTAATAGTGAAATATGTAGCTTTTTAATTCAGTATCCTTTAGATAATAAAATTGAGATGGATAATGTAGTTACATCAGTTGCAGATAGTTTTATGCTAGATGAAGGAAGTAACTAAGACTTTGTTATAGGAATAAGGTAACTAACTTTCATATTAATTCATATTTTAATATATAGTACTATATAAATTAAAAACAGAATTGATAAGTTGGTGAGAGTTATGGGTTTAAAGAAAATGATTAAGTGCACGAAAAAGAAAATTAAGAAAAAAAATAAATGCCATAAGAAAATTGTATATAATGATGTTGAAATATCTGAAGAAGAAGAATTGAGAATAGAAGATGAACTATTTAAAAGAGCTATTGTTGAGGAAGTCTTTTTAGATAGGGTAGAAGAAGAAGTAGATAGACGAGGTGGTATTGGAGGATTGGATGGAGAAGCATTTGCAGATGTTTTAAGTTTTTATTTGGCCGGAGATCCTAGATATCAACAAGTTCTAAGTAGAGAACTTTTATTAAGTAGAAGAAGAAAAAGAATTAGGTAAAAAAGTAATGAGTTAAAATACCATAATGTATAGATATTTGTTGTAAAAGAATGATAAAATAGACTTGTTAGAATGTGAGGGGTTTTTATAATGAATATAAATACTGAATGGTATTTTCAGAGTACTCCATGGCCTTTAATGGTAGTTGATTTAGAAAAAAAAATAATTTTTTTAAATAAATCCTATGAGAAAATGTATGATATTCAATTTATAAATGCTAAAGGAAAAACTCTAAGAGAAGCATTTAATCTAGATAGGGCAAAAGAGTATGAAGAAGAGATAGATGAATGTATAAAAAGTGGAAAACTTAAAAATTACGATGCTGTTATTGATGGAAAATATATTGAATGTAAGATGTTCCCGATATTTGATGAAAATTAATAAAGTCAGAGGAATTGCAGGGTTGATTGTAGATGTTACTGAAGAAAAAAAGCAACAACAAGAACTTCAATATAATAGAGATATTTTAAGAACTATAATTGATTCACTTCCAGAAACTATTTTTTATAAGGATAAAAATTCTAAATTCATAGGTTGTAATAAGCACTTTTCCGATTTTTACAAGAATTTTGGAATTGAAGAGGTTCTAGGTAAAACAGATTTAGAGTTATATCCAGACAAGAATGTAGCTAAAAAATTTTTAGAAGATGACAAAGAAATAATGGAAAGTAAAACTGCAAAGTTGTCTGTGGAAAGTAGGATAAACAAAGAAGGAGAATGTATTTTTGAGGAATCATTAAAAGTACCTGTAATTGATGAAGAAGGAAATGTATGGGGAATTGTTGGATTGGCTAGAGATATAACTTCTCAAAAGAATTTAGAGGAAAGACTTAGGAATTTAAGTTATACAGATGCATTAACTGGATTATATAATAGAACATGTTTTGAAGAAAAGTTGCAGGAATTAAATAAGGAAGAATATTTGCCGCTAGGAATTATTATGGGCGATGTAAATGGATTAAAATTAGTTAATGATTCTTTAGGGCATTTACAGGGAGATAAGTTTCTAAAAAATATTTCAGAAGTCTTAAGTGAACTATGTAATCCTAAAGGTCTTGTGTTTAGGTGGGGCGGTGATGAATTTATAATTCTTTTGCCAAATACTAATGAGCAAGAATGTGAAAATATGGTTAATAAAATTAATGATGAATTCAAGGTAAGGAAATTTAATGACTGTATTGATTTAAGTATTGCACTTGGTGAAACAGTAAAATATACAGTGGAAGATGATAGTAAAAGATTGATAAAAGAAGTTGAAGAGAGAGTTTATAGACAGAAACTTTTAGAGAAAAATAGTGTTCAAAGCTCAATGATGTATTCTTTAAAGGAAAGTCTTGAAGCAAAAAATATGGAAACAGAAGAACATACTGAAAGAGTAGAACATTATGCTTTTGCCATTGGTAGAAAATTAGGATTAAGAAACTCAGAAATGGATGAACTGATGATTGCTGCTAGGTTACATGATATAGGTAAAATAGCTATAGACGAAGATATTTTATTAAAACCAGGTAGATTATCCAGAGAAGAGTTTGAAATAATGAAAACTCACACTGAAAAAGGCTATAGAATTATCAATGCTTCTAGCGAACTTATTAATGTTGCAAGAATTGTATTAACACATCACGAAAGATGGGATGGAAGTGGATATCCTTTAGGAATTTCTTATAATGAAATTCCACTTATGGCTAGGATTATATCCGTTGCAGATTCCTATGATGTGATGACTCATGAGAGAGTATACAAAAAAGCAATGAGAAAAGAAGATGCTATAGCTGAATTAAAAAAATGTTCAGGAACTCAATTTGATCCCGTGGTTGTTAATAGTTTTTTAGAGTATTTGATAGAAGCTGAATAGGATATAACTACAAATCTTAATATTTAAAGGTGCTACAGTATATGGGCATCTTTTTTTACGTCCAAGAAAGTATAGAGTTTTTGTTTTTTCGAAGTTTCATAATAAATTATTAGTTGCATTTTTTATATTAGAAATATATCTAATTATTATTGACAACTATCTAATAACATTATAACCTATAATTGTAATATAAAATAAAGGGAGATAAAAAATGGAAAACAATATGGGGTCTAAAATAGGTTATATTGATATTATTAAGGATAAAAATTATTGTTTATATTTGATTGGAAATTTGATTTCTAGATTTGGAGATTCAATAGACACTATAGCATATGGATGGATGGTTTATGAAATTACAGGAAGTACAGCGCTTATGGCCATGCTCTTTGGAATTAATGCATTACCTAATATTATTTTTCAACCAATAGCAGGAGTTTATGTGGATTATAGAAGTAAAAAGAAGATATTAATAATCTGTAATATAGGGAGAGCGGTTGTAGTAACTATAACAGCATTAATGTTTTTATTTGGATGGTTAAGAACTTATCATTTATTTATTTTTACTTTTATTAATTCATCCTTTGAATCCTTTAATTGTCCAGCAGGAGTAGCTGCATACCCTCTTATTATTCCTAAGGAAAAATATGCTTATGCAACAGCATTACAGTCAACTTTAGGAAGGATAGTTGAACTTATAGGACTTGCCGTTGCAGCTGCGATAATATCTATGATAGGTATAGAAGGTGGCATGATGATTAATGCAGCTTCATTTTATATTTGTGCTTTGTTTTTATCTTTTGTAAGGTTTAAGGAAGAAACTCTAAATAAGAAAGCTATTCAATTAAAATCTTACTTAGTGGATTTAAAGGAAGGTTTTTTATATTTAAAAACAAAGAAATTACTATTTAATATTGCAATATTTGGGGCTATATTTAATATTCTTTTAATACCATTTAATACGTTGAGTGTGGCATATGTTAAAGAAAATCTCATGATTGGGGTACAAGGGGTTTCTGTAATGAACGTAAGTATAACAATTGGGATGATTTTAGGTGGAGCATTGTTTCCTAAAATAGTTGAAAAAGTAAAAGGAATAGTTATTTTTATATTAGCAGGAGTTGTTATTGGATTAAGCTATTTATCTTTATATTTTATTCCAATGTTTGGGGGAGCTTCAGTAGCTATATATATAGGTTTGGCAGTTTCAGGACTTGCAATTGGTATACCAGCCAGCATTTTTATAATGCTAATTGGAGTTACATTTATGAGTAAGGTAGAGCAATCAATACTTGGTAGAGTTGCAGGAATCAATAATTCATTAGTTATGGCTGCTACGCCAATAGGTTCCTTTGTAGTAGCAAGTTTATGTACTTTTCTAAGTACACCTAATTTGTTTTTAATTTTTGGAATAATTATAATTATTTTATTCTTAGGTCAAATGTATAATAAAGCATTAAGAGAAATTTAATTAGTAAATAAGCTCTGTAGTAAAATAAAGTGATAGAATGTACAAGTTTAAAATGTTTATTTAAAATTTAGAATGTAAAATGTAAAATTGTTGTTGAAATTCCAATGGAATTTCTTCATTTATTTTTAACTCTTAATTTTAAATTCTTAATTTATGCTTGTGCATGGCTTTTCCTATGGGGGGTTGGAAGGGGACTCTGTTCCCTCCTTGTTAAGGAGAGATACTCAAAGGGAACCATAAGGTTCCTTTTGAAAA
>URKQ01000028.1 GCA_900548455.1 uncultured Clostridium sp.
TCTTTAAAGTATGATTGTGTTGACATTAATTCCTCATATTCATTAACTGGCATTGGTTTAGCAAAATAATATCCCTGTACAAATTCACATCCAATACTTCTTAAAAAGTTTACTTGTTCTAATGTTTCAACACCTTCAGCAATAACAGGAATATTTAACCATTTTGCCATTCTGACAACTGAAGTTATGATATTTTCACCACGTCCTGCTATTTTTGACTTTGATAAAAATTTCATATCTATTTTTAAAACATCAACGTTAATATCCTTTAGAACGTTTAATGATGAATAACCACTTCCAAAATCATCCATCAATATAACAAATCCTTTTTCATGAAGTTTATCCATAGCTTCACTCATAATAGTAGGATTATCAATATAAGCGCTTTCTGTTAATTCTAGATGTAATAAACTAGAGGGAATATTGTATTTTTCAACTAAACATATTAAAGTTTCTACAAACCTAGTATCATGCAGGTGAACTCTAGATATGTTCACAGAAATAGGATAAGGAGTTTTTCCTTTATCTAGCCAAGTTCTAATTAGTTTACAAACTCTGTTCCATACATGATAATCTAGTTTTGATATAAAACCGTTCTTTTCAAATACAGGTACAAAGTCGCCGGGGGATATCATTCCTTTATTAGGATGAATCCATCTAACAAGGGCTTCAGCACCTGAAGGTAAATTAGTTTTAAGATTATATTTAGGTTGAAGGTATATCGAAAATTCACCATTTTTTAAAGCATAGTTCATTTCATTAGTTATTTCTTGTTCCTTTACAAGTTTTTCACTCATTGCTTTGTCATAGTAGGCATAGCACACCATATAATTTCCTTTTCGATATTTTGCTGCTAAACTTGCTCGGTCATACATTATATCTATTGGAAGATTAATATCATCGATGATGTATAGACCAAAAGAAGGTACTATATTATAACTTATTCTATAGGAATCAAGAGTATTTCTTGCTTCTTCTAAACTTTTTTGTAATTTTTCTTTCTCATATGGAATACAGAGACAGAATATATCGCTTTCAATTCTACCGTATGTATAATATTTTTTGCTCTTTGAAAAGTTCCTTATAAAATTAGCTACAAATCTTAAAAGGTTGTCACCTTCTTCATTACCATAGAAGTAGTTGATTAGATTAAAACGATCTATGTCAAAACGCACAAATATAAAGTGTTCATCTCTTTTGTTTTGGAGCATGTGTCTAGTAGCTTGAAAAAATTTGGATTTATTATATATACCTGTAATGGTATCATATTCTGCTAAGTATTTTAATTGATTAAATGCAGTTAATTCGCTTCGAGCAATTGCATTTTCAAGACGAAATTTAATAATTTCTTTATCATAAGGTTTTGTTATAAAATCCCAAGCACCAAGTTTTAGTGCCATTTTTTCACTTTTATTATCACTAAGTTCTGTAGTAACTAAAATAGGTATATTTTTATAAGATGAATTTTGTTTTATTGTTTCTAAGAATTTATACCCATCCATTTTAGGCATTAGAACATCTAACATAATTGCAGATATTTTATTTTTATTTTTTATCAGTAAATCTAAAGCCTCTAGTCCATTTTCTGCTTCCCAAACTGCATATTCAGATGAAAGCATATTTTTAAGTAGCGTTCTATTTACCTTGCTATCTTCTACGATAAGTACCGTTTTTTCAGTTGATATAGGGGGTAATTGTGTATTATATAGTTTATTAGTGTTGTTCATATGCTTTTCCTCCATACATATACGCTACAATTAAATTTATTGCAACTTATATACTATAAATCCATTATCGGTACAAAATATAAAAATGTTAACATTTTATATAAATACATGTATAAAGAATTTTTTTATTTATAAATAAAAAAAGACAGGACTAATTACAATACTGTAAAGGCCTGTCTTTATTAATGGGAATTTCTAAATTATTTTTGTATTATATTAAGTACTGAAAGAATTTCTCTAGATATTTTATAAGAATTACCTGCACCAAATACAACAATTATATCTTCTGGAGCTCCATTGGATAAAACATACTTGCAGATATCTTCAGTGTGTTCTATATAAGTTGCCTTTTCAGAACCTATTTGAGCTGCAAAATCTTCAAAATTTATTGGATCTAGTTTTTTCTTGATTTCTCTACCTAAAAAAGGTTTAGTAACTATAACTTTATCAGCTTTTCTAAGGGCATCAGCAAATTCATTATAGAATAATTTAATTCTTGAAAGTTGGTGAGGTTCAAATATAGCAATAATTCTTTTATCATTAAAATTATCTTTAATTGAGTCTAAAGTAGAGGCAACCGCTGTTGGATGGTGGGCAAAGTCATCAAATATTTTTATTTTGTTTACTTCACCAATAAGCTCGAATCTTCTACCAATACCTTTAAAGTTTCTAAAAGTATTTCTAATAACGGCAATGGGTATATTTAGCTCTAGTGCAGCAGCTAAAACTCCTAGTGAATTTGCAATGTTATGGTTTCCTATTAGTCCAAGTTCCATATCATATTCTAAATCGTCACTTTCTACTTTAAAAGTTGAATGGTTTGTAGGACAGTTATTTATATTACCCTTATATTCTTTATAAAATGGAAAATCAAAATGATTATTAATGTAGTAACCTATAACTTTAATATTTTCTTCTATTAACCAGTCTTTAAGTTCTAGTAAGATTTCTCTAAGAGCTAAGCTTTCTTCATTTACTACTAAAATTTTTGGATACACAAGATTTTTTATAAAAGATTTAAATGAAGATTTTACTTCATCTATATTCTTGAAAAACTCGGGATGGTCCATTTCTACATTGTTTATAATTGCAATTGAAGATGAATAATTTAAAAAGTTATTATTAAATTCATCGGCTTCACATACAAAGTATTTTGATTTTCCAATTCTATATCCTCCCCCCCAATCATTATATGTTGTTCCAGCTTCAACAGAAGGATCTAAATTTGCAGTTTCAAGAGTTAGTCCTAGCAAAATAGTAGTTGTAGATTTACCATGGGTTCCAGCTACAGAAAGTACAAATTTTTCCCTTTGAATATATTTGGCTGAGAATTCTTGCCATGTTATAAGAATACCTCTTTTTTGTGCTTCTAGAACTTCGGGATGATCAGGAGAAATGTCAAATATAGCAGGGGAAATTACTAAAAGATCTATATTATTTATATGAGTAGCATCATGCCCCTCATATATTTTTATATTATTTTCTAAAAGTATATTGCTGTAATAACTAGATATATTTAAATCACACCCTGTAACGTGATAACCCATGTTTTTAGCAATTATGGCAATTGGTGCGGCGCCACTACCACAGATACCCATAAAATGTACATGTAATTTTTTATTCATTTCATTCACTCCTATTCAGATGTATATTAACATTATATTATAAAATTTGAAAATACTACCATGTAAATTGACCTTAAAACAAAAAATGTGCTCTTGCATTGATTTGCAGGGCACTTAGTGGTCTACAATCCATTTAACATATCTAAAATTTCTTTGCTGTCATAGTCTTTCATAATATATGTTTTATTTTTGTGTTTAAATATACAATCCTGGTCCTTTTTCCATAAATCTATCTCTGTCCTAGTATCTTCAGTATCTTCATTTTCAAAGTAAATTATTTTGAATTCACAGGGAGTTTCAAATAAAGCATCACTTTTTTTATATCTATCTGCTCTATTAATTGCATAGCATAAGTCCCATTTGTTTAAACCATAATCACTGGCTACTTCAATAGGTTTACCAGATTTACTAATGGAGTAGGATTCTTGAGTATATTTAACTATATGGTTAGTAAAGAAGGATACTTTAACATTGTAGCCATATAGTGTATATGAAGGAAAAAGAATTACATAAGGTGTTGTAAAAATTGCAAGAGATAGTGCTATTTTTTGTATAGTTTTCTTTGGTAAGTTCAATTTTTTAAAAGATATTTTATAATTAAAAAAATAAATAAAAAAGCCCGCTATAAAAAGTGTAACTAAACAATAAATGAGAGCAAACCAGTTATCTAAGGGATTTTCTACTAGTGGAATCATAATATATTCATACCACCAGTTGCCCTTTATAAATTGTGATAAAAATAGTAGTATGCCACAGATAAAATCAGAGGCAAATCCAAAAATCCATACTTTTATTATGGTGCTTTTATAAATATTCTTGATAGAGCCACATTTTAATACCTTTAAAGTAATTAAAATTACAATTGAATCTATTATAAAGTTTGCTGGTAATATATAAAGCCAAGTCAAGGGAAACATTATAAGCATCCAAATAGGAAAAAGGGCATTATATAGTTTTACATTGTTATCCATATATTATCAAACTCCTTTTAAAAAAATATATATGTTACAATTAACAATCTACATTTTCATTTTATTAATATATTAAATTAATATTTCACCTCCACTAGAAAATATATCATAAGGTATACGATGCTTTTTTTAAATAGTATAAATATGGAATAAAAAGTGTCAAAAAATAAATTTTGTACTTCTAAGAATTACATTAAGGTTTTTTATAGATATATTATAGTAGGAGGTGAAGATTATGGAAGATTTAATGAAGATGGTGAGCAATGTTGGTTTTCCCATTGCAATTACAGCATACTTAATGATTAGGTTTGAAGCAAAACTGGATAAACTCACAGAAACAATAACTAAATTAGTTTTAGCTATAGAAAATAAACAATAGATGTGTGCCATATATATAATTGTCATAATTGACAATACGTTTAAAATAAAAAAGTGACATTTGCTCTTTGGTATTAGATAAGTACTAAAAGCTTTTGCCACTTTTTTGTTTTTATAAATTCAATAGTTGAGTTTTCTTATGTTCAAATTCTTCTTCAGAAATAATACCCATATCTAAAAGATTTTTGTACTTTAAAATTTCATCTGCATTAGATGTAATAGGCTCCTTTGATGCTTTAATGCTATCACAAGTTAATTTTAAGGCTGCCATGCAATCATTAGCATCCTTTAGATTTCTTTTATAATTAAGATCATTCTTCATAGTTTCATTTTTAATGAAATCTATATATATAACAGGGTTAAACCTATCTTTTACAGCTATTTTGATTTTTAGATTATTACAAATTGATGTTTCCTTCAATTCTGGTGATGTAGTCATAGCAATCTCCTGGAATTCATCATTAAAGCCTCCATGTTGAAGAATTGTATCATTTTCTATTAATTGATAATATTCTATATCTATGAAATTATAAACTCGAGGTATTTTGTTTTTGAATATATTACCTGTTTCGCTAGACAATAACCAGTGATTTTTATTATCATCAAATTCAAGTATTTTTCCTACTTTTCTAGTGGCTCTAAAAGTTTCATATCTTAATGCATATTCATCTCTCATTTTTATTGCTTCACATATATCCATTGATGTTAATGTCTTTACTTCCGAACTTGAAAGATGACTTTTTTCTAGACAGTCTAAACATATACTTTTCTTATCACTTATTGAATAATTGCGCAGACCTAATTCTTTATTGCAAATTGCACAAGTTTTTTTTGAATTTAATATCCCCATCTTATTGCCTCCATGATTACATTACTTCAAGGCTCTGTAGTACTTTATTCGGCTTCTTCAAAAGGAACCCTATGGTTCACTTTGAGTATCTCTCATTAACAAGGAGGGGATAGTATCCCCCTTGGCCGTGCATAAGCTATTAATTTACTGTTTAGCATAACTTGTATATTTATCACTCTATTTTACTACAGAACCTACTTTAAATAATAATACATCAATTTTATGTCATAATCAACTTTAACTGGTAATATGTTGAAGTGTGTAATTAACTAACATTTTTTGAAAATAAATAATTAAATAATGTACTTATTAAATTATAGTTCATGATATAATAGTAGAATAAATGGAAAAATTAAACATTGCATAACTTATTAAATTTTGAAAAAGGTGATTTTGATGTATTGTGAAAAATGTAAAAAAGAAATAACATTAAAAGCAAAAATTAAATCTATAGGTAAAGCCTATAGAGAAATTAAGTGTTATAAGTGTGGAGCGGTATATAGAACATCAGAAATAAAGTCAGGACATTATTCTAGAATCAATGGAGTTATTACAGTGGTAATGGCTTTTGTAATCGTGGGATTTATTTCAAAAATAATACCTATTAGTAAAGGGATGTTTTACCTTTTTGTTGCAATTATTGGTTCAGTATCTTTTTGGATACTAGAAGTGTTTGTAATAGGTTTTTTAAAGTATGAAAGAGTAGAAAGTGTAGAAAGAGAGGAAGGATAATGACAGGAGAAGTAAAAAAATCTTTGCCTACTTATTTAACTAATGTTGAAGTTATAGAATCATGGCTAAGTGATATGGCAAAGAAGGGATTGATTTTAAATAAAATTTCTAATAAAGCTACTTTTTATAAACGATCTCCAAGAAATGCTCAGTATAGATTAGTTCCACTATGTAAAAGAGAAAAGTCTCCTGATATTGAGGTTTTACAGTATTATAGAGAATGTGGATGGGTTTATGTAACTACAGCTAGTGGACTATTTCATATTTATGTTTCTAACTGTGAAAACCCAAGGGAAATTCATAGTGATCCTATAGTGGAAAGCTATGCATATAAATTTTTGCTTAAAAAATGTACATTAGAAAGCCTATTTGCATTAGCAATGGTGCTAATTACTATTTTTTATGTTTTTAGGGATTATATTATTAGTGGCACTCCAATTTTAAAATTAATAAATGATGATATATATTCACAGATATTTTTATTGTTTTCCATAGTTATTATTGTATTTAGGTGTATAATTAATGTTATTAATCTAAAGAGAATTTTATCAAATCTCAAAGATGGTAATTTAGAAATTTCCCAAAAGAAATATAGAACTCATATGAAACTAAATAAGGTATCTAATTTTATTATACCTAGCTTTATTTTCGTTTTATTTATAAGTGCGTTTTTTTGTGAATATTCATCTTGGAAAATGAGAATAAAAGACTATGAAAAAGAAGTTCCTGTAATATCCATGTCAGAAATAGAAAAAGAGAAAATTTATACTTATGGATACTTAAATGAAAATACTATAAGTTTTAAAAAGACTTTTTTAGCTCCGTGTCAATATAGTTTTAAACAAAAGGGTTTAATCAGAAAAGATGATATAAATAAAACAGATTTATATGTGCCGGAAGTTGATGTTAATTACTATGAGTTAAGGGTGAAATTCTTTGCTGAACCTTTAGTTGAAGAATATAAAAATTCAATAGACAATAAGAACTTAAACTTTCAAGTTAAGAAAGTTTCCTTAGAAGATTTTGAAAAAGCATATATTTTAGCAAATGAAAAAGATGAGCAATATTTTATAGGGTATAAAAATGAAAAAGTTGTTTTTATTAACTACAAAGGTAAAGAAAATTTAGAAAATATTATAAAGGAAAGAAAATTAAGAATATAATATGGTTTTATTAGACTTACTATTGAATTTTTTGCAAATGTATATTACTATTTAAAATATATAAATAAATTCTTGTAAAAATCATTATTGGTATATGTTTTTGGTAAAATAAGTTAAAGTGAGCATTTATGTAAGGAGATGAAGTAATTTGAACAATAATTTAACAAAAGAGATTAAAATCACAAATTCTATTAAATATATTGGTGTAAACGATAAAACAATTGATATATTTGAGGGTCAATATCCCGTTCCTAATGGGGTGTCTTATAACTCATATGTAATACTTGATGATAAGGTTACGGTACTAGATACTGTTGATGCAAGGGCTACAGATGAGTGGCTAAAAAATATTGAAACAACATTAGGTGGATGTAGTATTGATTACTTAGTTGTATCTCATATGGAACCAGACCATGCTGCTAATGTAGGAAGACTTATAAAGATGTATCCTCATATGAAAGTAGTTGCTACGGCTAAAACATTTAGTATGATTCCTCAATTTTTTGATGTAGAATTATTAGAAGGTCGTAAGGTTGTAGTAGGTGAGGGTGATGAACTTAACATTGGAAAACATACACTACAGTTCTTTATGGCACCAATGGTTCATTGGCCAGAAGTTATGGTTACTTACGAACAAACTGAAAAAATCTTATTTTCAGCCGATGGATTTGGAAAATTTGGATCTTTAGATGTAAATGAGCCTTGGGATGATGAAGCTCGTCGTTACTTCATTAATATAGTAGGTAAATATGGAGTTCAAGTACAAGCTTTACTTAAGAAAGCTGCTACTCTTGAAATTTCAATGATTTGTCCACTTCATGGACCAATTTTAAAAGATGACTTAGGTCATTATATTGATAAGTACGTTGCATGGAGTAGTTATACACCAGAAGAAGATGGAATACTAATAGCTTACGGATCAGTTTATGGAAATACAGCTAAGGCCGCTAAGAAATTAGCTTCTATATTGGAAGAAAAGGGATGTAAAAACGTTATATTAAGAGACTTAACAAGAGATGATATTTCAGAAGTTGTAGGTAATGCTTATAAGGTTTCAAAATTAGTTATAGCTTCAATTTCTTATGATAATGGAATATTCCCTTGTGTTGAGACTTTCTTAAGAAGATTAAAAGCTAAGAAATATCAAAATAGAACTGTTGGAATTATAGAAAATGGATCTTGGGCACCATGTGCTGGTAAACATATTAAAGGATTATTAGAAGAGTTTAAGAATGTTACTATATGTGATCCAGTAGTTACAATTAAATCAGCTCTAAAAGATGAAAACATAAATGCTTTAAATGAACTTGCAGATAACTTAATGAAATAAATAATAGCAGCTATTACATTTTTGTAGTAGCTGTTTTTATTTTGCAATCAACCTTTAAAAGGAATATAATTGAATATATTAAAATTAAGGGTAATAGGGTATATAAAATGAAAATCAATGAAGATATAAAATGTAGAAGATTAGTAGAAGATGATTTAAGTGATGTTTTTAATCTTACTAGCAATGAGAAAATTTCACAGTATATGTACTTTAAAAGACATAAATCGATAGATGAAGCTAAAGAATTACTTGATAAATACATAAAAAGTGAAGGATATGCTATTTTAATACACAATGAGTTTGCAGGGGTTTTTGTATTTAAAGAATATGAAAGTGAATATGAATATTCTATGAGTACTTTTTTAAATGAGACTTATTGGAGTAAAGGATATTCAACTGTTATTTTATCTTATATGATGAAATATGCAAAAGGAGAGTTAAAGGCAAAAGCACTCGTAGCTTATGTAGTTGAAAAGAATGAGGGGTCAAGAAAGGTTCTTTTAAAGAATGGTTTTAATGAGAGTAAAGTACTCCATTTTGAGGATCTTCCCTGTGGATTAATCATATATAGAAAAGAATTCTACCAGGGCTTGTAATGATATTTACAAATTGGCAATGCCTTGCGTATGGAGGAAGTAACGTTGTTGCAGCATACACTGTAATGTCTTATGTTATATATGTTATACAATCTTTAAGTCAAGGCTTAAGCGATGGCATTCAGCCAATAATTAGTTATTGTCAAGGAGCAAAAGATAGTAAAGGAATTAAGAAAACTATAAATAAGGCTATTTTATGTGGAATAGGATTATGTGTTGTATATATTAGTCTTGCTTTAATATTTAAAGATTCAATACCAGTATGGTATGGTACATCTTCTGAGGTTGCAAGCGATGCTAGTACTGCGATTGCTTTAAGTATGATAGCAGTACCCTTTATTATATTTTCTAGGATAATGACAGGATATCTTTATGCTATAGATGATGCTAAGAGTTCATCTCTATTAGTATATATTGACCCATTATTACTATCACCTATTCTATTATTTATTCTTCCAAAACTATGGGGAGTATACGGTATTTGGTTTACATATATAATAGTTCAAATAATACTTTCTATATTAGCTTTTGTTTTAGTTAAAAGAGATAAAGTTAAAGTAAATTAATAAAGTAAGCTATACAAAAACGTATAGCTTTTTTAAGTTGGAATATTTTATTGATACTATATATAAATTAAGTATATAATGAAAATACAGACAATTAAGGAGGAATTGGATTATGGGTTTATTAAAAGCAGGTGTTGGATCACTAAATGGTGTACTAGCTGATCAATGGAGAGAATTTTTCTATTGTGAGTCAATGGATGCTAGTGTGCTTGTACAAAAAGGAATAAAGAGAACATCTCGCCGTAGTTCTAATACTAAGGGTGATAGCAATATAATTTCAAATGGGTCAGTGATAGCTGTAAATGAAGGTCAATGCATGATGATTGTTGAGCAAGGTAAGGTAGTAGAATTTTGTGCAGAGACTGGTGAATTTGTATATGATACATCTACAGAGCCAAGTATTTTTTACGGAAAATTAAGTCCAAATATGAAAGCTACTTTTGCTACTATAGGAAAGCGTTTTACTTTTGGAGGAGATACTGCTAAAGATCAAAGAATATACTATTTCAATACTAAGGAGATAATTGGCAATAGATACGGAACTCCAAGTCCAGTACCATTTAGAGTTGTAGATAAAAATATAGGACTTGATGTAGATATAGCTATCCGTTGTCATGGTGAGTTTTCTTATAAAATAGATAATCCTATGTTATTTTATACAAATGTATGTGGTAATGTAGAAGACGGGTTCACTCGTGATAGAATAGATAGTCAGCTAAAAACTGAGCTTATGACAGCTCTTCAACCAGCTTTTGCAAAAATTTCAGAAATGGGCATTAGATATAGCGCTCTTCCAGGTCATACAATGGAACTTGCAGATGCTCTTAACGAAGTTTTGTCTAAAAAATGGAATGAACTTAGAGGACTTAAGATTGTTTCCTTTGGAGTAAACTCTGTAAAAGCTTCAGAAGAAGACGAAGATATGATTAAACAACTTCAACGTACTGCAACTTTCAGAAATCCTAATATGGCTGCGGCTCATTTAGTTGGGGCTCAAGCTGAGGCTATGCAAAGTGCAGCTAAAAATGAAGGAGCAGGTGCCTTTGCTGCTTTTGCAGGAGTGAATTTAGCTGGAGGAGCAGGTGGAATGAATCCTCAAACACTTTTTGCAATGGGAGAAAAAGAACGAAATGAAAATACTAATCAAGGAAGTAATGGTGTAGAGCAAAGAAAAGAAACAGCTTCAAGTGGGTGGACTTGCTCTTGTGGAACTAGTGGTAATATAGGAAAGTTTTGTATGGAATGTGGAGCTCCTAAGCCAGCACCTATTGGCTGGACTTGCTCTTGTGGCACTGTTAACAAGGGTAAATTTTGTATGGAGTGTGGAAAGAAGAAACCAGCTGAGGCAAAAGTTTATAAATGTGATAAATGTGGTTGGGAACCTGAAAATCCAAGCGAACCACCAAAGTTCTGCCCAGAATGTGGAGATAGATTTGACGATAATGATGCAACAACTTAAAATTTAAAAAGCATTTTAATGGGGGGAAGATTACATGGAAATTGTAACATATAAATGTCCTTGCTGCGATGGGGCTCTTGAGTTTGGTAGCGATAGTCAAATGCTTGAGTGTCCATATTGTGAGGGTAAATATACCCTTGAAGCTATAAAAGAATATTATGGTGAAAAGGATGAAAAAGAAGAAGATATAAAATGGAAACCGTATACTAGTGAGTCAGGAAATGGTGATTGGAAAGATACTGAACGAGAAGGTATGAAGGTATATATATGTCCTGCTTGTGCAGCGGAGATAATTGCAGATGAAACAACGGGGGCTACTTCATGTATTTATTGTGGAAACCCAACTATTATTCCAAAGCAGTTTGAAGGATCATTTCGTCCAGATTATATTATTCCATTTAAGGTTAATAAAGAAGCTGCAATGGAAGCGCTTAAAAAGTTTTGGAATGGGAAAAAGCTTCTACCAAGTTCCTTCAAAAAAGAATATAAAATTGAAGATATAAAAGGTATATATGTACCATTTTGGCTTTTCGATTGTGATACTCATTCAAATATAAGATATAAGGCAACTAGGACAAAGGTTTGGAGTGATAGTGAGTATAAATATAAAAGGACAGACCACTATATGGTTACAAGAGAGGGTAATCTTTCATTTAATAAAGTTCCTGCTGATGGATCTTCTAAGATGGATGATGATTATATGCAGTCAATTGAACCATTTAACTATAATGAAGCAGTGAATTTTGACATTGCATATTTATCAGGATATTTAGCTGATAAATATGATGTAGATGCTAATTCTACTACAGATAAAGTTAATGACAGAATTAAAAATAGTACTAAAACTTTATTTGATAATACAGTTACTGGATATGAAGCGGTTATACCTGAAAATGTGAATATAAGGCTTCAACATGGTGATATAAAGTATGCGCTTTTACCAGTATGGATGCTTAATGGTAAGTATAAGGACAAAGTATATACCTTTGCTATGAATGGACAAACTGGTAAGTTTATTGGTGAACTACCTACATCTTGGAGTAAGTTTTGGGGATGGTTCTTTGGAATTTTCGCAACCATATTTTTAATTTTACTTAGTGGATTATTATTTATATAGGAAAGGGGAGATAGAAATGAAGAAATTTTTAACTTGTCTATTAACTCTTTTATTTAGTTTTTGTATTTTTACAACGGCCTTTGCTGATGAAAATTTAAAGGTAATAGATAATGGTAATTTATTAAGTGATGAAGAAGAAATCAAATTAAATGATAAAATTAATGAAATAATTGAAAAATATAATTTTGATATTGTAATATATACAACTGATTCCTGTAGCGGTAAACCAGCATCTACTTTTGCCAACGATGAATTTGATAATGGTGGATACGGAATTGGAGAAAACAGAGATGGTATGCTATTTCTTTTAAGCATGGAAGAAAGAGATTGGTATATAGTTACAAATGGTTATGGAAGTACAGCGTTTAATGACTATGGCAGAGATTATATTGGTAAGGAAGCTGCTAAGGATTTTAAAGATGCTGATTATTACAAGGGCTTTGAAACAGCTTTATTAAATGCAGATATGTTTTTAAATGAAGCTAATACAAATAAGCCATATGGCCCAAAGCATAGAGTAATAAAAGTTAAGAACTATACTCTAGGTAGTGCAATTATAGCTGGAATAATTGCGCTAATATCTGTTGTTGTAATGAAGGGGAAAATGAAGAATTATAGTCCTCAGAAGTTTGCTCAGGAATATGTAGATAAAGACAGTTTTGAAGTGGTAAATTCTCAAGATATCTTTATGTATAGTAATGTAAGCAAAACAAGAAGAGCGGAACAATCATCCAATAATGGGGGACACTCCAGTAGTTCAAGTAGTAGTGGATCATCTCGTGGTGGTAGTGGAGGTAAATTCTAATATGAATTTACAAAGCAAATAATAAAAAGTCTGGTGAAAAAATTTTCATCAGACTTTTTAAGTGTATTTACTAATCATATTATTATATCTATAATAATGCAAATAATACTTGCTAGGGTAATAGCTGCTGCGGTAATAGCTGGGGTTAAGGTTTTTATACTACTATTATTGAATGGATCGCTAGGATTTTTGCTATATAGAAAGTGAAAAGTAAATATAGGAAGATTCCCACCCCAACTATTTGAATTAGAGCCTTTAGGAGTGTTGACGATAACTAGAAGTAAGGCGCCAATTATAATAAATATAATTGAAATAATAAATAGTGAGTCCTTTAAGTTAACATTCTTTACGTTGGATATAAATACAGCTAGTAGAAAAATGGCAATTACCCAAAGAATAGTAAAACAAAGATATTTAATTAATATATTGAGACGAGTATTTTTCATAAAGACCTCCTTAGATAATAAGTTTTTATAGTATTGTATGAAAATTATCTATCTATAAATAATACGAAAGAAATTCAAATAAATGTAAAAATATTTTTAAGAAAATCGTAATATTTAGAAGTTAATATTGAGTTATTATATATGTACTATATTAAGGCAAGAATAATCACTGACAGTAGAAAGGTGGTACATATGTTAATAATTATAGATTTGATTGTATTTTTAATATTATATAGATTTATTTTTTATAAAAAGTGGAGTACAGAGAGTAGAAGTAAATTAATTTTGAAAACAATAATGTTTGTATATATAACTTTAGTACTTTTTGCTACAATTTTACCTTTAGATGTAACCTTAAGTACAAATAATTACTTTTTAAATTCAATTAATTTGGAACCCTTTATAGATTATAAAATGCAATATGGAGGAGCCTTACGACAAATAATACTAAATATTATAATGTTCATTCCCTTTGGATTTTTATTACCACAAGTAAGTAAAAGAAGATTTATAGGGGTAATGATATTTTCATTAATGTTCACACTTTCAATTGAATGCACTCAATTACTAAAGACTTATGTAAGTTTTAGCGGAAGGATATTTGATGTTACGGATATGATAACTAATTTCACAGGAGGAGTTATAGGGTATATTCTGTATGCAATACTTCGTCCATTGATAAATAAAGTTCATAGCTCAATTTCAAAACGTTATATAAGTAATTAATAAAAGTAAAACCCGCTCTAAATTATAGGGCGGGTTTTATTTTATGAATTTATTATATTTTTAGCAAAGGTTACAGCTCCATCAATTTCATTTTTATTTGGATGAGATATCTTAAAGAATAAAAATCCACCTTCACAGAGATATTCTTCTTTATCTACATTTATGTTGTTAAAAGTTAAAGCCAATCTTAGTTCCTTTTGAGGAGCTTTACGCATTGATGACGTTATTAAAACTACTCTTTTAACTTTTTTATTATTTATAGATTTAGAGAATTCCAAAAGTTCAGGGGCACACTTTCCACCATAAATACCGCTTACAATGAAAAGTAAGTCACAGTCTGATATTTCAGGTTTTTCTTCTTTTATGTTATATGCTTTTAGATTTAGGCTATCAGCCATTTGATTAGCAATTTTTTTGCTATGTCCTGTCATTGAAGAGTAAATAATAATTGATTCCATTTTCTATTCCCCCAGTTTTGTAATCAATAGTATGATTACAGTATATATGGAATATTATAACATATATTTCTTTGTTATAAATGAACAATAATAAATATTTAGCTAATTACTTATTAATTGAATCTATGTATTCTTTGGCTTCTTTAAGTCCGATGCCAGTTTCTTTTCTATATTTTTTTATAGCTTCAACGGTTTTACCTTCCTTAACCAGTTTTTCAACTTCTGGCATGAAAGCTTCTTCTATACCGATTTTTTTCATTACTGCATTTAAGTTTTTATTTGTTCTTGCAATTTCTGTTTTTATTTCACCCAAAATTATAAGGATTATACCAAACCCAAAAAAAACAAACCAGGCAAATGTGAGATTATTCATATTTAAACCCCTCCCAATATAACATATATGCTATGGTTAGCATTACAATATATATGTTATTGCATTTAAATATTACCACTGTTAAGTTGTAATTGCAAGTTGTTGCAATAAATGTAAGTATAGCTTTTATAAAAACTATTTTGAATAAAAAAATAGAATGGGGTAATAATATGACTAGAGCAATTATTGAAGGAGTCAATAATGATAAAGATAAATATTGATTTAGCTGATGTACTAATGACAGTAAGCTTTTTCATTAAATTTATTGAAATTAAAATATCACTAAAGATGATAAAATGAAACTCCGATTGAAGAGAGTTTTACTCCTTCTAACATTAGATGAAATTACTTAGTTTTAAATATTTTTATACTTTATTTTAATTTAGTAGAAAGAATAAAAACTAAGTAATATGAAAATCTAAAGATAATTGTTCGAAAGAAGAGGGTTCACATATAATGATTGAAACTCATTGTATGTGAACCTTTTTATTTTCCACTTCTAATTTTATATATTAAAGCATTTCTATTATCCACATTAAGTTTTCTAAAGATATTATCCATATGGGTTTTTACGGTGTTGTAACTAATAACAAGTTCATTTGCAATATCTTTGTTGCTATAGCCCATAAATACTAGATCTACAATTTCCATTTCTCTATTAGTTAATTTGTATTTAGAATAATCAAAGGAATTATTAAGAGAAACTGTATTTTTAGCAATGTAAACATAGGTAAAGGATTCAATTCCAAGGCTCACCCTAGTAATAAGGGATGGTACAATGGTAATGCTATAATTATTTACATTTCTATACATGGAATTAGATGAAGAATTCTTTTTAAAATTTCCTTCAATAAATAATGTATCTAAGACATATTTAACTGGATTAGTAGTTATCTTACCGTTTAGTATATCTAAACAATACTCTTTTGCATGATCATTATAATAACAAATAGAATTATTATTTCTTAAAACTATTATTCCCATGGGATTTTGATATGTCAAATCAGTGAAAAGGTTTTCTTTATCAACTAAATCCTTTGTAATAATATAATTATTAAGAGAGGTAGAAATTATCTTGCTTAATTTTTCAAGAATAGCTATATCTTTTGAAGTAAAGTTTCCACACTCCTTTGGATTAAATACACCTATCCCACCTAATATACTATTTCCTATTCTTAAAGGCATAGCAATTTCATAATAGAGGTTATCCTTTTTTAGAAAATCCGTATAATATTCTGTGTTTTCAAAATCTTTATAAGGCATAATATCTAAGATGGAAATAACGCTTTTATTGTATTTATTTGATATTTCACTAGCTGTATGAAATATATCTGTTCTATGGTAATACTCATCATAGGTCTCTGTGAGATAAGGACTTATATTTGAAGTTACAGGATTTTTAAATTTCCCCTTTTTATCAGATAAAAAAAATGTTAAGTGATTATAACCAAAAAGGGATGAAAGGTTATTAAGTACACTGTTTCTATAATCTCCTTGTAAATCTTGCGACCTTGTTATAAATTCAACGATTTTTTCATAATCGTTAATGTCCAATTCATGATGAATCATATTATAATCAACCTTTCTAAACTTACATATATACTATTATAACGCAGAAATTGTAAGAATATATAAAAAATACGTAAAAAGTACTAGAAACTTATATAAAAATAATACTTTTTACCGATGTTTAAATACATATGATTTTGAGATAATATATTCAAGCGATAGATGTAAAACATGTCGCTAATATAATGACATTAAATATAAGAGGGGATGTGTCTTTGATGTTTAAGGATTTGAATGGACAAGTAGCAGTAATAACAGGTGGTGGCTCTGGTATAGGTCGCGATATCTGTTTAGAGTTTGCTAAAAATGGCGCAAAAGTTATAGTTACTGGTAGAAGAGAAAGTAACATTGAAGAAACAAAAAAAATAATTGAAGAACAAGGTGGATACGCTGAAACGTACAAAATGGATGTGTCTTGCAAGGAAGATGTAGAAAAGGTTTTTGAACAAGTTTTCAATAAGCATGGGAAAATAGATATACTAATTAATAATGCAGGTTTTTCAACACCTCAAGTATTTTGTACAGAAATGACTGATGAAGCTTGGGATGGATTATTAAAAACTCATTTGTATGGAACTTTTTATACAACTAGAGCTTGTGCAAAATATATGAAAAAGAATAAATATGGAAGAATAGTAAATATGTCTTCTATAGCTGGAGTTCATGGTTTAACAGGTAATATCAACTATGCAACAGCTAAAACTGGATTTGTTGGATTTACTAATACTCTTGCTAAGGAACTTGGACCATATGGTATTACAGTTAATGCATTGCAACCAGGAGTAATTAGAACAGCGATGACAGAGGGACCGCTTTCCATATTAGAAGAACAATTTGTTAAAGAAACTCCTGTTAGAAGGATTGGAGAGCCATCAGATATTGCAAAGGCTGCACTATTTTTCTGTAGCCCAGATTCAGATTTTGTTACTGGTGTAATAATGAAAGTTGATGGCGGATATATTTTAAATTCAGGCATGGATATGGTCATGTTTGAAATGTGTGAAAATCAAAATTAAATTGTTAACTCCTTAATTCTATAACCCACAATATATGTTAAAGGAAAGATTGCGATTATATGTTGCAGTCTTTTCTTTTTTAGATTTTTAATATTATGATAATTTATTTTCTCACTTTTTATGATATTATATAAAGGACACTATATTAATAGCGTAAAGGGGGAAAAGATATGGCTGCAATTATAGGTTATATACTTATAGTAGTTATAGGTAGTTTTGTTTTGTTTGAGTATCCATATGTTAGTTTAGCATTTGGATTTTTTGGAGTGTACAAGTTTGTAAAGGACTCTATGCGTCATAAGCGCGAAAGTTATGTTTATTCATTAATTAATGCTGCAATTTCAATTATATCCATGATAGTTATTTTTGGGTTAACTAAAGACTATTATGTCGATAAGCTTCGACCAGACCATTATATAGGAAAGCATTTTTTTATGATTTCATTATTAGGACTTATAACGGTATTAATTCCTATATTAATACATAAGTTAACCTTTAGCATTGTATCTAAAAGAATTGATAAGAACATAAAGACTAGTAGAGAATTGGCACATAAAGAAAAAGTTAATGTATTTAGTAACTTAGTAAGTAAACACAACTTATATAAATCTTTTAATTTATATGATTCAAAATTTGAAAATGATACTTTGTACATATATGATGACAATTTAAAAATAAGTGAAAGAGAAGCTTCTAAAATATTTATTACCAATGATGAAAAGGAAGCTAGAGTTGAGGAGATACTGTCTAGCATAAAGTTAAAGTTTAATTTAACTGAAAAAAGTGGTTTTTTAGAGTGTAAGGAAATCTCATCCTTTAGTGCTCTTGAAAATGTACCTAACAAGGGGAATGGGAAGTTTAGTTTATATAGTTATTTAAAGGGTTATGATGATAAAAAGGAAGAGTTTATATATCTATTAAGTAAGAGATTAGCTTACTATAAAAATGAATATAATTCTGCAAGAATTGGACGAGAAGGAGAAGAGTATGTAAATAATTATTTAAATCAATATGAAAACATATATAACCTTCCTAATATTAGAGTGGAGGTTCCTGATATGAATGGAAATCTCCAAAGTATAGAAAGTGATAATATAGTAATTAGTAGATATGGTGTGTTTGTTATTGAGGTTAAAAACTATGGTATCTATGGTACCTATGATTTGATAGTTGAAAAAGATGGGCGATGGCTTAAAAGGTATAAAGATTCAGGAAGGTTAGAAGTAACAGATAGTGCTTCAAGTCAAAATGAAAGGCACATTATATATCTAAATAAACTTATAAATAAAGCATTAAATAGAGGTATAGATAATTACTTAGAAGTTGATGGTATGATTGTAATAGCTAATAATAAGATAAATATACAAAATCATAGTATGACTCAAACCATAGTAAGAGCATCGGAGATATATTCTCATATAAAAAATAAAGTACCAATTCTTAATTTAGAAGAAATGAATATAATTAAAGAATTGCTTATAAAAAATAATTTACCACCTAAGAAGTATTCTATTTATGATTATAGAAAAGAACTGTACACTAATTATGATAAAATATTAAAAGAGAAAAAATTGGTTGAAAAAAGTACTTTAGAGATAAATGAATTTAATTCAAAACATAATAATTAAAAGCAGACCCTGTTGATGTAATAAAGCAGGGTCTGCTTTTATATTGTACCAATATTTAATAATTCATCATTGTTTTGGCATTTTTGTTTTATATACTTAAGGTTCTTTATAAAATAATAAAAAATGTACTTTTATATAAATAATTCTAATTTTATAGCCAGTGTATATATTTACACTTTATTAACTAAATGTTAAAATTGCTTTCGTGTTAATAAAATCATTTTTTAAATTTATATACTTACATAAAAGACAACTAGGAGGAATTGGATGAAAAAATCAAATGCACTAAAGAAAATCGGATTAAGTAAGAGAATGATGGTAGTAGTTTCTGTAATCCTATGGGTTAGTTTAACATGTCTATCATTAGTTAATTTTATGTTTTTTAAAGATATTTTTTATAGAAATAAAGTTGATAAATTAAACTCAGAAGTTTTAGGACTTACCTCAACTATTAATAATTTAATTGAATCAGAAGTAAAATCGCTAGATAAATATGTTTATGATAAAGAAATTTTAAACATATTAAATAGTAATGAATTGGTAAAGGAAGAAACTAATGATTTTCTAAGTATGGAATCACAACATGAATATATAGAAACAACTTACATTATTAATAAAAATGGTACTATAGTTGGGGCTTCTGATGCTAGAGCAATTAATTTAAATGTATCAGAGAGGTTATATTTTAAAGAAATTATGGGTGGAAAAGATATTTATATATCAGATATTGTTATTTCTAATGAAACTGGTAACTTTATAAATGTAGTTGCTCGACCTATAAAGGATGGAAATGGACAAACTATAGGATTAGTTTGTAAAGATATAATTTCTACTTTGTATAATTCAACTTTTGATAAATTTATTGCAGCTAATAATAACGTTAGTTTAACGGATCACAAAGGTAATATGATTTTTGACAAAGACTTGAAGAAAATAGGCCAAAAGTCAGGTGTTAGTGAAATAGATGCAGCAGCAATAGAAAACTATGATGGAATTAAAACAATAAATTATAAGATTGGAAAAGAAAAAGCAATAGCTTTAAGTTCAAAGGTTCCTTTAACAAACTGGACTATTTTTTCTTGTGTATATGAAAAAGAAATCATGGAGCCTATTAAAAAGACCGGAATTGCAATGGGAATAGTAGCACTAATATTAATTGGTATAACCATGGTGATAATAAAATATTGTAGTTTAAGGATAGTAAATCCTATTTTACTATTAACTAATAAATTAAAGGATGTTGCAGAAGGAGATCTTACTACGAGAGTAAAAGGGATAACTACAGGTGATGAAATAGAGATTTTAGCTGATTCCTTAAATACTACTTGTGATAACTTATCTTCAATTATTAATAATGTTATTCATTCAATTGATAATGTAGGTAATCATGCAACAGACTTAGCAGCTATTAATGAGGAAGTAAGTGCTTCAAACGAAGAAGTAGTTACAGCTGTTAACGGCATTGCAGAAAAAGTTGTTCATGTTGCGGAAAGTACAGTGGAGTGTAAAGAAAATGTACTAAAACTAGATGATGCAATTGATAAGTTGAAGGAAAATAATTCTTCTATTGAAGTTCAAAATAATAAAGTTATTGAAGCTATAAAAGATAATAGTAGCAATCTTGAAGAACTAATTTCTTCAAATAAGGAAACTCTTCAAAGTTTTGATGATTTAAAAATAACTATTACAGAGTTATTTAAGGGTATAAATTCCGTATCTGAATTTTTAAACTCTATAAATTCTATAGCATCTCAAACTAATCTCTTATCATTAAATGCAGCTATAGAAGCTGCTAGAGCAGGAGAGAGTGGAAAGGGTTTTGCTGTAGTGGCAGAAGAAATAAGGAAACTTTCATTAGAAACTCAAGGAGCTACGGATAACATTGCTTCAATTATTAGTACTATTAACAACTTAGTTAATGACACTAATAAAAATTTACAAGTAACAGACAAAATTACTTTAGCAGAGAAAGATTCTTTTGAGAATATGGAAAAATCTTTTATAAATATGAAGGAATTGCTTGAAATTGTGCTTACATATTCTAAAGAAATGAATTCTAATATAGGTATTGTAGATAAAGAAAAAAATAAAGTAACTTATTCAATTTCTAATGTTACCGAGTCAGCTGAGCAAATTGCTGCAATTACAGAAGAAGTGAATGCATCTATGAATGAGCAACTTATTGTATTTTCAAATGTAAACAAAAGTTCCGAAGAACTAAATAACATTTGTGAGGAATTATCATCTTCTGTTAAAATATTAAAAGTGTAAATTATAATCTAAATAATTTTAAAAAAGAATCTTATCCTTTCATAGGGTAGGATTTTTTTGTCTAGAAAAATATAAATTTTAAAACTATAAAATAATACAATTCCAAGATAGTATGATAAATTATCTACATTAAATACATAAATTTATAAAGACTATTGATATTAGTATAATTATTATAATTTTAAATATTAACCAAAATATGTAGAATAATTCAAATTGAATGTTATAATATAAGAAGTTTCTACACATTATATGGATATTCGACATTTTTAGAGGGGGAAAAAAGTATGAAGAAAAGAGTAAGTTTACTTTTGACTATGATTATGTGTTGTTCTGTATTTACAGGATGCAGTAGTTCAAAAAGTGAAAGTTCAGCAAAAGAAGCTGTGAAAGAAGTAAAAAGTGGTGGTGTTGTTAAGGAAGCCATAAGTGAAGCTCCCAGTGGGGTATTTGTCCCTACATCATTTACTTTCAATGATGATGCAAATATCAATAGTATGATATATGAGGGATTAGTGACATTAGATGAAAATTTAGATGTTAAGCCATGCCTTGCAGAATCCTATGAATTTTCAAATGAAAATAAAACTGTGACATTTAAATTAAGAGATGACGTAAAGTGGCATGATGGGGAAGAGTTCACTGCTGAAGACGTTAAATTTACTTTTGATTTTTGTTCTAATGAAAAATATAATGGACCGTATACCATGTTTGTTAAAAATATAAAAGGTTATGAAGACTTTAAAGGTGGCAAAACTGAGGACTTAGAGGGGGTAAAAAAGATTGATGACCATACTGTTGAGATTACAACAGAGAATGTTTATGGTTCGGCTTTAATTAATTTTGGATATATGTTTAAGATAATTCCAGAGCATATATGGAATAAGGCTGATGTAGAGACCGTGCAAAATGATACTGACTTGATAAGAAATCCAATAGGAACTGGGTCTTTTAAGCTTGGTAAATTTACTCCAGATCAAGGAGTTGAACTTGTTGCCAATGATGATTATTGGCAAGGCAGACCTAATATTGATAAATACATATTTAAAATAGTAAGTGGGGAAACAGCTGAATCAGAACTTCTAAATAAGGAAGTTGATATTATGGGTGTTGGCAGTGATTTAGAAGATGATGATGAAAAAGTTTATGCTGAAAACGGGTATAGTATTCAAGACGTAACTAATAATGCTTATCACTATGTTGGAATGAATTTAAGAAAACCACAATTTAGTGATAAGAGAGTAAGACAAGCACTTGCTTATGCTTTAGATCGTGAAACAATAGTTAATGAAGTACTACATGGAAAAGGTGAAGTTGCTTGTAACCCATATCCTTCAAATTTTTGGGCTCATCCAGAGGGATTAAACGAATATAAATTTGATCCAAAGAAATCAATTGAACTTTTCAAAGAATGTGGATTTGAGTATAAAGAAGATGAAAACAAATTATATTATAATGGTGAACCATTTACATTCTCTTATAAATATGTTGGAGGAAATGATGATAAAACTAAATATGCTTTAATACTTCAACAAAACTTTAAGGATATTGGAATAGATGTGGATTTAAAACCAATGGAATTCACCACTTTAGCTAATGATGTTAAAAATGGAGATTTTGATACTTATTCAATGGGTATCGGTAATTTCTACGATGGAGACTTAGGACCAAGTTATCATTCAACTTTAACACCTCCAAATGGTTATAACTATACTGGATTTAATAATTCTAAAGTTGATGAACTTATAGATAAAGCATCAAAAGCAGTTACAAAGGAAGAAAGAAAACCATTATTAAATGAAATTGCATTAATACTTAATGATGAGTTACCAGTAATTTATAGCTATCACTGGAAAAGTACTATGGCTGTAAATAATAAGATTAAGAACTTTAGAAATATTTTACCTATATATCGTCAATATGCAAATGAATGGTATGTAGAAGAATAAAACTTATAAGTGAAATAATTAAAGCTAATTGCCTTTTTAAAACTTCAATTTTAGAAAGGTAATTGTTTTTTATAAAATTATATATGAGGTAATAGCTATGAGCAAATATTTTATAAAAAGAATTTTAACAATGATTCCTGTATTTATTGGTTTATCAATAATAATATTTACTCTCATTAACCTTGCACCGGGGGATCCTTATAGCAATATAGTGGAAGGTCAAATTAATTTTTCAGCAGAGGATAAGGAAGAGGCACTTAAAGCTATGGGCTATTATGACCCAATTTATGTTAAATATACTAAATGGGTAGGAAAGGTTATAAAAGGCGATTTAGGTACATCTATAAGATACAATGAGCCGGTATCTAATATTATTGGTAGAAGAATTTCAAACACTTTTTTATTATCAATAATTACCTTAATTTTAACTACATTAATTGCAATACCACTAGGGATTATATCGTCAGTCAGTCGAAATTCAATTAAAGATAAGATACTCACTATTCTTGCATTTATAGGTATTTCAATACCAGGCTTTTTCATTGCATTACTCATAGTAAAAATTTTTGCTGTGGATTTAAAATGGTTTCCAATCTCAGGTATGTCAACTATAGATAAAGATTATGTTGGATTAAAAAAGTTTTTTGATATAACAAAACATATGGTTTTACCGATTTTATCAATGACCATCATAGAGGTTGCATCCCTTATGAGATATACAAGGTCAGTTATGATAGATGTATTTAGTGAAAATTATATAAAAGCTGCAAGAGCTAAAGGGTTAAGTGAAAAAATTGTTATATATAAACATGCCTTTAGAAATGCGTTAATTCCTATTGTAACTTTACTTAGTATGTCACTTGGATATATTTTTACAGGAACTATATTAATAGAAACAATTTTTGTCTGGCCAGGTATGGGTACTTTGTTTTATCAGTCTATATCAAACAGGGATTATCCAGTAGTTATGGGATGTGCAGTAATTTTTTCAGCTAGTATATTAATTGCTAATTTACTTTCTGATTTTGTTTATTGTCTTGTTGATCCAAGAATAAGATTTAAATGATAATGCATGAAGAAGGTGAATTAATATGATTAAAATTAATAAAAAAACATTTAATTTAATTAAAAATAAAAAGGTAGTAGTAGGATGTGTTATATTACTTCTCATTGTGTTACTTTCTATATTCGGAAGTATAGTTGTAAAGTGTGACAGAGATTTTATTGATACTTCAATTTCAAATAGACCACCAAGTTTTGAACATTTCCTTGGAACTGATGATTTAGGAAGAGATGTATTTGTAAGACTTAGTTATGGTGGACGAGTTTCTCTAGCAGTAGGTATTTTTGCTACAGCAATATCACTAATTATTGGTGTAACACTTGGGTCTATAGCGGGTTTTTATGGTGGGATTATAGATCATATTATTATGATTTGTGTTGATATATTTATGTGTTTGCCTTTTTTAGTAGTAGCTATAATATTAGCTGATATTATAGGACCAAGTGTTTGGAATTCTGTTATTATTATTGGTTGTTTGGGGTGGACAACCATTGCCAGAATTGTGAGAGGTCAAGTACTAGTATTAAAACAAAAACAATTTATAGAGGCAGCGAAATGTCTTGGTATGGATTCTCATGAGATAATAATTAAGCATATAATTCCTAATAGTATTCCAACGATTATTGTATATGCAACTCTTGGTATTGCAGGTGCAATTTTAGCTGAGGCAGGGCTAAGCTATCTTGGAATGGGTGTTAAGCAACCTATACCTAGTTGGGGAAACATGTTAGCTACGGCAAGAAATATGAAATCTCTAATAAAGTATTGGTGGCAATGGTCTCCAGCAGGAATGATGGTGTTTTTAACCATATTGTCAATCAATTTCATAGGTGATGGCATTAGAGAAACTTTGAATCCTAAAGCAAGGGAGTAATGAAGGTATGAATAATAATATATTAGAAGTAAAGAATTTAACAACCTGTTTTATGGTAGAAAAGAACAAAATTAAAGCTGTAGATGATGTAAGTTTTAATCTTAAAAGAGGGAAGGTCCTTGGCATTGTGGGAGAATCGGGTTGTGGTAAAAGCATGACAGCAATGTCAATATTGGGTCTTATAGAAAGTCAAAAGGGATTTATTGAAAATGGAGAAGTATTGTTTAATGGAAAAGATTTATTATCTCTGGACAAAGCTGATTTAAATAATATTAGAGGAAATGACATAACTATGATATTTCAAGAGCCTATGATTGCACTAAATCCAGTTTTAAAGATAAAGGATCAAGTAGGTGAAGTGTTAAAGGTGCATAAACACATAGTTGGTGAAGAAAATAGACAGATGGTTTTAAAGATGTTAAAGCTAGTAGGAATTAAAAGGAGAGAAGAAATATTAAATTCTTATCCTCATCAGTTAAGTGGTGGAATGTGTCAAAGGGTTATGATTGCTATGGCACTTATTTGCACACCAAAGCTGTTAATTGCAGATGAGCCCACAACGGCTCTCGATGTTACAGTGCAAGCTCAAGTCCTTGATTTAATTAATCATATTAAAGATAGTTTTGATATGTCAGTTTTATTTATTACCCACGATTTAGGCGTTATTTGTGAAGTTGCAGATGAAGTTATGGTTATGTATGCAGGGAAGGTAGTAGAAAGAGCTATAGTTAATGATATATTTGATAAACCTAAACATCCCTATACCATTGGATTAATGAATTCTAGGCCTGAAAACTTTAAAAGAGGAGAACTTCCTAAATGCATAAAGGGTAAAGTACCAAAGCTAAATGAATTGCCTTTAGGGTGTGATTTTTATGATAGATGTGAGTGTGCAAAGAATATTTGTAAAACTAATAAACCAAAGTTACAAAGGGTAGGGGATGAACACCAGGTTAGTTGCTTTCTCTATGACTTAAAGGTAGGAGGTGAAATTTAATGGAGAATGAGGATAAGGAAATATTATTAGAGGTTAATAATCTAAAATGTTATTTTAATAATGATACTAGTTTTTTAAAAAAAAATCGAAAATTTGTCAAAGCTGTAGATGATGTATCCTTTAAAATTTATAAAGGTGAAATATATGGTTTAGTTGGGGAATCTGGTTGTGGTAAGTCAACAACAGGAAGGGCAATTTTAAATTTAATTTCTAGGGACAATGGCAGTGTAACCTTTGACAATAAGGTAATATTTGACGTGTCAAAAAATTACAATATGGGTAAAAAGGAAATAAAAGATTTAAGAAAGGATATGCAAATGATTTTTCAAGATCCATATTCTTCCCTTGATCCTCATATGACAGTGGGTAATACAATTAAGATAGGATTGATTAAAAATAAGATTGTTAATAATAAAGATTGTGAATTTGAAATTAAAAAATTGCTAGAGATGTGTGGACTTAGAAGTGATGATATAAATAAGTATCCCCACGAATTTAGTGGTGGTGAACGTCAAAGAATAGGAATAGCTAGAGCGTTGTCTTTAAAACCTAAGTTTTTAGTTTGTGATGAACCAACTTCTGCATTAGATGTTTCAATTCAGGCTCAAATACTGATTTTAATGAGTAAACTAAAGAAGGAAATGGACTTAACATACCTTTTTATCTCACATAATCTAAGCCTTATTAATTATTTTTGCGATAGAGTAGGAGTAATGTATCTTGGTAAAATTGTTGAAGAAGCTAGTTGTGAGGATATATTTAAAAATCCAATTCATCCATATACAAAGTGTTTGATTTCATCTATTCCTAAAGCTCATCCTAGAGAGAAAAAAAGTAAAATTAAACTCAAAGAAGAATATTCAAATGCTTACACAGAAGGAGCAGGGTGTAACTTTTTACTCAGATGCCCTTATTCAACGGAGAAGTGTAAAAATATGATTCCTAAGTTAGAAGAAGTTACAAAAGGTCACTTTGTTTCATGCCACAATTACAATACCATTTATTAACTGGCAAAATTATAAAAGTTAAGTTTCTATACTTACTCTACGTCTCAATAAGTACACAAAGGTATACGTGTAAACATGCGTTTACTTAAGAAAGGTAAGAAAGAGCGTAATAATTTTTAATTTTATTACGCTCTTCATAGAAAAATGATTTAGATTTTTAAAAATTACAAACACAATAAAACCCTTGTTTAAATATTTCTTAAAATTATTTTTGAGATTTTATTTCAAGTGTACTTTAATGTCTCTATAAAAGATAAAATCAGTGTTTTAACTTTGATTTTTTATTTTTTCCAAAGCCCATGTAAGTTACAATATGCATATACTGCAATAACTTCATCGTCATCACAAATTGCAAATTGAACACATGGATCAGAATTTGGAGCTAATTCTTTTCGTTGGTTTCCTTGTTTAGTGTGAAGGGATACCCACTTGATGTAATGTTCAGGAATCATTGGGTGTAAAGTTTCACCTACAGTAACAGTTACAATATTGTTTTCAACTTTAAATACAGGGATATGTTTTTCAGTAGAAGCTTCTACTGAACCTGGAATAATTTCTTCCATCTTCTTACCACAGCACATAACTGGTACGCCAGAGTTTTCTACATAAGCAATAATGTTACCACAAGTTGCACATTTAAAAAATTTTTGTTCCATAATAAACCCTCCATAAATTTTAATAATTTTCAGCTTTAACTTGGAAATAAGCTTGAGGATGATTACATACTGGACATACTTCTGGGGCTTTTTTCCCAACTACAATATGTCCACAATTTGAACATTGCCAAATTGCATCTCCTTCTTTAGAAAATACAAGACCATCCTCTATGTTCTTAAGAAGTTTTCGGTATCTTTCTTCATGCTCTTTTTCTATTTTGCCTACTTCTTCAAATAGATAAGCAATATGATCAAAACCTTCTTCTTTAGCGGTTTTAGCCATTTCGTTATACATTTCAGTCCATTCATAATTTTCGCCATCAGCTGCATCTTTTAAATTTGTAATAGTATCAGGCATGCCATCATGAAGTAGTTTAAACCATAATTTAGCATGTTCTTTTTCGTTATTAGCAGTTTCTTCAAAAAGAGCTGCAATTTGTACATAGCCATCTTTTTTAGCTCTTGATGCGTAATATGAATATTTGTTTCTTGCTTGAGATTCTCCAGCAAAGGCTACCTTTAGATTTTCTTCTGTCTTTGTTCCTTTTAAATTATTCATATAATATCACCTCGTTAAATTTATATATTTACACTTATATAGTATAAACTACTATGCATTCAAATGGAAGTGAAAGGAGTATATATTAAAATAATGTTAATAATATAAAAAAATACAAATACAATAAAAAATCAAATATAAATTTTAAAAAATAATCAATGTTCATATGTATGCTTCGGAAAAAACTTGAAATAAAAAATCAAAATCTATCACATGTATAAAAAATATGAATTCTATTAAAAAAGCTTTTAATTTATGCGTTAACTCTGAAAATATATACTTAGAAATTCTACTTATATAAAAAATAATAATTTTATATAAGTGCTTTATAATATGTTTATTATAAAGCTAAACCCCTTGATATAACAAGGATTTATGCGATTTTGAGCCTCTCTTTCATTCAATATAATGTCAGTTATATTGAATGAAAGAAGAATAGAAAGTAGGGCTATTAAGAATTATTGTGTCTTATATGATTTTCATAAAAACTCTAATATCCTCTAAGGATATTAGAGTTTTTATAACAGTTTGTTTCCTTTGTTACAAAAATTCTGTTTTTAGGATAAACTTTTATGAGAAAGTTTCGATAATATATAAGGGTAAAAAAGAAGGAAATGACATCTCAGTTTAATGGCAAAATCAAAATAACTTTTATATAATATTTTTTATGTTTATTAAAATTGAACCCTCCCCTGTCGTTAACCCATAATTTAACAAAGAGATTTTAATAAGCATATTTAAAAGTTTTTAATAGTTATAATTTTAACAAAGGAGTAAGAGAAAATGAAAATATTTACAAAGGACAACTTTCAAGAAAAACTTAATAACAAAAATTTAGCTAGTAAAACCTCAACAGTATTAGGAATATTGCTGTCAGCAATTTTTTTATTGCTACTATTATTTACTACAATTTTATCTAGCTTATCTATTAACAAAGGTGTAGATGGTGAATTTCTTGGAATATCTACTGGCAATGGACAAATGATTCAAGCTATTATGGATAAAGCTGCATCTACAGCTCAAGATTTACAATACTATAACGAACAAATGTACATATTATATGAACAGCAAATTGCTGATGGAACACTATCAAAAAATACAAAAGATAGTGTAATTTATGGCAAACCATTATTGGAAATGAATTATGAGATGGAAAATTATATGCTTTATACATCTTGGTCAACTGTTTTAAATGATGATGATATTTCTGCTATAGGTATATATTACGAACCTGAAAAATATGATGTAAGCGTTCCTGATTATAGTATTTATATAGGTGAAGATGAAGCAGCAAGTCATACTGTAAAATCAGCAGGATCCTATAATGAGTATAGTGCTAAAGAGTTTTATAAAGAAGCTTCTTCGAGGAAAAAACCTTACTTTACAAAACCTCATTCTGAGGGAGGGATTAATGTAATTACTGTATCCTTCCCTATTGAATCTAAGGGTGAAGTACAAGGTGTTATACAAGTAGATTTGAAGGTAGATAATTTTTCTAAGATTAAGACAGAAAATGAAAAATATAAGTCTATGTTTACAGCTATAGTTACTGGAGATGGAACACTAGTTTATGATAGTCAAGATTCAAATAATATCAATAAAAATATGTCTGAGATATTAAAGCCTAAGTATTATAGTGAGTTACTTGAAGGATTTGCTACGGGTGAGGCGTTTAGAGTTAATTTAAAAACAGCTGGTGGTAAAAATGTTATACAATACTGTTATCCTATTAATGCATGTGGAGAAACTTGGTGGGCTCAAACAACCTTAAGTAAATTAGATTTTAGAAAAGCTGTATTATTTATTACAAGTATAATCTTTATTATGTCTATAATTTCTTTATTATTATTAATAAAAGCCGTATCCAAGTTAATTAATAAATACTTAAAACCTTTAGATAATATAGTAGAAGCAGCTGAAAAAATAACGGAAGGAAACCTAGATGTAGATTTGCAAATTGACTCCCACGACGAAATTGGAGCTTTATCTAATACTTTTAATATCATGGCCTCAAATTTAAAGAGTATAATAGCTGATATTACTCAAATGCTAGAAACTATGGCATTAGGAGATTTTAATATAAAATCAAATTGTGAAGATAAGTATGTTAAAGATTTTAACTCTATCCTAATTTCAATGAATGATATATCATCAAAGTTAAGTTTTACCCTAGAGGAAATAAATAGTTCTGCAGATCAAGTTTCAACTGCGGCAAACCAAATGACGGAAGCTTCTACTACCCTTGCTGAGGGTTCAACAGAGCAATCTAGTTCTATTGAGGAATTATTAGCTACTGTAGAAAATGTAGTTTCCACAGTAGAAAAAAACACACAAATTTCAATTGATACAAGTAAAAAAGCAGAAGAAGTATTTGTAAGTGCTGAAAGAAGCAAAAATCAAGTTGAAGTGTTAACAAATGCTATGAATAAAATTACTGAAGCATCTTCTGAAATATCTAATATTATTACTACAATTGAACAAATAGCTGCACAAACTAACTTACTTTCACTAAATGCTGCTATAGAAGCAGCTAGAGCTGGTGAAGCTGGAAAAGGATTTGCTGTCGTTGCTGACGAAGTGCGAAAGTTAGCATTAGAAAGTGCAGAAGCTGCAAAGCATACTAGAGAATTAATTGAAGCATCTGTAAAGGAAGCAAATAGTGGCAATGAAATTACTAAAGAAACAGTAAATCATATATATGAGATTATAGATGGCATAAAGAAAGTTGTTGAATTTGCTGAACATGCTAAAATCTCAGCAGAAAATGAAGTAGAAACTATCGAAGAAATGAATACTGTTATTGAACAAATATCAGGCGTTGTTCAAACAAACTCAGCAACAGCTGAAGAAAATTCTGCAACAAGTGAAGAATTATTAGCTCAAGCTGAAAGTTTAGCTGAACTAGTAGGAAGATTTAAATTAAAGTAGTATAAAAGTATGGAATAGTATTTATATAATTTTTGTAACTTGCGATAATATTTTCTAATAATTATAAATTATCTATAAATATTTATTAAAATGATACGATATAGTATATATAGCTACATAGTATAGCTTCATTCAAGAAAAAACAAAGCTTAAGATTGTACCCTATATATCAATGGTAACCCTACCCATTAATTAAATTTTAACATACTCATTTTAAGCTTTTATTTTTCTTGTACCAAAAAAGCAGAAGATATCTTCTGCTTTTTTTATTTTAGGATTTTCTTAATGTATTTATAGAAATAGAAGAATATGATATAATAATGTCAATCATGGAATTTGGAGGATATTTTAGTGATAAAGCAAAAAGAAAGAATTAAGCAGAAACTCTACGACTTTTTTACGGCGGGACTAATTGATGGAAATTCAGCTAAGGTCCTTTCTTATATTACTGACGATCTAATAGGAATTGGTTTTGGAAAAGAAGGAATTGTTTCGTCAAAAGAAGAAATTTATAAAATTATTGCAAACAATAAAAGCGCATTTTCAAATCATTATAAATTAGAATTAAGTAAATTCAATATTTCATTTATAAATGATAAGTTAGCTTTTGCTAACGGCAACGTTCTTATTAAAGAAAGAGATACTGTGGTTAATACTATCTTTCAATCAGTAAACCTTCTATATAAAAATAATGATTGGTATATTCGTACAATTCATATCTCTCCTTCAGGTACATATAAGTCTTCAGATACAGTCATATCAAATTATACTGATGATTCCATTTTTAAATTTAAATCAAGAATTCAAGATGAAGCTTTAAAATTACTTAATTGTAGTATTTCTGGTGGAATACTAGGTACATATGCTTGTTATGATTCAGCTCCCCTATACTTTATTAATGATAGTATGCTTTCATATCTTGGATATGAAAGAGATGAGTTTTATGAAAAATTTAAAGACAATACTACATCTATAATACATCCTAGTGATAGGCAATATGTACTATCTATCGTTAAAGAGAAACTAAAAGAGTTTAAAGATTATGAGATATGTATTAGAATACAGAAAAAAGACGGATCTTATATAAGAATGAAAGAACATGTTAGATTCACTAAAGATTATGATGGAAATGAAATTGTTATTGGTGTCTTTATAGATATAACGGAACTGATTACCATGCAAAAACTCTTAGAGGAGCAAGCGATAGAACTTGAGTCCCAAAATCAAGAGTTAATGGAAAAAACCAACAAACTTGAAGAGAAAGCATCTGATTTACTAATAAGTGAAGAGAGGTTTAGGATAGCACTATCGCAAACGAACAATATCATCTTTGATTATGATATAAAAAAGAAAGTTATAATTAATTCATCATTAGATAAAGATTCTCCTAATTATTATATGAATAAATATGAAGCAAAGGATAAACTTTTTCTCACTGGTAAAATCGATTCAAATGATCTACATTTATTTTATAAAACCCTTAACGCTGTTGAACGTGGAAGTTGTGTAGAGAAATGTGTAGTTAAGGTTATTGCGCAGAATGGGAAAGAATTTTGGTATAATATTTCTTTAAATAGAATTAAAAATGAAAGTAATAGAATTGTTAAGGCTATAGGAATAATTGAAGACATAACAAAAAATAAAAAAGCAGAAATCATGTATGCACGCGAAGAACAGTATAAAAAAACAATTTTGGCTAATAGTCTTGCTGTATATGTAGTTAACTTTACTCTTGATAAGTTTGAAAGTTGCGAGATACAAGATTCCAGATGCACAATTCTCCCAGGTGAAAACTACTCAAAGTTTGTTAAAACTTTTGCTTCAACTAAGGTGAATAAAACAGATGGATTTAAATATTTAAATACTTTTTCAAAAGTAAGTGTGATGGATGCTTTTGAAAATAGTATAAGTGAATTAACTTTAGAGTATAACGCATTTATTGAGAACAACGTATCTTTGTGGATTGAAAGCACAATGAGATTATATATAGATATCCATACAGGTGAAAAGAAAGGTTTTATTTACGTAAAGAATATAGATAAAAGAAAGCGTGAAGAATTAGTACTTTTAAAACAGTCTCAAAGTGATTCATTAACTAATATATATAATAAAAAATCAACAGAGATTTTCATAGATGAAAAGTTAAATACACTAGAAGGATGTCAAACAGGAATATTTATTATTATTGACATAGATTATTTTAAGAAGATAAATGATACATATGGGCATCCATTTGGAGATGAGGTTTTGATTAAAATTTCTCATATTCTCAAAAATAACTTTAGAGATTCTGATATCATTGGAAGAATTGGTGGAGATGAATTTTGTATATTCTTATGTGGTATGAGATGCAGGAAGTATGTAGAAGAATTATGTAAATTTATTTGTTGTGAGATTAGAGGTATTACTCCTCCAACAAAAGATTTTAAATTTAAAATTTCTTGCAGTATAGGTATTACTATGTGTAATGGTAGAAAAATGAATTTTGATGAGGTGTATAGAGAAGCAGACATTGCTTTATATAAAACCAAGGAAAAAGGAAGAGATGGATATAGTTTTTATCAAAATAGTTAACGTTAACTAATACATATTATACCATATATTAATGAGATAAATTAAGCCACTGTAGGAATAAAATTCTACAGTGGCTTTCATAATATCACTTGTTAATATTTAAATTTTTCTATTTCATTTTTCATTTTTTTAGCCATAGTATCAAGTTCTTCGCAACTACTAACAATAACAGAAATTGTTGCTTGTTGCTCTTCTACAGATGCAGCAACTTCTTCAGTACTAGCAGCATTTTCTTCGGAAATAGCAGACGCATTATTAATAATGTCCATAAACTGCTCGTTCTTTATGCTTATTTCATCTGAATAATTAGATACTACATCCAATACTTCACTGACTCCATCAATAGCATTTGCAATACCATCAAATTTTTCTGAAGTTTCATTTATTCTTTCATTTTGTACCTCAGAACTCTTTTTAACTTCCTTCATAGATATTACACCAATGTTAGTCATATCTCCTAATTCTTTTATAACTTTGCTTATTTCTTTAGTAAATTCACTTGATTGTTCTGCAAGCTTTCTTATTTCTTCTGCAACAACAGCAAAACCTCTACCGCTTTCTCCGGCTCTAGCAGCCTCGATTGCAGCATTGAGAGCAAGTAAATTAGTTTGTTCAGAAATATTTTCAATCATTTTACTAGAAGTTTCTATTTGTTCTGCCCTCTCCCTAGTTGTAACGATAATATTATTTACTTTATCCATTTCTTCATTATTATGTATGTTAGATTTAATTAAATTCTCAAGTGATATAATACCTTGATTTTTTAAATTTAAAACAAGTTGTGCTGAAGAATTTAATTTTTCAATACTAACTTTGTTTTCAGTAACTATATTACTTAAGGCCTCCATGTTTCTAATTCCATTTTCACTATCTTTTGCTTGATCTGTAGCGCCGGAAGCAATTTGTGTAACAGCATTACTTATTTCATCTGCAGTTGCAGAAGTTTGTCTTGTGTTAATAACAAGTTCTGAAACGGCTGCAGAAACATTTTCTGCACTTTCATCTATTTGTTTAATTACTTCTACAAAATCTTTATGCATGTTATTTAAGGATTCAGCTATGGCTTTTATTTCAGTATACTTATTGTATTCATTAATATCTACGTAATTTGTTAAGTCAGATGTTGCAAGGATATTGCAATGACCCACTAGTTTATTTAAAGGATTAAATATTTTTTTGCATAAAACTTTCATTATAATAAAGAACACAACAATACCAAGGACAAAAGAAATACTTTGCGTTAGTGATAAACTTCTAGTAATAGTTTTTATATTGTTTTCATAAATACCTAAATCAAAAACCCCATAAAATTCTCCATTTACATTAAGGGGAATTATTACATCATACACATTTCTTTTTAAATCTTTATCATAAAATATTTTTTTTACAGGACTTTTACTTTCAAATGCTTCACTTATATTTTTATCATCGCTATAATTTTTGCCTATGTTTTCTGCTATAGAATTTGCTATCCCATTCATATTTTTATCAACAATTACACCATATGCCATGTATTTATTTTGATTTATCTCTCGTTCCAAGATGTTTTGTAATTCACCTTTATTATTAATATTATTTCTAATATTTTCTGTTATTTCTTCCCCAAGTTCTAGGTAAACATCAAGCATTGTTTCAACTGAATTCTTTCTAACTGATATAATACTTACAATTGTGTTGATAATGCTGATTAGTATAAATATACATATAGTTGTTGCCATAAGTATTGATATAATACTCCTACTCTTTTTTCTGTTTTTCATCTTTCTTCCTCCATTCATATAGTAGACCCTATTTGATTTTCCTTCATAACCACCATATGATTACAAAAGAATAATTTTATTACATATATATTATCGTATTTATGTTGAAAAACTGTAATGTATGTGGTCTTTTACTTCATGCAACAATAAAATCTACTACTCCTGATGTTCATGATTAATTTTTATGGAATAAAAAAAGTGACTAGATTGAGAATAACTTACAATCCAGTCACTTTTTCTTTAATATTTAAATCGTTCTATTTTTGATTTCATATTAGAAGCTAAAGATTCTAATTCATTACAACTATTTGCCATAATCGCAATAGTTGCTTGTTGTTCTTCTACAGAAGCTGCTACTTCTTCAGTACTAGCAGCATTTTCTTCAGATACTGCAGATGAATTATTAATAATTTGAATGAATTCATCATTTTTATTACTAATGTTATCTGATATTTTGGACACTTGTTCTAAAACCTTATTAACTTCATCTATAGATTTTGAAATTCCATCAAACTTATGAGAAGTTTTTTCAATTTCTAATTTCTGTTCATTAGATGACTTTTTAACTTCCTCCATAGATTCAACACCTACATTGGTTTTATGTGATAATTCACTAATAACACTGTTAATCTCTGCTGTAAATTCACTAGATTGTTCTGCCAATTTTCTAATTTCATCAGCTACGACAGCAAAACCTTTTCCACTATCCCCTGCTCTTGCTGCTTCAATTGCAGCATTAAGAGCAAGTAAATTGGTTTGGGATGAAATACTTTCAATCATTTTACTAGAAGCTACTATTTTTTCAGCACTTTCTTTTGTAGTTGTTATTATTTCATTTACTTTTTCCATTTCATCATTATTATTTCTATTTGCATCAATTAGTTTTTCAAGAGCTGCTAAGCCTTCATCTTTATATTTAATAACATTATTAGTAGATTGATTTAGATTATTAATACTAATCTTGTTTTCAAATATAATACTACTTAATTCTTCTACACTTTTTATACCAATTTCACTATCTTTTGCTTGCTCTGTAGCACCTTCTGCTATTTCGCAAACAGCATTACTTATTTCATCAGCTGTAGCAGCAGTTTGATTAGAATTTAAAACCAATTCCTTAACTGCAGATGATACATTTTCTGCACTTTCATCTATTTCCTTTATAACCGAAACAAAATCCTTTTGCATATTATCTAAAGCAGAAGCAATTTCATATACTTCTAAATTCTTTTCAAATTTATCTATTTCTAAATAGTTAGTGAAATCACCCTTTGATAGTATGTTACAATGTTCTGATAATTTATTAAGAGGATTAAATAGTTTTTTACCTACAATGCCCATTATTATACCAAATATTAATATTCCTACAACCAAAGATAGGATTTGTTTTATAATTAAATCATTAATTATAGTCGATATTTTATTTTCGTATATTCCTACATCAAAAACTCCATAAAACTCTCCGTTTATAGTAACTGGAACCATAATATCATAAGTCCAAGTATTTATATCTTTATCGTAAAATATTCCAGCACTTAGTTCTTTATTTTTCATTGCATATGTTATATTTTCATCACCTTTATAACTTCTTCCAATGTTGCTTTTAATTGAGTTAGCTACTCCTGTATAATTATTATCTACTAAAAGACCAAAAGCCATGTATTTGTTTTCATTCATTTGATTTTCTAAAAAAGCTTGTACATTTTCTAATCCTATTTTTTCATTTTGAGACGAAGTAATTACTTCTTCAATTCTCTGTCCAAATTGAACACCCAGTTCTCCATAAGCATCTAGCATGGCATCTGTAGTTTTGCTTTTTACAGACATAATACTTATCACAGTATTTATACAACTGATTGCAATAAAAATTGCAACACTAATTAAAATTATTGTTACTCTCAAAGTATGTTTCTTTTGTTTCTTCATGTTTCCCATTAGTTTTTCCCCCAGTAATTTTTTTGTATTTTTATTATACAATAAATATTTAGATAATACAATTTCCAAATATTATTGCATTTTTGTTTTTTATATTAAAAAAAGGCTAAGATTGAGGAGGAAATAAACCAGATCTTAGCCTATATATATATTAACATGACTCTTTGGGGATTCGAGTTCATGCTAAAAGCTATTTTAAAATATTATATTAAATTCATCAAACAGAAGGATTTAATAAAAAAATCCACATTGAACTTTCTTGTTCAATGTGGATGTAAAATCATAACAACAGCTAATTTGCATATTTATTAAAAAATTCAAACGCAAAAAAGCATAAAAAATCCTTATATCTCTTGAACTCGAAGAGCTAATTATATTACCAATTACGTAAATGTATTCTGACTTAAACTTCATAGCTATGTTTTTCGCCTTCCCAAAATTAATTCCAGTGGCTAAGCAATTCATCTTGCTAATGAAAAACCGCTCAGTTATTACAGCAGCGTTCCTGTGTGGGAATTACACCCATCTTCCTATAGATAATCTATAATATTTACATAATTATATTTAATTTCTTTTAGTGTATCATATTAACATATAAGAAGCAAGTTGTAATTTAATTCTCTTTTTTTATGTGTTTTGAATGTGTAATTATTTTATTTATGTTTTTTACTAATGTCAATTATGACAATTATATAAATGACTATTATTCGCTGTGCTGATATTACAACATTTTGAAACTGAAAACTTGTATGCTTTCCTATACATTAAAAAAGAAGTCACCGTAAAATAAATTACAATGACTCCTTTTTTAGTTATATTATTTTCTTGGTAGACCTTTTTTTAAATTCATAATAGCTCTTTTAGGATTATTTCTTAAATATATTAAGTAATTATATGCTCCTATTGGTTCAAGATAAGTTGATTCATAAAGTTGTCTTGCCGTATACCCCTCTACACTCAATGAATCCTCTGGAAATTCTTCATTTAAAACATAATTATAAAATGATTTAAATATATCTGGATGATTTAAAAGTTTATTTCTAGCAAAATCAATTTCCTCAACCTCATACTTTAACACATAAGCTAAATACTCATCCACAGCTTTAACTTCTAATTGATTTAAATTGCACTTTCCTTCTCTAGAATATTTATTTAATATGTCTTCTAATGTAACTTTCCCATCTAAAATTAGATTGGATTCCTCATTACTTATTTTTAAATCATAATATGTATTTGATCCATCAACGTCTTTAAATCTAAGATAGTCATTTTCATACTTTTCAATAAGTTTAATTCTTTCATCTTCTTTTAAAATTTTCATTTTTTCCTCCTGTGACCTCTTCAATCTTTATATTAACAATACATCCTTCATTATTCAATATTTAATATATGTTTATTTATCCATTAATTCTATCAGTAACACTCTCTCCATAATTTCTAGCATCAACTTCAAGTAGCTGATTTTCATACTCCTCATAATCTTTTTCAGGTGAAATGTAATGCAAAAAGTTTTCTCTAAATTCATAGTCTAATTCATCTTTAGGATTTGATGCTCTTTCATATTGCTCGCAATGTTTTAATTCATGAGCAATTGTATCCGCTGCTTCAAATGCATCATCTAAGTAATTCTCATTGACAAACACTTCATTAACATTTCCGTTATAATATCCATAGCTTCCATCATCTTCGGTATAAAAATGAACATCTGGAGCTTCTTTAATATTTAAATCCTTTATGACAGAATCCTTTAAATCACAGATTGCTAATTTCTTCTCATCTAACCCAAGCTTGTCCCAATTGCTTTCTTCAAAAGGGATTACAGCCTCATCTAAACTTTTTATATCCTTAACTTCATTAGTTAAATCATTTATTACTTGCTCATCTTCTTGCACATCAGTAATTTCTATTTCATCATCATCAAACACAAATATTATATCATCCTTGATTTCATCACTTTCTACTTTTCCCTCACCATTACTTTCTTCTTCAGATGGTATACTTAAGTCAAATTCTACATCTTCAAGGTCTGAAAATAAATCATCTTCAACTTTACATTCATCATTTTCTTCTTCAAAACCTTCCGTTAGATCAAATTCTATATTTTCAAATTCAGCAAATAAATCCTCTGTTTCCATTTTAGAATCCGTTTCTTCTTGGAAACTTTCTTCAGTGTCTTCAAAGGTAAATTCCATATCACTATCATCAATATAAAATTCTTGACCATCATCAAAAGTAAAGTTTATTTCATTTATATCTTTATTTGAATCTAAGTTGTTACCTTCGCCATTTAGTTTCTTTTCTTCACTATCATTTGCAGCTCTTTCACTAGGTAGAAGTCTATCATAATCTGGCGATGACTTTCTTTCCTCTATCTGATTTAATCTTTTTTCTAAATCTTCCCTTGATTCCTTTGGTTCTTCTAAATTTTTTTTTTCTAAAGAATCCTCTCCTCTATTTTCATATTCCTTAGTTTTGCACTCATATGGATCCTTAGATTGAAAACTCTTTTCCATATTACTAATTCTATTTTCAATTTCTTTATCATTTTCCAACTTATTATCTTGTTCAACGTTTCTCTCGACTTCTCTATTATTTTCTAAACCCATAAAACCTCATCCCCTTATAAAAATATGTCAACAATATTAATTAATGCAAATATGAATGAAATTACATTTAGTATAATAAATAAAGTTGCTGTTCCTTTATCCTTTTTATTTCTTTTAATTGCTAATATACCAAAAACACATCCTATAATAGGCACTATTTTATTAATTCCTTTAAAGGGTAATAAAATTAGCGATAAAACAAATAGCAGAATTGAAATCGTAAGTGACGTATTTCTATAATCATTTTTCTCAAAAGTACTAGATACCTTTATCTCACAAGAATTTCTAACACTTCTATCTGGTGTAACAAAAGAAATTACTGCACTTCCTATACCCGTAGCTTTTATAACTCCATCTTTATAAATAGCTACATTTTCATCACTAGTTTCACATATGATTTCATTATTAATAACATCTTTAGGTGTATATTCCATATTTAAATTAGTAGTCTCACCTATGTATAAATGAGTGCTTGTCTTAGATAAAATTATATTAGATATTTTAGATTTAACGCTTACAAGGCATGAAGCTGAAATTTCTTCTGCGGATATACTTATATAACAACTACCTGGTCCAACACCAACTACGTTACCCTCTTTATCAACTGTAGCAACTTTACTATCGGTGGTTGTCCAATGTAAACTTTCTTGATTATCTGCATTTTCAGGATAAAATCTATAATCCACTTTTTTAACATCACCAACTGAAAATACTATTGTTTTTGGTTCTACGTCTACATTAGAAATTTTGTTTCTCTTAAATACATTAACATGGAACTTTGAAGTGGGCTCTAAACTTCCTTGAACATATACTTCTACGTCTACGTGACCGCATCCAATAGCCAAAATGTTTTTCCCATCACAATTAACTACTCTTTCATTACTAAGTTTAAAATTTAACTTTGGAATTTCAGCGTTTTCAGGAAAACTTTTTATTTTTAATGGACAAAAAGTATTAATTTCCATAGATTCAATACTACTAACTGTAATAAAAGGTTCTACACTTTTTAAAAGCTTTATATCATCTTCTAAAATTGGTGCTACATCTAAAACTTTCTCACCTACTTGATTCAATAGATTAACAAAGTAAGGTGTAAGATATCTAAATTCTATAAGCTCCATAATCATTTCATTAACATCATGGTAGTCACATTGACATATAAAATTATTATTAATCTTGGTAACCTTTGATCCACCATTTAAAACTATAATAAATAAATTCAAATTTTCTCTTTTTATGTCACTATATAAATTTTGTGCCTCATCATCACTTGTAACCATTACAAAATTAATTTCATTAGATCTATTCAACAACTTTTCTTTGCTATATAAATCCGTACTTATATTCAAATTATACAAAGAAAATTCTTTATAATTTTCATCGATAACATTGCTTTTTAAATTGTCATATGTAAATAAATTTACATTAATTTGGTCTTCAATGAAATCCACGTTGCTTATTTTAGATATTTCTTTGAGCTTTAATATTCTAGTTGAAAGTGGCATATCTATAGTTAAGTTATCATGAGATACTTCAACACAATCATCACATTCCTCAGACAATCCTTGCAATATATTAGCTTCAATCTGTCTAGATACAATTGAAACTGAAAACTCATCATTTAATTCTCTTGAAAGTGCATCTAATACTTTGTCGCACCAAGTATAAAAGGGCTCCTTTAAATATTTAGATAGTTCACTATAAGGTGATATTGGACTACCGTTTATATTTACCCTTGTTTCTAATTTAAAAGGATTTATAACAACCTCTATTTTGTTCATCACTTTTTCTCCTTTACATATTATTTAAAAGACTCTGTTCGACTTTACTACAGAACTATTTAAAAATAACTTCAAAGACTAAAATTAACTTCTTACTCTTAGATTCTGATGCTCTAAAATATATTAGAAACTTTGAAAGTTGTTTTTTTAGTTCCATATCTTCTATATAAGCATAATTATCAAGTTCTTTTACAAATCTTAAAAACCACCCTTTAATAGATTTTAAATCTTTATCTGTTAAATCATCCTTTTCATTTACCCCACTTTTTTCAAAATTTAGTGGAATAATATCGAATAAATCTTTACAACTTACTAAATTATATAAAATTTCTGCAAAAGTCTTTAAAGTTATTTTTGTTTCAAATTTTTTATATATTTCCTTTGCGTAAGATATGTATTCTTCCTTTTTATCTCTTGTTAAATCACAATTTTCTATTTTTTCTATTACACTATTAATGTTGAAGGAGGATGTTTTATATTGACTATATATTTCCTTAACTATCTCTCCCTTAACTTTACTGATTTGACTTTGAGCTACCTTTACTTCTTTACCTTCATATTTATTATCACATCTATCAATTTGTGTAAGTACAGGTTCTAACCAATTGTTTTGAATAACTACAGCCGAACCTGTTCCAAGTTTTGCGATTTCCTTTGTCTGATTATCATTTAAAGCTGCTGCTTTTCCTACAGCAGTACAATCATTCTCATCAGGAAGCCTCATGATAATCTTAGTATTTGTGTTCTTTATAGCAGATACATCAACAGCTGTAGGCGATTGATCTATTATTATAAACCCTTCTCCGTAAGTTCTCATCTCTGCTATAGAATTACTAATCATTTCTACAGATTTTCCTTGTAAATTTGCTCCTTCTTGGCTTTGACTACTAGAAGTTCTCTTCAATAAATTGTGAGCTTCTTCAATTACTGTAACGTGCTTTAACTCCAAATTTTCACCCTTCGATGTTGAGGTTCTATGTTCATTAAGCTTCATTATCAAAATACCCATAATTAAAGACTTAGTTTCTGATGATCCAACTCTACTTAAATCAACAATAGTATTACAATCAAATAGTACTTCATCTTCTATATCGTAACTATCACAGAAAATCTGTCCTGTTATACCATTTGTTAATGAACTAACTCTTGTTGCAAGAGCCCCTATATAATCCCCTTTAGTATCGGATGAATAACTAGATTCATTAATTATTTTAGGTAAAATTGTAAGCAAGTCATTAAAAGTAGGATATTTATGTTTTCCATTATCAATATGTATAGAATTTACTAAATCCCAACCACAACTTACATATGTCTTTTCTATGGCTTCTTTTAATATAGCCGGCATAGCTGCATACATAGACCAACAAGCATTAAAAATCTCAATTAATCTATCTAGATGCTCTAAAATATGTATATTTTCATTAAACTTAAAAGGATTAATCTTTAGCATTTTATGATACATGGGATTTGTACAAAATATATTTATTCCCTCAAGGCATGCAAAGGCTTTTTTATACTCACCTTTGGCTGGTTCAATAACTAAAAACTTAATATCATTTTTGATAAATTCTTCTATTAACTTATAGGATGTGTTAGATTTACCTGAACCTGTTGAACCAGTTATAAAGCAGTGGGAAGTAAAACTATTTAAATCTAAATTAACATTCTTATTTTCCACTTCGCCCATATGTTTAATTTTTCCTAACCTAATCTTTCTTTCACTTTCAAAATTATTATCTGAAAAAACGTTTCTTCCAAATTCAGCCATTTCCATCACTGTTAAACCTGGAATAGACTTTTGAGGTAGTCCCATTATTATAGGTAGTTCATTCCCGCTTATAATATTGGCTGGAGTAACATATTGTTTAGGAAAATCTAGAGTTCCTGGTATCTCCACAGTAGGATGAACACCGTACTTTAAATATTCCAATGCTCTTTTGGTGTTACTTCCTTCTTTAATGCTCCATAAATTAACAAACGAATTTTCAACTCCAGACTGATTTCCTGCCATTAAAGCTTTATATGTATTTGCTGCTACCACAGCAGTTTGAATATCTTGAGAAATAAAATAACAGGCACATTCCCAAAGACCAAAGGATTCACTTAATTTTATTCTTTCAAGATGTTCATCAATTTTCTGCATCAAGTTTTGAACAGATTTATTATCAAAATTAATAGTTAGATTCCTAGAATCACCCTTAGTATGGGTATCTGAATTGCTTGTCCCTGTTCCTTTTGTCTCTGCCGTTCCTTCTGTTACAGATTTAGACCAAGAATTACTTGAACTGTATCCCTTTGTAACTCCTTCAGACCTTCCTCTGTTAGTTCCAAATCCACCTGCATTATAAGATTCTCCTGATGAATATGAATTACTATATGAGGTCGAACTACTATTTGATAAACTATTAGAATTAGATATGCTATTACTTACAGAAGCTGAGAAATTTTCAAACATGCCCTTGGTTACTGCTTTACTATAATTCTCTCCATAAGCTAAAGTCACCTTACTAAAAGAAGATAATGTTGAATAGAGTTCTTCAAAACCCCTTTTTCTTTGCTCCATAACATTTTTATTAAGAGGAGATGCAATAAAAACAGCTGAATATTTTTCGCCATTCATTGTATCAATAAATTTTTCAATTCCTTGAACAAACTTCTCCTTATCTTCATCTCTACTGGATGGAACTATAGATACCGTTGCTATACTCTTTTCTGTATTTTCAAAGGTTGATGTAACTATGTTATCAACCAATTGTTCAATTTGGGAATTTTTCATTCCCTCAATCCTACTACCTGGATAATTACCTTTAATACTCTTCTCTAAAATTTTCCCACATGTTGCTGCATTTTCTAAGGACCTAACTCCTAAATAAAATTCTACTTCATCTTCATTGCTATCTATAATTAGTAAACCAGTGCTCTCTAAACTTTCCAAAGCACTATAAACACTTATTAGCTTATCATTAACATTTTCCTCTGGGTCATAAACAAGCTTAGTTATTTTATAGAGTCTTAAAAAATTTGTTCTTTTTAACTCTTCATCCATTTCTACAACTTCATTATTATTTAAATTTATAAGATAATTTTTATTAATAAATTTATCTGCCAATAATAGTCCCTGTTCTAAAACAGCATCAGTATTATTAGAAATATCAATTTTGTAATTTAAAGTATTATTTATATCATTATCTAGCATATTTATTCCTCGCCTACCTTAATTTTCTTTAAATATTATAATAGACCAGCTTTCATATGAAAACTGGTCTATTGCACCCTAAATATTACTTACATATTCTGAACCTAATTCTTGAAGTTTTGCAATTCTATCGTCTGAATCAGGATGGCTTGAAGCTAAGTTTGCCCAAAGTCCTTTTTGACCTGAGCCACTAAAAGTATCAAGTACAGATGCTAAGCTATCACCATAGCCACAGTTAAATGCAAATTCATCTGCTAAATATTCATTTTGTCTACTAGAATGCATTACAAGTAGTGTACCTAGCTTTGTCCATAACCACATTAATGCCACTAAAATTAGATCCACAAGTATTCTCGAAATGGTTCCACCTAATTCTTCACTCATAGCAGCAAAAGCTATTCCCATTATATTAGCTATAACTCTATAAATTATAAATAAGCCTGTAACAATAAAGTTTCCAATTGTAATTATTAAAATTAAATCAGTATCCTTATGTGCTAAGTGTCCTAACTCATGGGCGAAAGTCGCTTTGATTTGTTCATCTGAGTAGCTCAAAAATCCCTTAGTTAAACAAATTGTTTTTCTTCCTGTAGCGAAAGCATTAGCACATTCATCATTACTTATAAATAATTGTACATCTTCAGGAATTGATGGGTTTATTCTTCTAGCCCTTTCTAAAGCTTCATTAAATAAAGGTTCAAGTCTATTTATATGTTCTTTTCTCTTTATTTTTTTGCAACCTGTCTGCAGTCTTAAAATCCATTCTCCAACTGGTGATAAGGCTACTGCAAGTGATACTGCATATGCAAATATACCAAGTAGTACTCCCTGTATACTTTCAAATCCATTACTAAATAATGCTACTACGATAATAGTATTTAATAATAAATAGACTAAAACACCAATGTTGCTTTTCTTTGTAAGATTTCTCACGAAGTCAACTAAATACGTCATTATGTCCCCCAAACTACTTTATTAAATTTTTTATTCATTATAATCATAAAACAATATGTAATTATAAGAAAAACTTAATTATTTTGCACAAAATGATACAAAATAACTCATTATAAGTTTACTATTATCTAATTATTAATTCAATATATAATTTTCTACAAATATCTACACACATAATTCAGTATTTATAAAATTTTATAAATATTTTTCTATAAAGTATGATTTAATTAATAATATTCATTGCAATTTATATTAATTAAATAAATGTAGTTTTTCTATGAAAAAATATATAATATATATATTAATAGATGAAATTTATATACTTAAGTAACTTCTCCCTGGTTGGAGACATAGAAAGGATTTATTATGACTTTACGAAGTTTAGAAATATTTATTTCAGTTGTAGAAGAAGGCACCATGCATGGGGCTGCTAAAAAACTTTTCATTAGCCAACCCTCTGTTAGTGGAGTAATTTCAGATTTAGAAAATGAATATCATATAAAATTATTTGAACGTTTAGGAAAAAAATTATATATAACCCCAGAAGGTAAAAAGCTATACAGTTTTGCAAGGAGAATGATAAGTTTAAATGAAGAAATCACTATGCAAATGAGTAACCTTGAAAATAATATCCCTATAAGAATTGGAGCTTCAGTAACTGTAGGGACTTATGTAATTAGTGAAATAATAGAAGATTTAAATGGCCCTCTGCCTTATGTTTTTATTAATAATACAAATATAATTGAACAACACTTATTAAATAATGATTTAGATATTGCATTAGTTGAAGGTCAAGTACAAAGTAATGATTTGATAAGTATCCCTGTAATAGAAGATGAATTAAAATTAATTTGTAATCCTAATCACAACTTAGCTAAACTTTCATCTGTTCCATTAAAAGTATTAAGCGAAGAGAATTTCATAATGAGAGAGCATGGTAGTGGCACTAGACTTTTAGTAGATAACGCCTTTTCTTCCTTAGGTATAACAATGAATGTACTTTGGGAATGTTCCAATGCTCAAGCAATTTTAAATGCTGTGGAACATGGCTTTGGAATTACAATCTTAACACCGTCCTTATTGCCTAAAGATAGTAACCTGATATCAATTCCTATTGAAGGAGAAATAATGAAAAGACATTTTTCAGTAGTATATCATAAAGATAAATTTTTTTGCTCTAGATTAAAAAAGTTTCTAGATTTATGCCAAAACTATGGTTGTAACAGATAGGATTTTACCTATCAAAAAGATAGAAAATTTATATTTTACATATAACCTATTCCATTGTATCCTTAAAACAAAGAAAAATATGGGATATATGGTGGAGGTTTTATTATGTTGAAAGATTTAACCAATAAATTTTATCTTAATGATAATGTTAACTGTGCAGAATCAATGTTACTTGGTGCAAATGAAATTTATAATTTAAATTTAAATAATGATGATATTATGCTAGTAAGTGCTTTTGGTGGAGGCTTAGGATGTGGCTTAACTTGTGGTGCCCTTTGTGGAGCTCTTTCAGTTCTAGGCAAAGTTTATAAGACAAAAACTTATGCAACAAAAGAAGGAATGAAAGATATAAGTACAGCTTTTGTAAAAGACTTCAAGGAATCATTAGGTGACATAGGCTGCGATATTCTAAAAGAAAAATATCGTCGTGATGATACTAAGTGTGCAGAGGTTGTTAAAATAACTTCTGAGCTTTTAGAAAAACATATTTCTAAAATTAATAATGCAGAAGATTTTAATACAGTAAAAGTTTCTTCTGATGATATTAAAAAAGTCAAGGCCTTAGGTTTTTTACATTGTAAAGGTACTAATAATTTTAACTGTAGAGTAATAACTAGAAATGGTAAAATTACAAAT
>URKQ01000029.1 GCA_900548455.1 uncultured Clostridium sp.
ATAACACACCATATATATGTAACTTATATATAAACTATTTATTGAGGTGATATGGTGTATGAATATAAAAGAAGGTATGAAGAATATAAAAGATGAACTTAAAGAAGACATTCAAGAAGTAAAGTGTGGCATTAAAGAAAAGATGGAAGAAATGAAGATACATCATGAAGAGCATAAAAATGAAAGAAATGAACATCATAATGAAAATGTTTTTGCGAGTGAAATTAAACATCAGATGAAATCAGAAGAAAAAATAAGTAAACATGCAGAAGAAAAACTTAAGGAAGAAATGAAAAATAAAAATTCTTGACATTAAAAAATACTGGTAAGTTTACCAGTATTTTTTTGTTATCTTAAACCTGCGTCTTCTTGAATTTTTTCTACTTCATGGGTAACTTTATTTCTATCAAGCATCATATAAACATAGATAGGTATTCCGGCTAGCATTAAAATAAATCCATACATAACGCATTCTGCACCAGTTCCATATATGGCATAAATTGAATAGCCAAAAGCAAGTAGAGATATGAATGAATTTTTTAAGAAACTAAAGAAATTAAACTTTTCTCTTTCTTTAAAAAACAAAATAATCTCTGCAGCAGTACAAAAGCTATATGCAGGTAAAAATGCTAAAGTTGCTAATAAAATCATAAAGTCAAAAGCACTTTGTAGGGAACCTACATAATTCATAACTAGTAATATATTTGTGCAGACTCCGCTAATAACTAAGGCGATAACTGGAGTATTATATTTTGAGTTTATTTTCTTCATAAATGATGGGAAAAGACCATCTTCAGCAGCACCCATGGCGCTTCTGGCAGTAGTTAAAAGCCATCCGCTAGTAGCTCCTAAAGTAGAAACTATAGCTCCAAATGCAATGAAGGCACCACCCCAAGTTCCTCCAGTAGCTGCATTTATTATATCAGACATAGGAGCGTTAGATGTGGCAAGGGTACTTTGGTCTACTGCACCCATAGAAACAATACTAATAAGTATATATATAGCTGATACTATTAGGATTCCTAAGATTGTACTTTTTTTGATATTTGTTTCGGGATTTTTTATTTCGCCTCCTGTAACTGTAGCGCTTTCAAGTCCAACGAAGGACCATAAAGCAATAGCAATTGCAGCTGGCAGTGTAGAAATTCCAGAAACATCAGGTGAAGATACAGTATTTAAATAACTAGGATCAAAATTTAATGCAGCTATTATGATAAACACTATTAAAACAGCTATTTTAACAATGGTAGATATTATTCCTAATTTACCTACGTACTTAACACCAAATATATTGATTGCAGTAAGTATCCATAATACAGCAGAAGATATTATAAACGCTGTCATAGGATTGCTGGCTCCAGGAAAGAAGAAAGTAAAATAACTCATAAATGCTGTGATTATAGCAGCGTTACCAGCCCATGAACCAATCCAAAATGTCCATGCTATTAAGAAACCTGCAAAGTCACCAAAAGCAATTCGAGTATATATTATGGGCCCACCTGTCTTGGGTATTTTAGACCCTAAATTAGCGAAACTTAGAGCAATGAGCAGAGAACCTATGGCTGTAATAATCCAGGCCAATATTGCCATTTTAGGATTGGTAACTCGAGCAAAGCTTGAGGGTGACATAAAAATTCCAGATCCTATAATATTGCCTACTACGATTGCCGTGGCGGCACCAAGTCCTAATTCTCTTTTAAGTGTTACATCATCATTTGTTAAATGTGTCCTATTCATTTTTTTCTCCTAACTCAAATAAAAAATTCAATAAAATCTTATTAATTATATTCCATATTCGATTATTTTACCATAATTTTTTTGCACAAATCTATTAGTTTAGTATTAGCTAGAATAGGGAAATTATTAAAACAATTTAGAAAAAAGGACTTCTGCATTATCAGTAAGGGTTAATTAAGATAAGCTAACTTTGCTGCTCCTGTATATACGCACTACTGTTCACGGGCTGCGGCCTTCACAATAGTTATATTAAGCCAAGTAATCTAACAATTGATGTGAAGATAAAACATATAGTTATGCCTGTTAAAGTAGGAATTGCAAATGAAATAGCTGTCCATTTTAGACTTTGAGTTTCTTTTTTTATAGTTAAACATGTAGTACTACAAGGCCAGTGCATTAATGAAAAAAGCATCATATTTATTGCAGTAAGCCAGGTCCAGCCGTTGGATATAAGTAATTGTCTTAGCTGAATTAAGCTATCAAATTCAATTAAGCTACCGGTAGCTGTATAGCTCATGATAATAATTGGAATTACGATTTCGTTTGCTGGAAATCCTAATATGAAAGCCATAAGGATATATCCATCGAGACCGATTAAGTTAGCAAAAGGATTTAAAAATTCTGCACAGTGAGAAAGCAAACTCATATCACCTATGGTTATATTTGCCATAGCCCATAATATCATACCGGCAGGTGCAGCTACAACAATTGCTCGTCCTAAAACAAATAGAGTTCTATCTAAGACAGACCTTAGTATTACTTTTCCTATTTGAGGTTTCCTATATGGTGGAAGCTCTAAGGTAAAAGAGGATGGAATTCCTTTTAAAATAGTTTTTGAAAGAATTTTAGAGATAGTTAGTGTCATAAAAACACTAAAGATTATTACTAAGGTGAGAATAAGAGTGGATATAACTGACTGTCCAGGACCACTGAAAAATCCAGCAAAAAACATTGTGATTATAGCAATTAATGTAGGAAATCTTCCGTTACATGGAACAAAGTTATTAGTTATTATAGCAATTAAACGTTCCCTTGGGGAGTCAATAATTCTACAGCCTATAATGCCAGCTGCATTACATCCAAAGCCCATACACATGGTTAGTGCTTGCTTTCCGCAGGCACAACTTTTTTTAAAGAAATTATCAAGATTAAAAGCAATTCGAGGTAAGTATCCTAAATCCTCAAGAAGAGTAAAGAGGGGAAAGAAGATTGCCATAGGAGGCAACATAACAGATACAACCCAAGCTAAAGTTCTATACATACCTTTTATGAGTAGTCCATCTAGCCACAGAGGAGCACCAGCATTTATAAGTAAAAAACTTAGTCTGTCTTCAATCCAAAACAATCCTTTTGATAATAATGCTGAAGGATAATTTGCACCTGTTATTGTTATCCAAAATACGATACACAAAAGAAAGATCATAATTGGAATTCCCCATGTTTTAGAGGTAAGGAGTTTATCTATTTTTCTATCCTTTAAACTATAATGGGAACTTTCATAAGTTACCGTTTTACTGGCGATTTTTTCCGCTTTTTTTATAAGTGTAGTTACAATTTCATCTCTAAATAAGTCTTTATTAAGACTAAGAGAATGAAGTTTTGAAAAACCATCATTTAAGGCTTCTGAAAGAGCTGAACATTCCAATAAATTAAAACCCAAATATTTATTCAAAGATTCATTTAAGTTTTTGTCATTTTCTAAAAGTTTTAAAGCAATCCATCTTGGATTAATTTCTATATTATAGATATCTTTAATTTTATAGTTATTTAAAGCATAAATAACTTGTGATTCAATAGATAAAAGGATTTCTTCTATATCAGCGTTATACTTTATTGAAATAGGTGATGGTTCAAAGTTTGTATGGGTTAAGTTATATACGGTATCCATTAACTCTGTTAGACCAATTCCTTTAGATGCACTTGTTCCTACTACTGGAATTCCAAGAAGTAGAGAGAGTTTAAGTAAATCTATATTTATTCCTTTCCTTTTAGCTTCATCCATTAAATTGACGCAAAGTATAACGTTGTGCGTAATTTCCATGGTTTGAAGCACTAAGTTTAAATTTCGTTCAAGACAGGTAGCATCAACAATTACGATGGTAGCATCAGGGTTTCCAAAACATATAAAATCTCTAGCAACTTCTTCTTCCACGGAATTTGCCATTAAAGAATAGGTGCCGGGAATATCTACTAAAATAAAGGTGCTATCTTTATGCTTATATTTACCTTGGGCATTGGATACCGTTTTACCTGGCCAGTTTCCAGTGTGCTGATTAAGACCTGTTAAATTATTAAAAATTGTACTTTTTCCAACGTTAGGATTGCCCGCGAGGGCAATAACTTTATCAGTGGGGGAGTTTTTAATTATTTTTAATTCCTTTTCTATAGAATTGCTTCCAGTTGACTGAGTTGTTAATCCCATTATTGCCTCCTTATTATAATTGATTAGATAAATTCCCATGAGAAAACATGGGAATTTGGAATAAATATTTTAGTTAGAGAATATCTATATATATATTAGCGGCATCTTCTTTTCTGATGGCTATAACTGCTCCACGGATAAGATATGCAACTGGATCTCCAGAAGGGCTTTTGCTTAATGCTTCAATTTCAGTGCCTTTTATAATTCCTAAATCAAGGAGTCTTCTTCTTATTGAACCATCGGATTTAAGTTCTCTGATTTTGCATTTTTCTCCAAGAGAAAGGTGCGTTAAATTCATATTTTTATAATCATAATCTGAGTTGTTTATCATTTTTATATCTCCTTATTACGGTTTTTATATGCTCTTAAACCATATATGATTACAATGTTTAAGAATGTAGTAATTATAATGACTCTATACATATTGTTATACTGAAATTAAGAATAAAATTTATTCATTGTAGTATATATGTTAGAGTAGGGAAAAATTTTTTCTCTACTCTAACATATGAGAAAATTATTATAAATGACACTATTTATATGAAAATATAGATTGTAATAGTAATATGTATTTTGAAAATGAGGTGAGATAATGGGAGATGAGTTTCTTACTGTTAGAGGATATGAGCAAAGATTATATGGAGATAAATTACTAACAGGTACCATGGAAGACTATGTAGAAATGATATATAGATATACGGTAGAAGGTGAGGAATATATTAGACTAAACAAGCTTGCAGATTTATTAAATGTAAGGGATTCGTCAGCTTCAAAGATGATGCAAAAGCTAGGGAGTATTGGATTTATTGACTATGAAAAGTATGGAATTATAAAGCTTACACAGTTAGGAAAAGAAGTAGGTCAGTATTTACTTAGTAGACACAATACAATAGAAGTATTTTTGAAATTCATATGTGATAGCGATGATGTACTTATAGAAACTGAACTTATAGAACATATTTTAGGGAATGAAACAGTGGAAAATATAAAAATATTTAATGAATTTATAGAAAAGAATAGAAATTTCAAAGTGGACTATAAGAAATTTCGCGAAAAAAAATAACTTGCAAAAGTCTTAAAATTAGGTAGAGTTTTAAGACTTTTGCAAGGTTAATTAGGTAAGGTAATAATTACCTTAAACAAGTCACCATCGCATTTTACCGCTAGTGTTCCCTTATGCAGATCAACTATAGAGGTTGCTATAGCAAGCCCAAGGCCAGAGCCTTCGATGGAGGAGTTCCTTGATTTATCGCCTCTAACAAATCTTTCAAGGATTTCGTTCTCATTAAAATCAATTTCATATTTTGATATGTTTTTTATTGTAATTTCTATAGAATTATTTAAAGCATTAATATCTATATAGATTCTAGAATTTTCCAAAGAGTATTTTATTGCATTACAAATTAAATTATCCATAACACGAGACATTCTAGCTCCATCTACAAGGACCATACACTCATCAAGGCCTGTAACTTTAAAGCTAAGATTTCTAGATTCACCTAAAAATGATAATTCACCTAAACTTTGATGAATAAGTTCAACCATATCTAGGTTAGATTTATTCAACTCAATTTGTCCAGAGGACATCTTTGACATTTCAAATAAATCTTCCACGAGTTTTTTTAGTTTGATAGATTTACTATCTAAAATTGTTATATAGTCTTTCAATTCTTCTTTAGTTAAGTTTTCATCCTTAAGAATATCAACATAATTGATTATTGAGGTGAGAGGTGTTTTTAAATCATGAGAAACATTAGTAATAAGCTCAGTTTTAAGTCTCTCATTTTTTAATCCAGCTTCAATATTTTCTTTATAACTAGTTTTAAGATTATTTACCTCGTTTCCTAATTTCTCAAAGGTACCTAGTGAATTAATATTGATATCTACATCAAGATCATTTTCTATAACTTTCTCAATATATTTGGTTAATTTATTCTTATTGTTGATATTTTCTAGGTATGAAATAATTATATTTAATAGTAGGGCAGCTATGGTAATTAATATTACAGTGTTGCTACTTAGTATTGAAGATGGGTAATAGTATCTATAAGAATTAAAAACAAAGCTAAGGGGAAAATATATAGTCCAAAACACTACAAGTATTATAATTGTTTTATTTAGAAAAGCATTTTTAAAAATTTCCCCTGAATTTATAAAAAATATTTTTAATCCTTTTATTGCTCTAATTAATAGCAATTTTTCATAATTCTTCAAATAACTATATAATCCTAATTTTCTTATTAATAATATATGTTTAATTAAGATTATAAGGAAAACTAATAGAAAAGGTATAGAAATATACAAATTAAATTTTATTGAATTTATAAAGTGATTATAATTTGCACCACGTATAAAATATATTTCTTCAACTTCATCAGAAGGAGAAGAGTATGCACCGTTATAATATCCATAAGGACAAATATAGTGAGAAATCTCACTAGAAGTTATTAAAACTACATCATCTTCTTCTGAAAGCTTTATAAGAGCTTCTTTTGCACTTTGTTGATTATAAGGATAATCTAGAAACCAGTTTCTATTTGAATACCACTCATTAGTATTTTTATTTATTAATAGTACACCTATTGAACCTGAAATATTAGACTCTAATTGGGCTTGTATATTTGCAGCTTCATTACTATTAGAGCAGTATAATATAGAAGAAAAGTTATCTGTTTGTGCTAGGACTTGTTCTCTAACAGAAATAAGTTCAGTTCTTAACATTTCAGTTTTAAATTTCTTTGAATTATAAACTGCAGTGATAGGTAAACTCCTTTTATCAGTATAATTATCATAATCAACAAATAGAATATTAGAAATTATAGGTATAATAGTAAAAGAAATATTGATTAAAATTATCATCTCAATAATTAATGAAAAAAAGTTATAATTATTGAGCCATTTTTTATAAACTTCTTTTAGGGATAAAGTCACTAGATTCACCTGCCTCTATGTTTGCTATTTAAATTAGTATTCAATCTTATATCCAACGCCCCATACCACTTTAATATATTCTGGATCTTTTGAATTGATTTCTATCTTCTCACGCATTCTTCTTATATGTACGGTTACTGTATTTTCACTGTGGTAGAAGGATTCTTTCCATACTTCTTCGTAAATTTCTTTTATAGAAAACACCTTTCCTGGATTAGAAGCTAGTAAAAGCAAAATACCATATTCCGTAGCGGTAAGTTTAATATTTTCACCACGTAGAATTACAGATCTTTTACTAGTATCAATTATTAAATCTTTTATTATAATTTTATCCTTAATATTTATGTTAGTTGTATCTAAAGGTTTTTCATATCTTCTAAGTTGTGATTTTACACGAGCAACAAGTTCTAAATGATTAAAAGGTTTGGTAATATAATCGTCAGCACCACAATTTAGTCCTATTATTTTATCAAGATTTTCTGATTTAGCAGATAACATAATAATAGGAATGTTTTTACTTTCTCTTATCTTCATACATGTCTTTAGTCCATCTAACTTTGGCATCATAATATCTAAAATTATAAGATGTATTTTTTTATCATTTAATATATCAAGAGCTTCTAAGCCATCATATGCTTTATATACATTTAAATTTTCTCGTTTTAGATATATTTCAATAGCAGAACAAATTTCAATTTCATCATCTACAACAAGAATATTATAATTAGTCATATTAAATCCTCCTAAATAATCCCTCTATAAAATAATATAGCACATATGAGATATAATTAAAAAGTTTAATTATATCGTGGGTAAATTCATTTATAGTTACTATTTTTAAAATATCACCCTATATAATTCTATATCAAAATAGAAGCACATTTATTAAAAAATTATTACTTTGTGAATGGAAAAATTAGAATTTCTAAAAAATGTTAATAAATAATTCGAAAATATAGAAAACAATACACTAAATGTATTATAATGGAAGTAAAGAAAGCGCTAAGGTGGAGGTAAATATGGATGCGGATTTATATTTAAATCATATTGAAAAAGTATTATCATCTAATTTTGATATTAAAAAGAACGTTGCAATTATTGATAGGAAAATTGACCTCTATGGTTTTTGGACAATGGAATTTGGAAGAAGTTTTTTAACTAAAGATAAGGTGATAGATAAATTTGAATGTAATGAACATTGTTTTGTTATAAAAAAGGATAGATTGGACAAAGAAGATGTTGAGGATTTTATTAGTTATTTAAAAAGAGGTGCTAAGGAAGTGGTAAAACCCCATAAAGATCATAAAACTACATATATTACAGGCATAATGATTTGTAATGATGTAATGGATGATGACATAAATAATATGATAAAAAGGTTTAAATATACAAAAAACTATAAATTATCTTTTTATGGTTGGAGTTCTATCAAATTGATTGTAGTTAACTTAAAAAAAGAAGAAATATATTATAATTCAATAGCAAAAGAATTTATGAATAACCTAACTTTTGAAAAAGTTCAATAATGTAATCCGGTATATAAGCATTATTTGTAAAAATCAAGAAATTAATAATTCTTGATAAAATAAAAGGAGGTTTTTTTATGAACTCATTATTGTTACTATTATTAACAATAGGCATTTTTTTAGTAGCCTATATTACCTATGGGGCATATGTTGCTAAAAAGTTTGGCATTGATCCAACTAGAAAAACACCGGCACATACTTTAAGGGATGATATTGATTATTGTCCAGCAAATTCAAAAGTACTTTTAGGACATCATTTTTCTTCAATTGCAGGAGCAGGACCAATTTCAGGCCCAATACAAGCAGCTATATTTGGATGGGTTCCTGTATTTCTATGGGTTATAGTTGGAAGTATATTTATAGGTGGAGTCCATGACTTCGGGTCTTTAGTTGCATCTGTAAGACATGATGGAAAATCTATAGGAGAGGTAATAAAGGTAAATATAGGTGACAGGGGTAAAAAACTTTTTAATATCTTTGGATTTTTGACTATAATATTAGTAGTTGCAGCATTTGCAGATATTTGTGCATCTACTTTTGCATATGATCCTGGGGCTCCAGAAAAGCTTATGGGAGCTCAAGCGGGAACTGCCTCAATGTTATTTATAGTACTTGCAGTAGTTTTTGGAACTTGTGTTTATAGAAAAGGAGCAAAACTTTCTGTAGCATCAATTATTGGTGTTTTAGCCCTTATTCTTTGTATATATATTGGTTATAAATTTCCAATATGTAAATTTTCTAAACTTACTTGGCAAATTATTTTACTAGTTTATATTTTCTTTGCTTCAACACTTCCTGTTTGGTTATTATTGCAACCAAGGGACTACTTATGTTCATTCTTACTTTATGGAATAATTATTGGTGCAGTTTTAGGAATTATAATAAAACATCCAACACTACAAATTCCAGCCTTTAGTGGATTTACTGTAGGGGGTAAAACGTTATTCCCATTCTTGTTTGTTACTGTTGCTTGTGGGGCTATTTCAGGATTCCATTCCCTTGTAAGTTCTAGTACTACTTCTAAGCAAATTGATAAAGAAGCACCAGATGCAAAATTTATTGGTTATGGAGCTATGCTTATAGAAGGTGTTGTTGCAATTATAGCTTTAATAGCTGTTGGGTATGTGACTAAAGCTGAAGGTACACCTGCAGGAATTTTTGCAAATGGGGTTGCTTCCTTTATGACTGGTTTTAAAGTGCCTGTAGAAATTGGAGTAGTATTTGTAACTCTTTGTTTTTCAGCTTTTGCATTAACTAGTTTAGATACTGCAACTAGAATTGGTAGGTACATTCTTCAAGAGTTATGCGAAGGAAAAGACGGTAGAAAAAATATTGTAAGTAAAAACATGTATGTCGCTACAGGAATAACTGTATTGTTATCTTTTGGATTAATTTTATTTGGTTATAACAAGATTTGGCCTATATTTGGTTCAGCCAATCAATTATTAGCAGCCCTTGCTCTTTTAGCTATAACTGCATGGCTTACTAAGAGTGGTAAAAAATCTTTATTTACTATTATACCAATGATATTCATGTTTATTGTAACTTTATCAGCTCTAGGATTATTAATAAAGGATTATTTGTTTGTAGCTAATCCTAATTATGTACTAGGTATTATAGCAGTAGTATTATTTATTCTTGCTATTGTTTTAATAGTAGAAGCATACACTACTCTAGTAGGTAAAAAGAAAAATCAATCTATAAAGGGAAATAAATCAGTATAAATATAAAAGTTGTAATAAATATTATTGAAGTAAAAAAAGGGTCTGAGGCACTAAATATTTAGTAACTCAGACCTTCACTTTTTAATTATAGTTAAACCCAGTTTCCATTTCTAAAGATTGGTTTTATTGTGTCGTCAAAATTTATTCCATCGATTTCTAAATCAGAACTTCCAATCATAAAATCTACATGAATTAATGAGTCGTTAACGCCACATTCAAGTTTTTCTTCTTTACTTAAATTTTCTACACCTTTTAAACATAAATCATATGCTTTTCCTAGTGCTAGGTGACAAGAAGCATTTTCATCATAAAGTGTGTTATAGAAAATGATGTTAGAATTTGATATTGGAGAATCAAATGGAACTAAGGCAACTTCTCCTAGATGAGTAGCACCTTCGTCTGTGTTTAACAATTCTTTTAAAGAATCATAGCCTTCTTTAGCTTCAAAATCAACTACTTTACCATCTTTAAATGTTAATGAGAAGTCGTTAATTAAATTTCCACTAAGATTTAAAGGCTTAGTACTATATACTTTTCCGTTTACATTATTTCTATCCGGCATTGAGAATATTTCTTCTGTAGGCATGTTTGCAATAAACTCTATACCCTCAGGAGTATGTTCAGCTCCGCCTACCCAAAGGTGGTTATTTACTAAACCTACAGTTAAATCTGTTCCTTTTTTATTTCTAAAATGAACTGCTTTAAAGTTATTTTTATTTAATAAATTCATCTTATTTGTAAGGTTAGCTTTATGGTCATCCCAAGCTTTCACTGGATCAGCTTTATCAACTCTTACAATTTTCAATATTTCTTCCCAAAGTTTTTGAACAGCTTCATCTTCAGTTAAGTCAGGAAATACTTTTTTTGCCCAATCAGCTGTAGGTAGAGCTATTATAGACCATGCATTTTTATTACTCATAACTCTTTCGTTAAACTCTCTTGTAGCTAAGCCACTAGATTTTTGTGCTGTTGAAATTTTTTTGCTATCTACATCTTTTAAAAGTTCAGGATTTGAGGCACTAATACTTAGAAAAGATGCTCCTTTTTTTGCATAGTAAAGCATAGAGTCTCTTAGCCAGTCTGGATATGTTTCCATAACTTCTATAGGTGAATTTAAATATTTAAGTTTTGTACATTGTTCATCAGACCAATGTACTACTACTTCTCTTGCACCAAGATTATAAGCTTCTTCAACGATTAATCTAGTAAATTCAGCACATTCAATAGGAGATCTAACTACTAAAGTTTGATCTTTTTGAATATTTACGCCAGTAGCAACACTTAATTGGGCATATTTTCTAAGTAATTCTTTTGAAATTTCCATGTGATAACACACCTTTCTGCAAATAATTAAAATCAAAAAACATCTTTAGATTGTGTATTTTCTTGAATTTTTAATGGTAGTATATATTTGTTCACATACATTATAGTGTGTAAAATGAACTTGATATATAAGCTCCAATAAAGATTATTCATTTTTTAAAGCATGTTATATAATGCTTTATATACTAATATTAGCATAAGTTCACATTGATTAGGTTCTTAAATTAAAAGATTTTAAGTTTTGTTTTTAAAAATTTAAAAGTTGGCAATAAATATAGATGTAAAATTTAATTCTTTATGGAAAAGAATATTTATGTTATAAATTATAATAAGATATCTTTTACAACCAATAAGGTTTAAAATAAAAATTACTTTTAAATGATGCTGGAGGTGAAATGATAGTTTAGCAAAGCTAACTATTAATATATGTTTGAAAATGAAATTGAAAAATATAGAGAAGATATGATTAATGATTTAATTAATCTCATAAATATAAAAACTATTGAAAGTGATAAAAAACCAAACATGCCGTTTGGTGTAGATGTTTACAATGGGCTTAAATATGTACTTACAAGGGGAAATGATTTGAATTTTAAGTGCCAAAATTATTGTGGCTTTTGTGGACAAATAGAGGCTGGAGAAGGAAATTATTCTGTTGGAGTCTTATGTAATATAGATGTGAAAGAGCCCTCGTCTAAATGGACAGTTGATCCATTTTTGGGACAAATAATTGATAATAAGATATATGGTAAGGGATCATTAAGGGCTAAAGGCCCATTAGTTGCTTGCTTATATGCAATGAAAATTATAAATGATGGAGGATATATTCCAAAGGATAAAAGAATTAGATTAATTGTATCAGCAGACAAAGAAAGTGGATATAAGGGTATAAACTATTATAAGGAATATGAAGAAGCACCGGAAATTGGATTTGCTACGGATGGAAAGTTTCCAGTAATATATGGGGAAAAGGGAACTATTAAAATGGATTTAAATATGGCTATAGATAGTAGTTTTGATTCTCCTATTAATATTGTTCAAATCAGTGGGGGAATGGATTATGAAAGGGTTCCTTCCAAAGTTAATATAATACTTAGCTGTGATGATATTTTTAAGGAAAGAATAGAAGATGACCTTAAAAACTTTTGTAAAAAAGAAAAATTAAAATATTCTTGTGTGTGCCAAAATAAATTGATGAGTATTGAAATTCAGGGCAAATCAGCTTTTTCATATGAACCAGAGAAAGGTAAAAATGCTATTTCCTATGGTATAAAATTTCTAGCTCAATTTGATGAATTTATAAACTTAAATAAATTTTTGTTAGAGTATGAGAAACTAATATCAACAACTTATAATGGAGAAAAGATAAATTGTAATTTTGAAGATGAAGATTCAGGAAAACTTACGTTTAATGTTTCAACTATAGATATTGCAAATGATAATATATGTATTGGCGTAGACGTTAGGTATCCAATTACAGCTATTTATAGTGAAGTATTAGAAAGTATTAAAGGTGCATTTAAATATTCTAATTTACAGGTATCTAATGTTAATCATGTTAGACAAGTATCCTTTTCTAAAGATAGCTTTGTTGTGAAAAAATTAATGAAAGCATATAAAGACGTTACTGGTGACATAGAAGTAGAACCCTATGTTACCTCAGGTACAAGTTATGCTAGAGCAATTAGTAATACTGTATCCTTTGGTCCACTAAATAATGTATATGATGGTAATGATGAATGGGATGAGAATGTTTCCATAGATTATTTACTGGAACTTACAGAAATATATGCTAGAGGAATCTATGAATTACTAAGATAGGCTTATTGTGAGAGTTGGGGGTGAGGGAAATTCGCAATAGAAAGAAATACTTATTATTAATTATGCTATTATGTTGGATCTTTTTAATATTTTTTATGTCGTCTAAGCCGGCAGATGCATCCTTAAAAGATAGTTCTTTAATTGTAGATACTTTAGTAAATATATTTAATTTGAATTATAAGTATGTAGATGTTTTAACTACAATAGTTAGAAAGAGTGCTCACTTTACTGAATACTTTATTTTATGTATATTATCTACTTTTACATATAAGGAATTTAAAGGAGATAAATTAAATTTCTCTTCAGTTTTATTATTGTGTTTACTGGTAGCTGTATTTGATGAGTTTTTACAGAAATTTATACCTGGAAGAAGCTCAGAAGTTAAGGATGTTTTAATTGATTTTAGTGGAGCTACTTTGTTCTTTACAATCTATAAATTAAGAAGTATTCTTGTGAAAGCAAAATGTAAGAGGGTTTAGGGGGGATACAAATGCATATAGGTATTGATTTGGGAGGCACAAATATTGGAATTGGCATAATTCATAATGATAATTTGATTTTCAAAGATTCTAGGAGTACTAATAAAGAAAGTGGCTATGAAGGTGTAGTTAAAAACATTTATGATAGCATTGAAGAAATACTTAAGAAAAATAATATAAAAAGAAGTGATATAGAAGGTGTTGGAATAGGCATCCCTGGAATAATTGACCCTAAAACTAATATGGTTGTTGAAGTAGTTAACATGGGATGGAAAAATGTTGATTTTAAAAATGATTTAGAGAAGCTTATAGGTATTCCTGTATTTCTTGGAAATGATGCCACTGTGGCTGGAGTTGCGGAACATGAATTTGGAGCATTGAAGGGTTATGAAAACGGAGTGCTAATTACTTTAGGAACAGGAATCGGAGCAGGAATAATTTTAAATGGTAAGGTGTTTGAAGGTGCCCATGGCATAGGTGCAGAATTTGGACATATGATTGTAGGTGAGAATTATTATGATTGCAATTGTGGCAGAAATGGGTGTTTTGAAACATTTGCATCATCCACAGCTATTATAAATTATACTAAAAAGTTAATTAATGAAGGTAAAAAAACAAAAATTCTTGATATGGTTAATAATGATGTAGATAGAATTGATGGTAAAGTTATTTTTCAAGCAGCAAGAGAAGAAGATAAGGTGGCAATAGAAGTTCTAGATAGAATGACTGATTATTTAGCAAAAGGTATTGTAAATATAATGTCAATTTTAGATCCAGAGATTTTTGTGCTTGGTGGTGGTTTATCTGCTGCAGGGGATTATCTTTTAGAGCAAGTAAAGAAGAAAGTTAAAAAAGAAAGATATTATAAAGGTATGGAATGTGGGGAAATTTGCATATCTACCATTGGCAATGATGGTGGAATTTTAGGAGCAGCTTGCCTATGTAAGTATAAATAATAGGGTGGAATTGTAATAAATAAAAATTGAATTTGGCTGTAGGATTAAAGTAGGTATGATAAAGTCATATCTACTTTTTTTACTTTAGTATAGCACATTTAACAAAATGTTAATAAAAAGAGCATAAAAAATACATTTTTTTAAAGAAAATTTTCAAAATATTATACAATATAAAATAATTATTAATTTTTAAAATAGGGGTTTATTTTTTTGGAAAAGTATATTAATATAAGAATATAGAACGAACAATAAAAAATAAAGATTAATTAATGTTCGTGTTTTGGAGGTGCTGGGGAGATGAACACTATATATACAGTTTATGTAGAGAAAAGACCTGAGTTTAACAAAGAAGCTCATGAATTAAGTCATGACCTCAAAAATTTGCTTGGGATTAAATACATAGAATCTGTTAGGATTGTAAATAAATATGATATTGATGGTATTAGTTATGAAGAGCTTGAAGCTATAAAATATACAGTTCTTAGTGAAAAGAATACTGATTATGTTTATGAAGAAAAAATTGAGCTTGGTGATTGCAAGTACTTTGTAGTTGAATTTCATGAAGGACAATATGATCAAAGAGCAGATTCAGCGTCACAATGCATTCAATTAATTACTCAAAAAGAAGCTCCACTTGTTAAAAGTGGAAAAGTAATAGCTTTGTATGGGAATATTAGTGAAGATGATTTTAGTAAAGTTAAACAGTATTATATTAACGCTGTAGATTCCAAGGAAAGTACCCTTGAAAAGAAGACATCTATTGTAAATAAACATATTGAACCAGCAGATGTAGAGATAATTGATAAATTTGTAGATATGGATTTAGATGAGTTAAAAAGCTTTATTGAAGAAAGAGGACTAGCTCTTAATATAGGTGATATTCTTTTAATTAGGGATTATTTTAAATCAATAAAAAGAAATCCAACTATTACGGAGATAAAGGTATTAGACACTTATTGGTCAGATCATTGTAGACATACTACATTTCAAAGAATAATTGAAGATGTTGAAATAGAAGATGGATTGTATACTGAGCCAATAAAAGAAGCTTTTGATGAATATAAGATAATGAGAGAAAAGCTATATATTAAAAAAGAAAAGCCTATGACTTTAATGGATTTAGCAGTAATAGGTATGAAAAAATTAAAAAGTGATGGAAAGCTTGATAAGTTAGATTTGTCAGAAGAAATTAATGCTTGTAGTATGGAAATAGATGTAGATATAGATGGAAATATTGAAAAATATTTATTAATGTTTAAAAATGAAACACATAATCATCCTACAGAAATTGAACCCTTTGGTGGAGCATCAACTTGCCTTGGAGGAGCTATAAGAGATCCTCTATCTGGTCGTAGTTATGTATTTGGGGCTATGAGAATTACAGGAGCTAAAGATCCAAGAGATAAAATTGAAAATACCTTGTCAGGAAAATTGCCTCAAAGAAAAATAACTAAAGAAGCTGCAAAGGGATATAGCAGTTATGGAAATCAAATAGGACTTGCAACGGGATATGTTAGAGAAGTTTATGATGATGGATATGTGGCAAAACGTATGGAAGTTGGAGCAGTAATAGGGGCAGCGCCAAAGGAAAATGTAATTAGAGAAGTTCCTAAACCTAATGATAGAGTAATATTAGTTGGAGGAAGAACTGGAAGAGATGGAGTAGGTGGTGCATCTGGATCATCTAAGGAACATAATGAAAAATCCATTGATACTTGCAGCTCAGAGGTTCAAAAGGGAAATGCACCAACTGAAAGAAAAATTCAAAGATTATTTAAAAAGAAAGAAGTTACAACTTTAATTAAGAGATGTAATGACTTTGGTGCAGGAGGAGTTTCTGTTGCAATTGGAGAGCTGGCAGATGGAATTGAAATTGACCTTGATAAAGTAAAGAAAAAATATGAGGGCCTTGATGGAACAGAAATTGCTATTTCTGAATCCCAAGAAAGAATGGCTGTAGTTGTTGAGGTAAAAGATGTAGAGAAGTTTATTAGATTATGTGAAGAAGAAAATTTAGAGGCAGTTGAAGTTGCGAAAGTTACAGAAGAAAGAGTAATGAAATTAAAGTGGAGAGGCAAAGAAATAGTAAACTTGGAAAGAGATTTCCTTGATACAAATGGAGCTAATACTTATGGCGGCGTAAAGATAATTGCACCGTTAGAAAAATCTTTCTTTAGCGAAATAAAGAAGTATAACTCCATAGAAGAAGGTTTTAAAAATGTATTTGAAGATATAAATTGTGCGTCACAAAAAGGTCTTATGAACATTTTTGACTCTACAATTGGAGGAAATACAGTGCTAATGCCATACGGTGGTAAAACACAAAACACTCAAGAAGAGGGTATGGTATTTAAGATTCCAGTTGGAAATGCTGAAACAGAAACTGTTGCTTTAATGAGTTACGGGTTTAATCCTAAGTTATCAAAATGGAGTCCTTTCCATGGTGCTTTATATGCAGTTGTAGAAAGTGTTACAAAACTAGTGGCCTTAGGGGGAGATTTAAATAGTATTTATCTTTCTTTTCAAGAATATTTTGAAAAACTAGGGGAAGATAAAGTAAAGTGGGGTAAGCCATTTGCAGCTTTACTTGGAGGCCTTTTAGCTCAAAGTAAACTCGAAGTTGCAGCCATTGGTGGAAAAGATAGTATGTCTGGTACATTTAAGGATTTAACAGTGCCACCAACATTAATTAGTTTTGGAGTAACAACTGGAAAAAGTAAAGAAATTATAAGTTCAGAATTTAAAGAAGTAGGAAATAAAGTAGTTTTAATTAAATCTATAATTAAAGATGATTTAACCCCTGACTTTGACCAGTTAAAAAAGAACTTTGAAAATATAAATAAACTTATAAAATCAGGAAAAGTTCAATCTACAGGAACTATAGGATATGGCGGAATTCTTGAAACTCTTGGAAGAATGAGTTTTGGAAATGAAATGGGTGTTGTTTTAAAGAGCGATATTGATTTAAAAGAAATTCAAAATTCAACTTATGGTTCAGTTGTAGTAGAGGTGTCTTCAGATGTTGATTTGAATATGGACAATATGATAGTTATTGGTGAAACTTGTAGTGATAAGTTTATATATAGAGATGAAGAAGTAACTATTAAAGAAGTTTTGAAAGTGTATAAAAGAGGCTTAGAGGATATATTTAATGAAGATTATAAGGATAAACAGTGTCATCTAGAAATGAAAAATGAAATATTAGAAGGTACTTTAAAGGAATTTAAAAAGACATCACCTTTAATTAAAGTTCCTAAACCAAAAGTGCTTATTCCAATATTCCCAGGTACTAACTGTGAATATGATTGTGAGAGAGCTTTTGTAAAAGCTGGAGCTGAGGTGGATACATTAATCTTTAATAACCTTACACCTTCATCAATTATAGAGTCTATTGAAGCTATGAAAAATAAAATAGATAAATCTCAAATAATAATGCTCCCTGGAGGATTTTCAGCAGGGGATGAACCAGATGGTTCTGGGAAATTTATAAATGCAATACTTAGAAATGAAAAGATTAAAGATGCAGTTATGGAAATGTTAAATAAAAGAGATGGACTTATGCTTGGTATATGCAATGGGTTCCAAGCACTTATAAAACTTGGTCTTGTACCTTATGGAGAAATTAAAGATATTAGTTTAAATAGTCCAACACTTACCCATAACTTAATTGGAAGTCATCAAAGTGGAATGGTTAATACTAAAATAGTTTGTAATAAATCACCATGGCTTAATCTTTGTGAAGAAGGGGATATATACAATGTTCCAATTTCTCATGGTGAAGGAAGATTTTATGCAAGTGAAGAAGTAATCAAAACACTATTTGCAAAAGGACAAGTTGCAACTCAATATGTTGATGATAAGGGTAATCCTACTTATGATATAAAGTTTAATCCTAATGGATCTTTATATGGAATTGAAGGTATTACAAGTGAAGATGGAAGAGTATTTGGTAAAATGGCTCATAGTGAAAGAATTGGAAATGAAATAATTAAAAACGTTCCTGGTAAAAAAGATATGAAGTTATTTGAAAGTGGAGTTGCTTATTTTAAATAGAATTAGGGGGCCTATATATTATGAAAGTAGGAATAATTTTTGGAAGTAAATCAGATATTGACGTAATGAGAGGAGCAGCTAATTGTTTAAAGGAATTTGACATTCCTTATGAAGCACATGTTTTATCAGCTCATAGAGTACCTGAAAAACTTGAGGAAGTACTTGAAAGATTAGAAGATGAAGGTTGTGAGGTAATAATTGCTGGTGCAGGTCTTGCCGCTCACCTTCCAGGGGTAATTGCTTCTAAGACTACTATTCCAGTAATAGGGGTACCAATTAATGCAGCTATAGGAGGACTCGATGCTCTTTATTCAATAGTTCAAATGCCTAAGTCTATTCCTGTAGCAACTGTTGGGATAAATAATAGCTATAACGGTGGAATGATAGCAGTAGAAATACTAGCAATTAAATATCCGGAAATTAAAGAGAAATTAAAAGAGTATAGAAAAAATATGAAAGATAAATTTATTAAAGATAATGATGGGGAGGTTCAATTATAATGGATATGAAAAATTTTATTTATGAAGGTAAAGCTAAGAGAATATTTAAAACTGAAAATGAGGATGAGGTATTAGTATTTTATAAAGATGATGCTACTGCTTTTAATGGAGAAAAGAAGGCATCTATATCATCTAAGGGTATACTAAACAACACAATTTCTTCAATTATTTTTGAAATGTTAAATGATAATGGAATAAAAACTCACTTTGTTAAAAAGATAAGTGACAGAGAGCAAATATGCAAAAAAGTAGAAATAGTTCCACTAGAAGTTATAGTAAGAAATATTGCAGCAGGTAGTATGGCTAAAAGATATGGAGTTGAAGAAGGCAGAGAATTAAAGACTCCAGTATTTGAAATCAGTTATAAGAAAGATGAACTTGGAGATCCTTTAATGAATGATTATCATGCAATAGCTCTTGGAATTGCTACAAGAGAAGAATTAGATTATATATATGGTGAAGCAAAGAAAGTAAATGAATTACTTTCAAAATTCTTCTTGGATCAGGGAATAAAATTAGTAGATTTTAAATTAGAGTTTGGTAAATGTAATGGTGAAATAATATTAGCAGATGAAGTTTCTCCAGATACATGTAGATTATGGGATATAAAAACTGGTGAGAAGTTAGATAAAGATAGGTTTAGAAGAGAATTAGGGGATTTAGTAGAAGGATATACAAAGGTACTTAATAGAATAAAGTAATCAAATTTAGAAGTTGAGGTGAACAATATGAATTTTAACTATAAAGCTTCTTGCTTTGATGGATATGAATGTTTTGATGAAGATAAATTCCATGATGAGTGTGGAGTATATGGTATTTACACTGATAGTAAGGATGTCAATGCGGCTAAAAGAACATACTATGGACTTTATGCGCTTCAGCATAGAGGACAAGAAAGTGCAGGAATTGCCACTTTTGATGGAGCTAATATGAAGTGCCATAAAGATATGGGACTAGTTGCAGAAGTATTCGATAAGGAAAGTATAGATGCTATTTATGGAGGAAGTGCAATAGGACATGTTAGGTATTCTACTGCAGGAGATAGCACTTTAAAGAATGCACAACCAATAGTTGGAAAGTGTAAATTAGGAAATATAGCTTTAGCCCATAATGGCAATTTAACTAATGCAGATATAATTAGGGAGCTTTTAGAAGAATCAGGTTGTGCTTTTCAAACTTCTATTGATACTGAGGTAATTTTAAACTTAATTTCTAGAGGTGCAAAAAAGGGGATAATTCAAAGTATTACAGATTCTATACAAGCAATTAAGGGTTCTTTTGCAATGGTTATTTTAACGGAAAAAGAACTTATTGGAATTAGAGATCCTTACGGAATTAGACCTTTATGTCTTGGGAAAATTGATGGAGGATATGTTTTAGCATCTGAAAGTTGTGCTTTAAATGCAACTGGAGCTGAATTTATAAGAGATATTAAACCAGGAGAGATAGTGGTTATTAATGAAGAAGGAGTAAGCTCCATTATGTTTGGAGAAAAGTCAAAGCTTGCAACTTGCTCTTTTGAATATATATATTTTGCTAGACCAGACAGTGTTATTGACGGAATAAGTGTTAATGGTTCAAGGTACAAAGCAGGAATGAAACTATATGAAGTAGCTCCTGTAGAAGCAGATATTGTTGTAGGAGTACCTGATTCTGGGCTTTCAGCGGCAATGGGATATGCAAAAGCATCAGGAATACCAATGGATTTAGCAATAATTAAAAATAAATATATAGGTAGAACTTTTATTGCTCCAAATCAGGAAGAAAGACAAGCTTCCGTGGATGTTAAATTAAATGTAATTAAAGAAAATGTTGAAGGAAAAAGGGTAGTTCTGATTGATGACTCTATCGTAAGGGGAACTACAAGTAAGAGATTGGTTTCAATCTTAAAAGCTGCAGGTGCAAAGGAAGTTCACTTTAGAGTATGTTCACCTATAGTTAAATATCCTTGTTATTATGGAATTGATATCCCATATAGAAGTGATTTAATAGGTGACAAAATGAATGAAGAAGAAATAGGGAAGGCAATTGGAGCAGATAGTTTAGTGTATTTATCTAAGAAAGATTTATTAGATTGCCTTGAAAATAAATATGGGTTTTGTTGTGGATGCTTTGATGGAGAATATCCTATATCAGCTCCAGTAAATCATAAGGAGGATATTTAAATGATTACTTATAAGGATGCAGGTGTAAATATAGAGGAAGGCTATAAAGCAGTAAAATTAATGAAGGAATATACAGCTAGAACTCTTTCAAATCATGTACTAAATGGCATAGGAAGTTTTGCAGGAATGGTAAGACTTCCAGAAGGTTATAAAAAACCAATTCTTGTGTCAGGTACAGATGGAGTTGGAACTAAAATAGAGATTGCTTGTAAATTAAAAAAGTATGATACTGTTGGAGTTGACTGTGTGGCAATGTGCGTTAATGACATTTTATGTCATGGAGCTAAACCTCTATTTTTCTTAGATTACATTGCTTGTGGTAAATTAGATTCTACCGTTGCAAGTGATATAGTTAAAGGTGTCAGTGAAGGATGCCTTCAAAGCTATGCATCATTAATTGGAGGAGAAACTGCAGAAATGCCTGGCTTATATGATTTAGGGGATTATGATCTTGCTGGATTTGCAGTTGGAATAGTTGATGAAGATAAAATAATTGATGGAAGTACAATTAAAGATGGAGATGCATTAATTGGAATAGCTTCATCAGGAATACACAGCAATGGATATTCTTTAGTTAGAAAAGTTGTTACAAACTATGATGAAGTATTAGAGGGAAGAAAGATAGGGGATATTTTACTAGAGCCTACTAAAATATATGTTAAACCGGTTTTGAGTTTGCTTGAAAAGTATGAAATTAAAGGAATGGCACATATAACAGGTGGAGGATTTTATGAAAATGTTCCAAGGATGTTTAAAGGTGATTTTAGAGCAGTAATTAATAAGGAGTCTTTTGAAACTCCAGCTATATTTAAATATATTATTGAAAAAGGTGTAGATGAATATCATATGTATAATACCTTTAACATGGGTATAGGTATGGTCCTTGCTGTAGATTCAAGTATAAAAGATCAAGTGATAAAAGAACTTGAAGATATGGGTGAAAAAGCTTATGAAATTGGACATGTCGAAGCCGGAGGTGGAGGAATTTGCTTAGTATAGCAGTATTAATTTCCGGTGGTGGTACCAATCTTCAAGCCATAATAGATGCTATTAATAGTGGTTATTTAGATGATGTAAAAATAAAATATGTCATTAGCGATAAAGAAGGGGCCTATGGGTTAGAGAGAGCTAAGGCTGAAGGAATAGAAACCTACGTTTTTGATAGGAAGAAGTACAAAGATAACATAAATGAAGAGATTTTAAAAGTAGTAAAGGGAAAAGTTGATTTAATTGTTTTAGCTGGTTATTTATCTATTATTGGTTCTTCCCTTGTAGAGAACTTTCATAATAGAATAATAAACATTCACCCTTCCTTAATTCCTAGCTTTTGCGGTAAGGGAATGTATGGAATAAAAGTACATGAAGCTGCTATAAGCTATGGAGTTAAGGTAAGTGGATGCACAGTTCATTTTGTTGATGAAAACACTGATACTGGAGCAATTATTCTTCAAAGGACTGTTAAAGTTGAAGATGACGATACTGCAAAAAAGCTACAAGATAGAATATTAGTTGAAGAGCATAAAGCTTTAACCTTGGCAATTAAACTTATAGCTGAAGATAAAGTTAGTATTAATAATAGAAAAGTTATTATAAAGGGGTAAAGTATATTATGATTAAAAGAGCATTAATAAGTGTATATGATAAAACTGGCATTGTTGATTTTACTAAGGAATTACGTAATTTAGGAGTAGAGATATTATCTACAGGAGGCACATATAATTTATTAAATAGAAGTGGCGTAGAAGTTAAAGAAGTTGCTGAAGTTACTAAAGCACCAGAAATGCTTGATGGAAGAGTTAAAACACTTCATCCAGTAATTCATGGAGGGATTTTAGCTATAAGAGATAACAAGGAGCATATGGAAACTCTAAAGGAAAGAGGGATAGATACTATTGATTTAGTATGTGTTAATCTATATCCTTTCTTTGAAAAAGCTAAAGAAGGATTATCTTTTGAAGAAACTGTAGAGTTTATTGATATCGGTGGACCAACAATGCTTAGAAGTGCTGCTAAGAATTTTAAAGATGTAGTTGTAATTAGTGATACAAAAGATTATGAATTAGTTATAAATGAATTAAAAGAAAATAATGATGTTTCTTATGGAACTCGTAAATATCTTGCAATGAAAGTATTTAATCTTACAACTGCTTATGACAGTGCTATTTGTGAATATTTATTAAATAGTATGGAGGATTCTAAATCTAATAGTTCAAATAAATATCTAGCTTTATCCTATGAAAAAATGGATGATCTTAGATATGGTGAAAATCCTCACCAAGCAGCCTCAGTTTATACAAGCACTAATGGCTTAGGAATGCTCAATAATATAGAAATATTAAATGGTAAGGCACTTTCTTATAACAACATAAAAGATATGGATATAGCTTGGAAAGTTGTAAATGAATTTGAAGAAATTGCTTGTTGTGGGCTAAAACATAATACACCTTGTGGAGTTGCAATAGGTGAGTCAGCAATAGAAGCTTATAAGAAAGCTTATCAATGTGATAGCGTATCTATTTTTGGAGGTATTGTAGCTTTAAATACAGTAGTTACTAAAGAAGTTGCTATGGAAATGAAAAATGTTTTTCTAGAGATAGTAATAGCACCTTCCTTTGAAGAAGAAGCTTTAGAAATTTTAAAAGCTAAAAAGAATTTAAGAGTGATTAAGTGCACAGTTAAACCACAAAATACAAAAGAAATAGTTTCTGTAGATGGTGGAATATTACTTCAAGATGTAGATAAAAAGCTTATCGAGGACATAAAATGTGTTACTTCTAAAGAACCATCTAAGGAAGAATTAGAAGAAATGATCTTTGGAATGAAAGTATGTAAATATGTTAAATCTAATGCAATTGTTGTAGTTAAGGATAAAATGGCAAAGGGAATAGCTGGTGGACAAGTAAATAGAATTTGGGCTACTGCTCAAGCTTTGGACAGAGCAGGAGATGGTGTAATACTTGCATCAGATGCATTTTTCCCTTTTAGAGATTGTGTTGATAAAGCTAAAGAATATAATATTAAAGGAATCATTCAACCAGGTGGTTCAATAAGAGATGAAGAAAGCATTGAGGCTTGTAATGAATATGAAATACCAATGGTGTTTACAGGCATAAGACATTTTAAACATTAACCAGAGCCAAAAATATAGAGGTGAAGATATGAAAATTTTAGTAGTTGGAAATGGTGGAAGAGAGCATGCCATAGCGTGGAAGATTGGACAAAATCCTAAAGTTGAAAAGATATATTGTGCTCCTGGCAATGGAGGAACTCATTTAGAAAATAAATGTGAAAATATAAACTTATCAAATAAAGAAGATTTAGTTAATTTTGCTCTTGAAAATGAAGTTGATTTAACTATCATTGGACCTGAAGTATACCTTTGTGATGGTATTGTTGATTTGTTTAAATCTCATAATTTGAAGGTTTTCGGCCCTAGTAAAGAAGCATCTATATTAGAAGGCAGTAAAGCTTATGCAAAAGAATTTATGAAAAAGTATGATGTTAAGACTGCTGACTATGAGAGATTTAATGATGCTAAGAAAGCTATTAATTATATAAAGAATAATGAGAAATATCCAATAGTTATAAAGGCTGATGGATTAGCAGCAGGAAAAGGTGTAATTATAGCGAAGAGTGAAGATGAAGCCATAGTTGCAATTGAAGATATTATGTTAAATGATAGTTTTAGTGGCGCAGGAAAAGAAATTGTAATAGAGGAATTTTTAAGTGGAGTAGAGGCATCTATATTAAGTATTACTGATGGAAAAACTATTATACCATTTATATCTTCTAAAGATCACAAGGCTATATACAATGGAAATGAAGGACCTAATACTGGAGGTATGGGAACAATAGCCCCAAACCCATACTGCAGTGAAAAAGTTCTAAAGGAGTTTAATGAAAAAATACTAGAACCTACTTTAAAGGGAATTAAATCAGAGGGCTTTGACTTTAAAGGAATAATATTCTTTGGATTAATGATTAATAAAAGTGGTGTTTATTTGTTAGAATATAACGTTAGAATGGGTGACCCGGAAACACAAGTTGTACTGCCTCTTATGAAAACTGACTTTTTAGGCTTAATAGAAGCAGCTTTAGAAGAAAGGCTAGATAAAGAAACAGTTTCCTTTGAAGATAAAACAGCATGTTGTGTAATAGCTGCTTCAGGAGGATATCCTTTAAATTATAGTAAGGGAAAAGTAATTTCAGGCATTGAAAACTGTAATGAAAAAGTTTTTGTAGCTGGAGCGGTAGAAGAAAATCAACAAATAATAACTAGTGGTGGAAGAGTTTTAGGGGTTACAGCTATAGGAGATAATCTTAAAGAGGCTAGAGAAAGAGCTTATGAAGGATTAAAAAAACTGAATTTTGAAGGAATATATTATAGAACTGATATAGGTAGTTGCTAAGGCAGCTATCTATTTTTTTAATGGAAACTGTAATTTAATGATTTGTTAATTTATTTACAAAGATTATGTGGTAAAATTTATATATAAGTTGCAATAGATATTGTTTATTTTAACATATTCTATTAAACGTATATAATATGGAATATGCAAGTAACTTATTTAATAATAAATATCAATATCCTAATTGGAGGAACACATGGATTATAATAAGTTTAATATAGAAGAAAAATATGATAGTTATAAAAATATATCAGAAGATGAAGCAAAGAATATACTAAAAAGATTACAAGAAGAAAAGCTTGATAATGAATATGATTATTCTGTGTTAAGAGGAAAAATACTTTTAAAGATTGGTGATACTACTAAGGCTATTGAAGAGTTAAAGAAAGCATTAAATAGTAAGATAACAGATGAAGTGTATGATTTACTATCTTTTGCTTATTTTGAAATTAAAGATTACGAAGAAGCCCTTAAATATATTAACTTGTCTTTTGAAATTACAGTGGACGAATATATTTATAATCATAAAGGTAAAATTTTAGAGGAATTAAAAAGGTATGAAGAGTGCTTTGAAACATATTACGATGGGTTAAAGTTTGCATTAGGTACTTATAGCAGTTATGGAGATGTAGAGATTTTTGGAGAGAATGTTGCTCGAATAGGAGGCATTTTAAAATCTAAATATATAAGTAAGATAAAAGAATTCATAAAAAATGAAGATTATTTCAATTTATATGAGTACTATATTAAGTTTCTTAGTGTAATAGCTAAGGAAGAAGAAAATGACTATTATCACTCTGTAAATGAGTATGTAGAATTTAAGTATTTAGAATTGATAGAAGAGGGTAAAAATATTCTAATTAATAATGACTATTATCTTGAAATGATAAATATATATAAATTGCTTTATAGGATAGAAGAAAATTCTGAATATGAAGATAGGAAATACATTAATAGAAACTATATTGATGAGAAAGTTAAAGAATTAGTTGAGACGCTAGTTGAAAGGACATCACTGCAAAGGGATGAGGATTTAATTTTAACGGTATTAAATAGAGTAATAGAGCTTAAGAATAAGGACTATTATGGGTATCTATATCATAAAGGCTTTATATATATGAAGATAAAGAATATTGATGGTGGAATTGATGTTCTTAAAAGAGTTATAGATGCTAAGGCTTGTGATTATATGGTAAAGATACAAAGTTATGAATGTATAATAAAATCCCTAGAAGGATATGAAAAATATGAAGATATAAAGGAAGAATATAAAGAAAATTTTTCTGAGTTTTTAAAAAATGATATGGATAAAATTAAAAATCACCCTTACTTTGATTTAGACAAAAAGTGTGAATTAATTATTCAAAATTGTAAAAGAGCAATAAACTTATCACTAGATACTGGGTTTTGGATGAAGTATATGGAAGAGTTAGCTATGGAATTTGGAGATCAATATGAGGTTATTACAAAGAACCAATCAATATATAAAGTGATTTCTAACTATAATAAAGCTATAGCTATTTATGATAAGTTAATTAAAATAAGACCAGAATGTGCTAATGGATATTACAGAAAAGGAAGAGCTATAGTCTTAGTACTAAGATTATTAAATAGTTCTAAAAGCTCGTTAAAGGATGCAGCAGGGGTTCATAATTTAGAGTGCTTTACTTATTCGGAAGTAATATATAACTTAAATAAAGCGATTAAGTTAAATTCAACAGATGGAAAGTATTTTAATTTAATAGCAAGAACTCATTTTGAAATAGGAGAATATGATAAGGCTTTATCATATATAGAACATGCTTTAAAGTTAAGTCCAAATGATCTATTTATGAATTTAAACATGGTTTGTGTTTATATTAGAAGATATCAATATGTTGAGGCAGTAGATTATCTATTTAAAATGTCTTATAAAGATATGAATAGGGGAAGTGTTAGAAAAACCTTCTTACCTAGAAAAGAAATTCTCAACTTTTTAATGGGAATATTTAATCTATATCCAAGACAAGATAAGATTTATTATATTATAGCTTATTACTTTTATGCCATTGAGGAATTTCAATTTAATAAGTCCGTGAACTTTATAAATAGTGCTTTGGAAGAAATAGATGATGAAAGATATTATTTATTAAAAGGAAAGATTTATTATAGAGCTGAAGAGTACGAAGAAGCGTTAAAATATGTTAATGATGCAATAGCTATAGATGATCATTATGATGAAGCTTTCTTAGTTAAAGAAAAATGCGAGAAAAAATTAATTGAGACTAAAATAGTAAAATAAAGTATTTGTTTTTATAACTATTCTTTGGAGTTTCAAAGTTTTGATACAAAATATTTACAAATATGTATAATTAGTGTTTGTATGGATATACTCCCATATATAAGAAAGGGAGTGAGAAGATGAATACTAAAAGTAGAAGAAAAAAGAAGGGGTTTACTTTAGTTGAAATGCTTGTAGTTATTGGCATAATTGGCGTTATATCTGCAATTGCAGCTCCTACAGCTATATCAAAGGTAAAAGAAGCTAAGGAAAAGACAGATATAGCTAACGCGGCTTCCATTGCCATGGCCGTAAAAGCTGAGATGGCTGAAGGTACAATTGAAAAAGATGGGAAAGGTCTAAAGCCCGAAGATATAGCCAATGAATATTTTGATGGATCTTTGCCAATACCTAAGGCTGGTGGAACAGAGTTTGTAGTAACAGTAGCGGATAAGAAAATAAAGGTTACAGCTAATGGAAAACAACTTTATCCTCAAGTTACCACTAGTGAAAGCACTGAGCCTGGGCAATAAGGTATATGTGTTTTTTTTAGAATTTCGTATGACACCTTAAAAAGATAAAGCTCTGTAGTAAAATATAGTGATATAATATACAAGTTATGCTAAACAGTAAATGCATACAGAGCCAAAGATAAAGGGATGTTTCGCTTTGAAACATCCCTTTAATTTTATATCATAGATAGCCTATTTTATTATTGCATAATTAGGAAGACCATTTTCATATTTTATTTCTGGTTCTCCTTGTATTAAAGGAAGAGTATATTCATAAGCTTCCTTAGTTACGTTATTACCTTCTTCATTAATCCAATCTGTTGGGAAATACTTAATAGTATTAGCAACTTTAGAAGTATGAATTGGTACTATTTCAGATTGATATGGATTATTAGAAGTACGCTGAATAGACATCATATATCCGCTTGTACCATCTTTAGAGTATTTTAATCCTTCAAAGCCACAAGCAAAGGCTTCATCAATATCTTTTTTAGAAGCAATGTGCATTGCACATCTTTGCATAGTTGAAAGTTCTATAGTTCTTATTTTTGTACATACGTTATGTTCTTTTAATAGATTTTTTAAGCAATTACATACTCCACCAAGTTGAGCATGTCCAAATTTATCAAAACCACAAGCATTCATCTCTCCAAGGAAGGTTCCATCAGCAGTTCTAATACCTTCAGATACAACTACCACAACAGAAGTTTTATCTTTTAGCTGAGCTTTAACATCTTCTATAAACTTGTTACTGTCAAAAGGTTTTTCAGGTAGATATATTAAATCTACAGCAGGCTCACCATTAAGTCTAGCTATGCATGAACTAGCTGCAAGCCATCCAGTATCTCTACCCATAGTTTCAATAATAAATACATTTTTTGTTTTATAAACACTTGAATCAAGTTTATTTTCTAGGGCAATAGTAGCTATGAATTTAGCAGCACTTCCAAAGCCAGGAGTATGATCCATAGATGGTAAATCATTATCAATAGTTTTTGGAATTCCAAAGAATTTAACATTTAAATTATTGGCAAGGGCATAATTACTTAGTTTATGAACAGTGTCCATAGAATCATTCCCACCTATATAGAAAAAGGTATCAATTTCATATTTTTGGAATATTTCAAAGAGTTTAATGTATTCATTTTCATTTTCTTCATGACTTTTTAATTTATATCTGCAAGAACCTAGTCCAGAAGATGGAGTATACTTTAGTCTTTCGATAATTTCACTGTCCATTTCTGACAAGTTCATTATATCTTCATTTAATATACCTTCTATACCATTTATTCCTGCATAAACATTATCATAATATTTATATTGGTCATTAGCTCTAACAATTCCCATTGCACTGGCGTTAATTACTGAAGTTGGACCACCTGACTGTGCAACTATACAATTTTTCATAAAAACACTCCTTCTAAATAGTGTAGCACAATGTTTTTAATTGCGACATATTGCTACTGATTATTGATATTTTTTTCGTTTTTCTACCAATTATTATATCAGAAATATGACAATAATACTATACAAGAATACTATATAAGTTGCAACAAGGATAGTTGGTTTTATCAATGAAAATTTATTTTTAAAAATAAAATAGTATGTACATAATATGTTAAATTACTTTTTATTAGTTAAAATGGTATAATATTAAGAGAAGCATAAGAAAAGGAGGAATTTTTTTGAAGTATTTTCCTATAGAAATTAAAGAAAAATATGGTTATGTTGATGAGAAAGGGAGTGAGGTAATTCCATTTATTTATGATTATGCCGATGAATTTGAAGGGGAAAAGGCTTTTGTAGAAATAGATGGATTATGTGGCTTTATAGATAAAGAAGGAGAAGTCTCTATTGAAGCTAAATATGATGATATAAATTATTTTAATGAAAATAGAGCTTTGGTAGAAGTTAATCATATGTATGGATATATTAATGAACAGGGAGAGGAAGTTATTCCGTTAAGATATGAAGATGGATTAGGATTTACTGAAGGTTTGGCAGCCGTAAAGGTTTTAGGAAAGTGGGGCTTCATAGACCTTAATGGTAGAATTGTTATGAAACCTACCTTTGATGAAGTTAATCAGTTTGACAGTAATGGATTAGCAGTAGTTAAGAAGAATAATAAGTATGGATATATTAATAAAGAAGGTATATGTTCAAGTGGATATATATATGACTATGCTAATAGCTTTTCTCATGGGTTAGCAGCTGTAGGATTAAATAATAAAAACGTTTATATTGATGAAAATTTTGAAGTTAAGATAGATAAAGATTTTGACTTTATTAATGATTTTAATGAAGATGTTGCAGCAGTTTCCCTTAATGATGAGTGGGGATTTATTAACATTGAAGGTGATTTTGTTATTAAGCCTAGTTATCAATGGACCGATAGTTTTAATAATGGTTATGCACCAATTTGTAAAAATGAAAGCTATGGTTTTATAAATATGTCAGGATATGAAATAATAAAACCTATATACGATAATGTTTTAGACTATAGTGAAGGTTTATTTTCCGTTGAGGTTAATGGTAAGTGGGGCTTTGTAGATGAAAATGATAGTTTTGTAATTGAACCTCAGTTTGAAGAAGTTGAAAACTTTTATGATGGATATTGCAAGGTTATAACTACAAATGAAGAAACATATATAGATAAAAGTGGGAAAAAAGTTATATAATTTTTACTTGATATAAAGCGGGGGATAATAAATGAAAATAGTTGATTTACACTGTGATACAATTGGAGAAATTATTGATGGCAAGGATGTTGAGCTAAGAAGTAATAATTTAGCTATTGATATTGGAAAACTTAAAAAAGGTAATTCATTATTACAATTTTTTGCACTTTTTGTATACTTGGAAAAGTATCCAAAGGCTTTTAATAGAGCTATGGATATGTTAAATGTATTTTATAAGGAAATTGAAAAAAACAATTATGAAATAGCTGTTGCAAAAAATTATAATGATTTAAAGAAAAATATGGAGGAGCAAAAGATTTCTGCTATTTTAACTATAGAAGAAGGAGAAGCTATAGAGGGATCAATAAATAATTTAAGAAACTTTTATGATCTGGGAGTTAGATTAATGACTCTTACTTGGAACTTTGAAAATTCTATTGGATATCCTAATTGTGAACCTTCTTTAATGAAAAAGGGACTAAAGCCTTTTGGTATAGAAACTGTAGAGGAAATGAATAAATTAGGAATGCTAGTAGATGTTTCCCATCTTTCAGATGGAGGCTTTTGGGATGTAGTTAAATATAGTAAAGATCCTTTTGTGGCATCACATTCTAATTGCAGGAGCATATGTAATCATCCAAGAAATTTAACTGATGATATGATAAAAGCTTTAAGTGAAAAAGGTGGCATAATGGGATTAAATTTTGCTAAAGATTTCTTGATAGAAGATGGAAGTATCAGTGCTGTTGATGATATGGTTAAACATATTAAACATATGCATAATGTTGGAGGAATAGATGTTATTGCTTTGGGAACTGATTTTGATGGTATAGATCCTGAAAATTTAGAAATAAATAATATGGGAGAAATAAGTAAGCTTATTGATGGACTTATAAAAGCAGGATTTAAGGAATCACAGATTGATAAAATTATTAGTGACAATGCACTTCGTGTAATTAAAGACGTTTTATAAATTTTGTAGTTTTCTGTTAGTGTATAAATAAGATGTTTATTACAGATAAGGGAGAGATAAAATGGAATATAAAAATTGCGGCAAAGAAGTTTCTCATAATGGAATAGAATTAAGTAAAGTTGATATATTAGGAAACGTTTGTGGTGAGTTTGTAGAATTTACTGTATGCTATGAATATAAAAATTGTGGAGCTAAAGACGTTAAGGGAGTTTATACTTTTCCAATACCAGAGGGAGCTATTATTTCAGGATTTGAAGTAAATATAGGTGGAAGAGTAATAAAAGGAAAAGTAGAAGATAAAAGAGAAATTGAAAAACATTATATTAACTTAGTCCAAGATGGAGAATATAAATTATCATTAGAAGAATTAGATAACGATATATTAAAGATGTCCATAGGTAATATATTAAAAGATGAAAAAGTGATAATTAAAATATCTTATATCGAGGAATTGTCCTATGAAAAATCTAAGTTAAAATTAGTTATTCCAAAAGTTGTATTACCTTATGAAGCAGAAAGTAATTTAAATAGTGAAGATAAAGAATACGATTTATTCTTAAATCTACTAGTTGAAACTTTTGAAGATACTGAGTTTATATGCAATACTCATAGCATTCATTTAGAAGAAGGAAAGAATAATTTATATAAGATTACGTTAAAGGGTAAAAATCAAAGATTAAATGAAAACATGATAATTTATCTAAAAGAAGATGTAAAAGAAACATGTGGTCTTGTATATGAAAATTACGAAGAAGATAATGGAATCATATACTTAAGGTTTTTACCAGATATAGAAGCAGATGTAGAGGAAGAAAAAAAGAATTATTTATTTTTAATAGATATTTCTGAGTCTATGGCTGGAAATAAGATAAAAGAAGCAAAGGCAGCGCTTCAACTTTGTCTTAGAAATCTTAGTGAAGGTGACACCTTTAACATAATTGCAATGGGCGATAGGTTAAAATATTTTTCATCTCAAAGAAAGATTGTCTTAGATGAAGAAACTTTAAAAGAAGCAACAGAATGGATAGAAGAGCTTTCTTGTGAAGAAGATGCACTTATTTTTGAAGGAATTAAGTATGCCCTTTCTGAGGAAGATAGAAATATAGAAACGAATATTATATTATTTACAGATGATATAGTTGATGATGAAAAAGAAATTCTTGATTATGTAGAAGAAAAGTGTAATGAGAGTAGAATTTTTCCATTTGGTATAGATGCATCTGTTAATACGTATTTTATCAATAGAATTGCACGATTGACCTATGGAAAAGCTGAGTTTATAAACACCAAAGTAAGAATTGAAGATGTTGTTTTAAGACAATTTAATAGAATTAAAGGCCTTCAACTTACTGATATAAGTATAGATTTTGGAACAATGGATGTAGAAAAGACATATCCAAGAACAATAGAATATATGTATGATGAAGAACCATTTTCTATATTTGCAAGAGTTAATGGCAATTTAGAGGGGATTGTTACTTTAGAAGGAAAAGTTGGAAATAGAAGAATGCAACGAAGAATTGCTTTAACTAAAGTTGATCTTACTGAAAATGCTAATCTTGTAGAAAAGGTATGGTATAAAAAGAGAATTGAATCTCTTCAAAATAGAATTATCTATGAGCGTGGCGAAGTAAAAGAAGCTATGAGAGATAAGATAATACAGTTATCAACGGAGAGTGGATTAATCAGTGACGAAACTTCATTTATGCTCATCGAAGAGATATATGAACCGGTTCTTGGAGTAGTAGTAAGAAATTTCTTGCCTGTTAAGATTAATAATGAGGATGTAAGTAGTGATAATAAACAATACTATAGTGATAATCTTCAAGAACTAGATGATATTGAAGCAGAAAAGATTGATAGAGAAGAAGTACTTAGAAAAATTGCTATGAAACAGTTGGTAAGTGGAGCTTATGGAGTTACGGAAGAATCCTTTGAGGAAAAGCTTATTAATACTGCCAGAGCGATTCTTGTGTTTACAAAATCAGCTAAGTCTTTAGAAATATATAAGAACTTTATGTTAAAGGGAGTTAATTATATAATTGATAAGTGGAAGACTGTTAGTGATGATTTAGTAGTACTTGGAACAGTATATATTGCATTAAAATCCTATGAAGATAGAATAAACTTAAAAGATAATAGAAAAGCAAGTTTTACTTCAACTATCAATGAAATATATGAAATCCTTCAAGATAATAATATAGAGATTGATGAATTAGAAAGTAAAATTATCAGTGATATTGAAGAAGAACAATACAAAAACCAATTTAACAAACTAATTTATAGTGCAGTTAAATAAGGTGAAGCATTACTGAAGGAGGGGATTCCTATGGAATCCCTATTTTTTTAGGAGTGGGTAGGTGAGAAATATTACTGGAATTGATAGCTATAATTTAATGAGAAAAAATTTAAAAGATAGATTTATAGTTGAAACTGATACTGATAATTTTAAAGATATAGGCGTTTTAACAGAAGATAATATTAAATATCTATTAAAGCTCTACAATGAGATTTTTTTAAGAAATTATTTTTCTTTGGATTTTATTAAAAGGATAAAGGTATCTTTATCTAATAGAATGACAAGCAGTGGTGGAAAAACTATATTCTTAAATAAAGGTGGAGCTAAGATATATGAAATAAGAATTAGCAGAGTTGTACTATCTAAGTTTATTCTAGATAATAAAGTAAAGATAGTTTGTGGTATAGAAGCAAGAGATATTTTAGAAGGCCTTATGCTTATATTAGAACATGAATTATGTCATGTCATAGAATTTAATAAGTATGGAAGATCTAGCTGTAAGCAAAAACAGTTTAAAGATATGGCTAATAGCATATTTGGACATAAGTCAAGTTATCATGAAATTCTAAAAGATGATAGCAGTAAAAATACTAATAAGGATAAAATGACATTTAAAATAGGACAAACTGTTAAATTTGAATACAAAAACAAGATATATATGGGTCAAATATCCAATATAAATAAGAGAGCTACTATTATGGTTGAGGACAATAAAGGAAGTTATAGAGATAAAAATGGAAAACACTATAGCAAATGGTATGTTCCATTAACCAAAATAAAGTAGTAGAATTTTTGTGATTTAGGGGGAGTAGAAATATGATAAAAGGTATATTGTTTGATTTAGATGGAACTATAGTTGATACAAATGAACTTATTATTCAATCTTTTACCTATGTTCTAAATGAGTATTTAGGTCTAAAAGTATCAAGACAGGAAATAATTAAAACCTTTGGAGCACCATTAATTGAGACAATGAGGCACTATGGTGGGGATAGAGCTGAGGAAATAACAAAAGTATATATTGATTATTCTCATGATATTCAAAGTAAATATATAAGAGCTTATGAACATGTGGAAGAAGGACTTATTAAACTTAAAAAAGCTGGGTTAAAGCTAGCTATTGTAACATCAAAGCGAAGGACTGTAGCTTTAAGTTGTATGAATGAATTTGATTTAGAGAAGTACTTTGATGTTATTGTTACACCAGAGGATACAAAAATACATAAACCAAAAGGAGAACCTGTATTAAAGGCTTGTGAGCTTTTAAAATTAAAGCCCGATGAAACTATAATGGTTGGTGATAGCCATAATGATATTTTATGTGGTAAAAATGCAGGAGCACTTACTGCTCTTGTAAAATATACAGCTTTAGATTTAAAGGAGCTGTATGACTTAAAGCCAGACTATAGTATAGATAAAATAGAAGAACTATTAAAAGTGGTATAAAATAAATATAGCCTTCAGATGAACTTTTCTTTCATCTGAAGGTTATATTATTTATCTATAAAGTCTTCTTTTTTTGCGTCTTTTTCTTTTTTTGATTTTAGAAATAATAATAAATATTAAAGCAATAATAATTACTAATATAAGTACAGCTATTACATAGTATATAATATTACTTTTTAATATATCATTTCTAGAAATAGTAGGATATATATCATAAGTTTTACTAAACCCTGAAACAGTTACAGTAGCTGATCCTATAGGTTTTTCAGAGTTCAAAGACCAGATTTTTATATCGTTTGTTGTATAATTAAATTCTGGTTCAATACCAGAGTTATATAATTCAACGTTGTCATGGATTGCAACTGGTATTTTTACTGTTTTTTTAGGTCCAATTAAAGGTATAATCTTATATTCTGCAGTTATTTCTGATATCTCTGTATTTGCAGCCATGTAAGTTTCTCTTGATGCAGAGAAGCCATAGTTAGCTAAGATTTCTGTATCAGCAAATACTTTTGTATCTTCAGGCATATCATATTCAGAATTTAAAACTACAACTGCTAATGTTCTTCCATCTCTTTCATATAATGAGGCTAAGCATCTTCCAGACTTATCTGTATAACCAGTTTTTCCACCTACATTACCATTTACCCCAACTAGCTTGTTTCTGTTTTCAACTGTAGCTGTCATACCTCCAACAGAACTAACTTCTGCAGTTTTTTTAGTTATAGTTTCTTTTACCCATTGGTTTTCATAAATTGCATTTAGAAGTAAAGTTAAATCATAAGCAGTAGTATAATGGTCATCTGTGTTATCATCAAGACCGTTTGGCGTAACAAAATGAGTGTTTGTCATGCCAAGAGCAGCTGCTTTTTCATTCATCATGTTTACAAAGGTTTCAACATTTCCACCTACATTTTCAGCAACCATGTAAGCTATATCATTTCCTGAATACAGTAGAAGAATTTCCATGGTATCTTCACCTGTAAATTTATCACCTGGGTTAACTGGGTGTACATTTAATCCATAAGAATATGGATCTTGAGCTAAAGCACCTTCAGAATATGTTAATAAATCTGTTTTAGTTTTGTTTTCTGCAAGTAGTAAGGCTGTCATAAGCTTTGTAATACTAGCAGGTTGTTTTAATTCATTCATGTTTTTAGAGTAAATTATTTCTTTTGTACTAACGTCCATAATTATTGCAGATGTTCCGATTATATCGGGTTCAGTTTCTGCAAAAACAGTACTAGAAAAGGTTAATGTCAGCACTAAAGTAAATAGTGCAAGTAATGATAATAGTTTTCTTTTCACAAGTCATCTCTCCATTTACTAAAATTTAAAATCACTAAATCTAATTAAGTATATCATTTACTATATTTTTCAACAAGGATATTAATAGATTTTTTCAAACATTAACATATATATTATGTATGCCTCATATAATACAGTAATAAAAGGGAATTTGGATGGTGGGTTTATAGATGATAAATAATGATAGGTTATTAGAGGTTCAAAGAGCTATGATTACATTAAGAAAATATGGTATTCATAGTATTATAGTAAATTTTAATGAGGAAGTTGTTAATTTTATATTGTATCATATACAGGTAGGTACTAAGATATATTTTGATTCTTGTCCGGAAGTTGAAGCTTTGAGATGTAAGAGATCGGTAATAGAAAAGGGAGCTACAGTAATAGTGATAGATGAAAATGAAGATATTGAAGAATTAAAAAATTATGATTTGAAAGAAAAGGTTGGTTATATATTTGTTGTGGGTAGTAATATGATATTTGATGATGAGAGAATGGATGAAATAAATAAATTGATGATTAGTTGTAATGATTCAACACGTTCAAAGTTAATTATTATAGATAAATTTTATGAACATATTAAAGAAAAACTTATAAGTAAAATTGAAAATATAAGACAGGATTATCCGATATACGACATTAGCGTAGTTTTTATTGCATAAAAGAATAAATTTAAATTTTTAAATATATTTAATTAAACATAAATTATTCACATCTTTCTTATATCTTTAATTTAGCTAAATATATGTAAGCAATGAGTATAAAAGCTAAAAAAAGCAGTTTGAATATATATAAAACACTTTATTTTATGAAAATTCTAATTTATAATGTGAGTAACGATAATAGAATACGTAAAGTGAGGTGGGATTATGTCCAAGTGTTCCTTTTTATCAACTTATGATGAGTATGTAGAATGTACCAAGGACTGTAGTCTTTACAATTGGCCTGAAAACAATAATAAATGTCCATTTACGGAACTTAAATCTAAAGCAAATACATTTAATAAGATATATGATTACGATGCATATAAAGAAGATGATTCCTTGCCAATAGCTCTTCTATATAAAGAAGAATATGTTTAAAGTTAAAATTAATATATAAGCTTTAATGTGACAAAAAGTCAATTATCATCGCTCATTGGGGCTTCGAAGCTGACGCACATTAAGGATTATTAATATAAGACGGCAGTGGAGATATGCTTTAGAATTTAAAGAGTATGAGCTCCTGCAGATACATTCACCTAGGATAATTGATCTTTTTTCTCGCATATAACTAATACAAAAATTATAATAGGTAGTAGTAAAGGTAGAGATTCCTAAGGGAATCTCTATATTTATATAGCTATACTTTAATGTGACAAAAACTGAATTATGGTCGCTCATTAGGGCGTTTTAAGTGAATAGTGGCAGAGTGAAAAGTGAAGAGTTAAGGATGGGATTCTTTCAGAATTCCTATTGCTTTTATAATAAGCTAAATTTGATATTAATAATTTCGAGCGGTCCTGTAGATAGTTCACTTGTAGTGGTATATTTTGCAATTTCAAAGTTTATCTAATATAAGAATTGTAACGTGTAAAGCGGTACTGAAGGTAGAGATTCCTACGGGAATCCCTATATTTTTATTTTAGCAAAGTTTATGTAATGTAGAATTATAATAAAGTAATGGCTGTTGGACTAAATAATAGTCCAACAGCCATTTTTTAAGATTTATTACAGTTTGATTTTGAAGTAAATAATATAAGTGGATTATCTACTGTTTTTGCATATAAATTTCCGTTAGAGGATACAATTATTATTTCCTTAAATAACAGCTTTACATCTTCAGAATAAGCGATTAATAGACCATCAATATTATCTACTGAATATTTATTGTCAGTAGTATCAAGAACGATATCAATCTTTGATGATTTACAACAACTTGAATGAGATAAGCTTAAGTTTACACAATTATATTCACTATGAAATTTAAGTAAACCTAATAGTGTATTGTATGCATCTGTGGAAATTTTAATTTTTAATTTATCACTCATAGAAATCATCCTTTTGAATTTTATTTTATCTTTTGTTTAAAGCATATATTATTTATTCTTCATAAATAGATGAGTATTCATGAAGAAGGGATTCTTTAAGATTCCAAAGATTTTTAGAAAGATCAACATAATATTGATGTGGGTTTTGTAATCTTTTAATTTCATCCCATAAGTTAGCTCTTTCAGAGAAACTATATTCTTTTATATCCATTACAGATGGACTATTATAGATACAGTTACCTGATTTAAAAATTTGAACCATAAGATTTTTAATTATATAGTTATTAATTTTTTTCTTTTTCCAAGTATAATTAGGATGGAATAGTTCTAAAGAACGATTTTCATCAAATTTATCATCATGTAAAGATATTAAGTCAGCAATAGCTTTCTTACTTCTTTTATCATATATTCTATAAAGAGATTTAAAACCTGGATTTGTTATTTTTTCAACGTTTTCACTAATCTTAATTTTAGGTATTATAGTATTATCTTTTTCAATGGCAACTAATTTATATACACCACCGAATACAGGCTCACTTTTGGCAGTGATAAGTCTTTCACCAACACCAAAACTATCAATTTGTGCACCGTTATCTAAAACTGCTTTTATAATAAACTCATCAAGAGAATTAGAAATTGTTATTTTTACATCTTCATAACCTGCTTCATCCAGCATTTTTCTAACTTCTTTTGATAAATAAGCAATATCTCCACTATCTATTCTTATGCCTTTTGGTCTTTTTCCAAGTGGTTTTAAAACTTCATCAAAGACTTTAATAGCATTTGGAACTCCAGATTTTAGAACATTATAAGTATCAACCAACAAAACAGTATTGTCAGGATAAGTTTCAGCCCAGGCTTTAAAAGAATCATACTCTGTATCAAATAGTTGAACCCATGAATGAGCCATTGTACCTGTAACAGGAACATTAAATAACTCATCTGCCATAGTACATGCAGTAGAACTGCATCCGCCAATTATTGCAGCTCTAGCGCCATAAAGAGCTCCATCATATCCTTGGGCACGTCTTGAACCAAATTCCATAACAGGTCTTCCGTTTGCAGCTTCACAAATTCTTGCAGCCTTAGTAGCTATTAAAGTTTGATGATTTATAGTAAGTAAAATCATAGTCTCAACAAACTGAGCTTGCATAATAGGACCTCTTACAGTTATTAAAGGTTCGCTTGGGAATACAGGTGTACCTTCTGGTATAGCCCATACATCACAGGTGAACTTGAAATTTTTTAAATAAGTTAAAAAATCTTCACTAAATAAATTTTTGCTTCTTAAATATGTAATATCATCTTCTGTAAATTTTAAACCCTTTAAGTATTCAATAAGTTGTTCAACACCAGCCATTATACAATAACCACCGTTATCAGGGACTCTTCTAAAAAACATATCAAAGTATGCTATAGTATCGTGAGCATTTTTACTAAGATACCCATTAGCCATTGTTAATTCATAAAAGTCTACTAGCATTGTTAGATTTCTTTGATTTTTTATGTCAAATCCGTTGGTTATACCCATTTTGTTCTCCTCGCTTCAAAAACATGTATTTTACAAATTAAGTTCATATTAACATATGTATCCTCTATATAGTAACACATTGAAATTACTATTTCTATAGTATAAATAGAAATTATGTGGTAATATTATGTAACATATATATGGTTAATTTATATTGCTAATTGAACTTCAATTAACCTATTAGTTGAAATAGTTTTTAATAAAGTTAAATAAATTATACATAAAATTTTCAAAGTTTTAAAGGGAAGATTGAATAATGAATATCTTAAATGATAAAAACCTAAGCAAAGAACAAAGGGAAGCAATTTTATGTAAAGATCAAAATGTATTAGTTAGTGCTGGCCCTGGAAGTGGAAAAACTGTAGTTATAGTTAATAGAGTTTTCAATTTAATTAAAAATGAAGGTGTTTCTCCTAGAAATATTATAGTTATAACTTTTACTAAGGCTGCTGCTACTAACATGAGAAGGCGTTTTATGGCACTAAATCCTTCTGGTGTTAGTCCTTTTTTTGGTACTTTTCATGGCCTTTGTTATAAAATTTTAAAATCTTTTTATGGAGAAGCTAATATAATAGAAGGATGGGAATCTTATAGGGTAGTTAAAAATTTTCTTACAACCTATATGGAAGACGTCAGCGAAGATAGAATAAAAGATTATCTAAATGCGATATCTATATATAAATGTAGAGGAATTATAGATGAAAAAAATAAAAATATAGATGTTGATATTATGAACAATTGTTTTAAGTTTTATGAATCTTATAAGAAGGAAAAAGGATTATGGGATTTTGAGGACCTGCAAATATTATGTAGAGATTTACTTAAAAGAAATGCTAAAGTTCTTCATAATTATAGGATGATATTTAAACATATTTTAGTTGATGAATTTCAGGACACAGATGATATCCAAGTTGAAATATTAAAATTACTTAAAGGTGATAATAATATTTTTGTTGTAGGTGATGAAGATCAGTGTATATATAGCTTTAGAGGTGCAAACCCAACCTATATGGTAGAGTTTAATAAAGCTTTTGGTAGTGGTAAGTTGTTATATTTATCTACAAATTATAGATCTACAAAAAATATAGTTGATATATCTATGATGACAATAAAAAATAACTCAATGAGAACGGAAAAGATAATTAAATCTAATACTTTGGAAAACGGTATTATTAGATTTAAAGGAGTTCAAAGTGAAACAAATGAAGGAGACTATATTGGAGATAACATATTAAAATTAAAAGAATCTAATTCTATGAACTTTAATGATTTTGCAGTGTTATATAGAACTAATTTAGAGAGCAGAAGTATTATAGATTCCTTTATAAAGAAAAGAATTCCCTTTACACTATTAGATAGGCAGTATAATTTCTTTTCTCATTTTATATGTAAGGATATGTTGGCTTATTTGAAACTAAGTATTTATCCACTAGATATTGAAAGCCTTATAAGAATTATTAATAAGCCCTATAGATATATTAGTAAGCAGGTTTTGGAAAAATTAAAAAAGGATAATGGGCTTGGAACTGTATTTATGAGATTAAAGGACATTGAAACTTTACCTAATTTTCAAGTTAAATCTATTGAAAAACTTGAAAGAGATATTGATAGCTTAAATAAGATGTCACTTTTAAGTGCAGTAGATTTTATTATCAGTGATTTATTGTATCATGACCATCTAAAAGAGTATGCAAAAAAGTATAGTTTATCTCTTGAAGATTTAGAAAATGTATTAAATGAATTTAAGGAAAGTGTAAAAGGCTTTAAGAATATTAAAGAGTTTTTAGATCATGTTAATGCAGTGGAAGAAGAGATACAAAAAGCTCAAAATAAAAAAGAAGTTGAAGATGCCGTTGTACTAAGTACTATACACGGTGTTAAAGGTATGGAGTTTGATACTGTGTTTATGATTAATGTAGTAGATGGCTTAATTCCATATAAGGATAATGATATGGAAGAGGAGAGAAGACTTTTTTATGTAGGATTGACTAGAGCTATAAATAATGTGTTTTTTGTAGCGCCAACAATGATTCGTGGTGAGAAAAAGAATAAATCTTTATTTTTGCAAGAATGTAATTTAAGTGATTACATGCCAGAGAGAGAAGAATATAAGGTAGGAACTAAAGTTAATCATAGTTTTTATGGCGAAGGTATTGTAAGTGAACTAAAAGATAATAATATTACAATTAAGTTTAGTGATATGGAAAGAAAGTTTGACTTTATAGTAGTTTTAAATAATGGGCTTATTGAAGTGCTATTGAAATAAAAAACTATCTATTATATAATGGATTGATGTTTATTAAAGAAATCGATGGTGTTAAATGGTGATTTTATGGATTTTATGATGGAAGCTGAAAAAATTAGAAGTGAAATAATAGATCTTAGAAGAGAATTACATAAAAGCCCTGAATTAGATTTTGCTCTTTATAATACTAGTAAAGTTATAAAGGAGTTTCTAAAAAAAGAGGGTATTGAATACTATGATTGTGCTGGTACAGGAATAGTTGCGACTATTTATGGTAATTCAAAAGAAAAGAAGAATAAAGTTATAGCACTTAGAACAGATATGGATGCTCTTCCAATAGAAGAAAAAACGGAAACTGAGTATAGTTCTAAGGTTAATGGAGTTATGCATGCCTGTGGACATGATGCACATATGGCAATGACATTAGGAGCTGCAAAACTTATAAATTTACATCGAGATATATTAAAGGGAGATGTGAAAATAATTTTTGAACCAGCTGAGGAAACAACAGGTGGTTCTAAAGTTATGATAAAAGAAGGTGTGCTGGAAAATCCTAAAGTTGATGCTATAATTGGATGTCATGTTGATGAAAGCTTAAGAGCTGGTACAGTGGGAGTGAAGAAAGGTGTTGCCTATGCAGCTTCAAATCCTTTTGAAATCACTATATATGGGAAAGGAACCCATGGGGCTAGCCCTCATAAAGGAGTAGATCCAATTGTTATAGCAGCTCAAGTTATTAGTTCATTGCAGCTTTTAATTAGTAGAGAAACCAGCCCGGTAAACCCAGCTGTAATTACAGTGGGCACAATTAACGGGGGAAGTGCGGCAAATGTAATTCCTGATAAGATAGTTATGACAGGAATTATTAGAACCATGAATCTTGAAGATAGAAAAAGAATGATAGACAGATTAAAAGATGTAGTTCATATGCAGGTTAAATCTTTAAATGGAAGATGCGAAATAAAAATAGATGAAAGTTATCCATGTTTGTATAATGATGATGACATGTATGATAGGTTTAATGAATATACTATAGATATGCTTGGAACAGAAAAAGTTGTAGTGATGCAAGAACCAACTTTAGGTGTTGAAAGTTTTTCTTATTTTTCATTAAAAGTTCCAGCACTTTTTTATCATGTTGGATGTGGTAATGTTCAAAAGGGTATAACTTATCCTCTTCATAGTTGTTATTTCAATATAGATGAGGAATGTTTAAAGGTTGGGGTAGCAACCCATTGTAACATGATTTTTAACTACTTAGAAAAAATATAGTTTTTGGAGGATTAAATGAATATAGAAATAGGATCAAATGAAGCGGGTCAGAGATGTGACAAATTCTTAAGAAAATTACTTAAAGATGTTCCCTTAAGTGCTATATATAAAGCATTTAGAAAAGGAGACATAAGAATTAATGGTAAGAAGATAAAGGAACAATATGTTCTTTTAGAAGGAGATACAATAGAGATAAAGTATTTAAAGACTAATGGAGAAAAGAAGTCTTTTACTCGAATAGATAATAAGCTTAAAATTACATATGAAGATGAAAATATGATTTTAGTAGAGAAGTGGCCTAATGTTCTTGTACATAGTGACAAAAAGGAAGGTGAGTCTACTTTAACTGATTATGTTTTATCATATTTATATGATAAGGGTGATTATGAACCAGAAAAAGAGATTACCTTTACTCCAGCACCTTGTAACAGATTAGATAGAAATACTTCTGGAATAGTTATATTTGGTAAGAATTTTAAGTATTTAAAGGTATTAAATGAAGCTATTAGAGAAAAAGATATTGAAAAGTATTATGAAGCTCTTGTACAAGGTAGAATAAAGGATGGTATTTATAAAGGATATATTTTAAAAAATGAAGATACAAATATATCTAAGGTTTATACTCAAAAGGTACCAAATAGTAAAGAAATATCAATGGAAGTTAAAACAGTTCAAAGTTGTGGAACATTTTCTTTTATAGAAATTAATCTTTTAACTGGAAGAAGTCATCAATTAAGAGCTCATCTAGCACAACTTGGAAATCCTATAGTAGGAGATCCTAAGTATGGAGATAAAAAACTTAATAGCTTCTTCGTTAACAGATATGGATTAGATTATCAGTTCCTTTATGCATATAAAGTTATTTTTAAATCAAATCAAGAAGAATTAAACTATATGAAAAATAAGACTATTGCAGAGTCTTTACCACCAGTACTAAAGAAGATAAAAAATGACGTGTTTAAGTTTTAATGGGGGGTTAATATGAGCGATAGAGCGGAGAATTCTCAGCAATCCGTAGCTAAAGGCTTTATGATACTTACTATTGCCATGATGTCAACGAAGGTGTTATCTGTTTTGTATTCACCTATAATGAATCTTATTTTAGGCAAAGAGGCATATGGTATATATACTTCATCATATACGATATTTACATATATATATACTATAGCAAATTCAGGAGTTCAAGCAGCTATTGCAAAAATAGTATCAGAATTAGATGCCAAGGAAAATTTTAGAGATGCTGAAAAATCTTTTAGAGCGGCTAGATTTTTATTTATTGGAGTGGGCATAGTATTGTCACTATTTTTACTTTTATTTGCAAGCCCACTAGGGAATATGTTTGAAAGTAAGGATTCTATATTAGCAATTACATGTTTAGCTCCAGGAATACTGTTTACTTCTCTTATGTGTGCATATAAAGGATATTTCCAAGGAATAGGGAATATGACTGCAATATCTGTAGCTTTAGTTGGAGAACAAGTACTAAATATAGTATTTAGTCTAGGCTTTGCAGCACTATTTATAAAATATGGTGGCTCTTATGGAGCGGCAGGTGGAACTGTAGGAACTTTAGTTGGAGCTTTAGTTGCAGCACTTTATTTGATGTGGGTATATAAAAGAAGCAGTAATAGTAGAAGAAGTAACGTTAATAATCCAGAGGTAAAAAGACTGAGCAATGAAAGAATAATTAAAACTATTTTAAAATATTCTATTCCTATCACAGTAGGGTCAGCTATTCAACAATCAGGTACTCTAGTAGACTTAAAAATAGTTAAAAACAGACTTTTTAATTTAGGACTTAGTAATAACATTGTTGATTCACAATATGGATTTTTAAATCAGTATAATACTTTGATTTCAGTGCCAATGGCTATAATTGGAGCACTAGCAACTGCTATTTTACCAGCAATTTCTAGAGTTCATACTTTAAGTGATAAAAAACATTTAAGGATGACTATTAGATCTACATATAGAGTGACTTTTATGATTTCAATACCTTGTGCTGTGGGTTTATCAGTATTAGCCAGTCCCATAGCAAGAGTTTTAGGTTACAATGAAATGGTTGGAGAACTTTTAATTTGGGGAGGATGGGTCCTTGTTTTATTTGCCCTGACTTTAATTCAAACTTCAATCTTACAAGGTATGGGAAAAATGACCTTAGTTACAGTTTATTCTGCTATAGGAATTTCAGTTAAAATTCTTGTTAACTATATATTAGTAGGAAATCCTGAGTTTGGGCTTATTGGTGCAGTATGGGGAAATGCAGCTTGTTACTTAGTTATGGTTATTTTGTTCCAAATTAAAATAAATGGTTCATTGGGTAAGATAAGGTTATTCCCATGTGGATTTGTGCCTTTAATCTCAGGAGTAGCCATGGGTGTTATAACATTTTTAGGTTTTAAGGGAGTATCCGCTATATTAGGAATCTTCTTAAAAGGATATATGTTAAACTTAGTTTCTACTATAATAACAATAGGAATCTCAGCATTATTTTATGGTGTAGCACTTATATTATTAGGTGGAGTTAAAAAGACAGATCTAAGGGTATTACCAAGCAAAGCAGTAAAGATTATACCAAGAAGACTTTCAAATTATATAAGATAAATAAAAAGGCTCTGTTTGCATTTACAGTGATGCAGACAGAGCCTCGTATTATACCTGTTCAGCTTTTTCAAAAGGAACCTTATGGTTCCCTTTGAGTATCTCTCCTTAACAAGGAGGGAACAGGGTCCCC
>URKQ01000030.1 GCA_900548455.1 uncultured Clostridium sp.
TTTACAAATATTCAGTTGTCAGTTACAAAGATTGCTTTTCAATTTACAAAGTGGCATCTTGCGTTACTATTGAGTTTTGAAAGTGGAATAAAAAAGAGATTGTCTTTTTACACCGAATAAAAACAATAAATATATATTGATTAACAATAAAAATGCTGTATACTTATATAGTAAGGATATATATAAATTAGGAGTTGGTTTAATATGAAGAAAATTTTGAAGTATGCATGGGTAGGAGTAGTAATATTGTTAATGGTACAAGTTTTTATTGAAAGGTATTTTCATTTAAAATTAATAATATTTAAATTAAATTCAGTTTTTATAAGTTTGTTGTTAATTATTTCAATTATAGTATTACCAATGTTTATTTTTCATTATAATAAATATAAAATTATTAAAGTCATTTATAATATTATAGGCTCACTACTAATAGTATTTATGTGTTTTATTTATTTATTTGCTTGTTCAGGGAATAAATATTTTCAATTTAAAAGTCCTTATGATGATAAAGTTTTAGTGGTAGAGGAAACGTCCTTTCTTTTATTTGGTGGAAGTAATTTTTATCAGAAGAAATATATAATATTTATGGAGAGTATAGGTGGTAGCATAGGCACTGATGATGGGTATAGGCCATTTTCACATAATCAATATAATATAAAGTGGGTAGATGAGAATACTGTAGAAATAAATTATGACTTTGGGTCTGGTGGTATTTGGAAAAAAGAAGTCATTCATATGTAATCAATACTTTAGCAACTCAAATTGACTGAAATATTTTTAGATATTATACTTAAATTGGAATATAAAAGTTGTATATAAGAAATATATTACTCATGTAAGGAGTGAGAGTATGGTAAAAAGTTTAGAACAACTATTAGAAAAGGCTATGAATGAGAAAAAGAAAACGATATCAGTAGCCGTTGCACAGGATAAGGTAGTTTTAGAAGCTGTCTTAGAAGCTGTACATATGAATATCGTAGATGCTATTTTAGTTGGTGATGAAGAAAAGATTCGAAATATTGCGAAGCAAAATTCTTTAGATTTATCCAAGGTTAAAATAGTAAATGTATTAGATATAGATAAGGCTGCAGCAAAGGCTGTTGAATTAGTTTCAAAAGGTGAAGCAGATTATCTTATGAAAGGTTTATTAGGCACAGCTAATTTATTAAGAGCAGTTCTTAATAAAGAAGTTGGACTTAGAACAAGTAGCTTATTATCACACGTAATGGTATATGACGTTAAGTCTTATGGAAAATTGTTATTCCTTACAGATGGAGGAATGGTAACGTATCCTGAATTAAAAGATAAAATAGGAATAATTGAAAATGCAGTAAAAGTAGCTAATTCATTAGATATTGATATGCCAAAGGTAGCACCAGTTTGCGCAGTAGAAGTTATAAATCCTGCAATGCAAGCAACAATGGATGCAGCAGCGCTTTCTTCTATGAATAAAAGAGGACAAATAAAAGGCTGTATAATAGATGGGCCATTGGGACTTGATAATGCAATATCAAAAGAAGCAGCTGAGCATAAGGGAATTGTAAGTGAAGTGGCAGGAGATGCAGATATATTGTTAGTACCTAATATAGAAGCAGGAAACTTTTTAGGAAAATCATTAACATATTTTGCAGGAGCAGAGAGTGCAGGGATAATAGTAGGAGCTAAATGTCCAGTTGTACTTGTGTCTCGTGCAGACAGTGCTAAGTCTAAATTATATTCTATAGCATTAGGCAGTACAATGTGCAAATAGAACTATAAGTTAGAGAAATAGGGAAACGATAGTTAATTAAACTTTAAATAGTTGAATTTATGGGGGGTATATAAATGAAAAAAGTTATTATGACTGGTAACGAAGCTATTGCCAGAGGAGCTTATGAGGCTGGTTGTCATATTGCTTCAGCATATCCAGGAACACCAAGTACAGAAATTTTAGAAAATTTTGCATTATATGACGGGGTCTATGCAGAATGGGCTCCAAATGAAAAGGTTGCTTTTGAAGTTGCATCAGGAGCAGCAATTGGCGGAGCAAGAACTTTAACAACAATGAAACATGTTGGATTAAATGTTGCAGCAGACCCAATGTTTACAATGGCATATGAGGGTGTTAATGGAGGAATGGTGTTGATTTCAGCAGATGATCCAGGAATGCATTCTTCACAAAATGAGCAAGACAACAGATATTATGCACCACATGCTAAAATTGCAATGATAGAACCTTCAGATTCACAAGAATGTATAGACTATATGAAAGAAGCTTACAGAATAAGTGAAGAATACGATACAATTGTACTTTTTAGAGTTACTACAAGAATCTCTCACTCTAAGACTGTAGTTCAACTTGGTGAGAAAAATGCTGTTGATATTAAACCTTATGAAAAGAATATTAAAAAATATATAATGACACCAGCAAATTCAAAAAAGAAACATTATGAAGTTGAAGAAAGATTAGAAGCATTGAGAAAGTATTCTAATAATACATTTTTAAATAGAATTGAAATGGGAGACACTAAAATTGGTATTATAACTAGTGGTATATCTTATCAATATTGTAAAGAAGTTTTAGGTGACAATGCTTCATACTTAAAAATAGGATATTCATATCCTCTACCAGATGAAATGATTAAAGAGTTTGCAGGAAAAGTTGATAAAATTTATGTGGTAGAAGAAAATGATCCATATATAGAAACAGCAGTAAAAGCATTAGGTATTAAATGTGTTGGAAAAGAAGTAATTCCTGTATGTGAAGAGTTAAATCCAGACATAATTAGAAAGGCTATTTTAGGAGAAGAGAATAAAATAACATATACTTCAAATACAAATCCGCCTTCAAGACCACCAGTACTATGTCCAGGATGTCCTCATAGAGGAATATTCTATGCGGTATCTAAATATAAGGATGTAATTGCTACTGGAGATATTGGATGTTATACATTAGGAATGAATGCACCACTTAATGTTACTGACACAGTAATATGTATGGGAGCATCTATTTCAGCAGGAGTAGGTATTGAAAGAACTAATATAGTTGCTAATAGAAGAGATAAAAAGGTTTTTGCATTTATAGGAGATTCAACATTCTTCCATTCAGGGGTAACAGGTTTAATAGAAAGTGCATATAATAACACTCCTCTTGTAACAGTTATTTTAGATAATAGAATTACTGGTATGACTGGACATCAAGAAAACCCTGGAACAGGAAAGACTCTTCAAAATAAAGAAGCTACCATAGTTGATATTGAAGCATTAGTATTAGCTTGCGGAGTTAAAAAAGAAAATATCAGAGTGGTTGATCCATATAAAATTAAAGAAACAGAAAAAGCTGTAGCTGAGGCTCATGATAGTACAGAACCATTTGTAATAATTACAAAACAACCTTGTGCATTAATAAAGGAAGTTGCAAAGAGAAGAGTAAATATGAAATGTATGGTTGATGCAGAAAAGTGTAGATCATGTAAGCAATGCTTAAAGACTGGTTGTCCAGCATTAAAATTCCAAGATGGAAAAGTATCAATTGATGAAAATATGTGTAATGGATGTGGAATTTGTAGTGAAGTATGTCCATTTAGCGCAATAGAAAAGGTTGGTGAATAATATGAAGGACGTTAAAAGTATATTATTTATAGGTGTAGGTGGACAAGGAACAATTTTAGCTTCTAAAATATTATCAGAAGGATTGTTAAGAAATGGCTATGATGTTAAGATGTCAGAAGTTCATGGAATGGCTCAAAGAGGTGGAAGTGTAACAACACAAGTTAGATTTGGTGAAAAGGTTTATTCTCCACTTATAGAAAAAGGAAAAGCAGATGCTATAGTTTCTTTTGAAAAAAGTGAAGCTTTAAGAGCATTACCATATTTAAAAGAAGGTGGACACCTAATAGTTAATGACTATGAAATTCACCCTGTTCCAGTATTAATAGGACAAGAAAAGTATCCAGAAGGTGTTGATATAGTTCTAAAAAATACTGTAGAGAACACAGTAATAGTAAAGGCTGCAGAAATTGCAAAGGAATTAGGTAATATAAAGGCACAAAATGTTGTGCTTCTTGGGGCGTTACTTAAAGCTTTAGATATCAAAGATGTTGATTGGGAAGCAGTAGTTACTTCACTAGTTCCTGAAAAGGCTGTGGAACTTAATAAAAAAGCACTTAAAGCTGGTATGGATGTACTTGCAACAGTTTAATTAATCTAATTATGTATAAAAAAAGTCCTCTTTTGCATTTGGTTATATTAAAATGCAAAAGAGGACTTTCTTATTTTATAAGAATTTAATAAGATATTCATTAGAATAGGATCTGTATGCATTTACAGGATGCACACAGATGCCTGTAAGCTCTTTCAAAAGGAACCTTATGGTTCCCTTTGAGTATCTCTCCTTAACAAGGAGGGAACAGAGTCCCCTTCCAACCTCCCTTAAAAAAAGCCGTGCATAAGCTATTAAATTATTGCCAGCATAACTTGTACGTTCTATCACTGTATTTTACTACAGAGTCTTAAAATATTATTTTATTTATGATATATTAGTAATATGTATATAACTTGCAATAAAAAATAATTGAATTTTTAAATTGTAACACATATTGAAAATAGTAAAAAAATTTAATGGTTAGGAGAAGAGTTATGAAGATATATAAATCACCTACTGAAGAAGAATTCAAAATTTTAAAAAAATACACAAAGCCTTTTGAAGAAGTTAGAGTATCAGAACCTGCATTATATGCTGGGAATACATATAAAGAGGTAGTTTTTAGGAAAAAAGTTATGGGCAATATATCTAAAAATGGAGAATGTTATTTATATTTGGACTCTAATAATAATGTAGTTTCAAATAAAACTACACTAGCTAGATTAGGAAATCTCTTCTTTTTTATGGATGCGTTTTTAAATGATGAACCAGGAAGTATAATTGCAGCTCTTCAAACTGAAGATGACATAGAAAAAAGTAGAAATGATTTAGAACTAATAGGTACAGGGTTAGATGTTATTGATAAGAAAAAGGATAAGTATGTTAAATCATTTGAAATAGAAAACATTAAAAAAATTATAATTAGGGTTATGGAAATGCGTAAAACTACTGATGAGAAATTAAAGATTTTTTTAGATGCTGTAAATGAAGAAATGTCTAAAAGAGATTATTTTGATGAAAGTGTTATAGAAGCATGTATGCCAGAATATAAAAATGTTATGCTCTGTAATTATGAAAAGGTTAAAGTTATTGCAAGAGGAGCAGATTCGTATAATAGTGTTAAGAGAATAACTGAGAATTTGAGGAGAAAATATAATCTGTTATTTATAACAAGTCATACGGAAGCTTTAATGAAAGTAAACTATATTATGAGATATTACGATAACTTGCTTAGAGCATATGATAGTATTTTAAAGATGTCGCCTAATCAATATCTAAAAAACATAGCTAATGCTGGAAAGCAGAATGCTGAATTCAAGATGATTCAATTAAGAAATTAAAGAAAGGTGGCTATCCAACTAAAATAATTGGATAGCCACCTTTTATTTATTCTACACTTATAAATACGGCATCTTTTTCTTTTACTACATTGATATATTCAACTTCAGGATCTTCAGTGCCTTGAATGTATAAGCCTGTATCTTTTAAAGTCTGAACATAATCAATTATTTCTTGAGTAATTTTTTCTCCAGGGCATAATACAGGGATTCCAGGTGGATATGCCATTAAAAATTCTCCACTAATCATCCCAACGCTATCCTTGATTTTAATAGGAGTTCTTACACTATTAAAAGCTTCATTTGGAATTTGAATTTGTTCAGGTATAGGCGGAATATCAATAAAGTCAGATTTAGGTGTTCCTTTTCCATAGTAGTCATTGCTAATTTCTTTTAGGGCACGTAATAATCTTTCCATACCTTCAGGTGTATCTCCAAAAGAACCAACTATAAGGACATTATATAAGTCAGAAAGTTCCATTTGTATATGATACTTATTTGCCAAAATCATTTCAAGTTCAAATCCTGTTATTCCGAGGTCACGGCAGGTAATTGTTATCTTGGTTGGATCAAAGGCATAAGCACCAGGTACACCAACTATTTCATCTCCAAAACAATAAAAACCAGGTATTTTATTAACTTCATCTCTAACATAGTTTGATAGTTCTATTGTCTTATCCAAAAGCTCTTTGCCATGAAGGGCGATTTGCCTTCTTGCGGTATCCAAAGAAGCCATTAAAATATAAGATGGAGAAGTAGTATGCATTAAGTTAATAACTTGTTTAACTCTATTTACGCTAATTCTTTTAGATCTTACATGTAAAAGAGATCCCTGTGTTAAGGCACCAATAATTTTATGGGTGCTTTGTGAACACATGTCAGCTCCAGCTTCCATAGCAGATATAGGTAGTTTTTTATTAAAGTTTAAATGTGGGCCGTGAGCTTCATCTACTATTAAAGGTATATCATACTCGTGAACTATGTCTGCTATTTGCTTAATATCTGTTGCTACACCATAATAGGTTGGATTAATGATAAGAACAGCCTTTGCATCTTTATTAGCTTCAAGGGTTTCTCTAACAGTTTCAGGAGTAACGCCGTTAGCAATACCTAATCTTTTATCTAATTCAGGTTGCATGTATACTGGAATTGCACCAGCTAAAATAATACCACCAGTGATAGACTTGTGTACGTTTCTAGGTATGATAATTTTATCACCAGCGCCAACAACAGATAAAATCATTGCTTGAATTGCACCAGATGTACCATGTACTGAAAAGAAACAAGCATCTGATCCATAAGCATCTGCAGCTAGTTCTTGTGCTTTTTTTATTGGTCCAGTTGGATGATGATAACTATCTACTAGTTTGAAAACTGTAACATCAATTTTGAAGGGATTTTCTCCCATAAAATTTTTGAAATCCACGTCTACACCTACGCCTTTTTTATGACCAGGAACATGGAATGGAAGAGTGTCTCTATTTACATACTCCATTAAGGCATCAAATAATGGTGTTTCATTTTGGTTTAACTTATACAATTCCATACCCTCTTTCTAATATTGATTAAACGCAATTTTATCATTTTTATAAAAAATTTATGTACATTTAATTATTGCAAAATATAGTGTTTATTTATTTTTCCATAAAACAAATCTATTATAAATTAATCTACAGTGTAATGCAATAAGAAAATCCTTATATTTTGCATTTGTATTAAATAATTGAATTTACTATTAAAGTGTAATATAATGTATAGGCATATCTAAAAAGTATATGCTATTTATTTTGAAGATTTTAATATAAAATTATATAATACTATAGTTAGGATCTTCAATAAGAAGGTCTTTTTTAATTTGAATTATATAATATTTTGTAAGAAAACATATTTCTGATATAATATAGTATGTATATATTGGTTAAGTATTATTTTAAATGAATAAAAACAATTTATGTAAATTGTAGATATGTGTCATAAGGTGCTACTAAAGTGACGCAAAGCATAAAAAATTAATTATTTAAAATTGAATGTAAAAAGATATCTTGGATATTTTTAAGTAAATTATACGTATAATATATATGAATATGAAGAATTAAATTAAGAAGGTGTATTATGAGTAATGAGAATTATTTTTCAGAAAAACTTGAAAAATTATTGTTTCTTGAAATTAAAAAAGGAAGTAAAATAAACAACTATTCTTTTAATGAAAATGTGTATTTACCTGTGAATTCAGATAAAATTATTTCAAAAACAAAAGAAGGGGATGACTTAAGTGATATTCCAGTTAACTTGTTTGTTGAAGGAATGGTGTATGTATTAGGAGCTGATGAGAAATTTAGATTTAACCATATTTATATAGATATAATTAATGCTATAGATGGAAGTATAAATTATATAAAGGGAAAGATATTCGAAAATATAAAAAATGAAAAATATGAAGATGGATATATAATGTTGAAGGGATTAATAACAGTTAATTGTAGCAAAGACGTATTAGAAAAAGCATTAATGTTATCAAATTCCTTAAGGAAAGTTAATGGTGTTTACAAAGAGGAAATTCATCAGTTGATTTCAGTATCTAAGCAGTATGAAGATTTTGCACTGCCATATTATTATGAAACTCTATTAAATAATGAAGAAGGCAAATATGAAAGTGCTCAATTTACTATTAATCAATATGTTTCTTTAGGTGGTAAGATCACCGATGAAATTGCTGATTTGAAAAATAATTTAGAAATAGTAAATAAATTCTCTGAAGGGAAAGAATTAGTTTATGATGATCCTAAAAAAGCATTACAAATTTTAATTCCCTTAATGGATTATTTATCTGATAAAGTAGAAATTTACTATTATATTGCAATAGCATATAGAGTAATGGAAAATCACGAGAAAGCAATATATTACTTAAATGATGCTGTTGCTATAGAAAGTGATTATGTAGAAGTATATAATGAATTAGGAATAAATTATGCATGTTTGAAGGATTTTGATACTGCTATAATTTACTTTAAAAAAGTATTTGAAGTAACAAAGGCATTAGAAGTTTGCACTAATTTAGTTATGTGTTTTATAAATATAGGGGATATAAAACAAGCTAAAGCTCATTTGAAAATAGCACAGAAACTAGATTCTAATGACGAGATAGTAAAGGATTTAGAAAAAATATTAACAGAAATATAGGTTGTACTTTATATTTTTATTAATAAAAATGTAATTATCAATTAACTTTATTGTGTTATATATATGTTATAATTAACAATCTGCATTGTAAAAATTTACTCATATATAGATTGAGATTACTATTACAAAGATTTAGGAAGTGATAACATGAAGAAAGAAAGAAGATTTATTATTATAGATACTTTACTTATAGTAATAAGCTTGTACATAGCATTATTATTGAAATTTGACTTTAAAATAGAACCTATATATATAGAGTTTTTTTGGATGTCAATAATACCTGTAATAGCATTTACAGTTATATTTAATATTTTATTTAAGCTATATAGCAATATTTGGAGGTATGCTTCTGTAGAGGAGTTGCTATCTATTGTATATTCCATGACAATATCTAACATAGCATTTATTGTATATAGTTATTTGATTAGTTACACAATATTTAAAAGCACCTATTATAGATTTCCTGTAACAGTTCATATAATATTTTGGATATTAAGTGTTATTAATTTAGGTGGAGTTAGATTCCTGTATAGAATAATTGAGAATAGCGGAAATGGTAAATCTATAGAAAAGAAAAAGAAACTTTTAATTATCGGTGCAGGGGATGCCGGAGCTATACTTATAAAAGAAATTCAAAATAACAGTAGTTTGAATTATCATGTGATAGGATTGATAGATGATAATAAAAACAAAGTTGGTAAAAGAATACATGGAGTTAAAATCTTAGGCGATAGAAGTAAAATAATTTCTGTATGTAAACAAAATAGAGTAGATGAAATTATGTTAGCTATGCCTTCTGTAGATAAACAAGAGCAAAAAGAAGTGCTAGATATATGTAAGCAATATACTAAAAATATTAAAACTATGCCAGGTATTTATAAGTTAGTAGATGATAATATAGATGTGAAACAGATGAAAGATGTAGATATAAATGATTTATTAGGTAGAGAACCTATAAAATTAAAATCTGAGCATATCGATAAATACATTAAGAATAAAACTATCCTAGTAACTGGTGGTGGAGGAAGTATAGGTTCAGAAATTGTAAGACAAATAACTAGATTTTCTCCCAAGAAAATAATTATTCTAGATATATATGAAAATAATGCATATGACCTTCAAATGGAACTTAACAGAAATTGTCCAGAAGTAAATAAAGATGTAATAATTGCATCAGTAAGAGATTTAGTTAGAATGGAGCAAGTTTTTGATAAGTATAGACCTAACGTTGTTTTTCATGCAGCTGCCCATAAGCACGTACCTCTAATGGAAGATAATGTGGCTGATGCTGTAAAAAATAATATTGTAGGAACTTATAACATTGCAAAGTGTGCTGATAAATATGGTGTGGATAAATTTGTTATGATTAGTACAGATAAAGCTGTTAATCCTACTAATGTAATGGGTGCAACAAAACGTTTTTGTGAACTTATTATTCAAGCATTTAATGAAAAAAGTAAGACAGATTTTGTAGCAGTTAGATTTGGAAATGTTTTGGGAAGTAATGGATCAGTTATTCCGCTATTTAAAAAGCAAATTGAAAAAGGTGGTCCAGTAACAGTTACACATCCTGAAATAACTAGATTTTTTATGACTATTCCAGAAGCAGCACAACTTGTAATTCAAGCAGGTGGGTTTGCAGATGGAGGAGAAATATTTGTTTTAGATATGGGAAAACCAGTTAAGATGGTAGACCTTGCTAGAGACTTGATAACTTTATCTGGATATAAACCTGATGTGGATATAAAGATAGAATTTGTTGGATTAAGACCTGGTGAAAAACTATATGAAGAATTATTAATGGATGAGATAGCATTAACATCTACTGAACATGATAAAATTTTCGTAGAAAAACCTAAAGAAGCAAATATGGAATTTATTGAAGCATCAATAAAAGAATTTAAAAATGTAGATAATATGGATAGAGAACAAATTATAAAATTAATTGAGGAAAAGGTACCAACATACAAAAGAAAGAAGGATAAGTAATTAATTCATACTCAAAGCTAAAATGTTTAACTTATAAGATATAAAGAGCATGATAAATTGAAAAGCTGTAGACGTATTTTAGGAGGAGAAAACATGAATGAGTTTAAAGAAAAATTATTATCAAAATTAAAGGATAAAACAGCTAAGTTGGGTGTTGTAGGTCTTGGTTATGTAGGATTACCTCTAGCTGTTGAGAAAGCCAGAGCTGGATATGAGGTAATTGGCTTCGATGTTCAAGAAAGTAAAGTTAAAATGGTTAATAATGGCCAGAATTATATTGGAGATATTGTTGATGAAGATTTAGATGATTTGGTTAAAAGTGGTAAGCTGCAAGCAACTACTGACTTTAGCTTTATTGCTAATGTAGATACAGTATGTATTGCAGTACCAACTCCACTTGATAAGTATAAACAACCAGATTTGTCTTATGTAGAAAGTTCAACAAGAAATGTTTCAAAATATCTTAAAAAAGGTATGCTTGTAGTATTAGAAAGTACAACATATCCAGGCACAACTGAAGAAGTAATAAAACCTATTTTAGAAGAAAGTGGATTAAGATGTGGAGTTGATTTCTTTTTAGCTTTTTCTCCAGAGAGAGTGGACCCAGGTAATAAACAATATAATACAAAAAATACGCCTAAGGTTGTAGGTGGGTGCACTAAAGATTGTACGGAAGTGGCAGGAACGTTATATCGTAGTGTATTAGAGGGCGAAATAATGGAAGTTTCATCCCCAGCTGTAGCAGAGATGGAAAAGATTCTTGAGAATACATTTAGAAATATTAATATTGCCCTTGCAAATGAAATGGCAATATTATGCCATAGAATGGGAATTGATATATGGGAAGTTATTGATGCTGCTAAAACTAAGCCTTATGGATTTATGGCATTTTATCCAGGTCCTGGTTTAGGAGGTCATTGTATTCCTCTAGATCCATTTTATTTAGAGTGGAAAGCTAAGGAGTATGATTATCATACTAAATTAATAGAAACTTCAGGAATAATAAATGATTCAATGCCTGAATTTGTTGTAGATAATGTGATGAAACTACTTAATAAGGAGAAGAAGCCATTAAATGGATCAAAGGTTTTGGTTATGGGAGTTGCTTATAAAAAAGATATAGACGATATGAGAGAATCTCCCACATTAAAGGTTTTGGATTTGCTTGAAAAACATGGAGCTGATATCATAATTAATGATCCTTACGTTCCAAAGTTTAAGCACGGAGGAAAAGAATATATTTCTGTAGATTGGAAGACCGAAATTGATGATGCAGATATAGTTCTTATAACAACTGATCACTCTTGCTATGACTATGATGAAATTGTTGAAAGAGCTAAGTTAATTTATGATACTAGAAATGCAACAAGAAATGTAAAAGAGAATAGATATAAAATAAATAAGTTATAGTGTTTTATTTACATAAAATGTCATTGATTTAAAGTGAATAATGGTTTACTATAATTATTGGTAATAAATAAAGGGATCTAAAAGAAAGATAGGTCTTTAGGAGGATATTATATGGAAAAATTTAATGTTGCCGTTATAGGATGCGGAAGAATATCATACAAGGGAATTGAAGCTATCGTAAATAACAGGGATGTTTTAAAATTAGTGGCAACCTGTGATCCAGTTGAAGAAAAAGCAATAGCAAAGAAAGATGAATATTTAGAAAAACTTGGTGAACAAGTTGAAGTAACTACATATAAAGATTATAAAGAAATGTTAGATAAAGAAAATATTGATATGGTGTATATAGCGACAGAAAGTGGATACCACCCAGCAATCGCAATAGATTGTATGAATAAGGGTAAACATGTAATTGTTGAAAAACCAATGGCATTATCTACTAAAGATGCTGATGAGATGATAGAATGTGCAAAGAAAAATAATGTTAAACTTTGTGTATCTCATCAAAACAGATTTAATGATGCAATACAAAAGTTAAGAAAAGAAGTTGAATCAAATAAGTTTGGTAAAATGGTTAATGGAACAGCAAGAATTCTTTGGAACAGAAATATGGGATATTATGAGCAAGCACCATGGAGAGGTACTTACGAATTAGATGGTGGAACATTAATGAATCAATGTATACACAATATTGATTTACTTCAATGGATGATGAATTCAGAAGTTGATACAGTTTATGCTCAATGTGATACTTTCCTTAGAGATATCGATGCAGAAGATTTTGGAGCAATAATGATAAGATTTAAAAATGGTTCAATTGGAGTTATCGAAGGAAGTGCTTGTGTTTACCCTAAAAACTTAGAAGAAACATTAAGCATATTTGGAGAAAAAGCTGCAGTTTGTATAGGTGGTCTTGCAGTAAATAAAATTGAAACATGGAGAATAGAAGATTCAGAAGAAACTGAAGAAGAAGTTTTAGGTAAGCAAGAGGCTGATCCAGATAGCGTTTATGGATTTGGACATACACTATTATTTAAAGATGTAGTTGATGCTATAAAAAATAATAGAGAACCATTAGTAAGTGGTGAAGAGGCTAAGAAACCATTAGAAATTATTTTAGCTGCATATAAATCAAGTGCAACAGGTATGCCAGTTAAATTTCCATTAGGAGATTTTTCAACTATGGATATGAAGGAAATGATGGCAAATAAAAGATAATGATTTAGATAAATAAGTAATTAGCCCCTTATACAGGGGCTTTTTAAAAATATGAAGGAATTTATTAGAGGGAGAAAATATGAAGATTTGTTACTTATCTGATGCAAATAGTGTGCATACAAAAAAATGGTGTGCGTTTTTTAAGGATTTTGGATATGAAATTCATGTTATTTCTTTAAATGATGGCGATATACCAGGGGTTAAGGTACACAGTTTAAATCTCCAAGTAGATAATAGTAATGACAAGGTAATGAGTAAGGCTAATTATTTTTTATATGGTCATAGGGTAAAAAAATTAGTAAATGAAATTAAACCAGACATATTACATGCTCATTATGCAACCAGTTATGGATTTTTAGGTGGGTATACTAAATATCATCCATATATAATTTCAGTGTGGGGAAGTGATGTTTATGATTTCCCAAGAAATAATTTTTTATGTAGAAAGTTTGTAGAAAAAAATCTTTCAAAAGCTGATTTGGTATTATCTACTAGTAAAGTGATGGCGATTGAGACTAATAAGTATACAGATAAAGAAATAGAAATTACTCCATTTGGAGTAAATACAAGTGTTTTCAAACCAAAAGAAAATAGATATGAATTGAAAGAAAACATTGTATTAGGAACTGTTAAGACTTTAGAAAAAAAATATGGAATTCAATATTTAATTGAAGCTTTTGCTAATGTAGCTAAAATTCATGACAATGTTTTCTTAGAGATAGCAGGAAATGGATCTCAAAAAGAAGAGTTAATTAATTTATGTAAAGAACTTGGTGTTGAGAATAAAGTGAAGTTTCTAGGATTCATTAATCAAGAACAAGTAATAGATGCATTTAATAGATTTGATATAGCAATTTTCCCATCTGTTTTAGATAGTGAAAGTTTTGGAGTAGCAGCTGTAGAAGCACAGGCATGTGGAGCAGCTACTATAGTATCAAATGCTGGGGGATTACCTGAAGCTACATGTCCTAATAAAAGTAGCATAGTTGTAGAAAAGGCTAATGTTAAAGAGTTAGAAGCTGCAATTAAGAAACTAGTTGAGGATAGAGACTTAAGAGTTTCCATGGGACAGTATGGTAGACAGTTTGTACTAGATAATTATGACGTTAATGATAATTTTAGCAAAGTGGATAGGATATATAAAGAAATATATAAGTTGAAATAAAGGGGATTTATTTCAACTTATATATCTAAATAAAATTGTAACATGAAGATAAGAATAGTACCGTCAAGTATGATAGGAGTGAAATTTATGTATAAAAAGAGAGAAACGTTTTTACCATATGCTTTGCCATTAATTGATGAAGCAGATATAAATGAAGTTGTAGAAACATTAAAATCAGGTTGGGTTGCAAAAGGACCTAGAACTGTAGAATTTGAAAAAAGATTTGCAGAATATACTGGTGCAAAGCATGCAATTGCAATGAACTCAGCTACAGCAGCACTTCATATTGCACTTATAGCAGCAGGGATTAAACCAGGAGATGAAGTTATAACAACTCCAATAACTTTTGCATCTACTGTTAATACAATAGTGCATGTAGGAGCTACTCCAGTTTTTGCTGACGTAGATCCAGAAACATATATGATAGATCCAGATAAAATTGAAGAGAAAATAACTGAAAAAACTAAAGCTATTGTTCCAGTGCATTATATGGGGCATGCTTGTGATATGGATAGAATTAGAGAAATTGCGAAGAAGCATAATTTATTTGTTTCTGAAGATGCAGCTCACGGAATTGATACTTATTATAAGGGAGACTTAATTGGTAAAAAAGGTGATTGCGCATCATTTAGTTTTTATGCTACAAAAAATATATGCACTGGTGAAGGTGGTATGCTTACAACTAATCGTGATGATATAGCAGAGAAAGCTAGGGTTATATCTCTTCATGGTATGAGTAAAGCAGCTTGGAATAGATATGGAAAAGGTGGATCATGGAGATATGATATAGAATATCCAGGATTTAAATATAATATGTTTGATATTCAAGCAGCCATGGCTAAAACACAAATGGATAAGCTTCCTCAAATGCAAGCTAGAAGAAAAGAAATAGTTAAAGCCTATGCTGAAGGATTTAAAAATTTAGATGCAGTAACTATACCAGCGGAAGCTGAATATACTACACATTCTTGGCATTTATATGTACTAAGATTAAACTTAGATAAGCTTACTATAGATAGAGACAGATTTATTGAGCTTATGGGAGAGGCTAATATTGGTACTAGTGTTCACTTTATACCAGTTCATCTAATGAGTTATTATAAAAATACTTATGGATATAAAGAAGGAGACTTCCCAGTAGCTGAAAATTACTTTGATAGAATCGTTTCACTACCATTATATCCAAAGATGAGTGATGAAGATGTTCAAGATGTAATAGACGCTGTTACTCATATTGTTAATGAGCACCATAAGTAATGGATATAGTTTAAAGTATCTAGTCAAATTTACTTTCAGTTTGACTTTGAATTTAAGCCAGATAATGTAAAATAGGCATGGCTCGGAAAATTTGAGTCATGCCTATTTTAATGTAAGTTTCAGCTAAATTGTATTTAATATGTATTTTTCCTATAATTATGTGCAGTATATAGATAATTAGTTTATAATAATTCTTTAATGAAATTGTAATAAATTAAAATATTTTTTTTCATGAAGACGTGATATAATAGGAATGTGCTTATACAAGGAGGAATTATTTTGGAAAAAAACATAGTAATTGACGTGAAGGAAAAAATTGAGGGTAAAAGAGTTCAATTTATCATAAAAAGGATAATGGACTTTATTTTATCACTTATAGGTATAATAATATTGCTCCCTATATATTTGATTATTGCTATAGCTATCAAATTAGACAGTAAAGGACCAATTTTATTCAAGCAAGTAAGGGTTGGAAAAGATAATAAAAATTTTCTTATATATAAATTTAGGACAATGGTTGTATCAGCTGAAAGTAAAAGAGAGTTAGAAATTGATCCAGCCAATATGGATAATTTTGTATTCCAAAGCAAATCTGATAATAGAGTTACAAAAGTAGGACATTTTCTAAGAAAAACTAGCTTAGATGAGATACCACAATTATTTAATGTTCTTATTGGAAATATGAGTTTGGTAGGACCAAGGCCAGAAATTCCAGATGTAGTAAAGTATTATCCTGAAAGCTATTATCAAAGATTATTAGTTCTACCAGGTATAACTGGACTTGCGCAGGTAAGTGGTAGAGGAGAGATAGAGTTAGGAAAAACAATATATTATGATTTAACATATATTAATAATTTTAGTGTACTCTACGATATTAAATTGTTATTTGTTACAGTATCAAAGGTATTCAAGAGAGAAGGAGCTTTTTAGTAGTGTAACTTTTGGGGAGAAGGGGAAAATTTTGGACAAGAATCTTATTAAATTAAGAGGAATTGTATATGTAATTATATCCGGTATATCCTTTGGGGTAATACCGATTCTAGCTAAATTAGCTTATAATCAGGGCGCAAATGCTATTAATACTTTAGCATTGCGCTTTGTATTTTCATCTATATTTTTATATTTATATATAAGATATAAAAATATATCTATAAAAATATCAAAGGAACAATTAAAAATAATTGTTCTTTTAAGCTTGTTTGGATATTCAATGACATCAATTTTTTTATTTATATCTTATAACTATATAAGTTCAGGTATAGCTACGATGATTTTATATTCATATCCCGTAATGGTGATGATATTATCAGTAATAATTTATAAAGAAAAATTCGAAATGAAGAAGTTTCTTTATTTGATGCTAACAACATTGGGTGTAGGGATAATGCTAAATGTAAAAGAAGGACAAGTAAGTTTTGTTGGTATAATATTAGTACTACTATCTGCTTTGAGCTATGCAATTTATGTAATAAGCTGTGCAAATGAAAAGATAAAAGATTTAAATAGTTTTACAATGACATTTTATATAACAGTTATTACTGCAGGAGTAGATATATTTTTAGGCTTTATTACTAAAAGCTTTCATACATCTATAACTTTTTTAGGGATAGTATATATAATTATTCTTGCAATAGTGTCTACTATTATTGGATTTATTACCTTTTTAAAAGGGGTTAAAGTTATAGGCCCTACTAATGCATCTATATTTAGTTGTAGTGAACCTATTGTTTCACTGGTTTTAGGAGTAATAGTGTTAAAAGAATCAATTAATTTAGGGATAGTTGTAGGAAGTATAATAATAATAACTGTTATGATTTTTATGGCAAAAGAAACAGTAAAGAATTAAAAAATACTTTATCATAGTGCTACGATAGCATATTAAAAATATTCGTAATTTTCTGACGATGAATTATAAAGGGTTTTTCTACTTCATAAAGAATAATAAATAGTGTAGATAGGTTAATAATTGACAATCTATGGGTTTAATAAATAGATAAATATTTAAAATTTTAAGGTCTATATAATAGAACTTAAAAAAATTTAGAATATTAATAGGGGGAAACAAAATGGATAAAATTATTATTAATGGAAACGATTTAACTATTGATGAAGTGGTTAAAGTCGCTAGACACAATTATAAAGTTGAAATTAGTGATGAGGCAAAAAAGAGAATTGAAAGATCAAGGGGAATAGTAGATAAGATAGTTGAAGAAGATAAGGTTATTTATGGAATTACCACCGGATTTGGTAAGTTTGCAGATGTAAGTATTTCAGGTGATGATTGCAAAAAACTACAAAGAAATTTAATAATTTCACATGCTTGTGGTTTTGGTAATAAATTAGATACAGATATAGTAAGAACCATTATATTATTGAGAGCTAATGCACTTTCAAAAGGGTATTCTGGTATTAGATTAAGTACCTTAGAGACTTTAGTTGCAATGCTTAATAAAGGTGTTCATCCAATTATACCTGAAAAGGGATCATTAGGTGCATCTGGAGATTTAGCACCTCTTTCACATATGGTATTACCAATGCTTGGTGAAGGTGAAGCAGAATATAATGGAGAAATTTTACCAGGTAGAGAAGCAATGAATAGAGCTGGCATTGATATTGTTGAGTTAGTAGCTAAAGAAGGATTAGCATTAATCAATGGTACTCAAGTTATGACAGCTGTAGGAACATTAGCTCTTTATGATGGAATCAACTTAGTAAAGGCAGGAGATATTGCTGCATCTTTAACTATGGAAGCACTAAGAGGAGTAAAAGATGCGTATGATTTAAGAACTCATAATATCAGACCACATGAAGGTCAAATAGAAACTGCTAAAAACATATTATCAATGATAGATGGCAGTACATTAATTACTGCACAGGGTGAGTTAAGAGTTCAAGATGCATATACACTAAGATGTGTACCACAAATTCATGGAGCATCTAAAGATGCATTAAACTATGTAAAACATGAGGTAGAAATTGAAATAAATTCAGTTACAGATAATCCAATAGTTACTGAAGAGGGCGATGTAATTTCTGGAGGTAACTTCCATGGACAACCTATGGCATTAAGTTTCGATTTCTTAGGAATTGCTATGAGTGAACTTGCAAATGTATCAGAAAGAAGATTAGAGAGATTAATCAATTATCAACTAAACGATCTTCCACCATTTTTAGTTAAGCATGGAGGATTGAATTCAGGATTTATGATTACTCAATATGCAGCAGCAGCACTTGTATCAGAAAATAAGATTTTAGCTCATCCAGCAAGTGTAGACTCTATTCCTTCATCTGCAAACCAAGAAGATCACGTAAGTATGGGAACAATAGCAGCAAGAAAGGCTAGAGATATTATAAGAAATGCAGAAAGAGTAATAGCAACTGAAGTATTAGCAGCATGTCAAGCTATAGATTTTAGAGAAAACTACAAACTAGGTAAGGGTACAGAAGTAGCATATAAAACTGTCAGAGAAAGTGTAAACTTCTTTGAAAATGATGTAGTAATGTATAAGGAATTGGAAAAGGTTAATGAGCTTGTATCTACAGGTAAGTTAGTTGAAAGCGTTGAAAAACATGTTAAGGTAAACTATTAGAATTTAAAAATTATTCATTGAATAAATAAATAGGAAAAGAGGTATAAGAATGGGTAAAATAGTAGAATGTATTCCAAATTTCAGTGAGGGAATTGACAAAGAGAAAGTTGAAAATATTGTAAATGTATTTAGAGGTGTAGAAGGAGTAAAATTATTAGACTACTCTAGTGATGCTGACCATAACAGAACTGTTGTTACAGTAGTTGGTGAACCAACTGCTTTGGAAAATGCAATAATAAATATGGCTGAGAAAGTATATGAAAATATAGATATGTCTAAGCATAAGGGTGGACATCCAAGAATGGGAGCTCTAGATGTTGTACCATTTGTACCAATTGAAGGAGTTTCAATGGAAGACTGCATAGAAATTGCAAATAGAGTTGGAAAAGTTATAGGTGAAAAATATAATGTTCCTGTATACTTATATGAAAAAGCAGCAACAGCTCCACATAGAGAAAATTTAGCAAAAGTTAGAAAAGGACAATATGAAGGCTTCTTTGAAAAGATTAAGGAAGAAGATTGGGCACCGGATTATGGTCCTAGAGAAGTGAATGTAAAGGGTGGTTGTGTAGCAATAGGAGCAAGGGAACCATTAGTTGCATTTAATGTAAATCTTGGTACAGATAATGTAGAAATTGCTGATAAAATAGCTAAAAAAGTAAGACACATTGGTGGCGGATTAAGATTCGTAAAGGCAATGGGTGTTATGCTTGAAGATAGAAACATTGCTCAAGTATCTATGAATTTAGTTAATTATGAAAAAACTACTGTATATAGTGCTTTTGAGATGGTGAAGATGGAAGCTAAAAGATATGGTGTTCCTGTTATAGGTAGTGAAGTAATAGGACTTTTACCTATGGCTGCACTTGTAAAAAGTGCAGAATATTATCTTCAAATTGAAAACTTCTCTATGGATCAAATTTTAGAGAAAAGAATTGCAGAATAACTTGCGGATTGGTGATAAATATGTCAATAATTATTAAAAATATAGATTGTTTAGTTACTTGCGAAGGCAGTTACAAAAAAACTGGAAAAGATATGAAAGATGCTAAAATCCTAAATGATGGATTTATAGTGATAGAAAATAATTTAATTAAATTCGTTGGTACTGGTGAAGGATATAAAGAGTTTATTAAAGATAATACAAAAATAATAGATGGTACTGGTAAAACTATTACTCCAGGTTTGGTAGATCCTCATACTCATGTAGTTTACTCTGGAAGCAGAGAAAGAGAATTACCAATGAAATTAAATAAAGTTGGATATATCGAAATCTTAAATATGGGTGGAGGAATACTAAGTACAGTTGAAAACACAAAAAAATCAACGGTAGAGGAATTAGTAGAGGAAACTTCTAAAAGATTAGATATAATGCTTGAACATGGTACTACCACAGTAGAAAGTAAATCAGGATATGGTCTGGATTTATTAAATGAAGAAAAGTTATTAAAGGTAAATAAAGAACTTAATAAAAATCATCCAATTGATGTAGTTTCAACTTTTATGGGTGCACATGCACTACCTAAGGAATATAAAAACAATCGAGAGGGATTTATCGATAATATAATTAATGAGATGATTCCCTATGTAGCGAAAGAGAATCTTGCAGAGTTTATTGATTGTTTTTGTGAAGAAGGAGTATTTGATACAGATGAATGTAGAAAGATCCTTTTAGCAGGTAAAGAACATGGGTTAAAATTAAAACTTCATGGAGATGAGGTAGAATCAATTGGAGGAGCAGAACTTGCTGGTGAACTTAACTGTATATCTGCAGAACACTTAATTGCAGCTTCAGATAAGGGGATAGAAGCACTAAGTAAAAGTGGTGTGGTGGCTGTACTTTTACCATCAACAGCGTTTTATTTAATGGTTGGAAGTTTTGCAAGAGCAAGAGATATGATTGATAAAGGAGTTCCCGTTGCATTAGCTACTGATTGTAATCCAGGAACATCCCCTACAGAATCACTACAGGCAGTTATGACCTTTGCTTGTTTTGGTATGAGAATGTTGCCAGAGGAAATAATAAATGCTATGACTATAAATGCCGCTTGTGCTATTAATAGAGAAAAAACTATAGGTTCTATTGAAGTTGGTAAAAAAGCTGACATAGCTATATTTAATGCAAAAAATCTGGATTATTTAATTTATCATTTTGGAGTAAATGCTATAGACAAGGTAATAAAAGATGGTAAGATAGTAGTTGATGAAGGAAAAAGAATATAGAGAATATAAGGAGGATAAAGTATGTTAGATACAAAGACAGTACGAGGATTTATAGATGAATTAGCTTCAAATTCTCCAGCTCCTGGAGGTGGAAGTGTTGCTGCTTTATGTGGTTCACTTGGTAGCGCTTTAGGCTCAATGGTATTTAATTTAACTGTTGGAAAAAAAGCATATCTTGCGCTAAGTGATGAAGAAAGAGCTTCAGTTGATAAGGGATTAGTTGATGCAAATGAGTTAAAGGATAGATTTCTTCAACTAATGAATGAAGATACACTAGCATTTAATAAATTGATGGAAGCTTTTAAAATGCCAAAAGAAACTGACGAAGATAAGGCTATAAGAAGTGAAAAAATTCAAATAGCATATAAAGGAGCTACTGAAATACCACTAGAAGTAGCAAGAAGATCTTATGATATATATGAAATAATAGAAATTGCAGTTGATCATGGAAATAAAAATGCAATTTCAGATGCGGGAGTAGCTGCATTACTTACTCAAGCTGCTATTGAAGGCGCAATAATGAATGTTAAGATAAACTTAGGGTCTATAAAAGACGAGGAGTTTACTTCTGCTATAAGAGAAGAGATAAAGGTAATTAGTGAGGATGGACTTAAAAAGCAACAAGAAATATTATCTGTAGTAAATAGTTGCTTGGAGTAAATTAATCTAGCCATATGTTTTAAAAAAGCGCCATTGGCGCTTTTTTAATTTGTTCATAAAAGTTAAAGCTTCGGTTATGGTGAAATTTAATGGAACAAAGGTTATCTGTATAATAATTCACAATAGGACATATTACGTGAAATCAACTTAATAAAAATGTTGAAGGAAATTGAAAAAAGCAATAAAATGAATTAAATTTTTTTAAAAAAATATGGGAAAAACTGTAACACATCCAATTTTTAGTGTATAATAGTGTTAGCATTCTAAATAAAGTGCTACATGAATATAATTATAAGTTGGAGGAGATGCCAATGCTACTTAGATTTGAACCTTACAATGACAATATTATAGTTACACTTCAAGGAGAATTAGATCATCATAGTTCGGAAGAAGTAAGAAATAGAATAGATGATATGTTAGATAGAGATAATTACAAAAATTTAATATTTAATTTTTCAGGAGTTAATTTTATGGATAGCTCAGGAATTGGTGCAGTAATTGGAAGATATAAAAAAATGTCTCTAAGAGGTGGAAAAGTGTGTTTAACTAATGTTAAACCCAATGTTAAAAGAATATTTGAATTATCAGGAATGTTCAAAATCATTTCGATTTATGATGATGTAGAAGAAGCACTAAGGAATATTTAGTGGGAGGAAGTATGTGTGATGGAAAATAAAATTGAAGTAAAATTTTCAAGTTTATCTAAAAATGAAAGCTTTGCTAGAGTTGTTATTGCAGCATTTGCGGCTCAACTAGATCCTACTATAGATGAGATTAGCGATATTAAAACAGCTGTTTCAGAAGCAGTTACTAATGCAATAATACATGGCTATGGCAATGAAAGTGAAGAGAAAAAAGTAGTGTTAGAAGCTACAATATTGGATAATGAATTAACAGTAAAGGTAATAGATAATGGAGTAGGAATAGACAATGTAAATTTAGCAATGCAACCACTATATACTTCAAGGCCAGATTTAGAAAGGTCAGGTATGGGCTTTACGGTTATGGAGACATTCATGGACAGTTTAGTAGTTGAATCAATTAAGGGTGAAGGCACTACCGTAACCATGAAAAAAGTTTTTAATACTGTGAAATAGGTGAAGCTATGAGTGATAAGGATTATAGAAGTAATACCTATAATTATGATGACAATAAAGAATTAATAAAAAGGGCAAAAGATGGAGATAATGAAGCATTAGAGTTCTTAACAGAAATGAATTTACCGCTAGTATCTTCAATTAGTAAAAAATTTTTAAATAGAGGATATGAATATGACGATATATTTCAAATAGGCTGTATCGGTTTAGTTAAAGCTATAAATAATTTTGATGAAAGTTTTAATGTGAAGTTTTCTACTTACGCAGTACCTATGATAATAGGAGAAATAAAAAGATTTTTAAGAGATGATGGAATGATTAAGGTAAGTAGAAGTGTAAAAAATACAGCAAGAAAACTCCATTATGATAAAGATGCTTTAACAAAGGTTTTAGGAAGAGACCCAACAATAGAAGAACTGTCTGAATATTCAAAGGTAGATAAAGAAGACATCATCACTGCATTAGAGTCTGCAAGTAGTATGCAGTATTTATATGATACTATTCATCAAGATGAAGGTACACCAGTACTTTTAATTGATAAATTGAGTGAAAATTATGAAGAAGATACAGATGTAATAGATAAATTAGCTTTAAAAGAAGCCTTGGGTAAGCTAGATATGAAGTCTAGGCAAATAATTATGCTTAGGTATTTTAAAGATAAGACCCAAATACAGGTAGCGAAAATGATGGGAATAAGTCAAGTTCAAGTGTCTAGAATAGAAAAGAAGGTTTTGAAAATAATGAAAGATAAGCTAATAGGATAAATTCATGATAATAACTCCTAATTATAAAAAGATCAGTGTTTAAAATGCATTGATCTTTTTTTGTTTATTTTTTTGTTTAATGCAAATACTAGAATTAATAATTCTTTGATTTTAAGGTAAGGAGGAAAAAAATGAAATCTGAAAACAAAAAGAATGAGCAAAAAATTAAGGAAAGATTTCAGACCATATATAAAAATGCTACACCAAAACCCAATATTTTAAAAAATTCTTTTAGAGCATTTTGGACAGGTGGACTAATATGTGTGGTGGGTGAAATAATATTTAAGTTACTTAATTATTATGGTAATGATAGGCTACAGTCAATGGCTTGGGAAACGGTAATAATGATTTTTCTAGGGGCATTTTTAACTGGAATTGGAATATATGATAAGATAGGTGACTATGCTGGAGCTGGTTCAGTGGTGCCTATTACCGGATTTGCTAACTCCATTGTTTCACCATCTATTGAATTTAAAAAAGAAGGATATGTTTTTGGAGTAGCAGCTAAAATGTTTACCATTGCTGGGCCAGTATTAGTTTATAGTATTGGTTCTTCCGTTTTATTGGGGTTATTATATTATTTTTTTAGGTGGTAAGAGTATGGCTAGAAGAATTGGATTACAAACATCAGAATTAATGTCAAAACCAAGAATCATTTCAACATATACAATTGTTGGACCTAAGGAAGGCGAGGGCCCATTAAAAGATTATTTCGATGAAATATTAGCAGATGACACTTGTGGATGTAAGACCTTTGAAGCAGCAGAGACACAGATTCAAGTTGATGCGGTAAAGGAAGTGTTAAAACGAGCACAATTAAAAGAGCAAGATATTTCTTATATGTTTGCAGGTGATTTAATTAATCAATTAATGCCATCTTGTTTTATGGCTAGAGAATTTGATATCCCATTTATGGGGTTGTATGGAGCTTGTTCAACTTTCATTGAAGCTATGTCTCTTTCGTCCATATGTTTAGAAGCTGATTTTGGACAAAATATTTTAGTTGTAGCATCTTCTCACTTTTCAAGTTCAGAAAGACAATTTAGACTACCATTAGAAATGGGAAGCCAAAGGGCACCTTCCTCTCAGTGGACAGTAACAGGAGTTGGAGCGGTTGTTATGGGTAAAAAGGGAAAAGGTCCATATGTAACTCATGTCACTATAGGAAAAGTAAAAGATTATGGAATAACGGATCCAAATGAAATGGGGGCTGCAATGGCACCAGCAGCAGTTTCAACCCTTAACCAGCATTTTGAAGATACAGGGAGAAAGCCTAGTGATTATGATTTAATAGTTACAGGTGATTTAGGAGCTATAGGGAAAAAAATTACTATTGAATTACTAAAGGAATATGGTTATGTTATGGGAAATAATTATATAGATTGTGGAGATGAAATATTTGATTCTAAAACTCAAGGAACTAACTCGGGAGGTAGTGGAGTCGGATGTTCTGCAACTGTTATGAGTAGTATGGTATACAAGGGACTTTTAAGTGGAAAATACAAGAGAGTATTATTAGTGGCAACAGGTGCACTTTTAAGTACAATTTCTAATTTACAAGGAGAATCAATTCCAGGAATTGCTCATGCTATAGCCATAGAGTGTGGAGGTGAGTAAATTATGTGGATAGATTTTTTAAAGGTTTTCTTTGTTGGAGGAATAATATGTGTTATAGGTCAAGTTTTAATGGATACAACAAAGTTAACGCCTTCAAGGATATTAGTGCTTTTTGTTGTTTCAGGAGTAGTACTGCAAGGGTTAGGCATATATGAAAAGATAGAAGCCTTTGGACTTTCTGGAGCAAGGGTGCCTTTGCCTGGATTTGGATATACCCTTGCTAAAGGAGTAATGGATGAGGTAGATAAGATAGGGCTACTGGGTGTTGTCACTGGAGGGGTTAAAGCATCAGCAGCAGGTATAGCAGCTGCTATTGTATTTGGATATTTAGCTTCAATTTTATTTAATTCAAAGACTAAATAAAAGGCTGCATCATTTTGATGATGCAGCCTTTTGCTTACCAAGTAACACAACTTTAATTAACACCAAAAGCTAATTGAGTTGCTAAAGCTAATCTAAGTTGAGGACTAAGATTATAATTAAGAGCTCCTGTATTATTACCATTAGTTCCATTAGTACCACCACCAGGGGTAGTTTCTCCTGGTTTATTGGTAGGAGGAGTTTCCGGTGTTACTCCTGGCGTAGGATTGGTAGTATCTCCTCCAGGAATCTCTGGACTGGGTGGAGTTACTTCTGTGTCTTTATCTTTATCCTTATCTTTGTCCTTATCCTTATCTTTTTCTTCTTCTTCTTTTTTCTTATAATCGGTAGGGTCTTTTTCTGTTGGTGCTAAATATTTACTATCTCCAACAGTTACACCGATACTTCTATAATAATCAGTTATTCCTTTATCACGAGCTATAAAAACAACTTTTTGTAATTTATCTTTAGGTGTTTTATCAGATGGAAGATAATATTTGCCATCTTCACCTTTAACAACTTCAACTTCCACATGAACGTTATCTAATGTAGTTGGCTGAGTACCACTAATAAATAATTCAGTATAAGCTCTATTGCCTCTAGGATCTTTTCCTGTAAGGGCATTTGCTAGAGTTCCTGAATCTTTTGAAATAGTAGCAGTGGTTAATCCACTAGGTTTTTCTACAGATTTAGGAGCTAAACCTTCATGGGCAACTTTCATAATCTTACCCCATAGAGAGGCAGAGTTTTGACTTCCTTGTAACGCCTTTGGTAGTTGTGAGTTATCGTCATATCCCATCCAAACTGCAGCTGAGTAGTATGGAGTTAAGCCTGAAAAATATAAATTTCTATAATTTTCAGTTGTTCCTGTTTTACCTCTTATTTCTAGGTTGTTATCGAAAATAGCCTGACTACCAGTACCAGCTATAGAATCTTTCATCATGTCATAAACAATATAAGATGCTTGTGGAGAAATAACTTGAGAAGCTTCTGCTTTTGTTTCAAGTAAAACTTTTCCATCTTTATCTGTAACCTTAGTGTAAATTCTACCTTTAGTCATTGCACCTTGATTTCCAAAGGTACCAAAAGCTTGAGCCATCTCAAAAGGAGTTGTTCCTGCTATTTCACCAAGCCCTAATGCAGCCACACTGGTTCTATCAGCTTCACTTATACTAAGACCAAATTTGTCAGCATAAGAAGTAACTGTATTTAGTCCTAACTGAGCAACAAGAGAAACAGCTACGGTATTTTTAGAGTATCTAATACCATCTCTAAGTGTTACATTACCATCAAATACACCATTCCAGTTATTTGGACTATAGCCAGCTTCTATGCCGTGGTTTCTAATAAAGTCTGGTGTAAATGGACCATCAAGGATTACGGAACCAGCAGTAAATAATTTAGTATCGATTGCTGGAGCAAATGCAGTTAGTGGTTTTATACTTGAACCACATGCTCTAAGGAAAGTTTGGCCATCATTACCTATTGAGATTGCTCTATTGTATGACATTGGAGGTTGTTCTCCACGTCCACCAATGATAGCTTTTACTTCACCAGTAGTGTAATCCATTATTACACCAGAAGCTTGAAGTCCATCATAACCTTCGAAAGTTTCGTTAAGTATCTGTTGAGAGGCATCTTGAACTCGTCTATCCATAGTAGTATAAATTCTAAGACCACCATAGTTAACCATGTCATAAGCTTCTGTTTCAGTATAGCCATAAGTTTGCATTAAATCTTTAACTACTTGTTTAACAACAGGTCTTGAAAACCATTCGTAGTTCATTGCTGTAGATTCTATGTTTGTAAAGTTCATAGCTAAAGGTTCAGCTAAAGCTTCATCAAATTCTGCTTGTGTAATCTTACCGTACTCTAACATTTTTTCAAGTACAACCTTAGTTCTTGGAGAATCGAAAGGATTTCCTTCGTCAAAGGCAGCATCAGCATTAATATATGATAGTGTTGGATTCTGTGCAGCACTTGCTAAAAAGGCACATTGCTTTAAAGTTAAATCACCAACAGACTTATCAAAGTAAAAATTAGATGCAGCTTCAATACCATAAGCTGGACCTCCAAGATAAATTGTGTTCATATAAGCTTCAAGGATTTGATCTTTAGTCAACTGTTTTTCAAGTTGCAATGCAAGATAGATTTCTTGTATTTTTCTCTTTGGATCAAGTCTTGATTCTATAGAGTCCTCTAAGAAGTATTTGTATTTAACAAGTTGTTGAGTTATTGTTGAGGCACCTTGGATATCTCCATCGGACATACCTAAGATGATTTTTATATCTTGAATAATTGCACCACCAAGTCGTCTGATATCAATTCCTTTATGATCTTTAAAACGTTGGTCTTCAATACTAATAAAAGCATCTTGTAGATATTTTGGCGTTGAAGATATGTCTACGGAAACTCTTTTTTCTGGAGTTCTATATTCATCCATTTCATCTCCATTATTGTCATAAAAGAAAGTTGTTTCTCCATTAGAAAGAATGGTTTGTAGATTTAATTCTGGAGCTGTTTTTATCATTCCAGATAAAACACCAAACCCAGCAGCAGCACCACCTACAATAATTAGTAATAGAGTTATATATATAATTCTAAAGACTATGCGTTTTTTCTTTTTGGGTTTTTTAGTCTTACGTGGATTTTGCTTTTCTTGACTCTTTTTTGCTTCTCCCATATTTTCCTCCTTACGATGAAATATAATTTCTGATACTATATTATAACTTATAAAAGTATATAAATACAACACAGTATGTAATGTAGTATTAAAGTTAACGGTATTTACTATAATATTTCAGTGTATAGAAATTACCATTGAATTACTTTGAGGAAACTGTGCAAAGAAGACAATGGCAATAAAAGTCTAATTGTAACATATACTTTTTGTAAGACTTTTGGTTATATATATTCAGTTTTAAAAATAAAATATATATGTATTAGTAGTATATGTATTAGTAGTATATGTATTAATCAGTGCAAATACATATATTAACATTATAGCATAATTATAAAGGAGTTATAGTATGAAATTATCTCAGAAAATTAAGTTTACAATAATAGTTATACTTATAATTAGTATATCCATTACTTTTATATATACTCTTGATGAAGTAATAATGCCTAGAGTTATAGCTACTTGTGATGCTACAATGAGAAGCGAGGTTACAAGAATTATTAATGAAACTATTTTTTCGGAGTATTCTAGTAATTTTAATTACAATGAGATGGTTCAGTTTGAAAAAGATAGTGAAGGAAACATTACTATGATGCGAGCAGATACACTAAAATTAAATGAGATAGCAACTAGTACTGCTTTAAAGGCTCAGGAAAAATTAAATGAAAAAACTGAAATGAAAGTAAAGGTTCCTATTGGTCAGATTACAAAAAATAATTTACTTGCTAATATGGGGCCTAAGGTATCAATGAAGGCTGAGCCTATTGGACATATTACAACCAAGTATTTATCAGAGTTTGAATCAGCAGGTATTAACCAAACTCGTCATAAGATATATATAGAAACTACAACAAAGGTCAGAATAGTACTACCCTTTACCAGTAGTGAAATTGAAATAGTAAGTCAGATTCCAGTGGTAGAGACAATAATTGTTGGGAAGGTACCTAGCACAGCTATTCAATTAGATTTAAATAAATAAAGGAATGCAAAACTGCATTCCTTTTATTTATTATATATAATATGTTTATTTTGTTTCCCAATTAAAAATATATGGTATGTTTCTATATAAGTCTCCGTAATTTAATCCGTAACCTACAACGAATAAATCTGGAATTTCAAAGCAACAATAATCAGGTTTTATATCAACCACTCTTCTTACAGGTTTATCAAGAAGAGTACAACATTTAACACTTTTAGCTCCAAGTTCTTTTACATGGTCAACTACAAATTTCATGGTAATACCACTATCAACGATATCATCAACTACAAGTACGTCTAAACCTTCAATATTATCAGGAACATCTTGAACAATTTTACATACACCTGTACTTTCTTCGTTATGGCCATAACTAGAAGTAGTCATAAAGCCTATAGTAGTTGGTAACTCAAGGGACCTTACAAGGTCAGCAGTAAAGATAAAGCTACCCCTTAGTAGTGATAAAACATAGATTGGTTTACCTGCATAATCTTCTGTGATTTTTGCTCCAATTTTTTCAACAGCAGCATTAAGTTCGTCTTTAGAAAAGAGAACGTTTCTTTGTTTATCTTCCATTTAATCACACCTCAATTTATATTTACATTAATGGTTTCATAGTATAAAATTAAGTTGAAAATGTCAATAGTATATAAGTTCCAATAAAGATTATTCATTGTATAAATTTTATAAATTTTCTTAAATGGATATAATATAAAATGTATTGAGCAACTTATATAATATATATTATAGATAGAAATAAAAAGGATTAGTAGAAAACTAATTGATTTGGAGATGAGTATATGATTAATGGAAATACTGATGGTGTAAAAAATTTTATTTTAAATAAATTAGAAAAAATATATGATATGAAGTTCCAAAAGAATGAAATTCTTTCTGAGGAACTTTCTAATTTATTAAGAGAAGTTACAATTGATATTGAAAGAGAGGTTAGTGTTGCAATTGATAGAAAGGGTACTGTTGTAAGTGTTGCAGTTGGAGATAGTTCAACAGTTGAAGTACCTATCGTTGACACTAGGGAGAGAAGACTTTCAGGAGTTAGAGTAATACACACTCATCCTAATGGAAACCCAAGATTATCAGCACTAGATTTATCAGCTCTTTTAAAATTAAAGCTGGATTGCATAGTAGCAATTGGAGTTCACCCTGAGCAAGAGATATCATATGGCATAGGTTTTTGTGATGTACAAGATGATTTATTAGTTGAGGAAGAGGTATATAACTTATCTATAGATAAGATTGAAAACTATGATTTTCTAGATAAAATTAAATATATTGAAGATATATTAAAGTCTCATGATATTTTAGAAGATACTGAAGAAAAAGCAATTCTAGTTTCAACAGAAGATGAATCAAGCTTGAGGGAATTAAAGGAACTTACAAAAGCTTGTGAAGTAAAGCCTATATATGAGATACTTCAAAAAAGAAGTAAAATAGATCCAGCCTTTTTTATAGGTAGAGGTAAGGTTGACGAAATTGCCTATCTTAGACAATCACTTCGTGCTAATGTAGTAATATTTGATGAAGAGTTATCTGGCTCCCAAGTTAGAAATTTAGAAGAGGCCATAGGTTCAAAGGTTATCGATAGAACAACGTTAATTTTAGAGATATTTGCAAGAAGAGCTAGAAGTAAGGAATCTAAAATTCAAGTTGAACTTTCTCAATTAAAATATAGATTAAGTAGATTAGGTGGACTTGGTACTGTACTTTCAAGAACTGGTGGAGGTATTGGAACTAAGGGGCCAGGTGAGAAAAAATTAGAAACAGATAAAAGAAAAATAAGGGAAACTATATATGACTTAAATAAAGAGCTAGAAAAAATCAGAAATGTAAGAGCGACTCAAAGAGAAAGAAGAAGTAAAGATAGCGTTTCTAAAATATCTTTAGTAGGATATACCAATGCGGGTAAATCTACATTAAGAAATGCTCTTTGTGATTATGCGCCAATTAAATCAACAGGTATAAAGGAAAAGGTATTTGAAGCAGATATGCTCTTTGCCACTTTAGATATAACAACTAGAGCTTTAACACTTCCAGATAATAGAATGGCTACAGTTACTGATACAGTAGGGTTTATAAGAAAATTACCTCATGATTTAGTAGAAGCTTTTAAATCTACTCTAGAAGAGGTAGTGTATTCTGATTTATTACTTCATGTAGTAGATGGATCAAGTGATGAAGCTATAAAGCAAATACAAGTTGTCGAAGAAGTAATTAGTGAACTAGGAGCTGGAGATAAACCAACCTTATTAGTTCTAAATAAAATAGATAAATCTAATCCTGATAATATTGAAGAAATAAAATCAACATTTAGTAAATATGACATTATAGAGATTTCTGCAAAAGAGAGAATGAATTTTGATCTTCTTTTAAATAGATGTACTGAAATACTTCCTTATAAATTAAAAGCTTTTAAAGTACTAATTCCATACAGTGAATCTTCTATGGTAGCATATCTACATAGAGCAGCAATGGTGGAAAGTGAAGAATATACAGAGGTTGGAACTTTATTAAAGGTGCAAGGCGATGACGAAGTATATAATAAAGCCTCAAACTTTATTGTAGAAGAATAAAGAATATAGGAGAGAATGATTTTGAGTACAGGACTTGTAAAATATAGTTGGGATTTTATAGAGAACTATACAGAAGATGAGATAAGTTATTTTCTTACCCTTGAAGGAAAATCTCTTGAAGCTGTTGCTAAAATAAGAAATTTAGATAGAGCAACAGTTCAAAAACAGATAATTAATGCTAAAATTAAATATAGATATTTAGTTAAGGCTAGTTCTATGGAGGAGCTTTTTAAATCTCTTACAGTGGCAGTTAAAGATGAGCGTATAAGAGTTATAAATAGTTTAGATAGAGTTAATAAAGAAAAACTTATATACTATTTAAATAATAATTATATGAATTTACCTTTAAAAGAAAAAGAATCTGCAATTTGGCTTATGGGAGAATTAAAAAGTACTACATCATTAGATATTTTAATTAAAGCAACAGTTAATAATCATGTTAATATCAGGAGAATGGCAATTTCTGCATTAGGAAAGATAGGAGATTCTAAGGCGGAAGTTGCACTTTTAAGAGCCTTGGACGATGTTAATGGGCAAGTAGTAACCTATGCAATAAAAGCTCTTCAAAAAATTAAATGCCAAGGTGCTAAAGAAAAAGTAACAAGCATTTTAAATGAAACAGAAAAAGAATATATAAAAAAGGCTTGTGAAGATTATTTAAATGGTACTACTAATGTACTTTAGGGAGGCGTATAGATGAGTTATTTTACAGTAAAAGGATATGCTGTATCAGAGTTTCAAGAAAAGAAGTCAACCTTTATTGGATATGTAAAAAGAGTAGCATCGGAAGATGAAGCAAAGGAATTTGTTAATGAAATAAAGAGTCAGCATAAAGAAGCTACCCATAATGTATATGCATATATAGTGGGAGAAAATAAAGGAATTCAAAGGTATAGTGATGATGGTGAACCCCAAGGAACAGCGGGAATTCCAGTGTTAGAAGTTATAAAAAAACATGATTTAACTGATGTAGCAGTTGTAGTAACGAGATACTTTGGAGGCATCCTTCTTGGTGGAGGAGGTTTAATAAGAGCATACTCTAAGGGAGCTTCTTCAGCTATAGATGAAGCTGGAGTTGTAGAAAAGGTTAAGGGTCTTAACTTAAAGTTAATTTTAGATTATGATCTTATTGGAAAAATTCAATATTTATGTGGAACTAACAATTGGCATATAGAAGACACTGTTTATACAGATAAGGTAGAAATTTCTCTATTCTGTGAATCAAAGGATAAAGAGGAATACATAAAAGCTTTTATTGAAGCTACTAATGGAAAAGTAATGATATCTGAAGGTGACGAAGAGTATCTATTTAAAGAAGGATATAGATATTATAGAGTATATTAGAGTATGAATTTGAAAAGAATGGGTCTGTTATGATATAATGGGTACATTGAGTTTAAAATTAAGAATTTATATATAGTACAGGAGGAATTTATATGTCAGGACACTCAAAATGGCATAATATCCAAGCTAAAAAGGGTAAAGCCGATGCTAAAAGAGGTAAAATTTTCACTAAAATAGGTAAGGAAATAGTAGTTGCTGCTAAAAATGGAGGAGCAAATCCAGATAGCAACTCTAAACTTAGAGATGTTATAGCAAAAGCTAAAGCAGCTAACATGCCAAATGATACAATAACAAGAGCAATTAAAAAGGCTTCTGGTGAGCTTGCATCAGTTAACTATGAAACAATTATGTATGAAGGATATGGACCAGCTGGTACAGCCGTAATAGTTGAAGTATTAACTGATAATAAAAACAGATCAGCAGGTAACGTTAGATATGCTTTCTCTAAAAATGGTGGAAACATGGGAACTTTAGGATGTGTAGGTTTCATGTTCCAATCTAAAGGTGAAATCATTATAGAAAAGGGCGATCATGATGAAGACGAAATGATGATGATGGCTCTAGATGCTGGTGCTGAAGATTTCGCATCAGAAGATGAAGTATTCGTTGTAACTACTACTCCAGAAGACTTCGGAACTGTAAGAGAAGCTTTAGAATCTAATGGAGTTGAATTCTTAGAAGCAGAAGTTAAAATGATACCAGATACATACACAGAAATAGGCGAAGAGGATGCTAAGAAATTCCAAAAGATGCTTGATATGCTTGAGGATGATGACGACGTTCAAAACGTTTATCACAACGCTGAATCTGAGTACTTAGATTAATCAAACGTTGAGTAAAACACTTTCTATGATTTTTTAATTGTAGAAAGTGTTTTTTTTATTTAATTTTAAATTGCTAATTTTTAATTCTCAATTATTTTTTCTATTCCAATTGTAAACAAGAATAAAGTATATAAAGTAAACATATTTTGAAATAAGATTAATTTATTGAAAGGAAGAGAGATGTTCAAAAATGTAATAGTAAGAAGACCCTGCAGAGCTATAGTAAATGGTATTACTACAGCTAATTTAGGAAAACCAGACTATGAGTTAGCTTTAAAACAGCATGATAAATATATTGAGACACTAAAAAGTTGTGGTGTGGATGTAACGGTATTAGAAGCCAATGAAGAGTTTCCAGACTCTTGTTTTGTTGAAGATGTTGCGTTGTGCACAAAAAAATGTGTAATTGTAACTAGACCGGGAGCTATGAGCAGAAGAGAAGAAATAATGCAATTAGATATGCAAGAAACACTTAAAAAATTTTTTCCTAATATTGAATATATAAAGGAGCCAGGTACTATCGAAGCTGGGGATATTATGATGGTAGGGGATCAATTTTATATTGGATTATCTGAGAGGACAAATGAAAGTGGAGCGAAACAGATGATTGATATATTGGAGAAATATGAATTAAGTGGAACGGTAGTACCTCTTAAAGAAGTGTTACATCTAAAAACTGGAGTTTCCTACTTGGAAAATAATAATTTGCTTGTGGCAGGAGAATTTGTTGATAGTCCCTTGTTTAAAGACTTTAATAAAATTGTTATTGATAAAGAAGAAAGCTATTCAGCTAATTGCATTTGGGTTAACGATACAGTGCTTATTCCTAAAGGATATCCTAAAACTAAGGAAGCTATAGAAAACAAAGGCTATAAAGTGGTTGAAGTTGATACTTCTGAGTATAGGAAGATAGATGGTGGTTTAAGCTGTTTATCTTTGAGGTTTTAAATCACTTATTATTTATAGGAGGCCTTTAATATGTTGAATAACAATCAATTAGAAAACAAGTCCAGTGGATTAAGTTTTGCAAGGCTTACAGCTATTGCTATTGGAGCTACCATAGGTGGAGGCGTATTTAGTCTTGCTGGGGACATGGCAGCCAATGGCGCTAATACAGGTGCTGTAATTATAGGATGGTTAATATGCGGAATTGGAATGTTAGCACTTACTTTATGCTTTTTTGGATTAAACAAAATAAAACCTCAACTAACGGGGGGAATTTATAGTTATGCAAATGAAGGTTGGGGAGATTATGTAGGATTTAACTCTGCTTGGGGATATTGGATTAGTGCATTACTTGCTAATGTATCTTATGCTACTTTATTATTTGCTGCAATTGCATACTTTTTCCCTATCTTTGGAACGGGAAATAATATTTATTCTATTATATGTGCATCTTTAGTAATTTGGTTTATGAACTATTTGGTTCTTAGAGGAGTAAAGGAAGCTGCAGGAATAAACCTTGTTGTAACAATAAGTAAGGTTATCCCTATTCTTGTTTTTATAGTAGCAGTTATTTTTGTAAAATCTTTTAATCCAGAAATATTTATGCAAAACTTTTGGGGCGAGCCTGGTGGATTATCATTAATGGATCAAATTAGAGCTACTTCAGGAACTACGGTATGGTCCTTTATTGGAATAGAAGGCGCTGTTGTAATTTCGGGTAGAGCTAAGAGATCAAAGGATGTTGGTAAGGCTACAATAACAGCCTTTTTATCTGTACTTGCAATATATATAATGGTTTCACTTCTTAGTATGGGAGTTATGCCACGTGCAGAACTTGCAGAGTTAGGAAATCCTCCAATGGCAGCTATTTTAAAAACTGTAGTTGGACCTTGGGGAGCTGCTCTTGTAAATATAGGAGTTATAATTTCTCTTGCTGGAGCAACTTTAGGATATACTATTATTGCATCAGAATGTCCGTACCTTGCTGCTAAGAATGGTGTTTTTTCAAAGTTATTCGCAAAAGAAAATAAGAATGGAGCTCCTGTAAACTCTTTATTTTTAACTAATGGAGTTATTCAATTATTTTTAATAATAACTTATATAAATGAATCTACTTATCAAATTTTCTATACTATTTCAGCTAGTATGATTATGATTCCATATTTATTAAGTGCACTTTATTATATGATGATTGCATTTAGAAAGGATGGATTTGAAGGAGAGACAAGAAAAGCTATAAATTGGGCACGATTTATTGGAATAATGGGAACTATTTATGGGTGCTGGTTAATATATGCAAGTGGACTTACAGGACTTTTAATAACAGCTCTTCTTTATGCTCCAGGTACTTTAGTATATATAAAAGCTAAAAAGGAAAAGGGAGATAAGTGTTTTCAAACTATTAAAGATAAACTAATATTAGTATTTTTAATAGCTATGGCTATTATTTCTTTGGTACTAATCCTTAATGGAACTATTAATCCTTTCTAGATTTCAAAAAATATACATTAATTTAATTAGTTGTTTTAATATGAATCATCTTTTCGATATAGAGTAGCACAATGTCTAAAAATGATGCATTAAATAAGAAAAAATATCTCTCATTTAAAGGATATTTTTCATATGTGTAGAATAATATAAATATATAAAGAGTTTAATTATGTAGGCAATGTGGGAGGAAGTTTTGATGATTTTATTAAACAATAAGCTTAATGAGAATGAAATAAGAATTGGGGAAATTTATCCAAAGGAATTAATTAACTTTTATTGTAAAGAATATGATTGTGCTTTGATTAAGTTGAATTCATCAAATTCTACAGAGAGTGATAAAAAGAAATACATGGTAAAGCAAATTATAAACAATGTAGATATGGATGTTAATAAAAATTTTAATTCATATTCAGCATATAATAAAAAACTTATTATAATCGAAAGAGCATAGAATTTTAGGACTAGCGTTGCTAGTCCTTTTTTGTTCCATTATTTTTTGTTACAGTATATAATAATTATAATTTGTTATAATTTAAATTGGAGTGTGTTATGAATAATGTCATATTAATTTCTGTGGAAACAGATGATTTTAATATAAATGCTGGTATGTATGAAGTAGCAGCAATAGTATGTAATGAAAATAGAGTTGTTGAAAGATTTTACTTAGGGATAGTAGAAAATGAATCTTTGATAAATTATGGACATGGTTTTGGATATGAGAATTTAGCTAGGGATAAAGGTTCTATAGATAAGTTTAATAGTTTTATTATAAAGTATAAGTATCCTATTATTGCTTATAATGGAGATTTTACAAGAATGATTCTTATTAAATATGGTTGGATAAGTGAAAGTTATGATTTCTATGACTTGAAAAAATCAACGGAAGATTCCTTAAGTATTTATAAATCTTATTCCCTTGATTATTTGTTATATGAACTACATATTGAGAAGAGTGATTTATCAACGGTTAGAGGGAAGGTTGAAGACTTGTATAATGCATTTAAGAAAATAAAGTTAGATCAGTGGCTTTTTGCTAAAGATAACTTGATATATTCTGAAGAAAGGTCATTTGATGGTAAGTATAAGCTTGTAAAGCCAATAATTAGTGAATCAAAGAAATCTATAAAAGGTAAAAATGTAGTTTTTACAGGTAGTGGCCCTTATGCTAGATGGAGACTTATGGAACTAGCTAGATTAGCAGGGGTAAATAGCTGTTCCAATACTATTACTAAGGATACAACTTTGTTAGTTGTAGGCTCTGGTGCGGGAAGTAAACTTTCAAAGGCAAAAAAGTTAGGGATAGAAACAATGACTATGGATGACTTTGAGAAGTTTATAGTAGCATTTTTACCAATATCTTAATTAGGAAAATAAGGTGATTTGTTAGTGGAGAAAATTAAAGAATTAGAAGAATATAAAATAGGTCTTGTCTTGGCTGGAGGAGGAGCAAAAGGAGCCTACGAAGCAGGAGTATTTAAGGCTTTAGGTGAATTGGGGTTAGTAGATCAAATTAAAGTGGTATCTGGGACTTCAGTAGGAGCTGTTAATGCTTTACTTCTATCAATGGATAATGGAGAGATAATAGATAATAGTTGGATGAATCTTTCCTATTCTAGATTTATTCATAGTCAGGAAAAAAGTAGGAGTATAAATATTCAATCCTTAATTGAAAAGATTAAACATAGACATTTTGATAATAATTTATTAGAGCAATTAAAATTAAATGATATAGGATTGTTTTCACAAGGTGGAGTAAGAAACTTTATTGAAGAGTATGTAGATGCTGGAATAATAAAAAATTCTAATAGAACAATTTATGCTTGTGCTTATAATATCGAAGAGGAATTACCAGAATATTTTAAGCTTAGTGATTACAGTGAAGATGAAATTATTAATATAGTGTTAGCATCTTGTGCTATCCCGTTTATGTTTAAACCTATAAATATTAATGGTAAAAGATATGCTGATGGAGGAATAAATTCACCAGAGTATTCAAAGAGCAATGTAGATAATGTTCCTATATACCCGTTAATAAATCATGATTGTGATTTTATAATTGTAGTTCACTTATCATATAAACATATGATAGATAAAACTTTATTTGGTGATCATAATATAATTGAATTATATCCATCTACGCCTTTAGAATTAATAAGTGGCACTGGAAGTTTGAGAATTAATTCTAATACTTTAAAAGACCATATTGATTTAGGCTATAGGGATGCCATGGTATTATTATCTCCTATTGTTATTAATATTCTAAGAAAAAAAGATTTTTCAGGTTATATAAAAAGAATTGAGGAAGAGAATGGAATATTAATTCAAAGTAAAATGTAATAGAAAAATTAAGTATATAAGCCTTTCCTTTTGAAGATAATATTTTAAAAGGAGGGTTTTTTTATGAGTGATAAAAAAAATAACAGGCCTATAGAGGGTGAAGGGTTTGTAATGTATAATAAAACTCCATCTACTGGGGCTTATGAAGTTGAAGATTATGTAGATGATGGTATGGAAAATAAGGATTCTCAAAAGGATTCCGTTAAACGTGAAGATATATTTGATGGATTTGATGCATAGTAAAAAGTCGGCAAAGTTCCTATTGGAACAGTCGACTTTTTATCTTAAAAGCCAATAGATTTTTAGAGACCTTTGTTATGATCCTTAACATCTCTAATTGAAAGTGAAGAATCTGGAGTAAAGGAAATAGTATATTTTAAATAGCCATCTCCTGATTTATCGCCACCTAGATCTTTATCATATCTAGAAGCACCTAAATGTACATTTGTATAGATATAGCCATTATCATTAAGGATTTTTTGAACATCGTTACCTATATTTAAGATATCTTTTTTAGATTTGTCAGTACCATCTATTGAAATTGATATAGATATTGGAGACTTAACAGTGAGTTCTTTTGTCCATTTTGGAAAGTCTGAAAATTCACCTTTTAGCACTTCGATTCTTGCAGAAGCTCTTTTGAAACCTGGTACGGAATCTATTAATAGTATTGTAATTTCAGAAGAAGCAGAGGTGCTTAAAATATCAGAAACATTTTCATCAAGTCTAGCATATTTTATTCCATCATAAGCTATATGGTTACCTAAAAATCCAGAGGTTGATATGGAATAATTTAAGGATGTTTCACCTTTGCTGGAATCTATAAAAGGATCTTCACCTATTTTATTAATTTTATATCCATATTCACCAAGTGGAAAACAATAAGTTCCATCTTCTATAGTAAAAGATTCATCAGGATAAGTTTCTTTTATATATTTTAAAGCTATATGCTTACCAATTGAATTGCTAATAGGGTTGCCATTAAATCCAGTATAGATTAACAAAGTACCAACAATAAGAATAGCTAATATAATTACATATATAACCTTTTTAAATTTCATAGTGATTGCCTCCTTAATTATTTTTCTTTTATTTTGTATATAAGAATACCCATTATTCCACCAATAAAGGCAAATACAAAGTGTATAAAAGCAGTTTGTATTGATAGTTTTACATTTGAGTATAAATAACTGAGAAAAGAACCGTTTCCGCATTGTCCATTAAAAAAAGGAATAAAAGCACTTCCAAGGGACCAAAGGAAAATTGGTATAAAAGATAGGAGAAATACAATTTTTAAATCTTTATAAAATAAATAAGTTAAAAGTCCTAGAACTGTATACCATAAAATAAAACCAAGTTGTTCATTTAATAAACTGGTATACATTGCAGTGGCAAAAGCAATAGCAACAAATATTATTTGATAAATAGAAAGGCGTCTATTTATTTTCTTAAACATTTTCTCTTTTTCATTATTCATGTCATTTTTTATATCAGGAACAGATAATTCTGATTTTAAATCATTATAAAAGGCGTTACAGTCAGTACAGTTATCTAGATGTTCCTCGATAAAGGATGACGTTTCTTCACTTACTAGATGTTCTTCGTAAAGTGGTAGCAAATCTTTTACTATTGAACAGTTAATATTCATAATATCCCCCCATGATTTCTTTGATTTTTGCTTTAGCTCTGTAAAATGATACTCTAGCATAATTTTCGCTAATGGTAAGTATTTTTCCTATTTCTTTGAAGGTAAGTTCGCTATATATTCGTAATATTACAATTTCACGACTAGTTTCATCTAGTTCAGATATAGCACTTTTTAGAAGTTTTTTTTCATCTTGTATTAATAAATTGTAATCTATTGACTCTTCAAGGTTAGGCTTGAATTTTAATTTTTCATTCAAAGATTTATCATATTTATTTTTTCGATAATATTTTTTTAGTATGTTATAAGCTATAGAAAACATCCATGTAGTCAATGAAGAGTTACCTTTGAAGGAAGTGTATGATTTTATTGCTTGATAAAAAACTTCTTGAGTTAAATCTTCAGCTACTTCTTTACTAGAAGTTTTTATGAAGAAAAAATTATATAATTTTGGTTGAATTTCTTCATATAGGTTTTCTAGAACATTCATGTTTAACTCCTTATTTACAATATAATTCCTAACTAATTTTAACACATTTTGGATCCTTAATTTGTGTTTCATAGTATTAGTACCAGAAATTATCAGAATGTTACAACTAAAATATTAATCTTTTCTTACAAATCAATTACATGTACCAATGCAATTGTTATATATGGTATAATTTAATAGAATTTTTAAATTAATCTAAATAATATGTTTTATTAAAAGATGTGGGAGATTGTTATGAAAATTATTACTTATGTTGTACCATGTTATAATTCAAGTGCATATATGGATAAGTGTATAGGTACTTTGCTTCAAAGTGGAAAAGAAGAGGATATAGAAATTTTACTAATAAACGATGGTTCTAGTGATAATACTGGAAAGATTGCTGATAGTTATAAAGAAAAATATCCTAATATAGTTAATGTAATTCATCAAGAAAATGGGGGACATGGTGAAGGTGTAAATCAAGGAATAAGAAATGCAAATGGATTGTACATGAAAGTTGTAGATTCCGATGATTGGATTGATGTGGAAAGTGGTAAAAAGATAATACTTAAGATTAAAGAAATGATTGGTACTGGTGAAAATGTTGATATGTATATTTGTAACTATGTTTATGAACATGTAGCAGATGGAAAAAGTAAGGTTATGGATTATAAAAATATATTGCCAGAGAATAAAATATTTCAGTGGAAAGATACAAAGTCTTTTGGATATTCAAGGTATCTTTTAATGCATTCTTTAATTTATAAAACTGAAGTGTTAAGAAAAAGTGGATTAGAACTTCCTAAACATACTTTTTACGTTGATAATATGTTTGCTTATATACCATTCCCATATGTAGAAACTATGTATTATATGAACCTTGACTTGTATAGATACTTTATAGGAAGAGAGGATCAATCAGTTAATGAAGCTGTTATGGTAAAACGTGTTGACCAACAGCTTAGAGTTACTTATCTTATGGCAAAATCTCATAACCTTGAATTGATTAAAAAGAAAGATAAAAAGCTATCTGTTTATATGAAAAAATATCTGTCTATGATGGTGGTTATATCAATTGTACTTTTATTATTAGATGGATCTGATGAAGCTCTTAAAAAGAGAGAAGATTTATGGGATTATATAAGATCTATTGATGAAAACTTATATTCTAGTATAAGGCATAGGTCTCTTGCTATATTTATGAGTTTCCCAGGTAGTGGTGGAAGAAAATTAAGTATATATTGTTATAAGGTTGCTCAAAAATTATATAAATTTAATTAATACAGTAAAGGTGGATTTTATGAAGGAGTATTTAGGTGAAGAATTTGGACAAAGTATCATTACAAACACTATTGATGGAATAAAAGACAAGATATACAGATATAGCCCGATTTTTTTAATTGCATATTGTCCTATCTATATGGTTTGGTTTTCTTTGTTAGAGAAAAATGTAGAAATTAAATATTTGATAAATACATCTATAGATACACATATTCCTTTCTTGGAGATTTTTATAATTCCATATTTAATTTGGTTTGGATATGTAGCTGTACCAATGGTATATTTTTGTTTTAAATCAAGAAGGGATTTTGTTAGAACAGGTTTGTTTTTATGTTTGGGGATGACAATTTGCTTGATTATTTATACGGTTTTTCCACATGGTATTAAATTAAGACCGGATAGTTTTCCAAGAAATAATATTTTTACGGATTTAGTTAGATTTATTTATAGTATGGATACGTCTACTAATGTATGTCCAAGCATTCATTGTTTAAATTCAATAGGAATTCATATGGGAATAGTAAAATCAGAAAAGCTGAGTAAAAATAAAAAATTATGTTTGAGTTCTAGAATTTTAATGGTTTTGATATGTATGTCTACAGTATTTGTTAAACAACATTCTATTGTTGATGTCTGTGCAGCCGTTGTACTATCAGTACCACTATATTATATTTCTTTTGTGTATGATTGGAATGGGGTATTAAAGAAATATATTTTAATTAAATTTCAAAAAACACAAAAAATTTAAAAGAAAAGGATATTGCAAATTATAATAAAATAGCAATATCCTTTAATGTTTTTAATAGGTAATTTCGTTTTTGTGAGAATGATCTTTACTATTTGCGTAGGAACCTATTTTAACACCGTTGATGATTCCTACATCTGCTCCATCCTTAGGATACATTTTTCTAAGCTCTGCTTGGCTTCTTTTTCTTTCTTTAAAACGACTTTTATTATTGTCCATGAAAATTCCTCCTTTAGTAAAGGATTATTTTTTACTCAATAATAGTTTGTCCAATCTATTTTAGATTATTCTATAAAAAATATGTTTAAATTATAATAAAATGAATAATGTTTATTGAAGCTTATATGCTATTTAAAAAATTAGTGTATAGTATATAATATATAATAAAAATATGTGTATTAGGAGAGAGATATGGAAGGATTTGTATTTAAAAATAATGAGGAAGAATATATCTTATCTGAAGAGAATTTAACTTATGTTGATAATGAGGATATTGATGGGTTTGAAATAGATGAAGTTATAGAGTTACTTCATGAAGGAAAAGAAAAAGTTGATTTTGATTATGAGTATTATGTAGGCGCATGTGATGAATGCAAGGGAGGTACATCAATTGATGGCAAGAATTATAGGTTTTTAGAATATCATTTTTATATATTTACTAAAAACAACAAATATGTAATTAGTAATATAAGTGATAAATTTGAAAATACCTCTTATGATCAATTGTTTAGAAATGGAGAAATTGATAATAGTTATATAGTATCAATATTGGTATGCCAGCAGTGTAAAAAATATAATATAGCTATAGAACAATGTGATATGTAATTTTATTTAAAAAAATGTATATTTTTTTAGTGAATGGGTACAATCCTCAATAGGAGGGATTGTATGTTTGGGAAGAATAGAAAATTTTATTATATTTTTTGTTTTTTAGGTATAATTGTCTTTTTACTTAGCTATACTATAACTGTTGGTATAATGAATGTAAAGGAAACTGGATCTTTTGCATTGTTTGGTGATGCAAGAGAAGCAAGCAATATTTCAGGAGAAGTTATTTCAGGTGATAGTAATTTAAATTTTATTTTAAAATATAAAAATTCATTAGATGAAGTACCACTTAGTGATAAGTTGACGCAAACACTTCCTGTAAAGCAGGAAAATCTTATAGGCTTAGATTCCAAAGAAGTAGAAGATATCTTTTCCAATTTTGGATATCGTGTAGATAAGTTTTCAAATAAGGATGTTGTGCTTGTTAAAGAAATGGGTGGATTTCAATATGAAAAAGGTTCATATTTTATAGGAATTAATGATAATTATATATCTGTTTTGAAGATAAATGATGACGGAAGTACTGAAGTTGCTAAGGAAACCATAGAAAATCCTAAAGCAGAAGAGGAAACATTTTTACAAGTAAAAGACATAGAAAACAAAGGTAATCTATTAAAAACACTGTATGAAGGTTGTGGGGATTATCAGTTTTCCAATATACAAGAGGCTATAGAGTATGCTCAGGCTCTTTGTAGCACATAACAGTTAAAAGCTTAGAAATTAATTATATTTCTAAGCTTTTGTGTTTTCTTAGTTAGATAGTACTTTTTATATAACTAAGAAAAATATAAATAAAATATAAACTATAATATAAGAATTATTGAATTGTTTTCTTTAAGATGGTAAAGTATATTGTAGTTGTTATATGGAGAAGAAAAGATATAGGAGCTTCAATGAAGATTATTTATTTGTAACATATATATAATTGAAGAATTATAGAGGGTAGGTGATTGTGATGTACGAATATATAAAAGGTATTTTTAAATCTATAGAGAAAGAATATATAGTCATTGAATGTGGAGATATAGGATATAAAATACTTACATCAGGAAGCACAATTTCCAATATGCCATCAATAGAGGAAAAGGTTAAAATTTATACATATCAAATAGTTAGAGAAGACTTTATAGGACTTTATGGATTTCTTACAAAAGAAGAAATAGAGATGTTTACATTGTTAATAGGCATTAGTGGAGTTGGACCAAAGGCAGCACTGTCTTTAATGTCCATAGCTAATGTAGCTACTTTAAAATATGCTATAATAACTGAAGATGATAAACTTATTACTAAAGCTCCAGGTATAGGTAAAAAGACAGCGCAACGAATTATATTAGAGCTTAAGGATAAGATTGGAGTATCAGATGCTATAGATGATCAAGGTATCCTAATTGAGAGAACTGAAAATAGTGAGAAAATAGGTGAAGCCTTAGGTGCTCTTATAGCATTAGGATATTCCGATAAGGAAGCAGAAAAGTCACTAGAAAAAGTAGATAAAACTAAGTCCGTAGAAGAAATAATAAAAGAATGCTTAAGAATTTTGATGGGCTAATATTGTAAAAATTATATTAATTTTTTAAGGAGGGGAAATAATGGAAGATAGACTTATTACTTCTAATACTATAAAAGAAGATATGGAGGTTGAATATTCTTTAAGACCCCAATGCCTTAAAGAGTATATTGGTCAAAATAAAGTAAAAGGTAAGCTAGAAATATTTCTAAAGGCAGCAAAAATGAGAGGAGAAGCTTTAGATCATGTACTTTTATATGGTCCCCCTGGATTAGGGAAGACAACTCTTGCTAATATTGTTGCAAAAGAAATGGGAGGTAATCTAAAGGTTACTTCAGGACCAGCCATAGAAAGAGCTGGAGATTTAGCGGCTATACTAACTAGTTTAAATACTAATGATGTTTTGTTTATCGATGAAATTCACAGATTAAACAGGTCTGTTGAAGAAATACTATATCCTGCTATGGAAGATTATGCTCTTGATATTGTCATTGGAAAAGGGGCAGCAGCCAAGTCTATAAGATTAGATTTGCCTAAGTTTACTTTAATTGGAGCAACAACTAGAGTGGGACTACTAACAGCACCTCTTAGGGATAGATTTGGAGTTTTGTGTTCTATGGAATACTATGACCATGTTGAATTGAAGGAAATATTAATTAGATCAGCAGATATTTTAGGTGTTAAAATTGATGAATCAGGAGCTTTAAGTTTAGGTAAAAGATCAAGAGGCACTCCTAGAATTGCTAATAGGCTTTTAAAGAGAGTAAGGGATTATTCTATGGTAAAAGGTGTAGAGGTAATTGATAAAACCATGGTGGAAGAAGCTTCAAAAATATTAGAAGTTGATTGTGAAGGCTTTGATAGACTTGATAATAAAATACTGGAAGCTATTATAGATAACTTTAATGGAGGTCCAGTTGGTGTGGAAACTCTTTCCTACTTTATAGGAGAGGAAGTAACAACAATAGAAGATGTATATGAACCCTATCTTATTCAGAAGGGGTTTATAATTAGAACTCCAAGGGGAAGAATTGCAGGTAAAAGAGCTTATGAGCACTTTGGAAAAGTAATGCCAGAGCACTTATCTAAATTATAATTTACAAAATAAAAAGAAGAGGTGTAGATTTTGAAGGTTACAGATTTTTACTTCGAGCTACCAAAGGAATTGATAGCGCAACATCCTACAGAAAAAAGAGATGAATGTAGGTTAATGGTTTTAAATA
>URKQ01000031.1 GCA_900548455.1 uncultured Clostridium sp.
TGACTAATAGTCATTTATAATTGACTGGATTTACCTTGTTATTTTCTCTGTTTAATTTTCAAAGACCATTTCTTTTCGTCGATTACTCCCGACGACTCTTTTTATTTTACTAGATAACTTTGTATTTGTCAATAACTTTTTAATTTTTATTTTCATTTTTTTCTTATCTAGTTTATGTCGTTTAGCTCTTTTGCTCAGCGACAAGATTTATCTTACCATGATTGTATAGCCAAAACCTATCAAAAACATTTATATTTTAAATTTATATTTATAATAATTAAAAATACTTTAAATTCCTCTGTTTTTTACATATTGATACACTTGGCAATGTTTTTGATTATTATAATATAAATATAAAAATAGAGACCTATTTAAGGCCTCTATTTTTATATTTATTCATCTTTTTTTTCATCATTGTTATCATTTTGAGTTATTTGTTCTATGCTTAATTGCTCTTCTTCATCTTTAGATTTTTCACTATTATAGTTGATTTTAGCAACAGCAACTATATTAACGTCATCACTTGTTTTCATTAATGTTACTCCCATTGCATTTCTGCTTGTTGTAGAAATATCATTAACATTTATCCTTATAACTATTCCATTACTATTAATAAGCATCATCTCATCAAGATTATTAACAACTCTAGCACCTACAACATTACCTGTCTTATCTGTAATTTTATAAGTAATTAAGCCCTTTCCACCTCTTTTTTGAAGTGTGTAGCTTGATATTGCTGTCCTTTTTCCAAATCCTTTTTCACTTACAACTAGTAATTCCTCATTCTCTTTAGCTATTACCATTGATACAACAATATCATCTTCTCTTAAATTAATTGCTTTTACTCCAGTTGTTGTTCTTCCCATATCTCTAACATCATTTTCACTAAACCTTATAGAATATCCATTTCGAGTAACAAATAACATTTCATCGCTACCTTTGGTTATTTGTACTCCAACAATTTCATCATCATCCCTAAGATTTATTGCATTTAATCCATTTTTTCTGATGTTCTCATACTTATCTAGAGAAGTCTTTTTAATAATTCCTGATTTAGTTCCCATAACAAGATAATTATCTTTATCAAAAGTCTTAATTGACATAACAGCTTGAATGTTTTCTCCTGATTCCAATGGAAGTATATTTACTATATTCATACCCTTTGCTGTTCTTCCAGCCTCAGGAATTTCATAAGCTTTTAATTTATATGCTTTACCCTTGTTCGTAAAGAATAAAATGTTTTTTAAAGTACTTGTTATAATTACATGTTCTACAAAGTCATCTTCTTTAGTAGATACACCTTGAATTCCTCTTCCACCTCTTCTTTGAGCATTATATGTGTCAGATGGTAATCTCTTTATATATCCGCCGTGAGTTAATGTTATTACTACATCTTCATCATCTATTAAATCCTCATCTTCAAAGTTATATGGATTTTTTTCTATACTAGTACGTCGCTCATCACCATATTTAGTTTTTACTTCTACTAGTTCATCCTTTATTATTCCTAATAAAATCTCTTCACTATTTAAAATTGATTGTAAATATTCTATTGTTTTCATCAATTCATTATATTCATCTTCAATTTTTTCTCTCTCTAATCCTGTTAATCTTTGAAGACGTAAATCTAATATAGCTTGAGCTTGTTTTTCTGTTAAGCCAAACTTATTCATTAATCCATCTTTTGCTTCTTGTGTTGTCTTTGAACCTCTAATTAATGCAATTACTTCATCAATATGATCTAGTGCAATTCTTAAACCTTCTAAGATATGAGCTCTTGCATTTGCCTTGTCTAAATCAAAAATAGTTCTCCTTGTTATTACATCTCTTTGATGATTTAAATAGTGAACTAATATTTCTTTTAGATTTAATACTTTTGGTTCATTATTAACAAGTGCAAGCATTATGATTCCAAACGTATCTTGTAACTTTGTATGTTTATATAATCTATTTAAAACCACGTTTGCATTTGCATCTCTTTTTAGTTCTATTACTATTCTCATTCCATCTCTATCAGACTCATCCCTTAAATCTGATATTCCATCTATCTTTTTATCTTTAACTAAATCAGCAATAGTTTCTATAAGATTAGCCTTATTTACCATATACGGAATTTCACTTACAATTATTCTATTTCTACCATTATGTTCTTCTATTTCAGCTCTTGATCTTACAATAACTCTACCTCTACCAGTTTCGTATGCAGATCTCATACCACTTCTTCCTAAGATTATTCCACCTGTAGGAAAATCGGGACCCTTTATTACATTCATTAAGTCTGACACTGTACATTCAGGGTCATCAATCAACATTATTACTGCATTTATTACTTCTGTTAAATTATGAGGTGGTATATTGGTTGCCATACCTACAGCTATACCAGACGATCCATTAACTAATAATGCTGGAAATTTAGCTGGTAATACTACTGGTTCTAGTTCTTCGCCATCAAAGTTTGGTATAAAATCAACTGTATTTTTATTAATATCTCTAAGCATTTGACTTGTAATTTTACTCATCTTTGCTTCTGTATATCTCATAGCAGCCGCACCGTCACCATCAACTGATCCAAAGTTTCCATGACCATCAACAAGCATATACCTTATTGAAAAATCCTGAGCCATTCTAACTAATGCATCATATACAGAACTATCACCATGTGGATGATACTTACCTAACACATCTCCAACAATTCTAGCACACTTTCTATATCCCTTTTCATAAGTTATGCCTAATTCATTCATTGAATATAATATTCTTCTATGAACTGGTTTTAATCCATCTCTAACATCTGGTAGAGCTCTTCCCACAATTACACTCATGGCATAATCTATATAAGATTTTTTCATTTCATGTTCTATGTCTACTGGTATTATCTTATCTAAAGTGCCCATATTTACACCTACCTTTTATCCTACCTAATACTATATATCTAAATTGTTAACATATTTTGCGTTTTCATTTATAAATTCTCTACGTGGTTCAACTTTATCACCCATTAAAATTGTAAAAATTTCATCAGCAGCCATTGCGTCCTCTACATTAACTTTAAGCAATGTTCTTTGATTTGGGTCCATTGTCGTACTCCATAATTGCTCAGGATTCATTTCTCCTAAACCTTTATATCTCTGAATATCTGTAGCACTATCCTTACCACCCAATTCCTCTAAGACTTGCTCAAGCTCACTATCGCTATAAGTATATTTCTCAATCTTGCCTTTTTTAACCTTATAAAGCGGTGGTTGTGCAATAAATACATGTCCTTGGTCAACTAGCTCTCTCATATATCTATAGAAGAATGTTAGTAGCAAAGTCCTTATATGTGCACCATCAACATCTGCATCTGTCATTATAATTATTCTATTATATCTAATTTTAGATATATCAAACTCTTTACCTACTCCTGCACCAAATGCTGTTATCATGGATCTAATTGTATCTGATGCAAGTATCTTATCTAGTCTCTGCTTTTCAATATTCATTATCTTACCTCTTAATGGTAAGATTGCTTGAAACTTTCTATCTCTTCCTTGTTTTGCTGATCCTCCCGCAGAGTCACCCTCAACTATATATATTTCACATTCAGATGGGTCTTTAGATGAACAATCTGCTAATTTACCTGGAAGACTTGTACTTTCAAGCACAGACTTTCTTCTAGTTAACTCACGGGCCTTCTTTGCAGCTTCTCTTGCTCTTGCAGCATTAAGCCCTTTATCGATTATGGCTTTACCTACAGCTGGATTTTCTTCTAAAAATGACCCAACTGTATCACTCATTACCGATTCAACTATACCCCTTACTTCACTATTTCCTAATTTAGTCTTTGTTTGACCTTCAAACTGTGGTTCAGTTAACTTAACAGATATTACTGCTGTTAAACCTTCTCTAACATCTTCTCCACTAAGGTTTTTATCACTTTCTTTTAAATAACCAAACTTTTTTGCATAGTCATTTAATACTCTTGTTAGTGAAGTCTTAAATCCAACTAAATGAGTTCCACCTTCCACTGTATCAATGTTGTTAGCAAATGAAAATATATTCTCATTGTAGGTATCATTATATTGAAGTGCTATTTCTACTGATGTGGTTCCCTTTATACCTTCTATATAAACAGGTTCATCATGTACTTTACCTTTATTTCTGTTTAAGTATTCAACAAATGATTTTATTCCACCTTCATAATGAAATTGATTATTTTTTCCATCACGCTCATCTTTTATGGTAATATTTATCCCTTTATTTAAAAAGGCTAACTCTCTTAGTCTTTGGGATAATGTTTCATATTCATATTCAGTTGTTTCAAATATTTCATCATCAGCCATGAAATTAATTGTTGTTCCATGTTCATCAGTATCTCCTACTTTTTCCAAAGTAGTAACTGGCTTACCTCTTTCAAATTGTTGAATCCATATATGTCCATCAGTCTTAACTATAACTTCGCATTTACTAGAAAGTGCATTTACTACAGATGCTCCTACTCCATGCAAGCCACCAGAAACCTTATAGCCTCCGCCACCAAATTTTCCACCAGCATGAAGTATTGTCATAATAACTTCTACTGTTGGAATTTTCATTTTATGATGTATCCCAACTGGCATTCCTCTACCATCATCAGATACAGTTACAGAATTATCCTTATGTATAACTACATCTATATTTTTGCAGAAACCTGCCAATGCTTCGTCTATACTATTATCTACAATTTCATATACTAAGTGATGAAGACCTCTTATACTAGTACTTCCTATATACATACCTGGTCTTTTTCTTACAGCTTCTAATCCTTCAAGTACCTGAATTTGGCTTTCATCATATTTTTCATTGTTACCCATTTCTATCCTCCTAACACGCTCTAAAACTCACAATAAGATATATTTGTCCTTTTACACAAAGTAGATGATGATATTGGTGACAAATATATTTTACTCTTTTTATTTACTTCAGCTATTATAAATGATTTAGGCTTTTCATTGGTTATCCGTTCTACAAAGCCATCTTCTTCAGCTAATCTTAAAAACTGACTAGTGTCTGGACTGTACATAGTAGATTCTATATCAAAAATACCTATTACATCCTTAATTGGTACAACTATACTTTCTCCCAAATGCAAAAACATAGTATATCCTCCTTAATAATCCATTATAATATTTCACTTATTTTTCCATTTTCCACATTAAATACTTTTATATTTTGCTGTTTAAGATGTTTTTTTATATCAACTATCCCTGTACACGTAATTAACGTTTGCATTTCCTCTATTGATTTTAATATATATTCTTGCCTTTTTATATCTAATTCAGACAATACATCATCTAATAATAATAATGGGTATTCTCCAATAATTTCTTTTATTATATTAAGAGATGCGAATTTAATTGTTAATACCGAAGTTCTTTGTTGACCTTGAGATCCAAAAGTCTTCACATCTATATCGTTTATTAATATGGAAAAATCATCTCTATGTGGTCCTACTGAAGTAACTTTTTTTTCTATATCTTTATTTCGATTTGCTTTAATGAGGTTATATAAGTTTTCCTTTAAATTATCTGATTCTTTTAATTGCATTAAGTATTCGAAACGTATTGACTCTTTGCCCTGTGTTATATCACTATGTATACTATCGGCATACTCATTTAATTTCTCAATATATTTAATTCTTTTTTTTAAAATATAACTTCCATATTCAGAAAGTTTTGTGTCATAGATATCTATCATATCAGTATCACTATATTTTTTAAGAATCATATTTCTCTCTAACAAAACTTTTTTATATGATGATAATGCATAATAATATTTTTTATCTAATTTACATAATTCTATGTCAAGAAATTTTCTTCTATGTGCTGGAGAATCCTTAACAATATTTAAATCCTCTGGAGAAAACATTACAACATTTAAAATCCCAACCAAATCCTGTAATTTATTAACTTTAATAGAATTTATATTTATAGCTTTTCTTCCATCTTTAAAAATCTTTATGTCTATTTTTTTATCTAATCTTTTTTTTGCAACATAAGCACTTATGTATCCATCTTGACAAGCCCAATTAATTAATTCTTTATCTTTATTTGTCCTATGGGATTTTCCTATACTAGAATAATACAATGCCTCTAATATATTAGTCTTTCCTTGAGCATTATCTCCAATAAATAGGTTGGTGCCATTACATAATTGCAATGACAAATTATTATAATTTCTAAAATTTACTAAATTCAAATATTTAACATACATAAAAACACCCACCTAAAATTATATCATAATATACATTCTAAGTGTAAAGTTACTTAAAATATAATTTTAAAGCCCTTTAAGTATACAATAAAAAAATTCAAAGGCTGAATTTTTTCAGCCTTTAATACTTACATTATAACTTTATATAGTTGTTCTTGAAATTCAATTGTATCTCCTTGATATAATTTTCTTCCTCTTCTGTTTTCAACTTCACCATTTACTTTAACATCACCATTTTGAATATAAAATTTAGCTTCTGATCCTAAAACCGCAATTCCTGAAAATTTTAAAAACGAATCAAGTTTAATATAGTCTGTATCTATTTTAATTTCTGTCATACTATTCACCTTCTAGTTATTTTCTAATACCCTTACAGGAAGTAATAGGTATACACAATTATCAATATTTTTATTTTTGATTACACAAGGATTAACAGAAGACGTAAATTCCATTACTAATTCCTCTTCATCCATATTTTTAAATACATCAATTAAGTATTTTGAGTTAAATGCAATTTTCAAGGATGATCCTTGCAAAATTATTTGCATTTCTTCTCTTACCTTTCCCAATTGAGAATTAGATGTAACAATCAAAGTATCATCTGAAATATCAAATTTTACTAAATTTGTATTTCCTTCTTTAGCCATCAATGAGGCTCTTTCAATACAACCTAAAATTTCATTTTTATTTACTACAACTTTTAGATTATGCTCTTTAGGAATTATTGATTTATACTTTATAAATTCGCCTTCTAGCAACCTAGAAATTACTTTAGTATTACCAAAATTAAATAAAATATGATTTTTAGTAAATGTAATTTGTACACTTTCATCTGTATCTTTTAGAATTTTAGATACTTCATTAAGAGTTTTTCCAGGTATAACAGCTTCTCTACTATACTTACAATCTATATTTTCACATTTTAATGCAACTCTAAATCCATCTAGTGCCACCATATTTAATTTATTTTCTTTAATTTCAAGCAATATTCCTGTAAGTATCGGTCTAGTATCATCTTGAGCTATTGCAAAAATTGTGGATTTAATCATATTTTTTAGTGTCTTCTGGTCTATAGACAGCACAACATCCTCATCTACTACTGGTAAACTTGGATATTCATCAGGATTTAAATATACCAATTGAACATTTGATTTTTGGCATTTTATTTCTACTTCCATATTATTGTTAGTATTAATTTCAATAGTATCATTAGGTAATTTTCGTATTATTTCTCCGAACAATCTTGAATCTAAAACAACTTCGCCTTCTTCTATAATGTTAGCTGGAATTTTAGTTTCTATACTAACTTCAATATCAGATCCTATCAGTGTTAACATATTATTTTTAGCTATGATATATATTCCTTGAAGAATAGGAAGTGTAGATTTTCCTGTTATTGATTTTTGAACATCAGATATAGCATCTTGTAATATACTTTTTTCTATTAAAAGTTTCATTTGTTGCCTCCTTATACACATTAAAAATAGTTCATAGAAAGAGTAGATAAATATATATTTATTAGAAGTAGTAGTAGTAGGGGCTGTGGGTTTGTTAATAAGTGTGCTTAGCCTAATAATATCAACAATTCATGTGTAAAATAAATTGTGGATAAATACCCATACAAATTAAGCAGTTATCCACATTATTAAGATTATCAATTTTAAAAAAAATAATCCACAAGCTAACCCAAAATAATTAATAACAGTTGTTATTAACTACTTTTGGTTAATTCTTTTTGTTAATTCAGCAATTGCAGTTTGAAGACTTTCATCTTTTTTTAAGTTTTGTGATATTTTTTCGTATGCATGAATTACAGTTGTATGATCCCTTCCGCCAAATTCTTCTCCTATTTTAGGTAAAGAAGTATCGGTTAATTTTCGAGATAAATACATTGCAATTTGTCTTGGAAAAGCTACATTACGAGTTCTTCTAGATGATTTAAAATCTTCAACTTTAAGATTATAGTAGCTTGATACTATATCTTGTATTAGCTCAATGGTTACTTGTCTCGAATTTCTATTAGATATTATATCTTTAAGTGCCTCTGAAGCTAAATCTACACTTATGTCTTTATTGGTTAATGAAGAATAAGCTACTATTCTTATTAATGCGCCTTCTAATTCTCTAATATTAGATTTGATGTGAGTTGCAATATAAACCATAACTTCATTTGGAATATTGAGGTTCTCTACATCAGCCTTTTTTTTCAATATAGCAATTCTAGTTTCAAAATCTGGTGGTTGAATATCTGCAATTAATCCCCACTCAAATCTAGATCTCAATCTGTCTTCTAATGTAGGAATTTCTTTTGGTGGTCTATCGCTTGATAATATTATTTGTTTATTGGCATCATGTAGAGCGTTGAATGTATGGAAAAATTCCTCTTGAGTAGATTCCTTACCTGCTATAAATTGAATATCGTCAATTAATAGAACATCAACATTTCTATATTTGTTTCTAAATTCAACATTTTTATCATCTTTTATTGAATTGATTAATTCATTAGTAAATTTTTCAGAAGATACATAAACAACTTTAGAGTTAGCATTTGTAGTTTGAATATATCGACCAATAGCATGCATTAGATGGGTTTTACCTAATCCAACACCACCATATATAAACAATGGATTGTATGCTTTGGCAGGGGCTTCAGCTACAGCTAAACAAGCGGCATGAGCAAATCGATTGCTATTGCCAATTACAAATGAATCAAAAGTATATTTAGGATTTAATGATGCTGACATTTCATCATTAACAACTAAGTTTTTCCTTTTATTAGATTCCCTTGAAAGAGATTGTTCCAAATCGCTAGCTTCTTCAGAAATTATAACTAGATTTATTGAGTAAGATTTATTACATGCAACTTGAATTGAATTTTTAATTAGATCCTTGTATCTATTTTCTAGGATATCCTTAGTAAAGTCATTACGAACACCAAGTGTAATAGTTGAATCTGTGATTTTTAATGGGTCAATACTTTTTATCCAAGTATTAAAGCTTACTTCAGTAAGTTCAGCTTTTAAAATCTCTAAGGCCTTTTCCCAAATTTCTTTTAAGTAGGTGTCCATTTCATATCCTCCCATAATAAATAATTACATAATAATAAGTAGATATATAAATATATCCACAATAATATAAACATAGTATAAGCCATATTTAAAGTTCTTTACATTTAACAATTTTTTTATTCACATGTTTATAATTTGTTACTATTATGCATAAATAAAAAGTTATAAACAGCAATATATTTTAAAGTTATGCACAATAGATATGAAGGTAATATAGCTAAATTTCACATTAAAATAGAAAAAATATTTAAATTTACAAAGTTATACACATATTTATCAACAGATTGTGTATAACTATTTATAAATATCAAATTATCAACAGCCTTATTTAATGATATCAAAAGATTAGTACTGATTCAATAAGTTATCCACAAAAAAACAGGTTTTGTGGAAATTTTATTAACACAAGTGATTAAAAATTATATTAATATGACATATTATAATTGTAATAATTGATTAAAATAGTTGTCTTGACATTGGAGATACTAACATTTATAATCTAATAGTAAACTTATAAAGTAGTGATAGATTAATTGCTATAAATAATTTTTACTTTAGAAAAAAGGGGGTGCATCGATATGTTCATGACTTACCAACCAAAAAAGAGACAAAGAAAAAAAGAGCATGGCTTCAGAAAAAGAATGAGCACTGCTTCAGGAAGAAATGTTTTAAGAAGAAGAAGACAAAAAGGTAGAAAAAAATTGACAGCATAAGGGCCGCTAATGTGGCCTTTTTCTGTAAACAGGAAAGTGAGCAACAGTTATCTATGAAGGAAGAAAGGATTAGAAAAAACCCGGAGTTTAGAATGGTATATAGACGCGGAAAATCTTTTTCTACATCTTTATTAGTATTATATATATTTAGAAATAATAAAGGATTTAACAGAGTTGGAATATCTGTTAGTAAAAAAGTTGGAAAGAGCGTCGTTAGAAGTAAGGTAAAAAGGCTTATCAGCGAGAGTGTTAGATTAAATAAAGTGAATTTAAAACAGGGGTATGACCTAGTTTTTGTTGCGAGAAGTGCTTCTAGCGATAAATGCTATAAAGACATTGAGAATTCGGTTAAATATTTATTTAAGAAATCAGGTCTTATTAATGATGAAAAAAATATTACTAAATGTAATTAAATGTTATAGAAGATATATATCTCCCATGAAGGCACCATGTTGTATATATGAACCTACTTGTTCTGTGTATGCAATTCAAGCAATTGAAAAGTATGGTGCATTTAAAGGGGGATTTATGGCTATCAAAAGGATTTTACGGTGTCATCCTTTTCATGAAGGTGGATATGACCCCGTTAAGTAGATAATATTAGGAGGGGTTAATTTTGACAGACTTTTTATCAGGTATTTTTCAGCAAGTATTCCAGTCAGTTCATCAATTTGTTGAAATTTTTACTCAAAACCCAAACATTTCGTTTGGAGTAACAATAATACTTTTCACTTTACTTGCTAGAATATGTTTATTACCATTGTCATTAAAACAAACAAAATCAACTGCAAAAATGTCAGCAGTTCAACCTGAGTTGAAAAAAATTCAAGATAAGTATAAGAACGACCCACAGAGACAACAAAGTGAAATGATGAAATTATACAAAGAAAATGATATATCACCACTTGGTGGATGTTTACCAATGCTTATACAGTTTCCTATTATAATTGCATTATTTTATGTGTTTAAGGAATTTGACTATCAAGGTGCAGGATTTCTTTGGATGAAGAGCTTAATAGAACCAGATCCTATATATGTATTACCAATACTTTCAGGATTAACAACATTTATATCAATGAAAGTTACGGCACCAGCAACAGGAGATGCTGCGGCTCAAACTCGTATGATGAATATTGTTATGTCTGTATTCTTTACATTTATGTCATTGAAGTTTCCATCAGCTCTTGTATTATACTGGACTGTATCAAATTTAATTCAGATGGCACAATCATTAATTTTAAATAAAATTTATTCAAAGCCGAAAGCTAAAGCTACAAAATAAAGCATTTTATTATTGAAAGGGTGGTATCTTAATCATGAAAAGTATAGAAACCATTGGCAAAACTACTGAAGAAGCTATACAAAATGCCTTAAAACAATTAAATGTTACAGAAGATAAGGTTACAGTTGAAATTTTAGAAGAAGGTAGTAAGGGGTTCTTAAATATAATTGGGGTTAAACCAGCCAAAGTAAAAGTTACTCTTAAGAGAGATTGTATAGGTGAAGCAACCATATTTTTAAGAAACGTTCTGGATGCTATGAATATAAAAGCTGAAATTCATGTTAAGGAAGAAGATAATGAATTAAAAATTAATTTAGTAGGTCCTAACATGGGAGTACTTATAGGATATAGAGGGGAGACCCTTGATTCTCTACAATACCTATTAAGTTTAATTATTAATAAAAATCATGAAGAAGAGTATATGAGAGTAATTTTGGATACTGCTAATTATAGATATAATAGGCAAGAAACGTTAAAAAAATTAGCGATTAAAATGGGTGATAAGGTTAGAAAAAGTGGAAGAAACATCAAGCTTGAACCTATGAATCCATATGAACGTAGGATTATACACTCCACCCTTCAAAACAATGCATATGTAACTACACATAGTGAAGGTGATGAACCTTATAGAAGAGTAATAATTGATTTAAAGAAAGCCTAATGGCTTTCTTTTATTTATGTTGTGATAGTATAATATTTTATGGATAAAATTAATATATAAGTTTAAATAAAAAGTGATTATTTTATTAAAATAGCACAGTAAGAATATATTTTATATAAGATTTTTAATTATAATATATATTATGGTTGGCAATAAGTTATGGGATATATACATCAAGGAGGCAATATTAATGAAAGATTTTGATACTATAGCAGCAATATCTACAGCAATAGGAGAAGGTGGAATTGCAATAATAAGGATTTCGGGAGAAAAAGCTAAAGAAATAGCAAACAATATATTTGAAGCGAAAAATAAAAAACCAATTTTAGATATGAAAAGCTACACTATGAAGTATGGATATATTATTGATGAAAATAAAAATCATATTGATGAAGTAATAATATCATATATGAAGGGACCGAGGAGTTTTACAGCAGAAGATACTATAGAGATTAACTGCCATGGTGGAGTCGTTGCAACTAATAAAGTATTGGAAACTGTTATAAGGCAAGGGGCTAGGTTAGCTGAACCAGGCGAATTTACTAAGAGAGCTTTTTTAAATGGAAGAATTGATTTATCACAAGCAGAGGCTGTAATAGATATAATTACATCTAAAACAGAATTAAGCATGAAGTCGGCATTAATGCAAAGTGAAGGTGTAATTTCCAAGGAAATAAGGGCGTTGAGAGATAAAATTATATCTATAATTGCACATATTGAGGCAACAGTTGATTATCCAGAAGATGATTTAGAAGAAGTTACGGCTGATGAGGCCATTAAGGATTTACAAAATATAAATGAAGAAATAAAGAGATTAATTGATACATCAGAGGAAGGTAAAATATTAAGAGAAGGGTTAAGTACTGTCATTGTAGGTAAACCCAATGTAGGAAAATCCTCATTGTTAAATGCATTAACTAAGGAAAATAGAGCTATAGTTACAGATGTTCCGGGTACAACTAGAGATGTAATCGAAGAATATATAAGTGTAGCAGGAGTTCCAATAAAAGTTATAGATACAGCAGGTATCAGAGAAACAGAGGATATTGTTGAAAAAATTGGAGTTGAAAAATCAAGAGAAAAAATAAGTGATGCTGATTTAGTTATTCTTATGTTAGATTCTAATAGTGGATTAAGCGAGGAAGATAAGGAAATTATTAATCATGTTAGAGACAAAAAATATATGGTATTATTAAATAAAAGTGATTTAGATAATAATCTTACTGAAGAAGATTTAAATTTCCTAGAATGCGATAATGTTTTTAAGATTTCGGCTAAGACAGGGAGCGGAATTGATGCAGTTAAATCAAAGATTAGAGATTTATTCTTTAAAGGAGAAATAACTACTAACAATGTAATAGTTACTAATACTAGGCATAAAGAAGCTTTATTTAGAGCATACGATTCAATTAATAGTGCAATTGAAGCATTAAAAAATACTTTTGCTATAGATTTGGCATCTATAGATATAAGAAATGCATGGACATTTTTAGGAGAAATAACAGGTGATTCTTTAGAAGAAAACATAATTGATAAGATTTTCAAAGATTTTTGTCTAGGAAAATAGAGGTGATATAATGAAATATTTCGCAGGTGAATATGATGTAATTGTAGTTGGAGCAGGTCATGCAGGATGTGAAGCTGCATTAGCTTCAGCAAGAATGGGATTGAAAACCCTTATGTGTACTTTGAATTTAGATAGTGTGGCTTTTATGCCGTGTAATCCTAATATTGGAGGAACAGCAAAGGGTCATTTAGTAAGAGAGGTTGATGCACTAGGCGGGGAAATGGGTATTAACATAGACAATACTTATATTCAATCAAGGATGTTAAATCTATCAAAAGGACCAGCAGTTCATTCTTTAAGGGCTCAAGCTGATAAAAAAAGATATTCTGAAAGAATGAAACATATTATAGAGTCAACACCTAATCTTGATTTAAGACAACTTGAAGTTGTCAGCATTGATGCTCCTGATAATGAAGTAAAAGGAGTTCTAACAAGATACGGGGCGTATTTTGCATGTAAATCAGTAGTTTTAACTACTGGAACATATTTGAAGTCTAATGTTATTGTTGGAGAAATAGTTGTAAATGAAGGGCCAAGTGGATTCTTTCCAGCAAATGAGTTATCTAAATCATTAATTGAATTAGGTGTATCATTAAGAAGATTTAAAACTGGTACTCCAGCAAGGGTTAATGCAAGATCTATAGATTTTTCTAAGATGGAGGAACAAAAAGGTGATTTGGAAGTAATTCCATTTTCATTTATGAGTGGAGATATTACTAGAAATCAAGTTTCGTGTTATCTTACTTATACTAATAATAAAACACACGATGTAATATTAGATAATATTGATAGGTCACCATTATATAATGGATCTATTAAAAGTACTGGACCTAGATATTGTCCATCAATAGAAGATAAGGTTATGAGATTTAGAGATAAAGAAAGGCATCAGTTATTTATTGAACCAGAGGGAGAATCAACTGAAGAAATGTATGTTCAAGGAATGAGTAGTTCGTTACCGGAAGATGTACAAATTCAATTTTTGAGAACTATAGAAGGTTTAGAGAATGTTGAGGTTATGAGAACTGGATATGCAATAGAATATGATTGTATTGATCCTACACAATTAAAACTTTCTTTAGAATTTAAGCATATAAATGGGTTATTTTCAGCAGGACAGATTAATGGTAGTTCTGGATATGAGGAAGCAGCAGGTCAAGGTATAGTAGCTGGGATTAATGCTGCACTAAAAATTAAAGGTAAAGAACCGCTTATTTTAAAACGTTCAGATGCATATATAGGAGTACTCATAGATGATTTAGTTACTAAGGGAACTAATGAACCATACAGAATGATGACATCTAGATCTGAATATAGACTTATTTTAAGACAAGATAACGCTGACTTGAGATTAACAGAGCTGGGATACGAAGTTGGATTAGTTACAAAAGAAAGATATAATTCTTTTATTGAAAAGAAAATTCAAATAGAAAATGAGATTAATAGGTTAAAGAATGTTCAGATAACAGGTAAAAAGGAAATTAATGAATTTTTAATGAAAAATATGTCTTCAGAACTTAAGAAACCAACTTCGCTTTATGAACTAATTAAGAGATCTGAACTTGATTATTACAATGTTTCAGAATTAGATCCAGATAGGACGCCTTTGGATAAACAGATAACTGAACAGGTTAACATATCATCAAAATATGAAGGATATATATTAAAACAGCTAGAACAAGTTAATCAATTTAAAAAATATGAAAATAAAATGTTAGATAAGAGTATTAATTATAATGATATTAAGGGCTTGAGAACAGAAGCGATACAAAAACTACAAGTAATCAGACCGACCAATATAGGTCAAGCGTCAAGAATTTCAGGGGTATCTCCAGCAGATATAACTGTGTTGTTAATTTATTTGGAACAAAATAAAAAATAAAAATCAATATTAATGTTTATACTTATGCATGTTATAACATGCATAAGTAATATTTTTTAGTTATTTATATGGAGGTAGTAATGAAATATTATAATATGCTTAAAGAAGCATGCGAAAAAGAAAATATTGAATTCAATGATGATATATATGAAAAATTTATAAAGTATAAAGAATTAATTAAAGAGTGGAATCAAAAGATCAATCTTACAGCGATTACTGAAGATGAAGAGATAATGAAAAAACATTTTATTGATTCTATTAAAGTATTTAAATGTCCACATGTAAGAAATGCTAAGTCAATAATTGATGTTGGTACAGGTGGGGGTTTTCCTGGAATACCTATGAAAATAGTTAATAATGATTGTAATATGGTTTTATTAGACTCATTAAATAAAAGAATTAATTTTCTTAATATGGTAATAGATGAGTTAAATTTAGAAAATATATCAACAATCCATGGCAGAGCAGAAGATTTTGCAAAGAGTAATCCGTATAGAGAATCTTTTGATGTGGCTGTTTCAAGAGCAGTTGCAAATTTAACAGTTCTTCTTGAATTATGTCTTCCATATGTAAAAGTTGGCGGGTATTTTGTAGCATTAAAAGGACCTGCAATTGACGATGAAATGAAAGATGCAAATGTTGCGTTAAGAGTGCTTGGTGGAAAGATTGAAGATATAATTAAAGTTGAAATTGAAGGCAGTGATTTAAAACATAATTTATTAGTAATTAAAAAGACACAAAGTACACCTAAAAAATATCCAAGAAAAGCAGGAATGGTCAATAAAAACCCAATAAAATAGAAAAATATATTTTTATATATAAAGAGGAATTTGTATTTTTATATAGAATCTATAATATTAGAAGGAATTTTACAAAAGGATGGTAAAAAATGGAAAAGACTATTAGTTTTATTGCGGTTGATTTAATTTGTCCTAATGTTTATCAACCCAGGAAGATTTTTGATGAGGAATCTATTAAAGATTTAGCTAAGTCAATAAAAGTTCATGGGATAATTCAACCTTTATCTGTAAGAAAAATTGATGAAAATAAATATGAACTTATTGCAGGTGAGCGTAGATTAAGAGCTGCAAAGGAAGCAGGTTTAATCCAAGTGCCTGTTATAGTTTGTGATATTAATGATAAAGATTCGGCAGCAATTGCTCTTTTAGAGAATTTACAGAGAGAAGATTTGAACTTTTATGAAGAAGCTATAGCATATGATAATTTAATAAAGGTACATTCATATACTCAAGAACAGCTTTCTGAAGTTATTGGTAAAAAGCAATCAACTATTGCAAATAAACTTAGATTATTAAAATTAGATAAAAAATTAATAAACTTATTAATAGATAACAAATTAACAGAGAGACATGGTAGAGCCCTATTAAAATTGCCTAATGTAGAACTTCAAAACAAGGTATTAGATCGTGTAATCCAAGAGGGACTTAATGTAAAAAAGACTGAAGAGTTAATTGAAAGGGAATTATTAAAACTTTCAAATATTGAAGTTGCTCAAGATGGAAAGAAGAGAATTAAAGGTGCTTTTAGTCCAGCAATTTATGTTAATACTGTAAAGCAAGTGTTTGATAAATATGGTGTTAAGGCTAAGTACCGTTCCAAAGAATCAGAAGATAATATTCAAGTAATAATTACAATTGAAAAAAAATAAGTTTTTATTAATCACATAGTGTTTCACGTGAAACATTATGTGTTTTTTTATTCATATAAACATATAGATTAACAGATCATGAATTAGCATATACATTAAAAAACATATATATATAATATTTCATTGTAAATTTTAAATTAATAAAACACAAAAATAAATTATTCACTTTTAATATAAGGTGTTACAATATATAATATAAATACAATGTAATTTCATAAATTTCGGATTATATGATTTAAGTATAAAAATATGAGCTTATTATTACATAAAATATTTGATTTTAATATAAATAAAAAAAGGGGTGAGAATAATGAAGGTAATATGTATTTTTAATCAAAAAGGTGGAGTAGGGAAAACTACAACTAATATAAACTTATGCTCTTACTTAGCTATGAATGGCAGTAAAGTGCTAACTATTGATATTGACCCGCAAGGAAATACAACCAGTGGGCTTGGAATAGATAAGAGAAAAATTCATTGCTCAATGTATGATGTTTTAACAAGTAATGTATCACTAAATGAAATTATTAAAAAAAGTGAAATTATAGATAATTTTTATGTAGCCCCATCAACTATGACACTAGCTGCTGCAGAAGTAGAGGTTATAAATCAAGAAGAAAGAGAAAAAGTTCTAAAGAAAAAAATAGATGAGTTAAAGGGAGAGTTTGATTATATATTTATAGATTGTCCACCATCTTTAGGGGTTCTAACTATAAATGCATTAACTGCTTCAGATTCAGTATTAATTCCAATTCAATGTGAATTTTATGCATTGGAAGGTGTAGGACAGCTTATGAGTACTATTCAACTTATAAAAAGGTATCTTAATACTGGTTTAGAGGTTGAGGGAGTTATTATGAGTATGTATGATAGTAGAACAAAGTTGTGTAATGAAGTAGTTGATGAAATAAGAAAATATTTCGAAGATAAAGTATATGAGACATTTATTCCTAGAAATGTTAAATTAGCGGAATCTCCTAGTTTTGGGCTGCCTATAATGTTGTATGATGATAAATGCAAAGGTTCTGAGGCTTTTGAAGCTTTGGCAGAAGAATTTATACGTAGGCAAGGAGGAATATAGCATGAAAAAATCTGGAGTTTTAGGTAAAGGTCTTTCAGCATTAATACCAGAAAATGATTTTCAAGTAGATACAGATTCAGAAATAATATTAAATTTAGATATAAATTTAATAAGAGCTAATGTAAATCAACCCCGAAAGCACTTTGATGATGAAAAATTAGTAGAGCTGGCAAGTTCTATTAAGGAACATGGAATAATACAACCATTAGTAGTAAAAAAACATAACAACATATATACTATAATTGCAGGAGAGAGAAGGTGGAGGGCAGCTAAACTTTTAAATTTAAAGGAAGTTCCAGTAATAGTTAAAGACATGACGGATATACAGGTAATGGAAGTATCTTTAATTGAAAATATAATAAGAGAAGATTTAAACCCTATAGAAGAAGCAATGGCCTATAAAAAATTGATAGATGACTTTAATTTAACTCAAGAAAACATAAGTAAGCAGGTTTCAAAATCTAGGAGTGCCATAGCCAATTCTTTAAGATTATTAAATTTAGATGAAAGAATTCAGAGTTATTTAATTGATGGCGTTATTTCAGAAGGACATGGAAGATGCATATTAGCAATAAATGATAAGGATAAACAATTTGAGTTAGTTCAGAAAGTTATTGATGAGAATCTTAATGTTAGGCAAACGGAATCGTTAGTAAAAACTTTTGATAAAGATAAGATAAATGAAAATACGAATGGAAAAAGTAAACAAGAGGATGTTTTTTTGAAGGATTTAACAAGTAAACTTCAAAATCATTTTGACACTAAAGTTAATATTAACAACAAATCAAAGAATAAAGGTAAAATAGAGATAGAATATTATTCTGTTGAAGATTTACAAAGAATAATAGAATTATTAAATATATAATGTTTCACGTGAAACATTAAGGAGGTAAGGTAACATTGGAGCAAATAATTAACTTTCTTAAAGATTATTACATAGTAATTAACATAGTTTTAATAGCTTTAATTTTTATTTTAATAATAGTTGTTATATGTTCACTTATAAACATAAGTAAGTTAAAGAGCAAGTATAGAAAAGTAACGAGAGGGACAAATAATAAGAATCTTGAAGAATTATTAATTAGTTCTTTAGAGAAAATAGATAAGATTGAACAAAAAGCAAATGATGCAATAAGCACAAGTGAAAATACTTTAAAACTAACAGAAAAATGTGTTCAAAAGGTATCTATACAAAGATATAAAGCTTTTGAAGATATAGGAAGTGATTTAAGTTATTCTATTGCATTGTTAGATGGTAACAACAATGGCGTAATTATATCAAGCATATACTCTCGCCATGAAAGCATAACTTATGCGAAACCAATAGATAACGGTATATCAAGATATGATTTATCTGATGAAGAAGAAAATGTACTTTTTCAAGCTATGAATACTAATGTAAAGGAAAAATTATAATTAGATAATTTATATTGGTATATATTTACTAATTTTATAAAACATATAAATATTATTTTATAAAAATATACTAATAACTAAAAAATAAGCAATGTTTCACGTGAAACATTGCTTATTTTATTTTAGATAAATTAGTATTATTTAAATATGAATCACATGAAGACTTACGCCCCCCAATTGTTTTTAAAATTGCATGGTAGATACCTGATGAAATGCAATCAGCTATTTTCATAACAACATATAATCTAGTGTTTTGAAGCACCATAAATTCTAAGGAACCAGATATATTCACAATACCAGTAATATACAAGTCACCAATAGGGGGGAGATTTTTATTTAAAGCAGCACCTGGTAATAGGGGCTTAGATTCAATAACAATTTTACCTACATTTTGTAAAGGACCAAGAGATGCATCTACAGCAATAATATAGGATGCCTTATGATTGTTTTTTATCAATTCAATTGTTTCAACTAAATTCTTAGCATGAACAGGATTTTTTAATCCTCCATATAAAAAAACATGGTCTCTAGACAAAAATTTTAATTTATCGCCTACAAGAGGCCCTAAACTATCCCCTGTTGATCTATCAGTTCCTACACAAACTATTATAATATCTTTATTATTCTTTATTGCATGAGAAATTTCTGGACATAAAGTTTCGCGAATATTAAATATACAATTATTAGACAATGAGTCGAACATAACTTTTTTTATCATAAGAAATACCTCCTATATAGATTATTACCTATGATAAAAAAAAAATACAATGAAATTACAATTTTTGAATTTATCAAAATTATTTGCTTTTTATAATAGAATTTATAGCAGACAAAGTATAATCTACATCTGCATAATCATTGAAATAACCAAAACTAAATCGTATAGAACCGTTAGGAAAAGTTCCAATAGTTTTATGAGCTAGTGGAGCACAATGTAATCCTGTTCTAGTCATAATATTGTATTGAGAATCAAGAATAAATCCTAGTTCACTATTATCAATGATAGAAGAATTAATGGATACTGTTGAAGTTCTATTTATTGTATTATGGTTTCCATAAAGAGATAGTGTTGGAATGTTTAAGATTCCATCTATAAATTTTTCAGTGAGAAAATCTTCATGTTCCTTAATAGTATCTAATCCTTCATTAATTATAAATTTTATACCAGCATTTAAACCAGCAATTCCAGGTGTATTTAATGTTCCACTTTCAAATTTATCTGGAAGAAAATCAGGTTGAATTGTATCAGAAGAAATACTACCTGTTCCACCGAAAATAATAGGCGTACATGCCTCGTTCATTGTATCATCGATAATAAATCCACCAGTACCTTGAGGACCTAAAAGACTTTTATGACCAGTGAAAGCCAAGGCATTACAATTTAAATTTTGGAAATCAATATCAATGACTCCAGCTGTTTGTGCACTATCGATAATAAAGAAAATATTATTTTTTTTACATAGCTCACCTATTTCTTTTAAGGGTTGCATAGTACCAACTACATTGGAACCGTGAGAAAGGCATACTACTTTAGTATTTGACTTTAAATGCTTTTTAAATTCAGATATATTTAATGCTCCATTTTTATCACACTGTATAATATCTAATTCAATTAGATTTTTGTTTTTTAATGCACATAGCGTTCTTAAAGTGCTATTATGATCCATTGAAGAAGTTATAACATGGCAATTAGGAGTAATAATACCTTGTAAAAGCATATTTAGAGACATAGTAATATTTGAAGTAAAAATTACATTTTTAGGGTCGGGAAAATTAAAAAGCTCACATAAACTATTTCTACACTCATAAATGATTTTGTTGCCTTTAAGGGAAGAGGTAGAGGCTCCACGTCCGGGATTACTACCGATATTAATCATGTAATTATGTATTTCATTATAAACACATTCAGGTTTAGGAAAACTAGTAGCTGCATTATCTAAGTAAATTTTCATAACATACCTCCTGATATTAAATTATAATAATACTAAATAAATAAACAACAATTATTTAATATTTAAATATGATATATAAAATAAATTTGATATAATTAATAGGATGAAAGTAATAAAATTATTGTAGTATATATATGAAATTATAGACTTACAATTAATATATGTAAATATTGGGGGTATTGAAAGTGAATAAAATTATAGATTGCAAAGGGATGAATTGTCCTATTCCTGTAATTAACACAAAAAAATATTTTGATAGTATTCAAAATGGAGTAGCTACTATTATAGTAGATAATGAAGTTGCTAAAAATAATATAATTAAATATGCTAAAAATAATGACTTTGATTATAAAGCAGAAGATAAAGAAGAATCGTTTTATATAACAATATCAAAGGATAATACAAAGTGTCCTGTAGAAATGGTAGATAATGAAGATAATCGACCATTTACTATAGTAGTTGGATCTGATAAGTTAGGAGAAGGAAGCGATGAACTAGGAATTGCATTAATGAAAAGTTATTTGTTTGCTCTTTCAGAAGCAGATGTTATACCCGATAATTTATTATTCGTAAACGGTGGGGTTAAGTTAGTTGTGGAAGAGGCACCAACACTTGAAAGCATTGAAAAGTTGAAGGAAAGAGGAACAGTAATACAAAGTTGTGGTTTATGTTTAGATTTTTATAAATTAAAAGAAAAGTTAGCAGTGGGTGAAATTACAAATATGTATGCTATAATAGAAAAGATGAATGAAAGTAGGACAATAAAATTATAGGAGAAATAGTATGAATGTATTTTATATAGTAACTTTTAATAATACACATGAGGCAATGCAAGCAGAAGATATTTGTATAAAAGAAAAGATAAAAGTTGTTATGATGCCTACACCTACATATATAACGAAGAGTTGTGGAATAAGTTTAAAGGTAGATGAAATTGAACTAGGTAAATTAAAAGATGCTATTGTTAGTGATAAGTTAAAGTATAAAAGTATTTACCAATTCTTGAATAATAAGGCAATGCAAATAGATATAAATGTCTAAACTGAGTTTTAGAAAATAATAAATGTCTATACTATTAAAGGAGGTTTTATTATGAAGGAATTTGAATTAGATGACATAGTAGAAACCAAAAAAACACATCCATGCGGATCTAATAAATGGAAAATAATAAGAGTGGGTGCTGATATAAAAATACAATGTGTTGGATGCAATAGAATTGTAATGATACCAAGAAGTAAGTTTGAAAACAGTATAAAGAAAGTTATAAAAGAAAATAATAATTAGCAATTAAAATTGACTAAATAAAATCTTTGTGGTAAAATATATTGATGTAATCCCTGCTGTGAAAATCACAGCCGTTAGTCCGGGGGGAGGAGGTGAAACTAATGAGATCATATGAAACTATATTCATATTACACCCATCATTAGACGAAGAGGCTGTTAAAGCTAACGTTGAAAAATTTAAAGGTGTAATAGAAAACAATGGTGGAGAAGTTGAAAGCGTTGATTCTTGGGGTAGAAGAAAATTAGCTTATGAAATAGCTAAAGTAAACGAAGGAACATACACTTTAATCAACTTCAAATCTAATACTGAATTACCTAAAGAATTAGATAGAGTATTCAGAATTACTGATGGAGTTATCAGACATATCATAGTCAATTCAGAAAGCAAGTAGGTGTTATTATGAATAAGGTAGTTTTAATTGGAAGACTAACCAAAGACCCAGAGTTAAAGTTTACTCCAGGAGCTGGAACAGCTGTAGCAACGTTTACTATTGCTGTTGATAGAAAATATAAAAGAGAAGGTCAGCCAAGTGCAGACTTTGTGCCTGTAGTAGTTTGGGGTAAGATAGCTGAAAGTACTGCTAACTATATGAGTAAAGGTAAACTTATTGGTATTGCAGGAAGAATTGAAACACGTTCTTATGAAGCCAAAGATGGCGGAAGAAGATATGTTACAGAAGTAGTAGCTGATGAAGTAAGTTTCCTTGAATGGGGAGGCAATAAGTCATCAGGCATGGATACAGGCAATAACTCATATAATAATTCATCAATACCGTCCGATTATTTTGGCGGGGGAGATATGACTCCAATTGATGATGGTGAGGATATGCCATTTTAAAAATAGGTAAGGAGGTTAAGAATATGGCTTTTGATAAAAATGATAGAAGAAAAGGCGGAAACAGAAAAAGAACTAAGAGAAAAGTTTGTGCTTTCTGTATGGATAAAGCAACTGCTATTGATTACAAAGATGTAAATAAATTAAGAAAATATATCACAGAAAAAGGAAAGATATTACCTAGAAGAATATCTGGAAACTGTGCAAAACATCAAAGAATGCTTACAGTAGCGATTAAGAGAGCTAGAAATATAGCTTTACTACCATTCACAACTGAATAGTAATTTGATAATTAACTGATGAATTGATTTAATTCATCAGTTTTTTTTATGTCTAGGGAAATATAAAAATTTTCAATTTGCAAACGCTGTAACATGAAAGAAATTGTAAAAAATTAAAAGTGTTAAATAAAGGTAAAAAGTAATACCTTATGTTGCAATACTTCATAAAAAAATTTACAATAGACTTATAGCCTAAGAAAGGATGATTATTATGAGACGTGAAGAATTTAATATTATGTCAAATATCAAGGTCATTGAAGGGTTAAAAGCCGAATTGCTTTGTATTATAGGAGATTTCTTCAAATTGTTAAGTAAGGGAAGTAATATAGCTCATGATGCTATTGTAGATTGCATCTCTGGAGCTATAATAATACTTTATATATTGGCAGAAAAGTTAGGGTATTCACACTTAGCTGTTGATGAAAGTATAAAGAAAAAATTAAAACTAGGAATGATTGAAGATGATCCGTTAGAGAAAAATGGGAAAGAATTATCAAAATTATATGATCACATAAGTGAAAGGCATTCATAGGAGGTAAGTATGGACCAAAAATCAGATACTAAGGCACTAGTTAATTCAGCACTTATTTCAGCTTTAATAGTAATAATAACTATAATATTTAATTACTTATTATTATCAAGTATAATTAATACAATATTAATACCTATAATTATAGCCATAGTATACGTTAAATATGGAGCTAAATATAGTGTGAGTTGCATAGTGCTAAGTAGTATACTAACAAGCGTGTTGTTAAGTCCGTTAAAAGGAATTCCTACAATAATATGTTATGGAATTATTGGAGTAATACTAGGTAGAGAAATAAAACTTAAAAGGAATTCAAATAGTATTCTATGGATAATATTTTTTTCGTTCATCATTTCAACAGTTCTAGAAGTTATTTTAACTGGTTTTATAATAGGGCAATATAATCCTATAAAGTATATAAAAGAAATTGTTAATGTTCAACATGAGTTTATTATTAGCTATATAGAAGCATTTATAGCTAATGGACAATCTTTAGGATTTCCAGAATCAATTCTTAGTAACTATGAACAGATTAAGAATGTTTTTAATATAGGTATGGTTTATTCTATAATACCATCTATGATTATTTTTAGTTCATTTATTAGTTCTATACTAACAATTCAGCTATATGAATTTATTTGTAAAAGATTAAAGATGTTGAATAATACTAAACTAGATATGTCTATGATATATATATCTAATTTAATTGGAGCAGGATTGATTGCATCAATAAGTATATGTATAATACTTATTAACAAACATGTTTTATGGGCCAATTATTTTGGTAATGCATTTAAACTAATAACATTAATTTTAATGACTATTAATGGTGTTTGTGCAATTGAATATTTTCTAAAAAGGAAAATGGGTGTGCCTAAGGGAGCTAGACTTATTATAATAATAGTAACACTATTATTTAGTGGAGGAATTATATATAGTATTATAGGTTTTGTGGAAATGATTTTAGATTTTAGAAAATTAGACCCACATAGACTTAGAAAGGCGTAATCTATGAAAAAAGTAAATAGGGATAATATGAGGCTTTTATTAAATAATAAGGTTTTTGTTATTATTGTTGTTGTATTGTCATTAATTTTATGTTTTAATAAGCATTTTTTTATAGCCATAGGTATTCTTTATATTATGTTGTTTACTAAAGAATATGTTATATTGCTTTATCAAAAAGACCAAAAAGAAAGAGATGAATATATTCGTGGGTTAAATTTAAAGGTTAATCCAGAAAAAAAGAATATACTTTCAGAGATTTATATACCTATTATGTATTTATCACTAGATGGAAAAGTAATATGGTGCAATGATAGATTGTATTTTGATTTAGAATATAAAGAGTTAGTAGGAAAAAATATAAAAGAAATTTCAACAGAAATTAATATAAAATCTATAATTGAAGGTAAAAGAAATTGCTTTAGAAATATAAAAATAAAAAATAAAATTTATGATATACATACTAATTATATTAAAGATTCAAACTTGGTTGAGTCAAAAAATATAATGGTACTTACTTTTGTAGACATAACTGAAAAAATTAATTTAATAAGTGAAATAAATAATATAAAAGAAAGCATTATGCTAATAGAGGTTGATAATTTAGATGATGTTATAAAAACCACAGATGAGGAATTAAGGCCTCAGATTGTTGCGGATATAGAAAGAATGGTTAATAATTATGCAAACAGTCTTGAAGCAATGATAAAAAAATATTCTTCCAGTAAATATATAGTATCAGTAAAGGATACTAAAATTGAACAGGAAATGAGTAAGAAGTTTAGTATACTAGATAGTATAAGAGAAATTAATTGTGGTAATAAATTAACCGTAACATTAAGTATAGGTGTAGGAAGAGGTGGAAAAACTCCAGCTCAAAATTTAGAGTTTGCAACAAGTGCAAAAGACCTAGCTTTAGGAAGAGGCGGTGATCAATGCGTTGTTAAAAATTTTGAAAAAATATCATTCTATGGTGGAAAGGCTAAGGAAGTAGAAAAGAGAACTAAAGTTAGAGCTAGAGTAATTGGGCATGCATTACTTGAGTTAATTAATGAAAGTAGTAATATATTTATTATGGGACATCATAATCCAGATATGGATTGTCTAGGATCTGCAGTTGGTATGTATAGTATAATAAAAGATATTGGTAAGGAGTGTTATATAGTTTTAGATGAGCCACATAACGCTGTCAATAATATGATATTAAAGCTTAATGAAACTGGCAATTACAATCATGCATTCATAAAATCTCAGGATATAAAAAATATAAAAAATGAGAAGAGTCTACTTATATTAGTAGATGTTCAAAATGAAAGTTATGTATTATCAAATGAAGTTGTAAAAAGCGTTGATAGATTAGTAATTATTGACCACCATAGAAAAACCAAAGATTTTATTCAAGGCTCAATACTTAGTTATGTTGAAACTTATGCATCATCTACGTCAGAATTAGTTACTGAATTAATTCAATACATGGTAGATAAGCCTAATTTAAAAGAGGAAGAAGCTGTAGCTTTATTGTCTGGAATATGCTTAGACACAAAAAACTTCTGCTTTAAAACAGGAGTAAGGACCTTTGAGGCAGCTGCTTTTTTAAGAAGATTAGGAGCAGATACAGTTGATGTAAAGAAAATTTTCAGTGAAGAGTTAGATGTTTATATAACACGAGCTGAGATAATTAGAACAGCTGTTGTGAATAATGGTGTAGCTATAGCAAAATGTCCACCTAATATTAATAATTTAGTTCTTACTGCCCAAGCTGCAGATGAATTACTAAACATAATAGGGATAAAGGCTTCTTTTGTTATATCAAAATTAGATGAAGGGGTATATATCAGTGGCAGATCTTTAGGAGATATAAATGTTCAAGTTATTCTTGAGGATTTAGGAGGAGGAGGCCATTTTACAATGGCTGGAGCAAAGATGAAAAATACTTCTATAGATCAGGCTGAAATATTGTTAAACCAATCAATAGAAAATTACTTAAGGAAGGGTGACGAATAATGAAAGTTATTTTATTACAAGATGTTAAAGCATTAGGAAAAAAAGGGGAGGTAGTTAATGTATCTGATGGGCATGCGAGAAACTTCTTATTTCCTAAGAAATTAGCACAGGAAGCAAATGATACTAACATGCACATATTAAATAAAAAAAATGAAGCAGATAGGAAGAAAAAGACTGCAGAGATAGAAGCTGCACAAAAGTTATCAAATGAGTTAAAAGATAAGGAAATAAAAATAGAAGCAAAAGCTGGTGACAATGGTAAACTTTTTGGAGCAATTACATCAAAAGATATTTCCCAAGAAATGGAAAAACAACTTGGCGTTTCTATAGATAAGAAAAAAATTGTAATGAATACAATAAAAACTGTAGGAATATATGAAGCTGAAATTAAAGTTTATCCTGAAATATCTACTAAAATAAAGATTATAATACAATAAAGGTAAGATAATATGAACTGAGGGGAGGAAAGCAAAGGGTAACTAGTATTTTAATTTATTCTTTGCTAATAAATCTTGAATATAAATCAAATTGATAATATTATAGATGAAAATGTTTCTATAGAAATTGAAATAGAAGTAATTAGAGACCTAATGTATAAGTTATTAGATGACGGCACTATTAGATCTAGAGCAGTTAAATTTAGGGTTCAAAAGTATTTAAAAGGAAATGATATCTACAAAAAATTATATGCTATAAATAAGATAATAACAGATGGAAAAGGGTTAGAGGTTCCACCAACTTCAAATAATATAAAAATAGCATTAGACGATACTAATGCGGAAATAAGTGAACTTTTAGCTAAAAGGTATATTCAGAATAAATTAGATGCTGAAGTTGAACAGCATATTATAGAAAAACAAGATAAATACATTGATGATATTAGACTTGGAATAATAAAAAAACAAAGAGGAGGTGAAAACAGCAATACACTAAAAAAACTAAATGATTTAGAGAAGTTAGATTCTAAAAAACTAAATAAGAATATTATGAGCGTTTTAAGACCTGAAAAACTTAATGAAATTGTTGGACAGGAGAGAGCAATTAAATCTTTGATATCTAAGATGGCCTCACCGTATCCCCAGCACATTATATTGTATGGGCCTCCAGGAGTGGGGAAAACCACTGCTGCAAGGTTGGTTTTAGATGAAGTTAAAAGTCTTAAACATACTCCATATGAAGAAAGTTCAAAGTTCATTGAAGTAGATGGGACAACCTTAAGATGGGATCCAAGAGAAATTTCTAATCCACTACTGGGGTCAGTACATGATCCTATATACCAAGGTTCAAAACGAGATTTGGCTGAGACTGGTATTCCAGAACCTAAGACAGGATTAGTAACAGATGCACATGGTGGAGTTCTATTTATTGATGAAATAGGAGAATTAGATGATACACTTCAAAATAAACTTTTAAAAGTGCTAGAGGATAAGAGGGTTGAATTTTCATCGTCATATTATGATCCAGATGATGAAAATGTTCCTAAATACATAAAATATTTATTTGATAACGGTGCTCCTGCAGACTTTGTATTGATAGGGGCAACTACTAGAGAACCAAATGAAATTAACCCAGCCCTTAGATCAAGATGTACTGAAGTATATTTTGAACCGCTGTCAGCTGAAGACATAGAAAAAGTTGTATTAAATGCTGGTAAAAAGTTAAATATAAAATTAGAAGAGGGTTTAGCAAAAGAAATAAGTAAATTCACTATAGAAGGAAGAAAGGCAGTAAATATTCTTGCTGATATCTATGGCTATGTATTACTTAAAAATAGTGATGTTAAAAATATTGTATTAACAGTGGATGATTTTAAAGAAGTTGCAAATAATAATAGACTTAGACCATATGAGTGCATAGAAAACTTAGAGGATAAGAAAGTAGGTCAAATCTTTGGTTTAGGTGTAGCTGGTTTTTTAGGGTCAACAATAGAAATAGAGTGTGCTATTTTTAAAGCCAAGGAAGAAGGAAAGGGTACAATTCGATTTAATGAGACTGCAGGTTCAATGGCGAAGGATTCGGTATTTAATGCTGCATCAGTTATAAGAAAGATAACCAATAAAGAAATTAGAGATTATGATATACATGTTAATATTATTGGTGGTGGAAAAATTGATGGACCATCTGCTGGAGCAGCAATAACATTAAGTATAATAAGTGCATTGGAGAACAAACCAATAAGACAAGACATTGCAGTTACAGGAGAGATATCAATACAAGGAAAAATTAAACCAGTAGGTGGAGTTTTTGAAAAAATTTATGGGGCTAAGAGAAAAGGTATTAAATTAGTTTTAGTTCCAAAGGATAACACTATGGATGTACCTAAAGACATAACTGGTATAGAAGTAAAAACTGTTTCAACAATTGAAGAATTAATAGATATTGTTTTTTAACAATTTAATAACAGAACCTTGTATGAGTTATGCAAGGTTCTGTTATTTATAAACATTGGAGGATATAAGATGAATGATTCACTTAGAACAATGCCTCAAAATTTAGAGGCAGAGCAGTCAGTTATAGGATCTATGCTTATAGATAAAAATGCTATTGCTCAAGTTGCTGAAGTATTAGAGGCAGAGGACTTTTATAGGGATGCTCATAAAATTATGTTTAAGGCTATTAGGGATTTATATAATAAAGATATTCCTATAGACATGATTACATTGGTAGACTATTTAAAGTCCAATGATATGTTAGACCAAGTAGGAGGTATAACATATATTACAGAAATAAGTACATCTGTACCTTCAACAGCAAACTTGTCTTCATATATTAAGATTGTTGAAGATAAATCTACACTTAGAAGACTGATAAGGAGCTCTACTGAAATAATTGAGGAAAGTTATAATAAGCAAGATAGTGTTGAATCAGTTCTTGATTCAGCAGAAAAGAAAATTTTCAATATATCAGAGAAGAGAAATACAAGTGATTTTGAGGCAATGAGTACAGTCCTTGAAAGAGGATTTTTAGAAATAGAAAAGATATTTAATAATAAGGGACAATTAAATGGTGTACCAAGTGGATTTAAGGATTTAGATGCTAAAACTTCAGGATTCCAAAGTGGAGATATGATTTTGATTGCAGCAAGACCATCTATGGGAAAAACGACGTTTTGTTTAAATATAGCTCAGCATGCAGCTATTAAAGCAGGGAAAAAGGTTGCTATATTTTCTTTAGAAATGAGTAAAGAGCAGTTAGCGTATAAGTTACTTTGTGCAGAAGCAAATGTTGATATGGTTAAGCTACGAAATGGAGATTTGGATGATAGGGATTGGGAAAGCATTGCGAGAGCGTCAGGACCACTAGCATCAGCAGGTATATATATTGATGATACTGCAGGTATATCTGTAATGGAAATGAGATCTAAGTGCAGAAGGCTTAAGATGGAGCACGGCATAGATTTAATAGTTATTGACTATCTTCAATTAATGAGTGGTAGTAATTCAGAAAATAGACAACAGGAAGTATCAGAGATATCTAGAAGTATTAAAGCCTTGGCAAAAGAAATGAAATGTCCTGTAATAGCATTATCACAGTTATCAAGAGCACCAGAGCAAAGAGCTGATCATAGACCAATGTTATCTGACTTAAGGGAATCTGGATCTATAGAGCAAGATGCCGATATAGTAATGTTTTTATATAGAGAATATTATTATAGTAAGGAAAAAGAAGATGAAAATATGGCAGAATGTATAATAGCAAAACATAGAAATGGTGAAGTAGGTACTGTAAACTTAGCGTGGTTAGGTAAGTACAGTAAGTTTGGAAATCTAGATATCGTTCATCAATAATAAATAAAGAAAATTAATAAAGTGCATATACAATAAATTAATTACATAAAAATATAATAACTATATTGTATATGAGGTGAAAATTTATGAATGATAGTAAGGAAATTGTTAGTGAAAAAAGCTGGATAGTAACATTGGTGTTTTGTATTTTTTTAGGTTTGATAGGTTTTCATAGATTTTATGTTGGTAAGGGTGGCACTGCTATTTTGATGCTTCTTACCTTGGGTGGATTTGGCATTTGGACAGTAGTTGATTTAATTACAATTATAATTGATAGTTTTACAGATGATGACGGTAAAATAATCAAAAGAAGGATTGTTATCACAGAAGCTTAAATTTATATTAAAGGGCAATTTTATTTTAAGGAGAACATATATGGAATGCAAGAAAATTAATCAATTTTGTAAAGGTGATAAAATAGAAAATTTTTTCCTAGTTAAAACCGTAGAAACTAAAATAACTAACAATAGTATAACAAATAAGTATTTAGATTTTACGCTTATTGATAATTCTGGGGAAATAAACGGTAAGTTGTGGGAATGCAATGATGAAATTGAACGTAGTATAAGTAATAATATGCTTGTTAAAATTAAGGGTTCAATTAATGAGTATAGAGGAAAATTACAATTGAAAATTGATAAAGTTAGACCAATTAATAATGAGGATAATGTAAATGTTGATAACTTTGTTATGTGTGCTCCTTATAAGGCAGATGATATGTTTGAGACTGTGCTAGACTACATAGACAAAATAGAAAATAAAGATATAAAATATATAACAGAAGAAATTGTAGGAAATTTAAGCTCTAAATTAATGCATTATCCAGCTGCAAAATCAAATCATCATTCTATAAAGAGTGGATTGTTGTATCATATGACGACCATGCTAAAGGCAGCAGAAAAAATGTTGGAAATATATACTTTTCTAAATGGTGATTTGCTATACGCAGGTATAATACTACATGATATAGCCAAGATTGAAGAAATGGAATCAAGTGAATTAGGAATTGTATCTAAATATAGTGTTGAAGGACAGTTGTTAGGGCATATTATTCAAGGTATTACTATGATTGAAGATGCAGGTAAAAGAATAAATGCATCTAAGGAGATTATAATGATACTTCAACATATGGTTTTAACTCATCACTATGAACCGGAATATGGAAGCCCTAAAAAGCCAATGATACCAGAAGCTGAAATGCTTCATCATTTAGATGTATTGGATGCTAGGATGTATGATATGAAAAAGGCTATAAAAGATATTGAGCCTGGACAATTTTCAGAAAAGATATTTAGTTTAGATGGAATAAATATTTATAAGACAAAAATATAGTTAAGTTAAAAGATAGTATTTGTTATTTAATACTATCTTTATTTTTACGAAACTTATTTTAAGTTTGTGTAAAAATATTCGTGTTTTTATTGAAAACTTATTATTACTTTGTTAAGATATTTAGTGGGTGATTAAAATGAATAAAAAATATGATGTAATAATTGTTGGAGCAGGAGCTAGTGGAGTTTTTGCTGCATATGAATTAACAAACAAAAAAGCTAATTTAAATGTATTAATGATTGAAAAAGGTAACAAACTAGAAAAAAGGAAATGTCCCATTGATGGTGTAAAAATAAAATCATGTATACACTGTAAATCATGCGATATAATGAATGGATATGGTGGGGCAGGAAGTCTTTCTGATGGAAAGTATAACATAACTAATAATTTTGGTGGTGATTTATACAAGTATGTTGGAAAAGAGAAAGCATTGGAATTAATGTATTACGTAGATAATGTGCTTTGTGATCATGGTGGTAGTGAAGCTAAATTATATTCAACAGTTGATACTAGCATTAAAACAGAAGCATTAAAATCTGATTTGCATTTATTAGATGCAAAGGTTAGACATTTAGGAACAGATAGAAATGTTAAAATTCTAAAAAACATATATGATGAAATTAAAGATACAATCGAGATGAAATTTAATACAGAAGTTAAAGATATTGAAAAAAATCAACATGGGTTTACTGTAAAAACTTCACAAGATGAATTTGAATGTAAAGAATTAATTTTAGCAACAGGAAGATCAGGATCAAAATGGATATCTCAGGTTTGTGAAAAGTTAGGAATACAAACAAAGAGTAATAGAGTTGATATAGGTGTGAGAGTAGAGTTGCCAGCAGCTGTATTTGAACATATAACTGAAAAAGTATATGAGAGTAAAATTGTATATAGAACTAAGGGATATGGAGATTTAGTTAGAACATTTTGTATGAATCCCCATGGAGAAGTTGTTAACGAAAATACTAATGGTATAGTTACAGTTAATGGACACAGCTATTCAAATCCAGAACTGCATACTGAAAATACGAACTTTGCTCTATTAGTTACAAACAATTTAACTGAGCCATTTAAAAATAGTAATGAATATGGTGAATCTATTGCAAGATTAAGTAATATGCTTGGTGGAGGAGTCATTGTTCAAAGATTTGGAGATTTAGTTCAAGGTAGAAGAACCAATGATCATAGAATGGAAAAAAGCTTCACAGTTCCTACGTTGAAAGCCACACCTGGGGATTTAAGTTTAGTTATTCCTAAGAGACAATTAGATGATATCATTGAAATGATATATGCACTTGATAAGATAGCACCAGGTACTGCCAACGAAGATACTTTACTTTATGGAGTGGAAGTTAAATTTTATAATTCAAAAGTTGAAGTTGATGAAAATTTAGAAACTAATGTAAAGAATTTATATGTATTAGGCGATGGTTCTGGAGTAACACATTCATTATCTCAAGCATCGGCTAGTGGAGTTTATGTTGCAAGAATATTAATGGATAAGTATAATAAGTAAATAAAATTTTTAACTAAGGAAAGAGAGGAATATTATGCCATCATTTGTAGTGTTAGGAGCTCAGTGGGGAGACGAAGGTAAAGGAAAGATGACTGACTATCTTGCAGAGGAAGCAGATGTAGTTGTTAGATTTCAAGGAGGTAACAATGCAGGTCATACTGTAGTTGTTGGGGAAAAAGAATATAAGCTTCACTTAATTCCATCAGGAATACTTTATAATGATAAGTTGAATGTAATCGGCAACGGTGTAGTTGTTGATCCTGAAGCTTTATTTACTGAAATTGATTATTTAAAGGGATTAGGTGAAGAAATCACACCAGAAAGACTTATAATTAGCGATAGAGCTCAAGTAATTATGCCATATCATAAATTACTTGACAGACTTAAAGAAGAAGCTAGGGGTAAAAATGATATAGGAACAACTAAGAAAGGTATAGGTCCTTGTTATACAGATAAGGTTGAAAGATGCGGAATACGAATTTGTGATCTTATAAAGCCAGATGTATTAAAGGAAAAATTAGAATCATATCTGCCAGATAAAAATGATGTTATAGAAAAAGTTTATGGAGAACAACCATTAAGTTTTGAAGAGATATATAATCAATACAAGAAATATGGAGAGAGAATAAAACCATATGTAACGGATACATCTGTAAGAATTTTTGATAGTATAAAGGCAGATAAAAAAGTCTTATTTGAAGGAGCTCAAGGAACTCTTTTAGATATAGATTATGGTTCATATCCTTATGTTACTTCATCAAACACAACAGCTGGTGGAGTATGTAATGGTACTGGTATAGGACCAACTATGATAGATAGCGTAGTTGGAATTGTAAAGGGATATACAACTAGGGTAGGAAAGGGACCATTTCCTACGGAATTAAATGATCATGTTGGAGACTGGATACGTGAAAAAGGTTTTGAATATGGAGTTACTACAGGAAGAAGCAGAAGATGTGGATGGCTAGATTTAGTTATTCTTAAAAGTGCAGCTAGAGTTTCTGGATTAACTAGTTTTGGAGTTACTAAAATAGACACTTTAGCAGGATTAGATAAAATTAAGGTATGTATAGGATATAAATTAGATGGAGAGGTAATAGACTACTTCCCAGCAAGTCTTGAAGATTTAGCAAAATGCGAACCAGTATATGAAGAATTTGATGGTTGGGATGAAAGCATAAAAGATGTTAGAAAATATGAAGACCTTCCAGAAAACGCAAAAATATACCTTAATAGAATTGAGGAATTTACAGGAGTTAAAATATCAATTGTTTCTGTAGGACCTAAGAGAGATCAGACAATGAGAATTTCAGATTTATAATAAAAAGCACCGATGAGGTGCTTTTTATTTGCTATGAATGCATCCAGAGCTATTTATATATGGTTATGTAAGAAATCTAATATTCCATGTATGCCAGCTTCTGAAGAGCTCCAACACCACTGTAGATTGAAACCTCCGCAATCACCATCAACATCTAAAATTTCACCGCCAAAAAACAAACCGGATACCAGTTTAGATTGTAAGGTTTTTGGGTCAACTTCAATAGTATTTACACCACCAACAGTGACTTGAGCATTATTAAAAGAGTTAGTATCAACCACTTCAAATTTCCATTCAGATAGTAGGGTATATAGCCTATATCTAAGGTCATAATCAATATTATAGGTTGGGGTATGAATATCATATATACCAATTTCCTTTAAAACTATTGGAATAAGTTTTTTATTTAATATACCAACTAAATTATCGTATATAGTTCTATGGGAGAAAATAGCAAAATGAGTTTCTAGAGATTCTGATATTTTCTCATAAGTAGAATCAGTTAAGTTAACGTCTATATAAATTGATTTTTTATTTAAAATGCCTTTTGATGCAATCCTGCTTAGTTGGAGAATTGGGGGACCAGATATTCCGTAGTCAGTAAATAATATCTCACCATACTCGCTTCTTTCTACTTTTCCATCTACAATTATGTTACAAGAGCTTGTAAACTTAACACCAGAAATAGCTTTTAGTTTAGGGTAATTTAATTTAAGTTGAACTATTCCAGGAACAGGGGTAATAATACTATGACCTAAACCTTTAGCAAGTTTATATCCTGATCCATCTGAACCAAGTTTAGGATAGCTTTTTCCACCTGTACATAAAAGAAGGGTTTTACAAGTGAACTCATTAGCTATAGTAGTAATTTTAAATAGATCAGATTTATCTTTTTTTATTGATATAACTTTATTATCAAGATAAATAGGAATATCTCGTTCAAGAAGATTTAATCTTAATAAATCAACTACAGCAGAAGCTTGTAATGATATTGGAAAAACTTTATCATTTTCCAATGTACATGTATAAATTCCAATAGAATTTAGGAATTTAATTGTTTTATCATAATCATAACCTAAAATAATATCTTTAAAAAATAAATTATTATCACTATGATATCTACTTAATTCTATATTTTCATTAGTGATGTTACATCTACCATTGCCTGTGGTTAATAATTTTTTACATATTCTATCGTTTCCGTCTATTAGTCCTATATCGATGTTTAAATCCTTTGCTTTTATAGCAGATGCAACTCCACAAGGACCGCCACCGATTATTATCAAATCATGATACAAAATAAAAATCACCTCATATTACTTCTTATTAGTATTATTATATATGTTATAATTAAATTCTTGGAGATTATAATCATATATGAGTTTTTGTATATTAAATTAATATGTATATAACAATATTATATACATATACAATATATAAATTGCAATAATGATAAAAATATATATGTGTTACAATTAGAAGCATTAAACCACAGTTTATATGAAAAAAACTTCAATTAGTTAAAATATCTACTTCTTTTATATTTCATTTAATATACATATTAAAAAAAAATAAAATTTAATTAAAATTTGTGTTGACAAGGTGTAATATTTTTTGTATTATAATAGATGTCGAGTGGCTCGGAAGTATCCGATGAAGATTATGGCTCCTTGGTCAAGCGGTTAAGACACCACCCTTTCACGGTGGTAACAGGGGTTCGATTCCCCTAGGAGTCACCATATTGAAATAAGGCGGTTTACGTAAAGGTAAACCGTCTTATTTTTTATCGAACTATAATATATGTATTCCTGTAGCGGCGAACAGTGTTCGCCATAGATTTTTTATTAATATCTAAATATCAACTTAAGATTTCAATAAAAAATACTTAGAACATTAATATATTATATCATAAGTATCATGTGAAGCTGCCAAATTCCAATTTGTCAATGAACTTAGAAAGTAAATATAAAATAATATATTAAAATACCGCAGTACTCATACGAGGAATTGCGGTGTTTTTACGTTGTAATACAATCAAAGTATAACTTAATTATTGAAAGTTAAAATAACCTGAGTTTGATGGAAAAAATTCAATATAAAAAATTCCATTAAAATGTTTTGTTATATAAGTGAAAGCAAATATTGTTTTATATTATTTTCTCTGTTAAAATTAATTTACTAAACTTAGGAGAGTTAAAAATGAAGAAAAAAGATTTAATAAATTATATACCAATTATCATAGCTACACCTTCAATAATAATTGGTGTCATGGCAATGTACATAAATAATGTCCCATTTTTTATTTATATACAAAATATTTTTTACTTAATAATATTAGGGTTAATCTCATATTTTGCATTATCAAAAGAATATGATATTAATAAAAATAAAGCTGCTATTTCCATATTAATTTCAGTAATGTTTTTATTCACAACTTTTATTAATTCAGGAGTAGAAAATGTTCATAGATGGATAGCTATTGGACCAATTAAGGTTCACGTTGCAGCTATTGTACTACCTATTATAATAATAAATTTGTGGAAATTGCTACAAAGCAAAAGTTGGTGGTTTTCAAGTATTATTGTTATATGTGTTTCCGTAATACTTGTTTTGCAGCCTGATGCTTCAATGGTAACTGCATTTGTTATTTCAATGATAATATTATTGTGGAATACTACTAATAATATTTACCGCTATTTTATTGTAGTATTGCTTAATGGGTTAATTATATTTTCCTGGATATTTTTAGATGGACTAGCACCTGTAGCCTATGTTGAAGGAATAATTAGTTTAGTAGCAAGTATGGGAATGATATGGTTAATTTTAGGGATTATTTCTCTTATGATTTTGCCGCTGCCATTTTTATTTTTTCCGCCAAAAGAACATAAATTATTATCATTAAGCATTGGTGTATATTTTATAGTTATTTTAATTTCTAATCTGTTTGGAAATTTTCCAGTTCCATTAATGGGATATGGAGTTTCTCCTATAATAGGGTATTTTATTTCTATAACGTGGTTTGTAAAAAGAAAAGTTGATTCATCACACTAGTATTTTATTATTATATAAATTTCAATTTGATTAAAAAATAAATATAAATTGCTATATTAAAATACCGCAGTATTCATAAGAGAATTTGCGGTATTTTAATATAGCAATACAATAAAAATATCACTTAATTATTGAAAGCTAAAATATAAATAGAATTTTTTTATAAGTGAATAATAAGGTACCTTAAAATACTATAGTTAATATTTCCATTAATAAATTAACTTATATCTACAAAAGCTTAAGAGTACAAATGTTAATTATTAAGGGAGTGGATTTATTATGAAAAGTATTTATAAATTTGCTACAGCTATTTTAATCCCAATAACATTAAGTAATATTAACTTACAAGAGTTTCAATTAAGGTCATACTTATATACAAAGGCTTTAGATTATAATAAATTTGCAGACAATCAAATTAATGTAACCCATCAACAAACTAAAGGACAAGTAGAGTTTTTTCAACAAGCATTAGATGAATTAGGAGCAACTTCTCCAGAAGAAGTTGCTAAAATTTGGGCAAAGGGTGAGAGTACAAGGAATGGAGTTTTTCATTATGCTGTTGCTTGTGATGAATTGAAAAATGAAATTATTAAAAATTGGGGTAAACCTGAGGAAAGTTTTTGGATAGTTGGAGGTTCAAGTCCTTGGCTTGATAGATATGAAATAATCTTAAATAAGAAATTAAGTGATTTTATGTATGAAACAAAAATAAAATTTTACTGGGCTACTTCTTATGCACCTATAGAAATTACTGAAACTACATTGATAATTATGAAAAATGGGCATATTTGGTGTGTAAAAGAAGTAAAATAAGACTTAATCTTAAACTTTATTATTTCCAGAATTATCTATTTATGACAGCATTGAGATTGTAGATATAAATATTGAACCACATTTAGATTCTGCAAGTGAAGACCATATGAAAGATATCCATGAAGCATCACGATATACTACCATTTACGGAATCTATGATAATACATTTATAAAGGTAGTTAATAAATCTATGGAAATTTATGGTGGCTATTTTAAACATGAAAATATCAGTGATAAGTAGAAATCATTAAATAGGCTGTTTATTTTTACTATAATCAGTGAAAAAAATATATATAATTAAGAGAATATACTATAAATTAGGCAAATAATTAAAGAGATTTAGAAAATTAGGTGTTTTTTTAATATTAGGGAAAGCTTATACACATCTATGAATAATCTTCATATTATGCTTATAGAAAGCAAAGTTTTTTAAGAAATTTCTTGAAAAATGTTAGTTAAAAACAGGGGGAAATAAATATGAAAGATTTTTGTCTACTTTGTAATGAATTTGCCAGAATACTTGGAGCAGAAATTTTAAGCACAGCTGAAGGTGCTTGTACAGTAACATTTATGAGAAATATTAATGCAGAAATATTAGGAAGACGAACTCGTTCTCCATTAGCATTATCAGCATTATTTTCATTTGAGTCTCCTGATAATCAAGGTAGAACTCTTAATTTAGGTGAGACTGTTATTCTTCAAGATGAAATAAATGATTTTATATCTATTTTAAGGAAAAAAGGAATATTGGTTACTGCACTTCATAATCACTGGTTATTTGAAGATCCAAGACTTATGTATATTCACTTTGAATCAATTGATCAACCTTTAGATTTTGCTAGAAAAGTAGCAGAAGCACTTTGTGTATTAGGAAGGACTAGATCAATTAATAATTCGATAGATATTGTTAAGCAAATAGCAGAAACACTTTCTTCATTAAAAAAATAAAATATAAAGTTTAAATTATATAAAAGCACTTACTTAAGTAGGTGCTTTTTTAGTTTGTTTTATAATAAAAAAATAATTATTGTATGAAGTGAGAGCTAAAAGACCAAATTAATAAAAGAAATTAAAAAGCTAGTAAGGAAAGAATGATATTTATTATATTTTTTATTGGAGGGAAGAAAATGAGAAAACTTTCAGAAGCAGAATTACTATCTTTAACATCACTATTGAAGATGGAGCAAGATGGATTAGTTGTACAAAGAGCAGTAAATGCACTAATAACAGATGAAAACTTAAGAAGACAAGGTGAATCTAGTGTATTAGCAGCAGAAGGTAGAATAAAAGGATTGCAACAGTTTATTAATGAAAATCAAGTAACAGTCATGGCGGAGGTATAATAGAATGGCAAATTTAATTGGAAATCTAATTAAAAATAATGTTGATATTAATGATGAAGTTATTTCTACAAATATGCTTGCTTCTGGAAAAGCAGCAGCTGATGCATATCTTAATGCTACACTAACAAGCAGTACTCCAGAATTGAGATCTATATATTCTTCTGGTTTAAATCAAATAGTTGGGGGACATACTGCTCTTACAGAGCTAGCTGTAACTCAAGGTTGGGTTAAACCTTACAATTCGCCTGTGCAACAATTAACTGATACTTATAATGAATCAAAAACTGTAATTAACCCAACTGAAAAATAGTATAAAGTAAATACATTATAAATAGTTTAAAGAGCTCTTAACAGAGCTTTTTTTATATGGACAAAGTATTTATTACCATTTCTGTTAACTATTGATGGTACTGCAAGATATATATCACTAATACCATATTGTCCTTCAAACAAACTAGAT
>URKQ01000032.1 GCA_900548455.1 uncultured Clostridium sp.
TACACTATACGAAAGAGCTGGAAGAATTAAGGGTAAAGAAGGATCAATTACTCAGATTCCAATCCTTACAATGCCTGAAGATGATAAAACTCACCCAATTCCAGACTTAACTGGATATATTACAGAGGGACAAATAATTCTTTCTAGAGAATTATATCAAAAGGGAGTTACACCTCCTATAGATGTTTTACCATCACTATCAAGACTTAAAGATAAAGGTATTGGTAGAGGTAAAACAAGAGAAGATCATGCAGATACTATGAACCAATTATTCTCGGCGTATGCACAAGGTAAGCAGGCTAAGGAATTGTCAGCAATCTTAGGTGAATCTGCACTTTCAGATGCAGATAAGAAATTTGCTAAGTTTGCAGAAGCATTTGAAGATCAATATGTATCCCAAGGATATAATACAGATAGAAGTATAGAAGAAACTTTAGATCTTGGATGGCAACTACTTAAGATATTACCTGTTAATGAGCTTAAGAGAATTAGAGATGAATATCTTGAAAAGTATCTGCCTAAGGGAGATGAAGAGTAGAGTATGGCAAGATTAAATGTCAACCCTACTAGAATGGAGCTTACTAAGCTTAAAAAGAGATTAGTTACTGCATCTAGAGGGCATAAGCTTTTAAAAGATAAGCAAGATGAATTGATGAGAAGGTTCGTTGAACTTGTAAAATATAACAATAAGCTAAGAAGTGAAGTTGAAGATAAATTACAAGGTGCTTTTAAGGACTTTATGATGGCATCAGCTGCAATTTCTCCAGAGTTTCTTGAAGAAGCAATATCTTGTCCAAAAGAAAAGATATCTTTAGAAATTGCAGAGAAGAACATTATGAGTGTTAATGTACCTGTAATGAAGTTTGTTAGAGAGTTAGAAGATGATCCAGGTAGTATTTATCCTTATGGATTTTATAGTACATCATCTGAATTAGATACTTCTATTGAACAACTTTACTCCATTCTACCAAAACTTTTAGAACTTGCAGAGGTTGAAAAGTCTTGTCAGCTAATGGCTGATGAGATTGAGAAGACAAGAAGAAGAGTTAATGCTCTTGAGTATATGACTATTCCTCAACTTCAAGAAACAATCAAGTACATTAGAATGAAGCTTGATGAGAATGAAAGAGGAGCTCTTACTCGTTTAATGAAAGTTAAGGACATGATGGAAAAAGCAAAAATTGCAGCTAAATAAAAAACTCTGTATGCATTTATAGCGATGCATACAGTTTTTTTTATTTAAAATTTAAAATTTAAAATTTAAAATCTTACATCCTAAATTGTATTAATAGTTGTTGTAATAATAATTGTCATAATTGAAACTAGAATTTAATATAACTTATTTAAAAATTTTGAATTATACAAAAAATAATGATATAATAATGACTATTAAAAGATTTGGAGGAATTTAGATGTATAAAATATGTCATGATTCAATGTATATGGTTAACTACTTAAAAAGTGATATATTTAAATATTTACCCAAAGAATTATGGGATAGATATTTATTTTTATATAATAAATTATTAAAGTTAATGGATTTTCCATTTACTGATCCAAATCGTAGAGCTAATAATATAGAATTTTATATATTAGAAAATGACTTTGGTTTTATTGAAAATTTGATATGTAAAGAAGTATTTCAAGACAAGGTGAATTATTATATATGTGCAAATGATTATGATGAGGTAAAGAACTTTTTAATAAAAGAAATTGAACATATGTCTCAATCTTTGGATATATATGTTATTGATGAAAATTTAAAAAACTACATATTGGATAATTTAGGTGGAGATATAATCTCATACCATATTAAATTATATACGAGAAATCATATAAATAATATTGAATCGAATAATTGTTCAATAATCAAGAAGATAGACTTAAAAAGTAATAGAGAACTAAATCATTTAAAATATCCATCACAATTTTTACATTACTTTGGACATAAGGATGGAGATAGGTTTACATCAATATGTGGTATTTCTCCTTTAAATGCATGGAGGAGTGAGGTAATTAGTGTAAATACACTGTTTCCTGAATATAAAAATAAAGGCTATGCAAAGAAAGTTTGCGCTTTTGCTATGAACTATACAATGGATTTTTCAAGCATATTTACATGGACTGCTGATGAAGATAATATTGCCAGTATAAATTTAGCTAAATCGTTAGGGTTCACTGAATTTCAAAGAAAATGCTGTATCCGAATTAAGTAGAAGGGGTTGATTTTATGGAGCTTAGGTTAGTTAAACCATCAATTGAAATGGAGAATGAGTATTTATCATATATTAAAGAATGGGAGGAGAGTGGAGAAAAAATCGTTCCATATGCTTCAAGAAGAAATGGAAATCAATACAAGGATCTTTTAAGGTATTGGGCTGAAGAAGAAACAGATATAGTAAGAAAAAAGGACAAGGTTCCAGCAAGTTTATATTTTCTAGTAGATGAGAAAGGTAAAATCTATGGTGCACTAGGTTTAAGATATGAATTAAATGATTTTTTACTTAAGATAGGTGGACATATAGGATATGGAATAAGACCTAGTGAAAGGAAAAAGGGTTATGCAACTAAGATGTTGTCATTAGCATTACCAATAGCAAAGAAATTAGGAATTACTAAGGTTCTTATTACTTGTGATAAAAGTAATTTAGGATCTGCTGGTACTATTAAAAATTACGGTGGTATACTAGAAAATGTTTTTATAGAGGAAGATGGTAATATAGTAGAGAGGTATTGGATTAATTTATAATGGCTCTGTAGTAAAATAGGGTTGCAGCTTTTAGCTACAACCCTATTATTATCTCTCAAGATTAATTTTATTAATATCTTCAAGTGTTTTATTATCAGCTACATTTTCTATGGTAGATGACTTTTGTTCTTTTAAGAAGTTATTTTTACATGAATTTGGAGTTAAGAAAACTCCTGCACCGTTAACGCATCCACCTTCACACATCATGCCTTCAATAAAGTTTCCAGGAAGTTTGTTGATTTTTCCTAAAGTCATAGCCTTTTTAATTTCATCAGTACCAGAAACTTTTACAGGTTTAAAATTAACAGGTATTTTTTCTGTATTTACATAATTCTCTATAGCTGCAGATAAACCGCCTGCCATAGCAAAACCTCTAGCGTATTTTGAACCTTCGTTAATTGGTAAATCTTCACACTGACTTGGATCAATATCAAATGCATCAAACATAGCACAAAGTTCTTCAAAGGTTAAAACATAATCAACACTACCTTTTATTTCTGGACGTTTAATCTCAGCTTTTTTAGCAGTACAAGGCCCGATAAATACTACTTTTATATCAGGATCATCCTCTTTTAATAGTCTAGCAGTAGCTACCATAGGAGAAACAGTACTAGAAATCTTACTTGCTTCTGATGGATATTTTTTCTCTACGTAGCTTAGGAAACCTGGGCAACAGGAGTTTGTCATATAAGAGTCACCCTTTTCCATTCTCTCTGCAAATTCTTTACTTTCATGAACAGTTACTATATCTGCACCGCAAGATACTTCAATCATATCAGTAAAGCCCATTTTTATAAGTGCGGATTTAATTTTACCTAAAGACACATCTTTACCATATTGACCAGATATAGCTGGTGCCACCATAGCTACCATTGGACGTTTGATTTTTAAACGTTTAGTAATTGGAACAACATAACTCTTATCAGAAATCGCACCAAATGGACATGCGCTCATACATGCACCACATTGTATGCAGTCATCATTTTTTATGTAAGCTCGTCTATCATCATCGTTTACACTTAAAGCACCTGTAGGACAAGCAACTCTACATGGACGTAATACTTCAGAAATTGCATTATAAGGGCAAGCTTTTTTACAAAGTCCACATTCCCTACATAATTCTTGGTTTATATAGGCCTTTCCACCTACAGACATCATTGCATTAGCAGGGCATACTTCTCTACATTTATGAGTTAAGCAACCTCTGCAAGCTTCAGTAACGGTATATTTATTAAGTGGACATCTATCACAAGCAGCTTCTATTACATACATTATTTGTTCATCTGCTCTTATGTCAATTAATTCATCTAATTCAGCAAATTCATTATCAACAGGTAAATACCCAGCAGCCAGTTTAGCACGTTGATTAACTATGGCTCTTTCCCTATGTATACAGCACCTATAAGTTGCATTTTTTTTATCAACAATAAACTTATGTATGTTATATATATCTTTTGTGTTAAGTTTATCCTCCATTGTAAGTATTACAATCTGTTTTAGTACCTCATGTTTAATTTTCTTTAAAGTAGTTTCGAAAGTAAACATACAAAATCCCCCTTTTTTTCAGTTAATTACATACCATCGTTATTATAACATAAATATTGCAAGAAACAATTCAAAAATAAAAATATTGTGGGTGTTGTCAGTCTTTTAATACATATAAATATAAAAAAACAAATTTAATTAGATAATTATAAAAACAAATTGACATATATTAATTTTATGAATATAATATAATTAAAGTAAGGGAGTGATAGTGTGGAAAGCGTAATAGAGCTTAAAAAAGAATATTTTACTTATGTTGAAAAAATCAAAAATGAGTATGAAGTTAATCGACTTCATCTAATCAATGATCAATGTATGGACGAAGCCATAATTGAAAAAATTAAAAGAAACGTATGTGAAATATTTATGACATTATTTAATGCTACTGAAAGAAAAACAAAAGAAGTTAATGGTAATATAGAATATGAAACTTTTTGCCAAGAATATATAAAAACATTTGAAAAAATACCTAAGTCGTGGAGAGAAAAACTTGAAAAAGATAAAAAAAATCAATTTTACGATGAAGTGCTAAAAGAAGAAAGTAAACTTATGGTAGTAGAGTTGCTTAAAACTAAATTTCTAGAACTAATGTAGGAGGAAAAAATGACAGAATTAGAAGTAGTTAAGCTATTTAAAGCTTTAGCAGATAAATCAAGATTATCTATACTGAAATCATTAGCAAAAGAACCAATGTATGTTGAGTTACTAGCTGAAAGGTTAAAATTAACACCGGCAACTATATCGTTTCATTTAAAAAAGCTTCAAGATTTAAACATAGTTAATTCAAAAAAGGAGCAATACTATGTTGTATATTCATTAAATGAAGAAATTCTTTCCGTGTCAATTTTAGATATAATAAAAAAAGAGTCCTCTGAAGAGGATCTTCAATTAGAAAGGGAAGAAAACTATAGAAAAAAGGTAATTGAAAGCTTTTTTGAATATGGAAAGTTAAAGAGTATACCAGTGCAAAATAAGAAAGAAAAGATTGTTTTATCTGAGATTTTAAAGGCCTTTGAAAAAGGACGTGAATATTCAGAAAGAGAAGTGAATATTATTATTGCCGATTTTAATGATGATTTTTGTACTATAAGAAGAGATATGATTGATTTTGGTATGCTTGAAAGAAGTAATGGAATTTATAAGATAACAGATAAAAGTTAAAAAAGCTATCACAGGATAACTTTTTTAAAATTTGAATTGATTGTCTTTCCATTTTCATCAATTTCAATATAACCAATACAGCCATATCGTACCCATGGGGAAGGCTTTGGAATACTGCCAGGGTTCATAATTAAAATGTCTTTATAGTATTCTTTTATAGGAATATGAGTATGACCATATAGTATTATATTAGCACCTAAACTTTCTCCTTTTAAGGATAAAGAATTTAAGGTGCTTTTTACGTTAAATGCATCTCCATGAGTAAAAAATATTTTCTTAGTATTGACTTCAATTATTTGTTCTCTAGGGTACTTAGTGGTGTAATCACAGTTTCCAGCAACAGCATAAATTGTCCCTTCAAAGTTACTTCTAATTAAAGATAAGTCACTGACACAATCTCCAAGATGAATTAGTATATCTATCTTATACTCATTTACATATTTAATAACTTCATTTATAGCTTTTTCATTATGGTGGGTATCACCAATAAATGCAATTTTCATATTAACCTCCTTAGTATTATAAATTTATACCTTAAGATTATAGCATATTAAAAAGGGTGAGTGTTACAGCAGGTAAATTTTATCAGAAATTCAACTATTATTAGTAGAATTGTTATATAATATACATAATAAGGAAAAAAGATTTGAATTAGATAAATTATATGCAATATAATGCATATCGTTGGAGGCGTTGATATGGAACGGAAGTTGGAGGAACAGTATATATTTAATTCTATTTTTATGTTATCTAATAAGTTACAGTTGGCAGGAGATAGTTTGTGTGGAGATATTACATTAAAGCAATTTTTATTACTTATAATTGTAAAAACTTGGGCTGAGGGAAGCCCTAATATGAACGATTTAGCTGCAATGATGGGCTGTAGCAGACAAAACATAAAAAACATAATTTTATCTTTGGAAAAAAAGAAATTTATAAAAGTTAGGGAAAATACAAAAGATAAAAGATCAACTTCCATAGTTTTAACTAAAAAAAGTAGAGGATATTTAGAAGAACATGAGAAGCAATTCGATAATATTTTAGATGAACTTTTTAAAGACGTAGGTGAAAACGAGGTTATACTTATGTGTAATCTTATTGATAAGCTATATGATAATGTTAATTGGCTAATTACTAACAATGTATAGATAAAATATAAATATATTTTCAAAGCAGTTTATTTAAAAGGTAAACTGCTTTTATTTATAGGGTTGACAATTGTAAACTTAAAATCATATAATGGTTTACGTAAAGTGTATAAAAATGATGACTTTGAAAATTTTTCTAAATCTACACAATATACATATTTAAACTTATATGAAATTGAAGGGAATTAAAGAATATGACTATAGCTAAAGAACTAAAAGAGAAAATTTTAGATGGATACATAATTAATAAGGAAGACGCATTGCTACTTCTTAATGAAGACTTAGATTTATTATGCCAATATGCTGATGAACTTAGAGAACATTTTTGCAAAGATTCTTTTGATATGTGCACTATTATAAATGGTAAAAGCGGCAAGTGCTCAGAGAACTGTAAATATTGTGCTCAATCAGCTCATTTTAATACTAGCGTTGAGGAATATCCACTGCTAGATTTAGACACTATTAAAGAAGATGCAAAATATAATGATGAAAAAGGAGTTCTTCGCTATTCTGTAGTTACATCAGGGAAAAGGCTTAGTGATAAAGAAGTTGATACGCTTTGCGAAGTATATGAAAAAATAAAAAAGGAAACTAAGTTATCACTTTGTGCTTCTCATGGACTTCTTTCATTTGAAAATTTTCAAAAGTTAAAAGCAGCTGGTGTAGCTAGATATCATAATAATCTTGAAGCATCAAGAAACTTTTTTCCACAAATATGTACAACCCATACTTATGATGACAAAATTAATACAATTAAAGCTGCTCAGATGGCAGGGTTAGAAGTATGTAGTGGTGGAATTATGGGCCTTGGTGAAACAATGGAAGATAGAATAGATATGGTTTTAGATCTAAGAGAAATAGGAATTAAATCTATACCAGTAAATATATTAAATCCAATTAAGGGAACGCCAATGGAAAACAATAGACCTATATCAAAGGAAGAAGCACAAAGAATTGTAGCAATCTATAGGTTTATAATTCCAGAAGGAACTATTCGACTTGCTGGAGGAAGGGGACTTTTAGACGATAAAGGACGAGCTATATTTAATTCAGGTGCCAATGCTGCAATTACGGGAGATATGTTAACTACTGCTGGAATTACTATAGACGATGATATGTCAATGCTTAAAGAGCTTGGGTATAAGGTGAATATGATATAGAAAGGGAGTTAGTTATGAAGGGGATATTTATTACTGGTACAGGTACAGATATAGGGAAAACCTTTGTTACTGGATTGATTGTTAAAAAGCTAAGAGAATTAGGCATTAGTGCAGGATATTATAAAGCTGCATTAAGTGGAGCTGAGGTTGTAAATGGAGATTTAATTCCAGGTGATGCAAATTATGTGTGTGATATTGCTGGAATAGATGAAAACCCAAGAAAATTAGTATCTTTTATTTACAAAGAAGCAGTGTCACCTCATTTAGCTTCAAAAATAGAAGGTAATCCAGTGGAGTTAAGTAAGGTATCAAATGATTTTAATTCTTTAAGACACATGTATGAGTATATAACTGTTGAAGGTAGTGGTGGTATAGTATGTCCACTAAGAAGAGATGAAAAAACTATAATGCTTACAGATGTAATTAAACTACTGAACTTAGATTTAATAGTTGTAGCTTCAGCAAAACTTGGCACAATTAATAACACAGTCCTCACAATTCATTATGCTAGAAGTCTTGGCTTAAAGGTAAAAGGAATTATATTAAATGAATTTAATGAAAAAGATTATATGCATCTTGATAATAAAAAAGAAATTGAATTATTAACAGATATTCCGGTAATAGCATGTATACCTAAAAATGCTAAAGATATGGAAATTGATAAAGCAACATTATTAAATATATATAAGGAGATTTAATTATGGATTACGTAAAAAAAGACCTGGAACATATATGGCATCCTTGTTCACAAATGAAAGACTACGAAGAGCTTCCACCTATGGTTATTGATCATGCTGAGGGTTTAACATTATATGATATTGATGGTAACTCATACATAGATGTTGTAAGTTCATGGTGGTGTAACTTATTAGGACACTGTAACCCTAGAATAAATGAAGCTGTCAAAGGTCAGATAGATAAACTTGAGCATGTTATATTTGCTAACTTTTCACATAAACCTGTTATAGAACTTTGTGATAGATTATCAAGAATAACACCAAAGGGTCTTACTAAGTTCTTTTTTACGGACAATGGGTCTTCTGCTATAGAAGCTGCCATGAAAATGAGTTTTCAATATCATTATCAAACTGGTAATCCGCAAAAGAAAAAGTTTATGGCTTTAAGTGATGCATATCACGGTGAAACTTTAGGGGCCTTATCAGTTGGTGGAGTTGACATGTACTCAGAAATATATAAACCAATGCTATTAGATATTATTAGGATTGAAGGTCCTGATTGCTATAGATGTAAATATGGCAAAGGTAGAGAAACATGTAATGCAGAATGTTTTGAGAAGGCTGAAGAAGAATTTGAAAAACATGGTGATGAAGTATGCTCCTTTATAATTGAGCCTATGTTACAAGGGGCTGGAGGCATGAAAGTTTATTCTCCTATATATTTAAAGAAATTGCGTAAGTTATGTGATAAATATAATGTTCATTTAATAGCAGATGAAATAGCTACGGGATATGGAAGAACAGGTAAAATGTTTGCGTGTAATCATGCAGATATTTCTCCTGATATTATGTGTATGTCTAAAGGTTTGACTGGAGGATATATGCCAATGGCTATAGCGGTTACTACTGAAAAAATCTATGAAGCATTTTATGCTGATTATATAGATGGTAAGGCCTTTATGCAAAGCCATACATATTGCGGTAATCCATTAGCTTGTTCGGCTGCATTAGAAGTATTGAAAATACTAGAAGAGGAACCGATTTTAGAAAATGCTAAAGAAAATGCCATATATTTCAATGAGCTAATAAATAAAACGCTAAAAGATAATATACATGTGGGAGATATTAGATCAATTGGTCTTATTAATGCTATAGAGCTAGTTTCAAATAAAGAAAGGAAAGAACCTTTTGACAGTAAAAAAAGATATGGTTATGAAATCTATAAAAGAGCATTAAAAAAGGGAGTGCTTTTAAGGCCCCTTGGGGATATACTTTATTTTAATCCACCATTAATAATAAGTAAAAAAGAGATGGATTTTGTGGTTAAAGTTTGTGCTGAATGTATAGATGAGGTATTAGGAAATTAAAAATAGTTGAAAGTAATGTTTTTCTCATTACTTTCAACTATTTTATTTTTAAATTATGTTCAAATGTTATAGAAAAAGTCCCCACAAGTTATAAATTTACTGCCGAGTATAAACAGCTCCATGATTTTTATAGTAATTTTTCAAAAAGATAAAAGTCACCTTTTCTAAAGGTTACAATACCTGTTTTTGTATAGCCTGACTTTGTATAAAGATTAAGAGCATGAGAATTTTTTGTGAAAGCATCAAGTCTTATAGACATATATCCACTTGATTTTAAAAATTCTTCTGATAGTGCTAAAATCTTTCTGCCTAATCCTTTATTTTGGACTTCTGGGTTAACGCAAAGTCTATGAATTACGGCAATTTTATCTGAAGTATATTGCCATTTCCCAACTTTATATAGTTCTTCTTGATTTTCATTTAGAACTATAAAAGATACAATTATATTATTTTGTAATAATACGTATAATTCATTATTTTTAATGTCATTTTCTAATATAGATTCTGTAGGGTAAATCTCATCCCATTGAGTTAAATTAGTTTCATTCATATGTTTTTTTATTTTAATAAGGATGTTATTAACTTCATCTAATTCATTAATAGTAGCTCTTCTAAACAATTCAGCCATTATAATACCTCCAAGTATACCGTGTGAATGTTTTATAATTATATTATAAAAGATTTCAATAGAATTGGAAATGAAATATGTTTTAAGCTATAATAGATTAGAAAATAGAATGAAATTGGAGGAATTGGGATGTTCACAAAGGACGAATTAATAGTTTTAAGAGATGCAATAAAAGTTGCTGATGATCATTATATGAAGGTTATGGAAGAAAATATGAAAAATAAAAATATATTGGTTTCATACAATAGAAAACAAAAAAAACTTTGGATGGTTCAAAATAAATTAAACAAAATACTTGAAGAAACAAAGTAACGTTTAAAAGATAAGATCACCTTGGAGGTATTATGGATAATGGTAGTTTGAAAGCTTTTGCTATGTGGGCTAGAGGAAAGCTTACTAAATCAGTTAAAGATAAGTTGAAGTTATTAAATATAGAAGATCCTTACATGGCAGATGATATAGCATGTACTTGGTTTATTAGAGTTATAGCTCTAAGGTATATGGAGGTAAATAAGTACTTACATCGTGAATTATCATTTGCAGAAATAAAGGAAACACCAGATATAATATTAAGGCAGTGTGAGGAATTAAAAGACATCATTCCTTATATATTTAAGGATGAAAATGAGTATGTTCAAAAATGTATTCCTGTAGATTTATTAGTGGATGAATCTATACTAGAAAAACTAGCTAATGATATTGAGGAAAGTGCATTTATCAATAATGTAGAAATTGTAGGATGGCTTTATCAATACTATATGGCAGAGGAAAAGGATAGTGTTTTTGATGGACTAAAAAAGAATATTAAAATATCTAAAAACGATATTCCAGCTGCCACTCAAATATTTACTCCAAGGTGGATTGTTCAGTATATGGCTCAAAACTCATTAGGACGATTTTATCTAGAGAATTTATCTATGAGTGATAATAATCATATTGTAAGTGATGAGTTAAAGCATAAGTGGATATATTACATTGAAGAAGCCAAGAAAGAGATTAATATTAATAATAATCAATTTAAAAAATTACTTCCTGAAGAAATAAGAGTGTTGGAGCCTTGCATGGGTGCAGGGCATATCTTAACATACTTATTTGATTTGTTTTATGACATTTACTTATCTGAAGGATATAAAGAGAATGAAATTTCTAGACTCATTTTAGAAAATAATTTATATGGATTAGATATTGATGAAAGGGCTAAAAAATTAGCTTCTTTTGCTTTAATAATGAAGGGTAGAGAATATGATAATAACTTTCTTGAAAGTATTAGTGAAAAACCATTAAATTTAAATCTTTACTCAATTAGTGAAAGTAATAATATATCTAGGGATGAATACGATTATTTAATAAGTAAATCATCTAATCCGGAGTTTATAAATGATCTCAATTACATACTTAGTGTGTTTGAAGATGGCAAAGAATATGGTTCTATGATTAAAGTTAAAGAAATACATTTTGAAAAATTGGAGAATGGATTGAAAATTATATGTGAATCTAATGAGGAATGTAAGGAAATAATTAATGAAAAAATCTATCCCTTAATTTCTCAATGTAAAGTTATGAGTGCTAAGTATCACATATGTATTACTAATCCACCATTTATGGGTTTAAGGGGAGTTAATGATAACCTTGCATCCTACTTATCTTCAAATTATCCTTTATCAAAGCATGATACATGTACTGTTTTTATGGAAGTATGTGAAGAGTTTTTAATAGATAACGGCATCTATTCAATAATTAATCAGCATTCATGGATGTTTTTAAGTAGCTTTATTGAATTTAGAAAAAAGTTATTAGCTGAAGGTAGCTTTATAAATATGCTTCATTTAGGTGTTGGGGCTTTTGAAGAAAATGTTGGAACAATAGTTCAAAATGTAGCTTTTGCAAGGCGAAAAGGAAAAGAAGCTTCTTATACCACAAGGATTATTGACTGTACAGAAAATGTTGAAACATCTAGTAAGAGAAGTTTAGTAAAAACTATAGGCGAAGGTAATTATAAAAACCCAAAGTTATTTGAAATAGATTTAAATAAGTTAAGTATTATTCCTAGACATCCATTTGCATATTGGGTATCAGATAACATATTAAATATATTTAGAAAATCTATACCATTTGAAGCTATTGCTAAACCTAGACAGGGGTTAGCTACTTCTGATAATAAGCGTTTTCTAAGATATTGGTATGAGGTGGATAGTGACCATATATGTTTTAATGCAAGGAATAAAGAAGAAGCACTTAAAAGCAACAAAAAATGGTTTCCCTATAATAAGGGAGGAGAATATAGAAAATGGTTTGGCAATAATTTATTTTTAATAAATTGGGAGAATGACGGCAAAGAAGTTAAGGATTATGCGGCAAGTTTATATAAATCCTATAGTCGCACAATTAAAAACGAAGATTTCTATTTTAAAAGTGGACTCACATATACATTTATATCACAGGATATGGGTGTTAGGTATTCTCAAATTGGATTTATATTTGATGTGGCAGGTTCCTCTATATTTATGAATGATATAAAAAAAGAAAAGGTTATTTTAGCTTTTATGTGTAGTAAGTTATCTAAGCTTTTTATAGATATAATGAACCCTACTTATAATATTCAAGTAGGTGATTTGAAGAATATTCCAATAAATGAAGAAATCTTTAAAAGTGAAAATATGAATAGAATTGATTATCTTGTAGATGAAAATATTAAACTTAGTATGGACGAATGGAATAGTTATGAGACATCTTGGGACTTTAAAACACATCCTTTCATATTATCTAAAGAAAAACAGCTCTGTTACACTATAGAGGATTCCTTTAATACATGGAAGAATACATCAACTCATCGTTTTTATAAAATTAAAGAGAATGAAGAAGAGATAAATGAAATCCTAATTAAAATTTATGGACTAAAAAGTGAATTAAGTTCAGAAATTGAGGAAAAAAATATTACGGTGAGAAAAGCTGATAAAGCTATAGATGTTAAGTCTTTTATATCATATGCAATAGGTTGCATATTTGAAAGATATTCTATTGATAGCAAAGGTTTTATTTGTAAGAATAATGTTATACCAGTAACAGAGGATATATGTTTTGAGGATGATATAGTTTCTAGGTTTATTGACTTTGTTAGAACTACTTATGGTGAAAACACGTTAGAAGATAATTTGAACTTTATTGCTAATTCTATAGGAATAAGGTCTAGGGAATCTTCTAGAGAAACTATAAGAAGATATATATTTAAGGAATTTTATAAAGATCATTTAAAAACATATAACAATAAACCAATTTATTGGTTATTTTCTTCTGGTAAAAATGGAGGCTTTAAAGCTTTATGTTATTATCATAAATTTTCTAAAGAAACTTTAGATGAAGTGAAAATTCTACTTGATAGAACAATATCGTATCACCAAGAAAAATATGATAAAGTAACTAAATTAATTAGAAATGATACACTTTCAGTAAAAGATATAACTTCACTACAAAAGGATTTGAAAGCTATTGAAAATAAAATTATTGAGTGTAATGAATATAATTTGGTTTTAGGAAAATTTGTGAGTGAAAAAGTTAATTTGAATTTAGATGATGGAGTTGATTTTAATTATAAATTATTAAGTGAACTATTGAATAAAAGGTAATTTTAGTTATATATAATAAATATTTACTTATAAATTCACATATGGTATATTAATCATGAGGTGATAAAAATGAAATATCCATCATTAAAGGTTTTTTTATGTCTATAAAAGGCTAATATTAAGGTAAGATCCTTATAATTAGTCTTACTCTAATAAGTTAAGTATTAATTAAAAGGAGATTAGATCGATTATGGACATTAAATTTAGAAAACCAGTAAAAAGTGATTCAAAGGAAATTATCACATGGAAGTATGAAGGTGTTTATTCTTTTTATAACAATGATAAAACAGAAGCAAAAAAGCAAGGTATAGAAAATATGTATAAGGAAGATTCTTCTTATATAATGTGCAATAATAAAGATGAGATATTAGGGCACTGTTCTTTTGACTTTGATGAAGATGATAGGGAATACTTCTTAGGGGTACAAATGAGACCTGATTTAGTGGGAAAGGGTAATGGCAAGAAATATTTAGATTCCATTCTTGAATTTGGAAGGAATAAATATAAATTTAGTACCATTATGCTTTTAGTTACCAGTTTTAATAAAAGGGCACATAAGTTGTATTTAAACTTAGGTTTTGAAGAGGTTGAAAGATTTGAAACTGTATGTAATGATGAAGAGGTAGAATTTATAGTAATGAAAAAGAACTATTAGTTTTAAGGGCTATAGTACACCAACTTAAGTGTGTACTATAGCCCTTATATGAATTTTAAATAAGTATAGTTATTTAACTTTATTATTAGTTAAACAATATAGGAATCTGATTAAATTAATACCAGCTAGTCCAACTAATATATATAAGGCTCTTGTTAAGATATCTGAGAAGCCAAATACAAAGTGAATTAAATCAAAGTTAAATAATCCGAACAAGCCCCAATTTAAAGCTCCAATAATTACAAGTACAAATGAAATCTTATCTAGCAAACTAATTTTACACATATATTTCCCCCCTAAATAATTATTTTAAGCCTAGACATATGTAGATAATAAATATATATGAAAAACTATGGAACAATATTACTAAGAATAAAGTGAAAAATACGAATTTAAAATAGACTTATCAACAAAAAGTATGTTATAATACTGAATGAAAACTAGAAAAAAATTTTTATTGTACGGAGGGTATTATGAGAGATACATATAATTCACCACTTAATACTAGATACGCATCAAAGGAAATGAGCTATATTTTTTCCGAAGATAAGAAATTTAAAACATGGAGAAAACTTTGGGTTGCTCTTGCAGAAGGAGAACAAGAATTAGGACTTAATATAACTGATGAGCAACTTAATGAATTAAGAGATAATATAGATAATATAGATTTTGAATTAGCAGCAGCTAGAGAGAAAGAAGTTAGACATGATGTAATGAGTCATGTATATGCTTATGGTGTAGTAGCTCCAAAAGCTAAAGGTATAATTCATTTAGGAGCAACAAGTTGCTATGTTGGGGATAATACTGACATAATATTAATGAGAGAAGCTTTAATATTAGTTAGAAAAAAAGTTATAAATGTGTTAGATCAATTAAGTAAATTTGCTCTTAAATATAAGGATTTACCAACATTAGGTTTTACTCACCTTCAGCCAGCTCAGCTTACTACTGTAGGAAAAAGAGCTACCCTTTGGATGCAAGAGCTTTTAATGGATTTAGAGAATTTAGATTTTGTAATTGATTCTATGAAATTTAGAGGCGTTAAAGGAACTACAGGAACACAAGCTAGTTTTATGACATTATTTAATAATGATGAAGGAAAAGTTAAAAAATTAGATCAAATAGTATGTGAAAAGATGGACTTTAAAAAGTCATATCCTGTAACAGGCCAAACATATTCAAGAAAACTAGATTCTATAGTATTAAATGCACTATCTTCTGTGGCTCAAAGTGCATATAAATTCAGTAATGATATGAGAATACTTCAAAATATGAAGGAAATGGAAGAACCATTTGAAAAACATCAAATAGGATCATCTGCAATGGCATATAAGAGAAATCCTATGAGAAGTGAAAGAATAAGTGCACTTTCAAGATATATAATAGTAAACTCATTAAATCCAGCAATAACTGCTGCAACTCAGTGGTTTGAAAGAACCCTTGACGATTCAGCTAATAAACGTATATCTGTTGCTGAAGGTTTCCTTGCTTTAGATGGAGTATTAAACCTTTATATAAACATAACATCAAACATGGTAGTTTATGAAAAAGTTATAGCTGCTCATGTAAATAGTGAATTACCATTTATGGCAACAGAAAATATATTAATGGAAGCTGTTAAACGTGGTGGAGATAGACAAGAATTACATGAAAAGATAAGAGTTCACTCATTAGCAGCAGCAAGACAAGTAAAAGAATTTGGTGAAAGAAATGATTTAATAGATAGAATTCTAGCTGATGATTCTTTTGGATTATCTAAGGAAGAAATTTTAGCTATAATTGATCCAAGTAAGTTTACAGGAAGAGCAAGTGGTCAAGTAGTGGATTTTATAGACGAATATATAAATCCAATTTTAGAAGCTCATAGAGAAGAACTTGGAGCAGAAGTAGAGATTAATGTTTAAGCTTCAGCTTCAGCTGCTATTATGATAGGCTCCGTATAAGGCTGTAAGACCCATTTTGTTAAACAAAAAAGTTTAATAAAATGGGTCTTTTACTATATTTACTCAAAACATCAAGAAATAACCGAAGTTATTTGTTATAATTTGGTTACAAGTTAAATTAATGGCCATTTTTTCTTGTAATGAGCATAGAGAGGAAATTGTGTGGTGAAAAACTTTCATACTTTAACAAATGCTATTAATTATATAGAAAATAATTTGATTAATGATATTACACAGCAGATGGTAGCGGACAGTTGTTATATATCGTTATCTAGTTTGCAAAAGCTTTTTCGATATGCTATGAACTTAAGTGTTAAAGAATATATTTCTAAGCGTAGAATAACTAATGCTGCAAACGATTTATTATCATCAGATATGACTATTATGGATATTGCCTTTAAATATCAATATAATTCTCATGAAGTATTCACTCGTGCTTTTACTAAAGTATGGAATGAATCGCCGTCTTCATTTCGAAAACACTGGAAGTTTTCAGGACTTTTTCCTAAGTTTAAATATCATTATGAGAAGGGGATGGATATAGATATGATAAGAAAAAAAGTTGATGTTAGTAATATGTATGAAGTGATTAAAAACATGAGTAACACATATGTAATAGGTTTTGATATTAAAGGAATGATTGCATTTAATGATATAGCATATGAAGTAGGTGACCTTGCCTTGTTGGAGACGGCTCGTAGAATTGATGAAGAAATGACTTCTGACATGGTGTTAATTCGCATTGGAGCAGATGAGTTTGCGCTTCTAACAGGTATTAGTGATGAAAGTGCAGTCACTAATCTTGCAGAGAAGATATTAAGTAAAAATTGCACTTGTATTGAATATAAAGATAAAAAAATTCCATTAAGTCTTTATGCAGCTTTTACAAAGATACCAGAAAACGATCTATCTTTTAGAGAACTTTTTAATAATATTCATGAGGATATTGCAGAAAGTAAAGTTAATTAGAAGTAAATAAAAATGTACTTTAAGTAATGTTGATACTTAAAGCAACTAATGGTAAAATTAGAATTATAAGGTAGTTATACATTAGGAGAGTGAGGATATGGATATTATTTCTAAAGCTTTAGGTATTAAGCTCTGTACAAAGTCTGTAGATATGACTATAAGCGGCAATTTGTACAGAGACAAGTGTTAGTCGCTAAATTAAGTAATTTCATAACTTACAGGCTTTGTTTCCTTAGATTAAAATAATAAGGAGCTGAGCAAAGTGAAATACGTAAGTGTTGAAGAAATTCTACCTGATAATTTGGTTAGAGAAATTCAAAAATATATTCAGGGAGAATATATTTATATTCCAATTGAGCCTGAGAGAAGAAAGAGATGGGGAGCTAATACTAAGACTAGAGAAGAATTATTAACTAGAAACTTAGAAATAATGGCAAAGTACAGAAATGGTAAGGATGTTTGCCAATTAGCTCAAGAATTTTTTCTTTCAGAGAGTAGTATAAAGAAAATTGTATATGGTAAAAACGAATAAATTGAAACTACTGCTTTTTTCAGCAGTAGTTTTTTGTTCAATGAATAATACATAAATGTCTTTTATCTTTTTATAATTCAATTTATAATTTAAAATCAAATTAGGTAGGGATATTAGAATGTTATGGCGGTGATTTTATGAAAATAAATTTTAGAAATTATACAACTGAAGCAGGTATAACTGAAGATTATCATAAGGTTAGAGAATTTTTAGTGAAACGTGGTTATTCAGAATTCACATATGCTAGATGGGATTGGATGACAACCCATTCTTATTTGGACAAGTCTGTGTTGAACAAAATTGGAATTTGGGAGGATGATGAGAAAATAGTAGGATTAGCTGTTTGTGATTGCCATTTAGGTGATTCATTTTGTTTAGCTTTACCAGATTATAATTATCTAAGAGAAGAAATTTTATTATATGCAAAAGACAATATGAAAAGTAAAGATAACTTTGGAGTAATTATAGAAGATAGCGACATAGAATTTCAGAATATTGCTTCAAATTTAGGGCTTATTCCTACAACAGAAAAGGAAAATGATGCTATATTTTATATGGATAGAACTTCAATAGATTATGAATTACCAGAAGGTTTTTATATAACATCTATGAAAGATACTTTCGACCTTTATCAATATAATCGTGTACTATGGAAAGGGTTTAATCATGAATTAAATGGTGAAGGAGAATTAATATTTACAGAAGAAGATGAAAAGGAAACAGAAGCATCTATGATAAGGCCAAATCTAGATTTAAATTTAAAGATAGCAGTGGTTGCACCTGATGGAAATTTTGCATCATACTGTGGAATGTGGTATGACAAGGATGTTGATTTTGCAATAATTGAACCAGTAGCTACTGATCCGGAATATAGAAAATTAGGTCTAGGAAAAGCAGCGGTTTTAGAAGGTATTAAAAGAGTGGGATTGCTTGGAGCTAAAAAAGCAATAGTTGGATCATCACAGCAATTTTATTATAGTATTGGATTAAAACCATATAAAACATCTACTATTTGGAGAGAAAAAAGTATAAATTAAGGGGTAAATTATTATGGATGAAATAAAAAATATTCTTAAGAAATTTCAAGATGCATACATTAATAGAGATTTAGAACGAATAGATTCTTTTGTAGAGGAAGTATTTTTAGATAGTGATGATATATCTATACTGGGGACTGCTACTGAAGAAGTGTTTTTTGGAAAGTCTAAGGTGAAAGAATTAATTGAAGGAGACTTTAAGTATTGGGGAGATTTAAACTTAGATTGTGAAAATGCTAATATAACTATTCATGAGGATATTGCTTGGTTCTTTACAGATGGAACTGTAAAGTATGTGTTTAAGGATGATGAAGGTAAAGATGATAGGTATTTAGAGTTTATAAAAAACAAATTGCAGGATAATACACTTACTGAAAAGCAAAGAATTTCATTTATCAATTGGGCATTAACACTTGCTTATAATAAGCGAAGTAGCAGTGAGAGAAAATATTTGTGGCCTATGTGCTTAAGTGGATTTTTAATTAAGGCTGATGGAAGATGGAAGATATATCACCTTCAATTTTCAATGACAAAATCAAATTTTCCAGATGAGCGTTTTGAAAACTCATTGGAGTTTAAAGATAGCTATGATAGACAAAGAGATATCATTAAAAATAATAGAACAAAGGAACTAGATAACTTTATGAAGGATTTTTCAAAAGATGTTATAGGAAATCCTAGATTATCTAAAATGATAATTTCAAAATACTTTAATAATAAAAAAGTTACTATTATATCTCCTGAAAATAAGTATTACAAAGGGGAGGATGAAATATATAATTACCTTACTACTAAGGCTGGAGAAAATCTAGATTTAGAGATAGAGAATATAAATGCTACAAAAGTTTGCAACTATTATTATATAATGGCTACTGGTTTATTAAAGGTATGTATGGAAGAAAAAGAGTTAATTAATAGATGTTTTAATGAAGTAGAAAAAATTGAGTCATCTACTTTAAATTCAAGAGAGAAATTATTTAAAATACAAAGGAGCATTGCAGCTTCATTAAAAGAAATAGCTTCAGAAGAAATATATACCTTTCCAATAAGGATGACAGCAGTAATTGAAGATAATAAGTATAATATGATGTTTAATTTTATACATTTTTCATTTCCTTATTACTGGACATTAGAAGGTAAAGTAGATTGTTAGTAGTTAGTATACTTAATATATAGAAAGAATCATTGACATATTTAAACATATATGATAATTTATACACAAGAAATCTATTTGGAAGGATGAATAGTGTGAGGAAACGAATTAACTTCTCGGTGCAGTTGAATTAATCTGGTGGCAGATTGTATCGAGAATAAGTAAACTTGCTATCAGTAACTGCACCGAATTTTATACATTGTAAAATATATATGAAATGAGGAGAAGTTATGGATTACAAAGTATTAAAAGAGTCATGGTTAAAGGAAGAAGAAAGAAGTTTTAAAGGATGGGATTTTTCTTATCTGGAAGGTAGATGGGATGGAGAACACCTTCCTTGGGATTATAAATCAATACTTATTAAATATTTAAAAGATGAGTACAAATTGCTAGATATGGGCACTGGTGGTGGAGAATTTCTTTTGACTTTAGGACATCCCTATAAAAACACTACTATTACTGAATCATGGGAACCTAACGTTGAGTTATGTAGAGAAACATTAGCTCCACTAGGTATTACTGTTAAACAAGTCATTGAAGATAGTAAATTACCTTTTGAGGATAATAGTTTTGATATGATTATAAATAGGCATGAGTCCTTTGATGTTAAAGAGATAAGTAGAATTTTAAAACCAAGTGGAATATTTATTACTCAGCAAGTTGGTGGAAAAAACAATGAAATTCTTTCAAAAAGGCTTATAAAAGATTTTAAACCTGAATTTGAGTTTAATACACTTGAATATACGGTGAATTCATTAAAGGAGAATTCCTTTGAAGTTATATATGAAGAGGAATGTTATCCTTATTTAAGATTCTTTGATGTTGGAGCTATAGTTTATTTTGCAAAGATTATTCCTTGGGAATTCCCAAATTTCTCTGTGGAGGATTCCTTTGATGAGCTATGTAAGATTCATAAAGAAATTGAAGAGAAATCTTATTTTGATAGTCTTGAACACAGGTTTATTGTAGTTTGTAAAAATATGAAATAGATAAATACCCCATTGGGAAAAGATTACTCTTTCCTAATGGGGTATTATATAAAGGACTCTGTATGCATTCTATTTTTGGAGGTGGACTTATGACTGATAACAATAGGCTTTATTGGCTTGGAAATGAAGATATGTCTCTTAATAAACATACAATTAGAATATGTGGAGAAATAACTCTTGGGTACTATGGAGGCAATTCTGCTAGTGGTGCATATAAAAATGAGGATGGTGCATTGATACTTTGTAGCAGTGACAATGATTGGCGATTTGCATTGCTACTTGATGCACATGCAACAAGCGAAAGTGCTAACTTAGTTTTTGAAACAATAAAAAAAGAACAATATCATTTAGAGCAAATTTTAGATATGCCAATTCAGAATGTCTTTACACAATTGCATAAATTCTTTTTCGATATATTTAACAGTAAAGAATTTAAAGAAAAGTGTACGTATATAAAAGGCGAGACTGCATGCCTAATAGTTGCTCAAAAAGAACAATATCTTTGGTGGATGTCTATAGGAGATAATCTTGTATATTTATTTCATCCAGAACTTATAGAATTAAATCAATTTGCCCTTAACCAAAGACAATTCTATGAGTGGGTTGGTAAAGTAAATACTTTTGACTTAGATATTCCTTGCTATTCAACAGGAACGAGATTATTAAGAGAAGGTCAGAACTACATATATTTACTTACTGACGGAGTATTAGAATGTGGAAATAGACCATTTGAAAATAGCAAACAATTATGTGAGGTACTGACATTTGATAGTGATATATCTGAAAATATATCAAGAGTTTTAAATGAGGTGCATAATCAAAAAGGTAGAGATAGTGCTACGATAATTGGATGGTCTTATTTTAATAATCACAATGCACCAAAACCTACTGGCTAATCCTATCTCGTAGTTATATATTTTAAAAACAAATGTCATATCAAAAGTTAGCATAAACTTTATTATGCAATGTTCTTATATTTAGATTTAAAACAAAAGTGTATAATGATAAATGATATTGGTAGATAAACAGAGTAGTATAAAGGGTTTATATAATAAATAGCCCTATATGCTACTCTTCCATTTTTATGGAAGTTAAACTGATTTTATGGATGATAAGGGAATTTAATATAAAATTAAATTTATGTTATCATATTGGTGTTGTTACAATATTTAAAAGCTCTGTAGTAAAATAAAGTGATAGAATGTACAAGTCATGCTGGACAATAATTTAATCTGCTTATGCACAGCTTTTCCGATGGGGGGTTGGAAGGGGTCTCTGTTCCCTCCTTGTTAAGGAGAGATCCTCAAAGGGAACCATAAGGTTCCTTTTGAAAAAGCTGAATACAGAGCCTATTTAAAAAGGGGGAATCAAAGGTGAAGTCTTCCGTAGACATTTTAGATTTTGATGAAGGTTATAAAAGCCAAAGCTATTATAAGAAACTTGACTATAGCTGGATTGATCTTTCTGATATAAAAAATGTAAATAGATATTGTGAAGAATCTTCATTAAAATCAATATATAACAGAATAATTAATAAAAAGCATAGTAAGGTTACCTTCATTGGTAATGGTAATTATCACTATGTAACCTACTTACTTCTTAAGGACATAAAAAAACCATTCACTTTAGTTTTATTTGATCATCATACTGATATGATGGATGCTCCAAGTAAATCCTTAGTTACTTGTGGGTCATGGGTATCAAATGCTATAAACAATCTTCCAAATTTAAAGAAAGTAATTATTATAGGGGTTAGCCAGGAGCTTATTTATTCAAATATTATTGATAATAAAGATAAGGTGGCTATACTTTCAAAAGAAAATATAGGACAAGCAAAAACTGTAAACGAATACATAAAATCTAATACAGTTACAGATGAAATTTATATAAGTGTAGATAAGGATGTATTAGCTTATACCGATGCATTAACAAATTGGGACCAAGGGAATATGAAACTTGAGGATTTATTAAATAGTATAAATTATATGTGTAATAATTATAAAATTCTAGGTTTGGATGTGTGTGGAGAATACTATAGTTCTCCTTGTGAGTATTTTAATCCTCAAACTATTAAATCTATCAAAGTCAATGACAAAGCTAATTTAGCAATCTTAAAGGAAATAGAGTATGTGTGATAAGCTAACTTTGCCATTAATATATACGCACTACTGTTCACGGGCTGCGGACCTTAATGAAATATCTATTTATGCAAAAAAACTAATAATTTAGTTTTAAAAATTATATGAAGTTTAGAGCGGGCCTGTAGATAGTTCACTTATAGTGGTATATCCATCAAAAACGAAGTCTATTAATGACTTCGTTTTTTTGATTAACTATATAAGCTTTTATGTGATAGTATGCGTAAAAGTGGTTTGTTTACATATTTTTCAATAAATGTTAAGATAATTATGATAGATATATAGTATTTGTAGACGTTAGGGATTATCCAAATTTATATTATTGTAATAACTATACAAGGAGATGGTATTTATTGAAGTTATTCAAATATGACTTTAAAAGATCATTAAAAAAGCCAGTTACTATTTTAATAATTGCATTGATATTTTTTCTTGGGATTAACATGTTTAATGAAATGAAGTATTTTAATGACAAAATAAAATATAATAAAGAGATTAAGTATTCTTATATTATTACGGGACCAGGAAAAAATGTTCATGAACAAAATAAGCAAGTATATTTAGATGAAGGAAAAACTAATGAAGTTAATTTATTTAATATGATGTCTACCCATGCAGAGATGGCGGTAAATAACTACGAAAGTGGGAATTTTCAGGAAGCCTATAAGAATGAAATAATAGTATGTATGCTTAGCGCAAGATGGCAATGTAACGGTAAGAAAAAGTCAGAATTTTTAAAAAATAATATTACGGAAATTTGGGATGAACTGTTACCTGACATAAAGTATGATTCTTTTGATATGTCAGAAAACCTATTTGTTGGAGATACAGACATGAAATTATCAATTATTGACATTAAGTATAAATATGATTTATATCACAAAAATATTAGGATGATTGATAATTATTCATTAAATAATGTTACCTTTACTTACAATATGATAAATAAATACTTACCACTAATTATGGCTATATTTATAATATTAACATCATTTAATTGTATTAGCGATGAGTATAAAACTGGAATAGTTAAGACTATTGCTACCCATGGTGTGAAAAGGAGCAAATATTATTTTACTATGGTTTTTGCTAATTTTTTATCTGCTGTGTTTGTATTGGCATCTACAATGGTAGTACTAAACTTAATAGTGGGATTTTTATCTAGCTTCCAGACTTTTGATACACCAATTCTATCCCATGAAAATCAATGGAATAGAGTTACTACTACTGCAATGGATCTACAAGAGGCATATGAGAAGAATGGAACTAGAGTATATTTAGGACCAACAGAAGTAAATTATGATGATTTAGCAGTAAATTTATTTGAAGATTATAAGTTTATAACATTTAAAACATTTTTAATTCAAACAACAGAAATATATATATTATATATTTTTTTTCTGTCTGTTTTATCAGTATTTATTTCATCCATATTTGTGGACAAGATAAAGGCTTTAATGTTATTGATAGTGATTATAGGAATAGGGTATTTTGCTGATAATTTTATGCCAAGTATCTTTAATGTATTTAGTGCTTCGAGGGCTACTCAAATTATAACAGGGAGCATTAATATCACACTTTTGGGAAGTCTTATTGTACTAGGAATAAGCATTTTAATTACTGTTTTAGTAGGAGTAGCTTATTTTAAAAGAAAGGATATAACCTATTAGGAGGAATTCAACAGTTGTAAATAAGTTATAAAATAGTGTTGGTTTTTGTAACTTTTTTGTAAGTGGAATAATATTGGGGTGATAAATATGAGTAAATACTATTCTATCAATGAGTTTTCTAAAATATTAGGAGTATCAGTACAAATACTTAGAAATTGGGTAAAATAATTAATATGTGGTGATACAAATGATAAAAACAATAAAAATAATGTTAAACCCAAATAATAAACAAAGGACTAGGCTATTCCAATATGCGGGAGCTAGTAGATTTGCTTATAATTGGACTTTAGCTAGAGAAAAAGAAAATTATAATAATGGTGGTAAATTTATTTCTGATACTGATTTAAGAAAAGAATTTACTAAATTAAAAAAACAAGAAGAATATAAATGGCTTAATGAAGTATCTAACAATGTAACAAAACAAGCCATCAAAGATGCTTGTAATTCATATAAAAGATTCTTTAAAGGACAATCTAAATTCCCTAAATTTAAAAGTAAAAAGAAATCTAAACCTAGTTTTTATCAGGATAACATTAAAATTAAATTTAGTGAAACCCATGTTAAGCTAGAAGGATTTACTCCTAGTAAAAAACAAAATAAGCAAAAACTAAACTGGATTAGATTAGCTGAACATAACAGGATACCTACTAATTGTAAATATGTTAATCCAAGAATAACATTTGATGGTATTAATTGGTGGGTAAGTGTAGGTATAGAGTATGAGGATAATTACAATATCTCTAAAAATGAAGGAATTGGTATTGACCTTGGGATTAAAGATTTAGCAGTATGTTCAGATGGCAAAGTTTATAAAAATATTAATAAAACTAAAAGAGTTAGGAAATTAGAAAAGAAAAGGCGTAGGTTACAACGTCAAATATCGAAAAAATATGAGTTAAATAAAGAAGGGAGGAGTTACTGTAAAACAAATAACATTATAAAAAGCGAAAAGAAACTTTTAAAATTAAATCACCAACTAACAAATATTCGCCATAATTATTTACATCAAATAACTACTGAAATAATAAACAGAAAACCAATGTTTATAGTATTAGAGGATTTAAATGTAAATGGTATGATTAAAAATAAGCATTTATCTAAAGCTATACAACAACAATGTTTTTATGAATTTTATAGACAGATTGAATATAAATCATCATGGAATAATATAAAATTTATCGAAACAGACAAATGGTTTCCATCAAGTAAAACTTGTTCAAAATGTGGAAGTATTAAGAAGCAATTAAAACTTTCTGACAGAGTTTATGTTTGTGAAGAATGTGGATGTATTATAGATAGAGATTTAAATGCAAGTATAAATCTTATGAAATATGGTATTAAATCAATAGCTTAATCACCTAAAAGATACTATTGATATGTACCGATACGTTAGTCGGGAATTTACGCCTTTGGAGTATCACATCAAATGTGAGTAGTTTTAGATTTATCTATTACAAAAACAGATACATTGAAAAAGGAATGAAACATAAGAGCTTATAACTTTTTATAAGTTTTCAGTAACGGTGCTTTATGAGTAAAAGTATAAAATTTCAGTTAATGAGAAGCATTAAATCAGGTAAAAATAGATTGTTATTAATAGGCTTTCTTGTATATATAGTAGGCTTTTGTTTTTTTCTTAATTATAAGGAAAAAATCTATGATGAATCACAAAAGAATATTTTGCAATATGAACTTCAAGAATATGGACCTATGGTAAAAATTAAATCCAGTGAAATAAATGGAATGGATGAATCGGCGGAAGGATATGATAAGTTAAAGTTAGAAAATGAGTTTTATCAATCTCAATATAACAGCTCCATGCTTGTAAATAATATAATTGATAGAAGGCTAAATGGAATTGATGAGGTTCCTAAAGATAATTTTGACTTTATTAAAGCTGAGAAAATTAAATATGTTGGTATTAAAGAGAGTTATGCTAGAGGAGTTATTGATGATAAATATTTAGAAGAGAGGGGCTTATCCTTAGATAAAGTAGACAGACAATTAAATTATATCAACTATTTACTTGAGAATGAAATTCCAGGGGTAATCAATCCGTATACATTAAATGGAGTGAATTTTATACGAAATTTTTTTACAGGATCTAACATAATAGTGATTTTAATCTTTATTCTATTATTTCTCATAGACTCCTATGTTATTGAGCTTAGGGATGATTGCTATAAAACAATCTATACATCACCTTTGAAGAGAACTAAATTATTACTCTCTAAGATAGTTTCTTCATATATATTAACTTTGTTAATTGTATTTATAGGTATTTTATTAGGTTTTTTATTAGTCTCATTAATCTTTGGATTGGGACAGTTATCCAGTCCAGTTCAAGTAAACGAGGGTGTTAATGGATTAAACCTTATAGTTAAAAATATAAGTCAAGAATATCTTCCTTTAAGTACGGTAACAGTGATTAACTTCATAAGTTTTATAGTATTTCTGCTTTTTATAGTAGTACTGAGCATTTCGTTATCAGTGTATACTAGTAATGACATCTTAAGTTTAGGAGTAATGATTTCATTAATGATAGTAACTTACTGTATACACTCTATAGATAGTTTCATTAATATAAATAGATTATTTAATCCTTTTTCTTATATTTTCTTTGAGGATTTAAGTAAATATGAATTGATGACAACTAACTTCTATGGTGTAATTATGCAATTGACTTTATCGGTCTTAATACTAGGATTAACCACACTTCGATTCAAAAAAAAGGATTTGTTTGGGATAAAGGGGGAATAAGAGCATGCTAAAAAAAATATTAAGGGTATTTTTATTTACAATGATATTTCTTACCTTTGTAGGTTGTGGTAAGGAGAAGAAGGTACAAAATGCAAATCATTATGTTGATTATAAAAATATAGACATTGAACAGCTGAAAAGGCCTGAAATAGGAGAGGACATTGCCATTATTAAGACTAATTATGGAGAAATAAAATTAAGACTATTTGAAGATATAGCACCAAAGGCTGTTGAGAATTTTAAGACTCTAGTAAATGAAGGATTTTATACAGGACATGCATTTACTAATATGGGGCAGGTCTCAGTGGGAATTGGAAAAATTGGAGAACCAGAGTATGATGGTAAAAGTATTTATGGAGATGGCTTTGATATTGAAGTAGACCATAATTATTCAATGTTATATGGAAGTGTTGTTATTCCAAGAAGAGTCAATATTGAAGGAAAAAATTATAGCAATTTTGCAATAATAGATAGAAATTACCTTAGTGATGAAGAGCTTGAAGAGATATCTACTTTAGGATTCTCTGATAAAGAAATAGACGCTTTTAAAAGTATTGGTGGAAATATTAAAAACAAAGATGAAATAACCGTATTCGGACAAGTATATTATGGTATGGATACCATTGAAAAAATGCGTGAAGTTAAAGTTGGAGCCATGAATGAGCCTTTAACTATAATAGAAATTAGTAGTATAGAGCTAGCAAAATATGAAGGAGATATATAAATGGGAGGTGTAGTATGGACAAACATCTAGTAGAAGTTAATAATATTAACAAATCTTTTGGGAAAAAGAAGGTTTTAGACAATGTATCCTTCTTCATTGATGAAAGTGAAATAGTTGGATTTGTTGGACCTAATGGGGCAGGAAAATCTACAACTATGAAGTGTATTTCTAGTCTTATTTTCCCAGATAGTGGTGTTATTAAAGTAGCAGGATATGATGTAAAAATGCAGAGAGAACTTGCGCTTAATCAAATGGCAGCTTTAATAGAATCTCCTGGATTATTTTTAGATATAAGTGGTAGGGATAATATAAAGCTGTTCGCTAGTTTGAAAAATGTAAGTTCAGAAAGGCTAAAGGATATATATGAATTTACAGAATTAAATAAGGAATTGGATCGTAAGGTTCATAGTTACTCTATGGGTATGAAGCAAAGATTAGCATTAGGAATTGCCCTATTAAGTAAACCTAAATTTCTTATACTTGACGAGCCTACAAATGGACTTGATCCGACTGGAGTTATTAAGTTAAGAGATACTTTGTTGGAATTGGTAAAGAACGAGAATATTTCAATATTGTTTTCATCTCATCAATTAGGAGAAGTGGAGAGATTAGCAGATAGGATTATTTGTATAAATCAAGGTAAGATTATTGAAAATACCATGAACATTTTAGAACAATATAAATTTATAATTGAGGTTGATAATTCAGAAAAATTTATTAAAGTATTAAATAATGTGGTAGGTGAATCAGAATATAAAAACATAGATTTAAATAAATTTGAAGTTAATTTATCAAGTGAGAAAACTATAACTGAAATATTAAGAGTAATAATAGATAATGATATTAGCATTATTGATATAACAAAAGAAAAAATTGATATAGAAAACATATATAAAAAAATGTATAAAGTTCATTGAAATTAAAAAAAGTGATATTACAAATAAGGTTGTAATATCACTTTTTCTTATAATATGCCAAACAGAATAAAACCTACTGTGTTTATTGCAAAGTTAGCACACATATGAACTAGCCAAGAAGAGTATATATTATTATATTTTTCATTAAGCCAGTCAAAAATTAATCCTCCAACAAATAAACTTACAATTAAAATCATATAAAGAGTTAGTCCAAACCAATTAGTCATTATAGCAATATGATAAAGTGAAAAGGCAAGGGAGCTGAAGATGTATGATAGCTTTCTATTACTAACTTCCTTTAAACTTAGAAAAGCAAAACCTCTAAAGAAAAATTCTTCTAATAGAGAATTTACAAAAGAGATATATATAGCTACAAATACAAAATTACTTTTATTAACACCTATGTTATTCTCTAAAGATGTTGTAATCATAGACATATCAAAGAAAGGTCCCAATATAAAGTAAGCTCCAAGGATAATTCCATATACACATATACCTAGAATTAAAGCCCTAGAGATACTTTTTTTGTTTGCTTTAAATAAGTTTTTAAATGATATAGATTTATCTCTAAGACAAAATAGTAAAGGTAAAGCTAAAAACAAACTAAGTTTAATTAATGATTTAATCATATATGGTGGAGAGATAATTGCATCCACATAGCCCATAATTAAACATGCTGTTATTACTATAAATATAATGGTATAGGTACTTTTTCTATTTTCCACGGCCTTGCTCCATAAGTATATATGCTAATTTTAATATGGCAATTTGAGTTTTTGCATCTATAATTGTACCACTGATAACCATATCGTAAGCTTTCCAAAAGTGAATTCTTCGAACTGTTAAAAATTCACCTTCATCTAAATTTTGAGTAGACTCTGTAATTTTAGTTGTATAATACATATGTATTATTTCATCAGTATAAGCTGGAGTTGGATACATTTTACCTAGATAAGATAAAGTTTCAGAAGTAAACCCTGTTTCTTCTTGTAATTCTCTAAAACCACATTCCATTGGATTTTCTCCATACTCAAGCTTTCCTGCAGGAAGTTCTAAAAGTTCCTGGCCTGTAGGGTATCTATATTGGCTAACCATTAATATGTTCATATTATCATCTAGTGCAGCAACGCACACACCACCTGGATGTCTAATAACATCTCTTAAAGTTTCACGACCATTTTCAAGTTTTACATTATCACAATATAAGTGAACAACTTTTCCTTTATAAATTTCTTTGCTTGTAAGTTTTTCTTCAAAATGACTCATAATCATAACCCCTTTACAAATTATTTAGTTTACAATTATCACTACAAGTATATCTAATTATACCATATTATGTTTGACTGTATTATATAGTTGTGATAACATTTAGTTAATAAAGTAAATACATTAGATTCGGGAGCTTGTGTGCAGGCTGAGAGGAAGTGTAAACTTCGACCGTACCTGATTTGGATAATGCCAACGTAGGGAATAATCATATATGAAAATATTTGGGTATGCCAGTTGGTTGGCGTACCTTTTTTGTTTTTGAAAGGAGTATTAATTATGACAAGAACAAAGAAGCTTACTCTGTCGGGAATACTAATAGCCTTAGGAGTTATTTTGTCAACGTTCTCAATTCCAATAGGAGTTGCAAGATGTTTTCCCATTCAACATTTAATTAATGTATTGTCAGCTGTAATATTAGGTCCATTCTATGGAACCTTAATGGCATTTATTACGTCAATTATTAGAATAATGATGGGGACAGGCACCATATTAGCCTTTCCTGGTAGTATGTGTGGAGCTTTACTTTCAGGATTATTATATAAGCGTTTTAAGAAAACTTATATGGCCTTTATTGGAGAAGTTTTTGGCACAGGAATTTTAGGTGCCCTTATAGCTTATCCAATGGCTACATTAATATTATCTAGGGAAGCTGCACTATTTGGATTTGTAGTTCCATTTTCAGTGAGTTCAATAGGTGGTGCGGCAATTTCTATATTATTTTTATTTGCCCTTAATAAAACAGGGGCATTAAATAAACTTATTTTGGATAATTAGTGAGGAGTAATGTTTTATGACATTTATAAAAGAAGTATTGGAAAATGTAAGAATAAAGAAACCTCTCGTACATAATATAACTAATTATGTTACAGTAAATGATTGCGCTAACATGATATTAGCTATTGGTGGTTCACCCATAATGGCTGATGATATTCTTGAAGTTGAAGAAATAACATCAATTTGTAAAGCATTAGTTATAAATATAGGAACATTAAATAGTCGTACTGTTGAAGCTATGATTATTGCAGGAAAAACAGCAAATAAACTTAACATACCAGTAATTTTAGATCCAGTAGGTGCAGGCGCATCAAAATTTAGAACTTCAACAACACTTAGACTTTTAAAAGAAATTAAGTTTACAGTAATTAGAGGTAATATTTCAGAAATCAAAACTTTAGCATTTGGCACTAGTTCAACTATTGGGGTAGATGCTAATGAATCAGATAAAGTTACAGGTGACAATTTAAGGGAAGTAATAGACTTTTCAAAAAAACTATCTAAAGAAACTGGTGCCGTAATTGCTATAACTGGTGCTACTGATATTATTTCTAGTGAGAACCAATCTTATCTTATAAAAAATGGAAACGAATATATGAGCAGGATAACAGGTACTGGGTGTATGCTTTCATCAATTATAGGTGCTTTATGTGGAGCTAATAAGGAGAATCCTTTATATGCAACTACAGTTGCAGTTGCTGCAATGGGATTATGTGGTGAACTTGCATACGAAAAGGTTATAGAAAGAAAAGAAGGTACAGGATCCTTTAAAGTTTATTTAATTGATTCTATGAGTAATTTAAATTATAAGACCTTAGAAGGGGGTATTAATGTTGAAAGTAAATAAAGAAGATATGGCATTATATGCTGTAACAGATAGAAGTTGGTTAAAATCAGGAGAGACATTAGCTATGCAAGTTGAAAGTGCAATTAAAGGAGGAGCTACCTTTATCCAATTAAGAGAAAAGAATATGGCTTTAGATGACTTTATTGAAGAAGGAAAAGTTATTAAAGAAATTACAGATAGGTATAAGGTGCCTTTTGTTATCAATGATAATATTGAAGTAGCTATAGCTGTAAATGCAGATGGAGTACATATTGGACAAGGTGATGAAGAATTATTAGCAGCTAGAAAAAGGTTAGGTGACAATAAAATAATAGGAATATCAGCACACAATGCTAAGGAAGCTATCATTGCAGAAAAGAATGGTGCAGACTATCTAGGAGTTGGGGCAGTTTTTTCAACGTCAACTAAAGAAGATGCAGAAACAATATCTCATGAAACAATTAAGGATATAAGCTTAAGTGTAAACCTTCCGATAGTTGCTATAGGGGGAATATCTAAAGACAACATTTTAAAATTAAAAGGAACAGGTGCAGATGGAGTAGCTGTAATTTCAGCTATATTTGCTAAAGAAAATATTGAAGAAGCCTCAAGAGAGTTATTAAAACTTTCAAAAGAAATGTCAGGTAAATAATAGGGGGATACTAAAATGGAAAAAATATTGACTATTGCAGGTTCAGATTGTAGTGGGGGAGCTGGAATCCAAGCAGATATTAAAACTATTACAGCTCATAAAATGTATGCAATGAGTGCTATAACTGCTCTAACATCTCAAAATACTATGGGAGTTCAAGGCGTCTTAGAAGCTACCCCTGAATTTGTAGCAATGCAACTTGATTCAATTTTTACAGATATTGTACCAGACGCAGTAAAGATTGGTATGGTTTCTAATAAAAATATTATTAGTATTATTGCAGATAAATTAATAGAGTATGATGTTAAGAAAGTTGTATTAGATCCAGTTATGGTATCTACAAGTGGAAGTAAACTTTTAGCAGAGGATGCAATGGAAATGCTAATAAATAAACTTATGCCATTAGCTACGGTGATAACACCTAATATACCAGAGGGTGAATGTCTTTGTGGTTTTCATATAGAAACAAGGGAAGATATGATTAAGGCAGTAGAAAAAATAAGCACCTTTTATAAAGGAAACATTCTTCTTAAGGGTGGCCATTTAAAAGATTGCAGTGATGATTTATTATATGAAAATGGACAATTAACATGGTTTAATGGAGAAAAAATAGATAATCCTAATACTCACGGAACTGGATGTACTTTATCCTCAGCCATTGCATGCAACATAGCGGTAAATAGCGATTTAAAAGAATGTATTAAAAATTCTAAAGAGTACATAACGGGAGCTCTAAAGGCCAATTTAAATTTAGGTAATGGAAGTGGTCCTTTAAATCATTGTTGGAAACTTTAGTAAACTAAAAACTAATAGTTAAAGGTAAGATATAAAAACTAGAAACTAAGAAATTCATAAGTGTTAAATTCCAGCTTATTTGAGGATTTAACACTTTTTTAATGTCTAGGAAAGTATAAAAATTTTCTATTTCAAAACGCTGTAATATGAAGGCTTTGCAATAAATTATTGGGTAAAACCCTAGACATTAAAAATAAGGGGTGAAGGGCAAAGCAACTTTTTTATATTTAATAATTTTGTTTAAAAGTTTCAATAATTTAAATGTTATAATATTTAAATTTAAATATACTTGATTTAAGTATAAATTAACATAAAAAATAGTTTTTTTTACTTTATTCGTCAAAAAAGTATATAATGGTTACATGAAAAAATGTATAATATGTTATGAGAAGCAAATAATACATGAATATTAATGGGGGGATTTTATCATGAATAAAGAAAAAATAGTAAAGTTATTAAAAAGTAAAATAGTTATAGGGGTTGCTTGCTTAATAATTGGTGGTGCTATTGGTGGTGCTATTATGTCAGATTCAGAAGCTATTGCTCAACTCGAAAGTTCTGTAGAATCTTTAAATCAACAAGTATCAGAAAAGGATTCTGAAATAAAAACACTCCAAGACAAGGTTAATGAAGCTAAACCATGGTTTGAAATGAAAGAAGAAGAACGTAAAGCAGAAGAAGAAAGACTTGCTAAAGAAAAAGCTGAAAAAGAGGCTCAGGCAGAACAAGCAAGAAAAGAGGAAGAAGCAAAACTACAAAATAAAATTGGTGAGACAATTACATATAAATATGGCTCAAAAGGCGAGTTTACTTTGACAATAGATAGTGTACAATTAACTAGTGAAAGGAATCAGTTTGCTGAGCCTGTTAAGAATGTAGTTGAAATAAGTTATACTGTAGAAAATATTAGCATGGATGAGTTAGATTTTTTCTTAGCGAATCAAGCTGAATTTTATGATGCAGATGGATATAAATGTACAACATATCCTAATTCAATAGGTGCAGGAACGTATGATATATCAAAAGGTAAAAAGGCAAGCGGTAAGGAGTATATAGGAATTACTAATAATGATAAACCATATTTAGAAATGAAAATTGGAAACAATGATTATAAGTGGTCTTTATAAATACCATAAAAAGAGTTTCAATATAAATATCTAGTTTATAATAAATGATTATAAGATGACATAAAATATATAGTATTATAAAAAAAATTATATGCTATGATTTATGTCATTTTATTATATAAAGTAAAATTAAAGATATTGAAGGGCTAAAGGTAATATTATACCTGATTGCCTTTTTTTAATATGCACATCTTTAATATTACATGCATAATATACATATATATAGATAACAATAAATGTTGTACGCAATTTACGCTGAATTTAACGATATGTATTGACATTATATAGACAGTGTTCTATATTTAGCATATAGACAATCATCTATATAAGGAGGGTGTTAAATGACTATAAACTATGATGAAAATGCAAAAATTATTAAAGCTTTATCAGATTCTAATAGATTAAAGATAATAGATATACTATCTTGTGGGGAAAGATGTGCTTGTGAGATATTAGAGCATTTTGGTTTTACACAACCAACACTATCCCATCATATGAAGGTATTGATAGAGTGTGGACTTGTGGAATCTAGAAAAGAAGGCTTATGGAATTATTATTCCCTTAATAATTCTAATTGTAATAAACTTATTTTATTTCTTATGAATCTTATAACGGATACAGATGATTGTATTTGTAAAGATAAATCAAACTGCCAATGTAAATAGGTATAACAATATAAATAAATATAGGAGTGTGAATTTATATGAATAAAATTGAAATTTTTGATCCAGCAATGTGTTGTTCAACAGGAGTATGTGGTCCATCAGTAGACAAGGAGCTTCTAAGAGTTGCTACAACTATAAACAACCTTACTAAAAAAGGTGCAAATATAGTTAGATATAACTTAACTTCTAATCCTCAAGCTTTTATTGATAATCAAAGAGTAAATGATCTTTTGAATTCCAAAGGTGTAGATATTCTTCCAATAACTTTTGTTGATGGAGAAATTGTTAAAACTAATGCATACCTAACTAATGCAGAATTCGCAAGATATTCAGGACTTCCTAAGGAAGTAATCGCAGAAATAGCATTAAACAGAGAAATTAAAGATGGTGGTTGCTGCTGCAAAGGTGGTTGTTGCTAGTTTTTAAATCCATCAATCTTTTTGTTATTAGTACGTAATTTACTTTATTTAATGCAAATTTGTTTAGAAAGAAGGAGCTTAAAGTGAGAAACTTATTTAATCCAGATGAATTGGACTTGACTAAATATTTATTTTTTACTGGAAAGGGTGGTGTTGGAAAAACTTCAACAGCTTGTGCTACAGCTATATCTCTGGCTGATAGTGGTAAAAATGTAATGTTAGTAAGTACGGATCCAGCTTCAAATCTTCAAGATGTATTTAATACAGAATTAAATAATAAAGGAACGGTAATAGAAGCAGTTCCGAACTTAACAGTGGCAAATTTTGAACCTGAAAAAGCTGCTGCTGAATATAGAGAAAGTGTATTGGCACCTTATAGAGGAAAGCTTCCAGAAGTTGTTCTAGAAAACATGGAGGAACAACTTTCAGGCTCATGTACTGTTGAAATTGCTGCATTTAATGAATTCACAGGTTTTATAACTGATAGAGAAACATCAGAGAAGTATGATTACATCATCTTTGATACAGCACCAACAGGGCATACATTAAGAATGTTACAACTTCCATCCGCTTGGAGCAATTTTATTAGTGAAAGTACTCATGGAGCATCATGCCTTGGACAGCTTTCAGGACTTGAAAATAAAAAGGAAATATATAAACAAGCAGTAAGTACATTAGCTGACAAAGAAAAAACTACACTTATACTTGTATCTCGTCCAGAGGTATCTCCTTTAAAAGAGGCGGAAAGGGCATCTAGAGAACTTCAAGACTTAGGAATAAATAATCAAATTTTAGTTATAAATGGCGTGATGGAAGAACATAATGATTATCTTTCTGATGCCATTTATGAAAAACAACAAAAATCATTAATGAATATGCCTGAAGGTATTAAAAATATTAAAACTTTTAAAATTCCGCTAAGACCTTACAATGTAACGGGACTAGAAAATGTAAGAGCTTTTTTAAAAAGTAATAACACTAAATATAATGATGAAAGATTAAATGTGAGTAAGACAGATAAACTAAAATCTGTTATAGAAGATTTATATAATACTAATAAAAAAGTAATATTTACAATGGGAAAAGGAGGCGTAGGTAAAACCACAATAGCAGCTGCAATAGCATTAGGACTTGCTAAAAAGGGTAAGAAAGTACATTTAACTACTACAGACCCAGCAGCACATTTAAAGTTTGTATTAAATGAAAAGTATGGGATTACACTAAGTCACATAGATGAAAAACAGGAGCTTGAAAAATACAAAGAAGAGGTGCTAAGTAAAGCAAGAGAAACTATGAGTGAAGAAGATATTGCTTACGTTGAAGAAGATTTAAGATCACCTTGCACTCAAGAAATTGCTGTATTTAGAGCTTTTGCTGATATTGTTGAAAGGTCAGAAAATGAAGTTGTAGTTATTGATACAGCTCCAACAGGTCATACATTACTTCTTTTAGAATCTACTGAAAGTTATAATAAGGAAATAGCACGTTCTAAGGGGGATATTCCAGAATCAGTTAAAGCACTTTTGCCTAAACTCAAAGATGAGAACCATACAGAAGTTATTATTATAACTCTTGCTGAAACTACACCAGTATATGAAGCTATGAGACTCCAAGATGATCTAAATAGAGCCAGTATTCACAGTAAGTGGTGGGTTATAAATTCAAGTTTTTATGCCACAAACACAACAAATGAGATATTAAAGGTTAAAGCAAATAATGAAGTTCAATGGATTAATAAAGTAGATGAAATATCTAGTGGTAATTTTGCAATTGTAGAGTGGATACCTGAAGAGGTGAGGGGAGAAAAACTTAATGTTTTAATCAACTAAACAAAACCACTGCAAAATATATTAATTTTGTAGTGGCCTTTAACGTTAAAAACTAGAATATACGGAGGATGATTTTATGAAACCAAAGGTAGCGTTTATATGTGTACACAATTCATGTAGATCTCAAATGGCAGAAGCATTAGGAAAATTATTTGCATCAGATACATTTGATTCATATTCTGCTGGAACTGAAACTAAACCAGAAATAAATCAAGATGCTGTAAGAATTATAAAAGATATATATGGGATCAATATGAATGAAGTACATACTTCTAAATTATTAACTGATATACCTGAAGTTGATATAGTTGTGAAAATGGGATGTAATGTTGTATGTCCATTTTTACCAGCAAAACATACAGAAGATTGGGGATTAGATGATCCTACAGGTAAGGAAGATGAAGAATTTATTAGAATAGCAAAAATTATTGAAGAAAAGGTTACGGATCTAAAAAGCAGAATAATTAATAAGGAAATTGATTTTAAAAAGTAAGATGGCTCTGTAGTAAAATACAGTGATAGAATGTACAAGTTATGTTAGCAATAATTTAATCAGCGTGTGCACGGCTTTTCCTAACGGGGGTTGGAAGGGGACTCTGTTCCCTCCTTGTTAAGGAGAGATACTCAAAGGGAACCATAAGGTTCCTTTTGAAAA
>URKQ01000033.1 GCA_900548455.1 uncultured Clostridium sp.
TCCATTTGATGGAATAGTAGTTGTGGTGCCTAGCAAATAACCTTGAATACCGTTTACTGTTGGTATACTTACAATTGATATTCCAGCAGTAATCATTCCATTACCTATAGCTAGAGTTATTGTTCCAGTTGTTCTATTAATAAGACGAACTCTTCCACCAGCTACTGGACTTACAATGGCAGAACCACTTAATTGACCTGTTTTAAATACAGATGATGCTGGATATTGGTTAGTTGGTACATCAGAACCAACAGGTGGTAATAGTTGTATTTCAAAAGAATTATCTATATCAGTTCCAGTTTGAGGATTTACAAACCATGAAATATAATAGTTACCTGCATTTGTAAATGTGAAAATACCAGTTACTGCGCTATAACTAACATTAGAATCTACATTGGGATTAATTGTAGTAGTACCAAACAAAACAGCAGTGTTGGTAGCTATAGTTACTGCAGCTGAACTTGGATTAGATTTTATTAATTGATATCCGGTTAAAGCCATTATAACAACCTCACTTTTAAATTATACTATGGTAAACATAGTTATATTATATTTTATGATTTACAATTAAAATGGTGAATAAATATTCGATTAATTATATACTCACAATACGCATTGAAGTAGGCGTAGAAAAATTATTAAGATATAGATCTCCAGCATCAACATCACCATTTAATGGAGTAGAAGTATTTTTTAATGAAAAAGAAATTTTTGGATGTAATTCTTCAGTAGTAACTTTATAAAGAGCGTGTCCGCTAAGAAAACCAGGGCTAGTGTTTGTACACGAAGAACTATAAATAGGTGTTGAATTGTTTTTAATTAAGGATAATTGAACTTCATTTGTAGCTACAGTTCCAGAGTAGTTTATCCACCAGTCAAAAACATATAATCCAGGACGTGAAATAGAAAGTTCACCGGTACCTCTATTTAATTCAATTTCCTTAGCAGAATTTACACTATTGAAAGGGACAATACAATCAAAAGGAACTACTCTATTTGTTTGTATACTGTCATTGTCTACAAAAGCTACAATGTATGGTGAATAGCATTTATAATTAGCAAATTTTAATTCTAAGAATGGCAGACACTTTGATCTGCTACTAGCCAAAAAAATAGATGAAAATTCATTAGTTGAAATAATTTGAAAACCGTTTTTAAAGCACAAAAAATTGTCTTTAGTTAATATGTTTTTAATATCAAAAACTAAATAATTTTTATTTTTATAACCTAAAATGTTTAAAGGTAATGATTTTGGTTTTGTATTCCAAGTAACATTGGTACAACTATAATTTTCAGTGTTTTTGTATAACATTAAGTCTTCCGGCTTAACACTATATTGAAGCATATTAAAATATACCTTAGCTTCTATAAGCTCAAAGAATTGTAAATAGTAAAATAAGTACTGTGGAAATTTAAAAAGAGTAATGCATATTGCTTCCTTATTATAGGATTGTACTCCTAGTTCCCAAAGATTATAGAAATTAGTATAGGGATTATATCTATATATACTTGTATCAGAAGTGATAGGAAATTTTATGGTTTTCATGATTTTTCCCTCCAAAGATAACAAAAAACATCATAATAAATATTCTATGCTATAAAATTTGAAGTGTTAATCATTTGTGTTTGCAAGATTGGATTAATAGAAGTCTTTTTATATAAGTTCCAATAAAGATTGTTCATTTTTTAATTCTATAATTTTTATTAAATATATGCTATATTGGATATGCCGAGGAGCTTATATAATAATCTTAAACTATATATAAATATAATTTTCAATTGTATTTATTATAAACATTAGATAAGAAATTGAGGGGAAAATATGAATTTAATTACATTAGAAAATATAAGTAAAAGTTATACTGAAAAAAGTCTTTTAAAAGAAATAACGTTAAATATTACAGATGAAGATAAGGTTGGAATTATAGGTGTTAATGGTGCTGGAAAGTCAACACTTCTGAAGATAATTGCAGGGGTAGAAGAGATTGATAGCGGAAATATAACAAAAATGAATGGACTTAAAATATCCTATCTTCCACAACATATAGAATATAATGATGATGAAACAGTATTAGAACATGTGTTTAATAGTTCTAGTGAAGTAATGAAAGTTATAAAGGAATATGAAAACACTTTAAATGCTTTGAAGTTAAATGAAAGTAGTGAAGAATTACAAGGTAGATTATATAGATTATCTAGTAAAATTGATGCTCTTAATGGATGGCAAATAGAAAGTGAAGCAAAATCTATTTTAAATAAACTTGGAATTGACGATTTTCAAGCGAAGATGGGTAATTTATCTGGAGGTCAACGAAAGAGAGTTGCATTATGTAATATTTTAATTAATCCGTCCCATTTACTTATTTTAGATGAGCCTACAAATCATATGGACAATGAAATAATTGATTATATGGAGGAATTAATTAATAAGCGAAAAGGTGGAGTTATAATGATAACTCACGATAGATATTTCTTAGATAGGATTACTAATAAAATTTTAGAAGTTGATAAAGGTTCGTTATATGCTTATGATGGAAATTATTCAACTTTTTTAGAGAAGAAAGCTGAGAGAATGCAAGAGTTAGAAGCAAAGGAATCAAAAAGATTAAACCTTTATAGGAAAGAACTAGCGTGGATAAAGAGGGGAGCTAAAGCTAGAAGTACAAAGCAAAAAGCTCGAATAGATAGATTTAATGAATTAAAAGATACTAGTTATAGTTCTAGTGAAGACAAACTGGAATTAAATACTGCTTCTTCAAGGTTAGGGAAAAAGGTTTATGAAGTTGAAAATATTTCTAAAGCCTTTGGAGATAAAATAATAGTTAAAGATTTTAATCATATTTTTACTAAGGAAGAAAGAGTTGGAATAATAGGCGATAATGGTGTTGGTAAATCGACATTACTCAATATAATAAGTGGTAGGATTAAGCCAGATAGTGGTGACATAATTAAAGGAGAAACAGTAAAACTTGGATACTTTACTCAAGAAAATGGAGAGCTAGATGAGAATAAAAGGGTACTGGAGTATATAAAAGATATTGCAGAGCACGTAACTACAAGTGATGGTACTAAAATCACAGCATCTCAAATGTTAGAAAACTTCTTATTTGAAGGGCCTATTCAACATAGCTATATATCTAAGTTATCAGGGGGAGAAAAGAGAAGACTCTATTTGTTGAAAATTCTAATGGAAGCTCCTAATGTTTTGTTCCTCGATGAGCCAACAAATGATTTAGATATTCAGACGTTAACTATACTAGAAGATTATTTAGATAATTTTAATGGAACAGTAATTGCTATTTCTCATGATAGATATTTTTTAGACAGAATTTCTAATAGGATTTTTAGTTTTGAAGGCAGGGGCAAGATAGTATCTCATGTTGGAAATTATTCTGAATATAAAGAGTATAAAGCTTTAATGCTAAAAGATATTATAGAAGAAGAAAAAGTTAAGAAGGACGATAACAAAGTAAAAAAAGAGAAACAGCAAAAACTTAAATTTACATACAAGGAACAAAAGGAATTTGAAACAATTGATGAAGATATAGCAAACAAGGAAAACTTTTTGGAAGAGATTGAAAAAAAGATAAATACTTGTGGAAGTGATTTTGTTAAACTACAAGAATTATTTAGTGAAAAGGAAAAAGCAGAAGGTGAGCTTGAACTTTTATTAGAAAGATGGGAATATTTAAATGAACTAAACGAAAAAATTCTAGCACAAAAGCAAGGGATTTAATAGTTACCACTTAAAGCTTGGCTCTGTAGTAAAATACAGTGATATAAATTTATACAGAGACTAAAACTTATCATAGGAGTATAAAGTGACTATGGGAAATATTAGGATATCGGTTAGAAACTTAATCGAATTTATTTATAGACAAGGAGATATAGATGACAGGGTTGGATCATTTTCAGTAGCACAAGAAGGCACAAGATTACACAAGATGATTCAAAAGGAAATTAAAGAAAAATATGATAAAAATACTACAGAGAGTTTTTATAGTGAAGTATTTTTGTCTACAAATACTATGTGTGAAAATATAAATATTACTCTTGAGGGAAGAGCTGATGGTTTAATTATCTCATGCAATGAGGATGGAATAGAAACTGCCGCAAGAATAATAGAGATTAAAAGTACTGTGAAAGATAGTTTAATGGAAGAAGAGGAAAATTTCCTTCACTGGGCTCAAGCTAAACTTTATGGACATATATATTGCACTGAGAAGGATATTGATGAAATAGATTTAGATCTTATATATTGCCATAGAGAAAGTTTAAAATCAAAGACTTTTACAAAACATTTCAAAAGAAATGAGCTGGAGGAATTTTTTCAAACGGTTATAACTAGATATATAACATGGATTGAGCTACAAAGTCATTGGTTAAAGATGAGAAATCCCTCTATAGAAGAATTGGTATTTCCCTTTCCTTCCTATAGAAAGGGACAAAGAAACCTAGCAGTTAACGTATATAGAACTATAAAAGAAGGAAAAGTTATGTATATTGAAGCTCCTACGGGAACAGGAAAGACAATTTCAACTTTATTTCCTGCTATTAAATCATTAAGCTTATATCCTGAAAGTAAGATAATATACTTAACAGCTAAAAATATAACTAAAGGCGTAGTAGAAGAGACAATTGAAGTTTTAAAGAAAAATAATTTACATCTTCGCACATTGACAATAACAGCTAAGGATAAAATATGCTTTTTAGATGAACGGTCTTGTAATGCTGAGGATTGCATTTACGCTAAAGGCCATTTTGATAGAGTTAATGATGCTATAATAGATATACTTAATAATCATGAGGATTTAACAGAAAATATTATAAGTCAGTATAGTGAAAAGCATAGAGTATGTCCTTTTGAATTATCTCTGGATTTAATTGAGTGGAGTGATTTGATCTTGTGTGATTATAATTACTTTTTTGATCCAAAAGCCATGATAAAAAGGCTTGAGTTTGATACTATGAAGTATATTTTTCTAGTGGATGAAGCTCATAATTTAGTTGAGAGAAGTAGGTCTATGTACTCAGCTGAAATGAACTCTAATATATTAAAAAAGGCAAAAACATCTATAGGTAAAAAAGATAAAAAACTTATAAAGCATATCAACAAACTATTAAAGTATATTAAAGAATATATGAATGAAGATAAAAAAGAAGTTATTATAGGGGAAGGTCCAGAAAGTTTTTTGATGTCACTGCGTTTATTTGTATTAGAGTGTGAAAGATATTTAAAAGAGAATATAGGTCATGAAATTGAAGAAGATTTTCTTGAATTGTATTTTAATTGTTTAGATTTAATTAGAATAGGTGAGTTTTATTCTGATGATTTTGTTTTTTATGCTAAAAAAGAAAATGAAGAAGAAGTTATAAAGATATTTTGTTTAAATCCAAGTAGTATGATTGAAAAATGTATAAAAGATAATATCAGTACTATATTTTTTTCTGCAACACTATCTCCAATGGGGTATTATAAAAAATTATTAGGAAATGGACAAAATGAGTATAGTATGAGATTGGATTCTCCATTTCCACCTGAAAACAGAAAATTAATTGTAAAAGAAGATATTGATACTAGGTATAAGTATAGGAAATACAGTTATGAGAAAGTTGTTTCGTATATTCACAAGTATACTAAAGAAAATGAAGGGAATTTTTTAGTTTTTTTTCCTTCCTTTGATTATATGGATAAGATATATGAGATGTATTGTGATTTATATTCTGAACAAAATATAATGATTCAACAAAGAGATATGATGGAAAGAGAGAAAATAGATTATTTAGGAAGATTCGAAATGGAAGGAATTAAGACAATAGGCTTTGCTGTTTTAGGAGGGGCATTTTCAGAGGGTATAGACCTTTGGGGAAATAAATTAAAAGGAGCAATTATAATAGGTGTTGGATTACCTAAAGTATCTTTTGAAAATAATCTGATAGAAAATTATTTTACTGAAATCGGCGAAAATGGATTTTATTACTCATATACGTTTCCAGGCATTAACAAAGTGATTCAAGCAATGGGAAGAGTCATCAGACGAGAAGATGATAAAGGAGTAATAATTTTAATGGATAAACGATATGGTGATAACTTATATAGAAAATTAATCCCTTAGGATCTGTAGTAAAAGACAGAGCCTTATTTAAAAAGACAGATTTAAAACATCTGTCTTTTTTGTGCAATAAAATAATAAAATATAGTTAAATTATGTAGTTAAAGAAAGAACTGCGTTTTAAAATATGAAAATTTCAACAAGAAAAAATAGTTTTCAATTAAAAATGATGTATGTTGGTAAAAAAAGACGAAGAAAAAGTAATGAAAAAAATGTAAATAAATGGTAAGATATTTAAGAACTAATGGTGAAACATTACAACAACTATTGTATGTTAGTAATACTCTTTTATGAAAGGAATGATTTTTATGGATACAGAAGTTATTCAAAAGGAAGAAATAGATATAAAGGAGTTGTTATATCTATTAAAGAAGAAATTATGGCTTATTTTATTAATAACTGCAATTGCATTTAGTGGAGGTTATTATCAAGCATCTAAAATGCAGGTATCATATAAGGCATCGGCAAAGGTTTTCGTTGGAAAAAGAGAAAATTTAGTTGACTATTACGATAAGATGGAAATGATGTATTATACAAGTTTTATGGATACTTTTAATGAAGTAATTAAACTTGACGATTTTATTTCACAAACATTGGACAAGCATAAAATTAATGTTCCACTTAATGAAGTGAAAAATAAGTTAGGGTTTGAAGGTACAGAAAGTACACCTATATTTACTGTAACATATACAACATCAAAGTATGAGGGAGCTACAGAAGTTTTAACGGCAATTTGTGAAGAATTTATATATCAAGCAAAGAGTATTTTTCCTGATACTAAGCCTCAAATAATTGATACTGCAAAAGTTAGTACAATTTATCCTAACAAAACTAGAACAATAGCAATTTGGACATTAATAGGCTTAGTTCTATCAATTGGATTAGTGTTAGCTATGAATTTCCTAGATGATACTATTAAATCAAAGGAGAGATTAGAAAAAATAATACCTATTCCAGTTTTGGGTGAATTACCCAAACAAGAAAAGTTATATAGGGAGGGAAGAATATAATGCTTATATATTCAGATAAACCACAATCAATATCTGCTGAGACATATAAATCTATTAGAACAAATTTAAAGTATGTTGCACTAGATAACTCTATAAAGACAATTGCAATAACTAGCTCTGTACCAGGTGAAGGAAAATCGACTATAGTTGGGAATTTAGGGCTATGTTTGGGAGAGAGTGGAAATAGGGTTCTTATAATAGATTGTGATTTAAGAAAACCTAAAATTCATAGGAAATTTAAGTGCTCAAATAAGCTAGGATTGACAGATGTACTTATCAATAACGATAAACTAGGGGAGGCTTTATATGAATATAATTCCAGGGTAACTATATTGCCAGCGGGGTCTGTACCTCCTAATCCAGCGGAAATACTCGGCTCAAAGACTTTTGAAAGATTTTTAAGAAATGTATCAATTGACTACGATTATGTTTTATTAGATACGCCACCTTTACTAGCAGTAACTGATGGAAGATTAATTGCAGCTAAGACTGATGGAACTATACTAGTTGTAAGGTATGGAAAGACAAAGGAAAAGCTTGTAGTAAGAGCTTATAGAGAATTAGAATTAGTTAAAGCAAGTGTTATTGGTTCTATAATGAATGGATGTGACATTAAATCAAAGGATCATTATTACAGTTATTATGGAAAAAGAAATAAATTTTCTAGAAAAAAACATAAAGGTAATACTAATAAGATTATTGAAGTAGATGTTGAAAGTAAAGATTTAGATACAGTAAAGAGCAAAGCTAATTAAGGTGATAGCATGAATAGAATTCATAAGGAAATGATTAAATTATTATGTGCCTTTAATGAAAATAGGCAGATAGATCATTGTATGTTAAATCCTGAGGAATTAAAGAAATTATATGAAGAAGCGGAGGCTCATAAGTTAACAGCACTAATTTATACAGCTATGGGTAAAGATTATATAAATAAAATGGAATCTGAGCTATACAATAAATGGAAATATAGTGGTATTAATACTGTTATTATACAAACTCAGAACATTAAGCATATACAGAAAGTTTTAACTAAGATTCAAAAAAGTGGAGTGAAAGTTATTGGACTGAAAGGGCTAGTGCTTAGAAATTTTTATAATAACCCACTGTTAAGAACTATGTGTGATATAGACATATTAATAGATAGTGAAGATTTAAATAAAGTAAGATTGATTTTAAATGATATAGGGTATGAAGAATATGAGAGTTTGTGTAAGCATCACATCAAGTTTATTCATTCTAGATTTTTACCAATTGAAGTTCACTGGACAATTTTAAAAGATAGTTTTTTGAATGAAGATCATTTACAAAAGGCAGAAGTTTGGGATGAAGCAGTGGAGGTATCTACTGGAGATTTTACGTTTTTATCTTTAGGGTGGACAGATTTAGCGGTATATTTACTTATTCATATGGCATCTCATATTCAAAGTTGTGGTTTTGGATTAAGACAATTATACGATTTTTATATTTTAGTTGAAGAAAAAAATACATCAATTGACTGGCAAGATGTTGCTAAACAATTACAATCATATAATCTTGGAATTTTTGCAGCTTATATTTTTCAGTGTTGTAACATATTATTTAAATTAACCATACCTATAGAAATAGAAAAATTAAGTATCTCAGATAATTATATAGCAGAAAAAGTATTAGAAGAAATATTAACATCAGGAGTTTTTGGAGATAAAAATAATAAAATTATGTTATCTAATATACTATCTAATAAAGTAAGTCAAAAGTATGGTTCTAAAAAAGTTACTTTTTTAAAGGTTGTGAGAGTTATTTTACCAACAAAGTCTAAATTGGAGGAAAAGTATTCTTATATTAAAAAAAATAAACTTTTAATTCCCTTGGCATACTTACACTACATTTATGTAAGTTTTAATAAATATGGATTTAAAGCAAAAGATTTTTTTTGTTTTTTTATTAACGGAACTTCAAAGGTAAAAAAGAAAAAAAGATTACTAAAGGAATTGGAATTGTAATATATATATTATTTGTTTTTATAAAGAGGTGTTTTATGTCTTTTGTAAAAATTAAAAAATTTTTAAATTTAGATTTTAAGTATAAAATTATGTTTTTTGAGGCATTTTTTTATACGGCAATATATAGGATGTGTATAAAGTTGATACCATTTAAAAAGCTCAATAAATATATGGGAAAACTTAATGAGGAGTCAACTAACTGTATAAATATAAATAATTATAGGATAGCCAAACAAGTAGGGGTAGCCATATCAACGGTATCAAGATTCACTCCGTGGAAAAGCAAATGCTTAGTTCAAGCTTTGACTGCTCAAAAAATGATGAAAAAAAGAAAGATTTCTACTACTTTATATTTAGGAGTGAAAAAGGATGACGAGAATCAACTTATTGCTCATGCTTGGATAAGATGTGGAACATTTTATATTACAGGAGGAGCAATACGCCAAAGATATTCAGTTGTAGCTAAATATGCAGTTTAATACATTAATAGAGTTAGGGAGACAGTGGTGAATAAGTATTATTTTTATAAAATATATGACTTGATTTTAAGGTCTGAAATCATATTAGATGAATATGAAGAAATTAAAGTGGATAGTGATATTAAGTATGATTTTCAAATACTATATGGAGTGGAAACATATGATATTATTAGGAAAAAGCAAAGAGGTATTAATCAAAATTTTTCATTAAGTTATATTTGGTTTTATGCTGAGAATATTGCTACTTATCAAATAATAGAAGGGAAAAAAATATTAGTTACCAAGGATAAAGATTGCGACCATGAAACTGTAAAGGCATATTTAATAGGCACATGTATGGGTTATATCCTTTTTCAAAAGAATATATTAGCAATTCATGGAGCTGTAGTATCCAATAAAGATAAAGCAAGTATAATCATAGGAGATTCGGGATCAGGGAAATCCACTATTTCTATGTATTTGCAAAATAAAGGATATGGCTTTTTATCTGATGATATAGCTAGAATTTTTGATGGAGATAAATTGTGTGTGTCATCGGGTTATCCAGGTCAAAGGTTATGTGAAGACACAATGGAAGAGTTAGATTTTAATATAAAACAATATAGAAAAGTACATTTACCAAATAAGAATAAATTTTTAATTCCAATTAAAGAAAACTTTATAGATAATAGGATTGAAGCTCGCTTTATTTTTGAGATTACTACTAAGAATTCAGGAGAAATAGAGTTTTTTCATGTTGAGGGAAAGGAAAAGTTGAATATTATTTTAAATAACATATATGGCATTAGTAGGCTTAAGTTTTTAAAGAAGGATTCTAATTATTTTAAATCATGCATATCATTAGCTAGAGAGATTACTGTATATAAAATTGTAAGACCTATAAATAAAAATACATTAAGGGATGAAGCTAATTTTATTGACAAAGCATATGGGTTGAATTAAAGATTTTTAATTGTACCAGGTATATTTTGTGTTGGTTGACTAATAAATAATTATTTTCATTATTTATTATAAAGAAGTGAAAGGAGACGTGAAATATGAAAAAATGGGAAGGCCCTCAGTTACAAGATCTGAGTGTTGCAAATACTAGTGATGATGGAAAATGCCCTTTTGAAGAACAAGCTAAAGCTGAAGCACCAGGAGGAGGGGATGTTTCACCGATGACACTTTTTCCTATATATGTATGGGGAGATGGGAAAATTGGATGTACTTATTGGAATTGTGAAAAACATGGGTGTGAACATCCTTGTTATGGTAACCCATGTATGTTTTGGCCATGCCCTCCAGTTGGAGGATGTCCAGATCCTAGCAAATAAATTTGTTAGTTAATTTTTAAAAATTCAATAAGTAATTTTATACACCCTATTACTAATATAATCAGTAATAGGGTGTATTTTTTAATTAATAGCTGATTCTAAGTTTGACTTGTAATCAACTTCTGATAAAATGCCATTACTTAGCTTATAAACAGAATTGCATATTGTAAGTGCTGATTGCCGATGAGTAATGATTATACAAGTTGGATTATGTTTTAAATTTTTTATGGTAAAAAGAATTTTTCTTTCTGTATTTACATCTAAAGAAGAAGTAACTTCATCTAAAATAAGTATGGGTTTTTTTCTTAGAAGTGCTCTTGCAATAGCAATTCGTTGAGCTTGTCCTTCAGAAATACCTATACCTTTTTCACCTAAGCTAGTATTAATACCGTCTTTTAATGATGAAATAAATTCTTCGGAACAGGAATCTTTGAGAGCTTGCATAATATCTTCCCTAGTAGCATCTGGATTTCCATACATTAAGTTATCTAAGATAGGGCCTGAGAATAAGGTATTACCTTGAGGCACATAGGAAATTAGTTTTCGATGTTCCCTATTTAATAGCTCATTATTAATTTTAATGGTTCCTTCATCACAATATATTAAAGATAATAATAATCTAATTAATGTTGTTTTGCCTTCTCCAGAAGATCCCACCAAGCCAATAATCTCACCAGAATTTATAGTGAAATTAAGATTTTTTATTATAGGAGTTTCTTTTTTATATCCAAAAGATACATTATTAAAAGTAATTGCGTGTGGTGAAAACATTTCTTTTGAAGGTAAAAGAAATAATTTTTCTTTTGGTAGATTTTCTAACTCTATTAACCTTTCAGCAGCAGCAATACAACCAACAAAACTAGGAAATAAATGAGCTAAAGAAGAAAGTGGGCCTTGTACATTATTGTATAGCTGTAACATTGCTGTAAATGTGCCATAGGTGCTTGTACCATTAGATATATTAATTGCTCCCCAGCAAAATATAATGAAGTAAACTAGTGTTGAAGAAAAATTTAGTGATAATCCTGACGCTATACTAAGTTTTACATTTTTCATTGCCAAATCATATTGTTTTTTTTGAATGGATTTTAATTTTTCTATATTATTTTCTTCCATGCAAAAGGTTTTTACAATCATTAGATTTTGTAATGTTTCTTGCATGAAGGATTTATATTTTATGGTTTCTTCTTGAATTAATTTATATAGAGATTTTAATTTGCTTCCAAACAATTTGCTAATAACTATTAGAATTGGACCCATAATAATTGCAGCTACGGCTATAGAAGGAGCAAAATATATCAAGGTCGATACCGATGCAATAAAAGTTATAAGTAATGAAACTAAGTTAGGTAATGTATTAAGAATTGTAGATGAAATTGTACTTACATCAGAGTTTATTCTAGTTAGCAAACTTACACTATGAAATCTTGAGAGAGAAAGCCAATCGCTATATGAAATATGCTCGTATATTTTAAGTTGTAAATTATGATTAAAATTATTTGTAGTTTTTGTACTCATCATTGAAGTAAAGGGTGAAAGTATCATTTTGCCTAGCATTATTGTGGCCATAACTATTAACCATTTTATAACGCCGCTTGTATTATGAGATATAGCACAGTCAATAAGAGATTTAGAAACAAGGGCATTATATACACCTATTAAAGCAAGAAAAGAATTTATGATTGTTATAGTTATCATGTATGGAATGATTGGTTTTGAAAGTTTTAAAATCCACCTAACTGTTAATTTAAGTGAGTTAATATCGTTTTTAGATTGAATATTTAAAGATTTTCTTATTTTTTCTATAAAAGAATATTTTTTTTTAAATACCATTATATTACTCCTTATAAAACAAAATATAAATTGTAATATAATGGTAACATACTAGGAAATAAATTACAAATAATACCACTAAGATTTATTCTGATTGTCATTAGATTTATTTTCTTTAGGATAATATTTTTTAAAAGCAGTTTCATAATCTACAGGCTCATCATAGGTTTCATCCATGGTTGAATTATCACTTACTTCTTCACTTTTATCAATTAAGTTATACATTACTATAGAAGGTGAGTTATTATATTTCACATCACTTTTTATCATTTCAAAATCTCCTTTTGATTTTAGTATGTCTTAAATAGATAAATTTAAACTTATAGTATTTTGTAAGATATGGATGTATTTCTTGTTGTTTGAAAACGATTTGTAATTAAATTTTATAAATAAATAGTTTTCTATAAGTGATTTTTGTGTAATAATAAGTAGGGTATGTAAGTTGCATTAATTGTAACCTGTATATTTACAAGAAGACGAGGTGTAAAAATATGAAGATTGGATTTGATCATGAAAAGTATCTTGAAGAGCAATCAAAGTACATATTAGAAAGAGTTAATAATTACGATAAGTTATATTTAGAGTTTGGAGGGAAACTGCTATTTGATATGCATGCAAGTAGAGTTTTACCTGGTTTTGATGAAAATGCAAAAATTAAATTATTGCATAAACTTAGAGAAAAAGCAGAAATAATTATCTGTGTTTATGCTGGCGATATAGAAAGAAATAAAATTAGAGGTGACTTTGGAATAACCTATGACATGGATGTTTTAAGGTTAATTGACGATTTAAGAGGTTATGATTTACAAGTAAATAGTGTTGTCATAACAAGATACGATGGTCAGCCTGCAACAAATATTTTTATAAACAAATTAGAACGAAGAGGTATAAAAGTTTATAAACATGGTCCAATTAAAGGATATCCAACTGACGTTGAGGCTATAGTTAGTGATGAAGGATATGGTAGTAATCCATATATTGAGACAACAAAACCAATAGTAGTCGTTACAGCTCCAGGACCTGGTAGTGGAAAGTTAGCAACTTGTTTAAATCAATTGTACCATGAAAATAAAAGGGGAAATGTTGCAGGGTATTCTAAGTTTGAAACATTCCCAGTGTGGAATGTACCACTAAAACATCCTCTTAACATTGCATATGAAGCAGCAACTGTTGATTTAAAAGATGTAAATATGATTGATTCTTTTCATTTTGATGCCTATGGAAAAGTTGCAGTAAACTATAATAGAGATGTAGAAATGTTTCCTGTAGTAAAGAGAATAATAGAAAAAATTACAGGAAAAGAGTCTGTATATAAAAGTCCAACAGACATGGGAGTTAACAGAGTTGGGTTTGGAATAATAGATGACGATGTAGTGAAGGAAGCATCTATACAAGAGATAATTAGAAGATATTTTAAAACTAGTGTTGACTACAAAAAAGGTTATGTTGATGCGGAAGTCTTTAAAACCATGAAGATAATTATGGAATCTTTAAACTTAAAGCCTGAAGATAGAAAATGTGTATTACCTGCAAGAGAATATTCAGCAAAACTAAGAGAAAGTTCTTCAAATAAAAATGATGTATGTCCAGTTTTAGCCATAGAGCTAGAAGATGGAAAGATTTTAACAGGTAGAACATCAAAATTAATGGATGCCTCTGCAGCTCTTTTATTAAATTCAGTAAAACATTTAGCAAATATTTCTGATGAAATACATTTGATTTCTCCAGTAATATTAAAGCCTATTATGGATTTAAAAAAGAAGACCTTTAGTGCAAATCATACTGTATTAAGTTCTGAAGAAATTTTAATTGCACTAAGTATTTGTGCAGCTACAAATCCTACTGCACAGGTAGCTCTTGATAAATTATCTCAGTTGAAAGGATGCCAAGTTCATTCAACAACTATTTTAAGTACTAGTGAAGAACAAGTGTTTAGAAAATTAGGTATTGATGTAACTTGTGATCCAGAATATGCATCAGAAATGTTATTTTATAACTTATAATTATATATGATGGCTCTGTAGTAAATATAGAACAAATAAGATAAGGTGTTAAAGAAGAAATTTCTTTAACACCTGTTATTTTTATATTTAATATTTTTCTACTTCATTAAAATATTTTGTAGCTAATTCACTTATTGTGATGAGATAAATTAGCGTAGTATTACCAATATTAAAGGTATCTGCAATCAATATTGCATCGTATAGGGTAGTATATTTTATGAAGCATTTTATCTGTAAATTAAATAAAAGCGATATAACTTCTTCAGTCATAGGATAATTAAAAGTCTTGCTTTTAATTGTTTTATTATGAGAAGAAGTCTTTTTATTAGAGTTTTTAATCTTCACTTCACTCATAATTACTACCTCAATTATTAAATTTTATATCATGAAATTGCTTTTATTGGGATATATAAATAGTATATGAAAAAAAATATTATTTGTACGTATGTAATTATTTATGATAGATAAGTTGCAATAAATACTGTTCACTTTAGCGTATATATAAGAATTTGATGAAAAATTAAACACATGAATAAATGACAGAATATAAAAAATAATATAAAATCTAATTAATGATATAAATTTATGATGATAAAAGGAGTGTTATTATGGAACAATTATTGGTAGAAGAATATAGAGGAAAATTGATTGAATGTGTACATAGAGGATATATATGCTGTGTTAATGATGAAGGAAATGTACAATATTCTGTAGGTGACCCTGATTTTGTAACTTATATGAGATCTTCTGCAAAACCAATTCAAGTTTTGCCACTTTTAAAAAGAAATTTAAAGGAAAAGTATGGATTAAGAGATAAGGAAATTACTGTTATGGCTGGTTCTCATAGAGCTGAGCCATTTCATGTAGAAGCTTTAATTGGAATTATGGAAAAGGTAGGTATAAAGGAAAGCGACTTGATTTGTAAACCTACATATCCATTATCAGCTTCAGCCAAGGAGGAAATTCTTAGAAGTAATGGTGAAGAGAGAGCTATATATCATAATTGTTCAGGAAAACACATGGGAATATTAACATTATGTACTGCCATGGGATGGAATAAAAAAGACTATTGGAAAATTGAAAGCCCTGCCCAGCAAGAAATAATTAATAATATTTCTTATATGGCTAAATATCCGAAAGAAGATATAATTGTGGGAACAGATGGGTGTGGTGTGCCAGTATTTGGATTGCCATTAAAGAATATTGCTACAGCATATTTGAGATTAGCTTGTCCTGATTTAATTGAAGATAAGGACACAAGAATTGCTGTGGAAAAAATTACTGAGCTGATGAATAATAATTATGAAATGGTATCTGGAACTAATTTAATTTGCTCCCTTTTATTAATGGACAAGAATATAGTTGCAAAGGGTGGGGCAAAAGGAGTATACTGCTTTGGATTAAAAAAAGAAAGACTTGGATTTGCAATTAAAGTTATAGATGGATCTGAAGAAGAGTGGCCTTTAATTGTTGCATCGATTTTGGAACAAATTAATTATGAAAATAAAGAGACAATCAATAGATTAAACTCAGTATTTCCATCAATTATAGTTAATGATAATGATAAAGAAGTTGGAGAAAGTAAAGTAGTTTTTAAACTGAAGTAAGAGGTGTGTTTAATGAATAAAAATAATGGAACACTTATTGAAGTGTGTTGTTCTTCTGTGGAAGATGCAATATTAGCTGAAAAAGCTGGGGCTCATAGAGTTGAATTAAATTCTTCTATAGCTTTAGGTGGAATAACACCCTCAATAGGTACAATAAAAAATACAATAAAATCCATTCATATTCCTGTAATGGTGATGATAAGACCAAGAGAAGGTGGCTTCTGTTATAGTGATTATGAACTGGAATCAATGGAAGAGGATATGTATAGGGCACTTGAAGCTGGAGCACAGGGCATAGTCTTTGGAGCATTAAACGCTGATGGTACAATAAATATAAAAGCATGTAAAAAATTTATGAATATTATTGGAAATAAGGAGAGTGTTTTTCATAGAGCTTTTGACGTGGTAAAGGATCCTTATTGTGCTATTGAGCAATTAATAGAACTAAATGTAAATCGTATTTTAACAAAGGGTCAAAAAAATACGGTTGAAGAAGGTGCTGGTTTACTAAAGAAATTAATGGATGATAATGGTGATAATATAGAAATCCTTACAGGAGGTGTAAGACCACATAATGTTGAATGGATGATAAAAGAAATGAAGTTTAATCAACTTCACTTAGCAGGTTTTAAAAAGGAAATAGATTTATCACTATCTCATCATCCAGATGTATATTTTGGAAGTCCATTGAATCCAGAAGAAAATAGTTATGATAAAGCTAATTATAATTACTTAAAGGATATGTGTGAAAAGATTAAAGGGTTTTCAATACAGTTATAATTGTAAAAAATAAACAGGATTAATATGTATTTATATCCTTTTAAATGATAGTATAATACCTATTCTTCTAAGATAAAATAAGGTTATATGAATTACAGTAAATATTGTTGATTTTAATCATATTGGAATTAGGAGGGGTATAATGAAAAAAGTACGAAATTATTTAATTGTGATTATTTCATTAATGTTATCCATATTTTGCTGTGGTTTTGCCTTTGCTAAGACTGAGGAAGACGATACAAAATTATCTATAAGTTCTGAGAAGAAAAAGTGGGAAAATGAAAAAGTGGTATATTTAACATTTGATGATGGACCTACTACTAATACTTTAGAGATATTAAAGATATTGGAGAAAGAAAATGTTAAAGCTACTTTTTTTGTGATAGGTGAATTAGTTGAGCAAAATCCTGAAATATTACAAGCAATTCATGAAGCAGGACATGAAATATGTATTCATACCTATAGTCATGAAAATAGTATTTATTCAAGTAAAAGTAAATACATGAATGATTATGAAAAAGCTTTTAATGCTGTAACAAGTGCCATAGGACATGAACCATCTAAATTTATGAGGATGCCAGGTGGATCTAGTACTACAATAGGAAGAAAAGAAGTGGTAAAAGCCATAAGAAATGAATTATGTGATGAAGGATTATATTATGTAGATTGGAATATTTCCTTGGAGGATGCAATATATCCAAATACACCATGTGAAAAATTATTGGCAACATTTAGAAGGGAATTAAAAAAGACTTATATAGACCCTAATACTGCTATAGTTTTAATGCACGATGGTCAAAGTAATTCTACGACTCCTAAAGCTTTGCCAACAGTTATTAAGTATTTTAAAGAAAATGGATATGAATTTAAAAATTTTGGTGATGTAACAAAGTCAGATATCGAAAGGCTTTTAAACCAAAGGCATATTAATAAATATAATCAGCCTAAGAAAGTAGAAAATAGTGAGGGAAAAGAATTAATAGAAAATTAGTTTTATATAAGGTGTCTATGTTGAATTTAAAAAGAAGTCCTATGGGCTTCTTTTTAAATTCAATATAGTTTGACAACTGAAAAAATATGTGTAGAATTTATATTAAAGTAATGGATGTAAAGGAATGTAGTTTAAAATGAATGATATAATAAAAGATTCGGAAGAAAATTATGAAAAGTCTATGAGAGAGATAGTCTTACAACAATTAAGAAAAGATATATTTACGAGAGTTGTAAAACCTGGAGATAGGCTAATTGAAACGGCTATAGCCAGTAAATTGGGGGTAAGTAGAACACCTGTAAGAGAAGCCCTTAGACAATTGGAAAGTGAAGGACTAGCTGTTAATATACCTAGAAAAGGTACTATTGTAAAAGGAATATGTTATGAGGATGCTGCTGAAATTTATGATATTAGAGAAGTATTGGAAGGATTAGCTGTAAGATCAGCATGTTTAAATATATCAAGAATGCAAATAAGGCGTCTAAAAGAAATAACTCAATTTATGAGGAAGTTAATTGATAGTGGAAATGAAGAGACTTATGTAAAAGTTCATGATGAATATAACAAAATAATATTAGAAGCTAGTAATAATAAAAGGTTATTAGCACAATTAGAATCTATACATGAATATCTTAAGAGTTTAAGATTAGTGAGCTTGATGACTAAAGAAAGAAAAGAGTTAGCATTAAAAGAACATTTAGATATAGTTATGGCCATTGAAGAGGGAGATGAAAATAAAGCTGAGATCATCGCTCGTAATCATGTAAGAAATGCAAAAAAATCATTTGAAGATTCGTTAAAAAATTAATTTATTTAATATTCCTGTTGTTTAAATATCATACTATTAAAAAAATAGTCAAGGATAATAATCCTTGGCTTTTTTTAATGTCTGAAAAAATAAGGGGGAGTGGGGAAAGTTTACCCTTAGAGGTAATGCTTTTGAATAATTAATGTATATAATTCACATACTGAAATAAGATAAGGATTACATGTCAAGGCATAATATTAAAAAAAAATTTATAATTTATTAATTTAGTATTGATTTTTTTATAGAAACTGTATACACTATAAGTGTGTTGTATACACGTTGTATATCAAGGAAGAAAAGGAATACAATTCAATATTATTTTGGGAGGCGTAAATATGGAACTAAAAGTAGTAGCAAGTGCTGGTACATTAGAATCAAGTGACATACAGGTTATTATTGAACCTTCAAATGATGGCATTGAAATTACTCTAGAGAGTACTGTTCTTGCACAATTCGGAGAGGAAATCGAAGCAGTTATTAAGGAAACTCTTGGAGCTTTAGGAGTTAAAGGCGCTAAAGTCTTTGCAAATGATAAAGGTGCAATCGACCCAGTTATAAGAAGTAGAGTTCAAACTGCAGTATATAGATCAGCTGAAAACACTAATTATAAATGGATGTAAGGGGAGATTAAAATGAAACTTAGACGTTCTATGTTGTTTGTTCCTGGTAACAATCCAGGAATTATAAGAGATGTACATATTTATAAGCCAGATTCAGTTATGTTTGATTTAGAAGATGCTATAGCAATAACTGAAAAAGATTCTGCAAGGTTTTTAGTTCATAACATGTTAAAAAAACTTTCAGATTATTATACTGAGTTAGGAATAGAAACTGTAGTAAGAATTAATGGACTTGCAACTGAATTTTGGAGACAAGATTTAGAAGCTGTTGTTACTGGTGGAGTAGAAGTTGTAAGAATACCAATGACAGAAAGTCCAGAAGATGTTATGACAGTTGATGCTGAAATAGAAAGAATCGAAAAAGAATGCGGAAGAGAAGTAGGTTCAACAAAAATAATGGTAGCAATTGAAACTGCACTAGGTGTTATGAATTCATTTGCAATAGCTAAGTCACCAACTAAAAGATTAATAGGTATGGCAATAAGTGGTGAAGATTTCGTAACAAGCATGAAGACTACTAGAACTCCAGAAGGTGATGAGCTTTATGTTGCTAGAGGTATGGTTGCAATGGCAGGAAGAGCTTGTGGACTTGAAGTGTTAGATACCGTTTATTCAGATGTTAATAATGATGAAGGATTCTTAAAAGAAGCTAATCTAATTAAAAGAATGGGATTTGGTGGTAAATCACTAATTCACCCAAGACAAGTTGAATTGATACATAATGTATTCACACCAAGCGAGAAAGAAATAGCTAAAGCTAAAAAGATTGTAGAGGCAACTGCTGAGGCTCTTCGTGAAAATAGAGGAGTATTTACTGTTGATGGTAAGATGGTTGATAAGCCAATTATTGAAAGAGCACAGAGAACTCTAGAACTTGCTAAAGCTGCAGGTGTTTTAGTTGGAGGTGAAGACAATGAGTAATACTAATAGAATAAACGAAGAAATGTTAAAAAGTATTAATGGATATGAGTGTAGAAGGGCATATGAAGCTCCATTTACAAGTGTTCCTAGTGATAGATTAAGCGGAAGTAATAGTGAAAATCTTAAAGAACATGTAAGAAGAGATAAAGTTACTAATTCATTAAAAGATGCAATAGAAAAATGCGAAATAAAAGATGGTATGACAATTTCTTTCCATCACCACTTTAGAGCTGGAGATAAACTTATTATGCAAGTTGTAAAGATTCTAGCAGATATGGGGATTAAAGATTTAAGAATAGCAGCCAGTTCTTTAACTAGTGCACATGATGGATTAGTTGAGTACATAGAAAAAGGTGTTGTAAACAGAATAGAAACAAGTGGTCTTAGAGGAAAACTTGCAAAGTCTGTATCTGAAGGACTTTTAAAAGATCATCCAGCAGTAATTCGTTCACACGGTGGAAGAGCTAGAGCGATTACATCTGGAGATGTGAAAATAGATGTTGCTTTTATAGCTGCTTCATCTGCAGATTGTATGGGTAATGCCAATGGAGTAAGAGGTAAATCAGTATGTGGTTCTTTAGGATATGCAAAAGTTGATGCAGCTTATGCTAATAAAGTAGTTGTAGTTACAGATACTTTAGTATCTTATCCAAACTTTCCACAGAGCATTCCTCAAACTCAAGTAGATTATGTAGCTGTAGTTGATGAAATTGGTGATTCAAAAGGAATTATGTCTGGTGCAACAAGATTTACTTCTAATCCAAAAGAATTATTAATGGCTAAGAGAGTTTTAGATGTTATGGTTAATTCTGGATTATTTGTAGATGGTTTCTCAATGCAAACAGGTAGTGGAGGAGCATCACTAGCAGTAACTAGATTTGTAAAAGATGAAGTTAAAAAGAGAGATATTAAATTAAGTTATGCTTTAGGTGGAATAACAGGGCCTATGGTTGATTTATTAGAAGAAGGTTTAGTAGATCAATTATTTGATGTTCAATGCTTTGATCTTAAAGCAGCTGAATCAATAGGTAAAAATGAAAAGCATGTAGAAGTAAGTGCAGATTTTTATGCTAGCATCGGTAATAAATCAGCAGCTGTTAATAAATTAGACTTTGTAATATTAAGTGCTCTTGAAATAGATACGGATTTTAATGTAAATGTTATTTCAGGTTCTGATGGAGTAATTAGGGCAGCATCTGGTGGACATAGTGATACTGCTGCAATGGCTAATATTTCAATACTTGTAGCTCCACTTACTAGAGGAAGAATAGCTACTATTATAGATAAGGTTACAACTATTGTAACACCAGGAAGTACAGTTGACGTAGTTGTTACAGATTATGGTGTAACTGTTAATCCAAGAAGACAAGATTTAATTGAAAAATTCCAAAAAGCTGGTCTTCCACTTATAACAATGGAAGAATTAAGAAGAATTGCTGTGAAATTAATAGGAACTCCAAAAGAATTGGAGTTTACCGATGAAGTTGTTGCAGTAGTTGAGTACAGAGACGGAAGTATCATAGACGTAATTAAAAAGCTAAAAAAATAAATTTTATTTTTGAAATTCAGTTAAAATTATTAGGCCCTATTAAGGGATTGATAGGGCTTAATATTGAAATTATATAACTTATTTTAGGAGGATTAATTATGCCAGAAAATCTTATGCAAGAAAAAAAAGCTACCTTTAAAATGTTTGGTATGCCTTGGTATTTAGCACTTGTAGTTGCAGCTATAGTTTTATTTGCTTCAACAGCAGGATACTTACCTAAAAACTCAGTAGGTGCTTTTGCACTATTATACTCTGTAGGAATATTATTTTCTACAGTTGGAGACAGAATTCCAATATGGAAAGAATATGTTGGTGGTGGTCCAATATTAGCATTTTTAGGATCTGCAGCCCTAGTGTACTATGGAATAATTCCAGAAGCTAGTGTTGAAGCTGTAAAAATATTTATGGATACAGCTGACTTCTTAGATTTATTTATCGCAGTACTTATTACTGGTTCTATATTATCAGTTAATAGAAAACTTCTTATGAAAGCATTAGCAGGATACATTCCAGCAATATTAGGAGGAGTTATTGCAGCGTTCTTATTTGGATCAATTGGTGGATTAATATTTGGAATTCCAATACCAGAAATAGCAACTAGATATGTATTACCAATAATGGGTGGTGGTACTGGAGCTGGAGCTATACCAATGTCTGAGATATACGCAACTGTAACAGGTGGAGACGCTGCTGGTTGGTTATCTTTTGGACTTTCAATATTAACTATAGCAAACATCATAGCTATAATAGCTGCATCAGTATTAAACAAAATAGGTGAAACTAAATCCGGTGCAAAACTTACTGGAAATGGTGACCTTATTAGAAATGCAGAGGATATCTCTAAATTAGAAGATACTCAAGAAATAAAAGTTACAGCAAGAGAAGTTGCTGCTGGTTTAATATTAGCTTGTACTTTCTACGTTTTAGGAAACATATTATCTAAAACTGTAAGAATACCTGAATTTACATTGATGGGAATTGGAGTTAAAATAGATATACATAGATTCGCTTGGATGGTTATTCTTGTTGCAGTAGCAAACGTAGCTAACTTAATTCCAGCAGAATTAAAAGCTGGAGCTAAAAAACTTCAAGGATTCTTCTCTAAACAGTTCTTATTAGTAGTAATGGTTGGAGTAGGTATTGCTATGACTGACTTAGGTGAACTTATAGCAGCATTTAACTTTGCTAACGTTGCTATAGCAGCATTAATCGTTGTTGGAGCAGTTGTTGGTTCAGCACTAATTGGATGGTTAGTAGGATTCTATCCAATAGAAGCAGCTATTTCAGCTGGATTATGTATGGCTAATAGAGGTGGTTCTGGAGACGTTGCAGTTCTTACAGCAGCTAAGAGAATGGACTTAATGTCATTTGCTCAAATATCTTCACGTTTAGGTGGAGGAATAATGCTTATTATAGCAAGTATTGCTTTTGGTATATTCTACTAAAGAAGAACCTTTATAGCAAAATAAAGGATGGGTAATTTTATCCATCCTTTTTTCAATACCTTTGTAGTAAAATATAGTGATAGAAAGTACAAGTTATGATGGCAATAATTTAATAGAAATAATAAATTATATGGTAAAATAGGTTATATTAATGCGAATTTATAAATGAAGTTTTTTATTGTGACATATATTATAATTAGCATTATATATTGCTTTAACTATTATAATAAAATTTGGAGGAATAATGAATAAAAACAAAAAAACTAATAAAGAAGTTTGGAATGATGCTAAAAGAGAAGGTTTATTTAGTGAAGCAATTAAAATGAGTAAAGTAAAGAAAAAATATAAATTTAATAGTTTTATTGATTTTTTAGTATCCATAGCTGTTATAATATTAGCTTTAGTAGTAATAGCGTGGGTTAGAAATTGGTAGAAATAATATGTAATGTGAGGGTTTATTATGTATTTAAATACGCAAAAAATTAATTTGAATTCAAAATATGAAACAGAACGTATAGAAAAATTTTTAAAAAAATTTGATTTAAAGTATGAAGATGTAGATTACACATTAGTAATTGAGGATCAAGATAATATTATAGCAACTTGTTCTAAAAAGAATAATATAGTAAAATGTTTTGCTATTGATGAAAATTATCAGGGACAAGGAATTTCAGGCATACTAATTACGGATATTACAAACAAACTTTTTGAAGAGGGTATATATCATAATTTTATCTTCACAAAGCCAAGTAACAATTACTTGTTTGAAGGTTTAGGATACAAAGTAATTATAACTACAGATAAAGTTAGTTTGTTAGAAACAGGTAATAGAAATATAGATAGTAGTTTAAAAAATATAAAGAAAAAATACAATATAATGAATGAAAAAGAATATGCTGCTATAATTATGAATTGCAATCCATTTACTCTTGGTCACAGATATATAATTGAAACAGCTGCAAAAGAAAATGAAAATGTTGTTATTTTTGTTGTTGAAGAAGATAAGTCGTCTTTTCCTTTTAAGATAAGATATGATTTAATTAAAAAGGGAGTAAGTGATTTAAAAAATGTTACAGTAATTCCCGGAGGAGAGTATATTATTTCATCAGCTACTTTCCCTAATTATTTTCTAAGGAAAGATGATGATATTTTGAGAGAATACACAAAAGTGGATGGAAATATTTTTGGAAAATATTTCTGTAAAGAGTTTAATATAACTAGAAGATATGTAGGCTCTGAGCCCTACTGTAATGTAACTAATACTTATAATGAAACCCTTCAAGAGGTTTTGCCAAAGTATGGAGTAGAAGTAAGGCTGGTAGAAAGAGTTGAAATGAATAATAATGCAATTAGTGCATCTAAAGTTAGACAATTACTTAAAGAAGATAAAATAGATGAAATTAAAGAATTAGTGCCAGAAACTACATATGAGTTTTTTTATACAGAAGATGGTAAAAAGATAATAGAAAAAATTAAAACTATAAATGGGGCACATTAAATAATTCTATTAGTTGTGGAGGATACATGGGAAATAACTCAGGGATGTATATAAACTATGAAGCAGTAAATAAAATTTTAAATGATAGAGAGTATAGAGTTGAATACCAAAAGAAGTTAATGGGTAATTATGATGGAAACAATTATACATTAGTAACAATTAGAATTAATTATCCCGGTATTGAGAAATCCAATGTTCTAACAGATTTTATGGTAAATACTATACTGGAGGATATTGAAACATATAATTTTAAACATATAATTTATAATGAGAAGTATAAAAACGGAGAAGGTTTAATTGGACACTTTATTATTGATGAGGACTCTTTAAAGGTTAAAAAGAATATGATAGAGGTAGAAGAAAATCATATTTTAGGAAGATGTGTTGATATTGATGTGTATGGAAATGATAATGGTAAGTTATACGGTGTATCTAGATCTGATTTAGGCTTGCAACCGAGAAAGTGTTTTATATGTCAAGAAGAAGCTAGAATTTGCTCTAGGGCGCAAAAACACTCTTTGAAAGATATTAATGATTTTTTTATTAATAGATATGAAAAATATATATTATATAGAAATGAGAAAAATAAGTTGAGTTATGAAATCTCACAATTGTCATTAAAAGCAATGATTGAAGAAGTCTCAACAATGCCCTCTTTTGGGTTAGTATCTCCTTGCACCAATGGGTCCCATAAAGATATGAACTTTTATACATTTTTAAATAGTAGCTTTGCTATAGCTCCATTTATAAAAGAAATGGTAGAGGTAGGATATTCATATTCAAAAATATCAGATATATTTTCTGTAATAAGAAGATTAGGAATAGATTGTGAGAAAAAAATGTTTCAAGTTACAAACGGGATTAATACTCATAAAGGAATGATATTTTTAATAGGAATAGTTAGTGCATCAATAGGAAAAGCACTTTATGAAGGATTACAATTTAAAGATATTAAAAGTATTATAAGAGAAATGTGTAAGGATATCGTTGAGGATTTTTATAATTTAGATAAAAAAATTAAGCTATCTCATGGAGAAAACTTATATTTAAAATACGGGTTTACCGGTATAAGAGGAGAAGTTTTTAATGGATTAGAAATCATCTTTGATTATGCCCTACCTATTTATGAATCTTTGTCTTTAAAAGAAAATGAACTGTATGCACATACTTTATTAGTTATTATGTCTGAATTAAATGATAGTACTATAGTTCATAGGCATGGAATTAATGAACTAAATGAGGTGAAGGAAAAATCCAAGAAAATATTATCTTTAGGAGGGTTTAATTCTTGTAGTGGGAAAGAGTTAGCACTTCAATTTGAAAAAGAGTGTATTGAAATGAATATAAGTCCTGGAGGATCAGCAGATTTGTTAGCAGTTACAATTTTCTTAGATGAAGTACAGAATAAATATTTTAGGATTCAACCTTAGTGCTTGAATCCTAAAATGTTGTTTTGAAAAAAATTAAAAAGGATAATAAAATAGTAAATACATATGTAATAAAAAACCATGAATTAATGGTATATGAAGGGAATCTATTATATCAATAAAAAAATTGACGAAAAATTAATTAGTAAAATTCAGAATAGTGTTGAAAAAGTTTTCGCTTAGATATAAAATGTTATTGTGATAAAATATTAACAATGAATGTGAGGGAATACAATGAATAAAACCTTTGATTATGGGCCTTTAGAAGAGATTTTAAAAAATCATAATTACAGCGCAACAAATATTATTGCAATATTGCAAGATACTCAGGACGTTTATAGGTATTTGCCTGAGGAGATATTTGAATATTACTCAAAAAAACTTGGAGTAAGTGAAGCGCATATTTATAGTGTAGCTACTTTTTATGAAAACTTTTCGCTAGAGCCTAAGGGTAAGTATGTAATTAAAATTTGTGATGGAACAGCTTGTCACGTTAGAAAGTCAATTCCTATTTTGACTGCATTAAGAAAGGAATTGAATTTATCAGAAAACAAAACTACAACTGATGATTTGTACTTTACGGTAGAAACCGTATCATGTCTTGGAGCCTGTGGACTAGCTCCAGCTATGACAATCAATGATAAAGTTCATGGGGCTATGACACCTGAAAAGGCTATTGAACTTATTAATGAACTCAAGGAGGAAAAATAAGATGTTACGCTCTAGAAATGATTTAAAAGAAGTAAGAGAATTATACAAAAACAGCTTAGAGAAAGAAAAAATAAAAATCCTTGTTTGTTCTGGAACAGGTTGTATAGCAGGTGGTTCATTAAATATATATGACAGACTTGTAGAGCTGATGAAGGAGAAAAATTTAAACTGTGAAGTTTCTTTAGAGAAAGATCCTCACGATGATACCATAGGAGTTAAAAAAAGTGGTTGTCATGGATTTTGTGAGATGGGACCTTTAGTTAGAATAGAACCTTGGGGTTATCTATACATAAAGGTTAAAGTAGAAGATTGCGAAGAAATAGTTGAAGAGACTGTTATAAAGGGAAACTGTGTAGAAAGATTAGCTTATAAAAAGAATGAAAAGGTATACAAAACTCAGGAAGAGATACCTTTTTATAAAAAACAAACTAGATTAGCTTTAGAGCATTGTGGACATATTGATTCAACATCAATTGAAGAATATTTTGCTATAGGTGGCTATGCTGCTTTTGAGAAAGCTTTGTTTGATATGACAGGAGAAGAAGTTATTGATGAAGTTAATGAAGCTAGCTTAAGAGGCCGTGGAGGCGGAGGATTCCCTACAGGTAAAAAATGGTCTCAAGTAAGAAGACAGAAGGAAAAAGAAAAATACATTGTATGTAATGGAGATGAAGGAGATCCAGGTGCTTTCATGGATAGAAGTATTATGGAAGGCGATCCTCATAGAGTAATTGAAGGTATGATGATTGCAGCAGTAGCATGTGGAGCTCAAAATGGATATATATATGTTCGTGCTGAATATCCTTTGGCTGTTGGAAGATTAAAACAAGCTATCGAACAAGCTAAAAAATATGGATTGCTTGGAGAAAACATTTTAGGTACTGAATTCTCTATGGATATAAAAATAAATAAAGGAGCAGGTGCTTTTGTATGTGGAGAAGGAAGTGCATTAACTGCTTCTATAGAAGGAAAAAGAGGTATGCCAAGAGTTAAACCTCCAAGAACTGTTGAGCAAGGCTTATTTGGTAAACCTACAGTATTAAACAATGTTGAAACTTTTGCCAACGTTCCTGTTATAATTTCTAAAGGTTCAAAATGGTATAGGACCGTAGGAACAGAAACAAGCCCTGGTACTAAGGCTTTTGCATTAACAGGAAATATTGAAAATACTGGATTAATTGAAGTTCCTATGGGAACTACATTAAGAGAAGTTATTTTTGATATTGGTGGAGGCATTAGAGGTGGTGCAGACTTTAAAGCTGTACAAATTGGAGGTCCATCAGGTGGATGCTTAACAAAGGAACATTTAGATTTACCATTAGATTTTGATTCCTTAAAGAAAGCAGGAGCTATGATTGGTTCAGGTGGACTAGTAGTAATGGATGAACACACATGTATGGTTGAGGTAGCAAGATTCTTTATGAATTTCACACAAAATGAATCTTGTGGTAAATGCATTCCTTGTAGAGAAGGTACTAAGAGAATGCTAGAAATATTAGAAAGAATAGTTGCTGGAAAAGGAGAAGAGGGAGATATTGACTTGCTTTTAGAGTTAGCTGATACTATATCTTCAACTGCTTTATGTGGACTTGGAAAAACTGCAGCATTCCCTGTTGTAAGTACTATTAAAAACTTTAGAAAAGAATATGAAGAACATATTTTTGACAAGAAATGTGTTACTAAGACATGCCAAAAATTAAAAACAATATATATCGATAAAGATTTATGTAAGGGATGTTCAAAATGTTCAAGAATATGTCCAGTTGGTGCAATAAGTGGAAAGGTAAAAGAGACCTTCCAAATCGATAAGAATAAGTGTATTAAATGTGGTGCTTGTCTAAAAGCGTGTGCGTTCAATGCTGTTAAGGAGGATTAAATAGATGAAGGATCAATTTATGATTATTGATGGTATTCCAGTAGAGATAAATGGAGAAAAAAATATTCTAGAAGTTATAAGAAAGGCTGGAATAGATTTACCTACATTTTGTTATTACTCTGAACTTTCTGTATATGGCGCTTGTCGTATGTGTATGGTAGAAAACAACAGGGGTGGCATTGAAGCAGCTTGTTCAACACCACCTAGAGCAGGAATGGAAATTTATACAAATACACCTAGATTAAGAAAGTATAGAAAAAATATATTAGAACTTTTATTGTCAAATCATTGTAGAGATTGTACAACATGTGAGAAAAATAATAACTGTAAATTACAAGAATTAGCTCATAGATTTGGTATTAAGACCATAAGATTTAATAATACAGCAGATAAGCCTGATATGGATGTATCATCAAAATGTATAGTAAGAGATAGTAGTAAATGTATTCTATGCGGTGACTGCGTTAGAATGTGTAATGAGGTTCAAAATGTAGGTGCTATTGATTTTATGAAGAGAGGATCAAAAATGAAAGTTGGTCCTGTATATGATAAACCAATAGCAGAATCTAACTGTGTTGGATGTGGACAGTGTGCAGCAGTCTGTCCTACAGGTGCAATAGTAGTAAAAAATGATACAGCTAAAGTATGGAAAGAATTAAGTGATAAGGATACTAAGGTAGTTGTTCAAATTGCTCCAGCAGTTAGAGTTGGATTAAATGAAGAGTTCGGTGAAGGTGCTGATGAAAACATGATGGGTAAAGTGGTAGCAGCCCTTAGAAGAATGGGATTTGATGAGGTATTTGATACATCAACAGGAGCTGATTTAACTGTACTAGAAGAAACAGGAGAATTTTTATCAAGGTTAGAAAATAATGAAAAATTACCGCTATTTACATCATGTTGCCCAGGATGGATAAACTTTGTAGAACAAAATTATCCTGAGCTAATGGACAATATATCCACATGTAAGTCACCAATGGAGATGTTTGGAGCTGTATTAAAAGAACATAATAGTCATTCTAATAGAAGAGTTGTAAGTGTTGCAATTATGCCTTGTACAGCTAAAAAATTTGAAGCACAAAGAGATGAGTTTAAGAGAAATGGAGTGCCAGATGTAGATTATGTATTAACAACTCAAGAATTAGTTGCCATGATAAAGGAAGCTGGAATTGTATTCTCTGAATTAGAACCAGAAGGAGTAGATTTACCATTTGGAACAAGCAGTGGCGCTGGAGTAATATTTGGTGTTACTGGAGGAGTAACTGAAGCTGTAATACGTAGAGTTTTAGATGACAAATCTATTACTACATTAAGAGCTATTGCTTTTGATGGTGTTAGAGGAATGGAAGGAGTAAAAGAAACTTCTTTAAATGTTAACGGTACAGAACTTAAGATTGCAATGGTAAGTGGATTAAAGAATGCTGATACATTGATTAAGAAGATAAAAGCTGGAGAAGTTCATTATGACTTTATAGAAGTTATGGCTTGCCCAGGAGGTTGTGTAGGTGGTGCTGGACAACCATTTACAATGTCTGAAGGAAGAGAGAAACGTGGAAATGGACTTTATGCTGTAGATAAGATGAGCAGTTTAAAACGTTCCGAAGAAAATCCAGTAATGATGTCACTATACTCAGGCTTATTAAAAGGTAAAGTTCATGAATTGTTACATGTTCATTATCAAAGAAGGGAGTAACTAGAATGGTAACTTTAAGTGTATGTATAGGTAGTGCATGTCATGTTAAGGGCTCATATAATGTTATAAATGCTTTTCAACAGGCCATTGAAGAATATAAGGTGGCTGAAAAGGTTGAGTTAAAAGCAGTATTTTGTCTTGGTCATTGTTCTGATGCAGTTTCAGTAAAAATTGATGATGGTGAAGTACAAAGTGTATCAGGATTAACAGCTAAATCTTTTTTTAAAAAAGAAGTTCTACCAAAAGTAAAATAGAGTGAAGAAGTAAAAGTGATGGGCTGAGGCACTAAATAATTAGTGCCCCAACCCATTTTTAAAAGAGAGATACTTAAAGAGGATCATAGGTTTAAATGTCAACAATGAAAATTGAAAAAAGTTCCAACATGAAAATGCATACAGAGCCAAATTATAAAATATTATTGTTCATTTAAAGAAATTGGATTATAATCATATAGAAAATTAAATAATAGGTTCTGTGTTTATACAGAGCTAAATAGTAAAGGGGTAAGGCTACTATGTATATACCATTTGGAAATAATATTTTAAATGAGGATGATATAAAGAAAATTATTGAAGATAAAACTGATTTTAAAGTTATAAAGAATATGACAAAGGGAACTAGAAGAGAAGATATGCATGCATTTTGTTTAAGTGTTTCTATTGATACTTTAAATGAAATCATGGAAGAAGATTATGATGATTTTAATATATCAGAAATAGAAGAAGATGATCTTTTTGATGAATATTTAAGCTTGGCGGAAGAGATGGCTTTGGATATGGAAGAAATACTTCCAGAGGAAGCTATGATTGACGCTAAAGCCTATAAGTGGGATCAATCCGACAACGATATCAAAACTATTGTAATAATAGCCAGTGAAGATGTTAATGAACGAAAAATTATGGATGTAATGAAAAAATTGATTACTCAAATGGAATAAAAGAGGGATAAAATCAATATATTTACAATCTGTTTACAAATACGTTATTATTTTATTAAAATTTAGATATAAAATATCAATTGTAAATAAGAGTATGAGGCTATATTAATATAGCCTTAATTTTTATATTTTTGGAGGAGATAATAATGGTTAAAGAAAATGGAAGCATTTCAATTCACACAGAGAATCTTATGCCAATTATTAAAAAGTGGTTGTATTCTGACAAGGACATATTTGTTAGGGAATTAATAAGTAATGGATGCGATGCCATAAAAAAGTATGAAAAATTAGTGAGCTTTGGAGAAACTAAAGATGATAGTAATTCAGAATATAAAGTTGAAGTAGTTTTAAATAAAAATGATAAAACTATTAAATTTATAGATAATGGTATAGGAATGACTGCAGAAGAAGTTAAAAAGTATATAAATCAGGTAGCTTTTTCTGGAGCAGAAGAATTTTTGTCTAAATATAAGGAAAAAATGTCAGATGATAAAGCTATAATTGGACATTTTGGATTAGGTTTTTACTCTGCATTTATGATTTCTGATTTAGTGGAAATCGATACTCTTTCTTATGTTGAAGGTGCAGAACCTGTAAAATGGACATGTGATGGAGGAACAGAATATAATCTTGAAGAATCTAGTAGAAATACTAGAGGTACAACAATTACGCTACATGTAAGTGAAGAGGAGAAAGAATTTTTAGATTACTATAGATTGAGACAGGTAATAAAAAAACATTGCAATTTCTTCCCAGTGGAGATATATCTTACAGATGAAAACAAGGAAGTAAAAGAAGGAGAGGAAGAGGAGAAGGCAACACCTTTAAATGATATTCACCCATTATGGATGAAGGCACCAAAGGATTGTACTGATGAAGAGTATAAAGCTTTTTATAGAAATGTATTTAATGAATATAGTGATCCTCTATTTTGGATACATCTAAATGTTGACTATCCATTTAATTTAAAAGGAATTTTGTATTTTCCTAAACTTAAGCATGAATTTGAAGCTGTAGAAGGAGAAGTTAAACTTTATAATAAGCAAGTTTTTGTAGCTGATAATATTAAGGAAGTTATCCCTGATTTTCTACTATTATTAAAAGGAGTTATAGATTGTGAAGATATTCCTCTTAATGTATCAAGAAGCTTCCTTCAACAAGATAATAATGTTAAAAAGATTTCCAGACATATTGTAAATAAGGTTGCTGACAAATTAACTAATCTATTTAAAAATAATAGAGATGACTATAATGGCTTCTGGAAAGATATTAACTTATTTATTAAATATGGATGCTTACGTGATGACAAATTCTATGAAAAAATTAAAGATATTATAATTTTTAAAACTACAGATGATACTTATGTTACACTAAATCAATATTTAGAAGATAACAAATCAAAACACGATAAAAAAGTTATATATGTAAATGATGAAAATCAGCAATCTCAATATATTAATTTACTTAAGGAAAATGGATTGCAAGCAATTATATTAAACACTACTCTTGATAATCACTTTATAACGTTGCTTGAAAGTAAGTCAGAAGGTGTAACTTTTACTAGAATAGATTCAGATTTAAGTGATATATTGAAAAATAGTGATAAAGAGATGTCTGAGGAAGAGAATAAGGTAATTGAGGATATATTTAAAGAAGCTATAAGTAGTGATAAAGTATCAATTAAAATTGAGTCTTTAAAAACCACTACAGTACCAGCTATGATTTCTATATCAGAGCAAAGTAGAAGAATGGCAGAAATGGCTTTAATGTATGGAGGAGATGCTTCTATATTCCCTAAGGAAGAAACTCTTGTAGTTAACATCTCAAACAGTTTAATTCAAAACTTAAATAATATAATGAAGGATGAGAGTAAAAAAGATGTGGCACTAAGTGCATGTAGACACATATATGATTTAGCTAAAATAAGTCATGGACAGCTTTCACCACAAGAAATGACAGAATTTATATCAAGAAGCAATTCACTTATTGAAAAATTAATGAAATAGGAAAAAATAAAGGCTCTGTATGCATAACTGTAAATGCATACAGAGCCAAAATAAACTGCAAATTATTTGCAGTTTATTTTTTTGAAGGGATAAATTATTAATCATAAATTGAATAATAATCGTCTCCCCAATATTTACTTATAAAGGTATCTCTACCAGACATATTTCTATCCTTTTTATAATCATCTGGATGAGTTTTATAAAAATTCTGATGAAAATCTTCAGCTGGGTAAAACTCTTTAAATTTAATTATTTTTGTAACTATTGGTTTTGAAAATCTTTTTGAATTTTCAAGGTCTTTTTTTGAAATTTCAGCTCTAATTTGCTGATCTTCATTAACGTAAAATATAGCAGATCTATAAGATAAACCTCTATCTTGAAATTGTCCTTCATCATCAGTTGGATCAATTTGTCGCCAAAACGCATCTAAAAGTTTGTTATATGAAATAATATTTTCATCATATGTAATTTTAATGGCTTCATAATGTCCACTATTTTGCATTTTAACATCTTGATATGTGGGATTTTTAAGGTTGCCACCTGTATAACCGGATGTAACTTCAATTATTCCATCTAATACATCAAAAGGTGATACCATACACCAAAAACATCCTCCTGCAAAATAAGCATAATTAATTTTTGTGTTTTCTGATAAATTATTCATGAAAATCAACTTCCTTTTAAAAATAATAATCGTATATAGATTGAGTTATTATATAAGTATTCTAGCTAATCTAGTTAAAGTAGTAAATATTTATTTTTATAATTATGAAAAAAATTAAAAGTCACAGTATATGCATAATTTAATTTGGAAATAATATATTTAGGTGTCATTATTATTACATCTTTCTTACGATTTTGTAACAAGTGAATTAAACCATTGAAATTAATTTTACAATAGAGTATTATATTTGTGATGTATATTGTTTTATTATGGTAATGCATAAATATGTAAATCTCAAAATAAAAAATTTGATTGATTTATATATCAGCTTTAAAATAAGTTGTTTATCAATATTTATTTTTAAGTTTATCAATATTAAAGTAGATTTATTAGCTATTTTGTATTAAAATAATCTGATGTGGCATAGTAAAATTAAATGAGATTTATAAAAGATGGTTATAATTTCTAAATGCACGGGAATTACTGTGTGATTTTTTATTGTAAAAATATATAGCAAAGTTAAGGTGAAATGTATGTTAAATTTAATACTCTTATTAATATTGTCTCCATACACGGCCATATTATTAGGTGTTTATGCTTTGTATAAAGTTTATAAGGATAGAAATTACTACATCATTGAAAATTGTAATACTTGGAATTTATGTAATATGGGACTTTTTGCATTATTTGTTTGGTCCTTTATGGTTGGAATTGTGAATAAAAGTCTTGTTTCAACTTTAGCTTCATTAGGATTTCTATTATATTTTTCATTGAGTATATTAATCCAAGAAAAACTTAGTAATAACGAAATAATTAATAAGGTATTTAATTATCTTTTGAGTTTTTCAGTTTTTGCTGGTATTTTTGGAATTGTAGAAAAATACTTATTTAGCAAGTTTACATTAAGTTTATGGAGAGCTTATCTAGGACTACCTACTGAAGGGAAATTAGATTATAGAATCAGTAGTACATTCGTAAACTCTAATGTAGCTGGTGATTGGTTTGCAATAATGATAATTGTTGCAGTATTTTATAGTGGTATATGTAAAACGAAAAAACAAAAATGGATATACAATTCTATGATAGTTTTGTTTTTAATTGATTTGTGTTTAACAGGTTCAAGAGGAGCATTTATTGCTCTAATTGGGGGACTAGCAGTTTTATTTTTATTAAAAGGAAGTAAAAAGAATATAGTGGCAATAGGAATTGTTGTTGCAATAATAAGTATTGTTGGGTTTATGCCAAGTGAAGTATCTGCAATATCAGAAGAGATTACTGGTCATGAAATAGCCAGGTCTTTTGATACTAGAGAAGAAATATGGCGAGGATCTATAAGAATGTTTGAAGATAAACCAATAACAGGGTGGGGAATGGCTGGAACTATTGAACAAAGTTCTAATTATTTTAGAACAGGAAGAATTGTAAATCATTCTCATAATATATGGTTATCATTTGCAACATCTTTAGGTTTTATAGGCCTTATATTATACCTAATGATGAGACTTAGTGTTTATCGAGGGATTTATTACTTATATAAAGAAAATGCCACGCTGTTTCCGCTGCTAGTAGCTATACAAATAGCATTGGTTTGTCACGGAACAATTGATTTTACAATTATAACTCCTCAAATTGGTATTTTATTCATTGGAACTTCTTCAATGATTTTATCTCTTGCAAGAAGTGAAGTGAATGCTACATTTAAGGAAAGACATATAGTAAATAGCATAGAGTGTAGAATATAAAAATAAAAGTTGTCGCGCTAAATGATTAGTGTGGCACTTTTTTTATTAAAAATCAACAAAAATATATATAATTGAAAAAAATAACATATTGTCAAGATTGTCCTATAGATAAAAGTAATAGTAAATATTTTATCTATTACACTTATCTATAATTCTTTACATATTGGATGAATCTTCATATAATGTTACTTGTGGTTAGGACATGCGCCATTAGCTCAGCTGGCAGAGCACCTGACTCTTAATCAGGGTGTCCGGGGTTCGAGCCCCCGATGGCGCACCATAAAACTTAATAATTAGTAAAATAATTGTTAAAAATAATCTTACATATGTCATGTTAATATAGTCATATGTGCCATTAGCTCAGTTGGTAGAGCACCTGACTCTTAATCAGGGTGTCCGGGGTTCGAACCCCCGATGGCGCA
>URKQ01000034.1 GCA_900548455.1 uncultured Clostridium sp.
CCCTCCTTGTTAAGGAGAGATACTCAAAGGGAACCATAGGGTTCCTTTTGAAAAAGCTGAATATGTATCTGTGTGCATCACTGTAAATGCATACAGAGCCTTTAAATAGAAGGGGGAAAAGTGATGGAAGATAATTTTAACAATATTCCAGAGGAATACAAACCAATTAGTATGTGGGGGTACTTTGGTTATCAATTACTATTTTCTATACCATGTGTTGGTATAATTTTGCTTTTAGTTTTTTCTTTTGGAGGAACTAAAAATAAGAATTTAAGAAATTTTGCACGTTCTTATTTCTGTTTTATAATTCTTATTTCAGTTATTATATTTATGGTAACTGTAGTTGGGGGTATAAGCATATTAGGATCTATGGGATACTAAACTGTTAGTATGAAGCATATTATAATTAATGCGTTTGATCGATTGATTGAAGATATTAAAAATACTAAGTATGTTTTATTATTTTTAATTTTATATGGAATTATAACTCAGTACATATTTGATACTGTATGTCCATTTAGGATTGTTACAGGATTTCTATGTCCAGGATGTGGTTTAACCCATGGATGTATTTATATATTAATTGGTAAATGGGGACTTGTGGCGAAACATAATATTTCAGCTTTTTTATGGGTTCCATTTATCTTGTATATCTGCGTATATAGGTACATATTAGGTAAAAAACCCCGTCATTGGGAGGCGTATGCAATATTTATTTGTTTGATTACAATGGGTGTATATGTCACTAGAATATTAGATTTTGTAAGATAATGATTAAAGGCTTTCTAAAATTGAGAAATCTATTTTAGAAAGCCTTTATGCATAAAATGGTTTTAACTATAAGTTAAAAGTATAACAAATTAAATATTAAGAAAATTTCAAAATTAGCCTTGACTTAGTAAACGATTTCTTCTATTATTTAATTATGGTCATATTAAGGACGTGTCCGATACTTAATAAAAACTAATTCTATTAGTTATTTAGGAGGAATAAAATGGAACAGTTAAAAACTTTATTTGAAGCAGATTATTTAAAGATGGCAAATCATCCATTTATGTGGATTGCATCAGCACTGGCAGTATCTATCGTTATAATTCAATCCGTAGTATTTTTTAAAAAATCAATAGTAGCAGCAAGGGAAGTTGGTATTGAGAAAACACAAGTTAAATCAGCTATAAAGAGTAGTGCAATATCTTCAATAGGACCTTCTATCGTAATTTTGGTTGGTATGATATCACTTTTAGTTTCTATGGGTGGACCAATATCATGGATGAGATTATCATTTATAGGTTCTGTGAACTATGAACTTATGGCAGCTGGATTTGGAGCAGAAGCAATGGGAGCTAAGTTAGGAGCAGGAATGAATCCACTTGCATTTGCTACATCTATTTGGGTAATGGTTTTAGGTTCATTGGGTTGGTTGATATTCACATTGCTGTTTACTGATAAAATGGACAAGGTTAATCATTTATTATCTAGTGGTAATGAAAAGTTAGTTCCAATAATTTCATCATGTGCAATGCTTGGTGCATTTGCATACCTAGCTTCAGGTAACTATATAACAGGAGAGGGAACTGTAACCGTTACTTCACCATCAGCAGTAGCAACAACTGTAGGATGTTTAGTTATGATGGTATTATGTAAAATAGCAAAAGATAAAAATATTCAATGGATTAAAGAATGGGCATTGTCAATATCAATGTTCTCAGGAATGATTGTAGGAGCAATTTTATCTAATTTAGCTTAATTAAGGGGGATAAACTTATGAGTAAAAATAATTATTATTCACAAAAATATATACCAAGTATAACTAAGTGGGGAAAGTTAACTTTATTATTAGGAATTATATGCTGTTTTGCGCCGATAGTAGTTGTATCAGGAATTTTTGGGTATATGCCTCCAATAGCAGCGATAATAGCAGGAACAATATCACAGATGAGTGTTAGTGGAGCGTTTTACGTAGTTGAACCTATAGCTTATTTTCCTATACTAGGTATACCAGGAACATATATGACGTTCTTATCAGGAAATACATCTAATATGAGAGTTCCATGTTCTATGGTTGCACAAGAAGCTGCCAATGTAGAACCAGGAACAGAAAAGGGTTCAATAGTATCAACAATTGGAATTGCAGTATCTATAATAGTTAATATCGTAATACTTTCTATTGGTGTAATTTTTGGACAAACTATTTTATCTGTTTTACCACCTCAAGTAACTGCTGCATTTAATTTTATTTTACCGGCATTATTTGGTGCTGTATTTGGTCAATTTGCAATAATGAAACCTAAATTCGCAGCTGTAGCTGCTGCTATAGCTATTCCAATGAATTTATTACTAAAAAATGGAGTTTTTGATTTCTTCCCAGGTAGTGGAAGCCCTTCTTATTTAGTAATCTTGACAGCTGTATTTGGAACTATACTAATAGGTAAGAAAATAAATGAAAAAGAAGAAGCAAAAGCAAATAAATAAGATTAACTTTAGTACATAGATTGGCTACAACTTATCTAATATGTAGCCAATTAATCTAAGTTAAGAAGGAGTAATAGATATGTTATCTAAAGAAAGATTAGTTGAAAATTTTATTAACATGGTTAAAGTAGATAGTCCATCAAATGGTGAAGTCAATATGGCAAAATGGCTAGTTCAATATTTAAAAGATAGAAATATCGAAGTTATGGTAGATGAAGCAAATAAGTTTTCAGGAGGCAATTGTGGAAATATAATAGCACATATTAAAGGTGATAGTAATGAAAAACCAATATGTTTTGCAGCACATATGGATCAAGTAGCTCCATGCCTTGGGGTAAAACCAGTTATAGACAATAATATAATAAAAAGTGATGGAACAACTACATTAGGAGCGGATGATAAAGCAGGAATAGCAGGAATTCTAGAAGCTTTAGAGGAAATTATTGAAAATAAAATACCGCATAGAGAGATTTATTTGCTATTTACTGTTTGTGAGGAAGCAGGAATGATGGGAGCAAAAGGCTTTAACCCCGAGAATTTACCATGTAAAGATGTAGTTATATTAGATGCTGGAGGTTCCATTGGAGTTATAGCATATAAGGCTCCAGCACAAGAAAATATCAAAGTGACATTTTATGGTAAAAAAGCCCATGCTGGAATTGAACCTGAAAAGGGAATAAATGCTATAGTAGTTGCATCCAAAGCTATTAGCAATATGCATATAGGAAGAATAGATGAAGTTACCACATCTAATATCGGGAAAATAGAAGGTGGTGGAGCTACTAATATAGTCACTGATGAAGTATGTTTTACTGCAGAAATAAGATCACATGTCAATGAAAGATTAATAGAAGAGATAGAACACATGAAGACATGTTGCGAAGAGGCCGCAAAATCTATGAATGCTACATGCCAATTTGAGAATGAAAATGCTTATCCGAGTTTTGAGTTAAGTAAAGATAGTTACATTTTTAAATTGACAGAAGGAGCTACTAAAAAAGCAGGAGTTGAACCGATTCCAATGATTATTGGAGGAGGAAGTGATGCAAATATTATGGCTAATTTAGGATATCAAAGTGCAATAATAAGCATTGGTATGTATAATGTTCATACTGTTAATGAATATCTTAATATAGATGAATTATTTGCTGCTTCTAAGATAGTATATAATATGATGGCATTATAGATTGGACGTGAAAATTGTGGAAATAGAAAGATTAAAAAAGCTTTGTTTAGATGAAATAGATAATAACAAAGAAAGAATAATTAATGTTGCAAAATTAATATATGAAAATCCAGAATTGGGATATAAGGAAGTTGAAACAACTAAATTAGCTGTAGAGTTTTTCAAGGATTTAGGGGTAAGAGTAGAGGAGAATATTGCAGTTACTGGGTGCATGACTTCTGTAAATAAAGAAAAGGTTGGACCCAAAATTGTAGTTATGGGTGAATTAGATTCCTTAGTTTGTCCTGATCATAAAGATTCAAATAAAATAGGCAATGCTCATTGCTGTGGACATAACATTCAAATAGCTGGTATGTTAGGCTGTGCAGCAGGAATAATTAAATCAAATATTTTAGAATATCTAGATGGGAAAATAGATTTTATAGCTGTGCCAGCTGAAGAGTGTATTGATTTAGAATTTAGACATGGATTACAAGATAAAAAAGAAATAAAGTATGTTGGTGGTAAACAGGAGCTATTATATAGAGGAATTCTTGATGATGCTGATATGGCAATGATGTTTCATCCTATAGAGGTTGAAAATAATAAGAAATGTATAATAAAATCGCCAACAAATGGCTTTATATCTAAGACTGTTACTTTTATAGGAAAAGCATCACATGCAGGATTGTGTCCACACTTGGGAATAAATGCATACGCAATGTCAACTTTGGCAACTAATAATATAAATGCACAAAGAGATACTTTTAAAGAAGAAGATAAAATTCGAGTAAGTAGTATCATAAATCATGGTGGAGACGTTGCCAATGTAGTTCCATCAAAAGTAACAATGGAAACTATGGTAAGAGCGGCAACAGTTCCTGCCATGATGGAAGTAAATGAAAAAATCAATAAATCCTTAAATGCTGCAGCATTAGCATTGGATGGTAAAGTAATTATTAAAGATTCAATAGGATATTTACCTGTAGATTCAGAAGATAAAATGGATGAATTATTTAAAAAGAATTATTTAAAGTTAATTAAAGGTGATGATAATTCAGTAATCCCTGTTTTGCATAGTACTGCATCATCAGATTTTGGAGATATTTCTCAGCTAATGCCTGCATTACATCCTTGGACAGGGGGAATAAGTGGGGCACTTCATACAAAAGAATATAAAGTTAAAGATATTGATTTAGCCTGTATAATTCCAGCCAAAGCAATGGCATTAACAATAATAGATTTATTATATAATGGTGCAGAAAAGGCAAAAAATATAATTAATAAATTTGAACCACAATTTACAAAAGAAGAGTATTTAAAATTTATGGATGAAAATACTAAGGTATATACTTATGACTATTTAAAATAGTTGTAATTTAAATTATTGTCTAGCATAACTTGAACATTCTATCACTTTATTTTACTATAGAGCCTAAATTATTAAAAAAAGACTGTTGTGAATTATAAACACAACAGTCTTTCTATATAATGTAAGTATTAAAATAGAAGTTCTACTAGATTTTTAGGTCGTCCTCCGCCAGTACTAGTTTCTTTTGCATAAATTCTTCCGTAATTAGAAGTAATTAATTTATTAAGGATTCTTCTAGCACTTCGTTCACTTATATTTAGATTGTCTGCTAAATCTTTAGAGCTATAAATATTGTTTTTTCTAGTGTTACTTATAGCTATCAATTTAGAAATTGATTCACAGCTAAGTCCAGTAGCGTCTGAAATGTCCATTGTATTTTTATCAGAAGAAGCTATAGAATAATTTATTTCATTTAAGGATCCTAAAGGGCCCTTAATAATATCATTTTCATCAATTAAAAATAAATGAAAATCATTAGAATCAACATGTCTATTTAAACACTTATATGCATTTGCTTCAGCTTGATATGCAGTTACACCAATTCCAATACCAACTTTTATTGTCAAACCTAAGTTTTTTATGTTTTTATGAAGTTCTATAAGTTGACTATAATTAAGGTTATTATCTATAGCACCTTTATGTGCAAAGATAACATATTCATTACGCCCAAATGTAAATAGAGAACCTTGAATATTACGAACATACTCTACTATAGTTTTATAGCATTCAGATTGTTTAATCATATTTGAATAATAATTTTCTTTAGTAGCTTTTTCATCTTGGATATTTAATATTTCAACAGCAATTTGTGAATATTGTGCCTTAGTTAAAGCAAATTCAGTTTTTAATTGTTCATAGCTAGCTCTAACTTGAGAAATTGTAGCTTGTAGACGAAAAGCTGGATAACCTCTTTTCTTAAGTTCAGAGTATACTGCTCCAAAACCCGTAAATATAACATCAATTTTATTTTCTTCAAAGAGTTTAATATGCCAGTTTACATAATCCATTTCAGTTCGATGAGAACTAAAGGGAAGTGAATAAACATTTTTTGGATTAACGTCAATTTCACATAACAAATCATCTATTATAGAATTTTCAACAACATCGATACTAAATCTATTTAAATCGATATTATCTCTTTTTACTTCCCAAAATGCTTTTATCATGCTAGTACCACCCCTAGAAATGAAAACATGAGGCTTTTTTATGTCATAAATATTTTTAACACACTCATACACACCACAGCCTGTAAACATAATAGCATCACATTCTTTTTCGCAGCTTTCTATAACATCTATGGCAGAGGAGACATTTTCTCTTACATATAGATTGGTTTCTAGTTCAGGATCTATTTTTTTTAAATCACTATTTATTTTTTTACTAGAATCTAATGGACCGATAATTCCTACTCTCATTAAAATCCTCCTAATAGAAAAATTACTATACGATATTCTTAAGTATTTAATTAAGCCATATTATTTAATACTCCATATAGAATTATACTATATAAGTTGCAATAAAGAATATTCATTTATATTTTTTATAAATTAAAAGCCCTATAATATCTGCTAATGCCCAACCAATAGGAACTGACCACCAAATGCCTATAACACCAATTGTAGAAATTGATGAAAGAGCATATGCTAATAAAACACGACTTCCTAATGAGATAACAGTTAATAGAATTGATATACCAGATTTTCCAAGGCCACGAAATACTCCATATAGTAAGAAAAGAATACCAATACCTATATAAAACACACCTTCTATGTGAAGATATTGTATACCTATATTAATAATTTCATGTTCACCAGGGTTTACAAACATTAGCATTAGTGGTTTTGAAAAAATGTAAACTAGAGCAGAAGAACACAGGCAAAATAAACTAGATATTATCATTGCAATAAAGGTACCATCTTTAATTCGCTTTGATTTTTTTGCTCCATAATTTTGCGCTACAAAAGTAGAAAATGCATTACCGAAATCTTGAGCAGGCATATATGCAAAAGCATCGATTTTAACCACAGCTGCAAAGGCAGCACTAGTAGCAAAGCCAAAACTATTAACTAAACCTTGAACCATCAATATACCTAAATTCATAATTGATTGTTGAATAGCCGTCAAAGTAGAATTATTAATTATCAGTTTAAGTAATCTTTTATTAAAATGTATATGTTTTTTGTTAGGGCAAAGATTTTTTGACTTTTTAAAAAAGTATATAGTTATACAAATTGCAGATAGTCCTTGTGATATTACTGTAGCAAGAGCTGCACCTGCAACGCCTAGATGAAATACTAAAATTAATATAAGATCTAGTATTATATTAGTTAGGGCGGAAACTCCAAGAAATATTAGTGGAACTACCGTATTTCCTATACTTCTTAGAATGGATGCAAAAAAGTTATATATAGATACAAAGGTCATGCCAATAAAAATAATTTTTAAATATGTACGTGTTAAAGCAACTGCTTGTGAGGGAATATTGATCCAAAGGATGAATTTATCAAGTAAAGCAAATGCAAAAACATTGATTATTGCAGATATTATCAAAATAAAAACAAAGGAATTAAAGATACTTGTTTTTAAATCATCAATTTTTTTAGCCCCATAGAGTTGAGCAAAAACGACGCTACTTCCCATACATAGTCCTAAAATAATTGAAGTTAGTAAAACCATTAATGCATAGGATGAGCCAACAGCTGATAGTGCCGTTGCACCTATAGTTTGTCCAACAATAAGAGTGTCAGCCACATTATATAATTGTTGAAGCAGATTCCCTAAAATCATAGGAAGACTAAATAAAATTAAAGAGCGTCCAATTTTTCCTGTTGTTAATTGTTGTTCCATTACTATTCTCCTAAGCCTATAAATTCTAATTTGACTTTAAAAAGTTAGTTAAGTTATTATATATATTATACTTGTATCATATTACAAAAAAGGATATAAATCCATACAAATAGATATATGCTAAGATATTTTAAGGAGAAAAATATGATTTATTTAAGTGCGTTTACATTTCCAAGTGAAGGTATTGAATATAATTTTATATTAGATGAAAAAAGAACCTGTTATAATTCTTTCTATCCTTTTAAGATTTTATCAAAACATCAGTTTGAGAGAATTGATTTTGAGCCAATTACTATACTTTATGGCGGTAATGGCTGCGGAAAATCTACGGCTTTGAATGTTATTGCAGAAAAGGCTAGGATTAATCGGGATTCTATTTATAATAAATCTAATTTTTATTCTGACTACATAAATATGTGCAGAATGGAGATAGAAGAAGAAATTCCTGATCATAGTAGAATTATTACAAGTGATGATGTATTTGATTATATGTTAAATATTCGAAATCTTAATGAAGGCATAGATAATAAAAGGGATAAGCTTTTTGAGGAGTATTTGGATGCAAAATATTCTAATTTCCAAATGAATTCTTTGAAGGATTATGATGAGTTAAAAAAAGTAAATGAAGCTAGAAGCAAGACACAATCTAAATTTGTTAAGAAAAATCTCATGAATAATGTAAGAGAATACTCTAATGGAGAAAGTGCATTTCGTTATTTTTTAAATAAGATAGATGAAAATGGATTATATATTTTAGATGAGCCTGAAAATAGTTTAGCACCAAAACTTCAGATGGAGTTAATGAGTTTTATTGAGGATTCTGTACGATATTTAGGATGTCAATTTATAATATCTACTCACTCACCATTTTTATTAGCTATGAAAAATGCTAAGGTTTATGATCTTGATGAGGATCCAGTTGATGTGAAAAGCTGGACCGAATTAGAAAATGTTCGTACATATTATGAATTTTTCAAAAATCATGAAAGTGAGTTTAAAAGATAAATTCAATTATTTTTAAAAATACCTATAAATTAATTTAATTGAGAATTAAAGGTATTTACTTTGATATACTGACTAAAATTGTCACACATAAATCTTATAATTTAATTAAAGATTATGAGTGGGGTAGGGATATTAAATGAATTACAACAATTTAAATAAAGATAAGCTTATAGAAATGCTAGTTCATCAGGATTACAGGCTAAGAAAATTGGAGTTAGAAAATAAAAGACTAAATTATTTAGCAAGTATTGACCCAATGACAGAAGTATTAAATAGGAATGCGGGACTAGAACTTCTTGATAAAGAGGTAAAACTAGCGAATTTAAGCAGTAAACCTATAGTTATATCTTTTATTGATGTAGATAAATTAAAATCAGTTAATGATACCTTTGGGCATAATGAAGGAGATAATTTGTTAATTAAAGTTGCACAAATTCTTAAACAAGGAATTAGAAAAAATGACTATGTAATTAGAATGGGTGGCGATGAATTTTTGGTGATATTTCCTGAAACTTCCTTGGAACAAGCTAATAAGGCTTGGGAGAGAGTCTTAAAATTAATAAATCAACAAAATACTAGAAATGAAAAATATGAGTTAAGTATTAGCTATGGATTTTATGAACATAGTAAATATAATAAAAAGATATCAATTTCAAAGATGATAGAAAAAGCAGATATGGAAATGTATAAAGTAAAATGTAAAAAAACGTTTAAAGGGGTATATTAATTTTATGTATAATAATAAAATGGATTCGATATTGTATATGTATAATAGGTTAATAGAGGGAAAAATAGTATTTAAAAATGATATTTTAGATAAGTTTCAGATTAATGAAAGAACTTTTTATAGGTATATAAAGAATATTAAAGACTTTATAGAGAACCCATCCAGTGAACTAATTGGACAAAGTATAGACTTTGATAGATTAAAAGGTGGATATATTTTAAATGGAAAGGCTGAGAATAATCTTAATGAAAAAGAAATTTTAGCTATATCAAAGGTTTTATTAGAAAGTAGAGGTTTTGTAAAGTCTGAAATTCAAAATATATTAAATAAACTTTTAGAAAACTGTGTAGGTGAAGATGAGGATAAAATTAAAAGAATTATTGGAAATGAATTAATAAACTATGAATCTCCCAAGCATGGGAAAGAACTTTTAGATAAGTTATGGGAAATTAGTAATGCTATAAAAGAGCAAAATGTGTTAGAAATAGGATATTATAAAATGGGATGTGATGGGAAGTTACAAGATGAAGTAGCTAATAGAACACTATATCCTCAAGGACTACTGTTTTCTGAATACTATTTTTATCTTATTGCCTTTATTGAGGGGACAAGCTATGAATATCCTACTATATATAGAGTTGACAGAATAGAAAACTTAATTGTCACTGATAAAAAATATAAAGTTGATTATAGTGAGAGATTTAAAGATGGTGAATTTAGAAAGCTAATTCAATTTATGCATACTGGGAAATTGGAAAGAATTAAATTTAGATATACCGGATGGTCTATTGAAGCAGTTTTAGATAAATTATCCAATGCTAAGGTAGTACAAGAAAAGCCAGGAGAATATATAGTTGAAACTAGTATGTTTGGTAAGGGAATAAAAATGTGGCTTTTAAGTCAAGGAGATTCTGTTGAGGTAATTGGTTCGGAGCAATTTAGAGAAGAAATGCTGCAGACTATTGATAAGATGAGAAATCTTTATGTTTAAAATATAATAATCTTAAACTATATATTATTACAGCTTGAAAACTAAATACTTTAGCTCTGTAGTGCTACAGAGCCAAGGTATCTATCGCTCTATACCAGTTCTTGCAAGTAAGCCATTTTGATAGTAATGCTTAACTTCTTTCATTTCGGTAACTAAATCAGCTAGAGCTATTATTTCCTTAGGAGCATATCTTCCAGTAAAAACAAGTTCCACATTTTTAGGGCGTTTTTTAGCAGTATCAGTTAAGTCTTCTATGGATAAGAGATTTAAGCCATAGGCTACATTTATTTCATCCATAATAACAAGATCATATTTCCCTGATATGAGAGCCTCATTAGCTTTTTTTAACCCATTTTGGGCACAGTCAATATCATCTTTATCAGGATTTCTATCTATTAGACATCCACTGCCAGTCCCATATTGTTCTATAGTAACACCAGGTAATTTTTTTAAGATTTTTATTTCACTATACTCCATATCCTTAATAAATTGCCCGAAGTAAACTGAAAGTCCAGCACCAACAGCTCTTAATATAAGGCCCATAGAAGCTGTAGTTTTACCTTTTCCATTTCCCGTATATACTTGAAATTGTCCTATATCCATTAGATTAATCCTCCTTTTTTAAAATGTAACATTAATTTTAATTATATCACTATATATAATTAAAAAGTAAAATATAGAAAGCTGAACAAGATTAAAAATTAATCTTCTCCAGCTTTTTTAGTGTTATTTATTATCCATAAGACCAACTTCATTTAGTAGTTCAAGAATAACGGTGCCTTTAGATTCTTTAATAAGTTTACTAAGAGCCATTTTTTTATCTAGTGGTAAATGAATATCACTAAGTTTTTTTCCGTCAAGTAAACTTGCTGTGGATTTAAGAATTTCACGTATATCATAGAAAGATCCAAAAACTTCAGGAACTCCTCTGCCAATATTAAGAAGGGTATATACTGCTTCCATACCGGTACGTACAGCATATTCTGTAGTGAAGACAGTATCTCTTGGTGTTTCAACAAATTCTCCTATAAATGCAAAGTTTACAGAACCCTTCGGAACTATATTAGGTCTGTCACCTTCTTTTCTAACCATAAAATATGAAGTTACATAGGGCATCATACAAGGAATACAATGGCAATGATACTTTGCTAATTCATGAATTTTATCAGTAGGTACGCCTATATGGTATAGCCATTCTTCTGCAATTTCAGTTCCTGTGCAATCTTTCATTGATTTTTTTATATAGTCACCTTTAACGTTTGAAAATAGTCCGTATACCCATGCAACAATTTCATTGGATGATTGAACTTTAAAATGAGGTTGTCTACTTACAGTCCAACTCATTAGCCATGAAGAATCTTTAGCTGTGATAGGTCCACCAGTAACTATATTTCCATTATGAGGATCTCTGCCAGTTAATTTTTCTATATATTGAGGAATTGTATCATCTAAACATGTAATGGTAGCAGATTCCCAATTAGAACCATTTACATCACTACAGAATTTTTCGGGATGGCCAAAGGAACTATCTTGTAAGGCAATGTTTTTCCACAACTCCCAAGATGCACCTAAACCTTCAGGAACTATTGCAGGGGTATCGTCATTACCAAGACCTGATTGCTCTGTATTGCATCCAAGGGTGACAAAAACTAAATCATTTTCTGTTAAATTTAAGCTAGAGTCTTTTCCATCTGTACTGCATATAATTTTTGTAGCAACTTTTTTATCATTATCAATATTGAATTCAATATTTGTAACTAAAGTATTATACATAAATTTAACATTATGTTTTTCAAGATATTTCACAAGTGGAAGAATTAATGACTCATATTGATTAAATTTAGTAAATCTTAATCCAGAAAGATCTGATAATGTATCTGTAAGATGGATAAATCTTGTTAGGTATCTTCGCATTTCTATTGCACTATGCCAATCTTCAAAGGCAAACATTGAGCGCCAGAATAGCCAAAAATTAGATTCAAGAAAATCTTTACTAAATACATCCGTAATTTTTTTATCATTTAATTCTTTTTCAGATGTCATAAACAATTTTGAAAGTTCCATTATTGCTTTTTCACTTAATCCAAATTTATGAAGAGTATGAGCATCTTTACCCTGTTTTTCAGTGACTCTTAATGGTGAACTGCTTGGATCTTCTTGATTAAGCCAATAAAATTCATCTAAAACAGAAGCGTTTTCAATCTCTAAGGATGGTATAGATTCATACAAATCCCAAAGACATTCAAAGTGATCCTCCATTTCACGACCACCACGAATAATATAACCACGGTTATCATCCTTTATTCCATCGCAGCCGCCACCAGGTATTGAAAGTTCCTCCATTATACATATGTTTTTCCCTTCCATTTGCCCATCTCTGATTAAAAATGCAGCAGCAGATAAGGAAGCAAGACCTCCACCTATAAGATAAGCCTTTTTATTATCAATACCTAAAGGTTTAAGTGGTTTTGAAAAAGCTGCATAATTTCCATTAGAATAATACATAATTCATTCCTCCTTCTTGTATTGACCATATTATATATCTTTCAAAAATAAAATTAAATTTACATAAAATAACAAGTGTAAAGAAAAAATATTATTTATTATTATCATTATGCATATTTTCAAGTGCCTTTTGAAAGTCTCCCTTAATAATAATTTCAATATTATTAACTATATCTTTAGGGTTTTCTTTCATTCCATTTTTAATCCAATCTAGTGCTATAGAGTTAAATGATAGGGTGTAAAACTTGGCAATAAAATCTTTTTGAATTTCTTTAACATTTAATCCTTTAGATTGTTCATTTACTACTGGTTTAATGTAGTCAAGCAATACACTATTCATAAAGGTTTCAATATAATCTCTCTGAATAGATTTATAGGTATTAACAACTAATGATTTATTTCCTTTAAGCCAATTTAATAAATTTATATATCCAATCTGCCAGGTGTCAATATTTTGATGATTGCTTAAAGCTTTTTTAGTTTCTTCTGAAAAAATCCATTCAACAATATCATATATATCATTAAAATGATAGTAAAAAGCTTGACGTGATACACCACAGGTATTAACTATGTCTGTTACTGTTATTTTATCCAAGGCTTTATAAGTTAACATGGTAATTAAAGCTGATACAAAATCGTCCTTTAGGTTTTTCATAATTATTAAACTCCTTGTAATTGTTTTTATTAGATAGTTATTTATATGTTTATAGTATTATATATTTGTTTTCATACAATTACATATGTGTAAAAAATATGTTATTTATTAGTATTTTATTTTTTACCTCTCCAAGTTGTCAGTTACAAAGATTGCTTTTCAATTTACAAAGTGGCATCTTGTGTTACTATTGAGTCCTCAGTTGTAAATCGAAATGTATAAGGTTAAAAATTTAATGTTTATCATTAAAAAATAGTTGACTTCCATATATTCCTATATTATAATATAATTATAAATAGAAATATATGGAAAGAAGTGAATCGTATGGAAGTTGTTAAAATGAAAATTAAAAAAAGTAGTAAAGCTATTTCTATAGCATTGAAGGTGATTTATATTGCAATGATAGTGGGGATATTTGTACCAATATCTACATTAGTATTTGCATACACAAAACCAGAAGTATGCCTTACATCTATTAACAAGCTAGCATTCTATTCCTCTAGTGGAAGAATTTTAGAATCTTCAGGAGAAATTATAGCTGAGATGAGTAGTATAATTGTATCTGTTATACTAATATTTTTTATGATAATAGAAGCATATAAACTTTTTAATTCAATATATAAGAATCTTCTTCCTTTTAGTAAAGCCAATGTTAAAAAGCTTAAAAACATTGGAGTTCTTTTATTAGTGTATTCATTTGTTATGCCTATAGCAAAGACAGGTTTTTATAGTTCTTTTGCACCACAGGTTAGTACTAGATTTTCTATAGATTTTCCATTTTTAGTCCTTGCTTTTATATTCTTTTTTATAGGAAAAGTTTTTGAATATGGAGCTGAATTACAAAGACAGTGGGATGAGACACTTTAGGAGGAAGAATATATGGGTATTATTTTAAGACTTGATAGAGTTATGGCAGATAGAAAGATGTCCTTAAATGAACTTTCACAAAGAGTTGGAGTTTCAAATGTCAACCTTTCAAAAATTAAAACAGGTAAGATTAGCGCAATCAGATTTTCTACATTAGAAGCTATATGTGATGTGCTAGACTGTCAACCAGGGGATATACTTGAATATAAACGTGAAAATATAAATAGATAAAGAAGGTAACTTCTAGAAATTTAGCAGGATTTAATCCTGCTTTTTTTAATGTCTAGGAAAGTATAAAGAATTTTATACTTAAGAATAAAATTATACATAAGTATAAAATTTCTGAATATATATATATCAAAATAAATTAATACTAAAAAGTAATGACACTACATCTAAATAAAAGGGGGCCAAATTGTGGACTATGTTTTATCATTCGATGTAGGAACAAGTGCGTTAAAGGGGATTTTAGTAAATAAGAGAGGGGAAATCCGTAATAGTGCAATTGCGACTTATCAAGTAAGTTTTCCTAAAGATGGTTATGTTGAGGAAAATCCAGCAGATTGGTGGAATGGAGTTGTAAAAACTACTAAAGAGATAATGAAGGGATGTGATGTTAATCCTTCAGACGTGAAAGGAATAGTTTTTTCTACTCAAGCTTTAAATGTTATTCCAATAGGAAAAGATGGGACTATACTTCAAGATGCTATTAGTTGGATGGATAGTCGTGCTGATGAAGAAGCTAAAGAAATTGTTGAAATGATTGGCGGTGCTGAGGTATGTGAATCTGTGATTGGTACAGTTTTTACAGGAATGGATTCTCTACCTAAAGTGAGATGGCTTATGAAAAACAAACCAGAATTATTTGAAAAAATGGACTGTTTTCTAGATGCAAATGGGTATCTCACTTATAGAGCAACTGGTAGGAAAGTTTTTGATATAGCTAGTGCTTCATTTTTAGGATATGACAGAGAAAGTAGTTCAATAATAGGAGATTTAATTGCAACTTCAGGGTTTGATCCTGAAAAGTTCCCTACAATAGTAAAATCCTATGAAGCTGTAGGAAACTTAACATATGAAGCAGCAGAAGAATTAGGACTTACAACTAACACAATTGTATTTGGGGGTACTGATGATATTCAAAGTACAGCCATAGGTGCAGGAATGGCTGGACATGAGGAAGCCCATGTTTATCTTGGTACTTCAGGATGGGTTGCAGTAGGAACTAATAAAGTTGCTACATTATCTAACGGCGGAGGCTGTATTATGTCAGCTGACCCGAATATGCAACTATGGGTTTACTCTACGGAAACATGTTGTGCAACTTTTAACTGGTTCATTAAAAACTTATTTGCATCAGAGTTAAAGGAAATGGGAGAAAAGAAGTTTTATGACTATGTTGAAAAGGTAATAAATGAAATACCTGCTGGAAGTGAGAATTTAATATTTAATCCTTGGATAAGCGGAGAGAGAAGTCCTATTCAAGACGTTTATGTAAGGGGAGCCATGTTAAATATAGGAATGGGTCATACAAAATCTCATATGCTTAAAGCAGCTATGGAGAGTATTGCATATAATCTTAAATGGTGTTACGAAAGTATGGAAAATGACTTGGGTAAAAAAATGGATGTAGTTAGAATTTTAGGTGGAGGCACAAAGAATAAAGCCTGGATGCAAATTTTTGCAGATGTGTTTAATAGAAGAATTGAGGTTATAAGAGATACTCAAAATGCAGGTGCAATTGGGGGAGCTTTTCTTGCAGCTTTAGGTCTTGGAATGTATAAATCCTTTGATGAAGCTAAGGAATGGGCTTATGTAGAAAATATTTATGAACCAATTAGTGAAAATGCTATTGCTTATGAAAAACCGTATGAGAATTTTAAAAATTCTTATAATCACTTAAAAGATTTTTATTTAAAAGTAAATAAAAGATAATTTTAAGGTAGGTGCTGTGTTTGAATCAAGAAGAATATAAGGTTTATGGATATCGCTGGGTTGTCCTTGCTATATATGGAATTGCTACCGCAGTAATTCAATTGATGTGGGCAACATTCTTTTCTATAACAACAGTATCGTGGAAGTATTACGGATTTCTAGATGCTGCAGCAGGAGAAAGGGCTATTGGATTATTTTCAATAGTATTTATGCTTGGAATGATTATATTATCAATTCCATCATTAGCTGCTTTTGAAAGATTTGGATTCAAAAAATCCGTAGGGTTTGGAGTTGTACTTACAGGTATATGCGCACTTCTTAGAGGTTTTTTTGGAGATAGTTATAATATGGTGCTAATAACAACAGTGGGATTTGCTATTGCCCAACCATTTATTCTAAATTCCCCAGGCTTAGTGGCAGGAAAATGGTTTCCTGAAGGAGAAAGAGCTACGGCTAATGGTGTTGGAGTTCTATGTAATTACCTAGGAATGTGTGTAGGTCTTTTATTAACACCAGTTTTATTAGAGGGTGGAATGAGTATTAAAGCTATGCTTATTGTATATGGAATAATAGCAGCTATCGTGGCAGTTTTATTTGTAGTTTTTGTTAAGGAAAAACCTAAAACACCACCATGCCCTATGGAATTAGCTGAAAGATCCAATTTTAAAGAGGGAATGAAGGCTGCATTAAAGAAAAAGACTTTTATTTTATGTATTGTTATTTTCTTTTGTATGATGGGTGTATTTAATACATTTTTTACGATGATTGAACCTATTTTAAGACAGATTTCAAAAGGTTCTATAGATGCTACAAAAGCAGGTGTTGTTGGAGTAATTATACTTGGGGTAGGTATTGTTGCAAGTTTTATTATTTCTATGATCTCTGATAAGGACAAACTTCACAGAAGAAGACCCTATATGATTATATGCAATATAATTGGGGCTTTTGGACTTGGCTTGCTGGTGTTTGTTAGTAATTTCAGCAGTATTGTTATTGCTGCAATTATCTATGGTTTCTTTATAGTTGGAACTGCTCCATTAGTTTTAACCTTTGCAGCAGAGTCAGTATATCCGACATCAGAGGGAACTTCTGAAGGATTGTTGATGTTTGCAGGAAATGTGGCAGGAGTGCTATTTTTGAGTGGTGCTGCACTATTTAATGGAAATCACAAATTATTAATGATTGCTTTAACAGTTATTTCAATTATATCTGTAATTCTAATGTGTATTGCTAAAGAAATAAAATTAGAAAATAAATAAGTAAGGATAAAGGAGGAATGAGAAAATGAGTTGTGATTATTCAATATCAAGGTGGCCAGATGAAAAAGAAGTATATGAGAAGATGACTAATTTGGTTAATGACAAGATTTATAGAATAAGACCGGAAGCTATGAAAGAGTATTTGAACTATTTTGAGTCAAAATGTACTAAATCAAAGAGTATGATTGAAGAAGCAAAACAGTATATTCCAGGAGGAGTACAACATAATTTAGCTTTCAATTATCCATTTCCATTAGTAATAACTAAGGCAGAGGGACCTTATTTATATGATATTGATGGTAACCGTTATGTTGATTACCTTCAAGCTGGAGGACCAACACTTTTAGGTAGCAATTATAAACCAGTTCAAGAAAAGGTTATAGAAGTTATAAAGGAATCAAGTCCATGTACAGGGTTATTTCATGAATATGAGATGAAACTTGCTAAAATAATTAATGAAAATATGCCTTGGGTTGAGATGTATAGAAGTCTAGCGAGTGGTACTGAGGCAGATATGGTAGCAGTTAGAATAGCTAGAACATTTACAGGAAAGAAAAAAATTATTAAGGTTGGAGCTGCATATCATGGTTGGAGTGACCAACTTGTGTATAGTCTTCATATTCCAGGAACTAGAACTTTTGAGGCTCATGGAATACCAAAAGAATCCACTGCTAATACTCAAGAAATTTGGCCAAACGATACAGAAGCTCTTCGTGAATTACTCGAAGCAAATGTGAAAGATGGAGGAACTGCTGCAGTTATTGTAGAACCATTGGGACCAGAAAGCGGAACTTATCCTGTTGCTAGAGAATTTAATGCTAGAGTAAGAGAACTATGCGATGAATTTGGAGCACTTCTCATTTTCGATGAAGTTGTAACTGCTTTCCGTGTAGGTCCTGGCGGTGCTCAAGGTTATTTCAATGTAAAACCTGACCTAACTGTATTTGGTAAAATAGTAGCTGGTGGATATCCAATGGCAGGTGGAGTTGGAGGTAGAGCAGATATTATGTCTTGCATAGCTGCTGGTGTAAATCCTGGTAAACCAAAAGCTTATGTTGGAGGAACACTAAGTGCAAACCCTCTTAGTTGTGCTGCAGGATATTTTGCAATTAAAGAAATAATTGAAAAGAATGCTGCTAAAAAAGCAGGTGAGAATGGAGATAAGCTTTGTGATGGACTAAAGAAGTTAATAGATAAGTATGACCTTCCATTTGCAGTTTGGAATACAGGATCTATTGTTCACTTCGAAGTAGTTGGAGTAATGTATTTATCAGCAAAAGATCCAGATGTAGTTAAAAAGATAGGAATGCGTAAACATGCTGTTGAAGAATTTGGAGCAGCGCTTACATCAAAAGGAGTAATTACTTTAGCTGGAAGTAGAATGTACACTAGTATGGCTGATAACGATGACACTATTAGGGAAACTTTAAGTGCTTTTGAAGATATATTTAAAAATATTGAAAAATAGGAGGAGTTAAAATGATAACTAAATTAGATGAAACAAATATGATGCATGCTTTTCCAGAAGTAGCTTTTTCAGAGGATTATATTATAGCTACTTATCAAGCAAAGGTTAAAACTAGTAATATTGAAAAACTAGCTTTAGCAATTGCGGATGAACAAACTACAGGTACTTGGATTAAAGTCGGTAGAGAAACTTCAGATAAGAAGAAAAAATTTGGTGCAAAAGTTGTTGCAATTTACGAAGTTCCAGATATATGCAGTGATTATTTATCAAACGAACCTCCAGTATATATAATTCAAATCGCTTATCCAATAACTAACTTTGGTACAAGTATGCCAATGCTTTTATCAACCTTATTTGGAAATATATCTGCTTCAGGAATGATTAAATTTATTGACTGTGCATTTCCTAAGAAATATATTGAACAATTTCAAGGACCTAAATTTGGTGTTCAAGGACTTCGTGATGTGTTAGGTGTACCAGATAGACCACTTTTGAATGCAATGATTAAACCAAATATTGGATGGACTCCAGATGAAGGGGCTCAATTATTTTATGAGGCTACAAAGGGTGGAGTAGACATTATCAAAGATGATGAGCTTATGCCAGCGAATGAGTCACATTGTCCATTAGAAGAGAGAGTTAAAAAGTTTATGGCCATGGAAAAAAGAGTTTATGAAGAAACAGGAGAACGTAGCTTATATGCAGTAAATATTACTGATGATATAGATAAAGTTAAAGATAATGCTTATAAGGCTCTTGAATGTGGTGCAAACTGTTTGATGATAAACACTTATACTTCAGGTTTTGGAACAATGAAAATGTTAGCTGATGATCCAAATATAAATGTTCCAATTTTAGCCCATATTGACTTTGCAGGAGCTTATTGTGGTTCTACTTATACAGGGTTAGCAGCTCCACTAGCAATTGGAAAACTTGCACGTTTAGCTGGAGGAGATTTCCAAATTAATGGGCATCCATGGGGGAAATTCCCAGTAGCATATAAACTGTTCTATAGAAGCTTTAAATTCTTTACTCAACCATGGTGGAATATTAAGCCTATGATGTATGCTTGCTCAGGTGGAACAACACAACTTGTTGTTAAAAATTGTGTAGATGTATTGGGAACAGATATAATACTTGCAGCAGGTGGAGCAGTACATGGACACCCATATGGAAGTGAAGCTGGTGCAAGATCCATGAGACAAGCAATTGATGCAGCTGTTAAGGGAATAGATTTAATAGAATATGCTAAAGACCACGAAGAGTTGGCAGCAATGGTAAAACATTTAGGCGTAGATTTAAAGAAGAATTTTGATTTAATGAATTAATATTTTAGGCTTCTGTAGAATATTATTAATATTTTATAGGGGCCTTTCATAAAATTAATTTTAAGAAGGTGAAATGATTTGTATGATAAAATAATATTTATTGACTTTGATGGCACAATTACTTCTGAAGATACTTTAGTTGGTGCGTTAAGGTTATTTGCATCAAAGGATGAAATAGAAGAAAAGAACAAAGCTATATTTAAAAAAGAAGTTACATTGAGTCAAGTTCTACGAGAGGCTTTTGAAAGAACATTATCATCTAATAAAAAACAAATTCTAGATTATTTAAAAACAGTAGAAATTAGAGATGGATTTGAGAAATTTTTAGATTACGCTAACTTTAAGAGCATTCCAGTAGTGGTTATTTCTGGAGGATTAGATATTATGGTAGATTATAAGATAGGTAAATATAAAGATAAAATTAAGGATATTTATTCTGTTAAATTAGATACTACCAGTGAATATATGAAGTTAAAATCAGACTACGACGATGGAGATGAACTTCTAAAAAAGACAGATATAATGAAAAAATATAGTTATAATAAAGCAATTTGTATTGGTGATAGTCACACAGATGTAAAGATGTCTCTTGCATCAGATATTGTTTTTGCACGAGATTTATTGGTGGATTATATGGTAAAATTAGGGAAGGAATTTTATTTATGGAATGATTTTTATGATATAATCACTGTTTTAAATGAAGATTTAGCAGATTAGTTAAGGGAGGACGTAAATTGAATAGATTGGAGGATTCTAGAAGGGAACGAAAGAAAAGAGAAAGCAGAGCGAAAATATTAAAGGCAGCAAGAAAATATTTTAATGAGAAGGGTTTTGAAGATACTTCAATTGATGATATATCAAGAGAAGCAGATATATCGAAAGGAACCTTTTTTAATTATTTTCCATCAAAAGAAAGTTTAATTGAGGCTATTGGAGAAGAGGAAGCAATGGATCTACAGTATTTTGTGGATGTAGATTTAGCTCATATTAAAAGCCCCTCAGAAAAGATATATAAAGTTATGAAATTTTTTATAGTGGACACCATATCTTTTGAAGGTTTAATAGGTAGAATAATACTTTATACAACATGCAATAAGGGAGTAAAATATTGTGCTTCAGACGATATGAGAAAGACAATTGAACAATTAGTAATAAAAGCTCAAGAAGTAAATGAAATTAAAAAGGATTTTAATTCCTTTGATGTTTCTATGGCCATTATGGGATTATATTATTCTTTAATATTGCATGGGTCGTCTGACTCAGAAAAAAAGATTGCTATATCAAAAGAACATTTTGATAAACTCTTTAATATGCTTTATAACGGCATTGCAACTTCACAAAGTTTACTTAAGTCCAAAGAAAACTTAAATAATTAAATATTAATTTGAAAATAAAGCATAAAAATAAGCCCTACATTCATTGCAGGACTTATTTTTATGTTTAGAAATAAAATTGATTCAACTCATCAATCCTTGATGTAAGAAATTCATACATAATTTTGTGAGCTGCTTCAGAATCATGATTTTCTATTACATCGATAAGGTTTTTAATATAATCATGTGATTCACAACCAAAGTGTGTAAACATAATTTCATTAAAGGTAATACATACCTTTTTAAAGGCATTACATACTAGAGGATATATATTGTTGCCAGTTGAACAATATATAGCATGTAAAAAGTCAAATTTAAGTTTCACAATATCATCCATTTCTGAAGTTGATTTTATTTTAACATAGATATCCTTCATTATTTTTAAATCTTCCTCAGTACGGTTTTTAGCAGATAAAGATGCACATTCACAGTCAAGGTGAATTCTATAAGCTGTTAAAGAATCTACAGTCTTTTTGTCAAATCTTCCACCGTTAAAATTAATAATGGATAATAATGTATTTAGTTGACCGTTTCTAGTATAATCCCCAACGAAGACACCTTTTCTAGGAACAATCTTTACAAATCCATTTTGAGCTAATTCTGAAAGACCAGAGTTTATAATTGTTCTACTGACTTTCATCTTCTGCTCCATTTCACGTTCTGTAGGTAATTTATCTCCAACTTTCCATTCACCAGATAATATTTTTCTCTCTATTTCTTTTATAAATAATTCTTTTCTTGTAGGTTGAACTATTTCTTTTAAAGTCATAATATACACATCCTTCTTTTGGTCTGACCATATACCTCAAATTAATTTTAGGTAAATATACATTAAAAGTCAATTGGTAAAATGGTCATATATATTGATTTTGTAATATTTTTATAATATTTAACAGAAAATATTGATTTTTCATATTAGAAATGTTAAAATTTAAACAAAGCTTTGGTATGACCACAAATTTAAATTAAAACAAAGTTAATATAGGGGGAATATAATATGAGTACATTTAAGGTCATTGAAATCAAACAAAGCGTTTTCGATGATAATAATCGACAAGCTGATGAATTAAGAAGCAGTTTGAAAAAAGAGAAAACGTTTTTATTGAACCTTATGTCATCTCCAGGCTCTGGAAAAACAACAACTTTAACAAGAACTATAAATGCATTGAAAGATGATATTAAAATTGGAGTTATGGAAGCTGATATTGACTCTGATGTTGATGCTCACACAATTTCTCAAACGGGAGCAAAAGTTATACAATTACATACAGGTGGTATGTGCCACTTGGATGCAGATATGACAAAACAAGGATTAGAAGCACTAGGAACTGAAGAAATAGATTTTGCTATTTTAGAGAATGTAGGAAATTTGGTATGTCCTGCTGAGTTTGATACTGGATCATCAAAGAATGCAATGATTTTAAGTGTTCCAGAAGGTGATGATAAACCTTTAAAATATCCTTTAATGTTTTCAATTTGTGATGTTTTATTAATTAATAAGATTGATGTTTTACAATACTTCGATTTTGATTTGGAAGCATGTAAGGAAAGAGTTAAAAAATTAAATCCTAATATTAAGATTATTCCTATATCAGCTAGAACTGGTGAAGGAATAGAAGAATGGGCAAACTGGTTACGTACAGAAGTAAAAGAATGGAATAAGTAATCTTTATATTTATGGGGGGAAATATAGATGGCAGTAAAACAAAAAGTTCTACAATTTGCAAATCAAGTTAGTAATAATAAACCAGGTTCAAAAGGATGGTTTAATGAGAATGATGCTCGTTATAGAATTCTAGAACCAGTTGTAACAGATGAAATGGCAGAAGTGCTTCTATGCATGAAAATTAGAAATAAGGTTTCAGCAGCTGATGTTGCACCACTATGCGGAAAAACTGTTGAAAGAACTTCTGAACTTTTACTAGAGTTAGCAGATATAGGAGTTGTATTTGTTAATAATATTAATGGGGTAGATAAGTTTTGGTATGAGACATGGGTTCCAGGAATAATGGAAATGATGGTAAACCATAAGGAAAACGCGAAAAAGTATCCAATAATACCAGCATCTTTTGATGCATATGGAGTAGAAAATGGACCTAGATCAACAGGTAGTTTTCCTCCAGGAGTAGGATTAATGCGTGTTATTCCTATAGAGACATCTATAGATGGAGAAACTAGAAGAGCATCTTATGAAGAAATTTCCAAATATCTTAATGATAGTAAAGTATTCTCAGTTTCTAACTGTTCATGTCGTACTGCAAGAGAAGCAGCAGGTGAAGGTTGCGGTCACTTAAAAGAAGATATGTGTATCCAACTTGATCACGCTGCTGAATATTATATTCGTACAGGAAGAGGTCGTCAAATCACACGTGAAGAGGCCTTTGAAATTATCCATAGAGCAGAAGAAAATGGATTAATGCATCAAATTCCTAACCTTGATGGTTCAGGAAAGACTCATGCTATATGTAACTGTTGTGGTTGCTCATGTCTTGCACTTAGAGGAGCTACTATGTTTACAAATGCAGATATGGTACGTTCAAACTATGTATCACATGTAGATAAAGATAAATGTGTGGCTTGTGGTGAATGTGTTGCTAATTGTCCAGTAAATGCTCTTCAATTAGGTCAAAAACTATGTTCTAACAAACCAGTTGTTAAAGAAATTATTAGAGAAGATACTCCTCGTAATACTGAGTGGGGAAAAGATAAATGGAATGTAGATTATCGTATAAATAGAAAAAATGTTGTTGAAACAGGTACAAGTCCATGTAAAACTGCCTGTCCTGCACATTTACCTGTTCAAGGTTATATTAAACTAGCTTCTCAAGGAAGATATTCTGAAGCTTTAGAATTAATTAAACATGAGAATCCATTCCCAGCAGTATGTGGACGTATTTGCCCTAGAAAGTGTGAATCAGCATGTACTAGAGGAGATATAGATGAACCAATAGCAATCGATGAAATTAAAAAGTTTATTGCTGAGCAAGACTTAAATGCTGAAAGTAGATATGTTCCTAAAAAGAGACATAATTATGGTAAGAAAATTGCTATTGTTGGAGCAGGTCCAGCAGGTTTATCTTGTGCATTCTATTTAGCTATAGATGGATACAAAGTAACAGTATTTGAAAAACAAAAAGCACTAGGTGGAATGCTTATGCTAGGTATACCATCATTTAGACTTGAAAAAGAAGTTATTGGCGCTGAAATAGATGTTTTAAAAGAACTAGGCGTTGAATTTAAGACAGGTGTAGAAGTTGGTAAAGATGTTACATTAAAAGAATTAAGAGAAGATGGATATAAGGCATTCTATCTTGCTATTGGAGCTCAAGCTGGTAGAAAGATTGGTGTTGAAGGTGAGGACGCTGAAGGCGTTATTGCTGGTGTTGACTTTGTTCGTAATGTAAATTTAGGTGAAGAAGTAAAACTTAGTGGAAATGTAGTTGTTATTGGTGGAGGTAACGTTGCTATAGACGTTGCTAGAAATGCTACAAGGGTTGGAGCAGAAAAAGTAGATATGTTCTGTCTAGAAAGCCGTAAAGAAATGCCAGCTCTAGATGAAGAAATAGATGAAGCTATGGAAGAGGGAATTGCAATAAATAACTCTTGGGGACCAAAGAGAATTATAACTGAAAATGGTCGTGTAGTTGGAGTAGAGTTTAAAAAGTGTATTTCTGTATTTGATGAAAATAGAAGATTTAGCCCTAAATACGACGAAAACGACATAAAAGTTGTTAAGGCTGACTATGTATTACTTTCAGTAGGTCAAGGAATTGATTGGGGTAATATTCTTGAAGGAAGTAAGGCTCAATTAAATCCTAACAAAACAATAAAAGCAGATTCATTCACTTATCAAACAGATGAACCAGATATATTTGCTGGTGGAGATTCTTATTCAGGACCAAGATTTGCAATAGATGCAATTGCTGCAGGTAAGCAAGGTGCTATATCAATTCATCGTTTTGTTCAACCAGGACAAAGTTTAATTATTGGTCGTGATAGAAGAGAATATCATGAATTAGATAAAGAAGCTATTGAAGTTGGAGGATATGATAATACTCCAAGACAAAGACCAGGACACAAAGAAGATATAGATGCTAAAAAATCATTTAAGGATGCACGTGCTACATTTACAGAAGAACAAGTTAAAGTGGAAACTAAGCGTTGCCTTGGATGTGGAGCAACTATTGTTGATGAATTTATGTGTGTAGGTTGTGGACAATGTACAACAAAATGTAAATTTGATGCTATTTCACTTGTTAGAAAGTATGATAACGAGGGTGTATCATTAGAAGATTTAAAACCAGTTGTAGTTAAAACTGTTCTAAAACGTAAGGTAAGAATAGCAGGTCATAAACTTAAAAAAGTATTTTCTAAATAAAGGCTAAAAGGATGCTAGAGCCATGCAAAGCAAAAGATGAGGTAGGTGATTATTTTGCATGAACTAGGTGTTGTATTTGAAGTTGTTAAGACTATAGAGAGAGTAGCTGCTAAGCAGAATTTAACTAAAATAGATACATTAGTATTGCAGATTGGTGAACTTTCATCAATGATTCCTAAGTATATTGAAGAGTGTTTCCCGGCTGCAGCTGATGGTACTATATTAGAAAATACAAAGCTTGAAATTGAGATAATACCTGGAAATGTAATATGCAAGGACTGTAATAATATTTTTAATGTCCTTAAAGAAGGAAAGGTATGTCCTAATTGTGGCAGCAATAATGTACAATTACTTAGTGGCAAAGAGTTCAATATTAAAGAAGTCATTGCTTATTAGATAAGTATTTAAATGAATTATTATAAGGACTTCTCTTGGTTTATGCTTATACTAGGGGGAGTCTTTATAACATATAATTGAAGTCATGAAGACTTTTATATTACTTTATAATAACTCAAAATAGAATCATGAAGACTCTAAAAATAATTAAATTAAATATGTAAAGGAGTCGGTAATATGCATATGGCAGATGCGCTAATTTCAGGAGTTGTTGGTGGCACAATGATTGTTGCAAGTGGAGTTGTTGGAGTACGTTCCGTACAAAAGATAGAAAATGATATGGATGAAAAGAAAATTCCATTAATGGGAGTCATGGGGGCTTTTGTTTTTGCAGCTCAGATGATTAACTTTTCAATTCCAGGAACAGGATCAAGTGGACATATTGGAGGAGGACTTTTGTTAGCCGCTTTATTAGGACCACATGCTGGATTTTTATCTATTGCAGGAGTACTTTTAATACAAGCCTTATTTTTTGGTGATGGTGGTATATTAGCATATGGATGTAATCTATTTAATATGGGTTTTTATTCTTGTTTTATTGCTTATCCTCTTATATATAAGAAGATATTAGGAAATAAAATAACTAGCAAGAAGATTTTTTTGGCTTCAATTATTTCTGTAGTTATTGCACTTCAAATGGGGGCTTTTAGCGTAGTAATGGAAACATTGTTATCAGGTAAAACTGAATTGCCATTTGGTACTTTTGTAATGTTGATGCAGCCAATACACTTAGCTATTGGAATTGTTGAAGGAATAATTACAGGTGCTGTTCTAAGTTTTGTATGGAAAGCAAGGCCAGAAATATTAGAAAGTGCTGCTAAAGGTAATAAAATAGGAAATATTTCTATTAAAACAGTTTTAACTGGATTATTAGTTTCAACAATTTTAGTTGGAGGAATTTTATCATGGTTTGCATCTGGAAACCCTGATGGCCTTGAATGGTCCATGGAGAAAACAGCTGGAACAACTGAACTTGAAGCTAATACTAAGTTACACGAAACTTTAGGTAATTTTCAAGAAAAAACTTCATTCTTGCCTGATTATAATTTTAAATCAAGTGGAAATGAAGAAACTGATAATGAAGGTGAAAATTGGCCAACAATCAGCACCGGTACAACTGTTTCAGGAATAGTAGGAGGAGCAATGACTCTTTTATTAGCAGTTGTAGTAGGTATATTTATTGGAAAGTCGAAGAAAAGAAGATGTAAAAAAGATAATAAAGCAACTATTTAATAATATTCTTGTTGGGAATGATTAAAATGTCTAAAATTGATAACTCAATATATAATTTAAATGTGTTAGAAGAGTTGGCTCAAAATCAGTCATTAGTTCATAGTGTTCATCCCTTAATTAAATTAAGTATCACAATTTTATATGTGGTTTTGATTATATCTTTTAATAGGTATGAAATTATTAACTTAATACCATTTGTTATTTATCCAATTTTGATTATTAATATATCAGAAACACCTACCTTACCAATATTAAAGATAGTGATTATAGCTCTTCCTATTATAATTGGAATTGGTATTTTTAACTTGTTTTTTAATAATAGATTAATATACTTCTGTGGAATTTTAGTTCCAAGCGGATTTATTGTGTTTATATCAATATTCTTTAAGTCTATATTGACAATAACAGCAACTGTTTTGTTAATAGCAACTACTGGTATTAATAAATTATGTTTAGCTATGAGAATGGTGAGGATACCAAAGATATTTGTACTTCAAGTCCAATTAACCTACAGATATATTAGTATTTTAATTATGGAAACTAGGACTATGGTAAATGCATATTTTTTAAGATCACCAGGTGAAAAGGGAATTCATATAAAATTATGGGGACCTTTTTTAGGACAGTTGTTGTTAAGAACTTATGATAGGGCTCAAAGGATATATGATGCTATGAATCTGAGGGGGTTTTCAGGAGAATATAAAACTGGTATATCACAAAGGCTTGTATGTTTAGATTATATATATTTAATTTGTTTCAGTTTATTTTTTACAATGGCAAGAATTTTTAATATTCCAATGCTTTTAGGAACTCAAATTATAGGGGTGATTCCATAAATGTGTAAAAGTCAACTAGAAGTTAACAATTTAAGTTTCTCATATCCAGATGGCAATAATGCTATAAATGATATATCTTTTACTATACAAGAAGGTGAATCTATTGGAATAATAGGAGCTAATGGTGCTGGAAAGTCTACGCTTTTAATGTTATTACTTGGTATACTGAATTTAAACAAGGGAGAAATATTGGTTGAGGGTGTTAAGCTTGAAAAAAGAAATTTGGCGTTGATAAGAGAAAAAATGGGTATGGTTTTTCAAAACCCAGATGATCAACTATTTTTTACTAATGTATATGAAGATATTGCCTTTGGACCTAGAAATTATAATTTGAATGAAAGTGAAGTAAGAGAAAGAGTAATAGAGGCTCTCTATAAGGTAGGAGCATCTTCTTTAAAAGATAGATCTTCATTTAAACTGTCAGGTGGAGAAAAAAGATTAGTTTCTATAGCATCAATTTTAGCTATGAGACCTAAAATATTAATTATGGACGAACCTTCATCAGCCCTTGATCCTAAGTCAAGAAGGAGATTAATTAATTTATTAAATAGTTTTAAGGAAACAAAAATAATTACAAGTCATGATTTAGATATGATTTTAGACACTTGTAATAGAATACTTGTAATGAAAGAAGGAAAAATAATTGCTGATGGTGAGTCAAAAAAAGTGTTATTGGATTTTGAGCTATTAGATAATTGTGGATTAGAAAAGCCTCTTTCATTACAAAATTGTCCTATATGTGGAAGTGTTAATAATTAAATGATGTAATGAAGATAAGATTTGTATGTGTCATTGTAAAGGCATACAGATTCTAAAGATATATATGGAGGGGAAGATGAGGATTGCAGTTATAGATGGGCAGGGTGGTGGAATAGGTAAAGCTATTGTGGAAAAATTAAGAAAAGAATTGGAAAATACAATTGATATTGTTGCGTTAGGAACCAATGCTTTAGCTACATCCATGATGCTAAAGGCTGGAGCCAATGAAGGAGCAACAGGTGAAAATGCAATTGCTTATAATGTAGCTAGAGTTGATATTATAATTGGATCTATTGGAATTATATGTGCAAATTCATTTTTGGGTGAGCTTACGCCTAAAATGGCTGAAGTAATTGCAGAAAGCCCGGCTAAAAAGATTCTTATTCCACTGAATAGGTATAATGTTAGTATAGCGGGAACTGTTAAAAAACAGCTTCCACATTATATTGATGATGCTATTGAACTTGTAAAAAATGTGGAGGTGAGTAATTGTGTGTGAAGCTAATGTATATATGATTGATAAAGATGGAAAAGAAAAATTGATATTAGAATCTGTGGATAAAATTATACCAAGAGATAATGAAATCTTTCTAGAAAATATCTTTAGTGAAAGAAAGACAGTGAAAGCACAAATCAAGGAAATGGAACTTGTAGAACATAGAATTATTTTACAAGAAGTGCAAAAATAAGAATGAAATAAGTTATAAAAATGAAATAAAAATACAAAAATTATAATAAATTTTCTATATTTATATATTTATTGAAACTTTGACAATATTAGTGTCGTAATATATAATTATAGTTGGACATAATATGTTTACATTATTAATGAGGGGGAAATTATTATGGGTATTTTATATGAAGCTACAAGTTTTACAAACTGGGCCCTTTGGTTATTCGTTTTATTTGCATTAATGGCATTTAATGAATTTGGACGTACAACTAAATGGGGAGGAATTTTTCTATTTTTAATAGTTCCAATTTTATTAACAATATTTGTTTGGCCAACAACAGCAGCGCCAGGAAATGAATATGGAACAGGAAACTGGTTTAACTGGGTTAAAACATATTCTGCTTTAGCAGGTTGTCTTGGATTTATGGTTATTCGTTATGTTCCATCAGTATCCAAGAAGAAATGGGTACTATGTTTTCCACCACTAATTTTAGCTATCAATATTTTTGAAGCTGCAATTCGTGATTTTCAATGTTTTTCTTATGCTGCATGGAATGGAGCATATATAGATAATCTATGGGTTATGTCTGGTCCATGGAATATTATGAATGGAATTGCAGGATTACTTAATATTGTTTTAATTTGTGGATGGGCTGGAATATTTATATCTAAAGATAAATCTAAAGATATGATATGGCCAGATATGATATGGATATATGTATTAGCATATGATTTATGGAACTTTGCTTACACTTATAACTGTATTTCAGATCACTCAATTTACTGTGGACTTGCTCTATTACTTTCTTGTACAATACCTACTTTCTTTATTAAAAAGGGAGCATGGCTTCAACATCGTGCACAAACACTTGCACTATGGATAATGTTTGTTATGACTGTGCCATCTTTTGCAGATCGTATAGCACCAGTTCCAACAACACATAATCCTAAAGCATTCTTTATAGTAAGTTTCTTATCTTTAGCGGTTAATCTAATTGCTGTAGGATATCAAATTTATCTTATCCGTAAGAATAAGTTAAATCCATTGAAGGATGAGATATATAAAGATACTAAAGCTTATAAAGAAGTAGTAGCAGAGAATATATAATAATATATTAATTTAAACTCAAAGTCAGTTTTGGCTTTGAGTTTTTAAACGCCTAAAAAGATATGTAATTTTTAAAAATTGCATATACTACTATGTAAGTTTTTATTGTTGTGGAGGTAATGATTTGAATAAAGAATTTTATGAAGGAGTAGTTTATAGACCACCAAGTGAATGGAATAGTTTAATTATACAATCTACCATAGGCTGCAGTCATAATCAATGTAGTTTTTGTAGTATGTATAAAAATAAAAAATTTAGAATAAAGTCAGTTGAAGAAGTAAAAAGTGATATAGATATTGCAAAAGCTATATGTGGAGACAGTAGAAAGATTTTTTTAGCTGATGGAGATGCATTAATTAGAAATACAAGAGAACAAATTGAAATATTATCATATATAAAAAAGGAAATGCATATGTGTGAGAGGATAACTTGTTATGCTTCTCCTAAAAGTATCTTAAGTAAAACAGAAGAAGAGTTAAGAGCTATTAAAAAGGCAGGAATTGATATGGTATATTTAGGACTTGAATCCGGTAGTGATAAAGTTTTAAAAGACATTAAAAAAGGTGTAACATCAGAAGAAATTATAAAAGCAGCAAAGAAAATTAAAGATGTAGGTATTAAATTATCAGTTACAGCTATAATTGGGATTGCAGGTAAGGAAAATTATGAAGAACATGCCAGAGAAACGGGTAAAATTTTATCGTTAATTAATCCTGAGTATTTAGGGTTGCTTACGTTGATGTTAGAAGATGGAACTGAATTGATGGAAAAATGGAAATGTGGACAGTTCACTTTATCGTCTCAAATTGATTTGTTAAAAGAAACTAAGTTAATTTTAGAGAATATTGATAGTCCTGGAACTGTATTTAGATCAAATCATGCATCTAATTATATAAACTTAAAGGGGATATTAAATAAAGATAAACAAGAAATGATTAAGGTACTAGATAAAGCTCTAGATGGTGAAATAAATTTAAAGCTTGAAAAATTTAGAGGATTATAATATTGGCTTCATATGGAATTTACTATTTAGTATAATTTGTGCATTATATCACATTATTTTATTATAAGAGTTATAATCTTAATAAATCTTAATATTCATTGTAAATAAATTACTTATAATGTAAAATTTAAGCAAGATATTATATCTTGCTTTTTTATTTTTATTTTTAAGGAGGGGGAGTAATAAAAAAGATGAAAAAAATTAATTATCCGTTACTCATAGGAAGTATAATATTAGTATTTTTTATTGTACTATCATTTTATCCTAGTCTTTTTACAACAAAAGATCCATTATATGAAGAAGTTCCTAAAGATATAGAATACAAGGTAGATGGTAAGTGGGTAAAAGAATATGCGTTTAACCCAATGCGTCCTAATAAGGACAATATCATGGGAACTGATGATGCAGGAAGAGATGTATACGCAAGGCTAGTATACGGAGCAAGAAATACATTAAAATTAGCTTTGTTTATTGCTGTTTTTAGAATGTTAATAGCTCTGCCATTTGGAATAATTGCAGGTATGGGGTCAAAGTTTTTCTCGGGACTCATACGTGGATTTAATACTATATTTACAGCAGTACCCATGTTAATATTTAGTTTCATAATATTAAATATAGGATATTTTAGAGATATGCCTATGGGGAAATCAATTGTTGCATTTACAGTAGTACTGACTATAGTGGGATGGGCCAAACTTGCCGCTATGATTGAAGATTCAACAAAACTTGTTATGGAAGAAGATTTTATAGAAGGTGAAATTGCAATTGGAAAAACGAAAACACAAATTGCGTTTCAAAATATACTTCCACACATAATTCCAACGAGTATAAGTCTATTTTTCAAAGAGATGGGAATGGCATTGTTTTTGATAGCACAACTAGCAGTGTTATATGTGTTTGTTGGAGCCACAAGGGAAGTTAAAGAATTGGCATTTAAGGTTAATTATGAAATGAGTTTAGAACCGGAATGGGGAGCAAGTTTATCTAGAATCGCTTATGATATTAAATCATATGCTTCTTCATATTGGGTGGTATTATTCCCAGTTTTAATATTTAGTATTGCAATTATGGGTATAAATCTTGTAGGAGAGGGACTTAGAATTGAATTTCAAAAAAGAAATTCAAAAGTTATAAGTGTGATTAAAAAAATATTTAACTCAATATCTCCTAAGATGTATATATATCAAATTAAAAATATAAAAAGGTATAGAAGGCCTGTATTTATAAAGACTGCAGTAATTGTAATAATTATTGGCTATATAGTAATTCCATGGCATCCTAGTACCTATAAGTTTGATGTAAATGAAGCAAAATCAACAGCAAAGGAATTGACCGATATTAAATATGAGGGTAGAGTATCTGGTAGTGAAGGTGGATTTTTAGCGGGAAATTATATAAGTGATAAACTAAAATCTTATGGATTTGATGTAAATGAGACTGAAGTTCCATTGATGGTAGAAAAAGAGCATGATGGAGAGAAGGTATATATTCCAGAAATTTTGGCTCCTACAATTATTAAATCAGGAACAGTTAAGTTGAAAAATGAAAAAGGTGAAGAAAAAGAATATCAATTACACAAAGATTTTACTGTGGTTACTATAAATGATAGACAGATATTTAATAATAGCAGTAATGAAATTAAATATAAAGGTATTGCAGTAGATGAAGAACATGTTAATAAAGTAGATAAGGATTCTAATATGTTTTTAATAGAAAAACAATGCAGGGGATTTGACACATTATCTTACGATGAATTTCCTAGGATAAAAGGGAAAAGCTATGATTTAAGGTTTGTATTGTTCGATGATTATGAAAAGAACAGTAATGCTTATGCATTTAATTGCACAACAATATTTCCTTTTGCAGATCTTGTAAAAGAGTTAGAAAATGGGTATAAGGAAGTGGAGATAACACTTGATTATCCAGAACTTCCAACACATCAAGGACGTATAATTACAGCTTTTATACCAGGAAAAGATAAAACTGCTGAAAACCCTGGGGAGGTAATTGTAATAGGTGCTAATTATGATGGAGTATTTACTAATGATTATAAAGGACAATATGGTTCATCAACTACACCAGTAGCAACGTTACTTGAAATTGCAAGAAATTTAGCAAATATTGAAGAACCACTAGAAAAATCAATTGAACTTATTTTTTGGGATAATTCCAGTGAAGGTTGGATACGTGCAAATAATGATGGAAGTTATTATTATTCCAAGGTACTGGCAAAGACTGTGGGTATGGCCGTAAAGGATGGATATTATTACTTTGACATTGGAAGTGCTGGTTTTAAAGGTGATAAAAAGTTAGAAATTTTAACCTTGACAGGACAGGCAACAAATAAAAGAAATTATCCTATGATTCTGGAAATGGACAAACGATTAAAGGATTTAGATATTAAGAGTGAGAGATATAATGAAAGCTATTCACTATCGAAAGCTCTAATGGAAATGCAATTAAATGCAAGGTCAACTATTTCAGTGGGAATTAATCAATCTTGGTCTTATAATGATAAACACGATAAACTAGAAAATGTTAATTTCAAAAATATGAAGAATATTGGACAAATCATTATAGACACTTTAACAATGAATTCTCATGTAATGGATTAAACAATACTTGTTAAAGGAGTGAAGATATGATAGAAGTTGTAAATTTAAAAAAACAATATGAACTTAAAAATAATATTTTTGGAGTAACCGAAGGTGTAATTAATGCAGTTAATGGTATTAATTTTTCAATAAAAGATGGAATGACACTAGGATTAGTAGGGGAGTCTGGAAGTGGTAAATCTACTACGGGAAGATTGATATTGAGATTATTGGAACCTACTGAGGGTAAAGTTTTGTTAGATGGTGAGGATATAAGTAAAATTACAAGAAAAAAATTCAGAAAATTAAGAAAAGATTTACAAATGGTTTTTCAAAATCCATATTCTGCACTAGACTATAAAATGACAGTAGAAGATATTTTGCTTCAACCATTGCAAATTCATAAAATTGTAGAGCCCATGGAATACAAAAAGGAAATAGAAAAATTGCTTGATATAGTTGGACTTGATAAGTCATCTAAGTATAAAATGCCTCATGAATTTAGTGGGGGACAAAGACAAAGAATTGCTCTAGCAAAAGCGTTATCAACTAGACCTAAATTTATTGTATGTGATGAGCCAGTATCTTCTTTAGATGTTTCAGTACAATCTCAAATTCTTAATTTGATTACTGATTTACAAAAAGAATATAATATGTCGTATTTGTTTATTTCTCATGATTTAAATGTAATAAATCATGTAAGTGATGAAGTTGCAGTAATGTACTTAGGAAAAATTGTTGAAAAGGGAGATGTAAAATCCATTTTTAATGAGCCTAAACATCCA
>URKQ01000035.1 GCA_900548455.1 uncultured Clostridium sp.
TGCTTTGCTGCGAAAAGGATATCTCAGAGATTATAGTCATAGATATAAAGGGTCCTGGAATAAAACGTAACTACAACAATAAATTTAATATTCCTATTAGAATTATAGAACCTAGTATAAATTTAGGCGGCATACTTGAGTTTAGTAGATACAACATAAGTAATAACATGCTACATGGATATTACGATACCCTTAATGCTTTAAAATAAAATTCAAATGAATAAAAAGCAAATTGTTAAACTTTCTTCTGACTAACTTAGATAATTATGATATAATAGATAAGTAAGCATAATTCAATGTTTATTATATAATGATTTTAATGGAGGATGATTAAATATGAACGTTGCCTTTTTTCTAACTCCTAAAAGTGAAGTAATATTTGAAAAGGTTAATTCTACTATGCGTAGAGCCATGGAGAGAATGGAATATCATAGATATACAGCAATTCCTCTTGTAGATGATAAAGGTAGATATGTAGGTACTTTAACTGAAGGTGACATACTTTGGAAAATTAAAAATACATCAGGTCTAAGTTTTAAAGATACTGAAAATGTTTTAATAAAAGAAATACCACGCCATGTTAAAAGTAAGCCCGTTTCAATTAACTCAGATATGGAAAGTTTAATTTTAGCGGCAAAGTCACAAAACTTTGTTCCAGTTGTTGATGACTCTAATACGTTTATTGGAATTATCAAAAGAGGTGATATAATTTCCTATTGCTACAAGAGAATCTTTGAAGAAGATGATAGTAACCAATTTAGTGAATTTAAAAATCTTGGGAAACTGAATATATCTTAGTAAGAGGGTGGTTTTAATACTGCCCTTTTTTTGATTTTACATACAATCACAGTATATTCTCTCAGAGATCTAGATTAGATTCTACCTCTGTTTTTTGCTTGAGATACTTTTTATATATTTCCTTAATTTTAAAGTGATGGTATAATATTGTATTATATATGTTTAACATATTTACCGAGGAGGTTATTATGAGTAATCATTGTAAGCGAAAATCAAAAACCAAAAAATCTGAAAAATATAAGGTTTCAAAATTCATTTTTGATAGGCTTTATATTTTCGCCATAGTAGTTGTAATTATTATAGGACTAATATTCTACTTTAATTCTAAACCAAAATCAGAAGCAATAAATTATGATCCTAACTTAAATTTATCACTAGCTAATTTTGCATTGAAATAAATAAAGGAGAAGATTATTCTTCTCCTTTATTTATTTTTTTTATTATTCAATTTTTAATGCTCTGATTGAATTTAAAACAGCAATGATGGTTACACCTACATCTGCAAAAACCGCCATCCACATATTTGTAAGTCCAAGTGCAGTTAAAACTAGCACTAACACCTTAATGGAAATTGAAAAAATAATATTTTGAAGTACAATTTTTTCAGTTTTTCGTGCAATACTTATTGCTGTAGATATTTGTGTAGGGTCATCGGTCATTAACACCACATCTGAAGCCTCTATTGCTGCATCAGAACCTACTCCACCCATAGCTATACCAATGTCTGCTGATGTTAAAACTGGGGCATCATTTATACCATCCCCTACAAATAACACTTTACTTTTTTTATGGGCTAATTTAATTGCTTCTAATTTACTAACTTTTTCATGAGGTAATAACTCTGAGTAGGTTTCTTCTATATTTAAAACCTGCCCTACATAACTAGCAATTTGTCTATTGTCTCCTGTAAACATTATAATTTTTTTAATGCCTATTTCTCTCAACTTTTGAATTGAAGAAGGAGCTGTTGCCTTAATTTTATCAGCAATAACTAATGAACCTACAAAATTATCATTAACTGCTAGGTATACTATAGTACCTACTTCCTTTGATTTTATATACCTTATGCCTAGCTCTTCCATGTATTTATAATTACCTGCATAAATATATCTATCTCCTAAATATATCTTAACACCTTTTCCCGGTAACTCTTCATAACTTTTTACCCTACTTTTATCTAATAGTGCTCTTTCAGTACTTTTTTTATAGGCCTCTATTATTGACTTAGCTATAGGATGATTAGAATACATCTCTGCATATGCTGCATATTCTAAAATCATATCCTCTGTTATAATACCTCTAGATTCAATTTTGTTTACTTCAAAAGTACCTTCTGTTAAAGTTCCTGTTTTATCAAAAACCACTATATCGGCTTTACTTAAAGCTTCAAGGTAATTACCACCCTTTATTAATACTCCTACTTTGGAAGCTCCACCAATACCACCAAAGAAACTTAATGGTACAGAAATAACTAACGCACATGGGCATGAAACAACCAAGAATGATAACGCTCTGTAAACCCATACAGAAAACAATTCATTATAAACTATAGGTGGAACAATAGCTATAATAAAAGCTAAAGCCACTACAATAGGGGTATATATTCTTGCAAATCTAGATATGAATTTTTCCGTTGGCGCCTTCTTATTTGAAGCATTTTCTACAAGTTCTAGTATTTTAGAAACTGTAGATTCACTATATTTATTTGTTACCCTTACTTCCAATAAAGCGGTTTTATTTATTGAACCAGCTAAAACAGAATCTCTTTTTCTAATAATTTTAGGAGTTGACTCACCTGTTAAACTAGATGTATCAACTTGAGACTCACCACTTATAACTACCCCATCTAAAGGAATTTTTTCTCCAGGTTTAATTATTATAATATCATCTATTTCAACTTCTTCAGGAGATACAACTTCAATTTCCCCATTATCTTTTTCAACATTAGCATAATCAGGCCTTATATTCATAAGTGAGGCTATAGATTTTTTAGATTTATTAACTGCTAAGCCTTGTAGATATTCTCCTACTTGATAAAAGAGCATAACACCAATTGCCTCTGGATATGCTCCTATAAGGAAAGCTCCAATGGTAGCAATACTCATCAAGAAATTTTCATCAAATATCTTACCCTTTAATATATTATGAAATGCTGTCAATAAAATATCCCCACCAACAATAACATATGCAATTAAAAATAAAGAAATACTAACATAGTCATTAAAGAACAATCCTGAAATTCCAAATAAAACTCCAATTATTAACCTAATTACCGTTGAACTTTTATGGTGGTCATGATGGTGGTGGTGATGTTCACTTTCTTCTTCATCATGGTTATGGGAATGTTCCTCACTAGCTAAGCTTGTCTTATTGTGAATGTTAGAAAAATCCAATGTGGTTTTGCCTAACTGTTCTTCACTTATTTCTTTTACAGTAACACCGTGTTCGATGGAAGACGCAATATATTCTACATCTTCCAATACTAAATCACTATTAATTTCTGTTTTCATATCTAATATAGCTTTTGATGTTACTGCATTTACTATAGCTTCATCTACATATTTTAAATTATTTAGCTCTCTTTCAATCTTCAGTGCACAATTGGCACAATGAAGACCTTCTATATGATACACCTTCTTTTTCCCCATTAGTAACCTCCTAAATAACATCCGTTATTTCTTATTTACATGTCAATATTAATTTTATTTTTATTTCATATCAACATCTTTATATTTTATGATAGCCTTATATAATTGTTGCATGTTCATTATATAATATGATTGTATTCCTTAAAATAATCATTTATACAAATTATAATTTCATTTTTTTAAATTTGAAACTAACCATCCTATTCAACTTTAGAAAATCTAGAGTCAGCTGGAGGTGAAATCACATAATTTATTACTGTTGCAATTACTATTCCTACAATAGTATCTATTGTACGCTTAACGGCATAAGAAATTATACTCTCACTAGTCATGTTTATCATAATTACACAAAACACTACACAAGCCATAGAAATACACTCTTGCCAATTTAGAGCGTTTAATACACTAATCAAGAATATAATTCCAATAAATAACAAAGCAAGATTACCTTCATCAATCATAACCATTGCTATTCCTAAGCATCCTCCCATTATAGTTCCAAGTACTCGAGATATTCCAACATTAATTCCTTTTTTAACTGTTGTCTCCATTGAAAACAGAGCTCCAGTGGCTACAAAAAAAGGTGAATCTAGTTTAAATGCTTGTGAAACTAAAACACTTATTACTACGGCAAAAGCAGTTTTAATGTTTCTCATTCCAATATACTTTCTAATTAAATTAATAGTTTTTATCTTTTTTAAATCCTTCAAGTCAATCTCTCCTCATGTCAGTTTCGTGCTTCTATTTATCTTAATCGTACAAAGTTCATTTATCTTTATAGTATTAATAATATATATTATTCCCTAGATATAGTGATTCTATATTAATAAAATTATCACTGACTAAAAAAATTATAGATATAACTTTATTTTACTATAGAACCAATAAAATTAAGGTGGTACTAGACCACCTTAATTTTATATCTTTTCATCCTCCGAAATAGCTCTTGGAGGTTCCGAACCATCTTTAATATATTTGTTCCATTTTGTATAAATGTAAAATAAGCTTGATACATCTTGCATATTATAAAGCAATATTTTTTCTTTTTTTTCGCCAGGCATTCGTTTAAAGTACTCTTCATCTTTCATAATCTTACTAAAAGTTTTAGCTAAAGTTGATCCACTTATAACTTCGCTTTCACGAGTAATATCACACTCAGTTTCTAAGGCCTTTAACCCTATTGACCTTTTCATAACATGCTCATATTCTTTTTGCAAGTCAATACTTTTAAAACTTTCTTCAACTGAGAATCCCAATTCATATTTCTCAAACAAATATCTAATTACTAAAAAATCATTATTTCCAGAAAACGTAACAATATATTCTTTGTTTAACTCTTTTTTCATTTTTATAAAATATTTTTTTGAGTAATTTAATAACTTTACAAGCTCACGTCTGTTTTCTATCATATACTGTGTTATTATTATTTCACTTTTGGCTTCATCATAGTAACCAGCTCCAAAAACTCCAATGCATATAGGTTTCTTATATACATAATGTTCTAGATCGAAGAAAATAGATTTTTTAAAGAGCTCCTTATCCCCATCAATTTCTAAGCTATAGTTAAAATCACAGTCTTCAACTTTCAAAGTGCTCTCTTTAATTATCACATTACCACTCATTTCTTCAATGTATTATAACCGTATCAAAATTATATTATATTCTATTAAATTACATTATATCATAGTTAACTTTAATCTTCTATAATATATGTGCTGCAATTAAAAATCCTATAATAATAGCATTATTATAAATAATAACTTACTATATAATTAATTATTATTATTATCAAGTTCAAAAAATTACTTATTCGAAAATTTTTTACAAATGACCAAAATTTGTATTTGACAATTATTATCATCTAGCATATAATAAATATAGTAAATGATAATAATTTTCAAAAGGAAGTGATACTCATGACTATCTATAATTTAAAACCTGGAAATAAAGGATTAATTCAAGAAGTAGCATGTGATGATAAATTAGCAAAACGACTTTTAGCTTTAGGTTTTGTAGAAGGAACAGAAATTGTTGTTAAAAATACTGCTCCATTAGGAGATCCTATAATAGTAAATCTTAGAGGAACTGATTTAGCATTAAGAAAAAAAGATGCCAAATTAATTTACATCAAGGAGGCAGTTTAATGAAAACAATAGCCCTAATAGGTAACCCAAACGTTGGTAAAACAACTCTATTTAACGCATTAACTGGTTCAAATCAATATGTGGGCAATTGGGCTGGAGTAACCGTAGATAAGAAAGAAGGATTTTTAGACAAGAATATAAAAATTGTGGACTTGCCTGGGATATATGCCATGGATACTTTTTCTAATGAAGAAAAAGTTTCAAAAGACTTTCTTTATACTGACGAAGTAGATTTAATAATTAATATTATTGATGGATCTAATTTAGAAAGAAATCTATATCTTACATCACAATTAACACAATTTAATAAGCCTATACTTTTAGTTGTAAATATGATCGATGTTGCAAAAAGTAATGGAATAAATATCGACTATTCCCTTCTATCTGAAAAATTAGGTGTAAATATTATACCTATTTCCGCTTCAAAAGGTGAAGGTGTAAAAGAAGTAATAACATTACTTAAAAACGAATCTTATAATAACTTAAATTCTGAAATATTAACAAAGCATAACTTTAGTGAAATGAATGAAAGAGAAACTTATAAATATATAGAAAATATATTGAGTAATTGTGTTGAAGGCACAAAGTCTACAACAAATAAAATTACCGGACTTATAGATTCAATTGTTTTAAATAGATTTTTAGCATACCCTATTTTTATTTTAATTATGTTTTTAATTTTTAAATGTACCTTTGATTGGATTGGCGGACCACTTCAAAATCTTGCAGATACTTTAATCAACGATAAATTTGTAGAACTTGTAAAAATTCCACTAAGCAATACTTCACCTTGGTTTCAATCCTTAATCGTAGATGGAATTATCGGTGGTGTTGGTGGTGTAATTGTATTTCTACCAATAATCCTAACTTTATTTATAGGCATTAGTTTTTTAGAAGATAGTGGTTATATGGCCAGAACTGCATTTATAATGGACAAACTTATGAGAAAGCTCGGTCTTTCTGGAAAAGCCTTCATTCCACTCCTTATGGGATTTGGTTGTTCTGTTCCTGGGATTATGTCCGCAAGAACTTTGGAAAGTGAAAAGGATAGAAAGTTAACTGCTTTAATTATTCCTTTTATGTCTTGTAATGCTAGACTTCCTGTTTACGGACTATTTGCAAGAATTTTATTTCCAGGTCATGAAGTATTAGTGATAATGTCATTATATTTACTTGGATTGATTGTTGCTTTCATCATGGCTATAATATTTAAAAGTACAGTCTTTAAAAAGGATGAAGAACCCTTTATTATTGAGTTACCAGAGTACAAGCTTCCTGAGTTTAAAAGTTTACTAATTCATACTTGGGAAAAAGGAAAAGGCTTTTTAAAGAAAGCTGGAACAATCATATTTTCAATATCAGTTTTAGTTTGGTTCTTATCTAACTTTAATATGAGTGGTATGGTTGATATAAACGATAGTTTTCTAGCTACCATTGGTCGCTTTATAGCACCAGTATTTATTCCTCTTGGTTTTGGTACTTGGGAGAATGCTGTTGCTCTACTTACAGGATTAATGGCAAAAGAAGTGGTTGTTGGAACATTAAGTGTACTTTATGCTGGCGGAGTAGAACTCGCTATAGCATCTACTTTCACTGCAGCCTCTGGAATTGCATTTTTAGTATTTACTCTTTTATACACACCTTGTGTATCTGTAATTGCAACAATGAAAAAAGAATTTAGTAATAAATTTGCATTATTCTCTGTAGTATACCAGCTAGTTGTAGCTTGGATATTTGCTTTTGGAGCATATCATTTAGTAAGTCTCTTTATTTAAGGAGGAAAATTTATGGAAATAATAATTACACTTGGAATTATAGTATTAGCTATAATAATTTTAACTAATACCATTAAGAAGAAAAAAAGTGGTGGTTGCAATTGTGGCTCATGCTCATCTAAGTGCCCTATGTATAAAGAAAAAAAGTAAAGGAAATTTCTCCTTTACTTTTTTTCTTGGCTTGATTTATAAAGTCTATCCTTGAATATCTTTATCACTTTCTTCATCTATTAACTGTTGAAATTCTATTTCATATAACTGTTCTTCTAATTTATTAATTTTATCATTTAGTTCATCTATCTTTAAAGAACTATTCCAAGCGCTTCTATCTTTCTCCCACATTTGTTTTTGTTTTTTATATCTTCTTATTTCACTTTTTAATTGATCCATTGTTAACATATGCATCACCCTTATCAAAAATCTATTTAGTTTAATAATTGTATATGCATTTTTCAATTAAAATATTCAATTATATTTTCTATATCATTATTTTTTACTATAAATCAGATTAAATTTACATGAAAATAAAAAAACCTTAACTTATCTCTAAGTTAAGATTTTACGCTCTAGATTATAATTTAAGGATGTTTCCTGCTTGTGGTCCTTTTGCTCCATCAACTACTTCAAATGAAACTTTTTGACCTTCTTCAAGAGTTTTGTATCCATCTCCACCTATTTGTGAAAAATGAGCAAAAACATCTACTCCATCTTCTCCTGTTATAAATCCATAACCTTTTTCTGAATTGAACCATTTAACTGTACCGTTCATTGTATGTACCTCCGAAATATTATTATCCTTAAATTCATTGTAAAAAACCATTAACAACATTTCGAAATAAATATACTACATTATATTAACTAATATCTATTGAAACTTAGTGGTTTATAAATTTACTAATAATTTAAGTTTATTTAATTCTAACACTATAATATTCATTATGCAAGGTTTATCGAGAAATATTTTTATTAATTTCACACAGTGCTACTTTATATTCAATAGGTCTAATAATGGAATTACTCATGTAAAAATGAATTTTGGTTCCTTTGACATGATAATATGAATAGCTATAATAGTCTCTAATCATCTCAATTTCCTCACAATGATATTCATTAATCGCGCCCTTATTATTATATATAAATACTTTCTTATTAATATCATAGGTCATTTTAAAAACCTTGTCGTATACACTTCTTTGAAGATAAAAACATAATAAAATTAATACTATAAAAGAAATTAATACTAAAATTGTATTATCACTTATTGAGTTTACAAAGGGTATAATAGCCATCATAAAGCAGCTAGACGGGTTGTATACTTCATTATAACCATATATTACGTCTTCCTTATTTATATAGCTTACAATCCTATATAAGACTTCCTTTTCTTTTTCATCAAGATTGTAAATTCTTTTAGTAATAAGGTTATTATTATAAGTTATTATATAGAATAAATCTCCACATAAATAAGAGCTTCTAATATCCTTTATTTCTACTTTCTTTGTATGAAATAATTTCTTTATGAAAATATTTCCATCACTTACTTCTACTATAGCTTTATTTTTCCCTTTTGTAATTTTTAAATCTTCCATAACAATCCCCTCTACCTATACTAATTCTCTTCTATTTTTTCTGTAGAAATGCCAATGGCATTTAAACACTTATTAATTACAATAACAGTTCCTTTCGCAACCTTTAATTGAAAAGCTAATTTAGAATTATTATCACTTTTACTGAAACAATCATTGTTATAAAAAAACTCTATTTTTAGCGATAAACTTTCTAAATAATTAACTATTATTGATGGATCAAGTTTTTCCATTGCATCAGTTATTACGTCCTCATAGTTGCCAAGTTCCTTAATTAATAAATAATTTTCTTTAGTTACTATACTAAAATCATCTATTTCTTTAATCATATTTTCATATTTTTGTAATATACTTAGTCCTCTTATATATAATAACTGAATTTTAATACCTGCATTGTTATCCAAACTTAAAATACTTTCTAATGAAACAATAATATTTGTTTCAGGATTATTTTTCAAAAAAGAAAACTTTAAGGAGTTTATACTTATCTCTTTTAATAAATCAATCTGGTTATTTAAATTAACATCTTTATTAATTTTAATCCTTTCAGATTTTTTTATTATTTCATTTAATAATGAAGCAATCCATATCCTATTATTACTTCCTTCAAATGTATAATTATTTAAGTTTCCTAATCCAATAAAAACTAAATATATATCATCTACCCATAAAAAATTTAATTTCTTACACACCTGTTTTAACTGATTAAACTGAATCATATCATCTTTCTTCAATATATATATATACTTATAAAAATCATAGAATCTTTTACTATATAACATCCTGTCAATAGTTTTAATAGTACTTCCTAGTTCTCCACAACTATTTTTAATAATACATGGAGGTAAATTATCTTCTTTCAATATACAAACTTCATTTTCAAGAAACTTAAATACCAATTCATTTTTCTTTAATTCTTTAATAATTTCATTACTATATTTATTATAAATATATTCAATATTATATAAATCAAATTCAATATTCATTAACTTAAGTGTTGCTTTAAACTGATTTAAAGCTAGTTCTTTTAATAAATTCCAGCAAGAATTAATCTTAATATCTCCTTTATAAAGAAGATTATATTTTTCTTTTGCTTTCCTTTCTAAATCCTCGTTTTTTGACAACTGATCAAAGAATTTAGTATATAGTCTGTATATTTCTTTCATTGGGTCTTTCTTTAATTGTTCTTCTATCCCCCACTTGTCGTAGGCATAAAGTATCCTTGCTATAACATCATTTGAAATGTCTAAAGATAATTCACTAACTACTTTATACCCCTTGTACTCAAGCATGTTTTTAAGAGAGTTATTTATTAAAATTGAATATAAATTAAACATAGAATTTTCAAAGAAAGAAACACTAGAATCTATTACTACTATTTTTTCATCTTCAAATTTATTTTTTATAACAACTTCTTCTTTAGAAATTATCTTTTTTATAATAAATTGAGCATATTGAGTTTTATCAATATAAAAATTTAAATATGGACCATTTGCTTCAATTTTTTCAAAGTAATCTATAAATCCTATTTTTTCTTTTAACTCTAAAGAAATTTTATCGGGACTTTCCTTTAAAATCTTTGATAAAATAAAGCATGGAAACGTAAATTCTCCATTCTTAAAATTTGAAGGTACTTGAATAATTTTGTATATTTCTTCAACACCCATATTTAAATATTTATTTAAGCTTTCTGCAATTATAATCTTATAATCCAATTTTTCATCTCCATATTTTTCATTATGATTAACAAAGTTAAAATGAAATAATAAACGTCCCATAATATTAACGGAACGTTTAAAATAACTATATTATTCTATTTAAATATCTTTTAAGTACTTACTACAAGTTATAGCTAGTGCTCCATACCCTATATGGCAAGCTATACTTAAAGATAGTGGATCCATATGAAAATCAAATCCTGGGAAAACTTGTTTAATCTCCTCAGCCCATTCTAAAGCTTCTTCATAATTGCCAGTATAAGCGGCTTGAATTTTAAATGTTTCAGTAAATTTATCTGTAGATGATATGTTAAATTTACTTTCCATATCCTTTTTTATTGCTTCTAACATTATACGTTTTGCTTGTTTTTTACCTCTGGCCTTTGCATAAGCATCTAACTTTTCACCTTGTATTTGTAACACTGGTTTTAAATTCAAAACAGTTCCTATAGCTGCTGCTGCTGGAGTTATACGTCCACCTTTTTTCAAATATTTTAAGGTTTCTAGTGTAATATATATACTTGCATCAAATTTAGTATCTTCTAATATATTTTTAATCTCAACTGCAGTTTTTCCCTTTTTAGCTAAATCTATTGCATCTAACACAGATTGTCTTTGGGTTACAGATATTCTCTGATTATTTACTACTTGAACTTTTCCATTAAAATCTTTTGCTAACATCATAGCTGTTTCGCAAGACCCACTTAAACCACTAGACATAGGAATATGTATAATTTCATCATGGGTTTCTAATAGCTCTTCCCATAATTTAATAACTTCTCCTGGTGCAGTTTGCGATGTAGCTATGTCAGCTCCTTCTTCTAAGCGTTTATAAAACTCTTCTTGGGTAAGTGTAATATCTTCATATAGTAATTCCCCATCAATATAAAATGGCATTGGTATAACCCTAACTCCCAGCTCTTTTCCTTGTGCTTGGGTTATGCCACTATTACTATCAGTTATTATCGCAATTTTATTCATACTAACTATCTCCTTTATCTGTAGAAAATACGTCTCCATCATTTTATTAATTTTTCATTATTAAGTTAATTGCTTAATATCTATATGATTACAATTATAAGGATATATTTTTATAAGAATTTATATTTAATATGTGCAGTTTAAAAATGTAGATTATCTATTGTACCATATATATAAAACATGAATATATTTCTACAGTCTCTCTATAAAAATAAATTAATTACATTATAAAACTAATTCTTAAGTATAGTTTAACTGGTTTTTACACTTTTTCATAGTATATTCGGGAAATTTATTATTTTTTTTGATTTTAAGTTGTCTATTTTGGTATCTCCAGATGTTAGTATTAATATACTTTCTTCCTTAGTTTTAAGTAAAAATGCTTTAAAACATTTTATCCTGTATCAATTAACTTATATACATTATTAATCATCATAAAAAATAAACAAGGAATTAATGCCTTATTAACATTAACTCCTCACTATTAAAATTATTATACTAGTTTAATTCTAGATATTCATCATATGTCATAGTTCTATCAACAATTGATCCGTCCTCTTTAATATCAATGACTCTATTAGCTACAGTGTTTATAAACTGATGATCGTGAGATGTAAATAATATTGTACCACTAAAGTTTATAAGCCCATTGTTAACAGCTGTAATTGACTCTAGGTCTAAGTGGTTTGTTGGTTCATCAAATATTAAAACATTAGCGGAACTTAACATCATCTTAGATAACATACATCTAACTTTTTCACCACCTGATAATACAGATGCTTCTTTCAACGCTTCCTCACCTGAAAATAACATTCTACCTAAAAATCCTCTAATAAAACTTTCAGATTTTTCTTCAGAGTATTGTCTAAGCCAATCAACTAAATTGTACTCACAATTATTAAAGTACTCTGAGTTATCTTGAGGGAAATACGCTTGTGAAGTTGTTACTCCCCATTTATAACTTCCTTCATCAGCTTCCATCTCTCCTACAAGAATTTTGAATAAAGTAGTTTTTGCAATTCCATCACCAAGAAATGCTACCTTATCGTTCTTGTTTATCATAAAGCTTACATTATCAAGAACTTTAACACCATCAATAGTCTTTGATAAGTTCTTAACCTCTAATAAATCATTTCCAGCTTCTCTCTCAGGCTTAAATCCTACAAAAGGATATCTTCTTGAAGATGGTTTTATATCATCTAAAGTTAATTTATCCAATTGTTTTTTTCTACTAGTTGCTTGTTTTGCTTTAGAAGCATTAGAACTAAACCTTGCAATAAATGTTTGTAGTTCCTTTATTTTTTCTTCTTTTTTCTTATTTTGATCCTTTGCCATCTGTAATGCTAATTGACTTGATTCATACCAAAAATCATAGTTACCTACATATAATTGTATTTTTCCAAAATCTACATCAGCCATATGAGTACAAACTTTATTTAAGAAATGTCTATCGTGCGATACAACTATAACTGTACCTTCAAAATCCATTAAAAAGTTTTCTAACCAAGCTATTGATTTAATATCCAAATGGTTAGTCGGCTCGTCCAATAATAGTACGTCTGGATGACCAAATAAAGCCTGTGCTAATAATACTTTAACTTTTTCAGGTCCACTTAACTCCTTCATTAATTTATAATGAAGATCTTCAGTTATACCTAAACCTTGTAATAAAGTTGCAGCTTCACTTTCTGCTTCCCAACCATTAAGCTCTGCAAACTCTCCTTCTAATTCAGAAGCTTTAATACCATCTTCATCACTAAAGTCCTCTTTAGCATAAAGAGCATCCTTTGCTTCCATTATTTCAACTAGTCTCTTGTGTCCCATAATAACTGTCTTTAGAACTTCTACTTCATCAAATTCAAAGTGATCCTGCTTTAATACTGCAAGTCTTTGTCCTGGAGTAATTGACACATCCCCTGTATTTGGTTCAATATCACCGGATAATATTTTTAAAAAAGTTGACTTTCCAGCTCCATTTGCTCCTATAAGTCCATAACAATTCCCTTCTGTAAACTTTATGTTTACATCTTCAAAAAGTTTACGAGCACCATATCTTAAACTAACACCATTAGTACTTATCATTTTGTTACCTCCAATATTCTTAATATAATAAAATAAAGACTACATTATAAGTTTCTTTATTCTTAATTCTTAATTACAACACAAAAGAGTTTTGAGATTATCAAAACCCTTTTTTTAAACACCATAAGATTATAACATAGAATTTGTATATACACCATGAAAATGTACTTTTTAAATTCTATATATAAAATATAGCGATAATTACAACTGTAACTATCGCTATACATTACACCTACTTACTATTATTTTTTAATTTATTATCAACTTTTTCCAAATAATTTGTTTCTTCAACAATATTTTTTTCAAAGTTCTCAACAGCATTTTTAGTATAATTACCAATCGCTGCTAAGTTTACATTTTTTAAAGTGTTATTTTCTTTATTATTCATATTCATTGTTATTATTTTTATTGTTTGTATTGTTATTATTGTTGTTCTTCATATTGTTTTGTTGATTATTACTTTGTAAATTGTTTTTTTGATTTTTTTTGTGATTACAGTTTTCTTGATTGTTTTTCATAATTACACCCCTTTAATTTAATTGAAAATACGGATATTTGTCTTAATATTTTTATTCGTTATCTTCATTCTCACAGTTATTTAAATTATTATTGTTTTGGTTTTGATTTTGTTGTTGATTATTTTGCTGACTATTATTTAAACTACTGCTTTTCTTATTTTTTTTGTTTTGTTTTTCCATCTCTATCACCTCCTCCATTATTTTAAGTAATAATAAAAAAATTATTCATAATTAATTCAAGGCATAAAGTGCCAAATAATTTTGTATATTGACAAAGTTCATATCATCTATTAAAATTAATTTAAAAAATAATATAAAATCTACTTTTAAATTGGTCCAGAGAGGCCAAGAAAGGAGAATATCATGAATAAAAAAATAATATTTTTCGAGATAATTCCATATAACAACAAGTAGATTGGTTTATACTAATGTGCTTGTTGTTATTTTTTTAAACATTATTGAATGGAGGTTTTATCTTGAATAAAAGAAATGTTAAAGCGAAACTTATATTAGAAAATGGAATAATTTTTGAAGGTCATGCCTTTGGATACACAGAAGATACCGTTGGAGAAGTAGTATTTAATACTTCCATGACTGGTTATCAGGAAACTCTCACTGATCCATCTTATTATGGACAAATCGTCACCATGACTTATCCACTAGTAGGGAATTATGGTATAAATCTTCAAGATTTAGAATCCTCATCTCCCAAAGTAAAAGGATTTATTGTAAGAGAAAAGAGTGATAATCCATCTAATTTTAGATGTGAAATGAATCTAGATGGATATTTAATGGAAAACAAAATAATAGGAATAGAAGGAATAGACACAAGAGCCTTAACAAAAATTCTTAGATGTCATGGTACACTAAAAGGAATTATAACTACAAAAGAATTATCAGATTCAGATATAGAAAGTCGATTAACTTCTTTTGACAATAGAGATGCGATCTATAAAGTCTCTACTAAAGAGAACTATTCAATTGATGGCTTAGGCACTCATGTAGCTGTAATGGATTTTGGAGTTAAACAAAACATTTTAAACTCTTTTAAGAAGCGAGGTTGCAAACTTTCTATACTTCCAGCAACTTCATCTGCTGATGATATTTTAAAACTTAATCCAGATTTGATTTTCCTGTCAAATGGCCCTGGAGACCCTGCAGATTTAAATAGTATAGTAGAAGAGATAAAAAAGTTAGTTTTAAAAAAACCTATATGTGGTATTTGCTTAGGACATCAACTTTTAGCTCGTGCTTTTAATGGAACAACTGAAAAATTAAAATTTGGACATAGAGGTTCCAATCATCCTGTTAAAGAACTAAGTACAAATAAAGTATACATAACTAGTCAAAACCATGGGTACTATGTAAAAGAAGTTCCATCTGAATTTGAAACAACTCATGTAAGTGTAAATGATGGTACTTTAGAGGGGATGAGACACAAAACACTCCCAATTATGAGTGTGCAATATCATCCTGAAGCATCACCAGGTCCAAATGAAAATAATATTATATTTGATAAATTTTTAGAATTAGTAAAATAATTGCATTAAAAAAGCCAGTGAGCTTTTATGTAGGAGGAATAAAAATGAAAAATTTAGATATAAAGAAAGTTTTAATTATAGGATCAGGTCCAATTATTATCGGACAATCTGCAGAATTTGATTATTCTGGAACTCAAGCATGTAGAACGCTTATGGAGGAAGGAATTGAAACTGTACTAGTAAACTCAAATCCAGCAACTATTATGACTGATGCGGAAATTGCAGACAAAGTTTATATTGAACCTTTAACTATAGACTTTCTTGAAAAAATAATAATTAAAGAAAAACCTGATTCAATATTAGCAGGAATGGGTGGACAAACCGCTTTAAATTTAGCTTTAGAATTAGATAATAGTGGAATACTAAAAAAATATAACGTAAAACTTATCGGCACCCCAATTGAAGGAATTAAAAAAGGTGAAGATAGAGAGTTATTTAAAGAGTTAATGGAGAAAATTAATGAACCGATTATTGAATCTACAATTGTAAATAAAGTAGAGGATGGAATTATTTTCTCAAAACAAATAGGATATCCTGTAATTATTAGACCAGCTTATACCTTAGGTGGTACTGGCGGAGGTATAGCAAATAATGAAGAAGAGTTAATTGAAATCCTTGAAGGTGGTCTATCCTTAAGCCCTGTAAATCAAGTTCTCCTTGAAAAAAGCATCAAAGGATGGAAGGAAGTTGAATACGAAGTAATGAGAGATTGCGATGGAAACTCTATTACTGTATGTAACATGGAAAACTTAGATCCTGTTGGTGTTCATACAGGAGATTCAATTGTAGTAGCTCCTTCCCAAACTCTATCTGATAAAGAATATCAGATGTTAAGAACTTCTGCTTTAAAAATAATAGACGAAATTGGAATTATTGGAGGGTGTAATGTACAATTTGCTCTAAATCCACATAGTTTTGAATATGCAGTAATAGAAATCAATCCTAGGGTATCTAGATCCTCTGCATTAGCTTCAAAAGCAACTGGATATCCAATTGCTAAGGTAGCTGCTAAACTGTCCTTAGGATATAAACTACACGAAATTGTTAACTCTGTTACAATGAAAACAATGGCTTCTTTTGAACCATCTCTTGACTATGTAGTTGTAAAAATTCCAAAGTGGCCTTTCGACAAATTTAAAAATGCAGATAAGTTCCTAGGCACTAAAATGATGGCAACAGGTGAAGTTATGGCCATTGGTTCTAACTTTGAAGCAGCTCTTTTAAAAGGAATTAGATCTCTTGAAATTGGTAAATTTATGTTAGACCATAAACCATCTCAAAATAAATCCCTGGCTTTACTTAAAGAAAGCGTAATGATTCCAGATGATGAAAGGATTTTTGATTTAGCTGAAATGCTAAGAAGAAAATATCTAGTAAATAAATTAAATGAGATTACTGGAATTGATTTATTCTTTATAAATAAAATTAAATGGATAGTAGACCAAGAAGAATTTTTAAAAACTGCTACCCTAGATGATTTACATAAAGATTATCTCCTTTTATTAAAAAAGAAAGGATTTTCTGATAAGGCAATTGCAGATTTGATGAATATCTCACCTAATGAAATATTCACTTTGCGAAAATTATATAATATAATGCCTACATATAAAATGGTTGATACTTGTGCTGGTGAATTTGATGCCGTAACATCATATTACTATTCAACCTACGAACAATTTGATGAAGTAACTGTATCTGATAAGCGTAAGGTTATAGTTATCGGCTCTGGCCCTATTAGAATCGGTCAAGGCATCGAATTTGATTATAGCTCTGTTCATGCAGTAAAGGCTTTAAAAGAAAGTGGAATCGAAACAATTATCGTAAATAATAATCCTGAAACTGTATCAACAGACTTTGATATATCTGATAAATTGTATTTTGAACCACTAACTGAAGAAGATGTTTTAAATATAATTAATAAGGAAAAACCTGAAGGTGTAATTCTTCAATTTGGTGGACAAACTGCAATAAAGCTTTCTAAATTTTTAACTGAAAAAGGTGTTAAAATTCTTGGAACGTCTCTGGATGGTATTGATAAAGCTGAGGATAGAGAAAAATTTGAAGCTGTTTTAGAAAAATTAGATATTAAAAGACCTAAAGGTGTTGCTGTCTGGTCCTTGAATGAAGGAAAGATTGAAGCTGAAAAACTAGGATATCCTGTTCTAGTCAGACCATCCTATGTTTTAGGTGGTCAAGGAATGGAAATAACTTACGATGAAAAAGAATTAAGTAAATATCTTGACGACTCCTTTAAAAGAGACAGTAAAAACCCTGTTCTTATCGATAAGTATTTAATTGGAAAAGAAATTGAAGTTGATGCAATATGTGATGGTAAAAAAATATTAATCCCAGGAATAATGGAACACTTAGAAAGAGCCGGAGTACACTCTGGTGATTCCATAAGTATATACCCTTCTCAAAATATTTCATCAAAATCGAAAGAAGTTATTCTTAAGTATACAAAGCAAATAGCACTAGAATTAAATATAATAGGTATGATAAATATTCAATTTATCGAGTATGAAGGTGAGATTTATATTATCGAAGTAAATCCTAGAGCATCTCGTACAGTACCATATATCAGTAAAGTAACGAAAGTTCCAATAGTAGAATTAGCAACAAAAGCCATGCTTGGACAGTCTATTGATGATATGGGCTATAAAGAAGGTATTTGTGAGGAACCAGAAATTATAACTGTTAAGGTTCCTGTATTCTCTACTGAAAAACTTCCAAAGGTAGAAGTTAGCTTAGGACCAGAAATGCGATCTACAGGAGAAGTTCTTGGTATTGGAAAAACCTTTGAAGAAGCAATGCTAAAAGGCTTTATCGCTTCTAAAAGGCCTATTTTAAAGCCTGGTGATACAGTACTTGCAACAATCAATAATACTGATAAAAAGGAATTTATAGATATAGCTAGAAGTTTATCCGATTTAAATATTAAAATTCTAGCAACTAGTGGTACTAAAGAGATATTAAAAAAATATAATATCGAATCTAGTTTAGTACAAAAAATTGGAGAAGGAGAACCTTCAATAATAGATGCAATAAAAAGTAAGTCAGTTAACTTAATTATAAACACACCAACAAAGGGTAATCACTCAGAGCGAGATGGCTTTAAGTTAAGAAGAACTGCTGTAGAATTTGGAGTATCTATTATGACTTCTCTTGATACACTAAAAGCAATGTTAACCCTTGCTAAAGAAGATATTCGATCTAGTGATTTAGACGTATATAACATATAAATTAAAAGGGGCTCAACAGCCCCTTTTAATTATACATAAATATATTAATACTTATTAATTAACTCATGTGCTAGTTTAATTGCTTCTACAGGATATTTTCCCACACCAACTTCCCCTGCTAGCATAATTCCATCTACCTTCATTTTTATATATCGAAATAACGCTTCAATTTCTGCCAGTTGAGGTTTCCTAGAAAATTTCATAGAATTTAATATATACGTTGCAAAAATAACTTCTTTATTATACTTTTTACATTTATCTAAAATCATATCTTCTGCAAAAGGTACTTCAAGTAAATTAATTTCTGATACTAAATCTCCTCTTCCTACCATAATTCCATCAACTTCTGGTAATATTGAATCTAAATTTTCAATTCCATCCTTACATTCGATTTTAGCCCAAATTCTAGGCATAACCTTGTTTTCGTTCAATTCTTCCTTTATAAAGTTTTTTAACGAAATAATGTCTTCTTTAGTTGAAACATATGAAAGACATATTACGTCAACACCTTCTTTTAGTCCAAACTTAACATCTTGCTTATCTTTATAGGATAGCTCCATACAGGATCTTTCCATTCCTGGAGCATTTATTCCCTTTCTTCCTCTTATTACTCCACCTAGCTTAACTCGAGTTTTAATTATATCTAATTCTGGGTTTTTATCAAGGATTTCAAACTCCATGGTTCCATCCTTCATCAAAATTTTATCAGCTTTATATAAGGATTTAAAACTTCCATCTAAAGCTACTGGTATATATGGTGTAACATCATTTTTATGATCTAAATATACTTTTTCACTACAAAAATATACTTCTTGATGAAAATTTACTTTAATTTCATTTTCAAATATACTAGATACCCTCAATTTACTTCCCTGTAAATCTTGTACTATCTCTATTTCATGATTATTTTTTCTCACATAATTAATAAAAGTCTTATACTTTCCATAACTTGCGTGGGAAAAATTTAATCTCATTGAATTCATCCCGGATGCAATAAACTTATCTAGATGAGTAACACTTTTTACATTTGGACCTATTGAACATACTATTTTCATTTTTTATCACCTATTCTTTAACTTAACGATTTTTACTATTTAATATTTAATATAACTTTCATATTCTATCACTTTATTTTACTACAGCGTCTTCTAAATAAACAAGTTAAACATTTTAATCTTTAAATTAAAATAGCCATCGTACTACTTCTAGTACGACGGCCACCTTATTGTGATATTAAATTAGTTATTGCCATGTAATATTTGCTTGTAGTTTAGTACAAAGTTCAATAGTACACCAACTAAAGCGGCTAAACTTAATCCAGTAATTTTAACTGCTTTTCCTACTGGAATTCCAATTGATATACCCATGTAAGTATCTAAGTAACTAGTTCCTAACCCTAATAGTATTATTACAGCTATTATTAATATGTTTTTCCAATTATATTTTACTTTTTCATTCTTTAATGTTTTAAATCCTATTAATGAAATCATGCTAAATAGTACTATACTTATTCCACCCATTACACATGGAGGTATTGATAGAAGTACTCCACCTAGCTTAGAAACAAAACCTAGTATTATAGCAAATACAGCAGTCATTCTTATAATTGAAGGATCATAATTTTTTGTAAGTGCTAAGACTCCAGTGTTCTCACCATATGTAGTATTAGCAGGTCCACCTATTAGTGAAGAAAACATTGTTGCAAGTCCATCTCCAAGTAAAGTTCTATTTAAACCTGGGTCTTCAATAAAGTTCTGACCTACAACCTGTCCATTAGTTATCATATCCCCAACATGTTCCATAAGCACTGCTAACACAACTGGTGCAATTATAAGTACAGATGCCATATCAAATTTAGGAAGTGTAAACTGTGGTATTGATACAAAAGCTGCTTTTGAAATCTCTGTAGTGTCAACAAAGCCTAAATTTAATGCAACTATATAGCCAATAGTTACTGCTATTAAAATTGATAACTGTTTTATAAATCCTTTTCCAAAAATATTAATGGAAAGTGCAATTCCCAAAGTGATTGCTGCAACTATAAAGTTTTCTGAAGCCATGTTAATGGCAGTTGGGACTAGGTTCAACCCTATTACTATAATCATAGGTCCTACCACTTGAGCTGGTAAAAACCTTTTTATTGTAGACACTCCAATTTTTTTAACTATAGCTGAGAGTAATACATAAATTAAACCGGCTGCAAAAATTCCACCTTGAGCATATCTTAAATCTCCACCATGCATTGTTGCTACAGCTATAATTACAGGTATAAATGCAAAAGATGAACCTAAGAAAACAGGCACCTTTCCTTTAGTGCAAAGGTGGAAAATTAATGTTCCACAACCTGCAGCTATAAGTGCTACTGATGGATTCAATCCAGTTAGTACAGGTACTAAAACTGTTGCTCCAAACATTGCTATTAAGTGTTGGAGAGCTAATACCACCCTTCTAGATTGTTCACCAATACTTCTGCTTTTTAATTTTTCATTACTCATTGTTACTTCTGACATTTTACGGCCTCCTTAATATTCTTAATATTAGGAGAAATTTCTTTCTCCCTTTTCAGTATCTCAGTACTGATTAAAAGGTTTTATTTACTTGCACAAATCAAAAAACCTTCTTACAAGTCCGTAAGAAGGTTGAATCACATACATAAATTCAATATATAATATCTTTAAAATATTATACATGATTAAATACTATGAACCTCTTACTAGTCTCTCGGACTTGTTTAAAGAAATTTTTTAACTTTTGTCTTATTATACTACATTATGTTTTCATATTCAAGCTTTTTTAATATTTTGGTGTTTTATCACTGTAGTAAAATTGCTTGAAATATCTTGTAAATCGGTTATAATTATATCATAGTACATATTGTCAGTTACTATAATATATATTCAAAATATATGGAGGTGTATCTATGAATATACAATATGCAAATAGAACTAAAAAATTAAAAGCCTCTGAAATAAGAGAACTTTTAAAATTAACTGAAAAACCTGAAATTATATCTTTTGCCGGCGGACTACCAGCACCAGAACTTTTCCCAGTTGACAAAATAGCTGAAGCTACTAATAAAGTACTTAATGAAAAAGGACAAGTAGCACTTCAATATGCTTCAACTGATGGATATCCAATGTTAAGAGAAATAATCCTTAATGAAAGAGTTAAACCAACTGGTGTTAATTGCACAATTAGTAACATCATGCTTACAAATGGTTCTCAACAAGCTCTAGAATTTTCTGCAAAGCTTTTCATAAATGAAGGTGACACTATTGTTGTAGAAAGTCCAAGTTATTTAGGAGCTATAAATGCATTCCTTCCATACCAACCAAATTTCTTAGAAATTCCAATGGATGAAAATGGTATGATTGTTGAAGAATTAGAAAAAGCCCTTGAGTCAGGTGCTAATGTAAAAATGATTTACACTATACCAGAATTCCAAAATCCAAGCGGTATTACAATGAGCGTTGAAAGAAGAAAACGTTTAACAGAAGTTGCTGCCAAGTATCATATTCCTATAATTGAAGATAGTCCTTATGGAGAATTAAGATTTGAAGGTGAAAAACTTCCTTCTATTAAATCTCTTGATAAATCTGGATATGTAATTAATTTAGGAACTTTTTCTAAAACATTCTGTCCTGGACTTAGAATTGGTTGGATAGTTGCTGAAGAAGAAATTATTCAAAAGTATTTATTAATAAAGCAAGGTGCTGACTTACAATGTAATACATTGTCTCAACTAATTGCTGCTGAATTCATGACAACTAATAACTTAGATGAACATATAGATAAAATCATCACTGTTTACAGAAAAAGACGTGATTTAATGATTGACTCTATGAAAAAATATTTCCCTAAAGAAGTTAAATTCACATATCCTTCTGGCGGATTATTTACATGGGTTGAATTAAAAGAAGAATTAGATACAAAGAAAATTGCAGAAGAAGCTTTAAAAGAAAATGTTGCCTTTGTTCCAGGTGCATCATTCTTTGCTAATGGTGGAAGAACAAATTGCTTTAGATTAAATTATTCAAATATGAATGAAGAAAAAATCGTTGAAGGAATTAAAAGATTAGGAAAAGTGCTAGCAAAGTACTACTAATAGAGAATGACAACTTAATATTTTAGCACGTAAGCACACTTATAAAAATTATAGTATTATTTTTTATTTTAATATACTAGGAGGATTTTATATGAATTTTTCAAAGAGAATACAGGGTATGGGATACTCACCTATTCGTAAACTTGCTCCATATGGTGTTGAGGCAGCTAAGCGTGGCATTAAAATTTATCACCTTAATATTGGACAACCAGACATCGAAACCCCTGTTCAATTTATTGAAGGCATAAATAATTATAAAGATGACGTATTAAAATATGCACAATCACAAGGGATAAATGAAGCTATTGATAGCTTTATAAAATATTACAAGGAATGGAATATTGACTTTGAAAAAGATGAAATGTTAATTACTAACGGTGGATCCGAGGCTATATCTTTAGCCCTTACTACAATTTGTGATGTTGGTGATGAAATTATAATTCCTGAACCATTTTATACAAATTATGCAGGATTCTCTAGTAGTGTTGGCGTAAATGTTGTACCTTTCTTAACAAAAGCAGAAGATGGATTTCATCTTCCAGCTAGGGAGGTAATTGAAGCCAAAATAACTCCTAAAACAAGAGCAATAATGATATCTAATCCAGGAAATCCTACTGGAGTTGTATATAGTTATGATGAAATTAGAATGCTATCTGATATATGTAAAGAAAAAAATATCTATTTAATTGCTGATGAAGTTTATAGAGAATTTGTTTATGATGGATTAAAATACACTTCAGCTCTTTATATGGATGATATAAAAGATAGAGTAATCTTAATCGATAGTATTTCTAAAAGATATAGTGCTTGCGGTGCTAGAATTGGTTTAGTAGCTTCAAAAAATAAAGAGTTAATTGCACAAATTATGAAGTTATGCCAAGTAAGACTTTGTGTACCAACTCTTGAACAACTAGCTGCTGCTAATTTAATTAATACTCCAAAAGAGTATTTTGATAAGGTTAAGAAAGAATATGAAAGCAGAAGAAACATTATGTTTGAAAAACTTTCAAAGATGCCTGGCGTTATTTGTGAAAAACCAACTGGAGCTTTTTATATTGTAGCTAAATTGCCAATTAAGAGCGGTGAAGACTTTGCAAAATGGATGTTAACCGATTTCTCTTATGATAATAAAACTGTTATGGTTGCTCCAGCTGAAGGTTTCTATGCAACAAAAGGTTTAGGCCTAAGTGAAATTCGTCTTTCATATTGTATCAATACTGATGCATTAGCTGATGCTATGGATATTTTAAGTAAAGGACTTGAAGCTTATAAAAAAGTTGAAGCAAAAGAGACTATTACTTGTTAAAAATTCTTACTAAAAAAGGTGCCACATGGCACCTTTTTTATTGCATATAACATACAAATTATTTTATTCTAGAAAAAACTTGTATTATCTAATTTATAGGTTATCTATTCCCTAACAAAATTACAAAGCCTCTTTTTTATATCTATAGTGCATGGTTAAAGATCGAAATCCTTCTTTTTCATATAAATTTATTGCCTGGTAGTTATCCGCGTCACATCTTAGATATATCTCCTCATACCCCATCGATACTCCAACACTTAATATTTTTCTAATTAGCATCTTTCCGTACCCGTTACCTCTATACTTAGGTATTATTCCAAAATTAACCAAGTACATTTTCTTCTCTTTCATTACTAATTGTCCATAACCAATATCCTCATCATCCAAAGAAATAAAAATACACCCTTCTGGTATATAATAACTTTGAATTTTTTCATATATTACGTCTTCCTCTTCAATAGCCTGTCTTGTTACCGAATGAAATACTTGATTTTGTATTCTACATCTATTAGCTTCGTCTCTTCCATCAATAAACACTCTAAATTTCACATTATCTTTTGGTTCATAATATCTTGTTTCTTTTATATTTATTTTCATTTCTTCAATTGATTTTTCAATATGAAAATTCAAATTTAACATTATTTCTTTAGACAAGTTATTATTATCATTTATAAAAATACTTGAGGAATTATTAAAAAACAAAAATAAATCTTTATAATAATTAATGTCATGATATTCTTCACTTATCTTAATGCAATATATTTTATAAGTTCTATACCTAATCCTGTTATACCATACAAAACCTATATAACTATCATTGTCTTTAATATATTTTATATTTTTAGATAATAGTATTTTTTTTATTGCATTTTTATTTGAACATATATCCATTAATTCGTTTAAATATTCTTCATTTAAATCAAACTGACTAATTTTATTTAGATTTGAATTATTAATACTTTCTAATTTATACATATAAATTACTCAACCTTTTCACTTAAAAAATTATCCCTGTTTATATATTATAATCCAAATATGCAATTTATAACCTCAATGATAAAATAATCTATAATTTTCTATAGAAAATAAAGTATCCCCATACAGGGATACTTCTTTAATTAGGCTCTGTATGCATTTACAGTGATACACGCAGTCCTATATTATCTATTCTTCTATAGCGTCTTTGATGCTTAATCCTATTTTCTTTGATTCACTATCAACTTGTGTAATAACTGCTTTAATGTTTTCACCGATTTTTAATACATCATCAACTTTTTCAACTCTATCTCTAGAAATTTGAGAAATGTGTACTAATCCATCTACTCCATCCTCTAATTGAACAAATGCTCCAAATGGTGCAAATCTAACTACTTTTCCAACTACAACATTTCCTACTGGATATTTATCAACTATATTGTTCCATGGATCTTCGCTTAAAGCTTTTACACTAAGTGCAAGTTTATTGTTCTCTTTATCTAATTCAAGAACTTTTACTTTAATAGTCTCACCAACTTTAAACAATTTAGAAGGACTATTTACCTTATTCCAAGACATCTCAGAGCTATGAAGTAATCCATCTACTCCACCAACTTCAACAAATGCTCCAAAGTTAGTTATTCTTCTAACTACTCCTTCTACAACTTCACCTATTTCTAATGCTTCCCATGTAGCTTCTTTTTTAGCTTCATTTTCTTTAGATAATAACTCTCTTCTTGAAGCTATAACTTTAAGTCTTCCTCTTTCTTTCACATATTCTATTATTTTAACTTCAATTGATTGACCTATATATTGAGATAAATCTTCAGTTCTATTTAATTCAATGTGAGATGCAGGAATAAATATTCTTTCACCCTTAAATACTGATACAAGTCCACCTTTTACTTGTTCTTTAACATCAACAGTTAATATTTCCCCATTGTCAAAGGCATTTTTTAATGCAACTTGATTTTCTTCTCTTAATATTTCTGTTCTAGAAAGAACAACAAGTCCATCACCATTTTTTCTATTAATTACTTTAGCTTTTACTACATCCCCTACTTTTACTTGTGAAGTAAGTGGGATTTCTAAATTTCTAGAAAACTCTTCTACAGGTATGATTGCTTCAGTCTTAGCACCAATAGTAAGATATGCTTCCTTATCATTAACTTTAAAAACTTCCCCTTCTAATATACCCCCAACATAAATGCTGCCTGTATCATTAGAATATTGGTCATATAGATCCATATCTTCTTGGCTTATATTGTTTAATTTTTTCATATTTGTTATAGCCTCCTCAATTACACTTTCTGGAGTTGATGCTCCAGCAGTTACTCCAATTTTATTTATATTTTCTTTACTTATCATATTTAAAAGAGCATTATCAATCTTTTCTGCATGATAAGTTTTTTCACAATTTTTTTTACAAATCTCATAAAGCTTTGTAGTATTTGAACTATTAAATCCACCAAGTACTAACATCATATCAACTTCTTTTGAAAGGTTATCAGCTGCTTCTTGCCTTTCTTCTGTAGCACTACAAATCGTATTAAAGGCAGCTACTATTTTACAAGAAGAAATTATCTTGAATAAAACCTTCTCCCAGTTAGACTGCTTTTCTGTTGTCTGTGATACTACACAAACCTTTCCTCTGATTGAAGAAATATTATCTCCGTTTTTAGATATTATTGCTGAATCATTACACCATCCATTAATTCCAATTACCTCAGGATGATTTTCATCACCTACAATAATTATATTATATCCCTTGTCATAGTACTCCTCAACCTTTTGTTGAATATTTCTTACATATGGACATGTTCCATTTTCTATTATAACACCATTTTCACTTAAATTCTTCAATACTTTTTTCCCAACACCATGAGATCTAATAACAATTACTTCACCTGCTGGTAGTTCATATGCTTGTGATAAATCTATGGCATGAATATCATTATCTTCTAGCATTTTTACCACATCATTATTATGTATTAAAGGTCCCAATGTATATATAGGTTTATCATACTTATTTTTAAGTCTCATAGCTTCGTCTACAGCTCTCTTTACTCCAAAACAAAAGCCTGCATGTGTGGCTAGAATTACTTCTGACATAAAAACTCACCTCTTGTTTTTAGAAATATATTATTTCATTGTGCTTTCTACAAGCTTAGATATCTCATTTACAACTTCTTCAATATTCATCAGTGAAGAATCAATTTCTATGGCATCATCAGATTTTTTTAGAGGATCAACTTCCCTATTTGAGTCAATATAGTCTCGTCTTTCAATATCACTTAATATATCCTCATATTTTGTTTCCACATTTTTATCCATGAGTTCCTTATATCTTCTCTTTGCACGTTCCTCTGCTCTCGCTGTTAAAAACACCTTAATTGTAGCATCTTTAAGTACTACAGTTCCAATATCTCTACCATCCATTATTACATTGTAATTATCTGCAATTTTTCTTTGCATGTCTACAAGCTTTTTTCTTACTTCTGCAACAGATGCATATTTTGAGACATTATTAGTTACTTCTAAGCTTCTAATTTCCTCTGTAATATCTTCTCCATTAACAATTAAATTATCTTTTTCAAATCTCATATCAAGAGTTTCTATTAAAGCACATAACCTATCTATATCATCTTCATTAATGTTATTTCTCATTGCAAACAAAGTTACAGCCCTGTACATGGATCCAGTATTTATATACATTAATTCATATTTATCACCAATCATTTTAGCAATTGTACTTTTGCCGGCACCTGCTGGTCCATCAATTGCGATTGACATTTTCATATTATCACCTCATATATCTATAGTAACATACTTACACTTTTTTTGTAATTACCAATCTACTTAACTCAATTCTTCACCATAAATTTATCGTTTTTTCAAATTAAAAAGAACTACTTTTTAATATAATTGTTATTATAAACTATTACCAGCTAAGTACCCCGTAGATATGGCAATTTGTACATTATATCCTCCAGTATAAGCATCTACATCTATCAATTCTCCTGCAAAGCTTAAATTCTCAATTACTTTAGACTTCATAGTTGAAGGATCTATTTCTTTTGTATCAACACCTCCAGAAGTTACTATAGCTTCTTCTATTGGTCTTAAGCCATCAATATTAATTCTCAAATCAGATATTAGATTACCCAAAAGTCTTCTTTGTTCCTTAGTAATAGAATTAACCTTCTGTTCTGGATGAATTCCACTAAGTTCTATCATAACAGGAATTAATATTTTAGGAAATAATTCATCTAAGGAGTTTTTAAAATCTTTATTATTATACTTTGCAAAATCCTTTTGTATTCTCATATCTAAAGATTTCGAATCTAATGCTGGTTTTAAATTTATATGAGCCACATACTTTTCATTCTCTTTTATTACACTACTAGCACTAAGTACCAACGGCCCAGATATTCCATATGAGGTAAATAATAGCTCACCTTGCTCTTTAAAAACAGTTTTATTATTCTCATTTGTTATAGATAACTGAATATTCCTTAATGTTAGTCCTTTAACTTTTGGAATCCAATTATCATTAGATACCATTGGAACTAACGATGGTTGAATTTTAATTATATTATGCCCAATATCTTTAGATAATTTATATCCATCACCATTGGAACCAGTTAAAGGATATGACGCTCCACCTGTTGCTAAAATAACATAATCACAATGAATAATTTCATTTTTATCTACAACTACCGCATTTATACGATTATTTATAACTTTTAGTTCCGTAACTCTTTTTCCTTTTAGAATTTTCACTCCACAATCATTTAATTCTTTTTCAAAAGCTTTAATAATATCTGAAGATTTATCAGACCCAGGAAATACCCTATCCCCTCTTTCTACTTTTAAGCTAACGCCTCTATTTTCAAAAAAATTTATTGTATCTACATTTGTAAAAGTATATAGAGAACTATATAAAAAGTATGGGTTAGTAGGTATATATTCAAAGAAGTCACCAATATCCTTGTTATTAGTAACATTACATCTGCCCTTACCAGTTATATATAACTTTTTCCCAAGTTTTTCATTCTTTTCTATTAAAACTACACTATTGTGTTTACTGGCTGAAATAGCGGCCATCATACCACCAGGTCCTCCACCAACAACTACAACCTTGGCCAAAAAAACACCACCTATCATTTTTAATGAAACTTACATAGTATAATTTAATATAAATTCACATATTATTCAAGGCTATGTATGCAATTACTATTTATATAAGTTGTAATAAAAGTTTTTTTACTTTCAAAGAGGATGTCCCAAAATTTGAGACATCCTCCTTTACATACAACAACATGTACTATTATTTAAAAGTATTAAAGTGTTCCTTGAGCATACATAGCTTCAGCTACTTTTATAAATCCAGCTATGTTAGCACCAGCTACTAAGTTGTAACCAAATCCACATTCTTCAGCAGCTTTCATAGCATTAGCATGAATAGTTACCATTATTTGATGAAGTTTTTGGTCAACTTCTTCAGCTGTCCAGCTATATCTCATACTATTTTGTGCCATTTCTAATGCAGATGTTGCAACTCCACCAGCATTTGCAGCCTTAGCTGGTCCAACAACTAAACCATTTGCTTGGAAGTATTCAACTGCTTCGTTTGTACAAGGCATGTTAGCAACTTCACAAACATATTTAACTCCATTAGCAACTATTTGTTTAGCATGTTCTATACGAATATCATTTTGAGTTGCACATGGCATTATGATATCAGCTTTAACTCCCCATGGTTTTTCACCCTTGAAGAATTTGCATCCAAATTTATCAGCATAATCTTCTGCTCTGTCTCTACCAGAGTTTCTCATTTCTACTAAGTAATCAATTTTTTCCTTAGTAATTATTCCGTCTGGATCATATACATATCCATCTGGTCCAGATATAGTAACAACCTTACCACCTAATTCTGCAACCTTTTGGCATACTCCCCAAGCAACGTTACCAAATCCTGATATTGCAACTGTTTTGCCTTTTATATCAGTTCCTTCATGATGAAGAATTTCTTGACAGAAGTAAGTTGCTCCAAAACCAGTTGCTTCTGGTCTCATGATACTTCCACCATAGCTTAATCCTTTACCAGTTAATACGCCATTTTCAAATGCGCCTCTAATTCTTCTATATTGTCCATATAAATAACCAATTTCTCTTCCACCTACACCGATATCTCCAGCAGGAACGTCTACATCTGGTCCAATATGTCTGTATAATTCAGTCATAAATGCTTGACAGAATCTCATAATTTCAGCATCTGACTTACCTCTTGGATCGAAGTCAGAACCTCCTTTACCTCCTCCTATTGGAAGACCAGTTAAAGAGTTTTTAAGGATTTGTTCGAAACCTAAGAACTTGATTATTCCTAAGTAAACTGATGGATGGAATCTTAAACCTCCCTTGTAAGGTCCAATAGCTCCATTAAATTGAACTCTGTAACCTCTGTTTACTTGTGTCTTACCATTATCGTCTACCCATGCAACTCTAAACATGATTTGTCTTTCTGGTTCACAGAATCTTTCAAGTAAGTTTGATTCGATATACTCTGGATGTTTGTCAAGAACAGGTCCAATAGAACTTAAAACCTCTTCTACGGCTTGAATAAATTCAGGCTCCCCACCGTTTCTCTTCTTAACGTTTTCTAACACTTGCTCAATATAAGCTTTAGTATCCATAGTAGTAATACCTCCTAAAATTTAAACAATAATTAAAATTTATTTAATTTACTGGCTGAAATTAAGAAATTTGAGTCATGTAAATCTTAACACTTATGTATATTCTTCACAATTGAATTAAATCCTTCTTTTTTGTGAAAAATTGAAATATTTTATTCATATCCCCATTTGTAAGTTATAAAAACGATTACATTCCTTACATTTACATAATAAATCATTTCCTCTCACAAATCAACACTATTTAATAGAATTTTATAAATTTTTTTAATAGTTCCTGTAGTAACGGTGATTATACTTAAAATCCCATGGCATAAACACATTGTACTTACTCAAAGAAGACGGAGATGTCACTCTAATTATTTAGTGAGACATTCCCCTCCTTCAGTTTTCAGTTTTCAGTTTTCACTTTTCACTAAAACCTATATATATATATATTCTATATTTCTAAAATAATTCTTATAAATTAAACATATTTAAAAACGATTACAATTTATCCATTCATTAGAAAAAATTACTTTATAAAATTTATTCTTTATTATAAGAATATACTTGGAACTCTTGCCATACCTGTTCAAGGTCTGTAAATATTTTAGAAATTTTATCTTTCTCTTTTAACCCTACAGCTATTATTAGTGCATTTATTACGCTTAGTGGGGCAACTAAAGAGTCAACAAAAGATGCCATATTACTCTCAGCCACTAAAGTATAATCTGCTCTAGATGCTAATGGAGATAATACACTATCAGTTATTGATATAATTGTAGCTCCTTTATTTTTAGCATAGTCTAAAGTTTCCAAGGTTCTCATTGCATATCTTGGGAAACCTATACCTATTACACAATCATCTTCTCCTAAAGTTAGCATTTGTTCAAATAGCCCACTAACACCATAGGTTACGACTTTAACATTATCTAATATTAAATTTAAATAATATCCTAAAAAGTCTGCAAGTGCACCTGAACTTCTTAAACCTACTATATATATCCTTTTTGAAGCAAGAATTGTCTCTATTGTTTTTTCAAAAGCTTCATAATTGATTTTTTCCATAGTTGCTCTAATATTTTCCATATCAGACTTTAGTACACCTTTTAAAGCATTGTTAGGTACAACATAATCGTTTGATAATTCAATTCTTTGTGCCGTAGTTAACTTATTTTTAATAAGTTCTTGTAATGCTTTTTGTAACTCTGGATACCCTTCAAAGCCTAATTGGTTAGCAAATCGTACTACTGTTGACTCACTAACCCCTACACTAGTTCCAAGCTTTGCTGCAGTCATAAAGGCTGCTTTATCATAATGCTTCAAAATATATTCTGCAATTAATTTTTGACCTTTACTTAATCTAGAAAATTTAGTTTGTATAACTCTCATTAAATCAATATTATTTTCTTCCATAACGAACTCCTCTTAACAGTGAATCTTTTTAAAAATTCATTTTACTGACAAATGAATTTTATAATTCATTTTATCACAACGGCTACATATCTTCAACCTATCTAAAACCTTTTAATGGACCTGAAGCCCTTCATTAAAGCCATCTCTGTACCATCTTACTTTTTTTCAACAACTAAAAGATAGGGTGCTTTTTCACTTCTATTTAATACTTTATGCAGCATAACACCAAATCTATCCCTAGGAAGTTTTTTCACATATTCTATTATGCATTCACTTTCCTTAGCTCCTTCTTCATGTCCAACATATACGGCGATTAATACCATACCTCCACATCTTAGCAGTTTTAAAGATTGATTAATCGCCTCCAATGATGACTCTGCCCTTGTGGTAATACCCTTATCTCCCCCTGGTAAAAATCCTAAATTAAACATTACTATATCCACTTCTTCTTTAATATAAGATTCCATATTGCTATGAGAATCATTTATCAATATAACATTTTCTAGTTTTTTTCTTTCATATTGCTCAATAGCGATAGATTGTATATCAAAAGCATATACCCTATTAAAACAGGAACTTAAAAAATCACAATCACCACCATTTCCTAAAGTAGCGTCAACGGCAATGTTAAACTCTTTTGAATAGCATTTAACTATATGGTGGGCTAATTCAGTAATACTACTTAAATAATTAAACATTTCCTTCACATCCTTTTTTTAAGTATTCTATCTCATAGGATTCTAAATATCTCCACTGTCCTTCTTTTAAATTTTTATCTAATTTTAATTTACCAATAGATATTCTTTTTAATTTCTTTACAGGATGACCTACATTCTCACACATTCTTCTAACTTGACGGTTTTTACCTTCATGAATGGTAATTTCAACATCACAATCCTCTTTAAACTTTTTTATTATTTTCATACTTCCAGGAGCTGTTATATAGTCTCCTATATCAATACCTACTTTAAATTTTTCTATGACGTCAACGTTTGGAATTCCCTTTATGTTTGCTACATACACTTTATTTATTTCCACACGAGGGTGAATTACTTTGTTATATACATCACCATCATTAGTTAGCAAAATTAATCCAGAGGTATCATAATCTAATCTACCAATGGGATAAATTCTTTCTTTTACCTTCACAATATCTATTAAAGTTTTTCTTCCTCTGTCATCTTTCACAGCTGATAAGCATCCTAGTGGTTTGTTTAACATTATGTAAACTTTATCTTCTTCTGGCTTTATTATTTTATTATCAACTTTAACTATCTGATTTCCATCACTTACTTTTAAGCCTAATTCATTAACTATAACATCATCAACTTTTACTCTTCCTTGAAGAATGATTTCTTCACATTTCCTTCTTGATGCTACTCCACAGCGAGCCATATATTTTTGAAGTCTTTCTTCCAATTAAATCATTCCTTTCATATCCACTATACATTTTAACTGCTTGACCATATCAATACAACATATTATAATGAAAAAAATCTAGCTTTCTATAGCTAGATTTTTTTCATTATAACAAATTCCTATTTCAATTGATTAATATGAGAATTTGGTTGTTGTTCTTTATAGCCCGTTTTAGAGTTCAAACTTTCAGCTGATTTATCACTCATAGATGTCAACTGAGACTTCATTTTTTTAGATGCTTTTTTAGGCTTATTTTCTTTATTCTTTGCCATGATATCGCCTCCCCAGTTAATATTATCTACAAATAAAAAAATAATATTCACTATAGGCTTACACTTCTTCCTTTTCTTCTTCATCTAAATAATTAATAATTGCTTTTGATATTGCATAAGCAAACTTCATTTGACCATCATCGGCACTAATTAACTCTTTATTTAAATCATTATCAATGTATGCGCATTTAACTAACACAGAAGGGCATTTAGTTTCCCTTATTATAGCATGGTAGTCATTTCCATCTATATTTACGCAATTATAAATCTTAATAGCTCTTTGACCTATCAAAACCATTTCTTTAGATAGGAGCTTTGCTAGAGAATAACTTTTACTCTCATTTAAAGAATATATAATCTCCCCTCTATCACCACCACCACTATTACAATGTATGGATATAAATAGATTTGAGTTAAAGAAGTTCGAGTTATCAATTCTTTCTTCCAAAGATATATATTCATCGTTTTCCCTACTCATTTCAACTTCTATATTACTTTCTTGTAAAATGTCTCTACAATACATTGCTATGTTTAATGACAATTCTTTTTCAACCAACTCTTCATATACATATCCAATATCTTCTCCCCCATGTCCAGGGTCTAGAAAAACTTTATTTTTCATAAATCATCACTCACAAAAATCATTTTACAATATTTTATGGAAAATATAGTATTATGTGAGCATCTTATATGCTCTGTAGTAAAATAAAGTGATAGAATGTACAAGTTATGCTAGACAATAATTTAATGAACTTGTGCACGGCTTTTTCTAATGGGGGTTGGAAGGGGACCCTGTTCCCTCCTTGTTAAGGAGAGATACTCAAAGGGAACCA
>URKQ01000036.1 GCA_900548455.1 uncultured Clostridium sp.
TATTTTTCATTAGAAAATTTACAACAAGTTAAATTAAATGATGGAATAATTGAAATATACATTGAATCTGAGTTGCCCATTAAGATGAAAATTGAAAAAATGAAAGATGCAGTAAAGGTGTATAATACTTTAAAGACTCATTTGGGAGAAGAAAGTGAAAAAATAACCTTAAGAGATTTAATAGCTACAAAAGTTGATGTAGATATTAAGGAACAACCTTCATATACAATGGAGTCAGTACAAGATAATAATGTTGCACGTTGTCCTAAGTGTAGAAGTACTTCATTGACTGCAAATAAAAAGGGATTTAGTGCAACTAAAGGTGTTATAGGTTTGGCAGTAAGTCCGTTAGCTGGTGCAGTGGTTGGTGGTGCTGGAAGGAATAAAGTTATTGTTACCTGTTTAAAATGTGGTCATCAGTGGAAGGCTGGAAAGAAGTAAGTTATATTATTGTATTAATAAGTAATGGGGTGGGGATTATATGTTAGTAGATAATAAAAAATTTAAAGAATTTAAAAGGGCCAATGGTGGGTTATTAAGTATTGAATGTACTACGGTAGCCAAAATTTTAGAAGCACCTGACTTAAAAAAAGTTGAAACGTGCAATACAGATATACATCCTAATGGTTTGTATTTAAGTTTTATATGGAGCTATAAGTTATATTTTCCACTTACAGATTTTGAAAAAGTTACATATGATAACAATGTAATTGAAATTCATCTTGTAGATGGAAAAATGATAAAAATGGAAATAGAAAAAGAAAAGGACCTATTAAAATTTGACAGTGTATTAAGAGAACATTTAGGCATACGAGTAGAAAAATTAAATCTAGATAGAGAAAAGGTATTTAAAAATGAAGTGATAAAGGAAAAAAGGATATCAGAACTAGAAAAGAAAAAAGAAGATAAAAGGTTAGCAGCGGATGAAAGAAAAAAAGAAATGGAGAGGTTGAGAAATGCTGGAAGAACAGTATCTCCATATGAACAACAGAGACATCAATTAGTACAGGATAATAATGTTGCGCGTTGTCCTAAGTGTGGCAGTACTTCTTTATCAGCAGATAAGAAAGGTTTTAGTGCAACAAAAGCCATAGTAGGTACATTGTTGGTAGACCCTTTAATAGGTGTAGTAGCTGGAAGTACAGGAAAGAACAAAGTTATTGTTACTTGTTTAAAATGTGGACATCAGTGGCCGGCTGGAAATAAATAAGTTACATTAAATATGGTGGAGATTTAGATGATTAAGAATACAAATATCACTCAAAAAAGGGTTTGGGAAATAGTAAAAGTTTTTAGTGAAAGAAATAATTTTATAATAAATATGGATGATGATATTAAATCAATAGAGTTTTATCATCAATTTCATAAAAACAGTAAAAATGTATGGGTAGTACAAATTAAAATTGATTTAATGGGATTTGAAGGTTCAGATATAATAAATTTAGTTGTATCTGATAAAAACGAAACTGTGGAATATTGGTTAGATCAAAATGGTATTCCACAAACTATTAAATAGGGCATCTACTTAATTTAAAAGGGTATGTATTCATTTAAAATTATACATACAGAGCCCTTAAAAAAGTAGGTGCCTTTATTATTTTAATTAAATATAGAATATTACAAATGAAAACATTAATTGAAGTTTAAATACTGAATAAATTATAAAAATAGTATGAGAAAAGCCAAGATATCACTTAACCTTTATTTTTCTGCTATAATTATGCTATAATATACAAGTTATATAAAGATAAATAACTAATGAAATTTTTAAATATTGTAGATAATTGGAGGAAATTAAATTAATGAAAAAAAATAACGTAGAGAATATCGTATACGATTCAAATAAAAAGCTTAAATACTATATAGAAACATGGGGCTGCCAAATGAATGAGGAGGACTCTGAGAAGTTATCTGGAGGCTTAAAGCCATTAGGACATGTAAGAACAGAAATTAAAGAAGATGCAGATATTATTATATTTAATACATGTTGTGTAAGAGAAAATGCAGAGCAAAAAGTTGATGGTAACTTAGGTGCATTAAAGAAATTAAAAAAACAACACCCAGAAAAAGTTATAGCAGTAACTGGTTGTATGATGCAACAAGAAGGAATGGCAGAAAAGATTATTTCTAAGTTTCCTTTTGTAGATATTATAATTGGAACTCACAATGCTTATAAATTCACTGAGTATTTAGGTCGTGTACTAGGCGGAGAAAGACCTATAGTTGAAATATGGGATAAAGAAGCAGATATAATTGAAGGTGCTCCTATTGATAGAGCTAGCACAATTAAAGGATTTGTTACAATAATGTATGGATGTAATAATTTCTGTACTTATTGTATAGTACCACACGTACGTGGACGTGAAAGAAGTAGAAAGCCTGAAGAAATAATTAAAGAAATAGAATCTATGGTAGGCGAAGGCTATAAAGAGATAACTCTTTTAGGTCAAAATGTTAACTCTTATGGAAAAGGTCTTGAAGAAGAAATTAATTTTGCAGAGTTATTAAGAAGAATAAATAAAATCGAAGGTATAGAGAGAATAAAATTTATGACATCTCACCCTAAAGATTTAAGTTATGAAGTAATTGATGTAATTGCTGAAGGAGAAAAATTATGTGAATCTATTCACTTACCTGTTCAATCTGGTTCATCTAGAATACTTAAAAAAATGAATAGACACTATACTAAAGAACAATATTTAGATACTATTAAGCAAATAAAAGAAAGAATACCAGGGGTTGCGCTAACAACAGATATAATAGTAGGCTTCCCAGGCGAAACAGAAGAGGACTTTTTAGATACATTAAATCTTGTTAAAGAGGTTGAATATGATTCAGCATTTACTTTCTTATATTCTAGAAGAAGTGGAACTCCTGCGGACTTAATGTTTGATCAAGTTGATGAAGCTGTAAAAAAAGATAGATTTAATAGATTAGTAGAGGCCGTAAATGAGGTTTGTGCAAAGAAAAATAAAGAATATGAAGGCAGAACTGTTGAAGTCCTTGTTGAAGGCGAAAGCAAAAGTGATTCAACAAAGCTTACAGGAAGAACAAGAACAAGCAAACTTGTAAACTTCTCAGGAGATAAAAAACATATTGGTGAATTAGTAAATGTTAAAATTACTAAAGCTAACTCATTCTCATTAATTGGAGAAGAAGTATAGTTAATATTTGAGGATTAATTAATAAGGCTATATCAAGGGTTACTACTTTGATATAGCCAATTTAACTAATTAAAGATTATAAAGAAGGGGAGATAATTATGGCCTTAACTCCAATGATGCAACAATATTTTCAAATTAAAGATAAATATAAAGAATGTATTTTGTTTTTTAGATTAGGTGATTTTTATGAAATGTTTTTTGAAGATGCAAAAGTTGCTTCTAAAGAGTTAGAATTAACTTTAACAGGAAGAGATTGTGGTCTTGAAGAACGTGCGCCTATGTGTGGAATACCATTTCATGCTGCAAAAAATTATATAGGTTCTTTAATATCTAAAGGATATAAAGTTGCAATATGTGAACAAGTAGAAGATCCTGCTACAGCTAAAGGCATTGTTAAAAGAGATGTAATTAAGGTATATACTCCAGGAACTTATACAGAAAGCTCCTATCTAGCAGAAAATCAAAATAGTTATACAGCTGCTATATCTCAAGATGAAAATATAATTGGTTTGGCTTTTTGTGATGTATCTACAGGAGAATTTTATGCTACTGAATTTACACTAAATATAAATACGATTGTGGATGAGTTATGTAAATTTAGTCCAAAAGAAGTTGTTATTTCAAAGAATTTTAATAAAGAATTAATTGATGAAATTACAAGTAGAGCATCTTTTTATATTTCATATTTTGAAGGCGAGAATTTTGAAGATAATAATAGCAAATTAAAGTCTCAATTTAATAATATAAATGAAATTACCTTGTCTAATACTTCTAAAAAAGTGTGCAGTCAATTAATAGGATATATAGAAGAAACTCAAAAATTATCACTTGGTCATATCAATACCCTTGAGATATATAATATAACAACCTTTATGTCATTAGATACTAATTCAAGACGAAATTTAGAATTAGTAGAAAGTTTGATGGAAAAGGGAAAGAAAGGAACTTTACTTTCTGTAATAGATAAAACTAATACTTCCATGGGTGGAAGAAGAATTAGAAAATGGCTTGAAGAGCCTCTTATAGACCGCAAGGAGATACTAGGTAGACAAAAAGCTGTAGAGGAGCTTATAAGTGATATTAACGTTATGGATGATTTAAAGGAAGCTTTAAATAGCATTTATGATATTGAAAGGCTAGTTGGAAAAATTAGTTCAACATCTGTAAATGCTAGAGAGTTAGTTTCCTTAAAGAATTCTTTATTTAAAATACCTAGGGTAAAGATGATACTATCTTCTCTTCAAAGTCCACTAATTAAAAAGAGTTATGAAGACATAGACGAACTTAAAGACATATGTGAACTTTTAGAAAAATCCATAGTAGATGATCCAGGGATTTCAATAAAGGAAGGAAATATAATTAAGTCTGGTTATAACGTAGATGTTGATGAACTTAGAGATAGTAAATCCCATGGTAAACAGTGGATTGCTAATCTGGAAAATAATGAAAAAACAGTAACTGGTATTAAATCTTTAAAAGTTTCCTATAACAAAGTTTTTGGATATTATATCGAGGTTACAAAAGCAAACCTATCTTCAGTTCCAGAAGATAGATATATAAGAAAGCAAACACTAGCCAATGCTGAAAGGTATATCACTCCAGAATTAAAAGAGATGGAAGATAAAATTTTAGGAGCTGAAGAAAAGTTAGTGGCCCTTGAATATGAACTATTCGTTGAAATTAGGGAAAAGCTAGAAGCTAATGTTTCTAGAATGAAGAAAACTGCGAAGATAATATCAGAAATAGATTGTATTTGGTCTCTTTCATATGTTGCTAGAGAAAATAATTATATTAAACCAGCTATAAATAATGAAGGTATAGTTAATATTGAAAATGGAAGACATCCTGTGGTTGAGACGTTAACTAAGGCCAATACCTTTATAGCTAATGACACTTTATTAGATTTGCAAGATAATAGGCTTATGCTTATAACAGGACCTAATATGGCAGGTAAATCTACTTATATGAGGCAGGTTGCTTTAATTACAATTCTAGCTCAAATGGGAAGTTTTGTACCGGCATCTAAGGCCAATATTTCAATTTGTGATAAGGTATTTACAAGAATTGGAGCTTCAGATGATCTAGCTGGTGGAAAAAGTACCTTTATGGTAGAAATGTGGGAAGTATCAAACATTTTAAAAAATGCAACTAATAAAAGTTTAGTTTTATTAGACGAAGTGGGAAGAGGAACTAGTACTTACGATGGCTTAAGTATAGCTTGGGCTGTAATAGAATATTTATGTAAAACTTCTAATATAAAATGTAAAACACTTTTTGCAACTCACTATCATGAACTTACAAGACTTGAAGGAGAAATAGAGGGTGTTAAGAATTACTCTATATCAGCAAAGAAAGTAGATAATACTATTATATTTTTACGTAAGATTATAAGGGGTGGAGCTGATGAATCCTATGGAATAGAAGTAGCTAAACTTGCGGGACTTCCACAAGATGTAATTGAAAGAGCAAGAGAAATATTAGTTACTCTAGAAGATTCCAATTCTTATAACGAGAAGAAGAATGAAGAAGTTGTAAAAGTAAATAATAATGATAAAATCTGTGAAAGTAAAAATCATAAACCTTCTAAAAAACAAAATGAACAGGTTGCTGTTTGTCAACTAGGTTTTGAAGATATAGAAAGGTTAAATTTAGTAGAAGAAATTAAAAATATTGATATATTAAAATTAAATCCTATGGAAGGGTTTAATAAACTCTATGAGATAATAAATAGAGCAAAAGAAATATAGTTAAAGGCAGGTGTAATCAATGAGAAGAATTAATTTACTGTCAGAAGAGACAGCTAACAAAATTGCTGCTGGGGAAGTTGTAGAGCGAGCTAGCTCTGTAGTAAAAGAAATTGTAGAGAATAGCCTAGATGCAGGAAGTACTAATGTTACTATAGAAATAGAGGAAAGTGGTTCAAAGTTAATACGTGTAACTGATGATGGAATTGGAATTCATCCAGAAGATATAAAAACAGCTTTTCTTCCCCATGGAACAAGTAAAATAGCTTCTCTTGAAGACATTTATACTATGAACTCCTTTGGTTTTAGAGGTGAGGCTTTACCTAGTATTGCAGCTATATCTAAAGTTAAGTTGAAATCTAGACCTTGGGAGTATGAATATGGTAGAGAAATCTCAATTGAAGGCGGAAAAATTATAGAACTCCAAGATGTTGGATGTAATCCAGGAACTGAAATTGAGATTCAAGATCTATTTTTTAATACACCTGCTAGACAAAAATTTTTAAAGTCTCCTCAAAGGGAAAAGTCAATTATTAATGATCTAGTATTAAAATTAGCTTTAGGCAACTTTAAAACTTCAATTTCGCTCATAAGTGATGGTAAACAAGTTTTAAAAACTTATGGTGATGATGAAATAGATAAAGTAATAAGGGTACTATATGGAAAAGAAGTTCAGGAAAATATATTGTCATTAGAAAACCATAGTGATATTCTTTCAGTTTATGGATTTGTGGGAAATGAAAATATAGCTAGGGGAAGTAGAAATAGACAGAGTATATTTATAAATAAAAGACTTATAAAAAGTTCATTAATAACAGCTGCAGTAGAGAATGCATATAAATCCTTTTATCCTGGAAATAAATTTCCCTTCTTTGCAATATATATTGATATTTTTCCAGAATACATAGACCCTAACGTGCATCCCACAAAGGCTGAAATTAAATTTTTAGAAGAAAGATTAATTTTTAAAACAGTATTTGATGCAGTTCACGGTGCTCTAAAAAATAGTTTAAGAAAGACTTTTGAAATTGAAGATGACTCTATTGAAGAAATTTCTAGTGAGAGTGTTTTAACAAAGCCAGATGTAGATGTTAAACAATTGGATTATATAAATGAATATGAAGCTTTAAAAAGGCAAGATAATTCCTCCTTTTTAAAGGAATCGATTATGGCTAGTGAAAAAAATTATTGTATCGATGCTCCAGTTTTAAATAGTAATTCTAAAAATATGGAAAATGATTCAGTAAGGGAAGAATATACTTCTAATAAAGAAGAGAACATAGTGGACTCTATTAATGACAATAATACTATTAAGTCAACTGAAATAAATAATGATATACCGAGGGCTAAATTTCCTAGATTAAATTTAGTTGGTCAATGTTTCAATAGTTATATTATAGCAGAATATGAAGATGAACTTTACATGGTAGATCAACATGCTGCTCACGAAAAAATTCTTTTTGAAAAATATAAAAAAAACATAAAAGAATCTTCCGTAAATAGTCAAATTTTGGCTGTACCCACAATAATAAACTTAACTTATGAAGAGTTCGGAATTTATAAAGAAAATATAGAGATTTTTAGAAATAGTGGTTTTGTTGTAGAGGATTTTGGAGATAGTGATGTTGTTGTAAGAGAAGTTCCTCTTTTCTTAGGAACTCCTCATATTGATAGTTTATTCCATGAAATTATTGATAATATAAGGTCCATGGGTTCTGGTCTTACAGTGGATGTAAAATATAATAAAATAGCCACTCTTGCATGTAAGGCTGCAGTAAAAGCTCATGATAAATTAACAGATATTGAGATGAAAGCTCTTTTAGATGAATTAAGATTTATTGATGAACCATTTAACTGTCCCCATGGAAGACCGACTATTCTCAAATATAAATTAAAAGATATAGAAAAAAGTTTTAAAAGAATAATGTAACATGATGGAAGGATAAGATATGAAGGATTTATTTATTTTAGCAGGTCCTACTGGAATAGGTAAGACTAATATATCTATAAAAATTGCAAAAGAGTTGAATGGAGAAATAATTTCTGCTGATTCTATGCAAATATATGAGGATATGGATATTGGTTCAGCTAAGGTTAAAAAGGAAGAAATGGAAGGTATAAGACATCATCTTATTGACTTCTTATCACCTAATGAAACCTTTAGTGTTGCTCAGTTTAGTGAACTTGCTAAGGAGAAAATTGATATTATAGATAGTGAAAACAAGTTGCCTATGCTTGTAGGTGGAACAGGATTATATATAAATTCATTAATTTATAATTATAGTTTTGCTGCAAGTAATAAAGATGAAGAGTATAGAAAATACTTAGAAGCTATAGCAGAAGAAAAGGGCGTAAATTACGTTCATGAAATGCTTAAAGATGTAGATATGGATAGTTATAATAGACTTTATCCTAATGACCTTAAAAGAGTTATTAGAGCACTTGAAGTTTATAAAGTAACTGGGGTTCCAATTTCTGTAGCAATGAAAGATGATGATATATATGATATTCCATATAAGGTGTATTATTATGTGCTAAATATGGATAGAAGTAAACTATATGAAAGAATTAATAAAAGAGTAGATTTAATGATGGAAGCTGGACTTTTAGATGAAGTTAAGAATCTCTCAAAGAGTGGATTAACTAGAGAAATGCAGTCAATGAAGGGAATAGGTTACAAAGAACTACTAGAGTATTTAGATGGAGAAGTTTCCCTTGATAAAGCTGTTGAAAATATAAAACAGTTTAGTAGAAATTACGCTAAAAGACAACTTACCTGGTTTAGAAAAGATCCTAGAGTGATTTGGATCGATAAAGATAACTTTAATAATGATGAGGAAGTTGCTGAGTTTATTATATCAGATGTGAAGAAGAAAAAATTAGCAAAATTTGATTAATGATATGCGTTGTGATAGTATTAGTATGTTATTTTGCGTTAAGGAGAGATTTACATGTTGAATGAAACAAAAGAGTTTTTGACAAAAAACTTTCAAATAAAAGAAGAAGTATTTACTGTTGCTCAAAAAGCTTTAGTAGATGTGCAGGAGCAATTTAAGGCTTTAGATGAAATAAGAGAATATAATCAACTTAAAGTTTTAAATGCTCTTCAAGAAGAAAGAGTTAGCGATATGCATTTTACAAATTCATCTGGATATGGATATGGTGATGTAGGCAGAGATACATTAGATAAAGTATATGCTCGAGTATTTAATGCTGAAGCTGCTCTAGTTAGACCACACTTTGTAAATGGAACTCATGCTATAGGATGTGCATTGTTTGGAAATTTAAGACCTGGGGATACACTTTTAAGCGTGTGTGGAAGTCCTTACGATACATTACATAATATTATAGGAATAACTAAAGATACAAACATAGGATCATTAAAAGAATATGGTGTAAACTACAAGCAAATAGAGTTAACTTCAGCGGGAAAAGTTAATATTTCTGAAATGGAAGAAATATTAAAAGCAGATAAATCTATTAAGATGGTTCATATCCAAAGATCTACAGGATATGGTTGGAGACATTCTTTATATGTAGATGAGATAGGTGAAATAATTTCAGCTGCAAAGAAAATTAATCCAAGTGTTATATGTTTTGTAGATAACTGTTATGGTGAATTAGTAGATACAAAGGAACCAACAGATGTTGGAGCTGATTTAATTGCTGGTTCTCTTATAAAAAATATTGGAGGAGGAATTGCTCCTACAGGTGGATATATTGCTGGTAAAGAGGAATTTGTAAACCAAGCAGCTTATAGATTAACTATACCTGGAATAGGTGGAGAATGTGGTTCGACTTTTGGAGTTATGAGAAGTTTATATCAAGGATTATTTTTAGCTCCTCACATAGCAATGGAAGCGGTAAAAACTGCTATATTCTGTGCTAGAGTTATGGAACTTCTAGGTTATGAAGTATTACCAAAATATAATACTAAGCGCAGTGATATAATCCAAGCAATTAAATTTAACGACAAAGAAAAACTTATAAAGTTCTGTAAGGGGATTCAAGCTGGTTCTCCAGTAGATTCTTTTGTTGAATGTGAACCTTGGGCAATGCCAGGATATGAAGATGAAGTAATAATGGCAGCTGGTGCTTTTATTCAAGGGTCTTCAATTGAACTTTCAGCAGATGCTCCAATAAGAGAACCTTATATAGCATATTTACAAGGTGGATTAACCTTTGATCACGGTAAGACTGGAGTATTAATGGCTATATCTAAAATGATTTAACAATAAATTTATATATGGACAAAAAAATATTAAGAAGCTATAATAGCTTCTTAATATTTTCTGTAAATGCCTGAAAGCTTACCGAGTACTTTGCAATCATCAACAATTATAGGGTCCATGGTAGAATTTTCTGGTTGTAGTCTAACATGACCATCTTCTTTAAAAAATCTTTTTATTGTAGCTTCATTACCGATGAGAGCAACAACTATATCACCATTAGTGGCCACCGATGTTTGTTCAATAATTGCTAGATCCTTGTCATGAATACCAGCTTCTATCATACTATCACCTTGAACCTTTAATATGAAAAGTTCATTAGAACTGTTAACAAAGTCAAGAGGAAGTGTTAAGTAATCTTCAATTCTTTCTTCTGCTAAGATAGGTACACCTGCTGTAACCTTTCCTATAATAGGAATGTCGATCATTTCCTTTTTCATATGTGGCTCTTGAAGAAGTTCAATTGCCCTAGGCTTAGTAGAATCTCTTCTAATTAATCCTTTTTTCTCTAACCTTGTAAGGTGACCATGTACTGTAGAAGTAGAGCTAAGATTTACAGCTTCACAGATTTCCCTTACTGAAGGCGGATAACCTTTAGTATTAACTTGATTTTTTATAAATTCGTAAATTTCAGCTTGCTTTTTACTTTTAATATTAACCATTGTAACACCTCTCTATCTACATAATTATACCATATATCACCGAACATATCAAACTTTTGTTCTTATGTTCTGGGATATTATGTAAAAAATATATTCAATAATTAAATATAATCAATAATTAAACGGAGTTGAAGAATATGAATAACTTTAAAGATATAACAATTAGTAATGAAATAATTGAGGCATTGAAATCACAAAATATCGTTAGTCCTACACCTATTCAACAGGAGGCAATACCTAAAATAGCAGCGAATAAGGATGTAATTTTAAAAAGTGCAACGGGTACAGGAAAAACTCTAGCTTATATTTTACCCCTTATTAGTAAAATAAATCATAATGAAAGAAAAAACCAATTTATAATTTTAGTACCCACTCATGAATTGGCATTACAAGTACATAATGTGCTAAATGAGTTAACTAAATTTGTAGAAAATGAAATTACATCTACAGTTATTATGGGCGATGTTAATATTAAAAGACAAGTTGAAAAGTTAAAGGAAAAACCTCAATTTGTAATAGGTTCTCCTGGTAGAATATTAGAGTTAATTAAATTAAAGAAAATATCAGCACATACTGTAAAGACTATAGTTATAGATGAATGTGACAAACTATTAGATAAAAATAATATTGAAACTGTTAAAGCTGTAATAAAAACTACCTTAAAAGATAGGCAAGTAATATTATCATCTGCAACTATTACTGATGAAGTTCTATCAATTGGAAAAGAAATGATGAAAACTCCTGAACTAATTAACTGTAGTTCAGATCTAGAAGTAAATCCTAATATTTCTCATTTATATATTGTATGTGATAAAAGAGATAAAATTATTACATTGAGAAAATTAATGGCTGGTATTAAGCCTAACAAAGCAATTGCTTTTATAAATAAAAGTGAGGAGATTGAAACTTTAGTTGCAAAACTTCAACATCATGGGCTTAATGTTAATGGTATTCATGGATCTTTTGTTAAAAATGAAAGACAAAAGTCAATGCAAGATTTTAAAACTGGTAAAATTAATTTATTAGTCTCTTCTGATTTATCTTCAAGAGGTCTTGATATAGATGATGTTACACACATTTTTAACCTTGATATGCCAGAAGATATAAATACATATGTGCATAGAAGTGGAAGAACTGCTCGTGGTAGTAAAAGTGGAATTGTAATTTCTATAGTTACGCCTATGGAAATATCTAAAATTAAAACCTATAGTAAAAAATTAAACTTTACTCTTACTGAAAAAACCCTATCTTATGGACAGTTATGTGATGTTAAAACAGTAGTTAAAGATAGTGATAAGGTAAATAAGAATAATAGATTCAATAAAGATAGCAAGTTTGATAAAAACAGTAAGTTCGATAAAAATAGTAAATCTAACACTAACAATAGAAGAACTAAACCAAAATCAAAAAATAAATAATCCTGTGTCATCATTTTAAAAAATGTCTAGCATATAATTTAGTAAAGCGTGCTTTATTAGGAGGGTATATGTCTAGGCATTTTACTAATAAAATTACTTTAGATGATAAGGTTGAAGAGATCATTAGAACTTCGGATTTTCTAGGTAAAGGAAATAACGGTGTGGTATATAGAATTACACCTCATAAAATCATTAAAATATTTAATGAAGTTGAAGTATGTAGAAGAGAATATGAAGTACTTATAGAGTCCAGTAAGTGTAAGTCTTTTCCTCAAGTATATGACTTTGGAGATTATTATATTGTAAGAGAATACGTTGATGGAATACGTTTAGATAAATATTTAAATCATAATCCGTTAAATGAAGCTTTGGTAGAAAGCATAGTAGAGCTTATAAATGCATTTAAAAGTTTTAACTATACAAAACTTGATATAAGATGTAAGGATCTTTATGTTCAAGAGGACTATTCATTAAAGGTAATTGATCCAAAGGATAATTTTCATAAAGAAATGGACTATCCGAGACATTTAATGAGAGGTATATATAAACGAGATAGTATAGGTGAATTTTTCTATTTTCTTAATAGGATTGATAGAAATCTGTATCGTGAGTGGCACGATAAATTTAAAAGTTATTTAATTTCTCTTGAAGAAGAGTTGTAATAATCTAAAATTTAATGAAACATATTAAGAGAAGAGTTAGTGTAAAAACTAGCTCTTTTATTTTTATTTGAGGTCCTAACGCATTAAAACTAGCAAAAACATGAAGGAAATATGGATTAATTTAGCTTATGGTTGTAATATATAACATATGAAGAAGTTTAGCACCTTACAATAGAATCATAAAAGGAGAACGTAATATAATATGAACATTAATGACAAGCAAAGAAATGTTATTGAAGAATTAAATAACAATATATTGCTTCTTGCATCGGCGGGAACAGGTAAAACAAATACCTTGGCTTTAAGGATTTCTAATATCATTAATAGTGGGAAAGGGTTAGGAAGTGAAATACTTTGTATCACTTTTACAAATAAAGCTTGTAGGGAAATGAAAGAACGAATTCAGTTTACTTTAGGTCCACAATCTAAAGATATAACTGTAAAGACTTTTCATAGCTTTTGTTATGATATTGTAAAAGAAAATGCTAAAAAAAGAACAGATGTTTTTAGTGATTTTATAGTATTTGATGAAGACGATAGTAATGAACTTATTAGTATCATTACAAATAATGCGTACCCTATAATGGCTATTCAACGATTTATTGAGACAATTAAATTAGAAAGAGCAAAACGAAATTTCTACAGTGAAGATGTTAGTCAAGATTACGACAATGCCCTAAATAATTTGATATATAGCAATAAACTTATAGAATTAAGTACAATTAGAGGCAATTTAGATTCTTCTCTTTTGAATTTTCTTAAGGAGGATGGGAAAAATTTTATTTTAAAATATGATGAGCTACTTCATGATAATCATGGTTTAGATTTCACAGATTTGATTGTTAAAACAAAGGAGCTTTTTACAGATGAATCTTTAGTAGATTCAATAGCTCAACGATTTAAGTATATAAATATTGATGAAGTACAAGATACAAGCATACTAGAATATGAAATTATAGAAAAGCTTTTTAAGAATAATAAGATTTTAATGTGTGGTGATATATTTCAAACCATATATGGATGGAGAGGCTCAAACCCTAATACCATATTTGATAATTATAAAAGTAATTATAATCCTGTAGAGATAGTTTTTGATAAAAATTATAGAGCAACTAAAAATTTGACTAATGCTTCTTTATCATATTTAAATAATGCATTTCCAAGCCAGGTTTCTAATCTTTATAAGGAGGATATTACTGCAGAGACAAATAATACTGGCAGTAATGTTATTTTTAAGGATGCTGATTCAAGGAGGGAAGAAGCAAGATACATTTTTGAAGAAATAAAAGAATTACAGTTAAATAAAGAAGACATATCTAATGTTTGTATTTTAACAAGAGATAACAAATACAATATTGAATTAAGTGATTATTTTAGGGATATAACAGATAGGGAAGCTGTTAATTTTGATTTTGTATTAGTAGATCAATTCAAATTTTTTAGAAGACAGGAAATAAAAGATGTAATTGCATTTTTGAAATTAATCGGTAATAGATATGATTCTTTAAGTTTAAAGCGAATTGTTAAAAGACTTCCTACTGGAGTTGGAGATAGAACTCTAGAAGCTATTGGTTCTGATGAATATAAGAAATCTGGAATTACATTAACAGACTATATTGATCCTTTAGTTCAATCTGGAGGAGAGAAATACTCTTTACTTATAAATGAATATAGTAATGATAATATTGTAGTTTTTGACGTAGAAAGCACAGGAATAGATGTTACAGAGGATGAAATAATTCAAATTGCTGCAATTAAGATAAATAGGAGAGGGGAAGTAATAGAAACCTTTGAACGATTTTTAAAGAATGTAAAACCAGTAGGAAACTCTTACTTTGTTCATGGATTTTCAGATGAAAAACTTAGTGAAATAGGAGAAGATAAATCTATAGTATTAAATGATTTTTTAAATTTCTCTAGAGATTCAGTTATTGTTGGACATAATGTTCAATATGATTTAAATATCTTAAATAGTGAACTCTCTAGATTGAATCTTCCAAGTCCATCCTATAAAGCTTTTTATGATACATTAGATATATATAGAAGATTTTATCCTAACTTAAAGAATCATAAGTTAGAAACCTTAAGTAATATATTTAAAACGAACCATAAACCAAGTCACGATGCTATGGATGATATAATAGCCACAGGGGAACTTTTAACTAGAGCCATAGAAGAAAACATAATTCCTACATCCTTGGAAAGAATAAGCTTAATGACTAAACATATAAAATCATTTCAGTTTATTTCATCAAAATTAAATTCCTTATTTGATAAAGCTAAAACATTAAGACCTAAAGATATAGTTGTTGAAATTATTAATTCTTTTAATATAAAAAGTATATATAATGGAGATAGTGGAAAAGAAAAAATATCTAGGCTAAGGGATTTTTATGTACTACTGAGAGATTTAGATGATGAAAGTAAAAGTAATAGAGATGCTCTTTTAGATGTTATAAAGCTAACCAGTCTTTCTAATGGGGATTTAGAGTCCTTAATCATAAATAGGACTAAGAAACCACGAATTCCAATAATCACAGTACATCAAGCAAAGGGACTAGAATTTGATACTGTATTTTTGGCAGGAACTCAAAATAATGTATTTCCTTCATATATGGCACTAAAATCTAAAAATCTTGAAGAAGAGAAAAGAACATTTTATGTAGCTATAACTAGAGCTAAAAAACTATTATATATTACTTATGCTAAATATGATAATTATCATAGATTAAATAGTAAAAGTTGCTTTATAGATTATATTTCTCATCAATATATTGATGAGAAAAGAAATAAATAACTTTATTATATTCATAAAAGAAAGGAATTAACAATATGAAGAAAAGAAAAATTTATACTTTAATTATGGTCATTCTAATAGGAATACTTACAGTTGGTTGTAGTTCATCTAATAAGGACACAACTACAAGTAACCAAGGAAACAATGATAACACTGAAAAATATCTTTCAAAGGAAACTGAGAAGGGTGGTAATGATGAAAATCCTGTAGCTACAATAGAAATGGAGGATGGGGATATTATAAGATTAGAATTATATCCTGAAATCGCACCTAATACAGTAAGAAACTTTATATCTTTAGCAAATAGTAATTTCTATAATGGAACCATATTTCATAGGGTTATCAAAGGATTTATGATTCAAGGTGGAGATCCTGAAGGAACTGGAATGGGTGGCCCTGATTATTCAATTTACGGAGAATTTTCAAAGAACAATTTTCCAAATGACTTAAAACACGAAAAAGGTGTAATTTCAATGGCCAGAACCAATGATAAAAATTCTGCCGGTTCACAATTCTTTATTATGCACGAAGATACTTCAAGCTTAAATGGAGATTATGCAGCCTTTGGAAAAGTGCTTGAAGGTATGGATGTAGTTGATAAAATTGCAAATACTGAAACTGGTGCTAATGATAAACCTAAAAATGATATTAAAATCAAATCAATTACTGTTGATACTAAAGGTGTTACATATAATGAACCTGTAAAATATATAAAATAACTATGTTCGCTAAAGGTAGGAGCTGTCGTACTAAATTTTGGTTCGACAGCTCCTATTTTATTACAATTCCAAAGTTAGCTTATAGTGCTCCCTCTTTTTGATATGATTTTATTACCATCGTTTACGTCATTTAACCACTTCTTTACCTCTTTTTCATTATAATTTCATACCATTCAATATAATAACCGTTATATTGAACAACATAACATGTTTACTTTATGTATACTTGTTGTAAACATGCATAAACGTATTGTTTACAAATGTTTTGTATGGTATACTTGTAATTGAGATGATTTTTGATTTATAATTTTAAGTAAATAATAAAATTAAGAAGGGGTCGAATTAAATGGATTCAATTTTAAGTGTGAGAATTAATGAAGATTTAAAGAATAAATTTATAAAACTAGCAGAAGAAGAGGGGATAAATAATAAAGAATTTATGGACCTTATCATCAGGTCTTATGAAATAAATAAAACTTCAACAGGAATAGATTATATAAAAAGTGATGTAGACGAATTGCAGTCCATAACAAAAAGGATGTTAGATATCTATATTAATATAGTTGAAAAAAGTAAAGTTCGTTCAACGGAGTCAACCAATGCCTATAAGATGGAAATAGAAAAGAGTGTTGAACTTATTAATAAGTTAGAAAAAGATAAAGAGGATTTAAAAAATAAAATTGAAACTTTAAAAGAAGAATTAAATTTATCTAATGAAAAGACAAGTAAAAAAGAGGAAGCAATTATTGAACTTAGTGATAATATTAAAGAATACAAAGATATGAATGAATTGCTTAAAATTAAAATAAAGGACTTAGAGTCTATTAAAGAACAATACATTAGCTTAAAAGAAGACAGAGATGAATTAAAATTAAAATATTCTGAATCAAAAAATCAAAACGAAAAATATTTAAAGGATATTAATAGATATACAGAGCAAATAAATAAATTGGAAAAACAAGTTGATGCTTCAGGTGAAATTAATAAAATTAAAACAGAAAATTTAAAAGAAGAGCTAAGCAGGAGATATACCTTAAAAGAAGACGAGATGACACTGAAATACAAAAAAGATATTTTCCAATTGGAAGAAAAGCACAAGGAAGAGATATGGAGTCTTAAGAGTCATTATGAAGAGAAATTAGCTAAGCTAGGAGAAGATAAAGAGTTATTATTAGATAAACTAAGTAAAATTAATTTAGAACAATAAAAGAGCCCTTGAAGGCTCTTTTATTCTTTATTAAGATATGCATGATTTAAAATTTCTAGATATTCTATAAATTTATCTTGATCTTCTTCGTTAACATCTTTAAGTGCTTCTTTAAGAAATTTTCTTCTTTCTTGTAAAACAGCATCTAAAATACTATGTCCTTTTTCTAAAGGCTTAATTTTTACAATTCTTCTATCTTTACAATTCCTAACTCGTTGAACTAAATTTTTACTTTCCATTCTGTCCACTAAATCCGTAATAGTGCTAGGGGCTTGGTATAAATGGTTGCTAAGTTCACTAATCGTGACTTCTTCATGGTTTATAACAATTTGTAACGCTTCAAATTGAGCAGGAGTTATATCGTAATCTTCTAAGATAGAACGGCCTTTTTTCTTAATATAAAAGCAAACTCTTCTTAGCAGCAATTCAATTTGATCAATATTATTGCTACTATTTTTTTCATTCTCCAAAAAATCACTCCTATAAATATAAGGTATACCAAGTTCATTTACTTATATTTTTTATTTAAACTTTATGTAATATTATATACCAGCTAGCTTTAAAAGTCAATATTTTACATTATTTCATAAAATAAAAGATAATTTGCAAAAAATTCACCAATGTAAATTTTTAAATGTATAAATATGAAATTTATATTTTCTCTAGCCTTTCTACAAATAGTATATTCCCAGTTCTTCAATCACAGTGCTTTATAACTTTAAGAAAGTACACTTTTCTATACATAAAAAAACAACCCGAAAGTCGGGTTGAAAATAGAGTACGATTATTCGTGCATTTTAGCTATGCTTTCTAAACACTCTTCACAAATATTTTTACCTTTGTAGTTTTTAACGTCTCTAGCATTTCCACAGAATAAGCAAGCTGGCTCATATTTTTTAAGGATTATTTGATCTCTGTCAACATAGATTTCTAAAGCATCTTTTATCTCTATATCTAATGTTCTTCTTAATTCTATTGGAATAACTATTCTTCCTAATTCGTCTACTTTTCTAACTATACCTGTTGATTTCATAATATTTTTCCTCCTAGTAAATTAAATTGTTTTCTTAAGTAATAACTTTTACATTTAACTATTATTTATATATTTAGTTATATTAATAAATTATCCAATAACAATTCAAAATATACATTAATAGTTAATCTATAACTATTATAACCTATTTTTAAAAAAATTAATAGACAAAATTTTAATTATTTATGATTTTTTTTATAAATATTATCATTTTTCGTCTATTTAGCATAAAATTATCTGTAATTTGTAAATTGTAGTGCTATATCATAGTCTTTGGATTTTAATAATTTAATTACTTCTTGAAGATCATCTTTATCTTTTCCAGTAACTCTTAATTTATCATCCATTATTTGCGTTTGAACCTTTAACTTGTTAGCTTTAATATCAGCTACTAAAACCTTAGCCTTTTCAACTGCTATTCCATTTATGATTTTACAATTTACTCTTGCCATCCCTAAAGATCCATTTTCTATTTTGCCAAGTTCAAGAGCTTTTGATGATATTCCTCTTTTGATAAATTTACCTTTTAAAATATCAATTACTGAATTTAATTTAAATTCATCATCAGAAATAATTTTTATCTCATCTTTAACTATATTTATTTCCGTCTTAGTGCCTTTAAAATCATATCGCTGCTTTATTTCTTTTAGCGCTTGATTAACAGCGTTATCTACTTCTTGCATATCAACCTCTGATGCAACGTCAAATGAATAAGAATTTGCCATGTAATCCCTCCTTTACCATTTCTATAATAAAACATATAAATACATAATATAGCAAATCTAGGATTTTGTCTATATGTTTTTTGTAATTAATACTATTAATATGTATATTATTTAATTTCTATTAAATAATATTAAATAATTATAAATAATGTTGATGTTTTTATTTTAATTTGATAAAATTAATAGGTTATATAAATATAATTATTAACATTATTGTTATAAAAAATTCTTTTAACATAGAATATATATAGAAGGTAGTGGTTCAAATGAAACAATGTATTTTTGATGAAAAAAAAGTTTGTACTAATTGCGGTGATTGTGACACTTGTGTATTTAATAAAAACAAAATATGTGATAACTGTGGAAAGTGTTTAGAACTTGAAGGCTATGATGTAAAAGCTATCAAAATTGATGAAGTTTTTGAAAAACAAGATGATAATAGTGATGAAAAGATTCATATTGACCTTGAAGATTTCAGTGAATTTGATGTAGGTGATGAGGAAGAGCTTCTTGATGAGGAATTTGAAGAAAGCTTTCAAGAAGTAGATGATATGCCTTACATAGATGCATTAGACAACGAGGACAACTGGGTTTACATTGACGATGTAGATGGAATCAGTGATCTTCTTGAAGATGTAACTTCAAGTGATGATATGGAAGAAAAATACCCAGGATTATATGTTTATAAACATAATTCTTAGTTTTAAGTTGGTTTTAACCTATTTCAACTTTAGAATTGATTGTTTAGGAGTATATTAACTCTTATCACAAATTATAAAGAGAACTATCGCACTGAATAATTAGATCGATAGTTCTTTTGTTTTAAAAATCCTAAAATTGTAAAATTAAATATTTTATGGTAAAATAAACTTTCCATTTTTTTAATATACTATATTCATTTACTATATTAGCTTGTATAGCATTAATGCAATTCCAAGACTACTCTAAAAAAGATTGGATTATGGCGGTAGTTTTAGGATTGGGAAGCGTATTTATAACAACACCCATAAATATATCGGGGGTTATAAGTAGTCTATGTGTAGTATCTACATTTTTGACGAGTAAGACACTTTATGGGAAATATAATCAGAGGATGGATTTATTTAACGCAAAAACTTTAATGGAATTTTTTAGTGACCTAAAGTGGATTCTGATAATAATTCTTTTATTTCTTGCAATTAAATTAATTGGAGCTTATGCTTCAGGTAAGAGTATTCAATTTGAATTTCATCTATCAATGTTAGGACGAGCATTAGGTGCAGGTATTTCGGAAGAAATTATTTTTCGATTATTTTTGTTTTCTGTTTTAGTAAGTATATGTAAAGAACGGGAAGTTTCTAAATTTTTAGCAATAATGGTAATGTCAATACCCTTTGCACTGTTTCATTGTGTTGAAATTGGTGTAAATAATAGCTTAATAATGACATTTTTAAATAGCTTTAAGTATTGGATAGTATCTTTGCTTCTTACAGTTTTAGCTTTTAAACGTAATGTTTTTTCTTCTATTATGGTTCATTTTATGATAGATATAATATTTTTTTCAGTATTAATAAAATAGACATAACATCTACATTGAGTGTAGAGTTATGTCTATTAAATGAATCCATTTTTTATTTACAACTTTTAAATAGTTATTTCCTTTTTTAAAACTAAAGGTTCACTATGTTTTTTACTACTATTATCAATTTTATTTTTAAATACTATGCTGCCAATATACCCTGCAATAGATCCTCCTAAAATAGCTAAAATTAAAGCACATATTACTGAGATAGGAGAGTTAAATGCAAAAGGGGCAATTAAGCCAGGAATAGGGGATGCTGTACCTGGAGCATTATTTACTATATTAAATAGGGCGGCAGATACACCGGCTAAGCCTCCTCCAATAAAATTGGAACAATATATGGGAATTGGATTGGCTGTTATAATATGAGCTTGAGTTAAAGGCTCTAACATAACAGCGATTACATTACTCTTATCTCCCAGTTTAAGCCTACTAAATACTATACAGTTAGTAAATGAACCTCCAACACATGCAATTGCTGCTATACCCATAGCTAGTCCTTTTAAACCTAACATAGCTGTTAAAGCCATTGAACTAAGAGGGGAGGTACATATCATTTTCATAATACCTCCTAATAAAAATCCCATGACAATAGGAGATTGATCTGCCGCTGCAATAATAGTTTGTCCAATTTTTACTAGTGTTGCATCAACAACTGGATTCACTAGGATGACAATAAATCTTGCAAAAGGAGCAATTATTAAAGCACCTAGAATAATATTTAAACCTTCAGGTAATTTCTTCTCTATGATAGGAGAGATTAAACCTATTATATAACCTGCAATAAATCCTGGTAAAATACCAAAGCCACCAACAGCTACACCTGCAACTACGGCGAAGACTGGATTAGCGCCCATAGAAATTGGTACCATGATTGCTGCAGCAACACCACCTAAACTTCCAGAGGTACTTCCTAAAACCTTAAAGAATTCAATTCCTAATATATCTCCTGTGATATATTTATGAACAGCTTCTATTAAAAATGTGGCTATAGCTGCATTGGCCATCCCTGACATGGCTTTTTGTCCTTTAGGCATCTTTGTACTAAATAGAGAAAAACCTGCTAAAGTTAATAATAATAAACCTACTCCAAGTATTATTGTCATACTATGTCCTCCTTATTTTTAAAATATTCTTTATATTTTATATTTTAAAAACAGGTTTCATTAGGTAACAAAATATAACAACAAGTATCTATTGGAATATCAAATGATGTGTAACGGTTTTCATAATAGTTGATATAAATTTATCAATCTTTACTGTATGCAACTAATGCATTTAGAAAATTTTTTATAAAAACTTTACCACGCTTATTGCCTTTACCTCTTATATAATCCATTTCTCTCTTTACTTGTTCAAAATTATATAGAGTGTTTGAGTATTCATTAAATATGTCATTGGAATAATCCTCAATACCTAGATTAGCCAAATTTATCATTCCAGAAGTTGCAGCTCTTCTCATTCGTTGTTCTATGGATTTAGGATTATTATTAAATTTTAAGCATAATTCATCTAAAGTTAAGTTTGATAAATCCTCATTATTCATAATAAGATAATCAACCATGGAAATGATATCCTTACTTCCTAATTCACCCAAAATACCTAGTTTATGTAGAATGTTTTTTACTTTAAGTACATGGTTTCTATCTTCTGTAACGTTATTTTCTTTTACACTAATAATAGGATTTACTTCATTTTGAAATAAACTCTGCATCTTATTGAAAGTTTTATTAATGGAGATATTATGGGATACTTTTCTTATGATAGTTTCTATTTCAACACTGTTAAGGGGCTTTTGTATAAAAAATTCAATGCCACTTTCATAGGCTGATGCTATCATATCCTTTGAAGAAACCTGAGAAAGCATTATAAAAGAAAAGTCATTATTAATATGTTTAGCTTTTTTAACAAAAGATATTCCATCCATAGTATCCATCAATAAATCTACAATAATAATGTCTGGATTAAGATCAGTAACTTCATAAATAGCTTCTTTGGCATCTATATTTTTACCACATACAACTCCTAAGTTTCTTTTTTCAATTATCATTTCTAATATTTTTAAAATGTTTTTATCATCATCTAATAAATAAAATCTCATACTATTTTTCCTCCAAAAATTCTTTAGCTATTTCTATAGTAAAGGTTGTACTCTCATTTAAAGAAAATACTGATATTTTTCCCTTTAGTTGATTTTCTACTATGTCTTTTACTAATGGAAGCCCAAGACCTCTATTAATTTCACCAGTTATGTAGTTAATTTTAGTAGAGAAGCCTGGGGCGAAAATACTATCTTTACTTTCTTCATCAATACCTTGTCCATAATCAGTAACAGAAAATAAATAATGATTTTTCTCCATTTCTGCTTTAAAGTCAATATAGATGATTTCTTCATTAGAAGCTTCTACTGCATTAGTTATTAAATTTCTAAAGATAGACATAAAAAGATACTGTTTATTAGTATATAACTTGTGAGAACAATTAACATTTATATTAATGGTTTTATTCCTATTATCTTTTTTAATACTATCTTCTAATATCTCTAGTATTTCATATATATACATACCTTCATCTTTTAGTTCATTATCTAAAGCTTCAGAAATCCCTCGCATAATTAAGTAATACTCTTTTTTTATCTCATGAATATCTTTTGCTACGTTTAATGCTTTACCTGAGAAATTTTCTTTAAGATCACTTTCCTTTAAATCATTATAAAGTCTATAAGAGGTGTTCATTGTATCTTCAATCAATGCAGTATTTTTCTGCATCCAAATCATTTCACTCCTAAGTTTGGAGATTAATAATAATAATTTTTTATATCTTTCTGCATGTTCTTTACTAATTAAAGAAACTCCATAATAAAAGGTGGCACTTATTATAGTCCAGATTATAATTGTACGTACTAAGGCTACCAATATAATGCTAATTTGAGCTTCATAAGAGAAAGCCTCTATGTTAATTCTAAATAACAATTCTACAAGATTAGCACCATAGTCCATGATAAAGAGTGGAATAGTAACTTTATTAACGTTGATTGACTTTTTCTTTATTCTTAAAAATATAAATAAAAAGAAGCCGTAAGATAAATAAAAGGTAGTTTCCGGAAAGTAATATAAAAATACACTTCCTTCAAATCCATATTTTAAGTAGTGGAATAAAACCCTAGATATAAATACTCCTAAACCAGATATAATTGTTACTGGAATTAAATCTATCTTTTTATATAAAAAGGTTATTAATGCTAAAGATATTATTCCCATAGAAATTTTAAAGTTACTAGTGAAAAATAAATTTATATTTAATTGGGAAGATAAAATTGTAATTACACTTATTAATATAGTTCTTTTGAAACCGTTAGAATTTTGAGATAAATTTTCTTTTAACATAGCTAATACCACCTAACGTTATTAAAAACTTTCTTATATTCACTATATAGTAAAACGTACCAGTATAATAATTCTATCACAAATTTGTTTTTAAATTAACAATCTGTGTTTTAAAATTATTTAAACATATTAGCTCTATAATCAAGAAGCAGTGATAGATTATACTAATTTTCATGATTATATAGTTAAATGAGACATATTTACTGTAAAAATGGAAAAAATAAACCATTGAAGTTGTTAAATGGAAAGTATATAATAAAAATGCAAGGTAATTTATAAATTTGGAGGTACTATACAATGAGCATTACTATTCTTAATTAATTTTTATACGCATAACAAAATAAGTTATTATTAAAGTTTTTTTGTTGTGCAATTAATTGAGCAATGGTAATCTATTCTTTATTATAATGTATTTCTAAATGTCTAATATTATATTTTTTAGAGATTAATTAATATGTAAAGTTAGGATTTTAATTGCTTATTGCGATTGAAATCCTTTATTTTTGCATTCTTCTACTTAAAGCATAGATAAAAAGCCATTGCCTATAAAAGGGAGTGTTATAATGGCTAAAATAATAATAAAAAATTTATCAAAATCATTTAAGGAACGTACTATTTTTCAAAATGTTAGTTTTGAAATTAGTGACAATAATAAAATAGGCTTAATAGGTGATAATGGCATAGGTAAAAGTACTTTGAAGAATATCCTTATAAAGAAGCAGCCTTATGATGAAGGTAGTATAAACTATTTTCCAGATAACTTACTCATAGGTGTTATAGATGAAAATTTATATAAAAGTGATGAAGTATTAAGCGGTGGAGAAGCTACAAAGAAAGCTATTTTAAAAATACTCCACGGCAATTACGATATATTCATTTTAGATGAACCTACTAATCATCTAGACTTAAGTGGTGTACAATGGCTTGAAAAACTAATAAATTCTATTAATAGACCTATGATTATAATAAGTCATGATAGATTTTTCTTAGACCAAGTTACTAACAAAACCTATGTTTTAACTGAGAATAATCTTAAACAGTATAATGGAAATTACTCTGCCTACAGAGATCAGGTAGAACTTGAAATAACAACTACAGATAATTTGTATAATAAACAGCAACGAGAAATTAAGGAATTGGAGCAAAATATAAGGCAACGAAAGGAATGGTTTAATAAAGCTCATAAAGCTGCTGGACAAAATGACCACTTGAGAGCTCTTAGTAAGAAACATGTATCCATTATGAGGTCCAAAGAAAAGAAATTAGAAAAAATTAAAGAGAATCAAGTTAAAAGAATTGAAGAATCTCAATCAATAAACCTCAAATTAAAAGAATCTAGTTCTTTTAAAACAGCAGTAAGAGTAACAAACCTTTCTAAAGCCTTTGACAATAAGGTTTTATTTACCCATGGGAATTTCACTATTAGTGGCGGAGAAAGAGTAGGGATAATAGGTAATAACGGCACTGGAAAGACAACTTTAATAAATATGATTCTAGAAAAAGATGAAGATTATGAGGGGGATATTTATATAAATCCAAACATGAAGATAAGCAACTTCTCTCAATGTTTAGAAGCTTTACCTAAGGATATTTCTATAATAGAGTATTTACTTGAAACCAAAGCGCCTGAATATACAATTAGATTATATTTAGGTAGTGTATTTATAAAGGGGGATAGAGTTTACTCTAAGATAGGTAATCTTAGTATGGGAGAAAAATGTAGGGTAGTATTTACTAGGATAATACTAGATAATCCAGATTTAATAATATTAGATGAACCTACAAATTTTATGGATATTAAATCTCGAGAAAGAGTAGAAGATCTATTACAAGGTTTTAACGGAACTGTGATAGTGGTATCCCATGATAGAAAACTCATAACCAAGGTATGTAGAAGAGTATTAAAGCTAGATAATAAAAAAATTATAGACTTTTCAGGAGATGAAGAAGAAATAACTAATTTCTTTAATGATAATAACAAAAATATTAAAAGCGATAAAGACTTAAAAGCAAAGAAAGATGAACTTCTTTTAATGCAATGCAGATTGTCTGAATTAAGTGGAATATTAAATACAAGTTTAAGTGAAGAAAATAAAACTACCTACGAAAAGGAATTTTTATTGCTTTCACAAGAAATAAGAAATTTAAGCAGGTCAATTCTATAATAGGTTATTAAAAAATCATGGAGTTGAATAAACTCCATGATTTTATTAATTAATATATAAACTATAAGTTAAGTTCCACATTTAACATGGTTAAATATGGGGTCAGAAAAACATAGAAAGGAAGAAATGAAAAATGAACAAGTGTTATAAGAGTTTAACAGATTTTAATACAGAGAAAATAAAAATTGTATTAAAAAGTATGATTGTTGGTCTTTTAGCTGGAATTGTGGCAGTCTGTTATAGATTTACATTACAGTTTGCAGAAGTCCTAGCTGATAAAGGCTATGCATTTGTTAGAGGTAATGTATGGTATATTATTGGGGCCTTTGCCTTTGCAATTGTCAATGCCTTAATAGTAGGAAGCTTAGTAAAATGGAACCCAATGATTTCAGGAAGTGGTATTCCTCAATTAGAAGGAATTATGAAAGGACACTTTAAAAAAAGGAAGAAATGGTTTCATACAATATGGAGTAAGTTTTTAGGCGGAACCTTAGGAATTGTATCGGGATTGTCCCTGGGAAGAGAAGGTCCTTCTATTCAAATTGGAGCTGCAATAGGTGAAGGAGTAGCTGGAAAAATCGGAAACGATTCTATGGAAAAAAAGATTCTTATGGTAAGTGGAGCAAGTGCAGGCCTTGCAGCTGCATTTAATGCACCAATGGCAGGGGTAATATTTGCACTAGAAGAAATTTATAAATACTTCTCACCATTAATACTGCTATCTAGTATGTCAGCAGCCGTTGTAGCAGATTTTGTATCAAAACAAGTTTTCGGCTTAAAACCTGTTTTTGATTTTCAAATAATAAGAGGCGTTCCACTAAATAACTATTGGATTATTATTATTCTTGGGGTATTTATCGGAGCTATGGGAGCATTTTATAATTATTTCCTTCTGTTTACAAAGAAATTATATAAAAAATTTGGGCCAAAAAATATTCAAGTCAGAATGTTAATACCGTTTTTATGTGCTACTGTCATTGGACTTACTTTTCCTATAGCAATGGGAGGCGGCCATGCCATTATAAAGGAATTAAATATTCATACAGCAATGAGTGTATTAATGATTATTTTCGCTGTTAAAATTATATTTTCTATGATTTCATTTTGCGCTGGAACACCTGGAGGTATTTTCTTTCCATTACTAGTATTAGGAGCTACTTTAGGAGCAATTTTTGGTGGATTATCAATTAAATTAGGAATTATTAATAATGACTTATTTTACAATATCATTGTTCTAGCTATGGCGGGATACTTTGCTGCCATTGTAAGGGCCCCAATTACAGGTATTGTATTAATTATGGAAATGACCGGATCCTTTACTCATATGTTATCATTAACTGTTGTTTCCATTATTGCATATATTACCGCAGATCTATTAAAATGTCCTCCAATTTATGATGCACTTTTAGATGAAATGGTAGAGGACGAAGAAGATGAAAAATCTACTAATAATAAAAAAATAATGATTGAAATTTTAGTTCAACATGAATCAGCATATGAAAATCAATTAGTAAAAGATATTTCATGGCCTGAAAATTCATTACTAGTTGAGGTACGCAGAGGAGAATTACAACTAGTTCCTAATGGAAACACTCGATTACGTTCAGGTGACTATTTATATATACTAATAGAAGAATGTGAAGAATGTGATGCAAAAGTAAAATTAAATGAGCTAAATGAATTTGCAGTCTAGCTCCATGAATATAGAAATAAATTTATATTACTTTTGAGGTGAATGAATTTGAAATGTGAAAAAATCTCTATTAAAAAAAATACTAGAAATTTTATCATTACGTGCTTTGCCTTGGCTGCTATATTATTTACTTTTCCAATATTTATTTTAAGAAGCTTAATATCAACAATGCTGTTTATTGTGCCAATACTTTTACTTTGCTTTGCAGGGTATGACTACTTTAAAATATGTGAGACTTATTTAATATTAAACGAGAGCTCTATCTCAATTAATAAAGGTATAATAAACGGGTACAATATAATTGATTTAAAGGAGCTTAATATTGCTAAATATAAAAAGAAAAGCATTGTTTTATACGGTTATAAAAATAGGAAATTAGGAATTATATATACTAATCCTACTATTATTGATAAAAAGCAATTGAAGCTCATATTAAGTTATTTAAAAGACCATAAGATTAATGTTGTAAGTTAATTACACCAAAATACCCCTTAGTTTTATTTTAAACTAAGGGGTATTTTTAATGTACATTTTTAAAATCTACTTATGTGATTAGTATATTACTTTATGATATAATACTTTTGTTGAATGAAAATATTTACAAAATATACAATAAGAAGGTGGAAGTATGTGCTATTCACAAAAATATATACAAATAGAGAAGTTATTTAATAAATATGATTTAGAAAAATTAATTAAAGAACCAAAGCAAGTAACAGGCGGATTAATGCATACTATGTATGAAGTAATTACAGAACATAAAAAATATGCTGTTAAGGAATTAAATCCTTCTGTAATGCAAAGAAAAGGAGTTAAAGAACATATAATTAATTCTGAACGAATAGCAGAAACTCTTAATGAAAGTATACCTGCAATAACTGCTATGAAGTTTAATAATAATACTTTATTAATGTTAGATGGACAGTATTATATGATATTTGAATGGATAGATGGTATGTCTATATTTCCACCTCATATATCTTCAGATCACTGTAGGAAAATCGGTATACTTTTAGGAAAGATTCATAAAGCAAACGTTATTTTCCCTGATATACATAAAGAAAAAAGTGAAGCAGAAATATATGAATGGGATAAATATCTATTATTAGGACAGGATGCAAATGCAGAATGGGTTAATGAGTTATCAGAAGTAATAGACGAATTAAAAAAGTGGAATAATGAGGTCTTCCATGCTAATAGTTTGTTAAATGAGCATTTAGTACTTAGTCATAGGGATTTAGATCCCAAAAATGTTATGTGGAAAGATGATAATCCCTATATTATTGATTGGGAAGCTGCTGGTTATGTGAATCCATATCAGGAATTATTAGAAATTTTAAATTACTGGGCTGATAATGGTAACGGTGAATTAAATAAAAATAAATTTGATGCATTATATAATGCATATCTATCAGTTGTAGGCAGTTGTCACGTAAATTGGGATATAGTACTTGCAAGTGGATTTGGTGGTATGCTTGGTTGGCTTAATTATAGTTTTAAACGATCATTGGGAATGGAAGGTACATCCTTAGAAGAAAAAGCATTAGGAACAAAACAAGTATTTACTACAATAAATTCACTAAGACAGTATGCACAAAATATACTTATAATAAAAGATTGGTTAGCTATTTAATTTATGATTTATAAAGCATTGAAGATAAAGGAATAAATGAAAACTGTCCCAAACGGGGCAGTTTTTGTTACTCGTCTCCAAGAGGATTAGAATTTACTGCTTTTCTTATGGATTCATCATCTACATGTACATATATTTGTGTAGTACTAACGTTTTCGTGACCTAAGATCTCTTGTAATGTTTTAACATCTACACCGCCATGTTTATGTAGTAGTGTAGCTGAAGTATGCCTTAACTTATGTGGTGTATATTTATCATCATCAAGACCTGCTAAGTTAACATACTTTTTAACTATTCGCTCTACGGTACGCTTATTTATTCTACGATATTTTCCACTAATAAAAAGTGCTTCCTTATCTTCAGGATAAACTTTATCAGCTATTTCATTTCTAACTACTAAATACTTATTAATAGCTTTTAAAGAAGCTTTATTTAAGTAAATGGTTCTTTCTTTATCACCTTTACCGATAACAGTAAGGGTATCTCCTTTAATATTAGATAAATTAATACTACATAGTTCAGAAAGACGCATTCCACAGTTGAGAAATAGGGTAATTATACATAAATCTCTAGGAGAATTTTTATCTCTATTATTAGCAGCTGATAAAAGATCTCTGCTTTCATCAAGAGTTAAATAAACAGGGGAGCGCTTTCCAAGTTTTGGACTCTCCAAGTCTAGGGTAGGGTCTTTTTCTATTATTTTTGCTTTAGAACAAAGATAATGAAAAAAAGATTTTAAAGAGGCTACTTTTCTTGCCTTAGCATAAGTGCCATTATCTCTCATTTTTTCAAGGTAGGAGAGATATGCGTAAAAATCCACTAACTGTAAATCTTTTAAATGATCTGAAGAGAAATCGTTAATAGGAATTTGTTCAAAAGTCATTTCATCTGAAAGAGTAACTTCTTTAAAATATAGCTTTAAATATTTAAAAAACAAAGATAAATCGTATCCGTAAGCATCGATAGTATTGGTAGAAGCGCCACGAACGGTAGACATATAATTTAAATAATCAATTAAAACTCGTGGAAGAGATTCATCGTGTAAATAATTTAACTTGTTTGAATTCATAAAATCTGGTCCCCTTTATAAAAATTCTTCATAATGTCGCGAAACTTACATTTCACGACATTATATATTCAACAAAGAAGTGGTAAAATCCTTCTTTGTTGAATAATCTTTTCGCTTCCGTTATTACCTGTAAAAATTTAATATTTTTTTAATAATATCTTTGTGTCCAGCAGTATATTCATCTAAAAGTCCCTGACTTTTAGACTTTTGATAAATATCAGAAAAATATAGCATTCCAATTATACATCCAAACTTATCATAGTAATTTCCAAACATAGCATCGTATAAATATGAATTTTGCTTTTCTGTTTCTGATTCTACTATTGCTTCTTTAAATCTCAATAAGCTTTTTGATTTTACCTCACTAATTTTGGGATTATTCCAATCATAATTATTGATATTTTCACAAAAAGATAATAAATGTGCTAATCCCTCGTTGAATACCAATGAATTAAACTTCGTTAAGTAATCCCCATTTTCATAATCCCTGTCAATTGCCGGATTCTCCCCTTGTATGCATATATGACAGAATTCGTGTGTTATTATGTTTCGAACAAGTTGTGTTATATTTGTATTTCTTAAATATTTTGCCCAACAGCCTAAGTCTAAAACTATAACATTAGTTCCTGATGGGTTTTTAATCACTGTTGCGTCATTAGGCTCTGGTAAACCAACAATTAAATATATTTCTACATTTTGCAATAACGATATCCAATTGGGGAAGAGTATATCCCAAAGTTCTCTGTTAAAGGGTTCAAAATCTAACAAACACTGTTTAATTTCATTATAAATCATTTGAATATCTTCCATAGCTGTGGATGATGGCTTACTAAAAACATTTTTATATTTAAACTCCCCTTGACCAATAGTCTCATAAATCCAATAGTTTTTAAACTTATCGATATTTTCCATTGCTAAAAATGAATCAACTATATGCGTATCAACCTTCATTTTATTCCTCCGATAATTTCACTTTAATGGAATTTATATAATATTTTTCTATTTAACTAATAGATGCTTCATATATTTTATCTATAGAATCTTCTAACATACTATGAAATTCTTTATCCTCTTGATTTACTTTTAATCCTTCTACTAAAGCTCTAGAAAAACTTGCTATAACCCCATGATTCTTTACAAGTTTTTCAGTTGCTTCAGTTCTAGTATACCCTCCAGATAGTGCAAGAATCCTAACAATATGTTCGTTTTTCATAATATCAGAATAAAATCCATCTACAGAAGGAATTGTTAGTTTTAAAATTATTTTTGCTCCTTTATCCAATTTCTCCAGATTTTCTTTCAGATATTTTTTCAATATTTTCTCACATTTTTCTTTATCACAACTATAAATATCAACTTCAGGTTCAATAATTGGCACTAATCCATATGAAATAATTACCTTAGCAATTTTAAATTGTTGTTCTAGAACCTCTTTAATTCCTTCTTCATTTGCTTCTTTAATAACGGATCGCATTTTTGTTCCGAAGATATTTTTAGATATGGCTTTTTTAAGTAATCCATCTAAATCCACTATATCCTTCATAACTTGTACTCCATTATTTTGTAAAGCCAATCCCCTATCAATTTTAAGAAAAGGAACAATCCCTTTTTTATGCCATAAATACTCTGCTGTATAAAGGTCATCAATTTTACGATCCATTGTGTTTTCAAACAAAATTGCACCAATTACCCTGTCATTACAAAATGCTGGGCTTTTTATAATTCTAGTTCTCATTTCATGAACTATTGAAAACATTTCTTCATCACTTTTATAATTTTCATCTGTAATTCCATATGCTCTTAATGCTTTTGGTGTACTGCCACCACTTTGATCTAATGCAGCAACAAATCCACTTCTTGAGGTCATCTGTTTCAATTGATTTTCATTCATAGTTTTTCCTCCAGTTACTTATATTTTTATATAACAATTATATACTTATTTGTAAAATAGAGTCAAATTTACTTTCATAATTTTCTACAATCCACTTTGATGCTTCAAGAAGGTTATCTGCAATATAATCAGGTTCAACATTTCCCCATATACTTCTATATTTATTTAAGGAGCTTTCTCTCCATCCTCTTTAATTATTACTTCAGGGTATATTCCTTGTTGTGCCTTATTTAGTATCTCTACCCATTTTGTAGCCTCTTTGCTTTTACAACCATAGCTTTTGTGTAATTCTCTTACAGAATAATCAAATGCTAGACAGCCAACACTTTTTTTTATATTTTTCATGGCATTAAGGTTATGTATAGTTTCATTGCCATTTTTCTCTCTAAAAATTAAAACATCTCTTTTTAATAGAAGTCTTCCAAACTTAAATCCGCTATTGCCTTCTGTTTCAAAATAAACTTGGTCCTTCATTTTTTCTGCTACTCTAAACATACCATCTTGAGCCTCATCGTTTAATAAATCCATATCTAATGCTTTACTGAAATAATCTAGGGCAGCTTCTAATTGTCCCTCTTCCTCAAAAGTCCTAGCTCTTCTTAGAAGATTTTCTATATTAGCTTCCGAGTCATCCCTTTGGGAAGCTCTTTCACTATTACTATTACTATCTGTGCTATTTATTTCTTGATCTACTATATAGGTTGAATCACAAAATGGACAGGTTGCTATAGTTTTCTCTGGATTAATCTCTAAGTTTGCTCCACAGCTTGTACATGTAGATGAAACCATTCTTTTCCCTATTGGAGAAGCTGACTTTTTAAAAGAATCCGTATTTCCAGCCATTGCTGTTCCACATTTTACACAAAATCTTGATCCCTCAGGCAACTGGGTGCCACAATTTACACAAAACATTACTCTACCTCCATGGTCAACGATAATATATAAAAATTATATCACATATTTTTTCTTTACTGTAGAAATTATCCTCTAGTCCCCTATTTATCTTTAATAAAAACAAAAGACCCACAGCCTTTAAAACTGTAAGTCTTCATTATTCATATATCATTTCGCTCTTAGAAAGAGCCCTAATCTTTAAACCAACTTCTTGTGTTATTTGCTATCTTAACAAGAGTTAGCATAATAGGCACTTCTGTTAAAACTCCTACTACAGTAGCAAGTGCTGCTCCTGAATTTAATCCAAATAAAGATATTGCAACGGCAACTGCTAACTCAAAGAAGTTACTTGCACCTATCATACCTGCTGGTGCTGCTACACTATGAGGCAATTTCCAAATTTTTGCCCATCCATAGGCAATTCCAAAAATCAAAAATGTCTGTATTGTAAGAGGTATTGCAATTAATAAAATGTGAAGTGGATTATTAATTATAATTTCTCCTTGAAATGAAAATATAATAATTAAGGTTAATAATAGTCCTACAATTGTTATATTATCAAACTTTTTTAAAAATACATTGTTAAAATATTCTACTCCATGTTTATTTATAACTGATTTTCTAGTTAGATATCCTGCTAAAAGAGGAATTACCACAAATAATATAGTTGATAATATTAATGTTCCATAAGGCACTGCAACGTTACTTACACCTAATAAAAATGCTACAATTGGTGTAAAGGCTACTAGTATAATTAAGTCATTTACAGCAACTTGAACTAATGTATATCCTGGATCTCCTTTTGTTAGATAACTCCACACAAAAACCATAGCTGTACATGGTGCTGCTCCTAACAATACTGCTCCTGCCAAATAATCTGTGGAAAGATCTGTAGGAATATATGCTTTAAATACAACTTTAAGGAAAAAATAAGCTATCAAATACATTGTAAATGGTTTGATTAGCCAATTAGTTACACATGTAATAACTAATCCTTTGGGTTTCTTAGTTACATTTACTATACTATTAAAATCTATTTTAAGCATCATTGGATAAATCATAAGCCATATTAGTATAGCAACTGGTATGGAAACGTTATAATATTCAAATTTATTTAGAGTTTCTGGAATTATAGGTATGAACCGTCCTATGAGTATTCCAATTACAATGCAAATAGCAACCCACAATGTAAGGTATTTTTCAAAGATTCCCAACCCATTACTTTTATTTTTATTTGATGACACTGTAATACACCTCCACATAAAAAATATTTATTCTATATCTTATTGGTATTGGCTCTGTATGCATTTACAGTGATGCACACAGATGCCTGTTAAGCTTTTTCAAAAGGAACCTTATGGTTCCCTTT
>URKQ01000037.1 GCA_900548455.1 uncultured Clostridium sp.
AGTTTTTTATAATTTCAATAATATTACCATACTTAGCAAAGAAGGTATCCCCTAAAAGTTCTTTGCTAAAGAATCTAGCTTATGGCTTCAATTTTCCCTTCAATTCCTCTATCTCCAAATCCTCCTGGTACTAATATTCCGTTTACACCTGAAAATATATTCTTTGAACTTTCCTCTGTTACATCTTCTGCATTAACCCATTTAATTTCAACTTCGCAATCATTAGCATATCCACCATGACTTAAAGCCTCAACTACAGATATATAAGCATCATGTAGTTCTACATATTTACCAACCAATGCAATTTTAACTTTTTTCTTTAAACTTAAAATACTATTAACCATCTCTTCCCATTGGCCATTATTTATATCTTTACAATTCAAATTTAACTTTTCAACAACTAATTTATCTAAGTTTTCTTTATGTAACATTAATGGTACTGCATATAGATGCTTAGCATCTAAGTTTTGAATCACATTCTTAGCTTCAAGATTACAAAATAGTCCAATCTTAGCTCTTAATTCTTCAGATAATTCTTTTTCAGATCTGCAAACGATAATATCTGGTTGTATTCCAATGCTTCTTAACTCCTTTACGGAATGTTGGGTAGGTTTAGTTTTTAACTCTCCTGCTTTTCCAAGATATGGCACCAAAGTAACATGAATAAAACATACATTTTCTCTGCCAACCTCATATTGAATTTGTCTAATAGCTTCTAAAAATGGCTGTGATTCTATATCTCCTACAGTACCCCCAATTTCTGTTATTACTACATCAACATCTTGTTCCTTAGTGACTCTACAAATTCGTTCCTTTATTTCATTTGTTATATGAGGAATAACTTGAACTGTCCCTCCTAAGTACTCGCCCCTTCTTTCCTTGGAGATTACAGACCAATATACTTTTCCTGTTGTAACATTGCTACTTTTACTTAAATTTTCATCAATAAATCTTTCATAATGTCCAAGGTCTAAGTCCGTTTCAGCTCCATCATCAGTGACAAATACTTCTCCATGTTGATAAGGGCTCATAGTTCCTGGATCCACATTTAGATATGGATCAAACTTTTGTATTGTAACTTTTAACCCTCTATTTTTAAGTAGTCTTCCCAATGATGCAGCAGTAATACCTTTACCTAATGATGACACTACTCCTCCTGTTACAAAAACATATTTACAACTCATATTATCACTCCTAATTTTTTTTACAAATAACCCTTGACATTATTAAATTCACTTTGTATAATAGTAATTACCCTATAAAATATGATGGGTTATTGTTGTCTTTTAATCATAGAGTCAATAATATCACATATTTTTAATAATATCTAGTCCTTTTTAGATATTTTATTTTTGTTTTTTGAAATAGTGGTTAATTTATATATCTAAAAAGAGTTATCGCACCAAAAATAGTACGATAACTCTTTTTTATTTTAATTACTCTACATATGCATTCATGAAAAGTGTATTTCCTAAAGGAGATTTAGCTACACCTTTAACCTTTGGATTTATACACAAAATATTATTTGTGTAATAGAAAGGTATTATAGGCATATCTTCCATTAATATTTTTTCAGCATCATGAAGAGTTTGTGTTCTTTTAGCATCGTCAAGTTCCTTTTTAGCTGAATTAATTAATTCATCATATTTAGGGTTTGAATATCCGGAGTTATTTTGAGGATTTCCAGTTACCCACATATCTAGGAATGTCATAGGATCATTATAATCACCTGACCAACCATGTCTCGCTATTGAAAATTGGAAATTTGTTCTTGTATCTTGGAATACAGCCCATTCCTCATTCTTAAGTTCTACATTTATTCCAAGGTTCTTTTTCCACATATCTTGTACTGCCTGTGCAATATTTTGATGTCCAGCACTGTTATTAAAAGTAACTGTTATAGTAGGCATACCTTCACCATTAGGATATCCAGCTTCTTCCAATAACTTTTTAGCCTTTTCCACATCACTTGTAGGTTTCAAATATTCAGTACAGAATTCTTTTCCAGCAGAGTCAAGAATTCCTGGTGGTACATAACTTAAAGCAGGTATTTGTCCACCTTGGCTAACTTTATCAACCATTAATTGTCTATCAATGGCAAGTGATAGCGCTTGTCTTACCTTAGGATTTGCTAAAACTTTAGCAGCTTCTGGGTCTACATCTTTAGCCTTATCAGATAAATTTATGCAATAGAAGTAAGTTCCAAAGTTAGGGAAAGATGTAGCAGTTTTATCAGCTAATAATTTTGGAACTTCAGATTGTGGTGGTGCTTCAATAATATCTATCTCTTCACTCTTAAAAGCATTTAGATAAGTAATTTGATCATCTATTAATTTCATTTCAAGAGTTTCAAGTTTAACCTTGTCTTTGTTCCAATAATTTTCATTTTTAACAAACGTTATACTTTCCTTTTCTTTCCATTCTGACATTTTGAATGGTCCGTTAGAAATATAAGTGTCAGGACTTAATGCCCATCTATCTTTTGCAGATTCAACTACATCTTTTCTTACTGGAAAATACACTGGGAATGCTGTCAAGCTTAAGAAGTATTTCGTTGGTGCTTCTAATGTAACTTCTATTGTATAATCATCTATAACCTTTATACCAACTTCATCCTCACCTACTTCACCGCTGTTAAATGCTTTACCATTTTTAATATAGTACAATTGATAAGCATATTCTGCGGCAGTACCCTTATTTAGCCCTCTTTTCCATGCGTATTCAAAATCTCCAGCAACTACAGGTTTACCATCTGACCACTTAGCATCTTTCCTTAAATGGAAAGTATAAGTTAATTGATCGTCAGAAATTTCATACTTTTCTGCAACGCCTGGAATAACTTTAGAATCTCCATCTTCCCTCATAAGTCCTTCAAACGCATTATTAAGTACAATTGCTCCATCTACTGCTGAATTAAGTTGAGGGTCTATAGTCTTGGGGTCTGCTCCTAAATTATAAACTATCTTTTGCTCTACCTTCTCTTTTGCTGGTTCTTCTTGTTTTACTGAAGGATCTTTGGCTTCTTCTTTAGAATTTTCCTTTGAGCAGCCTAAGAAAATACTTCCTGCAAATAAAACCGTCATCATCGCTGCTAGGAACCTAGCTTTTTTCATAGAATTCCCTCCTTTTAAATGATAATCTATATAAATATATAAAAATATATTTATTTATATAAATGACAAGCCACACAATGTCCAGGTGAAACCTCTTTTAAAACAGGCTCTTCTTCACTACATTGTTTCATAGCAAATCTACATCTAGATTTAAATCTACATCCAGGTGGCGGATCTATTGGAGATGGAATTTCTCCCTCTAAAATTATTCTTTTTTTAGACTTAGCCTCGTCTGGATCAGGTATTGGAATTGCAGAAAGTAGAGCACTGGTGTAAGGATGTATTGGATTTTTATATACTTCATTACTTTCAGCAATTTCTACAAGCTTTCCAAGATACATAATTCCAACCCTATTAGATATATGCTTAACCATGGATAAATCATGAGCAATAAACAAATAAGTTAATTTAAAATCTTTCTGCAAATCTTCTATCATATTTATAATCTGTGCTTGAATAGAAACATCTAGGGCAGAAATAGGTTCATCACAAACTATAAATTCTGGATTAACTGCTAAAGATCTTGCAATACCAATTCTTTGTCTTTGTCCCCCTGAAAATTCATGAGGATATCTATTTATGTGATTTTTATCTAATCCTACTCTATCTAAATAATACTTAATTTTTTCTTCTCTTTCCTTACCAGTACATATTTTATATATATCTAAAGGTTCACCAATAATATCCCCTACTGTTAACCTTGGATTTAATGATGCGTAAGGATCTTGGAAAATCATTTGAATTTTTTTTCTATACGGAAGCATTTCCTTAGAACTTAAATGACTTATATCTTCACCGTTATATAAAATTTGTCCTTTTGTAGGCTTATATAATTTTAACAACGTCCTTCCAAATGTTGTTTTTCCACAACCTGACTCTCCAACTAAACCTAAGGTTTCACCTTTTTTTATATAAAGAGAAACATCGTCTACAGCCTTTAAATAAGTTTTAGGTTTAAATAAAGCTTTCTTGGCATCAAAATATTTACATAGTCCATTTACTTCTACTAAATTTTCTGCACTACTCATTTTTATCCCTCCTTAATTTTGGAGTTTCAACCTTAGGTGATCTACTATCATTTAACCAACAAGCGGCTTCATGTCCTTTTGATATTTCCAATAAAGGTGGTCTATTATTCTCGCATACCTTCATAGCATGAGAACATCTTGCATAAAAAGGACATCCCTTTGGTGGTTTAAATAAGTCTGGCGGTTGACCATCAATTGGTTTAAGTCTCTCTTTAATTAATGTGTTAGGATTTGGAACACTCTCCATTAATCCCCATGTATATGGATGTCTTGATTCGTAGAATATTTCTCTAGCATCACCTTTTTCTACTACAATTCCACCATACATAACATTAATTCTATCGCATATATCAGCAACAACACCTAAGTCATGAGTAATTAATATAATCGAAGTATTTAGTTTTTCCTTAATATCTTTCATTATCTCTAATATCTGAGCTTGTATTGTTACATCTAGAGCTGTAGTAGGTTCATCTGCAATTAATAGTTTAGGATTACAACTTAATGCCATGGCTATCATAACCCTTTGCCTCATTCCCCCTGAGAATTCGTGAGGATACTGTTTCATTCTATCTTTAGGACTAGGAATTCCTACTAATTCCAAAAGCTCAATAGATTTTTTATAAGCTTCGTCTTTACTCATTTTTTTGTGAATTCGTAACGGTTCCATTAGTTGATTTCCAATGGTCATTAAAGGATTTAAAGAGGTCATAGGATCTTGAAAAATCATAGAGATGTCATTTCCTCTTATTTTGCACATTTCATCCTCGCTTAAAGAAACAATATCTTTCCCTTCAAACCTAACATTTCCTTCTTTAACCTTTCCATTATCATCAAGTAGTTTCATGATAGACATCATAGTTACGCTTTTACCACATCCAGATTCTCCAACTATCCCAAGAACCTGTCCATACTCTAAATCAAAGGATACTCCTCCAACCGCTTGAACCTCTCCAAATTGAGTGAAAAAAGACGTTTTAAGATTCTTAATTTCTAATAATTTATTCATCCTTTCACCCCCTACTTCTTTATCTTAGGATCTAATGCATCTCTAAGTCCATCACCTAACATATTAAATGAGAAAATAGTAATGCATATTGCTAAAATAGGAAAGAAAAGTTGATAAGGATATAATGTCAACTTATCTAGCGCTTCATTAGCCAAAGTACCCCATGATGCTAATGGTGGTGTAAGTCCAAGCCCTATAAAACTTAAAAATGCTTCAGTAAATATAGCTGTAGGAATTTGTAATGTTAGTGTTACTATAATAGGTCCTATACAGTTAGGTATAAGATGTTTAAATAAAATCCTATTTCCTCTAGCGCCTAGTGTCTTCGCCGCCAATACAAATTCTTGTTGTTTCAACTGAAGAATCTCAGCTCTAACTATTCTTGCCATTCCTATCCAATATGAAATAGCTAAAGCAACGATAATATTAAACAGTCCACCTTTTCCAAATAAAACCATAAGCAATATTACATAAATAGTCATAGGTATGGAAGCAATAATATCTACAATTCTCATCAAAAGATTATCAACCCATCCTCCAACTAATCCAGCAACTCCTCCATATATAATTCCTATAACAAGATTTAAAAAGGAGGCTACAAATGCAATAATTAAAGAATATCTAGCCCCATACATTATTCTAACAAACAAATCTCTACCTAAATGATCTGTACCAAACAAATACTCAGCACTTGGTCCTTGGTTAGTAGCATACAAATCATTAGTCTTGTAATCATGAGATGAAAAAATAGGAATTAGTATAGCAGAAAGTGTTATTAGAATTATAATTATCAATCCAATGATAGCTAATTTATTTTTTTTAAGTTTTCTCCAGGAGTCTTTCCAATATGATACACTTGGTCTATTTATTACGTCCTTTTTTTTCACATCGTCTCCTACAAACACAAAATCCTCATCTTGTATACCTTCCTCATAAACGGTATTAGATAATTCTTCCAAAATTCCTCACCTCCTTATACTTCAACATTTTCTAATTTAATTCTTGGGTCGATTATAACATACATAATATCTACAATAAGATTACATAAAATTAAAAATGTACTATAGAATATTGTTACTCCTAAGATGGTGGTATAATCTCTGTTGGTAATAGTAGAAACAAATTCTCTTCCAAGTCCTGGTATTGCAAATATTTTTTCAACTACAAAACTACCAGTTAAAATACCTGCAACTAGAGGTCCTAAATAAGTTACTACTGGGATTAAAGTATTTCTTAGAGCGTGTTTAAACATTATACGTCTTCCTCTAACACCTTTAGACCTAGCTGTTCTAATATAATCAGATTTTAATACTTCTAGAAGTTTTGATCTTGTCAATCTTGAAATAAAAGCAATTGAATATCCTGCTAAAGCAATAGCCGGTAATATATAACTACTCCAACTCTTTAGTCCAGTAATTTCAACCCAGCCTAATTTAACTCCAAAAACAAACATTAGCAGAGTAGCTATTACAAAGCTGGGCAGTGTTACACCTAATGTGGCCAGCACCATACAAACCGTATCCGGCCATTTATTATACTTAAGTGCTGCTAAAATCCCTAATAAAACTCCAGCTACTAAAGAAATTACTATAGCAACTCCTCCAAGTTTTGCTGAAGATGGAAAAGAATATCCTATAATTTCTTGAACAGTTCTCCCCTTAAACTTCATACTAGGACCTAAATCGCCTTTAAGTAAATCCCTTAAGTATAAAAGATATTGCTTACCTACTGGTTTGTCTAAGTTATATTTTGCCTCTAAGCTTGCCTTAATTTCCGGAGGAAGTGGTTTCTCGCTATCAAATGGTCCTCCTGGCATTAATTTCAAAAGAAAGAATGTAGCCGTAATAACAATGAAAATAGTAATCAAACTTATACCTATTCTTTTTAAAATATACTTAGCCAATTTTTCACCTCCAATTATTTTAATTAAATTCCCATGATAAAAAATATATAATTTTATCATTTTTGACTTATTGAAATTATAATTTAGCAGCTATATAATAATATATTTTTAATTCCTTTTTTATATTACAAAAATTAATAAGTTCTCAAAATATATTTGAGAACTTATTAATTAACAAAATTTATATTTAAACTATTTTTTAATTAAAACTTCCTAATTTTAATTAGTAACAAATTGGCCACCATTTATATGAATAGTCTGTCCTGTTATAAATGATGAAGCTTCAGATGCTAAAAAAACATAACTTTCTGCTATTTCAACAGGTTGAGCAGCTCTTTTAAAAAGAGTTTTATTTCCAAAAGTTGATATTTTATCACCACTAAATGATGCTGGAATAAGTGGTGTCCATACAGGTCCTGGAGCTACTGCATTAACACGAATATTTTGTGGAGCTAAATTTTTTGCAAGACTTCTAGTTAATGAAACTAAGGCTCCTTTGGTACAAGAATAATCTATAAGTGTTTCATTTCCTTCATATGCAGTAACTGATGTAGTATAAATTATTGAATCACCAGAATTCATATGACTTATTACTAATTTAGATAGATAAAATGCTCCGAAAAAATTAATGTTAAAGGTCTTCATTAACTGATCTTTAGAAATATCTTTTATATTTTTTGTTTCATATTGAACCGCTGCATTAGATACAAATATATTTATGGTTCCAAATTCCTCTACAGTTTTCTTTACCGCATCCTCACAAAACTTTTCATCACATATATCTCCAGAAATTAGAATACACTCTCCTCCAACTTCTTCTATAATTTTTTTCGTTTTTTGCGCATCATTATCCTCATTGTAATATATTATTGAAACTTTGGCCCCTTCTTTAGCATAAAGTAGCGCAACGGCCCTACCAATACCACTATCTCCTCCTGTAATTAAAGCAACTTTCCCTTCTAACCTTTTTGAGGACTTATGATAATTTTCCACTTCATATACTGGCTTTGGATCCATAATATCTTCAATTCCTGGCATAGTATCTTGATGTTGAGGTTTAAATCCAACAGGAAATTTATACTTCATATCCTACCTCCGTTTAATTTCTTTTAAATTTACATTTAGTTTGTACTAAAAATAAAAATAGTATCCAATAAATAAAGCTCTTTTAAGAGCTTTATTTATTGGATACTATAGCCAGTATTACTTATACACTTTTCAATTTCATCAATTGTAGCTGGAGCTTTATAATGCACCTCAACAGATCCTCTTCCAATATCCACACATACCTTTTTTACTCCATCTACCTTGTCTAATGCATTATTTAATTTTGTTTTGCTTTCTGAATTTACTAATCCAGATACATCATAATGAACAGATTCCATAGAAATCCTCCTAATAATTTTAATTATCCTAGATTAGTATGCACTATAAATATAAATTTAATTCCACAACCTCATGTAATTATTTCCCAGTAAATAAAATTAACCAAAAAATGCTATAACACTTTCACCAATAAAATATCCAGCCCCCATTAAGACTCCATTCCATATAAAAATTCCTAAAGCTGACCAAGCTGTATACTTTACAAAATTCATTTTTAAAATACCTGCGGGAATTGGGATTATTGTCCTTACCATTGGAATTAACCTACTTACAAAAACTCCTATATGCCCTTTTTCTTTTAAGTACCCCATTTTTTCATCTATAATCTGACCTTGTTTTGGAAACTTTTTATTAAACTTCTTTAAAATCACATTGCCACCAAATAAACTAATAGCATATAAAATACAACTCCCTATAACTCCACCAATAACTGATATAACTAAAGCTAAAACAAAGTTAACCCCTGCATTATATGCCCAAACTCCTGCTAAAGGCATTATAATGCCTGCTGGAAATCCTGGAAGATTCATATTTTCCAAAAGTACAATTACAAATAAAAATATTAATCCATACTGAGACATATAACTTATAATAGAACTTGCATCCATTTCCCCACTTCCTTATCTCTTTCGTTTATTTAATTATAATATTTATTGATTAAGAAGTTCATTACATAATTATGACAATTTCCTTAAGATTAGTTAAGGGTACTTATATAATATTCGGTACTAACGTAAAAAAAATAACTCTATAGTAAAATAGAGTTATGAAGTGACGTTTAATAAGTTATATCTCTTTTAACTTTTCTATTAATTCATTTACATCTAAGCCATGTACTTGACAAGCTTCTTCTATAGATTCAGCTTGAGCTGATGGACATCCAACACATCCCATTCCAAAACCCATCAAAATCTCTACAGCTTTTTCATTCTTTGAAATAATTTCTCCTATAGTCATACTTTTATTAACTTCCATATTAATCCTCCTTATAGAAAAATTTGAATCATCATCAATTTTAAATTAACGTTCCTACTTCTTTTAAAATATCCATACAATTGTTTAAAGTTACATCTGTATCATCTAGTTTAGGGTTAAACTCTACAAAGTCCATAGATTTAACTAACTTTGTATCAAATAAAGTTTTTAAAATTTCTTTTCCTTCATCAACTGTAAATCCATTTGGTACCGGAGTACCTGTACCCTTTATATGTACTGGATCAATTGAGTCAACATCAAAACTAATATGTACATTATTAACACCTAAAGAAAGTAACTTTTCTTTAACCTGCTCACATAGTTTATCCATACCTATTGACTTTATATCATCCATTGTCCAAACATTTAACTTTAATTCTTTAATTAATTCAAGCTCTCCCTTATCTAAGTCTCTAGCTCCAATTATAAAAACATTTTTACTATTAACTTTTACTCCATCGAAGAATAAATTGGTTAATGATTTATCTCCTACACCCATAGATGCTGCTAACGGCATACCATGAACATTGCCTGAAGGACTAGTTTCAAAAGTATTTATATCACCATGTGCATCAATCCAAACTACAGCTAAATCATCTTCATAAAATTTAGATATCCCTGCTAAACTTCCAGCTGCTAAGGAGTGATCTCCTCCAAGTATCACTGGAAATCCTTTAGCACATAAAGAAGCATAAACCTGCTGTGCTAAACTTTCGTTTACTTCTAAAATTTCATCAATATATTTTGCATTAACTCCAGCATTAAAAGGATTCTTATCTATATTTTTCTCAACATAAATATTTCCTAAATCATATACTTTATTGTTTTTACTTTCTAAAGCTTGTTTGACTCCAGCTTTCCTAAGTGTATTAGGACCGTCATCCACACCTACTTTGTCACATCCATAATATAGTGGAACTCCTATTAAGTTAATATCCATCTTTTCTCCTCCAGTATACCAATTTATTACCGCTCAATTAAATTTATAGTAAATATACAGTATCATAATATGTGATTTCTATAAATAACTATTTCTTTCTGCATTTATTTGAATCAAAATAGCGAAGAAATAGTTGCAAATATTACTTTATTTCATATTGAGAAAAAATACAATAGATATTTAAAATTTTATAATGTTAGTTTTATATTTTTTATATTTATTTATACCTATTATTTATATGATTAAAATTTTAAATCAAAAAAAAGGGATTCTCTAAGAATCCCCTCATTCACTATTCACTTTTACTTCTTCACTTTTCACTCAAAAGTAGTGCATATATCATAATAGCAAAGTTAGCTTATCTATAATCTGTTACTTTTCTATTATGGTACCAGTTTTACCATGTAGAGCTTCTTTAGCCTTTTCTAGCGAAGTAATTAAAGCTAGTCCATTTGTAGAATTCTTTACATATTCTACGCAGGCTTCTACCTTTGGTAACATTGAGCCTTTTGCAAAATGACCTTCATTTATATATTTATCTGCATCTTCTAAAGACATCTTAGCTAATTCTTGCTGATTTGGCTTATTAAAATTTATAGCTACTTTATCAACAGCAGTTAAAATTACAAGCATCTCTGCATTTAAATCCATGGCAAGCCTTGCACTAGACTTATCTTTATCAATTACTGCTGCAACTCCTTTTAACATACCAGCCTCATCTTCAATTACAGGTATGCCACCGCCTCCAACAGTAATAACTATTGTTCCATTGTCAACTAGTTGCTTTACAGTCTCTATCTCTGTTATTCTTTGTGGCTTTGGTGAAGCTACTACTCTTCTATATCCTCTGCCTGCATCTTCAACAAAGGTAAATCCCTTTTCTGCCATTATGCGTTCTGCTTCTTCTTTAGAATAGAACATTCCTACAGGCTTAGTTGGGTTTTTAAAAGCTGGATCTTTTTCATCAACAACAACTTGAGTAACTACTGTAACTACGTTTTTATTTATTCCTCTTGATTTTAGTTCATTTTTAATTGATTGTTGCAAGTGGTATCCTATGTATCCTTGACTCATGGCACCACACTCAGCAAATGGCATTGCAGGAGTATTAGCTCCATTATTAGATGCAAAGTCCATCGCTAAATTTATCATACCTACTTGTGGTCCATTTCCATGTCCAACTATTACATTATATCCTTCTTCAACTAAATCAACTATTGTTTTTGCTGTACTTTTAACTAATCTTAATTGTTCTTCTGGTGAATTCCCCAAAGCATTTCCACCAAGTGCAATAACTAATTCTTTCATAAATATCACCCTTTCATCCTACTTTGCCAAACTAAACTTTAATGGTCATTTCCTCAATAGCAAAGATAGGGCCCCAAAACTTATGAGGCCCGTCCTAATAAAGAACAGAAATTATAATCCTATAGTTGCTGCCATTACTGCCTTAATTGTATGCATTCTATTTTCTGCTTCATCAAACACAACTGATTGTTTAGATTCAAATACTTCATCTGTAACTTCCATTTCAGTTATGCCAAATTTTTCTCCCATTTCTTTACCAACTCTAGTTTTTAAATCATGGAATGCAGGTAAACAATGCATAAATATTGCACTTGCATTTGCATTATCCATTACAGCTTTATTTACTTGGAAAGGTCTTAATTCCTTTATTCTTGCTTCCCAAACTTCATCTGGTTCACCCATTGATACCCATACATCTGTATAAATAACATCTGCATTTTTAGTTCCTGCCATAACATCTTCAGTTAATGTTATTGTGCAACCATTTTCTTTTGCTATCTCTTTGCATTTTGCTACTAATTCATCTGCTGGGAATAATTCTTTTGGTGCACAAGCAGTAAAGTTTAATCCCATTTTTGCACATGCAACCATTAATGAGTTACCCATATTATTTCTTGCATCACCCATATATACAAAATTTATGCCTTTTAATCTGCCAAATTTTTCTTCAACAGTTAATAAGTCTGCAAGCATTTGTGTAGGATGGAATTCAGTTGTAAGTCCATTCCATACTGGAACACCAGCATATGCTGCTAACTCTTCTACTATAGCTTGATCAAATCCTCTGTATTCAATACCATCATACATTCTTCCAAGAACTCTAGCTGTATCAGCTATAGATTCCTTTTTACCCATTTGAGATCCAGTTGGTCCAAGATATGTAACACCCATTCCTAAGTCCATAGCACCAACTTCAAATGAACATCTAGTTCTTGTTGAATCCTTCTCAAATAAAATAGCAACATTTTTACCATTCAAATATTTATGAGGTACTCCTGCTCTCTTCATATCCTTTAAATTTTTAGAAAGGTCTAATAAATATCTGATTTCTTCTGGTGTGAAATCCAATAATTTTAAAAATGAACGTCCTCTTAAATTAACTGCCATTGTAAATCTCCTCCTATTATGGTATTATAATTTAGTGTTTTGTAATTTTATGAAATAAATATATTTAAAATTTTTAATTTTAAATCGTATTTATTGTGTGAAGGTTAGTCCATAATGTATGTCATCTATAATTCTCTAATTAAAGGCATTGACATACATCTTGGGCCTCCACGACCTCTTGATAATTCAGATGATGGAATAACATGTATTTTTATTCCGTATTCTTCCAAAATCTTATTTGTTACATGGTTTCTTGAGTACACAATAACTTCCCCAGGCTTAATACAAAGTGTATTAGAACCATCATTCCATTGTTCTCTTTGAGAAATTATATAATCTCCTCCACCACATCTAATAAGCTTCACTTCACATTCTAAGTATTTAGATAAAACCTCTCCTAATGTCATTGTAGTTTCATTTATATTTACCGTATCATCACCCTTAGTTAATTCAAATATTTGAAGTGGTCCTTCTATTTGAGGATGAATAGTAAATTTATCATAATCAACTTGAGTAAATACTGTATCTAAGTGCATATACGCCCTTGTATTTGGAATTTTAAAAGCTAGAATTGTTTCAATTTTATTTCCTTCAGTTTCAAAGAAAATTCTTTCTGCAATTCTTTCTATTGCCTCTGCTTGAGTTCTCTGTGAAATACCTATAGCTAAAACCTTTTCATTTAAGTTTAAAATATCTCCACCTTCAATATGATGTTCAAAGGTTCTATCATAAACTCTATTAGTATCTTTAAAATCTTTATGATATTTAAAAATGTAATCAGAATAAATAGTTTCTCGATTTCTAGTAGCAGAGTACATCTTATTCATACTAATTGAATTTCCAATTGTTGCAAAAGGATCTCTTGTAAAGTATAAATTAGGCATTGGATCAGTAATAAATGGATAAGGTTCTTCCACACAATCTATTAAATGCTTTTCTGTAACCTGTGGTAACTCACTTTTCTTTATTCCTGCCATAGTCTTTCTTATAAGCTCTTCATTGTTTTGAAAACTCTTCAAATAATCATACAAATAATTTTTGCATTGTATACTTCTAACATTAGCTTCCTTTATAAACTGTTTAATAAATTTATCCTTTACCTCAGCATTTTCTAACACTTCTGCTGCCAGTTGATGTAAGTATACAACTTCAACACCGTTTTCTCTAAGAACTCTTGCAAATTCCCTGTGCTCTTGTCTTGCTATCTCCAAATATGGAATATCATCAAATAACAATCTCTCTAAATATTCTGGAGTTAAGTTTTCAATTTCTTCTCCTGGTTCATGAAGCAGAACCTTTTTTAAAGGCTTTATTTCACTTGTAACACTAATTGTCATTAGAATACCTTCCTTCTCATTAATTTTTTATATTTTATGTATATTCAGAATTCTTTAAGTATCAGTTGCTTAAATGCAACTTATATACTTTCAACTTTAAATAATCCTAAATTACTGGTTATATAAAATTCTCCTTGACTTTCAATTGACTTTTTTATAAATTTTTCAAATTCTTTCTTTCTTGTATCAATGATGTCCAATATATTGCCTGGAATTGAATATATATACTCTAAAATTCCATGGCTATCATTGACAATAAAATTAGCATCATATATTACTTTTTCTACATTTGAAAAATACTTTTTAAGAATATCTTCACCATTTTCTAATCCAAACTTATAAGACAACTTATCTTCATATATCCTTACACTGTGGTTGAAACTTAGCATTAATTCTTGAAGTTCTTTCATATGGTTCTCTCCAATAGTGGAACAATACACCCTACCACCTGGCTTAACAACTCTCTTAATTTCACTTAATACAGAATCTACATCTCTCATAAAAAACAATATATGATTAGCAATAACAACATCAAAACTATTATCTTCAAATGGTAATTTACTAAAGTCAGCTATCTGAAAATTGAACTTGTCTATTTCCTCATTGAGAGTCCTTTTCGCATCTTCAATCATTTCCTCGCATATTTCAGTTAAAGTTATCTCCAGGGTATCATTGATTCTATCAATATTTTTTCCCCACAAAGCTCCATTACCACAACCAATTTCTAAGACCTTGTCATTATCATTAATTTGAATGTTATCAAATACCCATCTATACCACTCATACTTATTTGAGCAAAACCTATCCATAAGTTTTACGCCCTCATTTAAGTTTGAAGCATCTCTGCTTCTCTGTAAAATTTCTTTTTCACTTTCTAAGTTTTTAATAACATCAAAAGCTTCTCGCCAATTTTTATCATCTTTTTCATCCATAGTAACTTGTGCTGTTTCTATTGTGTTTAATACAACTCTCATATTATTCATCTTATTTTTTATAATGCTCTTTTGTAAATTAAGAGAATTTATTAAATCTTCTTTTTTGTAATCAAATTGTTCTATTTCAACTATCTCATCAAGAGTTAATCCCAAAAACTTAAGGGCTAATATTTTCTTTAACTCCACAAAATCTTCGTCTGAGTAAAATCTATATCCTGAACTATTTGTAAAAGAAGGCTTTAATATTCCTATAGAATCATAATACCTAATTGTTCTAATAGTCACTCCAGCTTTTTTTGCAAATTCACCCGTGGTGTAATAACCATTTTCTTTCATGTCCACACCTCCACAGTATATATCAAGATTACCCTACACTCATATATTACGACGTTACGTAAGGTAATGGTCAATACCTTTTTATAAAATTTTTATTATATTTTTACTTTTTATATATTTTTTAATATTTAAACTGAATTATGTTAAATAAAGTCTCACATTCATATAATTAAAAAAGTGGCATTGCCACTTTTTTAATTTATATAGACTGAATGAATTTATCTACTTCTTCCTCACAAGTGGCCCATGACGTTACAAGTCTTATAGCAGAATTTTTATCATCTATCTTTTCCCAAATACTAAAATCAAAATTATTCTCCAAAGATTCTATTAATTCATTTGAAAATATAGGGAATACTTGATTTGTTGAAGTATTTATGAAAAAACTATGTCCTGCTTTTTCAATGCCTAATCTTAATTTATCAGCCATCTTATTAGAATATTCCCCTAGCTGAAAATATAGATTTTCTCTAAATAACTCCAAAAATTGAATTCCTAAAATACGTCCTTTAGCAAACATTGCTCCTCTTTGTTTAATGTAATATCTGAAATTACTTTTCAAGTTCTCGTTTACTATTACTAAAGCTTCTCCCATAAGAGCACCACATTTTGTACCACCTATATAAAATGCATCTACTAAATTACATATATCATTAAGTACTAAATTATTTTCTTTAGATGTTAAAGCTGAGGCAAGTCTAGCCCCATCCATATACAAATACATTCCATATTGGTTACATATATTTCTTAAAGCTTCCAACTCTTCCTTTGTGTATAAAGTCCCTACTTCTGTTGGGTTTGATATGTACACAAGCTTTGGTTTAACCATATGCTCATCTGTATGAGCTTTCACGGTAAGCTCAACATCTTTAGGAGTAATTTTACCATCAGCTGAATCAACTGATATTACTTTATGACCAGTAGCCTCTATAGCACCTGTTTCATGAACCAATATATGGCCTGTAGATGGTGCTACAATTGCTTCATAAGATCTTAAAAAAGCACTTAATGCTGTTAAATTTGTTTGAGTTCCACCTACTAAAAAGTGTATATCTACATCTTCTCTACCTAACTTAACTTTAATTAATTTTTTTGCTTCTTCACAATAGTCGTCTTCACCATAACCTGGTGACTGCTCCAAATTGCTTTTTACAAGAGCTCCCATAATATTTTCATGAGCACCTTCACTGTAATCATTTTTAAAACTATACATATAAATCACCTCTTAAAATGAATAATCTTTTATGCCACTTACTTCATCTTATTTTATTGTACCACAATACTGTATTTAATTTAGAATTTAAGATTTAAAAAAACTCGGCGAACCGAGTTTTAACAATAATTTTGCATTTTCCATTTTTAATTATTAATTTTATCTATGACCTCTTTGTAATCTTTCCTATTAAATAAAAGATTGTAAATACAACTATATTAATAACTACTATACTAGCACCTGCTGGTAATGAAAATTGAAAAGATGTCATTATTCCTATGACAAAACATATGATAGAAATAATAGCTGAACTAATTACAACACCTTTAAAGCTTTTAAATATTCTCATAGAAGTTAGTGCAGGAAATATAATTAAACTAGAAATTAATAAGGTGCCCATTATCCTCATCCCAACTACAATAGTAATTGCAGTTAGAAAAGCAATAAGCATATTATATATATTTGTATTAGTACCTGTTGCCTTAGCAAAATTTTCATCAAAAGTTACAGCAAATATCTTATTATAAAATAAAACAAATAAAAGTATTACTACAACTGATAGAATAATGCTTGTATATACATCGCTTTTACTCATTGCCAATATACTACCAAACATATAATTATAAACATCTATGTTCATACCTGTTGTAAGGGATGTCACTATAACGCCTATTGCCAAAGAACTAGTTGCAATAAGTGCAATAGCTGCATCCCCTTTTATTTTACTGTTTTCACTAATCCTTAATAACAAAAACGCTGCAACTACAACAACTGGAACAGAAACCTGTAAAGGAGCTAAATTTAATGCCATCGCTATAGACAAAGCACCAAATCCAACATGGGAAAGTCCATCACCTATCATTGAATATCTTTTAAGTACCAAACTAACTCCCAATAAAGCTGCGCATAATGAAACCAAGATTCCTACAATTAATGCTCTAACTATGAAGGAGTAGGAAAGTAATTGTTGTATCACATTAAACATGGTCTATCCCCCCAACAAATCTATTACTAATATCACTTAGTAGATATTCCTTTATTCCTCCATAAAATAGTACTCCTCCATTTAAATGCAAAATTTTACTTGCATTATTCATTGCCGCTGCAATATCATGGGATACCATAATAATAGTAATGTTTTTTTCTTTATTTAACTTCTTAATTATCTTATAAAATTCCTTAGTTACTAAAGGATCTAGTCCTGTAACAGGTTCATCTAAAAGTAAAACATTATCAGTTGCACAAAGAGCTCTTGCAAGTAAAACCCTCTGCTGCTGACCACCTGACAATTCCCTGTAGCATTTATACTTTAGTTCTTCAATATTAAGGATTTTCATATTTTCATTTGCAATCCTCTTTTCTTTTAAGGAATAAAAAGGTTTCATTCCTCTCTTGCATAAACATCCTGATAAAACCACTTCATAAACAGTAGCTGGAAAATCTCTTTGAACTGGTGTCTGCTGTGGTAAATATCCTATTTCCTTTGCACTAAATGAATCATGAAAACATATTTTTCCTTCTCTTGGTGATATTAAGTTTAATATACCTTTAATCAAAGTACTTTTACCTGAACCATTTTCTCCTACTATACAAAGGTAATCACCTTGTTCCACACTAAAATTAATATTTTCTAGCACAACTTTGTTATCATATGCAAAGGTTGCATTTTCACAAGTTATCAACTTCATTTAATTCACCCCTGCTTTTAGATTCTCAAGATTTCTTGTCATTATATCTATATATGTTATACCACTTTGGAAATCTTCCTTTGTAACTGTATGACAGGAATGAAGTTCCAATATATCTACTCCTGTTTCTGCTTGAAGAGATTTTGCAACCTTCATGTTAGAAAGCTCGCAGTAATAAACTACAGGAATATTTTCTTCCTTTATATCCTCTATTAAGTCCTTAATAACCTTAACACTTGGTTCTGAATTTGCAGCACAAGAATCAAATGCCGCTTCCCACTCTATATCATATTCTTCAGTAAAATAATTCATAGCAAATCTATCGCCAATAATTATTTTGTTTCTTTTAGCACTCTTCATCAAATCTCTAAAGCTATTATCTAAATTTGTTAACTTTTCTAAATAAGCATCACCGTTAGATTTATAGTAATCTGAATTATCGGGATCAATTTCACTTAACGATTCAACTATATTAGATACCATTTTCATAGCATTTATTGGACTGGTCCAGATATGTGGATCAAGTTCATGATTATGTTCTTCGTGTTCTTTATGTTCTTCCTCATGTTCGTCCTGATGATGACCATCCTTTTCAAGGGTAATACCCTTAGAAACATCCAAAACTTTTACATCTTTATTATCTATACTTTCAATAATTGTATTAGCCCAAGGCTCCATATTTTCACCAGTATAAATAAATAAATCAGAATTTCCAATTTCTATTATATCTGCTGGTGTAGGCTCGTAAGTGTGACTTTCAACTCCTGGATCCATAAGCATTTCTACCTCTGCTTTTTCCCCAGCTATTTCCCGTGCAAAATCATACTGTGGAAATAATGTTGCTACTATTTTTATATCCTTTTCTGTTCCTTCATCCTTCTTCTCTCCTTCATTGCTTTTTGTACATCCTGTCATAGATATCATAAGTACCATAGTACAAACAAGTATCTTTGCTATTCTTTTCTTCATTGCCATTCTCCCATCATATTAATCTTGAACATTCTTCACATTTACCGTATAAAACAGTTTTTGTATTATCTACTTTAAAATTGTGGTGTGATAAAATATGCTCATCAGCTTCATTTAAATAATTACATTCTATATGAAAAAGCTTCCCACAGTTTAAACATTTTAAATGAAAGTGGTTCATACATTTCTCACTAGATTGAGCATACTGATAACATGCACTAATACCTTCCTCTATAAAATACTTTCTCACTGTACCATCTTTTACAAGTTTATCTAGATATCTATAAACAGTAGATTTTCCAACAGCTGTCCCCTTCTGCTTTAAATGTTCTATTATCTCTTCCGCTGTAAAATGATCTTCTTGATTTTTTATAAAATAATCTAATATCAAATCACGTTGCTTAGTTTTATATCCTTCAGTTATGTTCATTCTTATCCCTCCAATATGAAACTGGTTCCCAATTTCATATTAACATTATTACTTTATTTTGTCTATATATGTATTAAATTATAATTTGTACATTTTATCACTCTATTTTACTACAGAGCCTTATTAAATAATTTTACTTGTACACCACAAATATCATTGGTATAATTTTACTATCGTTCAAAGTTTTCTATTTGAGGTGGTATATATGTTAAGTTCAATTATTAAAAAGAAATACATCATTATACTATGCATCTTATTTATAATAGGTTTCTTATATTATGAAAATAATCATATAGACATTACAACCATTAATTATAATAATATTAAAGTTCCAAAAAACTTTGATGGCTTTTCTATTCTACAGCTGTCCGATTTACACAATAAATCTTTCGGTAAAAATCAAACTACACTAATAAATAAAACTAAGGATATTAATCCTGACATCATCGTTATTACTGGTGATTTAATTGATAAAAGAAGAACCACCCTAGATGATATTGAAAATTCATTGATCTATCTAAGATCGGCTATAAATATTGCACCCATATACTTTGTACCTGGAAATCACGAAAGTAAATCTGATGTATATGAATATCTTAAAAATGAAATGGAACTCATTGGAATCAATGTGCTAGATAATAAGAACATGTCCATAGAAAAAAATGGTGATAAAATTAATCTTCTTGGAATTGATGATTTAATGTTTTTTGCTCCTACACAAAAAGACATAGTTGCTAACTTAGAAACAGAGCTTCAAGACTTAACAAGTGATAAAAAAGATGATTTTAATATTTTATTAGCTCATAGACCCTCCTTTATAAATATATATTCAAAATATAACTTAGATTTAGTCCTTAGTGGTCATTGTCATGGCGGACAAGTTCGTATTCCATTTATAGGGGGACTCTTTTCTCCTGATGATTACTTTTTTCCAAAATATGATAGTGGATTATATAAAGTTAAAGAAACTGATCTAATTGTAAGTAGAGGGCTTGGCAATAGTATTGCCCCTCAACGAATTTTCAACAATCCAGAATTGATTGTAATTAGATTTAAAAATAGGTAAGTTCTATGTGACTTCCACATAGAACTTACCTATTTTATTTCTTCCGTTATTTATTCCCAAACATCATTGCAATAACTACATAAATTGTTTTCTTTTAAATAGTCTTTATTGCCACATCTTGCACATTGTCCATAATTGTCATCACTATAGTAGTCTTGCATTTCATCATATTCATCATTAGGATATCCATCTTGATCAATATAAGGTTTCATATACATCCTTCCTTCTTTAAAATATTCTTCTAGATTTTTTATAATCTTATATTTACCAACAACCTTTATTTTATTCAAAAATTTTTTAAAAGAGATAATCTTTAATGAAACTTATGTATATGCTACAATTAATAAATGAATTTTATTCTAAAGTTTATATATTAGTAATGGAGATAATAAAATGATTTTTTCTACACTTAACTTAAATGATAGAGAGCCAATTTACATACAACTACAAAATCATATAACTGAAGGTATAGAAAATGGAGAACTAAAGAAAGGAAGTAAATTACCTTCTACTAGAGAAGCAAGTAAACTTCTAAAAATAAGCAGAAATTCTGTTATTACTGCCTATGAAGAGCTGGAAAGTCAAGGTATTATCATTACCAAACGAGGCATTGGAACCTTTATTTATATGGAATCACAAACAGAAAAAGAAGGCTACTTTATAAACTACCAAACAAAAATAAACAAATATGGAATTACACTAAGAGATGAAGATATTATAAAAAGTGAACCAACATACCAAAAAGGGATGATTTCTTTTAAATCTATTGCTCCCGAACCATCATTATATAACATGGAAGATTTTAAAAGAGCTCTTTTGGACGCTTATTCCTTAGAATACACTAATCTTTTAAGTTATGGCTATGCAAAAGGCTATGCTCCTCTTATAGATTATTTAAAATCTTACATGGAAAGTAAGGGTATTGTAACTTCTAATAAAGACATATTAATCACCAATGGATTTACTGAAGCTTTTGATATTTTGATATCCTCCATGACTAACCCTGGTGATGTAATTTTATGCGAAAAACCTACTCATAATACCGCTCTTAAAATTATGAAATCCTATGGAGTTATTCCTGTGCAAATAGAAATGGATAAGGATGGGCTTAATCTAAAAGAACTTGAAGAAGCTCTTAAAAACTATAATCCCAAATTTGGATATTTGATTCCGTCTTACAATAACCCTACTGGTATTGTAACTAAAAATGATAAAAGACAAAAGATATACAATTTATTCAAAAAGTACTCTGTTGCCATAATTGAAGATGGCTTTAATGAAGAACTTTTATATTCCAGTTCTCCTCTAGAACCTATATCTTCCTTGTGCGGAACTGGAAATGGAGTAATTTATGTTGGAAGTCTATCTAAAATTCTTTTTCCTGGGTTAAGAATAGGATGGATTTTAGCAGATAAATCATTAATTGATACTCTGGAAAGTATAAAAAGAGGACGAAACATTCACTCATCCTTTTTAGATCAAAGTGCTTTCTACTATTATTTAAAAAGTGGAGCTTTTAATAAATATATTAAAAATGTAAGAAAATACTATAGAGAAAAATATCATCTTGTAAAAACTCTAGTAAATAAACATATTCCCAATGAATTTATAACTGGTGAAGGTGGTCTTCATATCTTTATTAAATTAAAAAATTCAATTAATGCTAGAGACCTTTTAAATCTATGTATAAAAGATGGTGTTATCTTTATGCCTGGGGATATTTTTTATAGCGATAAATCCAACAAAGATACCCTTCGATTGGGCTTTGGTAGAATAAGTGATGAAGATATAGAAAAAGGCATTAAAATAATAGCTAAAAATTTATCTATCCTTTCAAAAAATTCTAAATAGGTAAGGGCTTTCGCAAAATAGCTTAATCAGCTGTTTTGCGACGCCCCCATATTATATTATTTAGCCTCTCAATGTTGCAATAAGTCTTTTTTCCTTGATAATTAAATCCAAAGCATCTTCAATATTCCTGCAAACAACATCTGCATTTTCTATTGCCTTAAAAGACATCCCTTCTTCTCCCATCACCGCAATTCCTAACTTGCTCTTTAGCAGCATTAAGCCATCATTATATCCATTTCCAATAGCAATGCACCTATCACTACCTAGTTTTTCTACAATTTCTTTCTTACTAATTCTTGCTTCATTATTATCAAAAACTATAACCTCAAGGGGTAAGTGACCACATTCCTTTCTTACCGTTCCATGAGTGTCAGCTGTAAGAACAAATATATTAAGTCCCATTTTATCCAACTTATCAATTCTTTTTTCTATACTCTTTATTATTTTGCCATCTACAGCAATGGTACCATTGTAATCTAAAAGTATATTTTCTATTATAAGTTCATCTCTTCCTGGTATAGTAATATTCATAGCGTCCCCTTCTTTTTTTATGTATTTTTTCTATATATTGTTTATAGAAAATGTAAATAGATATCTATTATCTATTTATTTTACAAATATATATGTATTTAACTTCATTATTATCTTATTATAAATATGGCTAATTAATCAATTAAATTTTATATACAATTAGGGGGACATTTAAATGAAAAATAAAAAAGTTATTGCACTATTAATGGCAATGTCTATATCAATAGTAGCTGTAGGTTGTGGTGCAAAAGAATCAAAAGATGATTCAAAAAATAATGGAACTAACGTTACATCAACTGAAAATAGCAGTGAAAAACAAGAAGTAGGACAGCTTATACTATCTGGTTCTTCAACTTTAGCTCCTGTTGTTAATGAAATTATAACTAATTTCACTGAAACACATAAAACATGGTCTAGTGTAGACAGTACATATGGTGATGAAAAAATAGATATTGTAGTTGCTGAAGGTGGTTCTGGTGCTGCAATTAAAGGACTTTTAGATGATACTTCAAACTTTGGATTAGTATCAAGACCTGTTAAAGAAGAAGAAAAAGCTTCATTAGAGGGTTATGGTGAATATAATTTAGGAACAGATGCATTAACTATTTCAATCAATCCTGAAAATGAGTTACTAAAATATAAAGAAGGCTTATCTACAGAAGAATTATCAAAAATATTTTCTGGCGAATTTAAATATTGGGATGATGTAGATAAAAATTTACCTCATGAAGAAATTGTAGTTATTACAAGAGATATAAGTGGTGGTGCTCATCAAGTATTCCAAGAAAAAGTTATGGGCGATACTGAAGTTAGTCCTAACGTAATTCAAGCTTCTTCCATGGGAGCTCTTGTTACAAAAATAATTGAAAATAAAAATGCCATAGGTTATGCTTCCTTTGGTGTAGTTAATCAAAATGAAGGTAAAGTTTCACCTATTAAAATAGATGGAATAGAACCAACTGCTGAAAATATTTTAAGTGGAAGTTATAAAATATCAAGACCTTTACTTATAATATCAAAAGGTGAATTATCTCCAGCAGAAAAAGCATTCATCGATGCATGTACTTCTGAAGAAGGAATGAAAGTAGTAAAAGATTTAGGATTTGTTCCTGCAAAATAAATTTATGCCCAGGATTTTACCTGGGCTTTGTTTCTATTATTTAGGCTCTGTAGTAAAATAAAGTAATAGAATATTAGGAGGATTACCTATGCATAAAGTCTATAAAATACTAGATAAGTTTTTTTCTAACTTTCTTAAAATCATATGTATTTTAACAATATTGCTTCTTTTTTTAATTATCTTTATTATTGGCAAGGAAAGTCTCCTTCTTTTCAAAGAATATTCCTTTTGGGACTTTATTACTGGAACAAAGTGGACACCTCTTAGTAAAACACCGTCCTTTGGTATACTTCCAATGATATTAAGCACACTCTATACTTCTGCCATTGCTTTAATTATTGCTTTACCTATAGGTATTGGTACTGCATTATATACAAGCTGTATGTTAAGTAAAAAAGCTCACAAATATACACTGCCTCTTTTTAATTTATTAGCAGGCATACCTTCTGTTGTCTATGGATTTTTTGGTTTTCTTGTGCTTGTTAAACTTTTTGAAGATAAATTAAATTTTTCAAGTGGAGAAAGTATTCTTATAGGTGGAATAATTTTATCTATTATGATTCTTCCATATATAATTTCAACTTGTCATGAATCTATGACAAAAATTTATGATTCCTACATAGATGTATCTAAATCTTTCGGTGTTTCAAAGTGGTATATGATAAAAGAGCTAATATTACCTAGTTCAAAGCTTGCAATTTTCACTTCAGCTTCCTTAGGTCTTAGTAGAGCCATTGGAGAAACAATGGCAGTAATGATGGTTATCGGTAATTCTCCTATCATACCTAAGCTACTATCTCGAGGTGAAACACTGTCTGGATTAATTGCACTAGAAATGGGCGCATCAGAAATTGGCAGTCTTCATTACCATGCTCTTTATGGAGCTGGATTTGTACTTATTTTAATTTTATTAATTCTAAACATAATTTTTCTTTTTATAAAAAATAGACTAGAAAAAAAATATTTATAGAGGTGACTAAACTCATGAAAAAATCACAATATAGTATGAAAATATATATGATTTGTTCCACTTCTTTAGCTACTCTTATAGTTTTATATTTACTAGGATTTATAATAGTAAATGGTAGTTCTTCTTTTTCCATGGATTTTATCTTATCTAGTCCAAAAGGCATGCCCATAGGAAGCTCCGGCGGCATCTATCCTGCTTTAATTGGAACTATATACTTTGGATTAGTTGCAATTATTTTTTCAGGGATATTATCCTTGTCTATGGCTCTTTATCTTTGTTTTTATTGCAACAACTCAAAAATAAAAAGTATTTTACGTACTATTATAGGTATAATTGCTGGTATACCTTCTATAGTTTTAGGTTTATTCGGATATGGTTTTTTTGTAGTAACTTTAAATTTAGGTCTATCTATTTTATCAGGTGGACTTGTTTTGGGAATTATGATTTTTCCTTATATTGAAACAAATCTTGAAAAGGTATTTTTAGAGGTTGATAAAAGTTTATTATCTTCTTCTTATGCTTTAGGAGTAAATAAAACTTATACGCTTTTTAAATTAGTACTTCCTACTGTAAGAAAAGAGATATTAAGCACATTTTCTCTTGGTACTAGTTTAGCTTTAGGAGCTTCAGCTCCCATTTTACTTACAGGGGCAGTTACATTTTCAAAAGTACCAAAAAATATATTATCACCAGCAATGGCTCTACCTGTACATTTATACTACTTAATGGCAGAAGGAATTTCTGTAGAAAATGCATATGGCACAGCTTTTGTAATGATATTATTATTATTCATATTAAATGCAATACCTTTTTTAACATGTAAAAAACAATAAATTCTTTGGCTTTGTAGTAAACCACGGTGATAAAACCTTATAAAGGAGATGATAACATGAATCCCATTCTTTCAATAAAAAATCTTAATGTATCCTATGGAAATCATAAAACTTTAAAGGATATAAATTTAGATATTAATCAAAATGAAATAACTTCAATAATTGGACCATCTGGATGTGGTAAATCAACTTTATTAAAATGTATAAATAATATAATAAAAGAAAATACAGAGGCTATTATTACAGGTTCCATTAATTATAAAAACATAAATATAAATGAATATGATATAGAAGATTTGAGAAAAGAAATAGGTATGGTATTCCAACAATCAACACCTTTTCCTCTTAGCATATATAAAAACATGGAATACGCTCTTAAATATTATGGAGTTGATAAAAATACTAGAAAATCTATAATAGAAAGCACTTTAAAGCTTACTGGTTTAGATACAGAACTTAATAATAATTTAAATAAAAGTGCTCTTAAACTTTCTGGTGGACAAGCTCAAAGACTATGTATAGCAAGAGCAATCACAATTAACCCCACCATCTTACTTCTTGATGAACCCTGTTCCGCTCTAGATATAATTAATACAAAAAAAATTGAAGATCTTTTATTATCTTTAAAAGAAAATTACTCCATAATCATTGTTACTCACAATTTAGCTGAAGCTAAAAGAATATCAGATAGGACTATATTTATGTTTGATGGTGAAATAGTTGAAGATAATACTACTGATGTAATATTTAACAATCCTTCACATTCACTTACAAGAGATTATATCTCAGGTAACATTGGATAACTAAAGGTGTGTCGCACTAATTATTTAGTCCGACACACCTTATTTTTACTTAGAAGCTTTAACAATGTCAATAAAATAACTTCCTTCATATATAATTCTAGTAAGAATCAATGCTAAAAGTATCCATATTAATAATATTTTCATAGACATTTCAGCTACATAAAAGGATATAAGTCCTATAAAAATCATTTGAAATACAATCAGTAATATAAATGCAGTTTTATATATTAGATTGTCTTCTTTCATAAATTTAATGTAGGTAGCCTTTATCAAATCTAAAAGGCATAACACTGATAATAAATACATTACAACTGGTATAATGCCATTGATCATGTTGCTGAAATTTAAATTATCTTTTAGAGCCTCTTCCCTATTAATACTATTAAGGGAGTTATTATTAAAATTGCCTACTTGTACAACTTCGCTGTTTTCCTTTTCTGCCATTTTCAAATTATTTAATTCAATATAGGGTTCACTTAAAAATCTAGCCATAAATATAGAAATCAAAGCAATAAACATTATTAATACATTTCTAATTTTGTGCATATAAATTACCTCATTTATTATATAAAATTATATTCTTCTATAATCTATATGCTTCTTTTAATTATTTATGATATACCCTAACCATAGAACAATGAAATCCATGGTTATTCATTGCTTGTCCATTAAACTATAATTTTTTAATTAAAATAGCTATAAAAGCAACTATCCCTAAAATATATGGATAAAACAAAAACTTCATAATTTCAAAGGAAGATATTCCAGCAATCCCTGCTGCCATTAATAGTTGTGCGCCATAAGGTATTACTCCTTGTAAAACACATGAAAATATATCTAATATACTAGCTAATTTTTTAGGTTCTATATTATACTCTTCCCCAACCTCTTTAGCTATGGGACCTGCCATAACAATTGCAACAGTATTATTAGCAGTACATGCATCCACAATTCCAACTAATAAAGCTACTCCAATTTTAGCTCCCCTTTCACCACTTATTCTCTTTTTAATGGAAGTTATAATAAAATCAATACCTCCATTTTCTTTAATTAACTCTACCATTCCAGCTACCAATATTGTTATTATTATAATCTCGCTCATATTCATCATTCCAGAAGAAGCAGAATTAACAAACATCCAAATATCAACGCTACCAGTTAAAATGCCAATAACACCAGCAGTTATAGTTCCTATAATTAAAACTATTATTACATTTCCACCAAGTAATGCTCCAATTAAAACTAACAAATATGGGATTATTTTAATAAAACTATATGTATATTCTACATCTAATGTAACTACACCCTTGCCACCTAAAATCAATAATATAATCCCACTTAATACTGCAGCTATTAATGCTATCTTAAAATTACATCTAAATTTATCTTTCATTTCACAACCTTGAGTTTTTGCAGCCGCTATAGTTGTATCTGAAATCATAGATAAGTTATCTCCAAACATAGCACCACCCACAGCTGCTGCCACTACAAGAGCTATCGGTATTCCTATCTTTTCTCCAATTGAAACCGCTACCGGAGTTAATGCCACTATTGTTCCAACAGAAGTACCTATAGATATGGAAATAAAGCAAGCCATTATAAAAATTCCAAATACCATAGTTTTTGCTGGTAAAATTGATAATCCTAAATTAACCGTTGAATCTACAGCCCCCATATCTTTAGCAACTTGTGCAAAAGCTCCTGCAAAAATAAAAATTAAAATCATTAATATAATATTAGTATTTCCTGCACCTTTGCAAAAACTAGTTAACTTTTCATCAAAAGTTCTTTTTCTATTCATTGACAGAGCAACTATTGCCGCAATTATAAAGGCTACGCTTACTGGCATCTTATAAAAATCTCTTGTAATAATTGAACTTATTAAGTACGTAACCAAAAACACAAATAATGGTAATAGCGCTACTATACTTCCTCCTTTATCCTGTATCTTTTCTTTCGAGTTTTCTTTCATATTCTTCCTCCTTAGTTTTTTTATGCATAAAGAATTATATATGTTTCCATTTCCAAAACACTGATATTTCAATGCTTTATAGACTAATTATAATAAATCCTATACATTTAAATAATAATTTTATGCAACTTATATACATTATATATTAATATAAATTTTATTTCTTGTCTTTAAAAATTCAAAAATTTAGATTATTAATTGTAACATATATATTTATACAAAAAACAAGTTGAATATTTGGCATATACATTTAAATATGGCACATACTAAATTCGTATAAAAATTTTATATTGAAAGAAGGTTAAAACACATGAAAAAAGCTCTTTTAATAGCTTTATCCGCCCTACTTTTAACTGGTTGTGGTGGTGGTACAAGTGAATATACAGGCACAGCAAAAGGCTATGGTGGTGATATAACTGCTAAAGTAAAAGTTGATAAAAATAATAAAATCACCGAAATAACTATAGACGCTCCATCCGAAACACCTGGAATAGGTGGAGATGCAGCTCCTAAAGTTTCTCAAAGCATAGTTGATAAACAAAGCTTAAATGTAGATACAGTCAGTGGTGCCACCGTAACAAGTAAAGCGGTAATAGAAGCTGTTCGTTCTGCTTTAAAATCTGCTAATATTACCTTTGACGGACTAGAATAACAAATAAAGTTAAGGTGAATAAACTCACCTTAACTTTACTGTTTCCAACCTAAATTTTCTATTTGATTATACTTATAATACCAACTTTTTTTACTTAACAGATCTTTTGGTAATCCACTTTCAACAATCTTACCATTTTCAAGAATAATAACCTTGTCAGCATCAACTATGCCTGATATCCTATGACTTATTGTAATTAATGTTCTATTGCTACTAATTCTTCTTAAGGCCTCAAAAACATTTTTTTCAGTCAATGCATCCAAACCAGAGGTCACTTCATCTAAAAGTAAAACGGGAGGATTTTTTACAATTGCACATGCTAAAGATAAAAGTTGATATTGTCCATTAGATAATTGAGTTTCTCCCTCTCCTATTAAAGTATCATATCCTCTTTGTAGTTTTACTATATCTTCATGGATTCCTACTTCTTTAGCAGCCCTTATTACTTCTTCATCACTTATAGAATTATCATATAGTGTTATTGCATCTTTTACAGTGCCATCATAAATATAAAAGTTTTGTGGCACTATTCCAATAAGGTTTCTTCTCATCTGTGGTTGTATTCTAAAAGGATCTATATTACCAATTTTAATGCTTCCACAGTCAGGACAATATAATCCTGTAATTAAATTTAATATGGTGCTTTTTCCAGCGCCCGTTCTCCCTATTAGTGCTACTTTTGATCCTTCCTTTACTTCAAAGGATACATTTTTAACTATAGGACTTTTTTTATCATAGGAAAAGGATACATTATTAACTACAATGCTAAAATCATTATTTAATTCATCTAAATCCGTATCATATGATCTTTCTTCTTCTTTTATATTCTGAAATTCTTCAATTCTCCTTAACCCAGAAATAGCCTGTTGTATTGTTTGAAACTCCATTGCTATAGATTCTATAGGTGATAACATTCTTGAAATCAAATCCACACATGCTGCAATAGATCCTATAGTAATTCCTGTCATGTTAGCACCATTAGGTGCTGCTAAAATTACTACTATCGTTATTATAACTGCTCTTAAGATTTGCATAATGCAAGGAAATATAGAATCAAAGGTACTTGTTTTATGGATAGCTCTAATATTTTCATTCAAGGGTTTTTGAAACTCATTAATAAAGTATTTCTCTTTATTAAAAAGTTTAATACTTCTTATACCATTAAAAATTTCTTGAATATTACTATTTATCTTTGCCACTGCTCTCCTAGTTTCTAGTTGAGCTTTTAAGGTAGCACTTTTAAAATACCTAGTTATTATAAAAATAATAGGAATAATAATTACTACATATATAGAAATTTTAGGACTAATAAGAAAAATAGATACTATTATCCCTAGAGCCTTTAATCCATCTGCAATTATTCCTATTACTCCAGAAGTTATTAATGTGCCTACAGCATCCACATCAGAAGTAAAATAACTCATAACACTTCCAACTGAATTATTATCGAAATAGGAGATTGGTAATTTAGATAACTTCTTTGCCATGTTAAATCTTATTTCAGATATCATTTTCTCTCCAACTAATGCCATGGTAAGCTCTCTAAAAAAATCCAATAAACCTGTTAATAATATTGCACCTAGATATAAAGATGCTAAAATCCATATACCTTTAAATTGCCCAGTACTTATGTGATTGTCTATTATATTTCTCAATATCTGAGGTGGTATGAGCTGTATTAATACACCACATAAAATTGCTATAATTAAACTAACTACCCATAATGGTTTCTTTTTAAAAGTAGTTTTAAAGGATTTTATTACTTCACTCATCTATTTCACCTTCATTTCTGAGAAGTTTTGAGATTCTAGAATTTTTGAATATATACCACAATTATTCATCAACTCTTCATGATTTCCTGCTTCAACAATTTCACCTTTATTTAAAACTAATATTTTATCAAAATTTTTAAAGTTATCTAGTCTATGAGAAAAAATAAATATTACTTTATTCTCAGCTTCTTTACTCAAAGCTTTAATTAATTCAGCTTCTGTTAAGATATCTACAGCGGAAAATGGATCATCAAGAATAATTATTGAAGAATTTTTATATAACGCTCTAGCTAAAGAGATCCTTTGTTTCTGTCCACCTGATACCTTTATTCCTCTTTCACCTACTTCAGTTTTTAATCCATCTGTAAATCTTTTTATGTCCTCACTCAATGCAGCACTTTTAATTACTTCATCCAACCTTTTATCTTCATCTTCTCCCCAGGTTATATTATCTTTAATTGAATTTGAAAATAAAAAGGGATTATGACCACTATAAGATATGGTTGCCAACCTTTCTTCAACACTCATATCTCTAAGTTCTATTCCATCTAAGCATATATTACCTTCATAATTATATAATCCTGTTAAAGCCAAACTTAATGCACTTTTCCCAGAACCTACAGGTCCTGTAATTCCTATTATCATACCTTTATTGCACTTAAAAGAAATATTTTTAAGTATATACTCTTCATCATCCTTATATTTAAATGACATATCCTTAACATTTATCTCATTTATCACTAAAGACTTAGAAAGCTTGTCCTCCTCTTTTTCTGTACCAAATAAAGTTTTAATTCTATCCCAAGATGACTTAGCCCCTTGCTGTATATTAAACACCTTAGCTGCAGTAGTAGTCCTAGCCGCAAGAGCTGTAAACATAGTTATATATGCAGTAAAAGTTCCTATAGAAAACTCTCCATCTAAAACCTTTTTTCCACCTAACCCAATAACAATTAATATACCAATAGTTGAAACAGCTGTATAAATAGGTGCTAATCCTGTTTTTAATACTGATGCAATAGCCGTTTTTCTTGCCTGAACTTCAAGATTTTTCTCTAGCCTCATTAATTCTGCATCTTCCCTACCATATATTCTTAGTGTATTAGCTCCACTAATCATCTTCCTAATCTGTAATGTGGTTTTAGAGCTTGTCCTACGAGATTCCATATTCTTTTTATGAATAACCTTCTTCATAAGTTGAGCAGTAATAATTGCAATTGGAATTGGCAACGATGCAATTAAAGTAATCTTTACATCATAAAATAATAAAGCAACAAAATATGCAATCATCAGCACCCAAGTATCCCAAAGTTCAGTTATTGTTTTTCTAACAGCTTCTACAACAATATCTACATCCCCAATAGTTCTAGTCATTAAATCTCCAACTTTTTCATTCTGTATTGACTTTAAATCTTTCGAAAGAACTGAAGACAAAATTCCTATTCTCATATCCCCACTCATTCTATTTGCCATATCTCTAACATAATACCTTTTAAAAAATCTCCCTAACTGAAAAGACGCTGTTATCCCTATAAAAGCTAAACCTGCATTTAGTATAGAACTCATGGTTTTAGACTCAATAGCAGCGTCTAAAAGTTTCCCTTGAAAAATAGGTCCTAAAACAATGGCACTATTATAAAATATTCCTGCCAAAGCTGTTATTAAAAATTGCTTTTTATATTTCTTTACATAGGACCATAATCTCTCAGGATTATCAGGAGATGAAAACTTAATATCTTTGTTCATTTTCTCATCTCCTTTTATTATTTAGACATTACTTTTCTTTCTTCACTTAATGGCCAATATAGTTTAAATGCCAATTTTTCCAAATCTCTCTTTTGTTTATAACTAACTCTCAACGTTACATTATCAGGAATATTTAATGTTAGTGGAATATCTTCGAGTAAATTATTAATATTCCTATTTTCTTTAATGTCATCTGCAAACTCTATTATTTTTTCTATAAGGGCATCATAATTACCAGACTCATCTTTGCATACTTCAAATACTTCATCTTTATTTATATACTCTATAGAATCACCTTCAGATAACCATGTTAATAAAGCTTCTCTGCTAAACCTCCACTCTCTACCTATCTTTCTTCCAGGAATATGCTCTTCTCTTAAAAGCTTTAGCAGTGTTCGCTCCCCAACTTGTAAAAACCCTGAAGCTTCTTGTAAATTTAGTATCTCTTTTTCCATATCAATCCCTCCCATTATTCATGATCTTCAATATTGAACAAATACTAATCAAACAAAATATTATTACATAAACATTATAACTATAATGTAATTATAATTCAACTTTAATGTATGTTTAATTGTACTTTGACGTAAATAAAATCATCTGTTTTTGTCCTTATAAACTTCACCTAACATATTTATATAATGAAGATATTTCCTTTTTTCTACAGGTGTAAGATATCCCACTGCATCTTGCTTAGTTAATAACTTTCTTATTTCATTTACTATTGGTTCTGATACATTTATAATGTTTGTGGTATTCATTTCTTCATCAGTTTTTATCAATTTTTCATCCATACGTTATCCATCCTAACTAAATATTATAGTGTTTATTAATTAATTATATTTTTGACAACTTTTCGCTATTCAATCAATAAAAAAGTGGCTGACGCACTAATTATTTAATGCATCAGCCACTTTTTTAACTCTATTATAATTTTTGTATTAGATAAAAACTTTGGGATTGCAAAGTATACCACTACAAGTGAACTATCTACAGGGCCGCTCCAAACTTCATATGATTTTCAAAACTAACTTATTAGCTTTTTAACAAAATAATAGGGATTCTTATAGAATCCCATCCTTCAGTACCACTTCACCTTGTTACAATTTTTACATCAAATTATATGCGAGAAAAAAACTGAATTACCATAAACTCTCTAGTAACATATAGTGATAGAATTTATAATCTATGCTAAAAAGTGAATTTATAGCTCGTGCAGGACTCTCCTAAGGAGGGTTGAAAGGGAGCTCTGTCCCCTCCGCTTCAAGGAGAGATACTCAAAGGGAACCATAGGGTTCCTTTTGAAAAAGCTGAATTATCCTAGGCGAATGTATCTGC
>URKQ01000038.1 GCA_900548455.1 uncultured Clostridium sp.
CTCAAAGTGAATCTAGTGCTATTAATGCTATTGGAGATTATAAGAACAATTTTAAGGGAAAGTGTAAAGGAAGGCATATAGATTATATATTTGTATCTGATGAATTTATGATTGAAAAGGCTGAAATAGTAGAATTTAATAAATTAGGCAAATATCCATCAGACCATTATCCTATAATGGGAGAGATAAAATTAAAGAATTAGCATAAGTGTTTCATTATATAATACGATAATTACGATATATAGAATTAATCTGCCTTATACAAGGAGATTGAAGGAGTGAGAGAATGGATAAGGTAACAAAGGATGATTTTTTAGCAATTGAAAAAAATTTATCTAAAGAACTAATAGGACAACAAACTTATATAAAAGATTTATGTAGGTATTATAAAGAAAAGATTGAAGATAATGAAAAGGGAGTTTTATTGCTAATCGGAGAAAGAGGTACCTTTAAAAAGGCAAGTATTAGATTATTATTTGAAAATTTATATAACAATAAATTGATAGATAAAAATGAGATAGATGAAATTAATTTAGGAAGTTACAATTTTAATTTAGGATTTAATGCTTTTTTAACGGACTTATATGAGAAGTTAAATAATAGTTCTTCAGTGGTAATTTTTAAAAATGTAGAGAAAGCTCAAGATGAGATTTTAAAGGTTATATCTAATATACACCCTAACTCCTGTTTAATGCTTGATGAATATTATACTATTAAAAATAAGGTTATAGTAGAAGCTGAAGTAAATGATGAAAAATTCAATAACTTTATTTGTCATAATAAGTTTATAGTATTTGTTTATAACGATAATGATATGGATAGTTTTTCTTTGGATAATGTTGATAAAGTGCTATATACAAAGTCTTTAACCGAAGAAGAAAAGAATATGGTAATTAGGAAAGAGTTAATTAATCATATATACAAATTACAAGAAAAAGTTGGAGTAGATATTCAATTGGGTTTGAATTTGGAAGATAAAAAAGAGGATAATTTAGGAGTATGTTCATTTTTACAAGAAAATTTTAAAGAAAGTAGTAATTTTGGTGTAAGTGATTTTATTTCCTATAAAGTTTATAAGCCATTAATTAATTTGGTAGAAAAGGAAAATCTTGAAAGCATAGGACAAATCCTATTGTTTGCTAAAGACAATGAACTTTATTGTAAAGCTAATAATGAAATATATAAATTAAGCGATTATGTCATACCTACATTAGATGAAGCAAGGTATAAATTAGATTCCATTATTGGGATAAGGGAATTAAAAGATTTTATAACTAAGGTGGAGAATAATTATAAAGTTCAATTAATTAGACAAAAACTTGGACTTAAAACATCTCAAATTTCAATGAATATGATTTTTACTGGTAATGCAGGTACGGGAAAAACCAATGCAGCAAGGGTAGCTTTTGAATATTTATGTGCTTTGGGAATAATTAAGAAGCATATATTTAGAGAAGTAAGTAAAGCTGATTTTATTCCAGATAACCCTAATGATACTGCTAAAAAAACTATAGAGGTAATTAATTCTGCAATAGGAGGAGTTTTATTTATTGATGAAGCTTATTCTATTTGTGAAGATGAAGATGATAAGGTGGGTAAGGAAATTGTTGATGCACTTCTAAAAGGAATAGAAGATAATCGAGATGACCTTATTGTTATTATGGCAGGATATGAAAGAGATATGGAAAAATTCCTCACAATTAATCAAGGATTAAAGTCAAGATTTCCAAATATAATTCACTTTCAAGATTATAATCCTGTTGAAATGTACGATATTGCAGTTAATATTGCTAAATCAAAGGGTTATAGAATTGCTCAAGGTGTAAAGTCAGGTCTTATTGATTTATTTACTCGAAATCAACTTACGGGGAAAAATGATCTAGGTAATGCTAGGTTTGTAAGAAATATTGTGGAAAATGCAATTATGGATGCTTCAAAGAAGTACATATTAAATGGTGAAAGACAAATTGATTTATTAGATAAAGATAATTTTAATTTTAAGGTAAGCGCAAAATTTGATTTAGAAGATAAACTAAATAATATAGTAGGCTTAGAAGAAGTAAAAAATTTATTGAGAAATCAGTATAAGCTAATAGTAGCGCAGGAAAAGAGAAAGTCTGTTGGAGTATATACAAAAATCGAGCAAAACTTAAATATGGTTTTCACGGGAAATCCCGGTACAGGTAAAACTAGTGTGGCTAGGTTAGTTGCAGAAATGTTAAATAGTATGGGCCTTTTAAAAGTTGGTCAAATGATTGAAACGGATAGATCTAGTTTTGTTTCAGCTATACCAGGGGAAACTTTGAAAAAAACAGAAGAAAAATTTAAAGAAGCAATTGGTGGAGTGTTATTTATTGATGAAGCATATACTCTAGCTAATGATTCTTTAGGCATAGAAGCAATTGAAACCTTACTAAAGCTTATTGAGGATTATTCTGGAGAAGTAGTGGTTATTTTAGCTGGATATGAGGAAGAGATGGAGAATTTCTTTGATGTAAATATTGGTTTAAGATCTCGATTCCCTCTATGGACAAATTTTGCAGACTATAATCCTAAGGAACTTTTAGAGATGGCACTAAGACTCGTGGAATCAAAGGGTTTTAAATTATCTAAAAGTGGATATGACGCTTTAAGAAAAAGTTTCGTTGACATTTATGAAAATTCTGATGCTCAATCTGGAAATGGAAGAATGGTTAGGAATTATGTTGAAAAGTTAATAAGAAATCAAAGTATTAGAATAGCTGAAGATGATATAAGTGAATATGAAATGAATTTAATTACTATAAAGGATGTAGAGAAGATAAATGTTGAGGAATATGATAATGATTTTGATTTAGAGAAGCGACTAGAAGTTTTAGTAGGTAGTGATGAATCAAAAGATTTTCTAAGAAATCAATATAAAATTATTAAGGTTAGAGAAAAAAGAAGAAAACTTGGTCTTAAGAATGATCTTAATAAATATATGAATATAGTGTTTACTGGTGAAAATGGCACAGGGAAAAAAACAGTTGCTAATATTTATTCAGAAATGCTTTATAGTATGGGGATAGTTAAAGCAAAAAACATCATAGAAGTGGATAAGTATGAATTGATTTCACTTATAAATGGTGGAGCTACATTAGAGGATGCTTTGAGTAAGCATCTAGGTAAAGTTATTTTTATAGATAAATTTGATTTAATAATTGAAGAAGATAATTGTAATAAAATAATAACTGAATTAATTAAATTTATAGATAAAAACAGTAATAGATGTATAATTGTGCTATCAGGTGACCTTAAGAGAATGAGAAAACTCATACTATTTAATCAAGGATTAGCATATAGACTTCCAACTTGGTTTGAATTTGAAGATTATGACTACAATGGTTTATGTAGTATTGCTTTAAATACCTTAGAGAAAAAAGGATATAAATTGACTGAGTCTGCAGAAATAACGTTAAGAAAAGCTATAATTGATATGTATGGAAATCCTAATGTTATATTAAAAAATGGACTTATGATTAAGCAGTATTTAGATAATCTAATTAGGATTCAAAGTGTAAGAATATGCAGTGAAAATCTAGATAGGATAAGTTTAGTTACAATTAATGAGAAAGATATTTTGTTAGCACAAGAGGAATTTTTAAGGAAGAATGTATTATAAACAGAAGCCTTAAATTTATGTAAAAGTTAATTGTAACATATATATTTTTGGATAGATGCACATAGAAAATATATAGAGGTACTTTTCAGAAAGTAGAAAAGGGTATAGCTTAGATACTTATAAGCTATACCCTTATTATTTAGCACAGTTTATCACTGCTTTTTATCATAGAGCCTATATTTTAAATTTTTGAACCATTTCATTAAGGTTTTGAGCAAGGAGGGCTTGGCTCTCTGCTGTGTGAGAAACTTGTTCTATAGCTCTTGAATTTTCATTAATACTATTTTTAATTTCATCAGCTTGTTCAGTAGATTTTTGAGCTGTTTCTGCCATATTACCTACAGCTTCATTTATTTGACCGACAGTAGCCATCACTTCTTCTGCCATAGAAGCAAATTCTTCACTCATCTCATTTAAAAATTTAGAATCATTATAGTATTCAATACCTGTTTGACCATATGCGTCTAATTGAGTGTTTACATCATCATTTATAAATTGAAGTAAATCACTTCCAGTATCTATACTGTATTTAAAGATTTTGTGTATTTCATCAATGGTGTCTTTAATTTGATTTACTGCTGTAGAGGACTGTTCGGCAAGTTTTCTAACTTCTTCAGCTACAACTGCAAAGCCTTTACCGTGTTCTCCAGCTCTGGCAGCTTCAATGGCTGCATTTAGTGCAAGTAAGTTAGTTTGAGAAGCAATGCTTCCAATAATATCTGTCATTACACTAATATTGTCTACTATTTTTGCTTGTTCTATAACTTTTTGCATGTTGGATTTTTTGCTGTTATAGATGGACTTTGTATCATCTATAGCTATTTGAGTTTGCTCTTTTACTTTTAAGGCCTTATTTTTTGAGTTATTTGATGTGGTACTGCCTTCCATGGCCTTTTCAGCAAGAGTATTTATACTGGAATCTACTTCATGAATAGAAGCGCTTATTTCCTCTGTAGCAGCGCTAGATTCTTGCATGTCATAGACGATAGTATTTACAGATTCATCTATAAGTGCAGTTTTTGAAGATAGTTCTTCCACAGTAGCAGATAATTCTTCGCTAGAAGCACTTATTTCTTCACAGCTTTCCATTATATGTTTTACTAGTATACTTACGTTTTCTTGAGCTGAATTTAATGCAATACCGGTTTGCCCAAATTCATCTGTTCTCGTTATTGTAATTGGCGTTGAGAAATCACATTCTGATAATCTTTCAGCTAAATCTTTTATTTTTTTTAGTGGGACAGTAATATCTTTAGATATTAACAAACAAATTAAAATAGAGCTGACAATTGAAATAACAACAATTATTGTCATTAATATAATTGTTCTGTTATACGTAGAGTCTATTTTTTCATTGGCTAAACTTGCTGATTCTAAGTTTAAGTCTACAACTTTGTTAATATCTTCAATTCGAGTATTTCTAACATCTACTAATTCCTTATATAAAGAACTAGCCTCGGAAGAGTTATTGTTGTTAATAGCGTCAAACATTTTATCTCGTACTTCTCTGTATTTTTCTGTACTAGCTTTGTAACTATTCCAGATATCGAGTTCTTCTTGTGATGAAATTAAAGATTCATATTGAGTAGCAAAATTATTACTCAATTTTCCTTTTTCTGCAATGCTTTCTTGAGCAGCTTTTTTAGCTTCAAAATCATCAATTTTAAGAATTGTTAGGAGTTCTCCTTCAACAGATTCAACTATACTTTTAATTGATAGAAGATTAGTTACGCTTTGAAGATTAACGTTGTATAGTTGATCTGATTGTCCGTTGGAGGTTTTAAGTGCAATGCCTCCAAAGGCACCAATAACACTTATAAATATAGTTAAGAGTAAAAATGAAATAACTAATTTAAATTTTACTTTCATATTGCGAAATACTTTCATAGTATCACTTCCTTTGTAATTTTTAATAATGATTTATCACTATACCGTATTATCGTAACAGAGCAAAAAAATATTTATATTATTGCTAGGTTTCTTAGATATTGGAAAAATATAAGCGTTAATATTCTTAAACTTTGATGAAAATAAAATTAACATAATTCATAAGTCAAATATTAGAAAAATTATAGAATTTTGACTTGAGAATAATTAGAGGTATAATTATATTGGAGCTAATATATGGAAAGAAAGGATGAAATATCATGGAGTTGTTAGTTTTTGTTATAAACGATACAAGAGAACTAGAGGATATTATGATTGAATTTACTAATGTAGGGATTAGCGGTTCTACCATAATAGATTCAGTAGGAATGGCTAATGTATTAAGTACATGTGAAGAAGCAAGCATGTTTTCTTCATTACAATTATTATTAAACAAGGGGCAAACCCCTAAAAAAACTGTTCTTACAGTATTAGCAAAAGAACAAGTTGATAAAGCTATAGAAGTGATAAATAAGGTTACTGGAGGATTGGATCCTGCAGGAAAAGGAATTGCTTTTACAATACCAGTAGGAAGAGTCATTGGAGGTAGCTTTAACTAGGATTTAGGAAGGACTTGATAAAATGAATTGGTTATATATATTAGGAGTAGTTCTCCTTGCAGGAATAATCTTTGGCGTTTTAGTAGGATATTTAAAATTGCCAAAAGTTACAGGATATCTACTAGCAGGAATAGTAATAGGTCCCTTTTGTCTAAAACTAATACCACAGGGAGCTATTGGTAATCTGTCAGTAATTTCTGAAGTAGCATTAGGTTTTATAGCGTACAGCATAGGAAGTTCACTTAATTTTAAAGACTTAAAAAAGATTGGTTCAGGAATTATAATAATTGCTTTATTTGAGGCATTGATGGCTGTTGTAGTTGTTACATTAGTAATGGTATTTATATTTAAGCAACCAATGGCATTTAGCTTAGCTATTGGAGCCATTGCATCAGCTACTGCACCGGCTGCGACTATAATGGTTTTAAAACAATATAATGCTAGGGGACCACTTGTGGATACATTAATACCAGTAGTAGCAATTGATGATGCCATTGCCGTTATAGCATTTGGAATATCCTTAGCTATTGCAGAAATGTTAACAAAGGGAACTGAAGCTTTAACATTCATGTCAATAGCAAGCCCGTTTATAGAAATTATAGGATCACTTGTTTTAGGTGTAATTTTTGGAACTATTTTAGTTTTTGCAAATAGAGGTGCTAAGAGTAAGGAAATGACCATGGGACTTGCAATAGGCGTCATATTGTTAGCGTCAGGAGTAGCTACACACTTGCATGTTTCAGGATTATTAACTTGTATGGTTGTAGGTAGTACTGTAAGTAATCTTACAGCAGGTAAGAGTAAGTTGCTTACTGTTCTTGATAGTTTTACAAATCCTATATTTGTAGCATTTTTTACCATTTCAGGGTTAGGTTTAGATTTATCTGTTCTTAAGACTGTAGGAGTAATAGGAGTAGGATATATTTTTGCTAGAGTTATAGGGAAAGTTTTAGGAGCATACTTAGGATGTAAGATTGCAAAATCAGAACCAATTGTCCAGAAATATCTAGGATTTACTTTAGTACCTCAAGCAGGTGTTGCTATTGGGCTAGCATTACTAGTAGAAAATGCGTTGCCTGCTTATGGAACACAAATTAGAACTATTATATTAGCAGGTACGGTAATATATGAATTAATTGGACCACTTTGTACTAAATTTGCAATTTTTAAAGCTGGAGAAGCTCACGTATAAATTCTTATAGAATAACTTAGCTATTATAATGTTGTATATTTAGTAGTGTCAAAGGTTACATAGAATTACAACAACATAAAGTGCTACTAAAGATAGAGACTGTTGCATTAGATAATTAGTGCAATAGTCTCTTTTGTTTTGTAAAATACTTTACAACATAAATTATAAGTGGTAAATTATATACATAGATTTACTATGCATAGATTATAAAGGTAAGGTGAAAAGTAATGAAAATAAATAAAGAGCTAATAAAAGGGAGTACAACCATACTTATATTAAGTCTTCTTAGTCGCAAAGAGATGTATGGATATGAGATGATCAAGGAGATGGAAATAAAATCAAAGGGAGTTTTTCAATTTAAAGAAGGAACTTTATATCCAATATTACATGGATTAGAAAATGAGAATTATATTGAATCATATTGGGATGAAGGAGAAGGAAGGAGAAAGAGAAAGTATTATAGAATAACTGATGAGGGACGAGATATTTTAAAGGAGAAGGAAGAAGAGTGGAAATTGTTTAGTACTACTGTTGATAAAGTATTAGGAGGCGAAAATTTATGTTCACAGTAGATAATAGTCAAGTTGAAAAATATATTGATGAGGTATGTTCATTAGTTAAAAATAAAAAGGTACATGAAAGTATACGAATTGAATTAAGAGGACATATAGAAGATCTTATCAGTGATTATATTGATATTGGAATTGATGAAGCAGAAGCTATAAAAAAGGCAGTTGCACAAATGGGGTCTGCAGAAATTGTGGGTCATGATTTAAATAAAGTTCATAAAGCAAGACCAGATTGGATGCTTATAAGTATAAGTTCAATTTTTCTATTGATTGGTATTTTAACTATGTCACATATAAGTAAAAATGGTTTGGTGTTAAAATATGGATATGACAATATTCTAAGTAGGACTATTGTATATGGGGTAAGTGGAGTTGTTATTACCTTTATATTACTTAAATTTCATTATGTGAACTTAAAAAAATACTCAAGATATATCTATGGTGGAAGTATAGCTCTATTGATACTTACAACATACGGTGGGGTACCAGTATTTGGTAGGTCTTATTTGTATGTTGGAGGAATAGCTATTGATAGCTTTACAATAGGAGCGTTTTTCTTGATAATATGTCTTGCAGGAATGTTTGATAATTGGGATTGGAGCAGTTTAAGAGGAATAGTAGTAGGATTTATAGTAGCATTTTTACCAACATTATTTTTTATTTTAGGTAACTCAGCATCTATTATTATTATTTATTTTATAGCAATTATTTCATTAATGATTGTTTCAGGATTAAGAATAAAATATATAATGGTATCTTTAGGAGGAATAGCAACCTTATTATTAGGGTTTTTGTTATCAGCTCCATACAGAATGGAAAGATTTATAGCCATAATTAATCCACGAAGTTCCAATCTTCAATATTTATATAATAGTATTCATTCGTTAATATCTTCTGCAGGATTTTTAGGCAAAGGGCAAAAGATTACTTCTGCAATGCTACCTGAGGCTCATACTGATTTTGTTTTAACATATATAATTTATGCATTTGGCTGGATAGCAGGTATTATTTTAATTTCTTTAGTTATAGCTTTTATAGTTAGAATAGGATTTGTAGCCAAAGGCACAAAAGATAGATATGGTAAGTTGTTAGTAAGTGGAATTTTTGCAATGTTCACAGTACAATTTATTTTAAGCATATCTACATCTTTAGCTATTACGTTGTATCCAGTAGTGAACATGCCCTTTATAAGTTATGGTGGAACTAATCTTATTATAAATATATTATCAGTAGGTATAGTGTCAAATGTATATAAATGGAGAAATACTCCACTTATAAAAGAGGTTAAATGTAAAGTTTAAAGGGGTAGTGTCATGGGAGATTTTGGGTTTGGATATACTATAATTTTATTAATATTTTTTATGATTTGGATAATATATAGAACTATTGTCATTAAGAAAAATAAATTAAATATAATTAGAGAAATATTTGTTAATCTATTTTTTATTTATTTTTTAATGATGATATATTATACATTTTTTAAAAACGGTGAATTGTGTTTTTCCTTTTATAGAATAAGATATGTTAATTTTATTCCAATAAAGAGAACTATAGAAATGTTTGCAAATGTAAATACAGGTTATACATGTCCATATTACAATGTATTAGGGAATATAATTTTATTTATACCCTTAGGTTTTTTTATACCCTTACTTTTTAAAAAATGTGATAAATTAAAAAGAGTAATATTATATGGATTTATTGGTTCATTTACTATAGAATTTTTGCAGTATTTTACTTCTAATAATATTACTGATATAGATGATTTAATATTCAATACTATAGGAGCTATTTTAGGATTTTGGTGTTTTCGTTTAGTTAGGTGTGTTGTAGGAAAAACTAAATTGATTAATATTTTGGAAAAGATACAAGATACAAAGACAGATAAAATCATTAAATTAGCAGTAAAACCGTTAGGAATTATGCTTGTAGTAATTATAATTTTTAGTGGAGTGAGTGGATACTTTAGCACATATTCTGCAAAAGCATTAGACGAAGAGCTATCAGTAATGACTTTTCAAAATTCTAGTAAGGATTTATTAACCAAGGATTTTAAAGAGTATAAATTTGTTTTACAAAATGATGGTGGAAGAATAGAGCTATATTCTTTTAAAAAAGTTTTAATAAATAGATATGCTAAAAATTATGGATCTGAAATGAGTCTTGATGGCAAAGTTTGTGGATACAATATAGATATATTAATGGAAACTGGTAATAAAGGAATTTTTGTTGTTTATGGGAAAAATAATAGTTCATCAAAGATATCTATAGAATATAATGGTGAAGAACATGAAGAGGACATTTTACCTAATGAGGAGTTTATAATAGTTTATCCACACGACATTAATTTCAATGAAGGAAATATTAAGGATATATATAATAGTGATAATTATGATATCAAATTTATAAATGAAGATGGAAGTATAAATAAAGATATACCATCTATATAAAGAATCTGAAATGAATAAAGGGATAAATATGACAGAAGGTAGTCATATTTATCCCTTTATAATTAGAATTAAAGTAATGTTTAGAAAGTGAGATTTAAAGTATGGAATATATAAAAGCAAAGAAAATAGTATCCCAATATGCTAGTGATAATAGATGGTTTGATATTAATTACAATATGAATATATATAAAGGATGTTGTCATGGATGTATTTATTGTGACTCAAGAAGCGAATGTTACTGCATTGATAACTTTGATGAGGTGAGAGCGAAAGAAGGAGCAATTGAAATTATAGAAAATGACCTGAGAAGTAAGAAGAGAAAAGGTGTAATAGGAACGGGTGCTATGAGTGATCCTTATAACCCTTATGAAAAAAAGTATGAGTATACCAGAAGTGCATTGAAACTAATTAATAAATATAATTTTGGGATAGCTATTGCAACTAAGAGTCCGCTAGTAACTCGAGATATAGACATTTTAAAGAAAATCTCAAAACATTCTCCAGTATTAATTAAAGTAACAATTACAACCTTCGATGATGCATTGTGTAAAAAAATAGAGCCTAATGTGGCAACCTCAAGTGAAAGATTTAAAGCAATTAAAATGCTTTCGAAGGCGGGTATTTATACAGGGATACTGTTAATGCCAATCCTTCCATTTGTAAATGATAATGAAGATAACATAAGGAATATTGTTAGAGGGGCCTATGAAGCAGGAGCTAAATTTATATATGCATATGGAATGGGTATGAGTCTTAGGACTAATCAGAGAATTTATTATTATGAAAAGTTAAATGAAAAATTTAATGATAGGTCATTAGTTAAAAGGTATATTGAAAGTTATGGAAATAATTATGATTGTAGATCTTTAAATAGTGATAAGCTATGGAAGGTGTTTGTATCGGAGTGTGATAAATATAATATTATTTATAGGATGGAGGATATAATAAAAGACTATAGAAAAAATTACTTGGAAGAGCAGATTACATTTTTATAATTGTTGATAATTATATGGAAGATGATATAATATAGATGATAATTGAATATATTATATTTTTTGGTTTTAAATTTAAAATTTAGATTAAAAGGGAAGTTGGTGAAAGTCCAACACGAACCCGTCACTGTAACATGGAGTATATTCTAGATGTACCACTGTTAAGTTATTTAATGGGAAGGTTAGAATATATGTTGATATGAAGTCAGGAGACCTGCCAAGAAATATGGACCAAAATGCCCACGGGAAATTGGGAGGTGTCTAGTGTGAAGAAACTATTTAGTTTATTATATGAGACTAATTATTCTCCTTAATGCTAATTATAAGACATCCTTTAGGATGTCTTTATTTTTTAGAAAATAAATAAGATTATAAGGAGATAATTATGATTAATCAGAGTGTGTCTAAGTATATGGCTTTAGACAATATGGGCGGTAAGGAAAAAATAAAGCAAGTTATGATGATTCTTCTAGGAAGTATGATTTATTCCATAGGAGTAAATCTATTTATTGTTCCAAATAAACTTTTAAGTGGAGGGGTAGCTGGTATTTCACTATTGATTCAGTACATTACAGGTATTCAATCTGGATATACTACTTTGCTGATAAATATACCTATTTTCTGCTTTGGTATAAGAGTTATTGATAAAGAGTTTGGAATATTAAGTTTTATTGGCATGTTATCTATGTCAGTTTTTTTAATATTAACAAAGGACATTTCCAGGTTTTTAACAGTGGATGATTTGTTGATATCATGCATATGTGGTGGGGTCTTATGTGGCTTAGGTATGGCCATAATATTTCTTAACAGGGCTTCAGAAGGTGGAACAGATATAATTGCTATAATTTTAAAGAAAAGATATGGGATTAAATTAGCAGCTATGTGCTTTATATTAAATGGGATAATAGTTTTTACAGGACTATTAATTAGTAATTTAACTATAACTATGTATACTCTCATTTCACTTTTTATCAGGTCATATATAGTAGATAGAGCAATTTCGTATGTGAATGAAAGAAGACTAATTATAGTTGTTAGTGATAGTTATAATGAAATCAAGAGCGATTTTCTTACAGTTTTAGGTAGGGGAGTTACATTTCTTCATGGGGAAGGTGCATTTACTGGAGATGAGAAGAAAGTTATATATTCCATTATGAGTCAGAAGCAGGTTGAGAAGGCTAAAAAGCTTATATTAGATGTGGATCCTAAAGCTGTGGTATCAATTATGAATGTCAATGAAGCACATGGAAAAGGTTTTAAGCAGTTATCATTTTAAGAATTTTTATGTAGTAAAATAAAGTAATAGAATATACAATTCATACTAAATGGTAAATGCATACAGAGTCCTAATAATATAGTAGTATCAAGTGTAACTATTAATTTAGTTGCACTTTTTTCATGTTTAGGAAAGCGTGACTTTATTTTGGATTATATTGAAAATTATGACTATGATGATATAATGAAGATGAATTTGTTTTAACCAACTTATTACTAGAAGGTATTTAGAAGGAGACGAATATGTTAAGTGGAGAGATTTCAAAAGATACATTAAGGGATAAAATTATAAATAAAGAGAGAATAACACAAATATTAATGATACTTGTTGGTAATTTAATTTATTCCATTGGAGTAAATTTATTCATTGCACCAAATAAGCTTTTAAGTGGAGGAGTAGCGGGAATATCTTTGTTAATTCAATATATAACTAACATACCTTCAGGATACAGTGCTTTACTTATAAATATACCTATATTCTGTTTTGGTTTTAAAATGGTAGATAGGGAATTTGGAATACTAAGTTTAGTTGGAATGTTATCGTTATCATTCTTTTTAGTTGTCACAGAAAATATATCTAAAATAATACTTATTGATGATATGATGATAGCTTGCATATGTGGGGGAGTGCTATGTGGTTTAGGAATGGCAATTATTTTCTTAAATAGAGCATCTGAAGGCGGCATAGATATTATAGCTATTATAGTAAAAAAGAAATATGGAATTAAGTTAGGTTCCATGTGCTTTATCCTAAATGCAGTTATAGTATTATTTGGTTTGTATATAAGTAATTTAACTATAACAATATATACGTTAATTTCATTATTTATTAAATCTTACGTGGTAGATAAGGTTATAGCTTCTTTAAACGAAAAAAATTTGATTATAATTATAAGTGATAAACATGAAGAGATAAAAACTTCATTTATTAATGTACTAGGTAGAGGGGTAACTTTTCTTCATGGAGAGGGTGCCTATACTGGAGTTGAGAAGAAAGTAATATATTCAATTATAAATCCTAATCAAGTACAGAAAGCTAAAGAACTGCTTTTGGATATAGATAGTGAAGCAGTAGTATCAATTTTAAATGTTTCTGAAGCACACGGAAAGGGTTTTAAACAGTTATCGTTTTAATAATATAACAGATAAAGGTGTAACTATTAATTTAGATGCACTTTTTTTGTCTTAAGAAACCTAATTTTATGTTAATATAAGGCTATAGGTACTGTAATAAAAAACAGTGATATGATATACAATTTGATGTATGGAGAAAAGAGTATGGAGAAAAAATTAATGAAGAAAACCATAGGTATATTTGCTCATGTTGATGCAGGAAAAACTACATTTTCAGAACAAATACTTTATAGTACAAAAAGTATAAGAAGTATGGGAAGAGTTGATTATAAAGACGCATATTTAGATAGTCATCCAATAGAAAGAGAAAGAGGTATAACTATATTTTCAGATATTGGACATTTTAAATATAATAATTCAGAATATTATCTTATAGATACTCCTGGACATATAGATTTTTCACCTGAAATGGAAAGAAGTATCGAAATTTTAGATTATGCAATTATGGTAATTAGTGGGGTTGAAGGAATTCAAGGACATACAGAGACTATATGGAAGTTGCTTGAAAAACATTCGGTGCCAGTATTTATTTTTATAAATAAGATGGATAGAGCTGGTGCTAATTTAAATGCGACTATAGATGAAATAAGTAATAATTTTTCTAAGGACGTATGTCTTATAAATAGTTGTGAATTAGAGTTGCTAAGTGATGAAAATATGGAATTTTTTGCAGAGAGAGATGAAGTTCTTTTAGAGCTTTACTTAGGTGGAATATATGATAAGGATATGTGGATAAAACGGTTATCAGAATTAATAAAAAATAGAAAGACTTATATTGCACTAAGTGGCTCTGCACTTCAAGGAGAAGGAATTAATGAATTTATTCAAATCTTTGATAAATTAACTATTACTAAGTATGATAATATTATTAACACTAAAGTTAAAGCAAGAGTATTTAAAATTAAATATGATAATAAAGGAAACAGAATTACTTATATAAAGATATTAGAAGGACTATTAAATGTTAGAGATGAGATAGAATATACTTATAATGGAATTCAAGTAAAAGAAAAGATAAATGAGATTAGGAAGTACAATGGAGTAAAATATGAGACAATAAGCCAGTCAATGTGTGGAGACATTGTTGGATTGATTGGAATAAGTAGTTTAGTAGCTGGATATGGAATAGGAGTAGGTAATAATACTAACTATGATATGATTCCTACTTTAAGAGCAAAGGTTATTTTTGATAAGTCGTATAATGTAGCAGATGTTCTTAGGTGTTTTAAAATTTTAGAAGCAGAAGATAATAGTTTAAATGTGAATTGGAATGAAAAACTTCAAGAAATAGATATTAGTATAATGGGAACAATTCAGCTAGAAGTGTTAAAAGAAATTCTTAAAGATAGATTTGAAGTTTTAGTTGAATTTGGTACACCAGAAATACTTTATAAAGAAACAATAGATGGAAGTACTCATGGATATGGTCATTTTGAGCCTTTAAAGCATTATGCAGAAGTACACTTGCTTTTAGAAAGTAATCCTAGGGGAATGGGCATTACATTTGAAAATAAGTGTCATCCTGATTTCATTACAACAGGTCATCAAAATCTAATAAAAACTCACATTTTTGAAAAAGAACATAGAGGCTTACTTACAGGTTCGGGAGTAACAGATATAAAAGTTACATTACTTGATGGGAGAGCACATATAAAACATACAGAAGGTGGAGATTTTAGAGAAGCCACTAAAAGAGCTATTAGACAAGGATTAGAAACTGCAAAAAATATTCTATTAGAACCCTATTATAAATTTAAAGTAGATGTAAATATGAATTTACTTGGAAGAATACTGAGTGATGTACAGAAAATGAATGGAGAGTTTCAAGAACCTATAGGTTATGGAGATAGGGTTATAGTAGAAGGGCGAGGACCAGTATCTACCTTTATGAATTATCCGTTAGAGTTTCAAGCTTTTACAAGAGGAAAGGGATCCTTAAGTTTAATGTTTGATGGATATGATGTATGTCATAATACTGATGAGGTCATTAAATTTAAGGGGTATAATAAAATGGCGGATATGGAATATACCTCATCATCAGTGTTTTGTGCTAAAGGAACTTCGTATATAGTTCCTTGGAATGAAGTAAAGGAACATATGCACTGCTTAAAAAAATAAAGAATGGTGTAAATAAGGGGGAAAATATGGTGCAATCAGAATTAAATATATTAATAGTAATGCCTATGGGAGATGAACATAAGTTAGAAATAATGAAAGCTGCTCCTGGGGGGAATTTTATATTTGCAAAAGAATCTGAGGTTAGTGATGCTACTTTAGGGGATATGGATATTATTATAGGAAACTTACCTGTGGAAAGACTTAAAGTTGCAAAAAACTTAAAATGGTTACAACTTAATAGTGCAGGAGCAGATGCATACGTTAAGGAGGGGAAGCTTCCTAATAATGCAATTTTAACTAATGCAACTGGGGCCTATGGATTAGCAATTTCAGAGCACATGATAGGAATGTTATTAGAGCTCATTAAAAAATTAAATTTATATAGAGATAATCAAAGAGAAGGAGTATGGAAAGATGAAGGGGAAGTAAAATCAATTTATGGGTCGACTGTTTTGATTGTTGGCCTTGGTGATATTGGTGGAGAGTTTGCAAGAAAAATTAAAGCCTTAGGTGGATATACTATTGGTATAAGAAGAAGTAATGACATAAAACCAGAGTATTTAGATGAACTATATTTAATGGATAAATTGGAGAAAGTATTATCTAGAGCGGATGTTGTAGCATTAAGCTTGCCAAGTACAAAGGATACCTTTAAGTTGTTTTCTAAAGAAAATCTTTGTAAAATGAAAAAGGGATCAATACTTTTAAATGTAGGAAGAGGTAACGTTATTGATACTGAAGCTCTATGTGATGTGATTGAAGATGGACATATTTCAGGTGTAGCATTAGATGTTACAGATCCAGAACCATTACCTAGAAACCATAAACTTTGGAAATACAAGAATGTAATAATAACTCCTCATATATCAGGGGATTATCACCTTAAAGAAACCCATAATAGAATAGTTCATATTGCAGCTGAAAATTTAAAGTCTTTTGTGGCAGGTGAGGAATTAGAAAATGTGGTGGATTTTAAAACTGGATATAGAACTTTAAAAAAGTAAATATTTAAGGAGAATGTAATGGAAAAGTTATATTATAAAGATCAATATATAAAAGAATTTACTGCTGAATTAGAAAGTGTAGTAGAAAAAGAAGGAAAGTATCATGTTGTTTTAGATAAAACAGCATTTTTTCCAGGTGGTGGTGGTCAATTTTGTGACTTAGGTTATATTGAAGGAATTGAAGTTATTGATGTATATGAGAAGGATGGAATAATCTATCATGTACTAAATAGAAAGCCAATAAAGTTACATAAATTAAAATGTTCTATTGATTGGAATAGAAGAGTGGAAGGAATGACTCAGCATTTAGGACAGCACGTGCTATCAGGATGTTTTTATAAATTATTTAATGCCAATACAGTTGGATTCCATATGGGAAAAGAAATTAGTACTGTAGATATTAATGGAATTTTAGATGAGGAAACTATAAGAAAAGCTGAAAGAGCAGCAAATGATGTAATAGGAGAAAATATTAAAGTTGATATCTTTGTTCCAGATAGAAAGGAATTGAAGAAATTAGGTCTTAGAAGGACACTTCCTAATACTGAGGAAGAAATTAGAATAGTAAAAATTGGTGACCATGATATTAATGCTTGTTGTGGTTTACATCCAAGCTCTACAATTGAACTTAGAATGATAAAAATAAGAAGATGGGAAAAACATAAAGGAGCTACGAGAATTGAGTATGTAGCTGGTCCTAGGGCTATTGAAGAGTTTTATAAAAAAGACGACTTTACTAATAAGGTATGTAGGTATCTAAATGCTAGTGAAGATGAGGCTGTTAATGGAATAAAAAATTTAAGTGAAAAACTTAAAGATGCCTTAGACAAGAACAGAAAACTTAGTGAAGAAGTAGCTGATTATGAAGTGAAAACAATGATAGAAACTGGTGAAAAAATTAATGAGATAACAGTTGTTAAAAGAATATATGATTCAGAAGATTTAAAATATGTATCTAAAGTGTCATCAAAGCTAGTGGGTGAAGATAATGTAGTTGCCCTAATGGCTGTTAAAAATAAAGAAAGAGCTAATTTGATTTTTTCATCATCTCAAAATATAAAAGCATTTTCGATGAACGATATTTTAAAAGATGCAATTACATTAATTGATGGAAAAGGTGGAGGAAATAGTAATCAAGCACAGGGTGGAGGAAAAAATAATAGTAATTTAGAAAATACTTTAGAATATGCTGTTAATAAAATTAGGTCATTTATAAAATAGTAAAATAAATAACTCTATTTTTATGTGGAATGTTGTATTATTAATGTATTATGATATAATAAAATGTATAAAATTTATAATGAGCTTATTGTAAATTGTTATATTGTAGGCGAATCTTGTTGAAATTTAGAATAACTAAATCATTCATATCTTATAAACTTTTAGATAAGGAGAATTATATATGAAAGAATTTAGTATTAGTACAAGTATCTATTTTGGTGAAGGATCATTAAATAGATTAAATGAAGTAAAGAATAAAAGAGTTTTGATTGTTTGCGATAAGTTTATCGAAACATCAGGTATGGCAGCAAAGGTTCAAGAAAAGCTTGATAATTGTGAAGTGGCTATATATAGTGATATAGTACCAGATCCAACAGTAGAGGTTATAGCTGGTGGAATTCAAAAGTTACAAGCTTGCAATGCTGAAGTTATAATAGCACTTGGAGGAGGATCATCAATTGATGCTGCCAAGTCAATAAGAGAATACGCTAAAAAGTTATCTGGTGAAAATAGTGAAAGACAAGAATTTATAGCTATTCCTACAACAAGTGGAACTGGTTCAGAAGTTACTGAATATGCAGTTATCACTAATAAGCAAGAAGGATTAAAATATGCTTTATCAGATAAGGCGCTTTTACCTAAGGTCGCAATATTAGACCCAGCACTAGTGGCTTCAGTACCAAAATCAATTACTGCAGATACTGGAATGGATGTAATTACACATGCACTAGAGGCATATGTGGCAAATGGAGCTACTGATTTTTCTGATGCTTTAGCTGAAAAAGCACTTACATTAGCATTTAGATTTTTACCAATAGCTTTTGAAGATGGTAATAACGTTGTAGCTAGAGAAAAAATGCATAATGCATCATGTTTAGCTGGAATGGCATTTAATGCAGCTGGACTTGGAATAAATCATAGTTTAGCACATGCAATAGGTGGAAAACTTCATATTCCTCATGGAAGAACAAATGCTTTATTACTTCCACACGTAGTTGAATATAATGCTAATTTAGGTAATGGTGGATATAATAAAGAATATGATTTAGCTGCAAAAAAATATCAAAGAGTTGCTAAGTTATTGAAACTTCATGCTCCTAATGTAAGTATTGGAGTAAATAATTTGATAAGAGCTATTGTTGAATTAGAGAAGAAGTTAATGATACCTACTACTTTGAAGGAAATGGGAACAGATTTAAATTTAGTTGATCAATATAAGAATGACATTATCAATGCAGCTCTTAAAGATATGTGTACAGAAGCAAATCCAAGAGAAGTTGATGGTCAAGAATTATCTAAAATTATAGAGAAGATTGTAGGAACAAGATAAATATATAAATAAAAGCTACCCTTTGAGGGTAGCTTTTATTTATAATTACTTTTTAGTGAAAATCATTATTAGTTAATAACAAATAATTAATAAAATTTAAATTATTTATAAAAAAGTATACAATTTAATCAACATTCATTGACAAAGAATTAACCAATGTGTAGAATTATGAACAAATAGAGGATGTTATTCATATTGTATTGTTTCATTTGATACAACTAGACTTTAATACCTCTAACTTGTGTAATATTAATGGATTGGGGTGGTTGTAATGAAAGAAAACGAATTATATTCAATAGGAAAAGTTGAAGAGATTTGCAAAATAACTAAAAAAGCTCTTAGGTATTATGACAAGATGGGTATATTATCTCCTGATAAAGTTGCAGATGAAAGTGGATATAGGTATTACAGCAAAAGAAATCTGTTGTCAGTTCCTATCATAAAGTATTATAAACAAAGTGGATTTAAGTTGGACGAGATGAAAGACTTCTTAGTTGGAGCTCCTTACTGGAGTTTTGAAAAGAGTTTTAGAAAAAAAATAGATGAACTTAAAGAGTTAGAAAGTGAAGTTAATTTAAAGCTTAGATCTATAAAGGATTGGTATGATTTAATTGTAGAAGCAGAAATGGTAATTGAGAATAATGCTTGTGATGTTGCTGTAAAATATGTAGACAACTGCTCTATGACTTTTTTAGAGCAAGAATTTAGTTATGATTATATGGATTCAATAATTAATATAGAGTTTACAAACTACATAGATTCAATAAATAACGCTATAACTGGACCTGTTATGATTTGTTACCCTTCTTATAAAGACAAGATGGAGGGCAAATGTAATAAAATGAGAATAATGCAAGAAACTATATTGAAATGTGAAAAGGCTAATCAAATTAATTTTGGTGGTTGTATGGTAGCGTCTTGTTATCATGTTGGAGCACACGAAACTATAAGTGAAACTTATAAAAAGATAAAAGAATGGACAGAAAATCATGGTTATATATGCGCGGAAGAGTCATATGAAAGATATGTAACAGATTATTGGACAACCCAAAACAGTGATAGATTTGTAACTGAGGTTATGATTAAAGTTAGTAGGGAAAAATAACGGAAAGAAAAGTTTGACCATAGGGGAATAGATTTGTACTGATTAAGGCTGCTTTTAAAGAAAAAAATGGTATATTATTGAAAAGCAATAATTTTAATTTAATACAAAATAAATAAAAAATTTAAAATGTTTGTAAAAGGTAAAACCTTGAAAACATGGGCCTTTTAATTGGGTTATGGGGATCGAAAATTAAATTATACTTATTTTAAATTATAAAATTGTTAATTGTATGTAAATTTATATTGACATTCCCCCATAGGGTAAGGGATATAATCTAATTGAAAGTAAAAAGCCTACAAGATAAAAAAATGAAAAAGTTATTCTAAATAATTCATGAAAACATTTAAAAAAGTATAACAATAATTTTGGATGGATTTATAATTGTTGCTATAAATATTAGTGAAAAAATCCACAAGCATTTTATTTATTGTGATGCTTGCCAGTAAATAAGGTCATTATAAATTTTTTATTTAATGATATATCACTAACAATTTGTTAAACGTTTAAATGAAGGGAGTTTTAATCAATGAAAGAAATATCAGGAACGGCAAATGCAAAAGCAGTTGCTGCAAAAGAGAAATTATCTTCAGATTTCCTTAAAAAAGGTATTTCAATCGCTTTATTCTCAGGTCTTATGTATGGATTCTATTCAGCATTCATGGCTATGGGAATGACGAGGGGAGTATGGGGGGATTGGTATGGTGCCAATACCGCTGGATTATCAGCAATAGTTGTAACATATTTACTAGGTGCTCTTGGTAGTGCTGTAAACGACACTTGTAGTGCTGTATGGGCATTAATATTTGCAGCATCTAAGGGAAAACTAGGAGACTTCTTTAGATGTCTTAAAACAAAACCAGGTGCGGTAATGATTTTAGCAGCACTTGTAGGAGGACCAATATCTAGTACTGCTTACGTTGTAGCATTACAAATGGCTGGTTCAATCGTTATTCCAATAACAGCTCTTTGCCCTGCAATAGGAGCAATTTTAGGAAGAATCTTATTCAAACAAGAATTAAACAAACGTATGATGGGTGGTATTGCTATATGCGTATTATCAAGTTTCTTAATTGGTAGTACAAGCATAGGTGGAGATGCACCAGCAGGATTATTACTTGGATTATGTATAGCATTTATTGCTGCTTTAGGATGGGGATTTGAAGGCTGTGTTGCTGGATATGGTACATCAATGATCGACTCAGAAATAGGTATAACAATACGTCAAGCTACATCAGGATTATCAAACTTATTAATCCTTGTTCCAATATTTGGAATGATAGTAGGAGATGGAGTTGGATTCTCAACTGACTTAGCAATTCAAGCATTTACAAGTGGACCAGCAATGATATGGTTTGCACTAAGTGGACTTTGCGCTTTTGTTTCTTACATGTGTTGGTACAATGGAAACAGTATGTGTGGAGCTGCATTAGGTATGGCTTGTAACGGAACTTATTCATTCTGGGGACCATTCTGCTGCTGGATAGTATTAGGAGTATATGGTGGAATAGATGGATATGCTTTACCTCCAATAGTTTGGATTTCAGCAGTATTAATGATGTTTGGTATATTAACAATAGCTATGAATCCTCTAGATTTATTTAGAAAGAAGGGAGCTAAAGCAAATGAAGCCGCTTAATTACGCTATATTAAAATATTTTACAACAGTAGAAGAAGCTTGTGCTGATGACGTTATAAACGCCTTAAAAGGTGAATATGGTAGTTTTAAAGCACTTAAGAAAAAAGCTGTAATTACAGCTTTGATGACAGCTGAAGCTAACGGACTTCTTGAAGAAACTAGATTTGATATGGACAAATCTGGAGAGTTAAGAGTTTATTACCATGCTCATGAAGAAGGAGCAGCTACAATAAACAAATATATTAAAGGCTAATAAGTATTTAATATATTCAAACAAAAGAATTAGGCTTATTTCCCGTAGGACAACCTATAGGGAATAAGCCATAATTTTATAATAAGCCATGAAACATGGATGTTTTACAAAAGAAAGGAGTTTTTTTATGAACGAAAGTGTAGGGGCAGTTAACCCAAAAGCTGCTGCAGCAAAACAAAAGTTAGTTAGTAATTTTTTTAAGAAAGGTGTATCTTTAGCTCTATTTTCAGGTGTGGCATATGGTCTATATACTGCATTTTTAACAATGGGTATGAGCAAAGGTATATGGGAAGATTGGTACGGTGTTAATTCAGCAGGTCTTTCTACATTTGTAATTGTATATTTACTTGCAGCACTAGGAAATGCCATAAATGACACTTGTAGTGCTTTTTGGGCGTTACTAAATGCATTAGTAAAAGGAAAATTTAAAGACTTTGTAAGATGCTTAAATTCTGCTCCAGGAAGAATAATGATTCTTGCAGCTCTTATAGGTGGACCTATAGCTGGTACAGCATATGTAGTAGCTTTACAAATGGCAGGACCTATAGTAGTTCCAATATCAGCTCTTTGTCCTGCAATAGCAGCGATATTAGGTAAGATTTTATACAAACAAGAATTAACAAAACGTATGGCTCTTGGTATTTTAATTTGTGTATTTGCAAGTTTCTTAATCGGAAGTACTGGATTTACTGGAGGCGCATCTTCTACTTTATTCCTAGGTATATTTATTGCTATAATAGCAGCTCTAGGATGGGGATTTGAAGGCTGTGTTGCTGGATATGGTACATCAATGATTGATCCGGAAATAGGAATATGTATTCGTCAATTAACTTCAGGTGTTGCTAACTTATTTATAGTTGTTCCTGTAATGGGAATGATGTCTGGAGGATTAAATATTTCTGTAGATTTAGCGATTCAAGCTTTCACTAGTGGACCAGCAATGATATGGTTTGTAATAAGCGGACTTTTAACATTCTTAACATTTATGACTTGGTATGCTGGTAATAGTATGTGTGGAGCAGGTCTTGGAACAGCATGTAATGGAACATACTCTTTCTTTGGACCATTATTCTGCTTCTTATTACTAGGTGTTTTTGCTGGAATGGACGGATGGTCATTACCACCTGTTGCATGGATTGGTGCAGTAATAATGATGTTAGGAATACTAACAATAGCTATGAATCCATTAGATATATTTAGAAAAAAGGAGGCGTAAACATATGAAGCCACTTAATTATGCGATTTTAAAGTATTTTACAAAAGTTGAAGAAGCTTGTGCTGACGATGTAATAAATGCATTGAAAGGTGAATATGGCAGCTTTAAGGCTCTTAATAAAAAAGCTGTAATTACTGCTTTAATGACAGCTGAAGCAAACGGCCTTCTTGAAGAAACTAGATTTGATTTGGACAAGTCTGGCGAGTTAAGAGTTTACTATCATGCACATGAAGAGGGTGCAGCTACAATTAATAAATATATTAAAGGCTAATAAAGTTAATAATTTTATGGTGGCATCTAGAAGTTAAAAAATGGTGCCACCCCTTAAAAATTATAACTTTTATAATATAAAATAAAACATTCCCCATAGGGTAATGGTAAATGAAAGTTTTGATCTGAAAAAGCAATTGAACTTATTAAAAACAATGAAAATAGCAAAATTCATTCTTAATATTAAAATGGGAGTTTTCTACTAAACATAAGGGATTTGATTGTTTTTTTTATTCATTGGGATTGTAAAATAATTTGAATATTTCCATTGTAAAAAAAATATTGACTTTACCCCAAAGGGTAAGGGATATAATTGAAGTAGAAAACAATAAAAAATATCCATTGTATATATGGAAACCAATGAAAATGATGATATTAAGAATTTATTTATTAATCAACTAAGAAAAGTAAAGGGAGGGGGATTATTTAATGAGATACTATGGTGATGAGGCTTTAGGTCTTGTAGAAACATTAGGTTTAGTTCCTGCACTTGAGGCTGCTGATAAGATGTTAAAAGCAGCAGATGTTGAACTTATTTCATATGAAAATGTAGGATCAACTCTTGTAACAATTATGGTTAAGGGAGATGTGGCTGCTGTAAGATCTGCAGTAGAAGCTGGAGCTGCCGCTGCTGCTGCTATAGGTACTTTAACAGCACATAATGTTATGCCACGTCCTATAAGAGAAGTAGGAGATATTGTTTCAGTACACGATATTGATGCTTAGAATTAAAGAAAGGAAATGATGACATATGGCAAGATTTGAAGCTATAGGATTAATTGAAACCTTTGGTCTAGTTTTTGCACTAGAAGCAGCAGATGCTATGTGCAAAGCAGCAGATGTTGAACTTATTGGATATGAAAACGTTGCTTCTGGTTACATTTCAGTACTAGTTCGCGGAGACGTTGGAGCTTGTAAAACTGCAGTTGAAACTGGAGTACAAGCAGTTAAATCAATGGAAGGCGGCAACCTTTACAGTTCAGTAGTTATTGCAAGACCACACCAAGACCTTGAAAAAATACTTGAAAAGTATGCAATTCAAAGTTTAATTCCTAGTGAAGCATAATATTTTTTCTAGGAAAAAGGAGAGATAAAAATGAATATAATTGATAATGATTTGCTCTCCATGCAAGAAGCTCGAATTCTAGTTGAAAATGCTAGAGATGCCCAAAAGAAGTTAGCAACTTTCCCACAAAGTAAACTTGATGAGATTGTTGAACGTATGACTGAAGAGGTTGAAAAGCATATAAATGAACTTGCTAAAATGTCTTGCGAAGAAACGGATTATGGAAGATATGAGGACAAATGTGTAAAAAACAAATTTGTTTGTACATATTTGAGAAATAGACTTAAATCTATGAATTGTGTTGGAATAATAAAAGATGATAAAGAAAACAAGACTATGGATGTTGGAGTACCAATGGGAGTAATCATTGGATTTTGTCCATCTACAAGTCCTGTATCTACCACAATTTATAAAGCTATTATTGCAATTAAGTCAGGAAATGCCATCATATTCTCACCACATCCAAGAGCAAGAAAAACTATTGGCAAGACACTAGATATTTTGATTCGAGCAGCAGAGGGATATGGACTTCCAGAGGGTACATTAGCTTATCTGCATACTGTAACACCAAGTGGTTCTTCTGAACTTATGAATCATAAAGATACTTCATTAATTATGAATACTGGAGTACCAGGAATGTTAGAAGAAGCATATAAATCAGGGAAACCTGTAATTTATGGCGGAACAGGAAATGGACCAGCATTTATTGAACGCAGCGCTGATATAAAGCAAGCTGTAAAAGATATTATTGACAGTAAGACTTTTGATTACGGGGTAGTTTCAGCTGCTGAACAATCTATCGTAGTAGATAGTTGCATAGCCACTGAAGTGAAAGAAGAATTAAAGAAAAATGGTGCATACTTCATGAGTGAAGAAGAAGCTGAAAAACTAGGCTCTATTTTATTTAAATATGATGGAAGTCTTGAAACAGAGCTTATAGGAAAATCAGCTGAGTTTCTAGCTAAGAAAGCTGGGTTTAACGTTCCGATTGGTGTGAAGATTCTTATTTCACAACAAAAGTATGTTTCACAAAGCAACCCTTATTCAAAAGAAAAACTTTGTCCAGTATTAGCTTTCTATATAGAGGATGATTGGATGCATGCATGTGAAAAATGTATCGAATTATTATTAAGTGAAAGACATGGACATACACTAGTTATACATTCTAAAGATGAAGAAGTAATTCGTCAATTTGCGTTGAAAAAACCAGTTGGTAGAGTACTTGTAAATACACCAGGTGTTTTCGGAAGCATGGGAGTAACAACTAATTTATTTCCTTCTATGACATTAGGAAGTGGGTCAGCAGGTCAAGGTATGACATCTGATAACGTTTCACCTATGAATCTTATTTATATTCGTAAAGTTGGTTATGGAGTTCGTAGAACCGAAGACATCTTTAAGACAAACACTTTAGGATCTTCATGCGAAAGCAGTATAGAAAGTTCAAAAGCGTGTGAATCAAATGATGTAGAATTTCTACAAAACATCTTATATAAAGTTATTAATAACTTAAAGTAAAGATCAGATTTTAAATCTGAAATATAACAAAGAATGCGGGGTATTAATTTGGATATTCGTGAATTTTCAAATAAGTTTATGGAAGCAACTCAAAATATGTCTGAAGCTGAACGTCAAGCTTTATTAAAAATGTTTGAGAGTGTTTCTGGAGAAATAACAAAAGAAGAGCCAGCTACAACTAAAACTGTAGCATGTGATTGTGGTGCAGGTATTCCAGATGGAATTACAGAGCGTTTAGCTATATTAAAAGAGAACTATTTAAAACATGTTCCATCAATAACTATACATCGTGCTAAAGCTATAACTGAAATAGCTAAGCAAAATCCTGGTTTACCTAAAGCTATATTACGTGGTAAATGTTTCAAACATTGTTGTGAAACTGCACCACTAGTAATTCAAGACCATGAGCTTATCGTAGGTGCTCCAAATGGTGCTCCTCGTGCAGGTGCATTCTCTCCTGATATAGCATGGAGATGGATGGTTGATGAAATAGATACTATAGGAACTCGTGCTCAAGACCCATTCTATATTTCTGAAGAAGATAAGAAATATATGCGTGAAGAGTTATTCCCATTCTGGAAAGGAAAATCAGTTGATGAGCATTGCGAAGACCAATATCGTGAAGCTGGTGTTTGGGAACTTTCAGGAGAATCTTTCGTATCAGACTGTTCATATCACGCAGTAAATGGTGGTGGAGACTCTAACCCAGGATACGATGTAATCTTAATGAAAAAAGGTATGCTTGATGTTAAGAGAGAAGCTGAAGAAAAATTAGCAGAGCTTAGCTATGATAGACCAGAAGATATACAAAAAATATACTTCTATAAATCAATCATAGATACTGCAGAAGGTGTTATGATATACGCTAAACGTTTATCTGATTACGCTGCTGAGTTAGCTGCTAAAGAAACTAATCCAAAGCGTAAAGCTGAACTTCAAAAAATATCTGAAGTTAATGCTAGAGTACCAGCTCATAAGCCAAGTACTTTCTGGGAAGCAATCCAAGCTGTTTGGACTATAGAATCTCTTCTAGTAGTAGAAGAAAACCAAACTGGTATGTCTATAGGACGTGTTGACCAATACATGTATCCATTCTACAAAGCTGATATAGAAGCTGGACGTATGACTGACTTCGAAGCTTTTGAATTAGCTGGATGTATGACAATAAAAATGTCTGAAATGATGTGGATAACAAGTGAAGGTGGTTCTAAATTCTTCGCTGGATACCAACCATTCGTTAATATGTGTGTAGGTGGTGTTACTAGAGAAGGACGTGACGCTACAAACGATTTAACTTATCTTTTAATGGATGCTGTTCGTCATACTAAAATGTATCAACCATCATTAGCATGCCGTATCCACAAAGGATCACCACAAAAATACCTTAAGAAAATAGTTGACGTTATTCGTGCAGGTTTAGGATTCCCAGCTTGTCACTTTGACGATGTTCATATAAAAATGATGTTAGCTAAAGGTGTATCTATAGAAGATGCTAGAGATTACTGCTTAATGGGATGCGTTGAGCCTCAAAAATCTGGTAGATTATATCAATGGACTTCAACTGGATATACTCAATGGCCAATATGTATAGAACTTACTCTTAACCACGGTGTACCACTATGGTATGGAAAACAAGTTTGCCCAGATATGGGAGATATAGATAACTTCAAAACTTATGAAGAATTCGAAGAAGCAGTTAAAGAACAAATTAAATATATAACTAAATGGACAAGTGTTGCTACAGTTATATCTCAACGTGTTCACAGAGAACTTGCACCAAAACCACTTATGTCTATGATGTATGAAGGATGTATGGAAAAAGGTTGTGGAGTAGAAGCTGGTGGAGCTATGTACAACTTCGGACCTGGAGTAGTATGGAGTGGACTTGCAACTTATGCAGACTCTATGGCAGCAATTAAGAAGTTAGTATTTGAAGATAAAAAATACACTTTACGTGAAATGAATGAAGCATTAAAAGCTGACTTCGTTGGATATGATAAATTATTAAAAGATTGCTTAGAAGCACCTAAGTATGGTAATGATGATGACTATGCAGACTACATTGCAGCAGATCTAATTAACTTTACAGAAATGGAACACCGTAAGTATAAGACATTATACTCAGTTCTAAGCCATGGTACTTTATCAATATCAAACAACACACCATTTGGACAACTTACTGGTGCTACAGCTAACGGACGTAGAGCTTGGATGCCATTATCAGATGGTATCAGCCCAACTCAAGGAGCTGACTATAAAGGACCAACAGCTATAATCAAGTCAGTTTCAAAAATGGCTTGTGATAACATGAACATTGGTATGGTTCATAACTTTAAGTTAATTTCTGGTCTTCTTGATACAAGAGAAGGAGAAGAAGGAATTATAACATTACTTCGTAGTGCTTGTGCTCTTCAACTTGGAGAAGTTCAATTCAACTACTTAGATAATGAAACATTACTTGAAGCACAAAAACATCCAGAACAATACCGTGACTTAATAGTTCGTGTTGCTGGATATAGTGCATACTTTGTTGAACTTTGCAAAGACGTTCAAGACGAAATTATTAGTAGAACAATGCTAACACACTTTTAATAAGCTAACTTTAGTGTGATCTTAATCTTGTAGCTGGGGTGCCTTTGAGGCATTCCAGTGTACAAGTAAGATATTATTAAAGAAAGTTAAGAAACTGGAGAATTGAGAATATGAGTAATAGCAATTTAGGCGTAATTGAGCGTAAAGCAACGATTTTTAATATTCAAAAATACAATATGTATGATGGACCAGGAGTAAGAACATTAATATTTTTCCAAGGTTGTCCACTTCGCTGTAAATGGTGTGCGAATCCAGAAGGAATGATAAGGAAACCTAGAATAATGTTTAAGAGCAATATGTGCGTTGACTGTGGAGCTTGTGTAGATGTATGTCCTGTTGGAAAACATGTTTTCTCTAATGAAACAATGAAACATGAAGTAAGAAGAGACATCGACTGTATAGGTTGTGGAAAATGTGTAGATGCTTGTCTAAAATCTGCATTATCTGTAGTTGGAGAAGTTAAAACTATATCTGAACTTTTAGAAATTGTAGAAGAAGATAGAACATTTTATGAGGTATCTGGTGGTGGAGTAACACTAGGTGGTGGTGAAGTTTTAATGCAACCTGAAGCGGCTAGTAGCTTACTTATGGCATGCAAGCAAGAAGGTATTAATACTGCAATTGAAACTTGCGGTTATGCAAAACTTGAATCAGTACTAAAGGTTGCTGAGTTTACAGACTTATTCCTATTTGACATTAAACATATTAATTCTGATAAGCATTTCCAGTGGACTGGAGTAAGAAATGAACAGATTCTAGAGAATCTACAAGAATTACTTCGTCGTAAATATAATGTTAAAATTCGTATGCCTTTACTAAAGGGTGTTAATGATTGTCAAGATGACATAGAAAATGTTATGAAATTTTTAACTCCTTTTAAAGATTATAAAAATTTTAAAGGTGTTGATTTACTTCCATACCATAAGATGGGTGTAAATAAATATAATCAACTTGGAATTGAATATCCTATTACAGGTGATCCAAGTTTGAGTAATGAAGATTTAGACAGAATTGAAGGCTGGATTAAGAAGTATGATTTACCTGTTAAAGTAATTCGTCACTAACATTTTTCAAATAGATAATAAGATGGAAGGTAAGGTTTATGGGAGATTTTCTTGAAAGAAATATTGAGCGTGTTATACAAGAGTCTGTTCCGGGTAAACAAATTACTATATCTCATGTTATTGCATCACCGATGCCAGATATCTATGAACGTCTTGGAATTGATGACAGGGGAGCAATTGGAATATTGACACTTTCTCCTTATGAGACTGCAATAATTGCAGCAGACATAGCAACTAAAGTTGCAGATGTTGAAATTGGTTTTTTAGATCGTTTCACAGGATCTGTAGTAATAAATGGAGATGTGCAAAGTGTTGAAACGGCACTTAGTGCAGTAAATGATACCTTGAAGAATATGCTTGGATTTACAACAGCTCCCATTACACGAACATGAGAAAGAAGCGCATAATGGTTATTGGCCCTTCTCGATGTGGCAAGACAACGCTTGTTAATGCACTAAATGATTATGATGGTCCATTAAGACGAACACAAGATATGATATATGGTGAAAAAACTATAGATGTTCCAAGTTCCTATTTAGAGAATGCTTGGATGTATAAGCATATTATTGCTGCGGCTCAAGATGCATCACATGTTTTGGTTTTAGTAGATCATTCTAATTGTACAGAAGTTTACTCTCCTGGATTTGCTAAATCCTTTAGATGCCCTGTGATAGGTGTAATAACAAAGTGTGACTTGGTGCCTGAAAATGAAGATATATGTAAAAGGCAGCTAAAGAAAATAGGAGTTAAAGAACCATATTTTCATATTAGCTTTACAAAGGGAACAGGTATTGATGCTTTGAAGAACTATTTATTTGAAGTGGGTAAGGAGTAGGGAAATATGATGAAGTTTATTACTGAAGAATATTTAAGAGATGTATTTAGAAAAGAGCCTTTTGATACTTTTGAGTTAGAAGAAGGACAACGCCTTACACCTGGAGCAAAACAATATCTATCTGATAAAGGAATAAGAATGCAAGATGATGTTTTTCAAATTAAAAAGGATAGAAAAGTTCCCGAAGTAAAGCAAGAAGTGAAGCAATCACTAGAATTGCCTAAAAAAGGGACACTTAATAAGAATTTGAAAAAGAAACTTTGTTGCAAATTAAAAACTATGGAAGCAGTATTTCTTGTTACCAGTAGTGAAATTTTAAATGAAGATATTATTTTAGCACAAAGCATTATAAGTCTTGGTAGAAAAATTTCAAACATCAGAAATGCTGTTGAAGGGAAAAGTATACTAGAGACTATTCCTTGTAAGCCATGTACAGGAATTACCTTTGATAATTTCTGTAATGATATTGATGATTGTTTTGAAGTAACAGAATTTCATATGCAGCTAGAAAAAAGCAAAGAAATTTTGAAAATGCATTCACTAAGATGTGCTCTTCGCGAGATTGAGCCTGTAGTGATTGAAGCCTACGAAGGTAATGATGATGAGTTTGCAAATAAAATTATAGGAAATGTTAATTCAATAATTAACACACTGTCTCAAATGATTTGTTCAACAGTAGGAGGAATAAAATGTCAGAGAAAAAATTAACTTTTGAATATTGCGAGCAACTTGTTCAGGAGTTTGAAGAGGTTATAAAAAAACCTATTGTAGGAGGATCTTCTACATATTATACAGGAGTTGACTTAGGAACAGCTTGTGTAGTATTAGCAGTTTTAGATGAGAATTACAAACCAGTTGCTGGTGCATATAGATATGCAGATGTAGTTCGCGACGGAATGGTAGTAGATTACCTTGGAGCAGTAAAAATTGTAAGAGAGTTAAAGCAGGAAATAGAGGAAAAGTTAAACACTGAACTTATATATGCAGCGGCAGCAATTCCTCCAGGAACAGATGCTTTAGACTCAGGAGCAATTAAGAATGTAGTGCAAGCTGCAGGATTTGAATTAACAAATTTATTAGATGAACCAACAGCTGCTAATGAAGTTTTAAAAATAGAAAATGGTGCAGTTGTAGATATTGGGGGAGGAACAACAGGAATATCAATTCTAAAAGATGGAAAAGTTGTTTATGTTGTTGATGAACCTACTGGAGGAACTCATTTTTCATTAGTTATTTCAGGTGCATATGGTATGGCTTTTAAAGAGGCGGATGAATTTAAAAGAGATAATAAAAACCATAAAGAACTCTTACCAGTGTTAAAACCAGTTGTTGAGAAAGTAGCATCAATAATTAATCAACATATTAAAGATTATGATGTACAAGAGATTTCATTAGCAGGTGGTACATGCTGTTTAACTGGTATAGAGGGAATAATAGAAAAGAAAACAGGAATACACACACACAAACCTAACAATCCTATGTTCGTAACTCCACTTGGTATAGCACTAAGTTGTACACAAGATATCATGGAATAAGGAGAGTGCAAGGTTCATGATTACAGCGAAATTAATTGATAATGTATGGGCAACTAGAAAAGCAGAAGCTCTTAGTGGATATAAATTAATGCTTGCCGAGGAAATAGGCGGTAGAGATGCTGGAAGAAGACTTATAGTGGTTGACATCATCAGTGCTGGTATTGGTGATAGAGTTATTGTAAGCACTGGCTCATCTGCACGTAGAATGCTCGGCGACGATAATATTCCTGTAGATGCAGTTGTTGTAGGAATTATAGACGACGATTGTAATTTTGGATAAATATCGGTGATTCATTGGAAGGATGTGAGTAAATGAAAAAATTAATATGTGCAAAAGACATGGAAGAATTCATAAGTGAAGGAAAAACTAAATTTTATGTAGCTAGCGATATGATAATTACACCTTCAGCGAAGGACGTTGCAAAGCTTAATGGAATAGAGTTTACTACAGAAGCTCCTGTATGTGAAGTACAAGCTACTGCAACGTCCTTCGCTGAAGGTGTAATTATCATATCGCTAGCTACATAAAATTTAGTTTTTCCTTCACTTAT
>URKQ01000039.1 GCA_900548455.1 uncultured Clostridium sp.
ATAGTTTCATTAATCCATGAACTAACTCCACCTTCAGCATCTTTAAATGCTGATCCAAGTTCCCCTACCATTAATGCATAAGGTACAAAATAAATTGCAAAGATTATAATCCAAGAAACAATTGCTTGAAGTCCATTGTACTCTGAAAACCCATTGATAACGTTTCCAAATCCCCAAACAGTTGAAAACGCCATAAACGCTAGGGTATACCAAAGAATTTGCTTATCTTTTTTTTGATCCATAGAAATTCCCCCTCCATGTCTTAATATACATGTAATAAATAACTTTATATAAAACTAATCAGTTTTATAACATTTTAGCGTAAAATTATGTAGAAAAATGACACATATTGCTTCAAATCATCTTATTTTTAGATGTTTTTTTCTCTTTATTTACATAATATATCATATTTTTAAATCTTATTATTATAATATATCATTTTTAAAAATTTGTATATATTTAAATATTAAAAAGTATAAAAATTTTTAGATTAATACTTTTTTTGTATATTTTTATATTTATGTTTTATATTACAGTTAAACTTTGAGAATATCTTAACTAAAAAAAGGCTCTATATCACTATAAAGCCTTTTTAACGGTTAAATTAATTTTTTTACTATCTCATATAATAATCTCGTTCCTACACCAGTAGCTCCCTTAGATAAATATTCCTTTTTAGGTTTACTTGTAAAAGCTCCTGCTGCTATATCTAAATGTATCCATGGTTTTTCTTCAACAAATTCGCCAATAAATAATCCTGCTGTTATAGCACCCGCACCAACTGGCCCTGTCGAATTTACTAAATCTGCATTTCCTGAATATAACAATTCCTTATATTCTTCAAAAGTAGGGAAGCGCCAAACTTTTTCATCACATTTCTTTGAGGCTTCGTTCAATTGCATATAAAATTCATCACTATTATCTACTACCCCAGTTGCAACATTACCAATTGCTCCTCCAACTGCTCCTGTTAAAGTAGCTATATCAATAACTTTCTTAGCATTCTCTTTCCTAATAATATAAGTCATAGCATCTACTAATGTAAGTCTTCCTTCTGCATCAGTATTAATTATTTCAATGGTTTTCCCATTCATTGTGTCAATTATATCTCCCGGTTTATATGCATCGCCAGAAATTAAATTTTCACAAGCAGCTATTACTCCTATGACATTCTTTTTCAACTTCATTCTAGCTATAGCAGACATTGCCCCAATAAGTGCTCCTGCGCCACCCATGTCACTTTTCATTTCCCACATATGCCCAGCAGTTTTTAAACAATATCCACCAGCATCAAAGGTGATTCCCTTTCCTACTATTCCTAATATATCTTCCTTATTTTCAGAATCGCCAAAGTACCTCATTACAATCAGTTTGGGGTTATTGGCTGATCCGCTGCCAACTGATAAAAATGCATTCATTTCTAAATCTTCTATATTACCTTTTTCAAATACCTCTACCTCAAAATTATATAAACTTCCTATTTCTTTAGCTTTACTCGCCAGTATCTCTGGTGTCATATTGTTGGAAGGTTCATTTACTAATTCTCTTGCAATTAAATTCCCCTCACCTAATATCTTACCCTCATTAATAGCTTCATTGAAGATATTATTATATGGATCAGAATTAAATATGATGCCTACTTCTCTTAATCTATTAACTTTTTTACAACTTTTGTATTTATCAAAGACATACTGAGTCATTATTATTGTTTCACTTATAGCCTTAATCATATCATAATCATAATCTAGTTCTTTATCTAATAAATATATGTCAATGCATTCCAAGTTTTGATTTACTGCTGTCTTTATTACCTTTGCAATTCCAATTCTAAGAGTTGTGTTATCAAATTTATTTTTATCTCCTAAACCAATTAAAATTGTATGATTTAATACACCATCATCAACATACGAAAATTTGTCTACCTCTCCTTTATTCCCAACAAAAATTTTTGCATCATGCATCAATTTTAAAGTATCAATTAAACTTTCGTTCTTTAAAACACCTATGGAATCACAATAATTATTAAAACATAATATACCTCTGATATTATCTGAGCCTTTTATATCCTCTATAGTTTTAATGCTAATCTTCATTTTGTAACATCCTTTCCATATATTTCATTAATAATATAGTTCGACACACGAAATAAATCCCCTTTATATTATCCTCTTTTAACATAAAAAAATAAGGATTATTCATATTTGAATAATCCTCAAAGTACTAATCATATTTAGGATGTGTAAAACCTCTTCCCATTACTTCTCTTACATCACTGATAATAATAAAAGCTTTATCATCTATTTCTCTAACTATTTTTTGAAGCTCAACCAATTCTTCTGTAGAGCAAATAATAAATAAAATTTCTTTACTTTCACCTGTATAAACGCCTGTACCGTTTAAGCTAGTAATTCCACGATTTAAGCTTTCCATTAAAGCCCTAGATATTTCACAAGATTTTGTAGAAATAATATGTACGCTTTTAGAGTAGTTTACTCCTTCTACCATCATATTTATAACCTTTGAAACTATAAATATTGAAATTAATGCATACATGGCCTTTTCAACACCGAATACAAATAAACCTATAACTATTATCACAGCATCTATCGCCATCATAAGCTGATTTATAGGGACCTTTTTCATGAAATGCTTTATTATAGTAGCCAGTGTGTCAGTTCCACCTGTTGATGCTGAACATCTTAAAACCATCCCTATTCCTACTCCAACACATAATCCACCAAATACACTAGATATTAAAAGATCTGACTGAACTGGTGGTATAAAACCTGTATACCATAATGCTATAGAAACATAAATTGCTCCAAATAGTGATTTCTTAACAAATTCCATGCCTTTTATTTTCCACGCTACTAAAAACAAAGGAATATTTACAATTATATTTGTTAACCATAATGGTACACCAGCTACATGGTTAGCTATTATTGATAATCCAGCAATACCTCCTGTTACAAGATTTTGCGGAGCATAATATACGTTAATCCCAACCGCAAGTATTGTTATACCAATCATTATCATTAAGTAATTCTTTATTTCGCTTTTTTTCTTAATGTTATTCATGCTTTCCTTCCTCCTAAAACTTATAATTACTATCATAATATCCACTATCTTATATAACATAAATAATACATAATTGTAAACAATACTTTTCTCTTATCATAACTTTACTATAGGTATTATTATTAACTTATGATAAAATACCTATATTAAGTTTCATGGTAATTTTATAAACTTAATGATTTTTTTGTATCTAGTTCATATATAAGGAGTGACTCGTTTAATGGATAATTTCACTATAATTATGAATATAATTAATTTTATTTTTATATTAAATATAGCTTTTGCAATAGTTGTAATAGTATGCGAAAGAAGAAATGCTCAAAGTACATGGACATGGTTAATGATCATGCTATTTATTCCATTTATAGGTTTTATTTTGTATCTTTTCTTTGGTCAAGATTTGAGAAGAAAAAAGTTTTTCGTATTAAAAAAAGAAGAAGAAAATTCTATATTAAAAGTATCTGAAGAGCAAAAAAAGCTTCTTAGTAACACGTCCATGATTAAACAAAACTCTAGTCTCTCAGAATATGCTGATGTAATTAACCTAAATTTATCTAGCGATAATTTTATAGTTACTAGTAACAATAAGGTTGAAATCCTAAATAATGGGGATGAAAAATTTCCTGCTCTTATCGCTGCCATCAAAAGTGCTAAAAAATATATACATATGCAATACTATATTTTTGAAGATGATAACATCGGAACAACTATTTTAAACCTATTAGTTGAAAAAGCTAAAGAAGGCATCGAAGTAAAACTACTATATGATGGAATGGGCTGTTTACATAACAAACGCAATTTCTTCACTCCCCTTAAAAATGCTGGCGGAGAGGTATTCTGTTTCTTTCCTCCATTTGTTCCTTACATAAATATAAGAATAAACTATAGAAACCATAGAAAAATTTGTGTAGTTGATGGTGACCATGGTTTTGTTGGAGGACTTAATGTTGGGGATGAATACCTAGGACTTTCAAAGAAATTTGGTTTTTGGAGAGATACTCATTTATACCTACAGGGTGACTCTGTAAGTTGCTTAGAAATTCGCTTTTTACTTGATTGGAGATTCGCTAGCAACCAAGACTTCCCTATGGATGATAGGTACTTCATAGAGAAAAAACACGTAGGCAATACTGCAGTACAAATTATATCTAGCGGTCCTGACTCTGATTGGTGCTCAATAAGAAATACTTATTTAAAACTAATAAATAAAGCTAAAGAAAGTATTTATATAGAAACACCCTATTTTATACCTGATGAAAGTATTTTAACAGCATTAAAAATCGCTTGTTTATCTGGTGTTGATGTTAGAATAATTATTCCAGCTAAACCTGACCATCCATTTATATACTGGGCATCTACATCATATATTTGGGAACTTGTAGAGTGTGGTGCGAAATGTTACACCTATAATAATGGATTTATTCACAGTAAAATGGTTTCCATTGATAAAAAAATGTGTACAGTTGGAACTGCAAATATGGATATTCGAAGTTTCAGCCTTAACTTTGAGGTTAATGCCATAATATATGATGTTAAAACTACAGCTGAAATTGACAAAGCCTTTGAAAATGATATTCTGCAATGTACCCTATTAACATTAGATAATTATAAAAATAGAACTACTATAACTAAATTAAAGGAATCCATTTCAAGACTTTTATCGCCAATACTATAAAAGGGAGACATACGTCTCCCTTTTATTTATTATGAATTTTAAAAACAATCTATTTCTATCAGATTTATTATATATATACTACATCATCAATGGTACATATAAACAGCATACTGCTACGGAATTTAAAAGCATAGCTATGGAGAATTTACCTATAAATATTCCTTCTAAATCATCCTTAAAATCATGATATGCTGTTCCATATATTATAGCACCGACTATAATACAACCCAAATAGGCAAATATACGAGAAGATACCAATCCTGATGCAAACATCATACCTGCATAAGCAAAATTTAATATTACCCATATTTGTAAAGCAATTGTAAATACTGATATCAGTAAAAATGCAATTTTTCTTTTTTTGTCATTGAACTTATAATCTAAAAAGCTTACTATTCCAGCTATTACTGCTACTGGGAAGATCCATTGAATACCTACAACAAAAATATATGCAAGACTCATCATAAGATTTTCAAGAGTAACATTAGCCGCTCCTTTTAAATCACTTTTCTTAAACCCATTATTAATTTCCTTAAACTCATCCTTAGTAGATGCTAAATTTACATTATATCCTTTATTGGAATAGCTTAAATATACTATATATTCACCTTCTTTATATGGATATATGCATAACTCCGGCAATCTACTAACCATGCTTGTATCTACCGCTTTTCCATTTTCTAAAGAAAATTCCATTATATCTTTTTGGGTTTTTTTACTGCCTAAATTTCTTTCTATAGTTCCATAAAACCTGGATTTATCACCACTTATACCTATAGTATCTGTAATAAGAGAATTACCTTCAAAGGAAAGCATACCATCAGTTATTTCTTTATTAGCTAGGTCTACATTACTATATTTACAACCATTAAAGTCACCTTTTACATATTCATCATAAATAAAACAAACATTATTTTTATCACAAGATGACACTAAGTTATCATATGTCAATTTGTCTGTACCACCTATTGTTGCAACATTCATTATCTCACTAGGTGTACTTTCACTAACCTCAACCATTTTGATTGCATTTTTATTTTCCATATATCCTATAATAACTTTGGAATCATTTTTTGTTCCTGTTACCATAGTAACTGACTCAGCTGGAATTTTAACCTGTGATTCCTTTTCCGTGTTAATATATTGTATTCCTTCATTATTGGAAATTAAAATATTGCTACTGTCAATTTGAGCTGTTGCTACTATTCCCTCTAATTCTTTTCTATCAACTTCATTTAAAGTATTATCAATACATATAACTTGTAATTTTCCCTTTACCATGCTTTCATATCTATACAATATATAATATTGATTATTATTATCTTTAACAAACATCATATCTTTATAAAAATCAGAATTTATTTTATACTCTTTGGTATCTATGACCTTTCCATCTAATTCTGTTGAAGTTATTACAATACTATCTGAAGTTTCATAGGCTATAAGAATCCTATTGTCTTCTACTATAATTCTTGGTCTATCATTTGCAATCCCATTTCCAACAGCCACCTCTTTACTCCATCTTTGTGATGGCGGTTGCTTCTTTACAGAATAACTGTTTATGAAATTAAATACCAAAATTATTATAATAACTAATATTGTATTTATTGCTAGTATTTTACTTTTTTTCACTATATATTCCCCCTTTCAACATTAGATGTTATAAAATTAATTATACTCTTATTTTTTCAAATATTCAAATTATTTGTAATTATGTTCTTTTTTAATTCTTTTAAATTATCTAAAACTATTGTAAAATAATTTATATAATAAAATTATAGTTTGGAAGGTAGTATATGAAAAAATTAGGAAAAGTTATTAATTTTGATGATGAAAAAGTTTATATTATAACAAAACATAAGGAATTTGTTACCTTAGAAAGAAATAAAACTGTCCCTATAAAAGGCCAAGAATATGAAGGCATAGAATATGTTGATAAATCAAATTTAATAAAGGTTCTTTTGGTAATAATAGTTGCTGCTCTAATTATAATAGGTGGTATTTATTATACCTTCTTTTCCCCACGAGCAAGTATTATTGTAACCATGCATGATAATTTAAATCTAGGTATAAATAGAAATAAAATTATAGAATTATCCGATGTTAACGGCCTTGATATCTCTAATGAAAATTTTCCATCAATAAAAGGTGATAACCTAGATGAAGGATTAACACTCTTGTTTGATTATTACACAAAATCTGAACTATTGCCTCCTTGCGATGAATATTCTCCAGGAGAAATATATATATATATAACTAAGTCTCATAAAAAAGAATCCCTGCAAGTGGAAAATTTTTCGAATTACGCTTCTGAGCATAATTACAATGTAATAATAAATAGAAATGATAATGTTTTAAATATATCAAAATAAAAAGATACCTCTACACTAGATTGTGTAGAGGTATCTCTTTATCTATAACTAGGTATATAGAACTTAATTTTTGCTCCCTTAAGGTTATCCATTATATTCTTTATATTACTAATTTGTTTATATGCCCAAGCTACATCCGTTGCATATTGGTGCTCTGGATTCCCACTACTATTAGCATTCCACTTCATTTTATAAAGAGTATTTTGACTATATGAGGAATTAATATATCCTCTTCCAATCCAACTAATTCCACCTATAATAGCCTTTTCAGGGGTTGTCCACCCTTCCTCGTATGCTTTTTGAGCCCCTTTATTTATTGGATCACTATCAATAGCTCCAATTCCAAAAAAATTATATACCTTTGTACCATTATACATCACACCCTGAGCTAATTGTGACGTACCATTTCCAGTCTCATGCATTGCATGAGAAACTGCATAGGCTGGATTAATATTATAAGATATTGACCCATCTAGAAATGCTTGTCCCATTCCTGATAGAACGCCTTTTCCTTGTAAAACATTATTTAAATCTTGAGCTGTTATACCTTCTATATAGTTTAGACTCATAAACTGATATATTCCATGAGCATCTCTACTAAAGACATCTGGATTCATATATTGCATAACATCAGCTTTTTCAGATGTTACAGAATTGCCATAAAAATATCTAATAACTACAGGTCTATTATTTAATTGGTTTGTAGCTAACGTATCTAATGAAAAATTTAGTCCATATGGTTCTATTGTTCCTAATGAATTAACATTTTCAGTAGAGTTTATAGTTGAAAACTCTTTAACTGTTGCTGCATCAATATACTTTCCCTTTGAATCATACAATCCATCTTTAACAATTATAGTATATGTAGTGCTTGTTCTGTATCCTCCTGATGGTGGAGTTATTCTTATTGATTTGCTACCCTCGTCATAACTAAGTCCAACCCGTACTACACCATCCCTTGGACATGTAACATATACATATTGACTTAAGGAATTAACAAGCTTTGAGCTTAAACTTTTATTTAGCTTTATTGTCCAAGTTTTACTTGTACTCACTCCTGTCTGATGGCTCATATCTTGAAGGTTCGTTGCAGCTAATGCAGTAGATGTCATCACTGTAAAAGTCATTATTCCAACAATTAAAATACATATAAACTTTTTTATTTGTTTATTTTTCATATAATCCCCCACAATATTTTGTATATTTTATATTAGCTGATTTAATAATATTATTAATATTCATATTATGCTACAATTATACAATGAAATAAAATCCTTTGTAAATGTTTATGAAAAAATAGACTACTTTATAACATAAAAAATACTAGGTGGTGCATTTTGTTGAATGAAATATTAACTACATTAAGATTAAACAAATATATTAGCGAAAGTGGTATCTGTTCTAGAAGAGAAGCAGACAAATTTATAGAAAAGGGACTGGTTTTCGTTAATGGTGTTAAAGCTACAGTTGGTACTAAGGTTTCATCAAATGATACTGTAGTGGTAAATAATATAACTATTAAACCTAAATCTAATAAAATATATATAGCTCTTAATAAACCAGTAGGTATAACTTGTACAACTGAAACTCATGTAAAAGGAAACATCATAAGCTATATGAATTACCCAGAGAGAATATTCCCCATTGGCCGTTTAGATAAACCTTCCGAAGGTCTTATATTTCTCACCAATGACGGTGATATTGTAAATAAAATCTTAAGAGCAGGAAATAATCACGAAAAAGAATATATTGTATCTGTAGATAAACCTATAACTAAAGATTTTATTCACTCTATGTCTAGTGGTGTTCCCATTTTAGATACAATTACAAAAAAATGTGAAGTTATAAAAATGGGAAAATGTACTTTTAAAATAATTCTTACTCAAGGATTAAATAGACAAATAAGAAGAATGTGCGAATACCTAGGTTATTCAGTTACTAGTCTTAAGCGAATTAGAATTATGAATGTATCCCTAGCTAACTTACCTACTGGAAAATGGCGATACTTAACTGAAGATGAAATTAAATTAATTCTATCTCTTACCGAAAGTTCAAAAAAGACCTATAAATAAGCATAGGACGTTACTTAATGAACGTCCTATACCTTTATAATTATTCAGCTTTTTTCTCTTCAAATTCCTTAGCAAATAATTTTTCAAATTGAGCATTTTTAAGGATTTCATCATTCTCTTTTATTTCCTTAAAAGTAATTTCATACTCATTAGATATTTCATCATAAACTTCATATACTTTTTGAGCTTTTTTATCATCTCCATATGTAATTACATATGTAAGTTGACTTTTCTTTCCATTTACATTTTTATAATATGGATATATCTTTGCTTTAGTTTCATCTATACTATTGCTGGATAAAACTTCACTTAATTTAGCTGATGCTTTCTCCGTATATTCCTGTTCCTTTTCTGGTACATTTAACTTAATTGTATTTATTAAGTTAAAATAATATTCATCGTTACAATAGCTATTTAATAATTCTTCAAACTTTTCAAAAGAAATTTCTTCTACTTTTACTTCCTCTACCTTTTTGTCATCCTTTGGTTTATCCTTACTTTCTTGATTTGTATTTGTTTTTGCCTCACCTTTATTGTCTGTAGTTTCACTGTTTCCACATCCAACTAAAGTAAATATCATTGTTCCAACTATCAACAATGAAAGAATCTTTTTCATAATAACATCTCCTCTTTAATCATATAATGAATAAAATAAAAAAATATTTTTTTACATAATATCCTATTTTTTTACCTTCTTCTATAAAATTGTATCATATACTATGTTTTTTTCAATAAAAAACCAACAATATTTTCACTATTTTTTGAATTTTCTATATTGTTTTTCCGTTTTTTCAAAATTTATAATTTACTTATCTTTTTTGAAAAACTATTCACATTATCCACAGATACCATGTTGATAACTTAGTGAATTTATTGTTGATACTATTAAATGCTCATGTTTTTTTACTCAAGACTATATTTTTTTTTAAGAAATCCATGATATATATTGAAAATGCACAATAAGTTATACACATTATCAACAGCATTGTGTATAACTTGTTGATAAGTTTGATTTTTCAATTATTTCTTAAATATCCACAATATTTTCGTTTTAAGCGTATAATAAAGTATAGTATATCTTTTATAAAACAATATGGAGGTTATTCTATGAGAATTGGACTTGGATATGATGTACATAAATTAGTTGAAAACAGGCATTTAATTATTGGTGGTGTAACTATCCCCCATACAAAAGGTTTACTTGGACACTCTGATGCTGATGTATTAATTCATGCTATTATGGATAGTCTACTAGGGGCATCAAGCCTTGGGGATATAGGAACACATTTTCCAGACACTGATGAAAAATACAAAGGCATCTCTAGTATTCAGCTATTATGCTATGTAAAAGATTTAATAGAATCTAAGGGGTACTCTATTAATAATATTGATGCAACTATAATTGCTCAAAAACCGAAAATGTCTCCCCACATACAAGCTATGAGAAATAACATAAGCTCCGCTTTAAATATTGAATTAGATCAAATCAATATTAAAGCTACCACAGAAGAAGGCCTTGGCTTTACAGGTTTAGAAGAAGGTATAGCTTCTCAAAGTATATGTTTATTAACAAAAAATAAGAAGGCATTTAACTAATGCCTTCTTTTAAATTGCTTATTATTTCTTTTATATCACGAATAAATTCTTGTTTACTATCATTTTCTTTAAATGTTTTTACCAATCTTGATATAGATTCATACACTTCTCTATCACTACTTATAGCTATTGTTCTTGCCATTGGATATATTTCCATTATTTTATTTTTAATTTCATTTTTTGTATTGGACGAAATTATATCCTCATCATTTTTTAGCTTTAGAGCTACAAGGACTGCTTCATGATTTATATATACCTGTGCTTCGTCTATTTCTTCACTCTCTTTTAAGTAATGTTCAATCTCCACCCCTGATTTGATTGCTCTTTTAATTGTTACATTCTTATCTAGTGATGAATTTTCCATATCTTCTACTGTAGGGCCTGAACTAGTAATCTCCCCCTTTTCATCTTTGTTACATCCAGTAATAAATATTGAAGTAAAAAAAATTAATGTCATTAAAAGAGTCATTTTTTTTGACATGTTGATTTTCATCATATCCTCCTATATAAACTAAAGTATATTTGTTATAGTTTGGCTCATATAGGCTTAGTATATTCTATATCTCTCTTCCTCTAATAAATATGTCTTTGACTAAAAAGTACTGCCCTTCTCTTTTTTCTAAGTCAAATTCGCTAATACTTGTTATTCTTTCTTCACTTTCTACGTGGAACACATATCCGTTTTCCTTTCTGTTTGGAAAAAAAATAAGTGAAGTTTTTACTATTCGTATTATATTTCCTTTATTATCATATATAATGCTAGGAATTGAATCCATCATAAACTTTCCTCTCCTTAAACCTTGTTGATAGTTAATGATATATAATATTAACCTCTAAGGTATTTTATACCTTAAAGGTTATTCCATAGCATATTATTTTATTTTATATTTCTACTTCCTGGTTTTACATATGGAATTCCACTCTTACATAATGGACACTCCTCTTTATCAAAACTTTCTATTTCCAATTTACATGCACTATACACAGGTATATCTAGTGCACAATCTGAAGCTGTTCTATCAACTATACAACAGACTCCCAAAACCTCTGCTCCTAGTGACCTTAATACTTTTACAACTTCCATTGTAGATTTACCTGTAGTAACTACATCCTCTGTTATTAAAACCTTTTGTCCAGCCTTAACTTCGAAGCCTCTAGTTAAAGTCATTGATCCATCTTTTCTTTCGGTAAATATACCCGGTTTACCAAGTTGTCTTGCCAACTCATAAGAGACAATAATTCCACCCATAGCTGGTCCAACTAACATGTCTACATCTAATTCTTTGACTTTGTCTGCAACAACTTCTAAAACTTGTGCTGCTTTATCTGGATGCTGTAATAACTTAGCGCACTGACAATATCTATTACTATGCCTTCCTGATGATAATAAAAAATGTCCCTCTAATAAAGCCTCACAACCTACTAGTATATCTATAATTTTATTTTCCATTATTAGTCCCCCTACACTATTCCTCTTATTTCTTCTATATTCTTTATGTTTTCTTTTATTAAAAATTCATTCATTCCTTCTATTATTTCAACTGCAACCATAGGATTCATAAAATTAGCTGTACCTATTTGAATTCCTGTAGCTCCTGCCATTATAAACTCAATAGCATCTTCCCATGTTGTAATTCCTCCAAGTCCAATAATTGGCACATTGCATGCCTTAGCAACTTGATGCACCATCCTAAGAGCTATAGGCTTTATCGCTGGGCCTGAAAATCCAGCATATACATTATCAAATATAGCTTTTCTTTTTTTATAATCGATAGCCATTCCTTGAAAAGTATTCACTAAAGAAAGTGCATCTGCTCCTGCCTGCTCACAACTTTGGGCCATTTCTACAATATTCTCTGCATTAGGTGACAACTTAACCATTAATGGCTTTTTACATATAGCTTTAACTCTTTTTACAGCTTCAAATGCTACATCACTTTTTATACCAAGTGCCATTCCTCCATGCTTTACATTAGGGCATGATATATTCAGTTCAATTATATCTACTTCCTTATCATTAAGCTTTTCAATAATCCCAATATATTCTTCTACAGTAGCACCACCTACATTAGCAATTATATTAGTATCAAACTTTTTCATTTTAGGAAGTTCAACCTCTATAAACTTATCTATACCTGGATTTTGAAGTCCTACACTATTAAGCATACCTGCAGTAGTTTCTTTGATTCTTATTCCATAATTACCTTCTCTTTTATTAAAGGTTAACCCCTTGCTACATATTCCTCCCAGTCTAGAAATATCATACAATTCACTATATTCTTCACCAAATCCAAAGGTACCTGATGCTGTCATTACTGGATTTTTAAATTCTACACCACAAATATCTACTTTAAGCATAACTTCTCCTTTAAATTTCTATATCTTCCATTTTAAATACTGGACCATCCTTACAGGTTCTCTTATTTCCATGAACTGTTTTACATGTACAAACAAGACACGCACCTATACCACAGGCCATTTTCTTTTCTTCAGATATATATCCTCTTACATTAGCCTTATTACACATTTCTACTACCTTATACATCATTATCTCTGGACCACAACATAAAACTAAGTCATAATCCTTTGGATCAAACAATGCTGTAACGTACCCCTTATGCCCATAGCTTCCATCTTCCGTTGATACCTTTATATTTACACCAATCTCATCAACTTCACTCAAGCCATATATATCATTTCTAAAGCCTGAAAACATATTAATACTTACATCATTTCTTTCATTTAGCTTCTCTACTAAATATCTCATTGGTGCAACTCCAATTCCTCCAGAAACAATAGCTACTTTTCCTTTTATATCTTCTAAATTGAATCCATTTCCTAAAGGCCCTATAAGCTTTATATCATCTCCTGCCTTTAGCTTACTAAGAAGTTTAGTTCCATCACCAACTAGCTGATAAAGAAACTCTATTCTATTATCACTTATACTGTGTATACTTATAGGTCTCCACAAAAGAGGTTCCTTGTCCCAACTTCTTAGCATATAAAATTGTCCTGGCTCTCCTTTAAATCTTCCTTCGACAGATAGCTTTAATATTCCCTCGGAAATTATTTCATTATCCATAACTTTGCATAATATGTGTTCATACTTTTTTTCTAACATTCTTTTACCTCTATAACTTATTTTAAATTATTTATAGCTTCTTTTATTTCATTCTTCATTCTTATAACTTCTTCTCTTGCACATTTTGCAAAATTTTCTTCTCCATCAGACTGCTTTTTATATGCAAGAAGAATTCCCCTTGATGAGTTAACTACTCCTCCATTACCATTTTTTAAGTATAGAGCTACATCTTCTGCTCTACCGCCTTGAGCTCCATATCCAGGTATTAAGAAAAATGTAGTATCTAAGCTATTTCTTATCTCTATTCCTTCATCTACATGTGTACATCCTACAACTCCACCTATTGAACTGTATCCACATTCTCCAATATAGTTTTTCCCAAGTTTGTTTATAGCCTCTCCCACATTGTTATAAACCTTTGTATCTTTACCAGTACTGATATATTGAATGTCTTTACTTCCTTTATTAGATGTTCTTATTAAAACAAAAACGCCCTTTTCATTATTCTCTATATAAGGTATATATGGCTCTATACTATCTAACCCCATATATGGACTTAAGGTTATAAAATCAGCTTCAAACTCCCCTGCAAAATGAGCTTTAGCATACATTTCTGCCGTTCTGGCAATATCCCCTCTTTTTATATCTCCTATAGAAAGAGCTCCCTTATCCTTTATATACTTTAATGTTCTTGCATAAGCCTTTAATCCATCTATTCCATAAGCTTCATAGTATGCTATTTGTGGTTTATAACAAGCTACTATATCTATAGTTGCATCTATTATTTCCTTATTAAAGTTGAAAATGGCATCTTCTACGCTATCAAACTTTTTTCTAAACCCCTCTGGTATATAAGAAAGATCTATATCTAATCCTACACATACATGTCCTGTTTCTTCTATGGCATTAAATAATCTATCTACAATCATTAAAATTCTCCTTATACTCTTCATTTAAATAAACTATCTTTCCACCCTTTATGGTCATAATTACATCACCATAAACTTCTTTTCCATGGAAAGGCGTATTTTTACCTTTAGAAATTAGTTCATTTTTATCTATCTTATACTCTTTTTCTAAGTCAACTATTACTAAGTCTCCGTCAAAGCCAACATCTATAGTTCCCTTATTAACATTTAATATTTCACTTGGTCTCTTGCTCATAAGCTCACTTAATTTATTCAGACTTATATGATTTTGTTTTACTAATGTGGTATAACATACTGGAAAAGCTGTTTCTATCCCAGAAATACCTGGAGCCCCTTTAGTTTTATCTTCTTCACTATGAGGTGCGTGATCCGTTGCAATACTATCTACGAAACCATTTTCTATTGCTTTTATTAGGAAACCTACGTCTTCCTGCTTTCTTAATGGTGGATTAACTCTATATTGTATTTCATCTGTTAATGCTAAATGATGTGGAGTAACTTCACATGTAACTTTTTGACCCTTAGTTTTAGCTTGTATTACATACTCCATTGCTTCCTTTGTACTTACATGGGATAAATGTACCTTACATTTAGCATATCCAGCCAAAGTTATATTTCTCCATGTCATAGTATTTTCAGCAAGCCTCATATCAACTTTTGATAAATCATGATTCTCACAATGGCACATAACTGTCATATTTTTTGCGCTTGCCTTTGCCATAGCTTTTAACATAACTTCACTATGCATTACATCTTTACCATCTTCTGATATTATCTTAACTTTGCTTTCATCTAACTCATCCAAGTGACTTACATCATTGCCATCAAAATCTCTTGTTATGGAAACAACTTGATTTATGTCTACAAGTCCTAATTCCTTACCCTTGCCTACAACATAATCTACCGTTTCAATAGAACTGCATACGGGATTTGTATTTGCCATTAAGTTTACCATGGTATACCCACCTTTTACTGCAGCCTTGGAACCAGACTCTATATCTTCTTTGTATGTGTATCCTGGATCTCTAAAGTGCACATGTAAATCTACAAATCCTGGCATAACTACTTTACCTTTTAAATCTATAGTTTTACATTCCTTTTGCAAGTCTCTTCCTATTTCAGTAATGATTCCATCCTTTACATATATATCTCCTTCGAATGTTCCGCTCCAATCTATTACCTTACCATTTTTAATACAAATCTCCATATTTGAGCCCTCTTCTCTTCTAATATAATGATGTTACTTTTTGAAGATCATCACAATAATGACATCTATACTCTCTAGTTTCTTCATCTACTAAATAATGAATATGTTTTATATTAGGTTCTATTGAGGTAACACATCTTGGATTTTTACACTTAATTACTCCTTCTACCTTCTCCGGAAGTTGTAATTTAATTTTTTCTTTAATTTCCTCATTTTCTATTACATCTATTGTTATATTAGGATCTATCACTCCTAAAATTTGAAAATCTATATCTATTTTTGTTTCAACTTTAATGATATCTTTTTTCACACATTTATTACTAGTTGCATTCATTATTAATGCTACTGCAAAATCAGCTTTATCCAAGCCTAAAAAATTAAATATTTTTATTCCTTCACCAGCTTTTATATGATCTATTACTAAGCCATTTTTAATACTATTTATTGTTAACATTATCGCATCATCCTCCAATCCTAAGCTAATCCCAAAAGTTTTAATATCAGAGCCATTCTCACATACATTCCATACTTTGCTTGTGTAAAATAAAGTGCTCTTGGATCATTATCAACTTCATAGGCAATCTCATTAACTCTAGGAAGTGGATGAAGCACAATCATATCTTTTTTAGCTAAATCCATTTTTTCCTTATCTAATATATAAGTATCTTTTAATTTTATATAATCCTCTTCATTAAAGAATCTCTCTCTTTGTACCCTTGTCATATATAGGATATCTATTTCTCCCATAGCTTCTTCCATCGTTCTAACTTGCTTAAACTCTATATTTCTCTTTTGTAATACTTCTCTTTTTATATATTCTGGAATATCTAACTCTTCTGGTGATATTAAAACAAACTTATTGTTTTCATACCTACTTAATGCTTTTATCAAAGAATGAACTGTTCTACCAAATTTTAAATCTCCACAACAACCTATGGTTAAATTGTTTAACCTACCCATTGTCCTTCTTATAGTTAACAAATCAGTTAAGGTTTGAGTTGGATGTTGATGTCCTCCATCACCTGCATTTACTACTGGTATTTCACTATATTGAGATGCGACTTGAGCTGCGCCTTCTTTAGGATGTCTCATAACTGTTATGTCTGCATAACATGCTACTGTCCTAACTGTGTCTGCAATGCTTTCACCTTTAGCTACTGAACTTGCATTTGGTTCTGAAAATCCTATAACTCTTCCACCTAACCTATTCATTGCAGCTTCAAAACTAAATCTTGTTCTTGTGCTAGGCTCATAAAATAATGTAGCTAATAAATACCCATCACATGCATGCATAAACTTTTTAGGATTTCCAACAATTTCATCTGCTAAATCAAAAACCTCACTCAATTCATCTAATGTAAAATCCATTGGTTCAATCAAACTTCTTCCTTTTAACATAAAAACACACTCCTTTTTAACCTCTCGGGATAATTTAAAGGTAAATTTTACAAAAATAAAAAGCTTTCCTAAAACAAGGAAAGCTTTTATATCTTAACTATAATATAAAATACTACAACAATATACTATTATATCTACGCATAGTATTCTAGCTACGACATATAATAATATCATTCTCTTCCCTTGTGGCATCTCTGTACCAATTTTAAAAGGATACTTATTAATTTTTATTAACTTAAGTGTACTCTCATTATTCACAAGTGTCAATAAATTTTTGTAATAAAAAACTGTTATATTGTATAATGTTTTTTTAATTGAAGTTTTCTATTTATATTCTTAAAATAAAGTATATACCTAATAAAAATAACTTAAATATATTATACAGGAGGTAAACTATATGAATATAACTATAAATTCTGAAACTCGAGATGCTCTTTTAGAAAAACTTAAACAAAAAAACAAATCAGTGGTAAGGCTTTTAATTGCAGGCTTTGGATGAGGCGGCCCTACTTTAAGCGTTGTTCTGGATGAACAAAAAGATAATGATATAACTACAACTGTTGATGGAATAACTTTTGTCTCAAACAAAGACGAAGAATATATATTTAATAATTGTCAGGTATCTCGCAAAAAAACATTCTTCGGTGAAACGTTTTCTGTAAAATCAGATGTTATAGGCGAAGGTAGCTGTAGCTAAAAAGAAAGCATTACTCAATTATTATTTATAATGAGTAATGCTTTTAAATTAAATTTTATTTATAAAGTTTATTGCCAATCCTTTCATAGAAAGGAGACCACTGATTTTTCTCCATTTTGCTGGTTATGTCAGCTATCTTTGTCATAGTTGCATCTAAATAATCTGCATAATGCAGTATAAAGGCTTCCTGTGAATTTGGCATCTTAGGTGATCCATATACTAATTCTCCATGATGCTGAACAATGCAACCTTTAATTCTATTCTTAAATTCATCACTATAACATCCGTCCATATCATCAAATGCTTTTTCCAACATGGTAATACCAATAACAATATGTCCTTCCATTTCACCTCTAAGTGTAACTTGAGGTTGTTCTGAAAAAGTGTATTCATATATTTTTCCAATGTCGTGTAGTTTTGCAGACAGAATTGCAATCTCCTTATTTTGTGCATTGTATTTTTCACATAATATTTTTGTTAGGTATACCACATTTAACGTATGATCTAACAATCCTCCAACATATGAATGATGTTCTAATCCACCTATAGCACATGAAAATTCATCTAAAAATTCATCATTAGTAAAAAAATAATCATCTAAACTTTTTATATCTTCACAAGTAAATTGATCAGTAGTTATTTGTTTTAATTTTAGTAGAGCATTTGCTTTTATAATATCCATTTTTATCTCCAGTTTATTCTATTCTCTTATCTATATTGTCATAAGAAAATTTTTTTATTCATAAAAATGTACATAACCAAAAACTACTAATTAAATTTATGCTCAAATTCATCTACTAATTTATTAACTAGCCTTTTGACGTTACTAGCATGGGCCACTAAGCTCATAACTACTAAAAACGACACAATCTTTTCTTTTTCTTCATTTTTAAATTCATACTTATCCAAATACTTTTTAAAAACTTCTTCACTACCATCATTAATATCCACAAAATATTTATCTAAGCTTTTTTGTTGTAGCTCTCCAAACATTTTATAGGTATCTTCCCAAGATAATATATCATCCTCTCGATTGTTGATATCGTTAAATGCCAATTTGAACACACTCTTTATCTCATCTGTACTAAGTATTGGTCTCATATAACCTAAAAGAACTAACTGAACTAAATGAAGTTTTGTATATCCTCTTTTTCTTCCATCCTCTGGTTTGGATATTACTTCATTTTTAATATAGTTTTGAACAATACTATTAGTGAAATTATCATGTTCAAATTTATCATTAAGATAGTCTGTAACTTGAGATAAAAACAGGTCATATTGTGGTAGGTCATCGTATTGTATTATACTTTTATCTGTAGTTTCGCCTACTATCTCTGATATATGGCTCATAAGATTCTTTAAAATACTATTATTTGATTCATCCCTATCTTTCATTCGTAAACCTCGCTTCTCCCTAGTATAATTTAATTTAGCTTTACCCCTAAAACCAATATGATAAATTTGTTATGTATTTATCTAAACTAATTATACACTAATCTTATGATTTACTGTACTGTAAATCATAAGATTATATAATACAAATTTATAATACCTATTAAAAACAATGAAATTAATAAAACCCTATAATTATTACAATAAATATAATAAATATAAACTAATTTTTTATCTTTAAAAGAACAAAACTAATTATTTATAATGATTTTTTACCTTTATCAACATTAATAACAATTTTATATTTTTTTATTATATATAATATCAACAATACATGTTGATATTATATGTTTAAAACCCATTGAAATACACTATTATATAAAGTTATTAACATTATCCACAGATAGCCTGTGAATAACATTATTAATAACTTACATGTTTTATCCACAAAACAATTATTTTTTTAAAATGAATTGAATTTTTTGTAATATTGTGTATAATTTTATTGTATTAAGTATTTATTCCCTAAACTTAGCTTAAATGTAAACAATATTAGATTAAAAAGATTTTTAAATTATAAATAAATATATTTTTCAAAGCAATTCAATATAATATAACTTTAATATCACATATATTTATGTAATTTAATGTAATAATAATTTTTTTTTTATCATTTTTTATTGACTCTTGATTTTTTTTGTACTATACTAGTATATGTAATTAAATTCAAATTATGTAATAGATTTGATGACAATATGCTAATACATGATTAAAATCATTTTAATAATAGGAGGTATTTTTTATGAAATCAACAGGAGTAGTTAGGAAAGTAGATGAACTTGGAAGAATCGTTATCCCTGTAGAATTGAGAAGAACTTTAAATATTGATGTTAAAGATGCTCTTGAGATATACGTGGATGGTGATCAAGTTATTTTAAAGAAATATGAACCAGCATGTATATTCTGTGGTGATGCAAGAGATGTTATTAACTACAAATCTAAAAACATCTGCAAAAACTGTTTAAGTGAATTAAAATCTCAAATATAATTTATTCACGTTACTTGTCATTCAAGTAACGTTTTTTTTTATATTCGTATACATTATATATGTTATAATTAACATCCTACACTTTTAAATTTCTTAAGCATATTAAATTAAAATCTTATAATTAAAATCTTAAAGGTTAAAATCTACATAAAAAATAAAGATGCTACATATAGTAACATCTTTAAATATCATACTTTATGGTCTTCCGCCACCTGCAAAATCTCCTCTATACGTCATAGATGATATTTTTACAGTCTCATTATCCTGTGGTGCATGAAGATAACAATCATTACCAACATATATTCCAACATGATAAATATTACCTGGAGTTCCAAAGAAAACTAAGTCTCCTGGTTGAAGATTTCCTCTAGATACAGGGCTTGTTGCATTCATTTGTCCTTGAGCAGTTCTTGGCAAACTTATTCCTTGAGCACGATAAACGTAAGAAGTAAGTCCTGAACAATCAAATGTGCTTGGACCATTTCCACCCCATTGATAAGGAACACCTATAAATTGCTTTGCATACTCAACTATAGAACTTCCTGAATTTCCTATAGATATGCTAGAACTATCACCTCTACTTGGTCTACTGCTTCCACTTGAACTTGTCCCACTCATAGCCTCTATTTGTTTCATAGCTTCTGATATCTGAGCTTCTGTTTGTTCTTTTGCAGCTAAAAAAAGGTCTCTATTTTCTTCGGCAACTGCTAAAGCTTTATTATGCTCTTCCTGCTTTTCCTCTAGTAATGCCATCTTAGAATTATTTTCTTCTTGCAATCCTTCTAGTGCAACTTTTTCATTTTCTATTTTATTTTTTTCATCTTCTAATGTTGCTTTAAGTGTTGATAAATTATCAATAACTTCATTATCATATTTTATAATTGTAGCTACATTAGATAATCTAGATAAAAAGTCTGAAAAACCATTTGAATTTAAAAGAACTTCAACATAACTATTCATTCCATTCATATACATTGATCTCATTCTTTTATTAAATAACTCATTTTCTTCTTGTATATCTTCTTGAGTTTCTTTTACCTTTTTATTGCTCTCATCTATTCTTTCTTCTACATCGCTAATTTGAGCATTAAGCTCCTCTATATCTATAGATATATCTTCCATTTGTGAATTTACAGCCTGTATTGCTGCTTCAATTTCATCAACCTTTTCTTGAGCACTCTTATATTCATTATTTTGTTGTTGTAACTCTTGCTCATATTGTGTTTTATCACTATATGGATCTGCAAAAGCAGTAGTTCCTATACAACTTACACTAAGTGCTAAAGCAAGGATAAATGATATACTTTTTTTACTCAAAAAAATCCTCCCCCCTCATTCCTTAAGTTTCAATAATAATTATATCACTACATATACTAATGCCACAAGTAATTTATATCAAAAATTAATAATATATGTATTTTTATTGTGTATTATAAATGTATTACACTGATTTTTTTATATTACTATATACTTTTTATAAATCAACTGAAAACTTATACACTTCTGACTTATGGATTCCTCTCTCTTTAGCTACCATCTTTATGGCCTCCTTTTTTTCTATTCCAGATTCCATATAGCTTTTAATATGTTCCTCAATACTAATGTCTTGCCATCTTGCTCTATTCTCCATTAATATCTCTTCTTCATTTTTCCCATCCACAACTAAAACATATTCCCCTCTAGGATTTTCTTCATTATATAGCTCTATTACCTCATCTAATGTTCCTCTTATTATAGTTTCATGAAGTTTAGTAAGTTCTCTACAAACCGATATATTTCTATTTCCTAATTGATTGCGCAAAAATGTTAATGTTTGTCTTATTCTATGAGGTGCTTCATATAATATTATTGTTTCCGTTCTATCAATAACACTTTCTACAACTTTCTTTTTATCCTTATTTTCTCTTGGTAGAAATCCTATAAATATAAATCTATCTGTATTTAGCCCTGAGTAAACTAATGCTGTGGTTATTGCCGTTGCCCCTGGCAGAACCTCAAATTCAATTTGATTTTCTACACACCTTTTTACTAGTATAGCTCCTGGGTCAGAAATTCCTGGTGTACCTGCATCACTAATTACAGCTACACTCTTACCTTCTAAAATCATTTCAATTATATCTTCGCTCTTACCATTTTCATTATGTTTATGATAACTTATTAGAGTTTTCTTTATCTGAAAATGATTAAGCAATTTTAAACTTTGCCTTGTATCTTCGCATGCTATGATATCAACTTTTTTAAGTACTTCTAAAGCCCTTAACGTTATATCCTTTAAATTCCCAATAGGAGTAGGTACTAAATATAATTTTCCATTCATAATAAATTCACCTTTCTAGTATTACAACTGTGTTGATTTATATATTTCCTCTATTTCTTTAGAATATGAATTATCCTCCATATGAACATATAGTGGATCTTCAATTTTTAAATATTGACCTCCATCTCTTTGCCCCTCAATTAATAATATATTAGGAGCCTTATTAGGCTTAGGGTGAACAAATCTTATTCTTTTAGGTTCAATCTTATGCTTTCTCATTAGTGATAATATATCAACTAATCGTTCTGGTCTATGAACCATGAAAAACCTACCATTATCCTTAAGTAACGTCCTTGCTGCGATAATTACATCTTCTAAGTTGCAACATACTTCATGTCTTGCAATAGAATATTTATCTTTATCATTCAAAATACCTGAATTACTTAATTTATATGGTGGATTGACTGTAACTATATCTACTCTTTCAAATTTTTTGATAAAACCCTTATCTGTTAAATCCCCTTCAAAAAATTCTACGTCATCTTCAAAATGATTATATATAACTGATCTATTTGCCATATCTACAAAATCCTTCTGAATCTCTATACCCTTTAGTTCCCCACACTGACTCTTTCCTTTGATTATAAAAGGTATAATTCCTGTTCCACTGCATAAATCAATTACAGAAGCTCCCTTTTTAATTTTGGCAAAATTAGCGAGCAAAACTGCATCTACTCCAAATCTAAATCCCTCTTTTTTTTGAATAATATGTATACCATTTAATTGTAAATCATCTAAAGTTTCATCATCTTTAACTAAATTCATTAGCGCCAATCTCTCCTAACATGTGTTTTTAAAGCTAACATATTCTTATTATATACTATGGATATAATTTTTTCATCTTCACAAACTTATTGAAATATATACCACTTTTTATTTTAATTCATATAATTAAATATAAAGTGAAAATTTTTTTACATAGCATTTTATTAAATTGATAATAAGTAATAAAATATTCTTTGATTTAATATAATTTTTATATAAGCTACAATAAAAATTATTTACTATATTAGTACCATATATAATATAATCTGAAAATCATATTAATCATATTTAACAATTTATATAATAACATTAAACTATACATATAATTATAAAATGAAATAACCTTTATTATAATAAACAGATAATAAGCAAAATTAGTGAGGTCTTATGATGGAAATAATATCATACCCATTCCCAATTTCAATTTTTAAAAATACAACTTCAATTTTATTAGACGCTTCTTTTTTGCTTAGTCTTGTTTATGATGATGATATACATCATAATGAATGCATTGAAGTATTTAGAATTCTTCTTAATAAAAAAACTAATCTATACGTTACAAACATTGTATCTGCAGAGGTTCTAAATCAAATTATGTATAAAGTTTTTATTAATGATATGAGATACAAAATCGATAAGAAAAATCCATTTAATTCTAGTGATAATATTAGAGAAATAATGCATTCCTTTAGCAAAAATGATAGAAAAATTATTAAAGAAAAAAGAATTGATAAATTAAGAGAAATTCCATATAAAAAATACTTTGACAACTTATCTAAAAACAGCACTAAAAGATATTTGCTTGAAATATATTACAAAACAGCCGTAGCAATGCACAATCAACTTGAAAACACGGTAAAATATAATTACCTCGAAATAAACAAAAAATGTATTTTAAAAACTAAAGAAATAATGGTTAAGAATTTTCTTGCTATAAATGATGCAACTCATTTAGCTGCCTGTATATGTAATAATGTTGAATATCTCCTTACTCTAGATAGTGATTTCATATATGCAAATTGTAATGAAGTAAAGCTTTTAAAGATATAATGCTCTATAGTAAAAAACACTATAATTGCATACAGAATCAAATAAAAAAGCCTCATGTGCTCCATGAGGTTTTTTTTATTCATTTGGAATACATATAACATCATTAATTTTTATGATGTCATTTTCCATTTTATTATGAGTCTTTATAATATTTATAGCATCCACAGTATCAGTTTTAGGCATATACTTTCCTGCTATAGAAAACAATGTATCACCAGATTTAACTGTATATTCAACATGATTATTATGTTCACTGGATGATAATTTTTCATCATTAGCATTTGCTTCCTGTGCTGATGTTAAATTGGCTTCATAGGATATTATCAATTTTTGTCCTGTAATAATAGCCTTATCTTCACCTATATTATTTCTTTCCTGTATTCCTTTAACTACTTCTGATGTATTATAACTTGGCATATATGTCCTTGCAATACTATAAAGTGTATCGTTAGATTTTACTATATAATATCCTTCTTTGACACCTTGTGAGGTCTTATCAGAACCCTCATCTTTCTTTCCGATATTTTCATCTTCTTTTTTCTCTTGATTGTTTTTATCCTTACTACTATCTTTATTTTCTTCAATTATATTAGTATTCGTTTCATTTGTTATTTCTTTGTTGCCTATTTCTTTTTTGTCTTCTGTAACTTTTTTAGACTCTTCTTTATCTGGATTAAATGCTTCTAAATTATTTCCTAGATAACTAACAGCTAAAAAAACACCACTTAAAGCTATTATACATATTAACGCTACAATAAACTGTCTTTTATATTTCATATAAACACCTCCTACACTTATAATTAGTATTTAAATTATTAACATATTTAAAAAATCTATACATGTATATAAAAAAATAAAACAAAAAGGCTTTTTCTAATGAAAAAGCCTTTTTGTTTTATGGCTATATATATGCCTTTCCCTAGGTGGAGGTGAAGAGAGCCCCTATTTCCTCTAATTTAAGAAGAAATCCTCAAAAGGAACCATAAGGTTCCTTTTGAAAAAGTTGCATATTGTAATGAACTGTACATGTATAAAAATCTTCGTTTATTCTATATTATAGTATATCCTTGATCCTCAATAGATTGGATTATATCATCTAAACTTATATAACAGTTATCATACACAATTTCTGCTTCTTTTTTAGATTTATGAATTCCACAAGCAATTACCCCTTCATTAGCAGAAATTGCAGTTCTAATTTTAGATACATCTTTAGATGTTACCATATCACAAATTTTTATTGTAGACTTCATAACTTTCCCCCTAATTTTCTTTAAATAGTTCTTTAATAAGCTTTACGTCTTCTGGTTGTGTTTCTAATTCTCTAATATCAACTTCATTAATTACATCTTCATAACTTCCAGATATTAATTTTAAATCATTTATGCTAACTATTTTAATGTCTTCATCATCACCTTCTAAGTTAACTTTAACCTTTACAGCTTCTTTAACTATGCTGCTAGATATAACCTCACCAACACCATAACAAGTTTCCACAACAGATCCAACTTTAGGCATTCGTTTTCTAATTCCTTCATATGTTTCTTGCTCATAATTTAAGCAACACATAAGTCTACCACAAATTCCTGATATTTTCGTTGGATTTAAGGAAAGATTTTGCTCTTTAGCCATTTTGATTGATACTGGGGCAAATTCTCCCAGAAAACTTGAACAGCATAAAGTTCTACCACATGGCCCTAACCCACCTGTCATTTTAGCTTCATCTCTTACTCCTATTTGTCTTAATTCTATTCTAGTTCTAAAGATAGCTGCCAAATCTTTTACAAGTTCTCTAAAATCCACTCTTCCATCTGCTGTAAAATAAAATATTACTTTATTATTGTCAAATGTATATTCAACATCGATTAGCTTCATCTTTAATCCATGCTCTTTAATTTTATCTAAACAAGTTTTAAAAGCATCTTCTTGTTTAGATTTATTTACTCTATTTACTTGAACATCTTCTTCACTAGCTTTACGTATTACGTCTTTTAAAGGAGCCACAATTTCATCTTCATTTAATTCTTTAACTCCTACGACACACTCTCCAAATTCTACACCTCTTGCTGTTTCGACCACAACAAAATCGCCTTTTTTTATATCTAAATCACCAGGATTAAAATAATATATTTTACCTGCTTTTTTAAATCTTACTCCTATAACTGTTATCATCCTAAACCTCCTGCATTCTTAAAACCATTGTTATAAATGCTAACGATGAATTTACATTACTTTTTAATGTATTTCTTGTATCTTCTATAATCTTAATCATATCACTTAATTTAGCCAAAGAAAATACATTGGATAAATCTTTAATGCTTGATAATCTATCTATATTAATCAAAAGCTCTTCACTACCAATTTCCTTATATAATATTACATCACGAATTATAGTAATAATTATATCTAAAATATCATCTATCATTAAATAGTAATCAGTAAAAAACTTCTCATATACAAGTGATATCTCCTTATTGCCATTTGTTATATCCTCCAATAATTGAAAACATTTTTCTCTAACTATATCAAAATCATTATTAGATAATAAATTTTTTACCCTTCCTGGAATACCCTTGCCAAAAGCTACTGCTACATTTAATTTATCATTACCTATCTCCCCATAATCTCTTTTTAGAAATTCCTTCATTTCCTCATCAGTTAATGGTTTTAGTTTATGTATACAACATCTAGATTTAATAGTATCTAAAACTTGATCTAAATCCTCACATACAATAAAAATAAATACATTATTAGGTGGTTCTTCGATAGTCTTTAAAAATGCATTTTGAGCTTGGAATGTAATCTTATCACCATCATATATTATAATTACCTTCTTATCTCCCTCAAAAGGCTTTTTATTGCATTCCTCTATAATACTCCTTACAGTATTAACTCCTATTGATGCTTTACCCTTGTCTAAATGCCATTCCCCTATGTCTATATGAGTTCTAGTTTCATCTAAGCCGATAATTTTACAGGCAAAATATTTTACTAATTTTTCCTTACCAATCCCTTTTTCTCCTGCAATTATATGTGCATGAGATAACATATTATTATTAATAGATTTTATAATTTCATTTTGCAATTTTTGATGTCCTATTATACTCATAGGTTCCTCCTAGTACATATGAAGTAAAATATATTACATATAAATAATGTACAATAAGCAAAGCTTATTGTACATTATTTATAGCTAAAATTATATTATACTCTTAAAAATTTATCCACATCTACTACAAATATTGTAGCTCCACCAATATTTACTTCGATAGGATATGGTACATAAACTCCTGTAGAGCCTGCTACAGGGGAAGGTGATGATATAAGTTGTTTCCTAACCTTGCAAATTTCTTCAATGTATCCTAAAACAGTATCTACTTTTTCAGCTTCTACCCCAATCATTAATGTTGTGTTTCCAGCCTTAAGAAATCCACCAGTAGTAGCAAGTTTTGTAACTCTCAATCCATTTTCTGTTAGAATATCAATTAAATCCATAGCATCATCGTCTTGTACTATTGCAATTATAAGTTTCATTATAACCCCTCCCTTATTTTAATACTTAAATAATAGATTCAACCCTACTTACTATTTTTTTGTGTATATTTTCAATGGTGTCATCACCATTTATTAACTCTATTTTATCATAAATATTAGTAATTTTTGAATACCCTTCAAAAACTTTTTTATGAAAATCATCTCCACTATTTTCTAACCTATCTAATTCCTTTTGTCCCCTCTTTCTTATTAATCCTTTTTCATAAGGAATACTAATCATAAAAACTAAATCTGCTTCTAATCCATCTAATGCAGCATCATTGATAAATTTAACCTTATCCATCCCTAATTCTCTACCAATCCCTTGATATACAATTGATGAATATACAAATCTATCACACAACACTACCTTTCCTTCTTCAAGTGCTGGTTTTATAACTTCTCCTACTAGTTGTGCTCTTGATGCAGCATATAAAAGAGCCTCACACATACCATTCATTTCACTATTTTCATTATCAAGTATTATCGGTCTAATCTTTTCGCTAATCTTAGTTCCCCCAGGTTCTCTTGTTTTTACAACCTCTATTCCTTTATCTGCAAAATATTTTTCTAAAAGATTAATTTGCGTAGATTTACCACTTCCATCTGGACCTTCTAATGCAATTAATAACCCCTTGTTCATTTATAATTCCTCCTCTAGTACAACCAATTTATCTTCTTTTAATCCTATAACTTCAATTCTATTTTTGATACACACTTTAATGGTATTTATAATATGGTCACTAATTATTTCACCTGGCATTATTATTGGAACTCCTGGTGGATATGGAATAATTGATTGACCACAAATTTTATTTACTCCTTGATCTATATCACATGTACAGGTTTTTATACGCTCAGTCTGCCAGGGTAAATATTTCATCTTTGGTATGGTGTAGTCAATATTAATATTAGAATTATCTTTTAATTGTGATTCGGGCCATTTTTTTAAAACTTCATAAAGTCTCAGAAAATCAGCTTCATCATTAACTGGAGAAAAAATCAGTATAACATTTCTATTATCAGCCATCTCTACTTGAATACTATTTAGTCTTAAATATTCTGCCAATTTATTTGCACTGTATCCAAACGGAACATTAATAACGTATCTAGTTTTATCTATTAATGTTTTCCCCTTAATTTTTTTCTCTACTACATCATTTTCATTTATTATATGATAAAATTTTAATTCATCAATTTTTTTTCTGAATTCTTCACATTTATTTATTAACTTGTGATAATCATTTTTTCCATATGTCTCTAAATAAAACCTACTATACTCCATAGTAGCTAAAAATAGATATGATGGACTTGTCGTAGAAAAAATTTTCATATAAAATTCTACTTTCTCTATTAACGCCTTGTTATTGATATGTAAATATGCCGTTTGAGTTAAGCTAGGTAATGTTTTATGTGCACTATTTACAACAATGTCACACCCTAAACTTACTGCACTGCATGGCAATTCATCACATATACCTAAATGTGCTCCATGAGCACTGTCTATCAATATTTTTATTCCATATTTTTTCGCTTCTTTTACTATATCTTCTAGGTCTGCACATATTCCATAATAGTTTGGATATGTTAATACAATTCCTTTAACATCAGTATTTTTCTTAATCAAATCAAACAAATGCTCCCTATCTACAGAAAAAGGAGCATTATACTCGCAGCTCATTTTATTATTAACATATATAGGCTTAAGCTTTCTCAACATTATAGCATTACATATAGATTTATGGCAATTTCTTTCAACAATTATCTTATCATACTCATTAAATACAGAAAAAATCATTATTAAATTTCCTGATGTACTACCATTCACTAAGTAATATGACTTTTGGCTTCCATAGTATTCTGATAAAAATTCTTGAGATTTTCTTATTATTCCATTGGGATTATGAAGATTGTCCATACCCTCAACTTCAGTAATATCGTACTCTACCATATTACTAATTATCTTTTTCCCCACCTCAGTTGTCATAAATGCTCTTCCCATCTTGTGACCTGGCGTAGCATAATAATCCATTTCTCTTTCTTTATATTGTTGTAATGCATCAATTATCGGTAATCTTGACAATCATTATTCACTCCTCGTGGTACAAATTGAACAACATTCTTCCTTATACAGTTCTTATAAAATTCATAAAAGTCAGTATCATATTGAAGTGTCAGTAATCTTTCTTCACAGCCTTTACAAATTCTTTGTCCATATAACATTATACCATCATCTAGAGGCTTTCTACAGATAATACACTCTCTACTCATATTTATCCTCCTTAAAATTGGCTATATATATAAGTTGCAATAAAAATTATTGATTTTCCGAAGCTAATTTTTAATCTATACTATATCTTATTCACTTTCTCTGTCTTTTTTATTTTGTCCACAAAAAATATTTGTTAGCATAAATTGTTATTAATCGACTTGTCTCTCTCACTTACATCATTATTGGGATAAACAATTTCATATATGGTCATAATATATCTGTCATAAAATAATAGTGGGGAGGATAAAGAATTGAAACAACATGTTCTAAGTTATTTATCAACAATTAAAAGTGAAATTCTAGAAATAAATAAAAGTCTATATAAATTCAATGAACCAACTTTCAATGAATTTGAATCCTATAATTACATAATATCATTACTTAAAGATCACGGCTTTTGCATAGAAAATAATTTTAATAACATCACTTCTGCATTCCGTGGAACAATAGGTTATGGCTATCCTGAAATATGTTTCATATGCAAATATAGTACTGGAAGTACTGATGGTCATATCTTTGGTAACAATTCTAATGCAACGATAGCTATTGGATCAGCCATTGGACTATCATCAATAATAAATAAATTAAGCGGTACTATTCATATTATTGGTTGTCCAGGTAAATATTCTAATGGTTCAGAAATAATACTAACAAAAGAAAATGTATTTGAAACCTCTAGTGTAATATTTGCCCCTCATGTTGATAATAGTACTGTACTAAATAATTTTTCTCCAGCATGCACGACTCTAGAAATTAGTTATTCTAATAATAAAGAAAATCCAGATGTAAATATTTCCTGTTTGGACTTTTGTCTTCATACTATACATTTTATAAATCAATTGATTCAAAATACTTCAAGTGATTGTTATATGGATCATTTAAAGCTCTATTGTGATAACTCAGAAAATGACTATCCTACTAGTGCTAAAGCAAAATTTGAAATTAAATGTAAATCATCAGTAATATGTTCTGACATAGAAAATCATATCCGAACATATATAAACTGTTTAAAAAATATAATGAATATATCTTGTTCTATAAATTTAGTTGAACTACCTTGTAACGAACTAATTGACAACTATGTAATTAATAAGGTATTTGAAAATAACTTAAAAGAATGTGGATTAATAAATGTAAATCATAATAAAAATGTGTTATATCCACTATCTATAGGAAATGTAAGTCATACAACTCCAACAATTTATCCCTCTATTAATATAGTTGATGATTGTAATATTTCTTGTCCATCTATTGAATTTAAAAATTCTACTATTACACCATTTGCAGAAAAAAATATTTGGAAGGCAATTGAAGCACTTTCTTTAACTGCAATTGATCTCTTGGAGCGCCCTGACCTGATTGAAGAAAGTACTAAATCATTACTAAAAAATATAAAATAATAATATATATATTTCAAAATAAAAAATTGGGTAAAAAAATTTATACTTTTATAGACATTAAAAAAGACAAGTACATAACTGTACTTGTCTTTTTATGGAGGCGCCACCCGGATTTGAACCGGGGGATAAAGGTTTTGCAGACCTGTGCCTTACCGCTTGGCTATAGCGCCACACATTGGTGGCTCGAGCAGGAATCGAACCAGCGACACGAGGATTTTCAGTCCTCTGCTCTACCGACTGAGCTATCGAGCCATACCAACCTGGCAACCACCTACCCTCCCACACAGCTTCCCATGCAGTACTCTCGGCCTCTAGACGCTTAACCTTCGTGTTCGGTATGGGTACGGGTGTATCCATCTAGAGCATTATCACCAGATTCTCGAAAACATTTTTCATGTTCTCTCAAAATTACACAGTGACCTATTTCGTCTTTTTTTAGATTAAGCCCTCGACCTATTAGTATGAGTCAGCTGAACATGTTGCCATGCTTACACCTCTCACCTATCAACCTGGTAGTCTTCCAGGGGTCTTACTAACTTACGTTATGGGAAATCTCATCTTAGGGTGGGCTTCACGCTTAGATGCTTTCAGCGTTTATCCCTTCCAGACATAGCTACCCAGCTGTGCCACTGGCGTGACAACT
>URKQ01000040.1 GCA_900548455.1 uncultured Clostridium sp.
TATGTAACTCGTCACATATTCCAAGATAACATCTAAATCCATCTAAACTATTAATGTTATTACTAAAAGCAAATATTTCAGTTCCAGTTATTCTACTTATTATTTTATTTTCAGATTCAACAATTTTAAAACATTGTTTTAAATCTTTATCAGCTAATATGAATTTTTTGACTTCTTTCCAAACAATTTTAGCTTGTTTTTCATTGTTAGCTATACATCCAATAAGTCCATTTTTATAACCATCGAATCCACTTAAATATGTTGCTAAATCTCCTTGGATAAGGGATTTTCCATTCTGTCTTGCGACTTGCATATATAAACTTCTAAATCTTCTATATCCAGTATCTTTATGCACCCATCCCATTAAAGAACCCAAAATAAAGCCCTGAAAAGGGTATAATAAAAGAGGGAAACTTTCGTCACCCTCATCAATAATCAACTGCTCACTAAAGTTAAGTATTCTATTACTTTCTTCTATATCAAATATGTATGGAAATTCTTCCGTTCCTGCTCTTTTTAAATCGTCTATATGTCTTTTACAAGCTAATTTAACATATTTACCTGCTATATATTTACCACTTAAAACCTTTTCTGCATAATCTGTAACTCTATCCATCATTAACACCTACTTAATAAACTTACTAAATTTATTTTCTTGTAAGTCTTCCATAGATGGAACAATTAATTTTAATCTATCCGATACAGATAAACCTAATTTACTACTGCACTTAAAAATAACATCTATATATTTTTGTTGTGCTTGTACATATGCAGAAATTGTTGGATTAGTTTCCCCTGCCTTATTGGTATACATTATAACCATACCTTCATTTTCTATAAGCTTACTTAACTCAATATAGTTGGCATAGGCATTACAATATATAGCTAACATAGATAAATCTAAATTAGATAATAAATTTTCAAAAGTTTCTATAGCTTTCATTTCCGTTACTATTCTTTTAAATTCCTTTTTAGCATCAGCATTTAACCAAGATGGTGCTTTTAATTTACTTGAATCACCATATAATTTTGCTTCAGCTTTTTTTCTATTTTCTCTATCTTCTTTACTCATTTTACTTTTAACAGATTCTACTGGTTTTACATTTTTCATTTTTAACACCATCCTTTCATTGGTTTTTATTGATTTTTGTACCCATTTTACTTTAAAAAAGGCAATTCTCTGCTAAATGAGGGCGACGTGGATAAGGAAGCCTTTGATATCACAGGATTTTCAATTGGGGTACTATAAATATTTGTAACATGCCTTGCAACAAAATCATTATATTTCCCGACTTTATTTCTCAATCAACACTCTTAACATCTTCTTACATTCTTCTTTATCTTTTAAACTCTTAATATAAAGTTTGTGAACTTCCTTATGACATTTTGCACATAAACAAATTAAATTATCTTCATCAAGTCTTTGTTCCCAATCTTCTTTTAGTTCTGTTATATGATGAACACAATCACAACTTATAAATAATTTATACTTTAAGAAACAAATCAAACATAAGTTATTATCTCTATCCTTAATCATATCTCTCTTTTTTAGCCAAGGTGTACTGTTATAGAAGGACTGCTCTACGCTATCCTTTCTCTTCTCTTTATATCTTCTATATCTTTCTCTCTCCATTGTTCCATACTTCAAAGTACATTCATCGCACATTTTTTTAGTATGCTCTATCTTCTTATTACATTTACAACAATATTTATAGATCATTTGTGATTGTCCTTTCTAATTATTTTTTGCATAATAAAAGACACCCTAAAATGGATGCCTAATAATTTATTACTTTAATTTTTGTTTAATCCTATATGCTCTATTACTCTTAATCTCCTCTTTATCATTAATCGTTATTGCAACTTCTTTTAATACCTCATTACTATTAAACTTCATTTCATTTTCTAATTCATTTAAAACATCTAAACAAATTCTATATAATATGGTTTTTCTTTCATCTTTTTTAATTTCATCAATTGTTTTATAATAAATAATATATATTATTATTAAAATTACTGTTGTGAGTAAAATCAAGAAAGCATCATTATTTTCAGATACTTTACTAAAAGTGAAACCTAGTATTGCAGACATAAATGTTGTTCCTAAGTTTATACCCATACTAAAAAATGGTGATTTAATTGTTTCTAAATTATTTGTTACTCTCTGTTTTTCTTTTACAATATCCTCTCTACTTTTTAAAGATTCACTATAAATTTCTTTACATTCTTTTCTTAAATCAGAATCTTCTTTACGAAACTTTAAACTTGTAATATCCTGTAATAAATTTCTATAATCATTCATGCGTTTAATTTCATTGTGCTTCCCCATTTAATTTCCTCCCTGTAAAATATAATCAACTCAACTATTATTCTACAAGAAATTATATGTTTTTTCAAATTATTACATTATATAAATAACATAATAAAACCTTTAAAAACAATTGGAAGAACTACTTTTAAAGGCTCTATATATTATTTAATTAAACAATTTCTTTCTCTCTTGAGATATATCTTTTCTTCTTTTTTCTACATTTAAAACATCTTTTAGGTTGTCCCTCAAAATTCATTTCTTTATAGAATTCCTGTTCTCTTTTTGTGAATACGAAATCTTCTCCACACTCTCTGCATTTAATTATGATATCATCTTTATATATTTTATCTAACATTATATTTTCTCACTTTCTTCTTTAACTAATTCCTCTGTTTTAGGTTTTATAATTTCTATAGATTTAATTCTTCCCTGCTCTAATTCTATATTTTCTAGAATAGTTGCTATTTCTTCTAATAAATCTCCATCCCCAATTGGTCTAAATATCCTTTTATCTTCTATAGTTCTTATTCTAATTTGTTTTCTTCCATCGTTTAAAATATCAATCGATTTTATGTTTAAGAAATTTTCGGATATATATTTTGCCAATTCTTCTTTATCCTTAAAATCCATTGTGCTTTTTCCTTTTTCTCTAATATTTACATTTACAACTATCATTTTTAATAATCCTCACTTTCTAAACTTTCTAAAATAAAGTTTAATCTTTTTAAGTAACCAAGCAGCTCATAAAAATTTTTATTTTGTAAATTTTCTAGTACATTTTCAGCTAAATATTTCTCCAAATTTAACATACTTCTTTTTTCATCTAAATCTTTTATATCATTATCTAAATCATTCACGAATTTATCTAACATTTCTATATTTTTATAATACATTTTTACAACTTCTTCATATTCCATCTTCTATCTCTCCATTTCCTCATTAAAATTTTTAATTCTATCTGTTAAGTCCTGTACTTCTTCGGTTAGCCCTCTTACTTCTCGAGTTAATTCTTTTAAATCAAATTTCATTTTATTTCCTCCTTTTTTAATTCCCTTAAACACTTCGCATATTTTTATAATTGCAAAAGGAAATAATATAATAAGACTTAAAAGTATTATATAAATAAAAGTATCCATCATTTTAATTCCTCCTATCTATTCTTACATAATTCTCATTCTCACTAAAAAATTATAATAAGTTCTTATAGATATTTTTATAATAATCTATATTAAATTCTTCAAATAATTCTTCTATATTATTTAGATCACCCAAGCTTTCTATATACTTGTCCCAACAACTTGTTCTAATATCGTTAGAATTTAAAATCGGTTTATACTTTTTAATAAGTTCGCCCTCAAGTGCATAAGCCTTTTCTCGTGAATCTGTTTGGATAAATAAAATATTATCCAATTTCATTGTATTGAACCACTTCCAAATACCCCATCCTTTAAAAACATTAGAATTAAAATATTGCACCAATCTATTTTTAAGATTGCTTGTACTGCCAATTCTAAAAATTTCTCCGTCCACATCCCTGAACAGATAGACACAATTAAAGCTATCTTTATTCCTATAAGCTATCCATTTATCTTTATTTATTTTATAATAATTCTTACTGTACTCATTTAAATTTTCCTTATTTTCTAATCTGTAATTTTTAAAATATTCCTTATTCTCTTTATAATAATTTTTATTGTATTCTTTCATATCCATTTGTGTTTTATTTCTCCCTTCGTATCTTAAAAATTTCTTTTTAATTTCTCAAAATAACCATTGACATCAATATGTATTATATGATATACTATTTATATACAACTATTTTTATTTTTGAAAAATAATATAAAAGAGGACTAAATTAATAATCCTCTTTTTATGTACAATTTATAAATCTTTTTCTTTTAAATATTCCCCATCTAACATGATATTCCATCCAATCATATCCTCGGCTTGGTAAAAGAATATATTCCAAATGCCGTCATTATCTTCGAACGTTAATGCCATCACATCTTCAGTATCACTAATTTTATATTCTCCTATGTCTTCCAATTTCCAAGCTAGATTACTATTATCTACTCTTAACTCTCCATCTACAACGTAAAAATAATCATGTCTACTTTTATTAATTAGATCTATAACTACTTTTTCTAATATAGATGCTTTATGAAAAACATAATAATCTTTATACCTGTTGTTATATACATCTTTAACTGCTTCAGCAATTCTTTCTATATTTTCTTCACATTTTTTAATAACAATAGTCATATTCATTTATGTAAATATTAAATTGCATCTCACCCTCAGTATAACTATAAATTACTCCTCTTTTTAAATCCTTCATTAGTATTTCCCTAACACTTTTACACTTTTCTCTTAATTCTTTCATTTCCATTTTTACATATCTCCCATCCATTTTTTATTATTTATTAAAGAACCTATTTAAAGTGCAATTTTACTTATATAATTATAATTAACATCGCATACTACATATTCTAATCCAAACAAATCCATCATCGTCATTACATACAATCCCCTATCTTTATACTTTTCTAATGCTTTTATAGTTTCTAGAATATTATCCTTTATATCTTTTAATTCTTCCATTTCCAACGCCCCGTAATTTTCCATCCTTACCTGCTCTACAGTTTTAATCGTTTCATTTTCTTCAAACTCAGTTAGGTCAAATTCATTTTCAAGATACATTAGTAAAATATCCTTGTTGTTTAAATCTTCTAGTAAATCTTTGTTTTCTTCTTTCCATTTTTCAAAATCCATTTTTATATCTCCCATCCCATTTTTAAATTTTAGTACTTCTCTCTAAAAATACTAATAAGTATACACATAAACATTTCACCCTTTTGAATTTATAAATATTAAAAATGACATTATCGAAAGGAGAAAAATTATTTTAAGGGAATGGTAACCCCTTATTTTTAAGGGTATAGTTTACATATATACTTATTACTATTTTTAAAAGAAGGAAGGTTTTTTATAGAGAAACCATTAAAACTCTTGTGCGGTTAGCACATTTCAAGAACTATTTCTAGCAAATTATTTTAGATGGCAATTTTTATAAGGAATTACTTAACCTTTTTTTGCAAATTAACTTAGCATAAATTAATATGTATACGCACTTACAAACAGCTTATAAGCCAACAATAATAAGCTGTATAAAATATGTTCATTAATTAACGAATATACTATTTACAACTTACTATTAAAAATCTGCATAATAAAAGACCTAGAAATTAATCTAAGCCTAGGAATTATAATATAATTCTATTCCGTCTGGTGATACCATAACCTTACCTTCAGTATTGGGTTGATATACATAATCATGATTCATAAAAAACTTTATTGCACTATTGATATGATTTCTATTAACGTGACCTAACTTCCATATATCCTCTAGCCCTAAAAATTCCTCCTTATTATCTACCAATACTTTCAAAACTTGTTTTTGTGTTATTGATAACTTTATCATATATATCTAACTCCTTATCTTATTTTAATTCTGTAACTTTTAATATACCTATAATTTCATTCGTTATTTGATATTTACAGATAATATTATTAATAATAATTTTACTTTGGAAACTAAATTTCTCTTTTCTCTTCTGAGTTTCTTGCCCAACTATTGAAATATTTACAATACTACCTATAAGTAATTTAAATTGTTCCAATTCCTCCTTAGTTTTAAATACACATTCTAATTCTTTGAGTAAACCATCATCAGAATATATATCATTACAGACAGCTAATTTATATTTGCCATTAATAACAGCAACAAATCCTCTTCCAAAATATGTTTTAATTTTTCCTTCCATTTTCAATTCACCTCCAATAAATAACTTCTATAAAACCCTCTTATTTACCTTCTTTTTACATATTATTTCGAAAGTTTTTTATTGACTATTTACTTTTGAATATGGTATAGTAAAATTAGATGTTTATAATCACAATCAAATAAATGAATGAATTAGTTTTGTTTATAACGCCGTAGACACTACCATATTACCCTCACTAAATAAGGATTATTAATTATATCGTGCTACTACAACCAATGCACAGTATTTGTCTACTTCAACTAATTCAAAAAAGCTGACAATACGCAGAAACCGTCGAGTTCTTCAAGGCTAACGACTCTTGCCATCAGATATAATTCTCTGTTCCTACTTCGGAATTATATCCTATCCAACTTGTTTCATCTTACCCTATGGTAGGTTTCAGACTTTCTCCCATTTAGAACGGTAGGTATGGTTCACCTAAATCAATGCAATGTTTCTTGTCCCACATTGCAAAGGGTATTTGAATCAAGAGGATGGATTTTGCCATCCTCTAGTTGATATTTTTTACATTGTTTCAACAAACAATTTATACTAGTATTATCCTAATATTAAGATAGAGAAGATTTTGACTTACTATCTACTCTCTTCCCTATTATAGCATAATATGCAATTCGTCCAAATTGTTGGTATAACTGGCTTTGAGCTACTTTTTTCTCTTGAGAATCTCCCCCTTTTATAAACATATCTAACAATTTTTTACCATATATTTTAAACATTAATTCCAATGTCAAAGACTCTATACCACTCTTCTTATCTAACTTACCATTTTTCTTAATAGTATTTAGACACCCCTGTAATATTTTACTCATATCAGCTTTTGTTGTTTTAATTTCTTTTATTTCATTTATAGTTTCTTCTTTTATATAGTTAATATTTTTACTTTTATCTTTATAAGATAATTCATCATTCATCTTGTAACTATTAATCACAACATCTAAATTTTTTATTAAATCTACAATTACATTAACCACTTTTTCATCTGCACTATGTTTGCTTTTTTTAACTAATTGTATCACCTGAACAGTTCCTACTTTTTTCTTATTATTAACACTGTCAATTTCTATTTCTAACCAATCCATCGGTGTGTCCATTTCTACATATATTCTTTCCTTCCACTCTTTATATTTTTTATCAGTTTCTTTAAGCAGCTTAATTAATTCATTATCCTTTTTATTAATCTCCTGCTTTTTAATACCTTTCTCTTTCGCATACTTTTCTATAGTTTCTTTATATAGTTTTCTCTTATAGTTTTTATTAACTTTATTTCTAGCTTTCTTACTTTCATTATCTCCCACATATTTAAAGAGTCTTGATTTTAATTTTCTTGAGTCATATTTTTTAAGTTCATTCTTTTTTAGCTTTATGCACATTTTAACGAAATCTATTCTATCACTCATTAGAAATATTTTATGATTTAATTTATTAACACATTTCAAAACATCTCTATCACATGTTTTTATTAATCTTTTCACTGCATATTTTCTTATTTTTATTAATGAATTATATTCTTTTATCTCACGTTGTAAACTTTTTATACTCTTCCTCAATCTTCTAACATCATAATCATCAACCATCTTCAAATCTTCCTTCATTTTTGATAATTCTTTGTTTATATTTAAACCTTCAAATTGTTTTTTAGCTTTATCAATCTCGACATTAGAAATTGAGGTTAATTTACTGCTCCTATTATATAAGTCAGTAATATATTCATTATCATCACTTTTATTATAAATTAAATGGTTCATAAGGCTATTGATTTCTTGACTAAGATTTACTACACTACCAATATAATTTTGACTTATGATGTGATCTATTTTAGCCATATTTGCACCATTCATAACTGCTAAATTATCACCAGTGTTTTTAATTCCATTTACAGAAATAGGAGTTATAAATTCATCTGTAATAGTTTCTTTCTTTATCCTCTTACAAGCATTTAATATAATAGGTTCTTTAGTTAACAATATAGAATCAATGTCAAAATCCATCCCTGAATATGTACTTAAAATAGGATACTTAATACTATTTATAAATACTATGTTGTTAGTACATTTGAAGTAAGTTTCTATTTCATCAACCTTTCTATTAACTTGCACTGCTACACAGCCAGTATTTGTATGAGGATTTCTAAAGCCACAAACTTCATCACCATCTGAAAATCTAGCACAGTATAACTCATTATCTTTTAAACTTAGGCTATCACCATTAAACTCTCCTACTGTAGAATACAATAATTCAATCGGATTTCCACAGGCAACACAATAATCACCTTCAATTTTTACCTTACCTCTTCTTAAAATATTTATATAAGCATTAATAAAGTTCCTTCTATAATCTTTGAATACTTGTGTATGTTGAAAATTTTTATTTCTTTTAACTAGTTCTACAAATGCACTATTTACATCTATACTTTTACCTGCCTCTAACTCCTCATTTTCGTTATCCTCTATACTACATAAATAATTATCTTCTAAAGGACTATTAACCTCACTCATAAAAAATTCTAAGTCATTCTTAAGCTTGTTAATATATTCAACTTCATCTTTTAATAATTGTTTTATTTCATCCTTTTGAAATGGAATTGTATTAATCATTTGATAAGATGTTCTCTGATATTTTCCATCTTCTAAATAACTAGGCTTATCCACCTTTGCAACTCCAAATTTGTTACCTGCTTTATCTTTCCAGCAGTATAACCAAGCTTTATTACCATATTTTTCATAAGGTTTATTTCCTTCTGCATCCTTCCACTCAATACATTGTTTGTTACTTTTTTTAATTTTCAGACTACTAGGTGTAGTTATTAACTCAATATCTTTAACATTGATTTTATTACCTGCTAAATCTTCAACTTGAAATGTATTATAATCAAGTCCATTCTCAGTACAATAATCCGTATAAAACTTTTCTATGTCACAATTGAAACCTGCACATTTAGTTAACCTATTTCTCAAAAGTGCAACTCCATGTTCTTGAAGCCATTCATATTTATCAAATATTTTTTTACTAAGGAGCCCTTCACCATCCCAAATACTATTAGACTCCATAACTTCTCTTGTTTCTGTTTTAAGTTCTTTACCTTCTAACCATGTTTCAGACATTTTCCAGGGGAATACAGATTCAAAATCATTAACAACTAATATATTTTTAGGATTAATTTCTATTAACTCAGGCATTATGCTACTTAGTGGTAAACTCTCATAGGCTCTAATAGATGCTATATCTACCTTACCAGTATATTGTAAATCCATTCTGCTCCAATCTAGTGCCTTTTTACATATATCCTTTTTAATAAATAAATCTTGTCCTACTCTAGCTTTACCACCACTCCTCTTCCAGTTTACTATTTCATTATTATTAAATTTAAGATTTATTGTTTTTATTTTAATCCTTTTATATTTTTTATTTTTGCCATTGAATTTAACTATATCCCTATCTACTTTAACCATATCTTTATTTGCATTATAGGTTAAAAATCTTAATTGTTTACTACTCAACTCTTCATCTTTTCCTTTATATTTATTTTTATATTTAACATTTATAATATCTAATGTATATAGATTACCATTATCCATTTTTTTAATTTCTATATCTTTTGGTAAATCTGATATTGCAAGTTCATAACACCAATCTAATTTACCCTTAAGTAGTTTCTTTAAAAACTCCTCTTTAACCTCATAGTTTCCATTCTCTTTATTTTCTTTAAAAAGCCAACACGCTTCTATGCTTGGTATGTACAATCCCTCTTTTATTTTTTCATCTAATATATTTTTCATATTATTTTATCCCATCCTTTCATTTGAACATTAGAATTTATTGTTTTGAACATTTCGACTATTTGCTTGTTATGTTTGTTAAATCATTTCTGAACTTCTCAGTATTTTCAAATATGTATGTATAATATTTATCATTTTTTACGTTCTTCTCTTTATCAAGAAGTATGTTTCCTGCTGCTATTAATTCATAAGCTAAAGTTTTTTTGAAAATTTGATATGTTTCCATCTAATCACTTCCTTTCTATCTTATAGTATTAAATATCTATTAAACCACCAGTTTTGGTTACTTCGCTTACGATTGATAATGATATTTACTTTTTTATTATATTTATACTCTTTAGCACCATATTCTCTAATATATATATTAGGGATTAGGGGGTTAACTTTTTATTGTTATGCTATGTATTGACCTCTTTTAATAGTATGTTTTTTAAACCAATTACAGATAATATTGTTTTCCTTTGCTTTATCAAACTGTTTTTTATTAAGTCCAGTATTTTCATAAATATCTTTAGTTTTAATAACAGTTCCTTTTTCAAGTTCATTAAGATATTTCATAACCTTTTGTGGATTTGTTAATTCTTTTCCTTCAATTGGTTTTCTATTCATGAGTTTAGATTCTTCAAATATTTGAGGTAATTCAGTTTTGAACCCTGCTCCTATAACATCAGCAATTCTTAAAACAATATCTTTATAATTATCACTGGTAATTATATAAATATTACAATGTTCAGTATTGCTAAAATTCCTACACTTAATCCTCATGATATTTTGAACTGTATCTATAATACATTTACTTCTAAATATATTTGACATCATCTGAGTTTTAAATTGTCCTTTTTCTGTACTTAATAAAACTTCGATTTGTTGATTTATTTCACTTTCATTCATTTTATTCCATTCTTTGTTTCTTTTTGTTAAAGCTATAAAAGTTTCTAAATAAATAACATCTGATGCTCTATTAAATCCTATATGAACGCATTTTTTTAAATCAGCATAATTATTTTTACCTTTTATATTTCCAAAATATTCAACGTTATTAAGCTCTTTAGTAAATCCATTGTATATAATTCCATTAGTACCTCTATTGCACTCAACCAATACATCTTCTTTCATTTCACTTTTTATCCATTTGCAAATAGTATTAATGTTGGAATATTCTGTTTTATTTTTCTTTAGTTTCTTCTGACTTGTACTATAAGGTATCATTGTTACAGTAATATCTCTATCTTCCTTCCTATCATCAATGCTTAAATATTTAATAACTATTGGGTCTATTTTATAATCAATATCAAATTTTGCAGTCGCATCAAATATATAATATTGACACTTATCAAGGTCAAACTTGTCCATATTATCATCAATTAATGCAAACTTCCTACTATTATCAGTATCAACATTATTACTACTTATAAATAAACAACCCTTAGAGTAAATATCTTTTAATCTGATAACATCATCATATATTTTACTTGAAACATAATTTGATAATAAATCAAAAAACTTTTTATCTTCATCAGCATTAAATAACAATGTATTTTTACTATTTTTAATCCACATTGTATTATATTTTTCTGACATATTATCTCTTATATAATCTAAATCATCATATATTTTTTTCCATGAATCCAATATTTTAATTTTATCTTCACATTTTCTAATCTTTTCAAGTGCTATTCTAATACTAGATAAATATTCTTCTGTTACTTCTATAGTTTCAATTAAGTATGGTTTTTCATCAAAAATACAAATTTCTCTAGTACCATAAGCCCATTTATATAATACATTTCTTTCTTCACGTGACATTTTGAAATATCTTTGAGTTGTCAACATTATAATAGGAAATCTATACTGCTCCTTGATTTGTTCTTTAAAAGATTTTTTATTTTCAGATTCAATATTATCTCCATCATATTTCAATAAATAAGTGTATTCTTTTAAGTTTTTATAATTATAAACATCCTCCAATCCTCTTAAAGAATCTGTTATAAATATCGCTCCATAACCTCTATAATTTTTAGGGTTAGGCTCACCAAAACAACAATCTGATACCAAATTATGTAAAATAGATTTAATAGCTGTACTTTTACCAATTCCACACCTTGAGTTTATAACTTTTATGTAATATTCTTCTTCCTCTTTATAAATTTCATTTGTTACAGTTTCAATAAACTTTTTTTGTTTGACGTGGATTTTCCCAAATTTATTTATATTATCTGTATATTCTCCTACTGTCATTTCAATTTTAAAATCTTTAATTAATTCACTGTGTTTCATAACCTCGATTCACAACCTTCCTTTCTTCAATTAAGTTCATATTTGCACCATTTATCATATACTTCCCTAGTATCTTTTTTATTGAATAAGAATACTAACCTATCCTTTCCAAAATAAACATCTATCGGTTTAACTCCATTTTTTATATACATACCTGCTTGTCTTACATTTACTATCGCTATAGTTTCCATTATTAAATCACCTCCTTCAAATTCCGATTAAAACAATAATTTTATCACTAAATAATTGTAAAAAAATACAAAATATTATTGTAATTTTTTTCTATTTGTGTTATATTAAATATGGGTCATATGTATTTATGATATTCATTTTTAAGTGTATGAATTTGTATCACTAAAAAGGTGGTTGGATTAATTTTCAGCTACCTTTTTACTTTGGCTTTTGTTGACGTTTAGAACGACCACGAAAACACCCCGTTTAAAACGTTTTATTTTCTAATAGCGTAAATTTAATAAAAGCTACGGAGCACCACCGTACTCTATTAATAACTTTTGTTCCTGTCCATTTTTAATTTTTATGATGCTTTTTAAATAGATATTATCGTTGAAATTGAAAATACATAGAGTTTCAATAATCCGGTAAATATGTGTAAAAATCAATTTTAGAGCATAACAAAAAGACTATCTTTATTAAATTGTAAAAGAGCAAAATATAATTGTAAAAAAATATATAATTATGGAATTGAAATCGGTATAAAGACTACCAATTGAAGTTTTTAAGACTCCCCGTATGCTGAACTTCTAACAGCTAAATGAATTAATGTGCTAAAGGTAGCACTATTAATATGTATCTTTAGTATATCATTCACTGTCACTTATGACAATGTTTTTTATAAAACAAATTACGACAAATTGTGTACTGGTGGCACATTGGTAATATGATTGTGCCACCATAATAAAAACCTTATTTCATAATTAAAATTCTATTATTATCTCTTCTGTCATTGTACTAATGATAAATTCTCCATCATCCTCTATAGTACACAGAACATTTTTATCAATTTTTCTATGTAAGTACTTATAAGCACTCTTACCACTCATTACAGATGGTTTATCATTCACAGATATAAATATACATTCCTGTTTCTTAATGGCTTCTAGTAGGCTTTCTACTGTTATAAATCCTATTAGTGCATCTTCATCCTTATCTATTAGTTCCAATCCATATTCTTGTGCTATTTCCTCTATTGCCTGTTTCTCTAACTCTTCCATACTCATTTCTTTTAACATTTCCATTATTAAACTCCCCCTTAAAGTTTTGATTAATAATTTTCTAAATCTCCATAAATAATTATTCCCTTTACATTATCCCCTAGGCAGTCCCATGTGTTATATAAAGTCCACGCTTTTTTATTATCTTCTAATCCGTACCAGTATAAAAATTCTTTATAATTCTCATCCATATTTTTCTCTTCTTTTAGGCTTATTACCATTAGTACATCACCTCTCATCACTTTTGAAGTTATGAATAAAACTCTACAATATCTTTAACAGTAATTCTTTTCCATTCAATATATTTACATAAAATATTAACATTATCTAGCAATATTTTAAGCTCTTCATATAAAGGACAATCTGTATATTTTTTATAGCTACCACTTTGCCATTCCTTTAGGAAATCTCTTGTACTCCATTCAATGTATACATCAAATTCTTCAATTAAATGGTCTATTTTAATTACCTCCTTTTAAATTATTTTTACCATATCTAAAGTATATACTATAATTATTATATTGTCAACACTATAATAATATTATTTTATACACTTCAGTTTATATATTGTATATGATATAATAAATTATAAAGAGGTGACTAAATGATTAAAGTTAAACTTCAATGCATATTAGATAGAGAAGAACGTAGTTTAAACTGGGTTTCAGTAAAAACAGGGATAAGCTACAGTACTTTGCATAAATTTTGTAGTAATAAAACAACTAGTGTAAGTTATGATGTACTAGAAAAATTATGTAATCTATTTAATTGTGATGTATGTGACATTATTGAAAATACTAGAGAATAGGGCTGTACTTTGTACGGTCTTATTTTTTTGCATAAAAAAACTAGGATATTTCACCTAGTCTTTTTAGTATTCACTTAAATTTATTCTATATGATTGCAAATAATCTATTTTATATTTTTTGTTACTCCACATTTCAAAAGATTCATATGATTGTATATACAACTCTGGATCTCTAAATAAATCAGATGTTGAACCATATTGTGTTGTAATTCTTTTCTTTAGCACACTCCTATATATACTATCAATCATTACGTCAATCATTTCATCATCTACATTATAGTTTATTGCTAACTTTTCATCAATTATTATACTGTTTCTTATAGAAAATATAAAAATGGGAAATATATTGGATGGAGAAAACCTTAATTGCTTTTTTATTGCTTTATCAAGATTTTCTTCATCATTCTCATTTATATCTACCCTTAATCTTACCTTTAAACTTTCAGGCGTTTGATTTGTTATTCCTAGAACATCTTTAAATGTTAAATTATTATAATACTTTTTTACTCGTTTATCAAATATCAACATTGTATTTACTATATATGGAGTCAAACTTTTCATAATATCCTTACAATATTTTATTTCTATATTTGATTTTTCACTATTGCTCAACGAAATAAACTTTTCAAAAAGGCTATAAACTGGAGCTCTGTTATTAGCATACTTACTAATGACTCCAGCAATATTATACTTAACTTCTTCCGTACATTTACAATCAATTAATAATGTCGTAGGAATAATAGCTCTTAAAACCTCAAGAATATGTTTTACAGGTAATTCCTGTTTTGGGCTTGTAAATTTTCTATATTCGATAGATATATTGTTAACCTCTTGCATAATATTTTTTTCAAGCCAAGCTGTATTTTTTGTACCAAATTTATCATCTTCTTTAACATTTTGTGTTTCATTATTAGCATTTGCTATATCATCTCCCCATTTAGGGATTGTATCCAACTCATCATATTCATCATCACCTAACAATTCATCTAAAATAACTGCTTTAAAAGATATTTTTATATCTAGTAAATTATCTATAGTAATTTCTTGAAATTTATTTAGATAATTAATATTTACATCTTTATTTAGCCAATTTAAAAGTGAATTAACTTGTTTTATTGCTATACTGGTTAAAAAAAACTCCGCTTCTTCCTCATCTTTTAGCCTATCAAAAATAGATTGTTTAAACTTATCTATAGTTTTATCTGGTATTTTTTTATGCACTTCATTTTTGTTTTTAGCTTCTTGATAAATCTTTATCATTATTAAAACTCTAAAAATTGATAATGTCTGTAAACCATTTGTAATACATGCATCTTCATATTTCAATTTTTTATTATCACTACTATTTATACCTTTTTTAATAGTTATTGCAATACCCAAATGCTTTGACCAAAATCTTTTGGGGTCATCCAAAATGCTTTTCAAAATTTTAATATTTGTAATTGTCATCCCTTGAAATTCTCTAGGATTGGAACCTGCCTCTGTGTCGTAATATGGTATGCATATTAAATCTCTAATTGTTGTATAACAATATATTCCGTCTTTATTTTGTATATCATATTTAATTATTCCTTTTTCAAACATTTTAAATCATCTCTTTCGTATATTTTTTTTTCAAAGAAATATGTAGGATTTAGTATTAACTGTATGAATTTTTCATTTGCAATCAGATAATAATTATATTTGGAATATTCCTTTAAAAATTTATTGCATTTTGCATTTAAAAATGGACAAATTAAAATATACTTTGTATTCATATTATTATTTCTATATTTTATTGCTAATTCACTAAAAAACATATCTCCATATATAACTTTTATCTGTTTTAACCCAAGTGATTTTTTCCAATATTTGAGTTGACAAATATAAATTTCATTATTATATTTGAACACAAAATCAATTCCATCGTCCTTTGCACACGCTTTTTCTTTATAAAAAATCATTTCTAAATTAGACTCAAGTAATCTTTGTTTAACAAATTGCTCCTCCCCAATATTATATTTTGTTCTATGTTTTTCAATTTTTAATAATTCATTGCGATAAAAGCTTTCTAATTCATAGATATTCTCATAAAAATTATTCATGTTTTCTCCTTAAGTTAATATTTATATTTAAACTTATTATGTTAATTTGTAAAATAATTATTCGCTAAATTTCTAATTTTAACTACTATTTAGAAATTCTTATTTTAAAAAGTTTCTAAAAAAGGACTACATTTCAGTAATCCTTTTGATTAAGTTTATAATTATAATTAATTTATTTTAGCAATTTTGATTTTTACATCATCATAATCCACAGTATAAGGTAATGTATTACATGTAGTCATTGTATTACTTTCACCTGGCTCAACGACTAAATCCCATACATATTCTCTATTATCCATTTTCACCCCATTTTTATAAAAAATAATTTCGTATTTAATATAAGTTATATTTTTTTCAGTTATATTTTTAGTAGTGAACTCACAAAACTTATAACCGTCATATACTTTGTCATTTATTTTAATTTTCTCTATCGCCAAACCTGATATTACGTCTATATAATCACCTGTTTCTTTTGCACCATTTTTTATTAAAAAATCCGTAATAATATTATTACCCTGTTGTTTAGCATTTTGAAGTATACTTCTTTCATCTGAATCAATATAATTAATATCAGCACCATTATCTACTAAACATTTTACTATTTTTTCATTTCCATTTTTTATTGCTAAATTCAACGCAGTTATACCATTCTCATCAGCTTCATCAACATCATTGCCCTCCTCTAAAAATTTCTCAATCCTTCTAATGTTACCTTTTTCAACAAGTTCGTTTAAAGACTTATTATCATAATATATTTCATTTCCTACATAGATCATTATACTTGCAATAAAAATTCCCAAACAAATTATAACTACTTTTTTGTTCTTATTTATTGCAATTTCTTTCTTTATTTTCTCCCCTGTTCTTTTTTGTGTCACCCTAGATATCACTATTTTATAAATTATAAATATAGTAATTGGAACTACAAATGCAATGATTGTTACTTTTTCCCCAAAACCAGTTAAATTATAACCACTTTCTTGTAATATAGCTCTTCCCTTAATATAAAAAATAATTAATAGAATATAATAAATCACAATGGAAATCATTATTACTAGACTTCTTTTCTTGCTCTTTTTTTCTGTCTGTAATTGTGTAAGTAGTTGAGCTTCTTTATATTCATTTATCTTTTCTAATAAATACTCTTTATTAAATTTATTTTCCAACCATGATTTTTTAGTGGAGCATTGCCCACACTCTAAACTATCGTGCATATTAGCTTGTCCACATGTGCATCTCCAATATTCTTCGTTATACTCAAACCAAAATTTAGGTTTAACATCTTTACCTTCAAATTCTCTTATAATCAGTTCATATAATTCATCGTTTACATCTAATAATTTTGGTTCTGGTAATAATACACCTATCTCTTTGTTATCATTCCTCCAAACTTCATTATCTTCATAAACAACTTTACTAATCACAATTTTTACATTGCTAATATTGGATTCTTCAAGATAATTTGCTTGTCTATCACCAAATGATGTCTGAGGAAATGCAGTAAGACCTTGATATGAAATATCATTATATTCATTAACATAATCCATAGCATCATTAAAACATTTTACATCAAGATATACTGCTCTAATTACTTTTTGACTTAAATTAAACATCTTTACTTGTAATACAATTAATTCTTTTTGGTTATCAACTAATAACTGACTTTTTTCAATTTTAATAGGGCAATCAACTAACCATTCCTTATGGTCAAAGACCTTTAACGCTCTATATCTCCCGTTACTCATATCTATTCTCCCTATCTATAGTTGTGGTAAATCTTCTTCATTCTTAACTACATCAATAAAGATAGACGTTACATAAATTAAAACAGACCCCAAAAATGCTGTACTTCCTAGTACAATATACCCTGTAAAATAATTAGCGTTAATAATATAATTATATGCATCCCCACCTACATATGCATTTTTAGCATCACCATATTCGCCATTATTATAGTTATTCTTTTTCTGAAAACCAAGAACAAAAAATATAATTCCCATAATTAATAATATACATGCTACTAATTTAAATATTTTAGATTTATTTTTCATTTTCTTCCTCCAATTTTTATATATTATAATATAATTTTAACATATTTTGAATATAATTGTGGATTTTAATTTATTCTATTTTAAAAATCCACTTATATCAACATTTACAACCGACATTTTCTACCTTAGGATAGTACAGTTTTATAGGGACAATTTTGTGTCCCCACTTCCGACACTTTCTCGACACTAAAAAAAGAGATACCTAATTTCTAAGTACCTCTTCGATGTGATCTAAATTCCAATTTATATTTATTATTTCTATAACTTTATTCCTCTGTTGCTTTATATGTAAGAATTTTAATCTTATCAGCACCAATCTCATTAAAGAACTTCTCCTGCTCCTCAACGGACATTTTTGCCCATACCTTATAACCCACTGTTGCTTTCATTTCACCTTCTTCTATAAGGTCTTGTAACTCTGGGATTAACTTTTGAAGTTTCTTATAATTAGTAATGGTATCTTGATTAACTCCCATATTATCTGCCAAATTCTTCTGTGTTTTTCCATCCGAATTATTCGGATGGTATTTTCCTGCACTTCCCTGTCTTATACCATAAATTCTTTCTAATTCCATAATGCATTTAGCCATCTTCATAGGATTTACGTTTCCTACACCTCTTTGCATTATATTAGTGCAGATAAGGTCTTCTAGTATCATGTCTTCCTTTAATTCTTCAACTTCTTTTCTAAAAAACAAACCATTACTAACAATTCGTAAGTATTTTCTTATATTGTTTTTCATAATCATCAAAGCGTTTGTAATTTGTAACAACTATCTCATCTTCATTCATTGTAACAATTTGAACCATACCACCAATACCAACACGTTCATTTACATCTGTTAGATTATCATCATATTCCTTTTGCTTTTTCATAATATCATAAAGTGTTTCTTTAATAATAAATCTTTCATTTATTTGTTGTGTATATTTTTTTAAATTTAATTCTCCATTTGACTCTATAAACGCATCCGTAGGTTTTATTCCCAATCCATAAGATAATTGTTCACTTTTAAAATTATTAGTTGATCTATACACATATCCATAAAAATCTTTATCGATTTCATTTAATCCAAACTGATATATTGTACAACCACTATCTTTAGTATAATTCTTCATAAAATTAGGTAAAGCTTGTTCTGATAGTTTGTTTAATTGATATATTCCATTTGCTATAATTGATTTTTGTACAAACGAAAACCAATCTATTATCGCATCAAAATTGCCTGTCCCACAAATAATACAATTCATGTTTGGTAATGTTAAAAACTTAGTTGTCATTTTTACAGGAGTTCTAGTTTCATTAAAAGTTACTAAAGTATCCATTGATAATATAACAACCTTTTTATCCAATATAAAATTTAACGCTGTCATAATCTTCATCCCCTCTTTTTTACTTATTATAAAACCCTTATTATACAATTCATTAATACTAATTTTTAAAAATATCACTAAAAGCACCTAAGAATGTTCTCCAAAATGGAAATGGTTCTTTTATCTTCTTGCCTATGCTTTTATTTACATCTTCAATATGTTTAATTAAATCTTCGCGAGTAGAAATCAACAATTTAGATTCTTCTAATTTATTAACTTCTTCATATACTTCTTTAACAAACTCACTTATTTTTATGATTTTGAAATTATCATATATGATTTTATGACTACCATCTCTAGTTATAAAATCAAATCCTTTCATACTACCATTATTTAACCACTTTATTTTTTCATCTATATTCTCACGAAATAAATATTCGCCTAAATCAATATGACTTATTGTTGTCCCATCCATATTTTCTGGCTTTGAATATTCATATAAATTCATTTTTTCTTCAATAATTTCTTGTATGTTAATTAGAAATCTAGAATAATTATATGCATAGTTAAAAGCTTTTTTCTCTAAATCAAGTAATATATTAACCATTTTCTTGTTTATTTCTTCTAATTCACCATCATTATTCATTTCCATTATTTTAGGAATATACCTTTTTGTATTTCCATTAATTCTAATAGATTTGCATTTATTCCAATCTATAGGATTAGTTGTACTCAATCCATTTGATATATGTTTAAAATACTTAAATATTTCTTTATATTTAGATTTAACAATTTGTCTATCAGCTTGATTTTTACCCGCTTTTAACCCTAAAATAAATGTTACCAAACTAACAACTAGACTTGTAAATATGCTCACCATTATATTATTCATATTAGAATATCTCCCCATATTACTAATAAAAACTATGTTGTTAAAATTATCATTCTATTTCTTTATATTGTTTTTTATTGCAACAAGTAAAATTTGCTACAATCTTTCTTCCTATATATTGAACATCACATTCGTCGTTTTTATGATATAAATTTATTACTCGTTGCTCTGTATCATACCATCCTATCTCTTTACCACATATTTCACAATTAATAGTTTTTTTCATCATTAACTCTCCCCCTAATTAAATTTACAAACTACTCTCTCATGCATTTGAATTTACTCTTATCTATCTCTTTAATATACATAAAAAATATCCTATCAACATTATATCATTTATCTTATTTATTTTCTTTTATTACTTCGCTTATCTTTTAACTATTGCTATAACTTATTTCTTTTAATTCTTAACCTTTTAATTCTTAGTATCATGTTCCTGTCGCATTTAAACATGACGTAAATATTATTACCCTATAACTTCTATGTCGTGTTAATATTATTACATCTTAAAAAATGGTAAAAAAATACTATACATTTTATTAAGAATACATTATTTATAAATATATTATTAATAAAATCTATAGTATATATTAGTATGTGAAATAGTTATTAAAAAAGAGTATAGGAAATAAACCATATATGTTTACATTTTAAAAAACGTGATATAATATAGTTAACAGTTTTTTTAAGTTTTAATTTTAGAATCCTTACCAGTGCCAATGGTAGGGTTTCTTTTTTATGTCCATCCTAAAAGTTGTTTTTCCAGTTCATTATAATCATATTGTCTTTGTTCAAAACTATTGAAATGGTCTTGTTTCTTAGAATATTTATTTTTAAGAGTATTAACTTTTTCTTTAACTTTTTTACGGAAGGATTAATACATACCTTACTTAAAATAGTATATATGTTAGTAAGGTATCCTCTGTTTTTAATTGCTATTAACCCATTCTCCTTTAACTCTATAAGATAGCGTTGGACTGTTCTTACACTCTTACCTAAAGCTTTAGAAAGGGTTTTTTGAGAAGGAAAACATTCTGTCTTATTTCCAAAACAATAACTATTTAAAATAAAATATAAAGTCCTTGCTCCAACAGATAGTTTAGAACTAGTCATCACATCATTATTAACGTTAGTAAAGCCATTAGACATCTTATCTTCCCCCTCTCTTTAAATTCTCCAATGGACTATAATTGTTATATCCATTTCTTAAATCCTCATCCATTAAGTCTAAGTATGCCTTTTCAGTTACCGTAACACTAGAATGTCCTAAAATTTTAGAAAGCGTGTGAATGTCTTTAGATGCAATTAAAAACCTCCTAGCAAAGTTATTTCTCAAAGAATGAGGTGTTACTTTTTTATCTATTTTACTTCTCTGTAGATATACTCTAAAATTTCTTTCAAAATTCGATGGAGAAACCTTACCCACTGTACCACTTGTAGGAAACAATAATTCAGTATCATAAATTACATCTTTATTTCTTAACCACCTTCTTAATAGTCTAGCCATCTCATTACTGTAAAACACAACTCTGTCTTTTTTCCCTTTTGTTTCATTTGCTTTAAGATATATAGTTTTTCTATCAAAATCGATATCATTAATAGTCAAACTTAACGTTTCAGATAGTCTCATTCCTGTGTCGAACAGTAAATTAGTAATAGTATAATCTCTAAATTCATGAAACTTTGTACAATCCATAGACTTAATTAACCTTATATATTCTGAATCTGTTAATTGGTCTTTACTTGTTCTTGTATTTTTTATATAACAACATTTTTTTACTGTATTGTTTTTAATAATTTGATTTTCTTCTAACCAATTGAAAAAAACTTTTATATTTCTTAAATAATTATTTAATGTGGTATCAGACACTTCTTTTCCTAAATCACTTCTTTTGTCCATATAATTTTTATTTAATGTATCGATACTACTAGTGAAAGAATATTTTCCTCTTTCCTTTGTAAAAGTTAGATATTCTTCTACATTCTCTTTTTTAATCTTTTTAATGTCTGTTATTTGTTTTTCTTCTTCTAAGTATTTTGCAAATAATAATAATGTTTGAGAATAAGATTTAATAGTTTTAATAGCCAAATTTTTATAATCACAATAAGTTATAAATTCACTTATGATTTCCTCAATAGTGATATTTCTTTTAATTCTTGGCATAAAAAACACCTCCATATATTAGTTTTTTACAACCAATAAATAAAGGTGTTCTTAGTTATATTTTTTAAAAGTTAGTCGGCTTGAATCTAAATTCCATAGCTATTTTTATATAGTTAGTCGCTATGGATAATTCTCAAAACCTAGTCATATCAAAGTTTATGAAACTTTATTTTTAAGTCTTAGCTTGTCAGCAACCATAGCGATAAATTCACTATTAGTTGGCTTGCCTTTTTCATTGTGGATAGTGTAACCAAATAATTTATTTATTGTATCAACTTGTCCTCTGCTCCAAGCTACTTCTATAGCATGTCTGATTGCTCTTTCTACTCTTGATGCTGTAGTGTTATACTTTTTAGCTATTGCAGGGTATAATTCCTTAGTTACTGCAGATAATAATTCAATATCATTAACTACAAGTGTAATAGCTTCTCTTAAATACATGTATCCTTTAATATGAGCTGGAACTCCTATTTCATGAATAATGTTTGTAATTTCTGTTTCTAAATCTATTGCTGCATTATTTTGTTTCACTTTTACGTCATAAGCTGAAGAAGATGTTCCATTAGTAGATGTACTAACTTTTCTTGTTACATCCCCTGAGTTTGATCCACTAAACATGTCTCTTATTCTGTTAGATAAAACATCCATGTCAAATGGTTTTACTACATAGTAATCTGCACCTAAAGCAATTGCTCTTTGAGTAATCTTATCTTGTCCAACGGCAGATAAAATTATAATTCTAGGCATTGGATTTAAATTCATTGTACTTAATCTTTCCAAAACACCTAATCCATCTAAATGTGGCATTATTATATCTAATACTACTAATTCAGGTTTTGTTTGTTCTATTAAATCTAAAACTTCTATACCGTCTTTAGCAACCCCCACCACATTTATATCTTTCTGACTAGAAAAATAATCACTTAAAATATTGCAAAACTCCTTGTTATCGTCTGCAATAAGCACATTAATGCTATTTTGCTCCATCCTACAACTCCCCTTTTTGTAATTTTTTCCATTTACTAATAATACTTTTTCGACAAAAGTAATAAAACTCCTTCTTATTTTAGGCATAAAAAAAAATTTTTTTTTAAATTCGTCTTATTTAATATATTATATCATTATTTCATGGAAAATAGAAACAACCTACTAAGATTTCTCTTAATAGATTGTAATTCTGTAATTAAATCAAAATTTATTTATTAACTTCCATTTAGTTGCATATTCCTATTTCCTTCATCATCCAATCCATATATATTCCATAGCCTGTATCTGGCTTATTAACAAGTACATGTGTTACAGCTCCAACTATCTTATTATCTTGAATTATAGGGCTACCACTCATTCCTTGTATTATTCCACCAGTTTTTTCTAAGCAAACAGGATCAGTAACTTTTATAATCATACTTTTTCCATCAGGTTGATCTTGATTTAACAGTTTTTCTATAACAATATCAAATAATTGAGGTTCTCCTCCATCAATAGTTGTTAATATTTGAGCTTTACCTTCTTTAACTTCATTTTTAAACCCAACTTTCATTGGTTTATTAAAATTTTTACTTATTAATTTATCTGTTCCACTTCCAAATACTCCTGATATACAATTTATTTTAATATTCCCTAAGACTTCATTGCCATCGGTGAAAATTCCTCTGAGTTCTCCTGGATTTCCCTTTGCTCCTTTTCTAATTGACACTATATTAGAATCTATTACTTCTCCCTTTCCTACAGACATAATTGTAGCAGTATCTACATCTGTAATTGGATGTCCTAAAGCGCCAAACATTCCACTTTCCTTATGATAAAAAGTTAAAGTACCTACTCCAGCTACTGAATCTCTCACCCATAATCCTATCTTATAATTTTCATCACTTCTACTTATTATAGGATTAACTACAAATTTCATGTCTTCGCCTTTTCTTTTCACTACTATTTCAATTTTTTCACCTTTAGCTCTACTTACATATTTAGATATGTCTTCAGCCCTAGTTACTTTTTCACCATTAATTTTCATAATACTATCTCCTACAGCAATCCCTGCTGCAGCAGCTGGACTTTGAACTTTATCCCCCTCTACTTCAATATCTGAAAGTGCTATTACTAGTGCACCATCAGTATTAATTTTGATCCCTAATGGTTTTCCTCCAGGGTAAACCATTATATCGGAGGTCTTAGCATGATTTGGTTTTTCTAAATTAGCCATTGTTGTATAATTTGAAGCATAAGCTACTGCTTTATCGTAATTATTTATTGAAGGGACAACCTCATTTAAATAATTATGAAAATTTATAGCTATAAAAAATATTACTGTAGTAAATATTAAGGATAAAATATTACTATATTTTTTCATAATGCTTTTACCTCCTGAGCTGATTCTTTAACTTTAATTTGCCCCCTCAAAATTTTTTTATGTTAGATTTCTTCTGCATTAAAAACCAAAAAAAAATGATACTAGAATTTTTTTCATGTTTAAAAAAATTCATGATTTTTTTCATTAAAAAAACACTATAAACTATCTGATAGTTTATAGTGTTGAGCAATTTTCAATTATATATTCACAAAATTATTAAGTTACACTAAAGATTATTTATTTTATTTCTAGTTACTCAATTTATATTTTAAAACACTTATTTTCTTAATTGTTTTTTAATGTCTTCAGCTTTTTTTATCATCTCTTCAGCATTCTCCAAAGTAATTTGTGTAACTTCACTACCACCAATAATTCTCGCTACTTCATTTATTACTTCATCAGACTTTAATTTTTTAACCTTTGTATAAGTAGTAACATCTGTACTATTTTTTTCAATTAAATAATTAGCATCTGCTAAAGCAGCAATTTGAGGAAGGTGTGTAATACAAAATACTTGGTGATTTTCAGAAATCAAAACCATTTTTTCTCCAACTCTTTGTGCAATTCTACCACTAATTCCTGTGTCAACCTCATCAAAAATAACAGAAGGAATATGATCTTTATCTACAAATACTGTTTTTAAAGCAAGCATAATTCTAGATAACTCTCCTCCTGATACAACTTCTTCTAGTGGTTGTAATGGCTGTCCAGGATTTGTAGAAATATTAAATTGGACTTTATCTTTTCCTCTTGAGTTTAAAGCATCAGCATATTCTACTAAAATTTTAAATGTACTTTTCTCAAGTCCCACATAATCAAGTTCTTTTTTAATTTGTTTTTCCAAAGACTCACTAACTTCAATACGAATATTATGTAAATTTTCAGCCTTTTCACATAACACTATATAAATTTTTTCTTTTTCTTTTTGTAACTTTTCTATTATTTCTCCACTATTTACAAGTTCAAAATATTGCTTTTCCATATCATCTTTATTATTAATAACATCCTCTAATGTTGGTCCATATTTTTTCTTGCAAGTAGATAACTGATATATTCTAGAATTGATAAATTCCAACTCTCCCATATCATAATCAGTGTTTTCTTTTAAATCACTTATAGTACTTATATTATCTTCTAAAATATAATAACTTTCTTCAAGAGACTCAACAATACTTTTTACATCTTCATGATGAGGCTCGATAGATTTAAGTTCTCTTATCACATAATTAAGAGAATCAATTATAGAAATTCTACTTTCCTCACTATCCTTTAACAAGACATAGCTTGCTTCCAAAGCTTTTTTAATTTTTTCTCCATTAGATAACAGATTGAATTTTTTTGTTAATTCCTCATCTTCCCCTAACTTAGGCTTAACAGAATTAATTTCATCTATTTGAAACTTTAAAAAATCTATTTTCTTTTCTCTTTCGCCTTCATTACCTTGAAGACTAAAAATTTTTTTATCTATTTCTAAAAATTCATTATATAACTTTTCAAATTCAATTAAATATTTATTTAATTTTTCAAATCCAAAAGAATCTACATAGGTTATATGTTTTGTACTGTCTAGTAAATTTTGATTTTCATGTTGACCATGTATATCTATTAATGTCTCACTTACTTGTTTAACCTTTGATAAAAGCAAAGTTTTATTATTTACTTTAGCGATAGTCTTACCAGTATTAAAACTCTCCCTTGTTAAAACTACTATACCTTCATCATTAATTTCTAATTCCTTTAAAACTTCAGAAGTTTTAGGATTTTCTATTGAAAAAACTGCCTCTACAACAGTTTTATCTTCTCCTACTCTTATTAAGTTTTTATTAAACTTTCCACCAAGAACAAAGTTAATGGCATCGATTAAAATAGACTTACCTGCTCCTGTTTCTCCTGATAATACATTAAATCCTTTAGAAAAATCTATGGAAAGCTTCTCAATTAGAGCAAAGTTCATTATATTTAATTGTAAAAGCATTTAAACCATCCCTCATTACTTAATTAATTTTTGAATTTCCATTCTTAAATCTTCAGCTTTTTGTTCAGTTCTTGTAAGTATAAATATAGTATTGTCCCCTGCAATTGTTCCAGCTATACCCTCTAACTTAAAAGAATCTATAGCTTCCGCTGCAACAGCTGCTGAAGCACTTATAGTTTTAACTACTAAAAATTTATCTACTCTTTCCACTGAAATAGCAGTATTTGAAAATATGTAAGATAAAGCATTTAAAGTTGAATTTTTATTTTCTGATACTAGTGCATATCTATATTTACCCGAAAGTCCTAAAGTTTTTATTAGGTTTAATTCCTTTATATCTCTTGAAACTGTAGCTTGAGTAACATTAATTCCTTCTTCTTTAAGTTTATCAGCTAGTTCTTCCTGTGTTTCAATATCATTATTTTTTATTATATCAATTATTACGCTATGGCGACTTTCTTTCATTAATATTCTCCTCACAATCCATAGATCTAGAAATAATCTTATTTCTTAGTATTTTAAAATAGTCATAGTCTTTAAATTGTATAATTTGGCATCTCTCTTCTACCGCCTCTATGATAAATTCATCATATTTATTAGATGCTAATTCTAAATGACCATCACAAGTTAAAAATATCTTATCATTATTAGTATTAACTTTTATAGATACCTTACTATTATGATCTAATACACTTGTCTTTACTAAGCTTGAAATTGGACATATAGCTGTTAAATTGATTAGATTTACTGTAGGATGAACTATCGGTCCACCTGCTGACATAGAATAAGCCGTAGATCCAGTAGGCGTACTAAGAATTATTCCATCAGCTTTATAACTTATATAAAAACTATCATCTACAAAGATGTCAAAAGTGACCATTCTACTAAGAGTACCCTTTGATAAAACAATATCATTCAAAGCTACATGTATATTATTCCCATTCTTTTCAGGAATAGTCACCTTTATCATCATTCTTTGAGAGATGTCATATTCTTTGTTTTTTAATCTCTCCAATGCTATTTCTATATCTGATAGTTCCACGCTTGATAAGAATCCCAAGTGACCTATATTTACTCCTAAGATTGGAATACCATGCTTGTATATTTTTCTAGCTGCCCTTAATATTGTTCCATCCCCACCTAAAGCTATAAGTAAATCCATATCACTATTTTCTTCTAAATCAATATTTTCCCCATCCCAAAAGGTTTCCACCTTACTCTTAGGAAATTTTTTCTTCACCGAATCAACAACATAATTTAAAATAGCATTATCCTTATCTTTTAGTGAATTAATATTAATCCCTATTTTTTTCATATTTCCTCCAAATTAAGTATATCATGAGCATAGTTAATTACTTCTTTAATTCGAGTACGATTAAATTGTTCTTCACTGTTATTACTCATTTTAAAATGAATCAAATATTCAATATTACCATTTTGTCCTTTTATTCCAGAAAAATCTAATTCCAAGGGATATAATCCATTTTCATGAATTAACTCAACAATTTTATTAATGATTTCTTCGTGTACTTTCTTACTTTTCACAACACCTTTTTTTGAATGATTACCTCTTCCTGCTTCAAATTGAGGTTTAATTAAAGCAACTCCTAATGCATCCTTTTTTAAAAGTGGTACAACATGAGGTATTACTTTTTCTAAAGAAATAAAGGAAACATCAATTGATACAAAGTCACATAATTCTCCTAAGGTTTCATAAGTAACTCCTCTTATATTTGTTCCTTCCATAGAAACAACTCTTGGATCAACTCTAAGCTTTTCTGCTAATTGATCTCTTCCAACATCAATGGCATAAACTTTTTTTGCTCCATTATTTAGCATGCATTCAGTAAATCCTCCAGTTGAAGCTCCTACGTCAATACAAGTTAAATCCTTTAAATCCACATTAAAATTTTCAATTGCTTTTTCAAGCTTTAGTCCAGCTCTACTAACAAAGGGAATTGCGTCACCCTTCATTTCTATTTTAGATGATTCTTCCAATTTTAATCCACATTTTTTAGAAACTTTATCATTAACATATATCTTACCTGATAAAATATATTCTCTAGCTTTTTCTCTAGAAGTAGCTAAACCTTCTTTAACAACTAATAAATCTAATCTAATCTTTTCTTCTGACATAAATTCTCCTTAGTCAATAAAGTGTAAAATTCTTTCACAGATAGACTCTGGATCAAGACCATTTTCCTTATACAGTATGTCTACCTCTCCATGGGTTATAAATCTATCATTAAATCCAAGGTTAAGTATATTATTATTTACTAAACCTTCTTCAATTAAATATTCATTTATGCATGAACCCAGACCACCTAATAATAAGTTATCCTCAATAGTAACTATTTTATATCCTGATTTTATTAAATCCTTAAGTAAAAATTTATCAATTGGTTTTACAAAGCAAGCATTAATCAAAGTAGCTTCAACACCATTTTCTTTTAATAGACTCTTCACTTTTATAGCACTTTGTACCATTTTCCCAGTAGCAACTAAAGCCACTTTCCCAGATCTTTCATTCAATATTTCCCATCTTCCTTTTCTAAAGAAAGTCATTGGTGAAAGCTCTCCGTACTCTTCATCTCCACCTCTTGGATATCTAATAGCAATTGGATAATTTTGAGTTACTGCAAATTGAAGCATATATCTAAGTTCCTCTGTACATTTAGGACTCATAATTGTCATATTTGGTATTGAACTTAAATAAGATAAGTCAAATATACCTTGATGAGTTTCACCATCAGCACCAACAATTCCAGCTCTATCAATTGCTAATATAACAGGTAGATTTTGAAGGACTATATCATGAATAATTTGATCATATGCCCTTTGAAGGAAAGTTGAATACACAGCAAATACTGGCTTTAATCCTTCTGCCGCCATTCCAGCAGCCATAGTTGTAGCATGTTGCTCTGCAATTCCTACATCAAAGAATCTCTTAGGATATAGTTTAGAAAACTGGTCAAGCCCTGTTCCCTCTGGCATTGCAGCTGTAATTGCAACAACTTTTTTATTTTTTTCTGCTAACTTTACCATGGTCTCTCCAAAGACTTTTGAATAGCTCTTGGAGCTAGTAGAAGAACTTTTTCCACTTTCAGAGTTAAAAGGTCCTACTCCATGAAATTTATTAGGGAACTGCTCAGCATATTCATAGCCTTTTCCTTTTTTAGTTACCACATGTATTAAAACAGGTCCATTTACCTGTTGAGCTTTCTTTAATATTTTACTCATTTCTTTAATATTATGGCCATCAATTGGACCATAATACTTTATACCCATATCTTCAAAAAGCATTCCTGGTACCATTAATTGCTTAACTGAAGATTTAACCTTATTTATTGAATTAATCATACCTTTTCCAACTTTAGGTATCTTTTCTAAAGTTGAATTTATATCACTTTTTACTTTGTTGTAAGTGTCTCCCATTCTTAAATCGCTTAAATACGTTGAAAGTCCACCTACATTTTGTGATATAGACATTTGATTATCATTTAAAATAATAATCATTTTTGTCTTTCTATAACCTATATCATTTAATGCTTCTAGAGCCATTCCACCTGTAAGCGCTCCATCTCCAATTACAGCAACCACATCAAACTTTTGATTTTTTATATCTCTAGCTCTAGCCATACCTGCTGCTGCTGATATAGACGTACTGCTATGTCCTGTATTAAACATATCATAAGGACTTTCTTCCCTTTTAGGAAATCCACTCAGTCCATTATGCATTCTAAGACTATCGAACATATCTTTACGTCCTGTTAGTATTTTGTGAACATAACTTTGATGTCCCACATCCCATATAATTTTATCTTTATTAAAATTAAATACATTGTATAAACTTATAGTTAGTTCAACTACTCCTAAATTTGATGCAAGATGTCCACCTGTTTTAGATACTTGTTCAATTAAAAATTCACGAATCTCTTCAGCAAATTCATCTAGTTCATCTATACTCATATTCTTAATTTCATCGAAATTTTTATATCTATCTAAATATTTTGACATTACTTTAACCTCGTCTTATAAAATATACTATTCGTGCAACTGTATACAGTATTTTATTACTATTTGTAATAGCAAATTTCTTTCCAATCGCCTTTCCTCCAACGGTAGCACCTGCAATCATTGCACTTATTAGTGCCGCTATGATTATTTCATAATTGGATGGGAAAAACATTAGTACTTTAGCTACTATTACAACACCTACAGACCCACTTATAATACCACAAACATCTCCTACAACGTCATTACAAAAGTTTGAAACCTTACTAGCATTTCTAATCATCTTAACTGCTATTTTAGCAGCTTTATTTTTTTTAGAAGCCATAGCATGAAATGGCACTTCATTTGCAGCTGTTACTGCTGTTCCAATAATATCAAAAATTACTCCTAAAAAAATAATCGACACTAATATAATAAACGCTATAACAGCATTTACCTTAGGAAGTGTAGATTCTGATAAAAGTGAAGCCGTACCGCTAATTATAATAGTGTAAAAAGTAATTTTAGCCGTCCAAAGAGCTTCTTTTTTATTCTTTTTCTTTTTTACCTTTTCTTTTTTATTCTGCCTGTCACAATCGCTTTCCAATCAAAACAACCTCCACATTAATAAATAGAGGTGGCAATATATTAAGTAAATTTTGCGGCTTAGGTCTAGCAGGATTTCCCATAAAGCAATCAAAACGTCGCCACTTTGACGGTTTCCCTTTAATGCTTCATCTGTCATATCACTATAACAGGGCCAGATTACCACTTAGTCCGCACTGCAATCCTTAATATATCTCGCAGGAACAGTCTAGGAGATTTCCTCGACAGTTAGGTATTTTCTTATCCTCTTTTGCAAAATAGGTTTCAGTAAGCAATAGCCCAAGTTTCCTGGCCGGGAAACTTAGATTCAATCTCACCTCTACCCACCTCACTCAAGGCAGGCTACTCTGTACATAGCTAAGTTTACCACAATACAGGTTTAATCCAGTGCC
>URKQ01000041.1 GCA_900548455.1 uncultured Clostridium sp.
AAAGGGAACCATAAGGTTCCTTTTGAAAAAGCTTAACAGGCATCTGTGTGCATCACTGTAAATGCATACAGAGCCAAATAATAAAAGGATTATTATAAAAGGAGATTATCATGAAGGAAAATAAATATCTCATCAGAATATCTGAAAACGATAGTGTTGCTGTTGCCTTAAAAGATTTAGAATCGGATAATACCTATTTATTAGATAATATGTCCATTACTCTAAAGGATGATATACCTTTTGGTCATAAAGTATCTCTTTATGATATTAAAGAAAATGAAAATATAATAAAATATGGACAACCTATTGGTCATGCAAAATGTGAAATTAAAAAAGGTCAACATGTTCATACACATAATCTAAAAACAAATTTAAATGGACTTTTAAATTATGAGTATAATAAAAACAATGAAATCTTAACTGAATTTGCTAATAAAAAAGAAGCTTTTTTTGACGGTTATAAAAGAGCAAAGGGTAAAGTTGGTATTCGTAATGAAGTATGGATTATTCCTACTGTTGGATGTGTTAATACCACTGCTAAACTTTTAGAGAGAAAAGGAAATGAAAAATATAAAGAACTAATCGATGGTGTATTTGCTTATACTCATAATATGGGTTGCAGCCAATTATCTGAAGATCATTTAACTACTCAACATATTTTAAAAGGACTAATTAATAACCCTAATGCAGGTGCCGTTCTTGTTTTAAGTTTAGGTTGTGAAAATAATAATCTTGATAGCTTTATGCCAGTTTTAGGTGATTACGATCCTAATAGAGTGAAATTTTTAGTTACACAAGACGTTGAAAATGAATATGAGGCAGGTATGGAATTACTAGATGAATTAGTTAAGTATGCTTCTTCTATGAAACGTGAGAAAGTATCAGCTGATAATTTAGTACTAGGCTTTAAATGTGGTGGATCAGATGCCTTTTCCGGTATAACTGCTAATGCACTTTGTGGTAGAATTAATGATAGAGTTGTTCAGCATGGTGGAAGTACTATATTAACAGAAGTTCCTGAAATGTTTGGAGCTGAAACATTATTAATGGAAAGAGCTATATCAGAAGAAGTATTTAATGATACCGTTGATCTTATTAATAACTTCAAAGGTTATTTCACAAAATACGATCAAACAATTTATGAAAATCCATCACCTGGAAATAAAAAAGGTGGAATTTCTTCCTTGGAAGAAAAATCCTTAGGATGTACTCAAAAAGGTGGTTGTGCTCCAGTTGTAGGTGTATTAAATTACGGTGAACCTGTTGAAAAAAATGGCTTAAACTTATTAATAGGACCAGGAAATGACCAAGTGTCCTGTACTAACTTAGTTGCCAGTGGTGCACAAATGGTATTATTCACCACCGGCCGTGGCAATCCATTTGGATCACCAGTTCCTACTGTAAAAATCTCTTCTAATAGTAACCTATACAATAGGAAAAAACACTGGATTGATTTTAATGCTGGTCAGTTATTAGATGGTAAATCCTTTGAGGAAATGACAGATGACTTCTTTAATTATATATTAGATGTAGCCTCTGGTAAAATTCAAACACGTAATGAAGAATATGGTTATAAAGAAATTTCTATATTTAGAGATGGTGTAATTTTATAAATTCAGAGAATGAAAAAATGTTGCTAAAACACTTAGCAACATTTTTTATTCCACATTTTTTATTTCTTCTGCCATTAACCTATCTTCTATCATCATGTGCTGAAAAATCCAATCCTGCACATTGTCTTTTATTTTTTTCAATTCTTCGTAAGGATTTTTCTCTACTAAATTCCAATCAATTTTCGTAGTCATATTTTTAAAGTCATTATGATAACTTTTATGTTCTTCAATCTTAGAATAATTTGCTTTGGCCATTAATTTTTCTTCCTCATAAAAATGATAGGAAGCGTACTCTCTTAATTCACATAATATTTCTAGAAGTCTTTTATTTTCAATCCCAACACACTTAATTATGAGTAACTGTTCTATGCTTCTTGCAATTCTAAAAAGTTCTCTATGCTGAATATCTATGCTCTCTATATTTATGTTTAATTCATCTTTCCAGTCAAATTTAAAATCAAACATATTATTCACCACTCTTTCTTTTATGTTAAAATTTATAATTATAATAATATTATCGATAAATATAGAAAAAAGTAAAGAGAATTAAATCTCTTTACTTAAAATAATTTTCAATATATTTATACTAGTTTCTTTACAAATTTATCTTTTCCCTGTTTACATATCGGACACTTATAATCTTCAGGAAGATCTTCAAATGGAACATCTCCATCATAAATATATCCACATATGCTACAAACATATTTTTCAGTCTTTTCTTCTACATCTTCTTCTGCAATGTAAGTTGGTGCAGCCTTAGGACTCTTTCCTTTAACCACATTGTGATAATATGCATAAGTCATAGGAATATCTTCCTTATGAATTATTTCACCATCAATAACTTCTCCTAAAAAAACTGTATGGGTTTCTGTTTCTAATACATCTTTTACTTTACAAACGATATACCCGCACACATCTTTTAAAATAGGCGCTCCTTCCTTAATCTCATAACTTATTTTATCAAACTTATTGACATCTCTACCTGATTGGAATCCAAAATTTCCAATAATACTTGAATCAGAGGTTTCTGATAAGATAGAAACTGAAAATACACCACTTTCTTTTATACATTTATTTGTATAATTACTATGATTAATACTTGCTGCAATTGTTGCAGGACTAGAAGTTATTTGCATAATGCTATTTGCAGTACATCCTGTAGGTCTTTCCCCATCCATTGTAGAAACTACATATACTCCATAAGAAATTTTTCTAAAAACATTGCTATCCATAAAAAACCCTCCTAATCGATAAAAATTATTATCTAATATGTATTATATTAACATAACAAATCATTATTGTAAATGAAATATTGCTAATTTCTTATATTATCATCTTTATCTCTTAAAAAGATTCTTTATTGTAACTAATTAGTTATAAAAATCTCATTAATTAAGACGTATATCAGAAGGCTCTGTATGCATACAGAGCCTATCAGAAAAATCTGTTGAAAAATCAACAGCTTTAAAAACTTTATATATTTCTTTTTAACCTTTCAATTTCACGTATAGATTCATCAATTGGTTCACCACTCAATACTTTATACTCATCCTTTAAAATATTAATTTTTTTATCATGACACTTTATTGCTTCTTCATACTTACCAATAATTTCATATACTCGTGACATAGCCATTAGACCATCTACAAGAGGTGGATTTGACTGAAGCTCCATAGACTTTTTATAATCTTCTAAAGCTTGTTCATACATTCCAATGTTAGATAACCTTTCTGCACGTATAAAATATGCCCAACAATTTTCAGGATTCTTCTCAACATTTTCATTCCATAATTTTATAGCTTCTTTAACATTCCCTAATCCTAATTGAATGTCTCCTTCAAATGCAATGTTTTCTATGTGCGGTTCAAAGGTTTTCATTTTTTCAAGTATTTCCTTGGCTTCTTCATATCTCCTATCTGCCATTAACTGATCAAATAAAAAAACATAGCATATTCTAGAATCATTATTTTTCTTTACAAATTCTTTATAATACTCTATAAGTGAATCATGTTTATTACAATAAAAATCTCCTAATGCTCCACCTTCACTTTTAACAAGTATATTATGATATCCTTTCTCATGTGGGCAAATAGCTAATGCTTTTTTTGCATACTTTGAAGCTATAACCTTAAATCCATTAGCTCTATGATTATATAGTTCGGCAAGAAGAGAATATGCTCTGTGATTATTCATATCATCCTTTATTATTGCTAAAAGAAAATCTTCTGCATTCTTAAATTTTTTATCAGTTATAAATCTTTCATTCTCTAACATATTATCAATACGCCTTAACTTTGATTCATAAGGTATTTCAAATAACTCATCTATAGTTACACCAAAATATACAGAAATAGTAGGTAATAGCTGAATATCCGGTGCTGTTACTTCATTCTCCCATTTTGATACAGCTTGATATGAAACCCCTAAATTATTTGCTAATTCTTCTTGGGTTACTCCCTTTTCAAGTCTTAAACTTTTTATTTGTTTACCTATATCTAAACTCATAATTTTCCTCCAACTATATATAAGATATAACTAATGCATTAGCTTTAATTATATTTTATATTGAAAAAGATAGCTGAACAATAACTAATCATTTTAATAAAACTAAACCATCAGGTTAGTATAAAAATCAAACCCTCCACAAACTATTGTGAAGGGTCTATCTCAAATAAATTATGTCCAAGTCTCCAAAGACTTGCTTCATATCCATTATCACTAATTATTTTAAACCAGGAATCTAAAGTATCCACATCAGCATACCATACCTCATGACTTATGCCATCACCATCTAAATAAGTATAAACTAAACAATTGCTTTCTTCATCTCTACGTTCTTTAGAATCGTATTCCCTAGCAATGCTCTTAGCTTCAACTTCTGTTATTGATTTTACCTTGCCATTAGATGCCCAATCAATTCCACCTGAAGGTATTGCAAAATTTTTCTTTCCAGGCACATTTGACATCTTATCTATAAGCTCTTTTATAAAATTACTGTTAGTTTTTTCTCCTGGCTCACTAAATCCTCCATGGAGATTGTAACACATCATTACATATGTTGGCCCCTTATGAAACTCTAATGATTCAAAGGGAGTATTGGGTTCTAAAACAATTCTTAATTTTAAATTATTCTCTAAAGCTTTAATATTCAGTTCATCAATAAATAAAATAAATTTATTCCACAAATCAAGATTTTTACCCATTTGCTCATAATCAATTTCTATTCCTTGAAAATTGTACTTTAAAGCTAAATTAATAATATTATTTATTTCTTTACTTCTAGTTTCATTATTATCTAAAATATTAGATACCAAAGTTATATCCTTTAATGAAGATGTTCCATCATGATAGATCACATCATTTACCACTGATAAATAACTAATATAGTTATCATTTCCTACTTCATTATAAATCTTATTTAATTCCTCAGGTACAATCAATTTGCCATTTTCATCATAATGAGCAGCAAAATAACACAACTCATTCAATTGGTAATTTAACTTTAAAACTTCATTTTCTACCTTTGGATCCCAATACGTCACCCATGCAGAAATTTTATCTACATTTTTAAAAACCTTATTTATTGAAACTTCATTGTCATGATTCAACTCATCCTTATTTTCAGGTGTAACTTTGGCACTACATCCATAAAGTATGCCTACACTAATTATAATTGTTGTTATTATTGTGATTTTTTTATTAATACTTTTTTTCATTTTAAACTCCATGTCTTTATAAGTGTTTGATAAACCAATTTAATATAGAATTAAATGTTTTATTTATATTATAATAAAGTAATTCAATTCCTGTAAGAGAACTATCAAAAATCACATTATCTTTCTCATCCATAACCTTAAGTCCCTCAAATATACCGTCATAAACATCATCCGCCAGATTTCTTTGACTATAACCATATTCACCCCAAGCTGATTCTAAAAAGATATCCCCTTCATCATCATTTTTAACTTCCAATTCTTCAACTACTATTTTATCATCGATAACAACTGTGATTTTATTATCATAAAGCTTAACGTCTAGTAACCTATCCCTTCGATCTTTTATATCAAACTTTTCCTTATCTTTATTTTCTTCAAATTCACTTAAATTGAAGGAGTATATTTTATCATTATCATCAAAAATATTTATATAATTATTTTGAAGCTGAATATATATTCCCTTACTTTGATTATCATTAGCTCTTAAATGTATTCCTTGAGAACCTATGATATTTCCCTTAAGAATAGTTGATACTGTGACATTCTTATATTTAGAATCTGTTTTTAATTTTAATGCCCCTCTTCCCTTAGGCATGGAAGTTAAAATTATTTTATCATTTACAAATTCTGCTTCTCCTGATATTTTTTCGAAATTGAAAGCTTTTTTCTCATCACCAACTATAAAGCTCATATTACTTTTAGTGTCATCCCATATTCTCATAAGTAAATGATTAGTTGACCAATATGATTGTGGTTGTATTCTGGTTAAATCATAAATAGAACTTTCCTTATTATTTAAAGAAAATCCTTCTCTATTAAAGTTTATATTAAATAATTCATTTATCCATTTTTCATTTATTGAACTTACTTTATCATTTGTTCCAAATTTACCTGTATTAGCATGCATAAGAGCATATAAACTTGGAATTTTATAAATTTCACTTTCATATATTCTGCACATTTCTTCATAATCATAATCTATACGATTATTCATCTCTTCATAAGTTTCCTTAGGAACTCCATATTCATCTCTTATATAATCCATTAAATAGTGATTATACTCTCTATCAATTGTATTAGAAATCTTACTAAATTCTAAAGAATCTAATTCCCCTAAATACTGTGACTCCTTATTAAAAACATTAATGTAGGATAATCTATATCCATTAGTGCCTAATTCCCAAAAAGTACTCTTAGCTAAATCTAATAAATCCTCCCCATCTAAAAACTTAGGATCATCACTGATTAAGTTACCAGCATAAGTAAGGATAGTTCCCTTAAAATTTAATTTCTCCATAATTTTTTGGGCAAATATTGCAGTGTCCCGTCTTCCATCTTCAAATAATAAAAAAAGAGATTTAGATGGCAACTTTTTCCCTTTAGTATAGTAATCTAGTATGTCTTGTTGTTCTATAGTTACATAACCATTATTCTTTAATGCTTCTAACTGAGCTTCAAGATTTTTTGTACTAATTAAAGTATTATTTCCATCTCTATCTACTCCAAAATATGAAAGCGCTATAAACCCTGTTTCTTCTGTTGAACTTAATGTTTCATCAGAAAACCTATCATATTTAGTAAATGAAAATAGAGCTTTAATAGTTATTATTAATATTAGAATTAAAAAAATTCCCTGTAGTATGCTTCTTATTTTCTTTTTTCTATCCTTCTTTTCAGGAGAAAACGAAATTTTACTCATCTTTATTTCCTCCCCTTTTCTTATTTCTTCTCAGTTCCTTTTTCTTCTCAGCTTCAATATCTGAGGGCGTCATCCTTGTTCCCCAGGTAGATTTCCAAAAGGTAACCCAAGCAATGGGCATTTGCCATAAAAGAACCGCTTCATAATAAATGCAAAATAGCATTCCAAATATCCATGTGGAACTTTTTCTTAAAAACATTTGAGCAAAACTCATTAAAAGCGACATCATTAAAATCCCCACCAAAAAGGTAGTAGGAAATACATTATGTACAATTGGTACGTAAATTAAATTATATAAAACAACAACGGGAGCTAAAATAGGTACAAATACTCCCATATAAAAGAACAATGACATAAAGGGTTCCTTTTTCCACATAAATGTTCCTGCTATTATTGACTCTCTTAACCATGATCTTTTCCATCTCATCTGTTGCTTTAAAAAAACCTTATATTGATTTGGTACAATTGTTGAACATACAGCAGTGTCTTGATAACTAGTTCTATGCTTTCTTAAAACGAAATTAGTCATAGCTCTATCATCTCCAAAGGTTGCTCTCTGTCCCAAAAACTTTTGATTTAACCATTCATCCATATTATCTATAACTATTTGCTTTTTATAACAAGATAAAGGTCCTGATAAACATGTTACTGCATCAAAATATGCTTCAGCTGCTTTCATAATTCTAAAGGCAATATAGTATCTTACAGACTGCATTCTAGTAAGGGTATTTGTATAAGTATTTGCTACATCTGTTCTTCCTGATACCCCTCCCATTTTAGGATCTTTAAAAGGTTGCACCAAATTTCTAATAGCAAAGGGATCTAAAAAGCTATCTGAATCCACAAAGACAACTAATTCATGCTTTGCTTCCAATACACCTCTACATAAAGCATCCCTCTTACCTAAATTTTGGTCTTGAACAAAATATTTAAGTCTTTTCTTAATATCAAATCCTTTTACTTCCGCTTCAAGTTTCTTAACAATCTCATCAATTTTTTCTACAGATTTATCAGTAGATAAATCATCAACTACAATGACCTCTAACTTATCTACTGGGTAATCTTGATTTATACAACTTAAAATAGTACGCTTTATCCACTCTTCTTCATTAAAGCAAGGTATTATTATTGTTACTCCTGGTGTAAATGTAAGGTCTAAAGGCATTGGCCTATATAAAGCTCCAAACATATATCTACTTAATAAAAAAATTGCAGCAACTATGCTATACAAATAAAGCCACTTGTTAAATTTAAAATATATAATACTTTCAGCTCTCATAAAAACGATAAATAATGTTATTGTAAATAACATTAAACTAGACATCACTAGCATATATTTATTTTTTTTCTTATTTGCATATTCCGATAAAGCCTGTTTAAATTCTATTCCATATAAATAACTTCCGTCTTCACAAAGACTTTTTCTTACTACTTTTCCTTCAATAGAAACATTCATTTCATAGCCTTCTGGCATTGAGCCTGGCTCTATCTTAAATTTCAAATTTATTTTTGATGATTTATCAACTATTTCTGATTCTGTTTTATTATTAACTTTTACCAGTATACCTGTACTTGAAATATTTAAAGAATTCCCATTAATAACTTTTCCACCAGAGCAAAAAATTTTCACGTTTAAATTTACATTATATCTTCTACCTGCTTCTTTACCTTTTAAAATTAAGTAATTTTCATTTATGTCTTTGAATTGTAAAAATGTTAGTCCCCTTCTATCCTTATTGCTTCTTTTTTTCTCTTTATCAGGTACATTTGAAAGTAGCCTTCTATCCTCTAGGGGGCTTAATAAAACATCCTCTACTTTGTCCTTTTTCTTAGTTTTGTTCTTCATTATTAATTTACCTCATTAGTTAATTGTTCTGTTCATATCCATTCTTCAAATAATCGCTTAGTTTCGCTATTTTATATTTTTTCCCATAGACTCCATTTTCATTGTTAGTCAAAAAAATATCTAAAGCTTCAGGTGTATAATAGCTTTGGTTACTCATATGCATTATTACTATATTGCCAACTCCGGAAATCAAACCTTCTTCAATAGATTTCACAAGTTCTAGAGCACTGTCTGCTTCGTAATCATGGGTAGATATATTTCCTCCTACAGCATAATCAAGTCCTGATTGAAATACAGCTTCTAAACCTTCACGATTAACAATAAGTTTAGGTTGTCTAAAATAAGGTCTTAATGAGCTTAAATCTCCTATGACTTTCCACATTGATTCATAGGATTTAGGTATAGAATCCATTAATATACCTTTATCAACATCTAAAGTTTCATGATAATAATTATGGCTTCCTATGTCATGATCTTTTATTGCAATAGTCCTAAGCAAATTAGGATTAGCACTAGAGAGTTCTCCATCTATTTCTGTATTCTTAGCAATAACGAAAAAACTTCCTTTAACACCATGTTTATCCAATACCTTTAATATCCTATTTAAAATTGGATCTCCACCCCAATCATCAAAAGTGAAAAAAATTACGTCTTCTCCATTAGTATTAATAGTACCCGTTTTATCCATAACTTTCTTTTCTTCTTCCTTAAATGTATCTAAGTTTACATATCTATTACCTATGTAATTGTTTTTAAACATAGCTATTGCCTGTTTCTCATCTCTAGTTTCTAAAATATTGTCTTTAAAATTCAAATTATATCTTTCCCCACTACCTTGAATTGATTTAATAGAAATCACATCATATCCTAGTGCCACTTGCTCTTCCGAATAAGGTTCATAAGATTCAATATTTGAATTGTGCCTATATACATATCCATTTTTAACATAATTCAAAGTAATTGCTTTAATTAGATTAGCTATTCTATTATCTTCTGAAAAAACCTCAGAGTCCAATCTAAAATAAACTATTTCCCCTTTTTGTAGTGATAGGTATGTATTTATTGGTAAATAATTAGCTAAAATTTCATTGATGTCCATATTAGAAAACTTTGAGATTATGGGAGCTTTAGAATATGTAAAAAATTCATAATCCTTTAAACCATCAACTAGTTTAATAGTGGCTACAGCTTCTTGTATAGCTTCACTACTATACCCATATCCAGCCATATAAGCATTAGAATGTATACCCATATTCTTAAGCATGTTATCTACTTCATATATTTCTAAACATATTTCTTCAACTGATTTATTCATTATTTGAGACCCAACTGTTATTCCACCATTAGCTATTTCATGGCCTTTAGATAAAATATTTTTTATTCTATCTGGAAAGTGCTGTATCTCGGACTTCGTAACAAAAAAGGTTCCTTTACAATTAAGTTCATCTAAAGTATTTAACACATTATTTAATACATTTTCATCATTTAACCCTCGAAAGGTATATGATAGTGCTGGCTCAGTTGTGTAAATTTTAGAATTAACATTTGCAAGCTTCCCTTGATTTTCTGCAATTAAATCTTTAAAGTTAATTCTTTTTATTTCATTATTGCTAGGGATTACTTCTCTGGCTTGTTCATCGCCTTGTATTAAACTCTGATTTTCTTCAATACTACTACCTTGAGATTTAATTGTATTAATGTTTTCAGTTAGAATTGTATCTATCTCATTGTCTTTTATAGCCTTCACTAACCACTTAACTATTTGTATTATGTCAATATTTTCATCTATATCGCCTTTATTTTCGTTTAAATCAGGTTTTTTATCTATGGCAGGATTTTCTTCACTTTTATTTATATTATATTCAAATTCATCTAATACTCCTTTTACCTTAATTGATAAGATAGATCCCTTTGATAAGTTTTTTATATAATTGTAAGTTTCCTCATAGCTTTTAAAACTTTGATAATTTATATAATTAGTGGCTTCAACTACTTTTGTATTTTCTGACGCATAGGCTGCTTCTAAAACACTAGGAGTATATATTGTAGAATTACACTTTAAAAGCACTGGACTCTGCTTCGTAACTACATTTATTATTTTATTACTACGGCAAAAATCAGATATTAAATCAGTCTTATCTAACTCTTCCATATGAGTTTTTCCAGAAAGTGATAAACTTCCTATACTATGCCCTTCACTTTTTATTTTACTTAAAGTATCAATATCTTCCCCTGCTTCTATTCCTGTTATAAAAAATGTTGATTTAATTTTCTCTTGCTTCAGTATTTTTAAAATATCCTCCATTATAGATTTTTCTGCTAATCCTTCAAAATTTAATGCTATTTTATTCTCATTTGAATCAACCTTTGATAATACTTCAGCTCTTTTTCCATCCTTAACCCTTTCTTTAGCAGCTTCAATTTCTTTAGATGCATCATACATACTTTCTTTTTCTAAAATTAAATTTTCATTAAAGTTATATTTATTTGCTTTTAAGAAGCAAATAGCAACCACTATAACTATTAGTATTACAAGAATGAAATTCCATTTAATATTTATCTTTTTACTTTTCATATGTTTATCCTTTCAAAAATCATATATATTATATTTTCCTTCAAAAGTTAAAAATTACACCTAATTTCTTTTTATCTTTTTCTCTTCTTACCATTTTACTTATATCTTATAATTATACATATAAGATAGTAATATCAGCTTATTTATATAAAATTAAAAAATGTCAGACTTTATGCTTCTCAATCGTTATATTAGATAAGAGTACTCGAAACAATAAGGAGTGATGAAATGGAAATTACGTTTGACGCGAATTTTCAAAATAACATGTTATCTCAACTTTACGATATATATGAAAACAAAATGTATAGTATTGCTTACTCAATTCTAAACAATGTAGAACAATCAGAGGATGCTGTTCAAGATGCTCTATTAAAGTTAGTTCCTCATCTTTCAACTATAGAAAATATTGAAAGTTTGAAAACAAAACGTTTAGTAACTTACACTATTAAAAATGTATCCATTGACATATACAGAAAAAACAAAAGGGAAAATAAACTTTTTACAAATGATATAGATGAAACTGTAAGAATTGATAACCAGTCAGGAATTCCTACAGTAAATACAGTAGAAGAACGTTATATGGTTGTACAACTACTATCTAAATTACCCCCTAAATACCGTCAAATAATTCAATATCGCTGCTTTTATTCTCTAAACTATAAAGAAATATCATCAATACTTAAAATCAGCGAAGATGTGGCAGCCAAAAGATATGAGCGTGCAAAAAAAATGGTTAAAGAATTAATAGGAGATGATATATGTGAATAAAATGAACTTTGATGATTTAATGTATCTTTTGGGTGAAGAAAATACTATAGAAGAAATAACTAATTCCAATGCTTCTCATGAATTTTCAAAAAATTATGAAAGGAATAAAATAAAAATGATTAAAAAACAAAATTATATAGAAAAGCAAAGCAAAATTCATCCAATAATAGACAAAGGTCATAAAAAAATAACTTCAAAAAAATCTGTTGTTCTTATGGCATCTATTGTTGCTGCACTTGGAGTATCTATTACAGCCTATGCTGCTGTTAAACAATTTACATTTACAACAGCTAAAAATGAAGATACTGGAACTTTGACACATATTATTGAAACTGATCCAACTTCAACTAAAATACCTAAAATAAAAATTATACCTGAATATTTACCTGAAGGCTATATTGAAATGGCTGATACTCCTGGTAAATATCATCCTGTAGGAGACACCTCTAGCGGAATTACTATCGATTCCGTAGCTGGTCAAAAACAATTAGATGATTCTTATGTTCGTACAGTTGAAGACACTACTATAGGAGGTATAAAAGCTCAAATTTTAACTAGCGATGGAGTAGACTATAACAAAATAATCTATTTATTCTATGAAGAAGACGGACAAATTATTGAAATATATGGTCATAAAAATGTAGCTGAAGAAGAACTTATAAAAGTAGCCGAAAACGTACATTATGAAGTTATTCCAGGTTCTTTTGTAGAAATCGATAACTCCACATCTTCTCCTTTACCTGATAATTCTAATGTATATCATGGACCTGTAATTACAAGTGATTATATATTCTCAATTAATGAATCACGTAAGGATGTGGCTAGTAAGACTGAGACTCATGATTTATATCCATCTTATACAGTTAATAGTATTGAAGTTATGGATAAACTGCCCTCAGAAATAAACCAATCTGATATTTTTAGACTTGATGCATATAAAGAATCTATAAATGATGATGGAACTCTTAAAGCACACGAAAGAACTAACCGTTCTTGGTGGGAAAATAATAAAATGAATACAGAAACAGAAGTTGTAGGAAGAAAATTCTTATATGTAACTTTAACTTTAAATAATGAATATGACGAAGAACTTAAACTTATAAATGTATATCCAAGAGTAAATTTCCTTGAAAAAGGTGAAAATAACACTCTAAAAGAAAGTATTAAAAATAATTATTTGAGTAAGGATAAATTACAAATTGATAACGCACCATTCTACTTTGATCAGTCTGATTATGAAAAAAAGAACTTCTTCTTCTGTGATTTGGCTTCTAAGGAAACTAAAGAAGTTCATCTAGCTTATATAATAGATGAAGATTTAATTGACGATGCTTACATTACTTTTAACTTATCAGGTTATGGAATTAATCCTGTAAGTACTTCACCTGTTAAGAATTATATAAAAGTAACAAAATAATAATCCTTAAAACCCTTTATTTGATAAGACAAGACTTTAGTATAGCTCAGCTAAGGTCTTGTCTTATTATTCCTTACTTTTAAAAATTATTAATTAAGTTTGCCATTTCTATAGCTGTAACCGCTGAATCATATCCTTTATTACCTGCTTTAGTGCCAGCTCTTTCAATTGCCTGTTCAATACTATCCGTTGTTAGAATTCCAAATGCAATAGGTATATCACTTTGCAGAGAAATTGTAGCAATACCCTTTGCCGCTTCTGAGCATACATAATCGAAATGGGACGTAGCTCCTCTAATTACTGCACCTAAACATATAATTGCATCATACTTTTTAGTATTAGCCATTTTCTTAGCAATTAACGGTATCTCAAAAGCTCCTGGAACCCAAGCTATCTCAATATCTTCTTCATTAACTCCATGCCTTATAAGTCCATCTAATGCTCCATCTAATAGTTTTGAAACTATAAACTCATTAAACCTTCCTGCCACAATTCCTATTTTAAGTCCTTGTCCAATCAACTTACCTTCATATATATTCATTTATATTCCTCCCAAAGATTAATAATTTACCAAATGATTCATTTTAATTTGTTTAGTTCTCAAGTAAAAACGATTTTTTTCATTTTCTTTTATTTGAATGGGAACCCTATCAACAATCTCTATTTCATAATGGCTAAGAGCTTCTATTTTTTCTGGGTTATTTGTCATAAGTTTTACTTTTGTAACACCTAAATCTTTTAAAATGGCTGCAGCAACATCATACTTTCTCATATCTGGTAGAAAGCCAAGCATAACATTTGCCTCAACAGTATCATATCCCTTATCCTGAATCTCATATGCCTTTAACTTGTTAATTAATCCAATGCCCCGTCCCTCTTGCCTCATGTATAATAATACTCCTTGTCCTTCTTTTGCAATTTTTCTCATAGCTGCATCATATTGTTCTCCGCAATCACATCGTTTTGAACCCAAAGCATCCCCAGTCAGACATTCTGAATGAACTCTAGTTAAAACAATTTCTGTTTCTTCTACCTTTCCTTTAACAAGAGCAACATGTTCTTCTCCTGTGTTTTTATCAATAAATCCATACATCTTAAAATCTCCATACTTTGTAGGCATGTTAGTTTCCACAACTCTCTCTACCAAAGTCACTGGTTTCTCTTTTTGTATCCTATATTTAACTAAATCTTCTATAGTTATAATTAATAGTTGATGGCGATTAGAAAATTCAATCAATTCGGAAGTTCTTGCCATAGTACCATCGTCATTCATTATTTCACATATTACACCTGCTGGTCTTAATCCTGCTAACTTAGCTAAATCCACTGCTGCCTCTGTATGCCCAGTTCTTTCTAATACACCACCACTTTTCGCTACTAGCGGAAATACATGTCCTGGTTTCCTAAAATCTAATTCATTATAACTAGTTATAGCTTTTTCAATTGTAAGTGCTCTATCAAATGCCGAAATGCCTGTTGTAGTTTCTACATAATCTATGGATGCAGTAAATGCTGTTTCATGATTATCAGTATTATTCTCTACCATTTGTGGTATTTTTAATTGTCTTATTCTTTCTTCTTCCATTGGCATACATACAAGGCCTCTACCAAATTTAGTCATAAAATTGATTGCTTCTCCAGTTACATGTTCTGCTGCCATTAATAGATCTCCCTCATTTTCTCTATTAGGGTCATCAATGACAATAATCATTTTCCCATTTTTAATATCTTCTATTGCCTCTTCAATGGTATTAAACTTAAACATTCCTCTTTCCCCCTATATAAATCCATTTTCGCACAAAAACTCTTTAGTTATTGAATCATTACTAGCCTCTTTATTTTTTAACTTCATAAATTTTTCTATATACTTGCCTATCTGATCACATTCTAAATTTACTGTATCCTGAGCATCTTTATTTAGTAGAATTGTCTCTTCTCCTGTGTGAGGTATTATAGATACTTTAAAGTCATTATTTCCTACATATGCTACAGTTAAGCTAATTCCATCTATGGCTATTGAACCTTTTTTAATAATATATCTTAAAATCTTTTTATCAGTACTAACAGTAATCCATATGGCATTATCTTCTTTTTCTTTTTTCTTGATAGTTCCTATACCATCAATATGTCCACTTACCAAATGTCCACCTATCCTCTTTTCAAGAGTTAGTGCTCTTTCTAAATTAACCTTACTACCAATTTTTAAATTAGCCAGGTTACTTCTTCTTAATGTTTCAGCCATAATATCAGTTTCAAAAGTTTTATAGTTTATATCAGTAACTGTAAGACACACACCATTAGTACAAATACTATCTCCTATTTCAGTTCCATTTAATATTTTATTAGCATTAATTATTATCCTTGAAGAATGAATTCCCTTTTTTATGCCATTAACTACACCGATTTCTTCAATAATTCCTGTAAACATAACTTTATCTACTCCTTCATACAATTAATAATTCCTTCCACTACAATATCTTCTCCTACTGAATTAACACTTAAATTTTTTAATTTAAATGAATCTGATAATAGTTTTATTCCTTTACCTCCAATTGGTGTCTTAGATTGTTCTCCTCCAATGATTTTAGGTGCTATATAAAATATAACTTTATCTACTATTTTTTCTTCTAGTGCAGAAAAGTTCAAAGAACTTCCTCCCTCTAATAAAACTCCATCAATTCCCATTGAAGCCAGTTTTATCATTAATTTTTTTAAGTCAACTCCCCTATCATTATCCTCTACAATAAGTACTTCAACTCCTAAATTTTCAAGAGTCCTTATTTTTTCTTTCTCAGCAATCTTAGTTGTTGCCACAATTGTTTTAACTTTATTTGCAGATAAAACTACTTCTGAATTCATTGGAACCCGAAGTTTACTATCAACTATAATCCTAATTGGATTTCTCCCACCAGGTATTCTACATGTGAGTTTTGGATTATCTAATATAACTGTATTTACTCCAACCATTATTGAAACCATGTCATTTCTTAACTCATGCACCTTTTTTCTAGATTCAGATCCTGTAATCCATTTTGATTCTCCTGTATATGTGGCTATTTTACCATCTAAAGACATTGCAGTTTTTAAAACAACATAAGGCATCTCTTTTTTAATGTATTTTATGAAAACATTATTAATTTTCCTACATTCATCCTCCATAACTCCAGTTACAACCTCAACTCCAGCCTCTCTTAGCTTTTTAACCCCTTTTCCACAAACCGCTGGATTTGGATCCAGATGACCAATTACAACTTTTTTAATTCCTTTTTCAATTATTAAATTTACACAAGGAGGTGTCTTCCCAAAATGACAGCAAGGTTCTAGCGTAACATATAATGTGCTTCCTTCAACACTATCAATAGAGTTATTTATAGCATTCACCTCAGCATGACTACCTCCATATTTCTCATGGTATCCCTGTCCAATTATCTCTTTCTCATTTACAATTACAGCTCCAACCAATGGATTAGGGTTAACCTTCCCTATGCCACATTTAGCAAGTTTTATTGCTAATGTCATAAATTTTTCATCCAAATTATCATCTCCTAAATTAAAAATGAAATTTAAAAATCTTTAGGGAAAGTTAAAAGCCTTGAGAAAAATTACTCAAGGCTTTTATAACGTAGCAAAATAATTTAAAGTATTCTTAGATAATTGATTGTATAAAAAAACTCTGAAATTAAAAAATTTCAGAGCAAATAAACATTCAAAAACATAAGTAAACCTAAATTACTTTATCTTCTCACATCCAGACTATAACTGTCGGCTTCGGAATTTAACCGAATCAACCACAAAGGCTCGCGGGCTATACCGCCGGTAGGGAATCACACCCTGCCCCGAAGACTATTAAATTCTATATATTTATCGTAGTCTTATTTTATATATATGTCAATATTATGATAATTTTTTTGCAAATTTATTTTTAGAGGAAACAATAATCCCAAGTGCACTTATGATTAAAAGAAAATAAAAATTAATTCCTCTACTTAATAGCATAGCAGGACTTAAAAGTGCTGGTGGATATATGGTTTTAAATAATATTAAAAATACACTTTCACTTATCCCCACAGCTCCTGGTATCGGCAGACAGGACACAGTTGAAGATAAAATTGATTGAATTCCTATTATATGAAAAATAGATAATCCATTTAGTCCCAAAGCTCTATATACAAAATAAGTTATACTATAACTTGCAGTTATTTGAATAATTGAAGTAAGCAAAATTTTAAATGCTATCTTCTTGTTTTTTTTCATTAACACAACTCCAGCCTTATATTCAGATAACTGATTAAAAATTGATTCTCTAGTTGAAGGTTTTATATTACAAAACTTTAATTTATCTATAACTTTAAAAATACTCTTTAATAAATTTACTACAAAATTATTTGAAAATATTGCACACATTATAAACATTAGTACAATTAAATTTAAGGTTATTCCCATTGCTAAAAATATTATAACACTGCTATTCATACTTTTAATAACCTGAAAATTAATCACAACGGATAAAGCAGCAAATATTATACTTATAAACTGAAAACTAGTAAGCTCCATCAAAAGAGTCAAGGATGAATGACTAACTTCTATATTATCCTTTTTCATATAATATACCTGCATTGGTTGTCCTCCAGTGGATGATGGAGTTATTGCACTAAAAAAGAAACCTACGAAGGCATACTTTATTGATGCAATAAATGATACTTTATATTTAAATAAAACATTTAAAGTTCTTCTTATATTTAATGCTTCTCCACAAGTAAAAATTAACGCACAAATTATTCCAATTGCAACATAATTAGCCTTGCAAGATTTAATAACATTAATCAATTCTCCTAAGTCATTATCTTTAAACAGTAAATAAAAAGTAACTATAATTAGAAGTCCCATGAACAAGATTTCTTTTAAATATTTTTTGTTTTTATAATTGTTTTCCATATACTTCTCCTATAGACAAGAACTCATATCCTTCATCTATTAACGTTGGTAAAGCTTTTTCAAGTGCCTTAATAGTTCTTGATGGTGCTTTATTTTTTCCTCTTCCATCATGAAGGCAAATAACTGATCCACATTTTGTTCTTTTTAAAATCCTTTTTTCAATCTCTTTTGATGTTATGTTTCCAGACCAGTCCTCAGCCATTACAGACCACAAAATTAATTTCAATTTATATTTTTTGATATTTTTAAGAGTAACTAAATTTAGATGACCCCAGGGCGGCCTGTAATAGTTAATATTCCAACCATACTTTTTTAAAATTTCCATGGACTCGAGAAAGTCATTGTTTGTATATTTATATCCCTTAATTAATGCATTTTTATGTTCTAAGGAATGTAATCCTATTAAGTGCCCTTCATTTATCATTCTATCAATAATTTCATGGTTCTCTTCTGCAAATTTTGCAACAATAAAAAATGTAGCTTTAATATTATACTTTTTTAATAAATCCAATAATTCCGGTGTATAATTGCTACTTGGTCCATCGTCAAACGTAAGTGCAACTGCTTTTTTATTTTTAGTACATTTAAACTCCCTGCAATTTTTTAATTTTATAATTATGGTTGGAATAATGCTATAAAATAAAACTAATATAATAATAATTCCTATAATATAGTATATAAGTTTCATCTAGACTGCCTGCCTTTCACAAAGGCCTCCAATAAGAGTTGCCATTTCTACTTTATTTATTTCACATTTAATATTATACATTTGATTTCTCATTGTACGTTGCAAATTATCATCACAAATAAAATCCAGAATTTCTAAAAAACTATCATTCTTTTTATTCCATATTACTTTTCCTATATTCTTTTCTTCTATATAATGCGCATTGCACTTTTCTTGAGCTAAAAATGGATCTATAACAAGGATAGGTAATGTAGATTGTATTGCTTCAAATAAAGTAATTCCTCCAGGTTTAGAAATAAGTATGTCAGCATCTTTCATATATTCACTTACTTTGTTTGTATATCCAACCAAATTAACACTAGGATATTTTAACAAAATTTCATTATATAACTTTTTGTTATTGCCCGTAATAACTGTTGTCTCAACATTACTTAAATTCTCAAGCTTGGAAAGAATATTATCATGCAATGGTATTAATCCAAATCCTCCCCCCATAATTAAAACCTTCTTTTTCTTATGAGACTGCATATAATTTAATCCATTTTCTTTAAAATCATTTTTTACCGGTATACCTGTAATAAAAATATTATTTTCACTTATTCCATTTCTACATAGATATTCCTTTGTATCCTTTGATCCTACAAAATACATATCAGAATTCTTTGTTATCCATTCACTATGAATACTTATATCTGTTATACATGTAATATGAGGTATTAAATTCTTTTTTTTCTCCTTATAATAGGAAATGCTATCAGCAGCAAAGGGAATTGTAGATATTATAACGTCTGGTTTATAAGCGTATATCATAGTTTCAATTTTCTTTAACACAATTTTTTCTATACCTACATCACTTCTTTTTTCTGTAAGTTTATATGACATATTATATATTCTTGGGCATTTTTGAACTAACAACTTAAAAGATCCATAAATTAACCCCTTCATTCTAGGAAAACAATAATCTATTATATCTAATATTTGTATCCCAGCACCATTATATTGTCTTGCTATTTCTTCCTTAATTGATAAAGCTGTAGAATTATGCCCCATTCCAAAACTTCCTGTTAATATTAATACTTTCATTTTCACCAATCCTACCTTCTTTCATTTAAGTAAAATTATACTAGACCCTTCTTAAGTTTCCCTATATGAAATATTAAGAATTACTGAAGATTTATAGTATAATTTCTTACGTTTAAATAGAATTAATTTTAAAAATGTATTATAGTATAATTTTGTGAATAAATATTAATATAGTATTCATTCAAAGGGGAAGTTAGTATATGATCTTTAAGAAAAAACCTAGATTTTTACTTCACTTTATTGCATTAATGGTACTTACACTAAACCTATCTTTTATACCAGTTAATGCATATTCATTAACTGAAGAAAAGTCTCCATTTTTAATTGGAGCTGGAATTTACGATATAACTGGACCAGCTGGAGAAGTTGTGATGATGGGCTATGCACAAACAAATCAAAGTACAGCTGGAATACACCAAAGACTTTGGTCTAGAGCCTTCGTGGTTGAAGAAAGAGAAACTAGTAAACGAGTTGTAATCGTAAGTGCTGATCTTTGTGCAATAACACAGGGTGTTAAGCAACAAGTAATTGAAAAACTAAAAGAAAAATATGGTGATTTATATAGAGATGAAAATGTGCTAATAAGTGCAACTCATACCCATAGCGGACCTGCTGGATATTCTCATTATGCATTATACAACGTGTCTGGATATGGTTATATTGAAGAAAATTTTAACTGTATAGTTGATGGAATATACAACTCTATAGTTAGAGCTACTAGTAATATTGAACCTGGGTATATTGAAATTAATACTGGAACACTTGACGATGTAAGTATTAATCGTTCACCTGAAGCCTATGAAAATAATCCAAGTGAAGAAAAAGCAAGATATACTTCCAATGTAGATAAAGAAATGACCGTTCTAAACTTTAAAAATAGTAATGGAGATTTAATTGGCATTTATAATTGGTTCCCTCTCCACGGTACTTCAATGGGAAATGATAATAAACTAATATCTGGTGACAACAAAGGATATGCTTCTTATCTATATGAAAAAGAAATGAATTCAAACTATAAATTAGATAAAACCTTTGTAGCAGCTTTTGGACAAAGTCATAGTGGTGATGTCTCTCCTAATATTTATGGTGGCGAAAATGGATATGGTAATAATGACTTTGAAAGTACAGAATATGCTGGTGAAAAACAATTTTTAAAGTGCAAAGAATTATCTAGTTCCTCTAGTACAAGACTAAGTAGTAATATCGATTATAAGCATAGTTACATTAATTTTTCCAATATTCAAATTGATTCAAAATACACTGATGGCTTTCCACGTCAAACTTATCCTGCAGCACTTGGTTATTCCTTTGCTGCTGGTGCAGAAGACGGTCCTAGTGGTGTTTCAATTTTTCATGAAGGAATGACTGCCGACGACTATCCAATCGATGGAAGCGAAAATGGCGCACTAGTGAATGCTGTTCAAAAGGTAATTGGTATGGTACCTTATTTTGATACAATTATAGGAACTAAATATCCAGAACTTTGGGAGCAACATTACCCTAAGCCTATACTATTTGCAACATCTCAAGGAAAACCTTATCCATGGACTCCAGAGATTTTACCAGTTCAAATGGTAAAAATAGGAGAACTAAATATTATAGCCGTCCCTAGTGAAATAACCACAATGTCTGGAAGACGATTAATGGAAACGGTAAAATCTACATTAAATCAAGGTAGCTGCTTCAATAACAAAGTAGTAATTGCTGGACTCTGTAATGCCTATGCAGAGTATATAGCAACTCCTGAAGAGTATGACCTTCAACATTACGAAGGAGCCTCTACTCATTTTGGAAAATGGACTTTAGATGCATATATTCAAGAATTTGATAAACTTGCAACTGCCCTTGTAAATCATAGTGATGTGGCTGAAGGACCTACGCCTAGAAATTTAATAAATGAACAAATGTGTTTTCAGACTGGAGTTGTGCTCGACAATACTCCAATAAAAAAGAATTTTGGTGACGTGGAAAAAGACGTAAACCCATCATATAAATCTGGGGAACAAGTTGAAGTAAGTTTTTGGGCTGGTCATCCTAAAAATGATTTAAAAACTCAAAGTACTTACTTAGCAGTTCAGCGTAAAGTAAAAGATGACTGGGTTACAATTGCAAATGACTGGGATTTTGAAACAAAGTATAATTGGAAAAGAATTGATCCCGCTGGCGGTACTTCCCTTGCTATAATTACTTGGGACATTCCAAATAATGCTGAACCTGGCGAATATAGAATTGTACACTACGGCAATTATAAAAATGGATGGAATAAAAAAGTATATCCTTATACCGGTATCTCTAGTAACTTTGTTATAAATTAAAAAATGAAGGGAATTGCCACTACTGCAATTCCCTTTCTAGTTTATTGATATTACATGAAGATAAACTATTAACTAATTTACGCCTCACAACAATATAACATATTAGATGTATAAAAGAAGTAACAATCCACGATATTGGATAGGATATATATAGTGTTCTTAAACTCCTTGTTTGAGCAAATACTGTATATATCCAAAATATTCTAAAACCACAAACTCCCACTATACTTACAATCATCGGTAAAATAGACCGTCCCATTCCTCTTAATTCACCAACTAAAACATCCATGAAACCACATAGAAAGTACGAAGTACAAATTATACTCATTCTAACTGCACCCATTTCAATTACCTTTGGAGTAGAACTATAAATTCTTAAAAGGTCTTTACTAAATAAGAATGCTACAGAGCCTAATCCTCCTCCGACAATTATTACGAAAATAGCACATATTTTAAATACCTTTCCAATCCTATCATACTTCTTTGCACCAACGTTTTGACCTGTAAATGTTAACGCTGTTTGATATAAGGCATTCATTGAAATATAAACAAATCCTTCTATATTGGCCGCTGCTGCATTTCCAGCCATTACTACTGACCCAAAAGAATTAACTGCTGATTGTATTAAAACATTGGATATAGCAAAAATAGAACCTTGAATACCTGCTGGCAATCCAATTTTAATTATTTCTACTAGTTTTGATTTATAAATTCTAATCTTTTTTATATGTAGCTTAATGCTACCATCAAATCTAACAAGACATATTATAACTAAAACTACTGACACACATTGAGCTATAACTGTAGCTAAGGCAACCCCGGCTACTCCCATATGAAATACTATTACAAAAACCAAGTTTAAAACCACATTAATAATTCCTGATATAGTTAAAAAATAAAGCGGCCTTTTTGTATCACCTACTGCACGTAATATTGCACTCCCAAAATTATATACCATTGTAGCAGGCATTCCTGCAAAATATATTCTCATATATAAAGATGCATGATTTAAAACATCATCGGGAGTTCCCATAGCCCTTAATAATTGTTTAGCCATAATTACTCCAAAAATTCCTACAACAATTCCACTAATCACGCTAACTGCTATAGAAGTATGTACTGTTTCACTTACATCTTTCTTCTTACCTGCCCCATAATATTGTGATACAACTACACTTGCACCAATTGACAATCCCATAAATACATTAACTATAAGATTTATAAGGGAAGATGTTGATCCAACTGCTGCAAGTGCAACACTTCCAGCATATCTACCTACCACTACTATATCTGCAGCATTATATAAAAGTTGTAAAACCCCGCTTAACATAACTGGAACTGAAAAAACTATTATTTTCTTTAAAAGTGGGCCATTACACATATCAACTTCATGTTTGGAGTTTGATTTAACCATTACATTCACCTCAACAGATTATGTTTTCCTTTCATCACAAAATAATTAGCAATACGAAATACTTTCATATCCATTATATCATTAAAATACATAGAATGTGGTAATTTAAATATTAAAAGTTAAAAATATATTTACCATTGCTATTAAATTTAATTTCTTATTTATAACTTGAATAATTTCTGTCCAAATACAAACATTAATATAAAATTTATTTTTTATGGAGGTACTAATGCTTAATTATGTAGAGCATATTGGTATAACAGTGTCTAATCTAGAAAAATCCTTGGTTTTCTATAGAGATGTTTTAGGGTTAAATTACAAAGGTGAAATGATTATGAATTCCAAAGAAACTGAAATTCTCTTTGGAATTAAGAATTGTATTGTAAAGGTAGCTTACCTTAATTGCAATGATTTAATAAATGGTCCTGAAATTGAACTTATCCAGTTTATATCTGAATACTGCGTAAAAAGAAAAAGCTCCTTAAATATAACTTCAATATCAGAACTTTGTTTTAATGTTTTAGATATTGAACAAGTCTATAATAAATTAAAATCAAGTTGTGTTTCTTTCATATCCCCACCTCAATTTTTTGATTTATCATCACAGGGGTTTGGAAAAAGCAAAGCAGTTTACTTAAAAGATCCTGATGGCATTATTTTAGAATTAATTGAACATATTAATTAAAAAATCACTTTATTGCCTTATTTTTACCTAATTTCTATACAAAAAGCTGAGCAGTTATAATACAATACTGCTCAGCTTTTAATAATATGACCAATAATATGGCTAATAATTACTCTACACTAAATTCCCATAGGTTTGCTGTCTCATTCATAAATACATCAATATCCCAAGTTTTATTACTTCTCATTTTACTATCAGGATCATTTACAATTACTTTTCCATCTTCAGTTAATCCACTCAAAACTATAAAATGTCCACTGTCAGTAAATTGTCCTGGATTCATGCTGGCAATAATTGGATTGCCACTTTTTAATGCAGTTTTTATAGCCTTTGGATCTAATGGTATTTCTTCACTACGTAGTCCAAAATGTTTAGCCCCATTAGACATTAATGTCCAGCTTGTCCCAACTCCATCAACAAGATATCCATTTTCATTACTGTATTCAGCTACTACTTTAGGATTAATGTCTGTATCTCCTTTAAGTCCAACAATTACCATCGCCAAAGATGTGGGACCACATCCATTTATAGCCATGTAATCATTCCCATATTTATAGTATCCCCATCTTTTATCCCACTGAATAAATAGAGGTATTTTCCCTTTAGAATAATCTTTTTTTACTGATATTTTACTATCACCAGTCTCTTCACTATGATCTACATAATCAGCAACAAAACTTAATGTTTCCTCTTTTTTAGCAGCTAATTTAAGCAGCTCTTCTGGATAAGCATTAACGTTATTTAGTATCTTCTGCGCAGCTGTATGTTTTGAACTTAAATTAATCAATTCTTGGATTACTGGATCAGTAGAATTTCTAAGTTTTTCTGGTACCTCATAAGAAGAGTCCTCTTTTCCTTCCTTTTCTACTAAATCGTCTGATTCACTTTCTACAGAACTATATGCTTCTGCTTCTGCAGTATCTATATTAGTAAAGTAATAATATACTCTATGAATTCCCCACACTAAAAGAGTAAGTAAAATTATACATTTTATGCTTCTTCTAATTCGCTTCTTAAGCCTTTTTCTTTTTGGCATAAAATAATCCTCCATTCTCATCTTCTTTAAAATCTTATAACTAGAATAACATATCATAGCACAAATAAAATGTCTACTATTAATCTCCTAGATAAATTATATTCTTTGTGCTTAAAAATAACAATATGTAATTTTCACCTTATAAAAATAGGTGTGCCTTTAAATCGGTACACCTATTTTTATGTTTTTAGAATTTTAACTTCTTCAATTGATAACTTCCTATATTGACCCTTTTTTAATTTTGGATCTAAATGAACCTTTCCTATAGATATCCTTTTTAAATATATAACATAGCATCCTACTGATTTTAACATTCTTTTTACTTGATGTTTTCTTCCCTCAGAAATAACCAGATATCCTGAAGTTACGTGTTGACTATACATTGACGATTTTTTTTCATAATATGAGCTAATATCCATTTCGTTTAAAAACTCTTCATAAAGTCCTCTTTTTATAATTTCCACCTTTGCAGGTTTTGTTAATGGTTCATTTTCTCCAATTGATAAGCCATTCCTCAACTTAAAAATATCTTCTGTTTTTAAATCACCAAGAGCAATGAAAAAGTACTTTTTTTCCACATGACTTTGAGGACACATTAAGTGATGTTCAAACTCTCCATCATTAGTAAATAATAAAATCCCTTCCGTATCCTTATCCAATCTTCCAACATGAAAAATACCATTCATATCTTCTTCTTGAAAAAAATCTAGAACCGTCTTATGCTCTTCATCTTTTCTTGCACTTATACATCCTGCTGGTTTATTAAACATATAATATACTTTTTCTTTCTTATCTATCTTCTTGTTACAATACTCGATTATATCTTTTTCTTCTTCTATTAAAGTAGCTGCTTCATAAACAGTCTGTCCATTTACATTAACCAGTCCCTCTTTAATAAAATCCCTTACACTCTTTCTTGTCCCAATTCCAGCCTCTGCTAAAAATTTATCTAATCTCATGTTTCTCCTTTTTGATCTTTAGTAAAATTTTTCTACTAGAATATTATATATGAAGTCAATTAATATTTCCATTCTTAAAAATTGTAATCAAACAATAAAGCATCTAGACCAATGATTTTCTGATACAAGTTTTAAGTCTGGCAATTCACTTTTACACTTATCTGTTGCTCTTGGACACCTATCTGAAAATCTACATCCCTTAGGTAACTCTGATATGCTTGGTACATATCCGGGTATCATATCTAGGTTTTTCTTCTTATCATTAACTTTAGGAATACATTTTATTAATTCTTGTGTATAAACATTTTTTGAATCATTAAATATTTCACTTTTAGGTGCCATTTCCATTATTTTACCGCAATACATAACAACCACATCATCTGCAACCTCGGATACAACCCCTAGGTCGTGAGTATTTAGTATTATGGACATTTCATTCTTTTCCTTAAGGCTTTTTAATAACTCTAAAATCTCTGCTTGAATTGTAACATCTAAGGCTGTAGTTGGCTCATCTGCAATTAATATTTTAGGATTACATGCTATAGCCATAGCAATCATAAGTCTTTGTCTCATACCACCACTAAAACTATTGGGATATTGATAGAATCTCTTTTCAGGATCTGCTATTCCTACACTTTTCATTAAATCCATAGAAATCTTTTCAGCTGTTCTTTTATCTGCTTTTTTATGAATCAATAAAGATTCAGCAATTTGTTTTCCAACTATCATCATAGGATCTAAAGAAGACATCGGATCTTGATAAATCATAGAAATTTCATTACCGCGAATACTATTCATTTCTTTTTTTGTGTTTTTGAGCAAATTTTTACCATTATATAATATCTCTCCGTCAACTATCTTTCCTGGATAATCTATAAGTCCCATAATAGATAATGCTGTTACACTTTTCCCACTTCCTGACTCACCTATTACAGCTACTATTTTGCCTTTATCTATAGAAAAACTTACATCATCCACTGCTGGATATTGCTGACCATTTACCTTAAAATAAGTTTTTAAATTTTTAATTTCTAGTAAACTCATATTATCCCCCCTAGCATGTTTTAGTATTAGGTATAACTACTTTCTTTAAAATATTAAAAATCATAAATATCAAATAGTAAATTACTGCTGAAAATACAATAAATGCAGAAAATGCAAAACTCGCTACTTCTGGTTTCAAAAGATCGCTAGAGTAGAAATTTAAAAGATAAAATGTCATTCCTCTCCAATAATATAATTTCTCTACGATAACTAAACTTGAAAACATAATTGTTATGATCGCTGGAAATGCAGATAAAACACCAAACATAATCTCCTTCATCATATGATTTTTAATTATTCTATAAGTAGAACATCCTTTTCCTCTAGCAGCTAAAATATAGGGTTTTGTAAAATTCTCTTCTATTATGTTGGCTGTTATCCTTGAAATATATGCTGCAGGAAGAATAGCAATAGATATTATTGGGTAAATTGCGTACATAGCACTTTCATCTCCAAAAGATGGTATAGGTCCTATTCCTAAAAATGTTATATCATGGCTATATAAATAGTATGCCAATAATTGAACCAATGTAATAATTAATATGTCTGGTAATGAAAGCGGTATTAAGGACTGCAACATTTTCCCTGTACCAATTTGATCCTTTTTCCTACTGTCTATTACCCCTTTCAAAACACCAATAATTAGCGCTAAAACTGTTCCCCAAAATAAAATCACTAAACTTTTCTTTGCAGTACTTATTAAAAGATGTCCTAGTGCTTCACCTCCAACATTAATATTAAATATTTCTCCCGTTAGAAACATTTTGAAATTTGATTTAATGCTATTACCTACATCCGCCATAGGTATATTTGTAATATATTTATTTTTATAATTATAAATATTAAAATTTATGGGAACACCTGTTATAGCAACTATAATAGCCAATATAATAAGTAGCATTAACAGATTTAAAATTATTTTTTTACTGACTACCTTTAACTTTTCACTTTTCACATTAAATCCTCCTTCATTCAAATAAATGGCATGAAACTGTTCTTCCATCTTCAAAACTTGTTATCTTCGGTTCAACTTTTTCACATATATCCATCTTATAAGGACATCTATTATGAAAAGCACATCCTTTAGGTAATATTAGGGCACTAGGTATTTCACCCTGTAATTTAATTCTTTCTTCATATCGTTCTGACTCTATCTTTGGACATGCTGAAATTAAAGCTTTAGTATA
>URKQ01000042.1 GCA_900548455.1 uncultured Clostridium sp.
GGCCGTTAAACTCTGCGATGATGTCGTAGTTCTCACCACCCAGCTCAATCTTCGCCACATCACGCAGCAGTACGCGGTTAACACCATTAACTTCATTTACTATTCTAGTAGTTACTTTTCCAAGTACTTCCCATGGAAGATCTGCAGACTCTGCTGTCATGAAATCGCTAGTTGTAACTGCTCTTAAAGCAATTGCATAGTCATAAGTTCTTTCATCTCCCATAACTCCTACTGAACGCATATTAGTTAAAGCTGCAAAGTATTGGCCTATTTCTTTATCAATTCCAGCCTTTGCAATTTCTTCTCTATATATAGCATCTGCATCTTGAACTATTCTAACTTTCTCCGCTGTAACTTCACCAATGATTCTAATTCCTAATCCTGGTCCTGGGAAAGGCTGTCTGTATACTAATTTTTCTGGTATACCAAGTTCAAGTCCAGCTTTTCTAACTTCATCTTTAAATAATAGTCTAAGTGGCTCAATTATTTCTTTAAAATCAACATACTCTGGAAGTCCTCCAACGTTGTGATGTGATTTTATAACAGCTGAATCGCCAAGTCCACTTTCTATTATATCTGGATAAATTGTTCCTTGTACAAGGAAGTCAACAGTTCCAATTTTCTTAGCTTCTTCTTCAAATACTCTTATAAATTCTTCGCCAATTATTTTTCTCTTTGTTTCAGGATCTTCTACTCCAGCTAATTTCTCGTAGAATCTTTCCTGTGCATTTACTCTTATAAAGTTTAAGTCATATTGTCCATTAGGTCCAAATATAGCTTCTACTTCATCACCTTCATCTTTTCTAAGTAAACCATGGTCAACAAATACACAAGTTAATTGATTTCCAATAGCCTTAGATAAAAGTACTGCTGCTACAGATGAATCAACTCCACCTGATAGAGCACAAAGAGCTTTACCATTTCCAACTTTTTGACGAATTTCTTCAATAGATTTCTCAACGAAAGAATCCATCTTCCAATCCCCTGAACACTTACAAACATTATATACAAAGTTTGAAAGCATCTTTGTTCCTTCCTTAGTATGCATAACTTCTGGATGAAACTGTACTGCATAAAGATTCTTAGTTTCACATTCCATTGCAGCAACTGGACATACTGGTGTATGACCTATAATTTTAAATCCTTGTGGAGCACTTTCAATATAGTCTGTATGACTCATCCAGCATATTGTAGAAGCTGAAACGTCTTTAAATAACTTAGATTCCACTTCTACATTAACTTCAGTTTTTCCATATTCACTAACTGGTGCAGTTGCAACTTTACCACCAAGAACATGAGCCATAAGTTGTGAACCATAACAAATTCCTAGAACTGGAATCCCTAATTCAAATATAGCTTTATCACATAAAGGTGATTTTTCACCATAAACACTGTTAGGTCCACCAGTGAAAATTATACCCTTAGGATTTATTTCTTTTATTTTTTCTATGCTAATTGTATATGGATGTACTTCACAATATACATTGCACTCTCTAACTCTTCTTGCGATTAACTGATTATATTGACCACCAAAGTCAATAATAAGTACTAATTCTCTATTCATATTTTGAGTTCTCCTTAAATAAGATTCTTATAAATCTATTGATTCATTGTATTTACTATTGACCAACACTATAGTTTGGAGCTTCTTTAGTTATTGAAATGTCATGAGGATGACTTTCTCTAAATCCTGCAGAAGTTTGAACAATAAATCTTGAACTTAAATATAAATCCTTAAGTGTTGGTGATCCTAAGTATCCCATACCTGAACGAATACCTCCAACTAATTGGAATATAGTATCAACTACAGAACCCTTAAATGGAAGTCTTCCTTCAACACCTTCTGGTACAAGTTTCTTATTGTCTTCTTGGAAATATCTATCTTTACTTCCCTTTGCCATAGCTCCTAGAGAACCCATTCCTCTATAAACTTTGTAGCTTCTTCCTTGATATATTTCAATTTCACCTGGTGCTTCTTCACATCCAGCAAACATTGAACCCATCATACAAACTTTAGCACCTGCTGCAAGAGCCTTAACGATGTCTCCTGAGTACTTTAATCCTCCATCAGCTATAACTGGTACCCCATACTTTTCTGCTTCTTCTACGCAGTCCATAACTGCAGTAAGTTGAGGAACTCCAACTCCAGCAACAACTCTTGTTGTACATATAGATCCAGGTCCTATACCAACTTTAACGCAATCAGCACCTGCTTCTATAAGGTCTTTTGTAGCTTCTGCTGTAGCCACATTTCCAGCTATGATTTGAAGGTCAGGATATTTAGCTTTTATAGTTTTAACTGCTTCTAATACACCTCTTGAATGACCATGAGCAGTATCTACTGTTATAACGTCAACGTGTGCTTCTACAAGAGCATCTACTCTAACCATCATGTCTTTAGTAACTCCTACTGCAGCACCACAAAGTAATCTTCCGCTAGAATCTTTAGCTGCATTTGGGAATTTTATAGCTTTTTCTATGTCTTTTATTGTAATTAATCCTTTTAGATTAAACTCATCATCAACTAAAGGTAATTTTTCTATTTTATTTTTAGCAAGAATTGATTTAGCAGTTTCAATGCTAGTTCCTTCTGGTGCAGTTATTAGTCCTTCACTAGTCATAACTTCACTTACTTTTTTAGAATAATCAGTTTCAAATACTATATCTCTATTTGTAATTATACCAACTAATTTTCCGTCCTCTGTTACTGGTACTCCTGATATTCTATATCTAGACATTATATCTAAAGCATCTTGAATCACATGATCTTTTCCAATTGAGAAAGGATTTACGATTACCCCATTTTCTTGTCTCTTAACTGTATCTACTTCATTAGCTTGAGCTTCTATAGACATATTCTTATGGATTATACCTATTCCACCTTCTCTAGCCATTGCTATCGCCATCTTACTCTCAGTAACTGTATCCATGCCAGCACTCATAAGTGGTAAGTTAAGTTGTATAGTCTTTGTTAAATTCGTCTTAAATGTAACATCCTTTGGTAATACCTCTGATTTATTTGGAACTAATAATACATCGTCAAAAGTGTATCCTTGTTTTAATATTGTTGCCATAATCTAAATCCATCCTTTCTATTTTAAAATATAACCTCTTTTAATTTGTTTTTCCCAATAAAAATAAAAGACATGCGCTTTACTCAATCCCATCTAATAAATATTTATTAGAATTCTTTCCCGAGTAAAAACAGCATGTCTACACAATCTAAACACGTTTTTACTCATAGTCAGAAATTATTGGTTTCCGGTAGAGACTCCTCGCCATATTCAAGGGATATATGAGTTAAATATTAAGTTCTCTCTTTAATTATTAAACCTATTTTATTTAAAAAACCTTCATTTGTCAAGGCTATTTTCGCCATCAATAGACATTTTTTTATTTGTCGACAAATAATTTTTAATATTTATACATTACTGTCTATATTTTATTACACAACCTTATCAATTTACTTGAAAATAATAAGGCTATTTATTATAAATATTCATTACTGCATATAATAATTACCTAATAAAAGCTTATCGCAGAAAGCAATAAGCTTTTATTATTGGAATTAAAATAGATCAGGTAATCCTTTAGGATCAAAATGAACTTTTAATATCTTACCTTTGCTGTCACTTAAAGTACTAGCCTTTAACTCAAGGGCACCCGTAGCATCAATCTTTGAATCATAAGTATATAAGATTAAATATCTACCCTTTACAGTTCTACTATCAAGTGATATTTCTTTCTTATCGTTATTAATAATTAAGCCTTCACTTACCTGTGCCACTATCTTATTATTCTCATCTAGTTTGTATACTTTAGCCTTACTTAAATTTATATCGCCTTTCTGTCCACTTGCTGAGATTTCATCAATCTTTAATTGACATTTTCCAACTGCATCTACAATTACACCTGCACTTATAGGAACTCCTGGTGCCAAATTTAATTTCATGTCTTCTTTAGTAAGAATTCCAAATTCATTATTCATATATACTCCATGCTGAATAACTTTTCCATAATTAACAGAGTTAATAACTGCATCATCTTTTACATGATTTTGAACTTCAAGCTTTCTATCTATAGCTCTTATTATTACATCTGAATAGTTACTTAATGTACTTTCTCTTTTTAATTCATATGATTTTTCAGCATCACACAAAATTTCAGTTTCAAAACTTATAGGTTCTGCTTTGTAAGTGTTGTCCTTCTTATCTAATGTATATATAATATCTACATCCTTAGCAGTGTTTGAAGCTATTTTTTCTGCAACAGACTCTATGGACGCATTATCATAAAGTTGCTTCATCTCTTCATTATACCAACCTGTATTATTTATCAAGTCATTATATATATAGTTCTTTATTGATTCAACATTTCTATTTGTTATATCTATATTGATTTTAGTAGAATCTTCATAAGAAATTTTAGAAATAGTTCCACCAATGCCCTTTGCTGTAGAATCTAATGTATCCCCACTTTTAGATGTAGGATTTATATCCCTTATAAAATTATCCGTTATGGAATACTTACTTACAAATAGTTTTTCAGCATAACCTTCTTTTTTACCTTTATATATCTCCCTAGCATCAATATCATTAGGCTTTATAGTATATTTTAAAGATACTCTATGGGGTATATACCCTAATTCTTCATTATAATCATCAACTTTTTCATCGTCTATAACTTCTCTTGTTAATGACACATTTTCCGATATATTAAAAGGACCATATACTCCTTGTTCATCTATAGTTTTAATGTTATTTTCTGAATCTTTAACCCCTACCCTATAGGCAATATAATATCTTCCTACTTTATTAGGAAATGATACTCCTTGAACTCCAGTAAACTTTCCAGTAGAAGATTCTCCTGGTTCATTGCTGTTAGATGAATAAAAATTATCTTTAGAAACTGACGTAAATCCATCACCATCATTTTTAAATTTAGCAATATCTATATCAGTTTCTACATATTTATTACTAGGTTTCTTTTCACCATAGTTTTTATACATCATTTTAAATACGGCTCCACCACCCCAGTTAAAATACTCTAAATTTAAAGGATAATACTTACCTTTTTCTAAGTAAATCACCCTACTATTAGCTGTAAAGGTATCTGATTGTACTTTAAATGATTCAGAAAATATTATAGGTTCTCCTTTTACTGTAATTGTTCCAATAGATCCATCATCAGATAATAGCCCTAGCAGGTAATATCCTGATTCCTCAGGCGAAAAATATCCCCAATACTTATATGCTTCTTTATATTCTGCACTTAATTTTTTTACCCTTTCTCTAATACCTGATGAATATTCATTAGCTAATGCTTCCATTTGATTAGGATCATCAAACTTTATACTCTCAGTAAATATAGTATTAGATGACAATTTATAATCTTGTCCTACATTAACTGCACTTACATATTTACTTATGTCTTTAGCTATTGATGCAGATTTTCTTTCAATAGAATCGCTAGGACTTTTAAATACTTCTTGTCTATTTTCCCATCTAGATTGTTCATCTTTAGTTTTCATATGATCTACATTATAAGGTCTAACTGTTAATTTACCTTCTTCGCCTACATCAGGATTGTAAGTCTCATGGTCTAAATTTATATCTTTCCATTGACTTTCATCAGCTTTTACATCTTTTATATCTTCTATGCTTTTGCCATCACTATTTTTTTCTACAAACTGATATTGAAGAATTCTATTTTCCCCTTCTTTAACTTCAGGGTACTCTCCCTTTATACTAGCTTTAGCACTACCAAATAGTTTATATTCATTTTCTGTATTACTGTTTTTAACAGGCAATTCATATCGATTTTTACTTTCATTTAATTTAGCTGTTTTATTAAAATACTTATCTTTTTCATTAATAACTCCCGCTGAATCAGATACCTCTATTTCAGTTTTACACCCTATTTTATCAACGATACTTACTACTATATCGCTTTTCAATGGAATATCTTTTTTATTTTCTCCATCATAGTAAGTTAACTTAATGTAATCTTCTTTATTTTTAAATAAGCTATAATTTCCCGTTTTTTTTCCTTTAATTATATAGCTAAACTCTATTGGATTTGCTTTATATAAATTACTATTGCCTTGTTTTTTATATACAATGTCTGGTATAACAATTTTTTGATTATCTAGCTTACAATTTGAATCACTAGGTAGTGATATTTCAAAATCATCCATAGATATTTTTGTATCAAGTTCTACCTTTGTTAAGGAGTATGATTCTTTTATTTTATCTGCAATATCACTGAAGATTCCTTCAATAGCACCATCACTACTAGCATAAAAAGCTCCATCATTTCCACTCATAGAAGAATGAATACCTTTTAATATACTATTATTAGCACTATTTTCATCTCCAAGACCATAGCCTATAGAATACGCATTATTTGCCTTTATTTTACTTCCCATAAGCTCAGCATATTCTATAGTATAATCATTATATCTGTTTCCTGGTCCGCCAACATCAGGTGGTTCTTCATTATTTAGTTCTTCATAGTAATTTCCACTATTATTCAAAGAATAATATGTTGGTACACCATCTGACATCAACACTACCGTTTTATTAGCATCTTTACTCCCTTGTTGTGATAATAAATAAGCTGCTTTTCTTAATCCATCTCCTGTATTAGTTGCCCCATCAGCTCCTAATCTGTCAATACTTTTATATAGTCTCTTATCATTTGCATTTAAAAACCCATCATTTTTAATCGTTGCGCCATTATTAAATTCTACTATTGCAATCTTTAAATTTGAAACATCTTGCATTTTATCAACAAAGGCTTTTGCAGCTTTTTTAAGCTCATCAATCTTAGTTGTTCTTATAGTTCCTGTATGAATCCCTTCTACTCCATGATCAGAACAATAGTCATATCTCCAATCATGTAAATAATATGAACTACAAGCACTTGGTTTATTAGGTGAAGTTGAATAATTAGACCATTGTCTATGGACATCACATAGCCAAGTATATATTACATTTCCATAATGGTCGTATGACCTATCACTAACACTAAAAGTGCACTCTTTGCAATATGGATAGTTATGTCTTACACAATACTTTTCTTTATTTCCAGTACAACGGTGGTAATTGTCATAGTATGGAACATATACTCTATCATTCATACTCCCTGAAGTATCTAAAACAAGTACTATTTCCTTTTCCTTTTCCTGAAGTTCAAAATCATTTGGAGTAATAGTTCCTGTTACAGTTATATCCTCCCCTACTTCAGCTTGTTTTGGATTTACCTTCATTTCAATATCAAAACTAGGTTCTTTTCTTGTCTCTGCACTAACTAAATTTCCTGTTAATCCAAAGATAAAAACTACCAGCATCATAGTTATTATTACTTTTTTATGTTTAATAAATCTCCTCATTTTCTCCCCCCATTCCTTCATCAGGGCTTACTTTAAATGGCTATTTCTAAAAACGTAATTCTCTTCAACTTCATAAGTAATTCCCTTATTTTCTAGTATAAGTTTTAACTTAATTTTATCTTTAATTATTTTTTCATGATTTGTTTCATCAATTGAGTCTTCAATTTCTATATTTTTAAAATGATTACTTAATACGAAATCAGTTTCGCCTTTCTTAAAAAAAATCTTATGTTCATCTTTATTTAATTTAAATACAATATCTCCACCATCTACCCCATTAAAACATAGCTCCATAATACTATCATTCCACTTAGCGTCTGTTGACTCCATAGCTACCTTAGATATATTATCTAAAACAGTTTTAGCTTCGTACTGTAAATCTGACTTAATTTCTATTTCACTTATCTTTTTTTGATTAGTAAAGTAGAAAAAGAAAATTAGTCCTGTAACAATGGACATTATAGCTAAGGCAATGACTAGCTCTATTAACGTAACGCCATTTCTTTTTTTATTCTTTATATTCTTCATAACTGTCTCCATCTACTTAACCAATGTCCACTTTCCTGTTTCTATTATATCCGTAGCAGTCATTGCTCTACTTTCAACAAAACTATCACCTAGAGAAAATATCAGATCTAATACATCTTTATTTTTATCTTTTTTAATTTCATCTTCAGTAAGTGTTAACCCAACACCTTGTCCTGTTCCTGTAATATTTATATCTTTCATTGATACCATCATTCCGTTAAATCCTGTTTTTGAATTACAATTTATATTCCCTTTTGAGATAACTATATATTTTCTATCCTTACTGTAATCGGCAACTTTTTGATTATCAATCTTAATTTCACTAGATGTAATATCTATAGTTTTTTCTTCATTATTATTAAGAATTACAACTATCCCAGAGTCCTTTAGATCAATTAGATTTCCCTTCTCTTCTATTAAAATATCTACACCTTTCCAATTAATCTGATTTTCAACAGTTTTTTTAGCACTTCCATAGTAAAAATCATCTTCCTTGTAATTACCGTCTATTCCCATGTTATAAACTTCTTTTACAAAAGCTTTTTTCTGTTCCAATAGTTGATTTGTAGCTTTTTTATCGTTTAAAACTTTACCCTTCGAATTTACATAAGCTCCTGCTGCATAAGTATTACTTGGAAGACTTATACCTTCAGTTCTAAGTTTAAACTCATCACTATATGCTTTAAAATGCTCTGCCTTATCCTCTAATGTAAGGTTATTTCCCTTTGAATCTTTAGTAATAAGCATTAATGGACTAATATACTCAAATTGATTAGACGAATAATCCTTATCTATAATCGGAATAGAATAAGCTTTATAATTTCCTTTATAAGCTACAGATTCCCCTGTTTGATATGCCCTATTATCAGTATTAATATAAGCCACTCCCATTACATAAGCGTTGCTATTTACACTTAATTTAGCCTGATCTTTAGGCCAAGTCATGGAATTTATAATAATTGAACTGGAACTTCTTACTTCTTTACCTAATACATCAACATTTCTATCATTAAAAGCATATAAATTATCAACCTCTAGCTTAGCATCTCCACATCCAACTACTAAATCATTAGCTAGATATAAGTTTGCTTTTTCTCCACTAAAAACAGATCCCATCTTTGAATCCATATTAACTGTATTACCTAATAAAATATTCTCTGCATAAATATTCCTTGATTCTGAATCATGAAGAACCTGTGCATTTCCTTCTAAACCGATGGAAATGTTAGAAGCAGTATAGATGTTTCCTGCAAATTTTACCGCGGAATCTTCAATTTCAATTCCACCTTTATATTTATTGGCTACAGTTCTATTACTCTCACTATTTCCTTTAATCCATATATCATCTTTAATTATGGTATCTTTAGAACCTTTTACTCTTAAATCACCATCTGCCGCCATGGAATAATTAATAATAGGACTTAATTCACCATCAACTGTAAATCTATCTTTATATGATTGAGGAATCTTTATCTTATACGTTACTTTAACTGTTCTATTTTTTTTATTTTCATCTTCAAATGTAGAAGTTATAGTGAAATTTTTATCTTCTAATTCTGCCTTACTCTCAAGTTCTCCTTTAATTTCAGCCTTTGATCCATTTATCTCATATGTCCTTGACACCTCACTCTCAAGCCCATTTTCTTTTTCAGTCAAATATTTTACAAATTCCTTTTTAAACTTATCGTTTCTATCTTTTAAGGATACTTCTAACTTTTCTTCTTTTTCTTCACCACTTTTAGCATCTACTTTAAGTGTTTTAGTTGATTTCAAACCATCTGCTTCTTTCGCACCATGTGCTATAGCATCATCAATTACCTTGCACATCACAACATAGGCCTCATCTATTCCAGACTCTGCACCGTATAAGTTTTTAATTCTTTCATTTTCTTCTTTTCTTAGCTTGTAGTTGGCTGTTACAACACCTAAAATTGAAGTTCCAAGGATAGTTAATATACCAAAAATAGCTATAACCATCAATAAGGAAGAGCCCTTCTTTTTACGTCTTTTCACTATTTTCCCCCCTCTACATTTACAAATTAAAATAAATCTATTTAATCATAGTAAAACTAGTACTTTCTAATTGTTTTTCACCTTTTATTGCACTTAATGTAACTTCATAAGTTATTAAATTTGATATATTCTCCTTTGTTAATCCACTTATGATATTTACATTTCCTTCTAGGGATAATAAACTAATATCATCACGACTTGCAATTCCATCATCTTTAAAAAGATATATATTAAGCTCTTTTCCTTCTACGCTCTTTAACTTTAAGTCAAGTTTTTCTGCTTCATTATTGTTTAAATATAAGAGTATGCTGTCTGAATTATAAGCTTTTGTTTTAAGATGTTCATAAAACTGTTCACTACCGTTTTTATTAATACAAGTCACCTTAATATTTTCATTATTGAGTTTAGAAATCTTTAAAATCATATCCTTAACACTTCTAGTAACCGAAGTATTTATGTTTTCTACGGCTTCAGATAATTTCTTATTACTATCATACTCTGAAATTGCAACCCTCTTTGATTCACCATCATAGTAAATTGCCCCGGTAATTTCAGTATCTCCTATGCTATTAGAAACCTCTTCACCCTCACTCAGTACTGTTTTTTTAATGGTTCCTTCTATTTTTATATCTTTGTTATTACTATCACTTATTGAAAAAGCTCCACCCACATCTTTAACTACATATACTCCATTACCTACCTCTATCTTTTCATCAACATTCTTAGGTAAATCTACTAATTTAATATTTTCTATTACTTCCTGCAACTTAAGACCGGCTTGTTGTTTATCCTCGCCGGCCTTATTAATCTTCACAGATCCTAAAACTAAATTTGATATTGGAATTATTAAAATAGCTATTAAAGCTAAACTTATAACTAATTCTAAAAGGGTGAACCCCTTATTCTTTGCTGAAACTTTCCTCATTCCTTCAGCCTCCATCCATACTATTTCACATAGTATTTAGCATTTCCACTAGTGTTAACTGTAACTCTAGGGTTGCTTTTATCCTCATCCATAACTACTATTTCTGTAACTTTAGATGTAGTGTTACTAGTTACATTTATATTTACGCTAACCTTATCCTCTGCTCCAAGTCTTGAAGATGAATATACTCCTATTTTTATACTTCCTTCACCTGGATTTACCTCTACACCATTTTCATTATAATTTGAAGGATAACTTGAGTTACCAGTTTTATACTTCACATAGTACTTACCGTTTTCTTCATTAATCTCTATATCTACATCTACCTTTTCATTCTTATCAAAGTAAATATATGTGTCCCTAGTTACATCACTTTCTTTTCCCATGGCCATACTAGGTAAATCAGAATTGCTGCCATTAACAGACATTACAAAATCATATTTCTTTTCTTCATCTCCCCTAGATGAAGTTGAAACTGTACTATCTGACTTAAATGGGTTTGATTTTCCATAGGTATTATTTAATGTCCAATCAAGGTATTTTCCGTCCTCATCTGTAAATTTAGGTATGGAATAAAACTCTAAATTCACATTCCCTGCAACTTGATCATCTCCAGTTGAAGTAAGTGCAACATTAGGTAGTGCTATAAGCCTTGCATAATCGGATAATAGCTTTATAAACTTAGTTGCATTTTCATAGGACCCAGTAAAGTCCACTCCCACTTGCATTTGTTCAACAAATAATGATTCCACAGGTATATCAGTTTTCTCACCCTTATTAGAATCTGTGTTATTACTATCTTTATCTTCATCACTTAACTTTCTAAGTTCATCAGCAGGTTCTTTTAATGAAGGTTCACCTTTAACCTCTTCCTTCTCAGCTTCTTCTCCAAAATATTTTGCAATATTAGCTACTGTTACTTCAGAAAAAGATAAACTTCCCTTAATTTCTGCTTTATCTAACAAATCATTTATCTCTATGATAATTTTATCTTGATAAAGCTTAGGATAAAGTTTCATTGATTTTGCTTCTATGCTTTCTTTGCAAATCTTAATATTTGTATCGTTTTTTTCCATATTCTTAATGCTAGTAACCATATTGTTATAGGTACCCTCTACAGATTCCTTTTTAGTTTTTAGATTTTCAACTCTTTCTCTTTGCTTTATAAATACAAGCTCATAATAGGCAACTCCTACAAGGAAAAAGGCAAGTAATATTACTAATATTTTTTCTCTTTTACTTAGTTTCATTGTAATATTCCTCCTTTAATCCACAGTTTATATCAAAAGTAAATACTTCATTATTATCAGCCATATCTGATGCAATTGTGGAAATATGTGTGTCTTCAATAAATCCTAGCTCCCCTAGATTATGTTGAAACTCTGCAATAGCAACTCTACTAGTAGCCCTAGCACTTATAGTAACTATTCCACCTTCCACATTTATTGAACTTAAATATACCTCTTTAGGTATAGAATAGCTTATATCTCTAAGTAAATAGGGTTTAATTTTATCTCTGTCAGATATAAGTACATAAATATCATTTAAAGTGTCATTATAACTTGTATATGCACTACTTTCCTTTGCATTTTGAAGGCTTTTATTATATTCAGCTACAAATTCTTTATCTTTCATCTTAGTATTCAAATCCTCTATAGCACCTTTAGTTCTTCCTATGGAAATGCAGTTAAAAATCAATGTAGTGCCAATAAATAAACCTACAATTGTTGCTCCTCCAATTAAAACCTTTTTACTTACATTATCAATCTCTTGCTTTGTAGTACTTTGAAAAAAGTTTAAATCCATCATAAAATATCACCTACAATCTTATTAGTGCGCCAAGTGCATTAATATACTCTTCCACCGTTGCCACCTTAGTATTATCAGCAAATTCAAGGTTATCTACCGTTAAAATATTAGTTGTAGCTATGCCTATTCTACTCTGAAAATACTCTGCTATCCCTTTAATCTTTGAGGATCCACCATACAAATAAATATGTTCAATATTTTTCCCACTAGTTTTACTAGCATAAAATTGAATAATTCTATTCACATTATCTATCCAATCATCCACAATTCTTATAACACCATTGGATAACTTGCTTTCCTCATTCTTTTCCATATCTAAGGACTTAACTTTAATTCTCTCTGCTTCTTCATTTGATATATTTTCAAGAGCCATAATAAGTTCATTTATTTCATTACCACCCATTGGAAGAACTCTAATAAAGTCAAGTTTTCCATTATTAATAATGGAGATATTAATAGTATTAGCTCCCATATCTAGGTACATATTAATTGCTTCACCATTAATTAAATCTGAGTTAAAGAACTTAGCTCCACTGGCAATTTTCCTTACACAGTTATTAGTTATATCAAGAGCATATGGATTTAAAAGAGTCTTTTCTCCTAATTCTCTATATTTATCAATCATTTCCTTTGGGTAAATAACTGCTAAAACCTTTTGCTTTTCTATACCTTCTTCTACTACATCTGCAATCTTCATATATTGCACATCATAGTTATTTAAATTAATAAATAAATATTGTTGAATCTCATACTTTACAAGGTTACTAAACTCTTCTTCATTATCTACATAAGGTAATGTAAGTTCTCTACTTATTATTGTTGAAGAGGAAGAAACAAAGGCCAAATTCTTAGTTTTTATCTTGCCTTCTTTAAGTGCTCCTTGTAAATACATTGAAAGCACATCAGTCTCTTCTAATACACCATCCTTAATGGCATTTTCCTTTGTCGGAACCTTATACATATTAAAAATCTGGAGTTTTCCATTTTTATTAGCTTTACCTTCAACTATCTTAGTGTAGCTTGTCCCAATATCCACAGACACCAATCTAACACTTTGAAGTTTTTCCACTGCCTCAACTCTAGTTTTATTTTTCTTACCCTTAAAAATATCACTAAAGTTAATTTCTTTATTCCAAATGGATTCTTTTTTACCTTTATTTAAAACTTCCCCACTATCAATACTTTTACTTGTAACTTCATCAACTCTATTTTTATTTAATAAACTCAAAGGTTCCACTTCCTTTCACTTTTTAAACTAATAACTAAAAACTAAAAATTAAATAAATTTAATTCTCACTTTTTAATCATTAACTAAATTTCTTTTCTTTTAAAACATAAGTGAAAGCCATGTAGCTTACACTTATGTTTTTTGTTTTAAAAATTATTTTATTGTAACAACCTCTATTGTGCCATCTTTATTGACTTTTATTGAATATTTTGTAGCATCATCTTCTGTATGTGTTACTTTACCATCTGAGATTGTAAACGCTTTGCCCTGTGGAGCTTTAACTTCTCCTAATGCTTCCTTAATTGCATCCTCGCCTGTAAGCAAATCTACCTTATCAGGTTCCTCAACCTTGTCAACTTTTCCATTTGAAAATGTAACATTTAAAACAGCATCATCAGTAACCTTGACTGTTTCATCTGAAACTAGCATTAATACTGCTCTGTCTATTGTTTCACAACTTTGCTCGTCTGCTTTATTTGCTGAGTTCTTTTTAACTGCTGTAAAATTTGGTATAGCTATTAAAGCTATAATAGCCATAACTGCTAGAACTATAATAAGTTCTATTAATGAAAATCCTTTTTTCTTACCATTTTTTCTTTTAATCATAATAAATTCTCCTCCTAATATAATAAATTCTTTATATCTCAAAGCATTAATAGCCTTTGAGCTACAATGCTTAGAAAACAACTCCCATAAATTTTAAACTTTTAATTTTAAATTTTAAATTATTTAGAACATAGTGTTATACATTGAGAACATTGGTGTTAATATTGATATAATTAAAAATCCAACTATTACTCCCATAATGATTATCATCACTGGCTCTAGCGTTGCTGTAAAGTTTGATATAGCTCTATCTAACTCTTCATCATAAAAATCTGCTGTTTTACTTAAAATTCCATCAATATCTCCTGATTCTTCTCCAATTTTTATCATGGAGCTGAGCATTGGTGGAAAGATTGACTCTACCCTTAAGGCTTCTGATAAAGCTTCCCCAACTAGTACCTTTTCTTTTACGGCTTCCAGTCTTTCCTCTGCATATTTATTATCTAGCACTCCTGAAACTACATCTAAGGATTTATTCATTGAAAGTCCGGCTCCTAAAACTGTAGCAATACCTCTTGAAAATCTTGATACTATGGTTTTTCTTGCTAGATCTTTAAATAAAGAATGTTTTAATTTAAAAACACTTTTTTTATACTGACCTACCTTCGTTTTTGTGTAATAACGCTTACAAAGCATAACTACTGCAAAAATCCCAATTACAATCACTATAAGATAATCTTTTATAAAGGTAGAGAAAGCTAAAAGTCCTCTAGTTAACAAAGGAAGTTCATATTCTGAGCTTTCAAACATATCTACAAACATAGGCATTAAATAAACTAAAATAAAAGTTACTATGGCCACTGTTACAACAGATAAAACCGCTGGATATATCATGGCATTTTTAATTTTTCCATTCATCTTCGTCTGATTTTCATAATATATAGCCATTCTGTTCATTATGGAATCAAGAGTTCCGCTGTTCTCACCAACTTCTATCATGCTAATCAAAAGCTTTGGAAAATCATTTTCATACTTACCTATAGCAACAGATAATTCTTCACCTTTTCTTATATCTTCATTTACCTTTGGAAGAATTTCTCTAAGTTTTTTATTTGGTATTTGTTCAGCTAATACCGTCATGGAATAAGTTAGCGATACCCCAGCTTCTAACATAGTAGCTAGTTGTCTACAAAATATAGATAAGTCCTTTGTATTAATCTTTTTTCTTCTTAGTACAATTTCCTTACTTCCAACAACTTCTTCAACTCTAAGGGGTGAATATCCATTAGAAGCAATTACATTATAAATTTCCTCTTTGGAATTTGCTCTATGGGAGCCTTCCATTATTTCTCCCTTAGGATTTATGGCCTTATATTTAAACTCTGCCAAAGGTCTCCCTCCTTACTTATCTGCAAAAATTATCTTAACCATTTCTTCAATGGTAGTGGTTCCAGATAGAACTAACTCTTTTGCACTTTCTCTTAGTGTCTTCATTCCTTTTTTAACTGCTAAATCTTTTATTTCATCTGAGTTATTTGTTTTTATAACTAAGTCCTTTATTTCTCTATCTATATCTAAAATCTCATAGACTCCAGTTCGTCCACTATAACCTGTGTGGCTACAATTTGCACAACCCACACCTTTATGAAGGTAAACTGTTTCATTTTCATCAATTCCTAAAATCTTCTTTTCTGCTTTATCCGCTTCATATTCCTGTGTACAATGTGGACAAATCTTTCTTACAAGTCTTTGTGCCACAATTCCTTTAAGTGCCGTAGCTACTAAGAAGGGTTCTACTCCCATATCTATAAGTCTAACTACTGAAGACGAAGCATCATTAGTATGGATAGTACTTAAAACTAAGTGACCTGTTATAGCTGCTCTTATGCCAATTTCTGCTGTCTCACTATCTCTAATTTCACCTATCATAACTATGTCGGGGTCTTGCCTTAATATGGATCTAAGACCACTAGCAAAGGTTAATCCTGTTTTAGTATTAACACTAACTTGATTAATTCCGTCCATAGAGTACTCCACAGGATCTTCAACAGTTATAATATTTTTTTCTGAATTATTAAGCTCATTTAAAACTGTATATAAGGTAGTTGATTTACCACTTCCTGTTGGTCCTGTAACAAGAATTATTCCATAGGGAGCAGCTATTATCTTTTGAAGCTTGTTCATATCACTTTCAGACATCCCAAGCTGTTCCTTTCCAATTTTATAAGAAGTTCTATCTAAAATTCTTATAACTACCTTTTCACCTGTGACAAGGGGTAAGATAGATACACGAAGGTCCACATTTTTATTATTTATATTAGTTACTATTCTTCCATCTTGAGGAATTCTTCTCTCTGCTATGTCTAAGTCTGCAAGAATTTTTATTCTAGTTACTATTCCTGATAAAACTCCAATATTAAAAGTTGATATTTCCTTCAATATTCCATCTATTCTAAATCTAACTCTTACATAGTTTTCATAAGGTTCTATATGGATATCTGATGCTCTCTCTTCAATAGCACTTTGCAATAGTGAATCTACAAGTTTAACCGTTGGAGCATTTTTAACATCATCCATTTTCTTCATTTCATCTAAGCGCGGAACCTCATTTACCTTTAATTTTTGAATTTCATCTATAGCAGTTTCAACATTTTTACCAGAATAATATTTATCTGTAGCATTTTTAATTTCTGCTTTAGTTGATAAATATGGTATAACTCTAAGTCCTGTTGTAATTGCCACATCATCAATGGCAAAGATATTTAATGGGTCTGCTACTGCCACCTTAATCATTCCATCTTCAGTGTAGAATGGAAACAGTTCATATTTTCTACAAAGAGTTTCACTTACCATATTTACAGTTCTTACATCCACATCCACGGAACTTAAATAAACCATGTCTATATCTAATTGTTCTTTAAGAACCTCTATAATTTCTTCTTCAGAAAGAATTCCTTCTTCTACAATTAATTCACCAAGCTTTTTTCTTCTCTTTTTTTGTAGCTCTAATATTTCCATAAGTTGAGCTCTAGTAATTTTTTCAGCTTTTACTAATAAATCTCCCAACTTAACATTATTTCTTGCCATATCCACACCTCCAAAATGTAAAAATCAACATCTCTTAACCTAACCCACTTAATCTCATTATCAAATTCTCACCAAGCAAAATTACTAAATAAGCTCCAATTGCTAAGCTAGGTCCTAAAGGAATATAATCTGTTTTTTTCTTCTTCTTTGTAATAATAAGGGCTACTGCAAATATTCCTCCTATTATAAAAGAGAAAAGTATAAATGCTATTTCTAACTTCCATCCTAGATAAATACCACATAAAACAGCTATTTCTATATCTCCAGTACCCATTCCACCAGTAAATAAACAGATTCCACCTATTACTCCTAACCCAATAAGAACCGCAATTAAATAATTTAATAGGGTATAGGAATACATAACCTTTCCCAAAATAATAAAAAGCATTCCAAACCCTATGCCAGTATATATAACGCTGGTATAAACATCCGTTGTGTCATAATCTATAAAGGCTATTACAATCAAAAATAAAGTTAGTGTAGAATACTTAAAAAACTCAAAACTTATGCCATACCTTAAATAAATAAAAACCACTAAAATTCCCGTTAAAGTTTCTATTAAAGGATATCTAGGTGAAACTTTAGCTTTGCAATATCTGCATTTTCCCTTCAAAGTTAAAAAGCTTACAATTGGTATTAAATCTATCCAGCTTAACTTATGATTACATTTGGGGCAATGAGATCTGCCTTTTACTATTGATTCTTCATTAGGGATTCTATATATACAAACGTTCAAAAAACTTCCAAACACTATTCCATATAAAAAAACAATAAAAATCATGTTTATTCTCCTATATATTATTACAATTATAGAATAAATTGTAATTAGATAATAATAAAAAAGACTAAATTGTTTAGATTTAGCCGGTTGTACCATTAGCTCAACAAATTTCAGGTACCCAACTTTGAAATTTGTTTCATTGCTTCTATTCCTTTGTTTTTATGCTATTAACTTGTTTTACTTAATAATATAATAACACACATTTTAAGTATTATATATATTAAATTACACTTTTTTCTATCTTTTCCTTAATTAATTTATAATATTATAATATCTTTTTCAATAGTTTCAAAAAATAAAAAAAGTTGCTGCACAAAAGTGCAACAACCTTTTTATTCAGGTATAATACAAGGCTCTGTATGCATGCCTCTCTCTAAGAAGGGTTGAAAGGGGATCCTATCCCCTCCGCTTTAAGGAGAGATACTCAAAGGGAACCATAGGGTTCCTTTTGAAAAAGCTGAATAAAGTAATCAGCTTATAGGCATCACTGTAAATGCATACAGAGCCATAAATGAAGGGTTATAGTAATTATGTTTTACTATAGCCCTTTAGTATTTCTAATTATAAGTTGAGTACAATTTCTTTATTTCGTCTTTCCCCATAAGTTTGTGAACTAAAAAACCCATTATAATTACACCTGGCAGATCGATAAGTAGTCGAGAAAAAGTAAATTTATAGCCAATAGCTGAAATTTCAAAAAGGAGTGTTGAGATTTTAGTTACACACCATGCATTCATAAATATGATTACATTTGAAAACCGTACACCTTTTTTTATAAGTACTGCAGTAAAAGGAAAGGCTGCATACATTGGACCAGCAGCTAAAGAACCAATTAATATAGCTAGAAATATCCCACTAAATCCAGAATCATCACCCATATATTTAATTAGAGTTTCACGAGGAATCCAAACATCCATTAGTCCAAGTAAAATCATTATAGGAGGAAGCACTGAAAGCATTTGAAAAAAACTTGACTTTGCACTTAAAATAACACTTTCCCCAATACCAGGTCTTAAAATATAAATTATTAGAAGTATAAGTAGGGAAGTAATAAAAAATGAATATCGTTCTAGGATTTTAACTAAAGTTTTCAAAAGAGCATCGCCACCTTTTCTATGAATATAGCTACGATAAATGAAAATAGAAATGCTATAAAATTTCTGAGGAAAGCAGCTCTTTTGCCTATATATTTTGACTCTAAGCTGAAAGTCATAATTCCAACCATAGTTAAAGTTGAAATTAGTGCTGCCACCTGTGGATAACCTGCACCACTTGATAGAAGAGTATTACCAGTAGAAAAAGCAACAAAAGTCGGCATAATTGTTATTGAACCAATTAATGAGGCAATTAGGATTCCTAAGAAACCAGAATTACTACCTATAAGTTTAGAAATCATATCAGGATTAAGAAAGGAGAGGATTATTCCAACGGTAACGATTATGCCTAAAAACTGTGGCATTATATTTTCAAAGGATTTTGAAGCAGTTTTAAGTGCTAAAGTTGTCTTTTCTTTATTTTTAAAAAAGGAAAATGTTAGTAATGATATTGCGATAATATATAATATTAAACTAGTCATCAAATCACTCCTGAAATAGAATTATTGTAATTATAAGATATTATATGAGTATTTAATTATAAGTGTGTTTTTTAACTCAGTAAATGTGGTTATAAATTACTGTTTATTAATGAATATTGTTAAATATTATAAAATATGTTTACAAACAGCAATAAAAAGCGTACAATAAAATAAAAATAGGTAATGGAGGTATAATATGTTTATAGAAGAAAGGCATCAAGAGATTATAAAAATCATTAAGGAAAAGGGGAGGATATCAATAAGCGAAATTCAAGAGAAGTTTAATATTTCCGTTGAATCAGCAAGAAGAGATTTAAGAATTTTAGAAGAACAAGGAATGTTAAAAAGAACTTATGGAGGAGCTATTGAACTTGTACAGGTTGGAGCTCAAGCACCTAGAAAGATGGACCCGCGAAAAATTGAAAATATCAAAGAAAACTATGTTGCTATAGCAAAAGAAGCTGTGAAATATATAAGAGAAGATGATGTAGTTTACATCACTAGTGCTACAATTGGATATTTTATGACGAAGTTCATATCAGATGACATTAATATAACAGTGGTTACAAATTCCATAGTAATTGCAGACGAATTAAAATATAAGGATAATGTAACTGTGTATGTTGTAGGTGGGAAAATGAGAGCTAAGGGTTCTATTGTAGATTCTTTTGCAGCTGAGTTTGTTAAAAACATGCACTTTGATATAAGCTTTATGACTGGTGCAGGATTTTCAGAGGAATTTGGATTATCAAATGGAACTCATGAAACAGCATTATTTCAAAAGAATGTAATAAATAACTCAAGAAAAAATGTGGCATTAATGCCTAATGAAAAGATAGGGTTTAACTCATTTATAAAAGTTGTAGATGCTGAGAAATTTGATTTGCTAATTACAGATTGGGATGCTGTGGAAGATGAGTTAGTTAAATTTGAGAGTCTTGAAATTAAAGTGGTTGTAGTAGATAAATAAAGTTGGTAGCTATCAGATAGAAGTACAAAGTAGAAGGGGAGATAGAATACTATGAATAATATTGATGATATTACGAAATTTATTTTTTTAGAAAATGTTCCGCAAAAAGCTGACATTATATTTGTACCAGGAGGATCATATCCAGATACCATGGAACTTGCTTGCAAGTTATGGAAAGATGGCTATGCACCATATATTTTGCCATCGGGTAAATATAGCATAAAGTTAGGTCATTTTCCAGGACCAAAGACAAGAAAAGAAATATATGATGGTAATTACAGAACTGAGTGGGAATATATGAGGGACATTGCTGTTAAAAATGGTGTGGATCCTAATGCAATAATAAAAGAAGATGAATCTCAAAGCACCATTGAAAATGCAATTTATAGCAGAAAGGCTACAGATGATAAAAATATGAAAATTGAAAAAGCTATTATTTGCTGTAAAAATTTTCATTCAAGAAGATGTCTAATGCTATATAGCTCAATGTATCCACAAGTTGACTTTATGTTATGTACGTCAGAAATTAAAAATATAAATAAAAATAATTGGTATAAGAGTCAATATGGAATTGAAAGAGTTATGGGTGAATTAGCTAGATGTGGAGATCAATTAAAAGATGCAGTTAAGGTATGGAGAAAATTTAAAGAATAATAATCCATATAAAGACTAAAGTACCCAAAAGTAATAATTACTATTTGGGTACTTTAATGAATGTATATTAATAATTTTTAGGGCTAATTTATAGTGTTGATTTCTGTTAAAATACTATCTTGTTTTTCCACTTTTAGGTTATAGACAAGGCCTGACAAAACAAATAACCCACCAACAATTTTAGAAATTGATAATATATCAAAGCTGATAAAATCAATAATTAATCCAATAAATAACTGACCTAAAAAACAAAATATAGAAAAATTAAAGGTGGTAGTTTTATTTGATGTATAGGATGACAAAGACACGACTATAACGCCGAGAGCTCCTCCTAAGTATGCATAATAAGGTACATTTGATAAAGTGGATAAATTAAAATTTATATCTTTTATAAAAAGTATCAAAATTAATGTTGATATTAAACCGATTATATAATTAAAAAGTGTACTTGATAAAACTCCAATTTTATTACTTAATGCTGCACTTATCATTCGCGAAACAACAATTAATATTCCAGCAAGTAAAGAAAGAATAATTGCAAAACTCATTTCAAATGACCTCCTAATAAGCTATCATGATGAAAATTCCTATAATCATCAAAGACAAACCAAAGATTTTTTTTCTGTTGAAAGACGATTTTTTTACTCCAAAGAATCCAAAATGATCAATAATTATGGAGGCTAGTACTTGTCCTAAAAGACCTAATGAAATTGATAATGTAGCTCCAATGGTATTTATGCCTATGTTATTGCAAATAACAGTGAAAATTCCAATAGCTCCACCAGAATACCAAAGAAAAGAAATTTTTCTATCAAAATGAAATTTATTTCTTTTAAATATTAAAATTAATAACATTACACATAATCCAACTAAATGTATAATTACTATGGATAAATAGTTTCCAACATTTAAAGATAATATGCCATTTATACTTAACATAAATGAAGTGATTGCACCAATTAAAAAAGATAATAGATTATACATAATATGCTCCTTTACGTTCTTTATATAAAATTTATCATATTAATTAGTTTAGCATGTATGACATATGTCATGTATAATGAAATAAAAGGAGAGAGTTATGAAAAAAGTTAAAAATAAGTTGTTACTAAAAAAATACATAAATAAATATAAAATCAATGATATTTTTACAGATAATTATGAGGAATATATGAGTCTCATATTATTTAAGAAAAATGATTATATATGTAAATATGGGGATGAAATAAGTGATTTGTTGTTTTTTGTTAAGGGAAGAGCTAAGGTGTATATAACATTGTCCAATGGTAAGTCCCTTCTTTTATGCTTTTACTATCCATTTATGGTTTTAGGTGATTTGGAATTTGCAAACCCTAATAAAGCAACAAGTAATACACAAGTTATTGAAGATACTTATTGCATATCTATTCCAATTAAAGAAGTTAGAGAAAAGCTCAGTAATGATTCTAAATTTTTGCAGTATATTTCAAATTCATTGGCATTAAAACTTGAAAGGGCTTCTAATAATAGTACAATAAATCTTTTATACCCACTAGAAAATAGACTTGCCAGTTATATGATTGCTACTATGTATAAAGGAAAGAATAATAAGTTTGAGTTTAAGGAAAATTTGACGTGGACCTCTGAGCTTTTAGGAACTAGCTACAGACATTTATTAAGAACTTTGAATCACTTTGTTGAAGAAGAAATTATTACTAAGGATGATAACTGCTATTTTATAGCTAATGAGAAAAGACTTCGAGAAATGGCAGCTGATATATATAAATAAATTTTTTCAATTAGGAAATAATAGTATTAAATGTGGAATTTAATATGTAAATTGAAATAGACATTGTTTAGATTTAATAATGAAAATTCCAAGATCTTCAGAGGTAAGAATATGGAAGAAACTAAAGTGAAGATAATAACATCCTGTAAGGAACTAATTAAAGAGATATTTAAATGGATAGGTTTGAGTTTGTTATTAGGAATACCTATAGGATTAGTGTTAGGGTATTATAAAAAGATTTTAAATAGAGCTAATGATTTTAGAAGAGCTCATGAATATTTGATTTATTTTTTACCAATTGCGGGATTATTAATATGTTATATGTATTTACATACGAAAAGAAATGCATATTCTGGTGAAAATTTATTGAAATCTGAAGTTCAACGTGCAGTTAAAGATATACCGGTCTATATGATACCAGTAGTGTTTATTGGGTCCCTTTTAACAACTTTTTTTGGTGGTTCTGCAGGAAAAGAGAGTTCAGGTGTAACCATGGGTGGAACTTTAGGTGACTTTATAGCAAGAAAATTAAAATTGAATAATGGAGAACAAAGAACTTTAGTAATATGTGGCGTTGGTAGTGGTTTTGGGGTATTATACGATGTTCCCTTCGCAGGAGCTATTCTTGGAATGGAATTAGTTTTAAAAGGGAGATTTCACTATGAAGCTCTCATTCCTGCCTTTTTAACTAGTACAATTGCCAATAAAGTTGCTCATCTAATTGGTGATAAAGCAATAAGATACCCATCTTTAGACCTAGGACCATTAACCTTAAATTTAATAGGAAAGCTTATTGTTTTAGGGATTTTTTTTGGCTTTGTGGGATTAGTTTTTAATTTTATTTTAGATAATAGCTCTAAAGTTTATAATTATTTTATAAAAAATCCCTATGGAAAGGCTATTGCTGGAGGAATATTAACTATTATATTATTTTGGATAGCTGGTGATAATTACAATGGACTAGGCCAAAAGTTTATATCTAGTTCCTTTGAAAAACAAGTTAGTATTTTTGAGTTTATGTGGAAGATTATATTTACAGGAGTTGCACTCGGATCGGTATTTCAGGGTGGAAGAGGTAATCCTGCTTTTTTTGTAGGAGCTACTTTTGGAAGTGCAATCTCGGGTATTTTTAATTTACCAGTTGAAAGTGTAGCGGCCTTAGGTATGGTAGGAGTATTTTCTAGTGCTGTAGCATTACCAATTACAGGGGTAGCTATGGCCATAGAATATTTTGGCTCTGGAGAAATTATGGCTATTATTATTGTAATGACCATGAGTTATACCATATCAGGATTCTATGATATTTTAACTCAAAGAAAACTGACAGAAGGAAAAAGTGCGTTATTTAAAGGAATAGGTACTGGTAAATCAGAAGTTTCATGGAAAGATTCTATTAAAAATAAATAGTTGTTTACAAAAAATAAAGTTAGTAATATAATACATATTAGGATTATATTGAAAGGAGTTGTTCGATAATGATAAAATTAGTATTTAAAAAATCTATATATATTATTAAAGATACTCCGAGTAAAGGTATAATTAAATTTAGAAAAATATAATTGATATATACGTTATCGTTATTTATGACTAAAGTCTCAAACCTTGGAGTGTTTCTTCAGGGTTTTTTTGTTCTGTTTAAATAATAAATAATGTATAACAATTTTGAAGGAGTGATTATTATGATGGAAATTAAAAAATATTTATTTATGTTAAAGAAAAATTATTTAGAAGGAGAATTGAATGGAAGAATTTTTAAATGATATTTGTACAGAAAGTTTAGTAAAATTAGCTGATTATGGACTTAATGAAGAAATCTTAAGAAGAAGGGAAAACAAAGCGTTATTGATAGGAAGGATAATAACACAAAATAGAAATTACTATAAAGTTATTACTGAAAAGGGTGAAATTATAGGTAGAGTTTCAGGAAAGATGAAATATAATCTAGAGAATAAAGAGGACTTTCCATCAGTAGGAGACTGGGTGGAGGTTGAATATATTGAAAAGGAAAATAGTATTATTCATAAAGTTGTTGAAAGAAAAACTCTTCTCTATAGAAAAGTGGCGGGTGTACGATGTGAAGAGCAGGTAATAGCAGCAAATGTAGATAAGATATTTATCACCATGTCATTAAATAATAATTTTAATATAAGAAGAATAGAAAGATATATAAATATTGCATGGGATAGTGGGGCGACACCTATTATTTTACTGACAAAAGCAGATATATCACAAGATTTAGAAGAAAAGCTTGATATGGTTATGAGTGTAGCATTGGGAATTGATGTAATAGTAGTAAGCGCCTTTACTGGAATAGGTTTTGATAGAGTTAAGGATGTAATTAAGCATGGAGATACTGTTGTTTTTGTTGGATCATCAGGTGTAGGTAAATCAACAATTATAAATAAGCTTATAGGTGAAGACATACAGGAAACAAAGGATGTAGATGGTATGGATAAGGGAAGGCATACAACAACGAGCAGAGAGTTGTTTTTAATTGAAGGTGGAGGAGTAGTTATAGATACTCCGGGAATGAGGGAGCTTCAAATTATCTCTGGTGATATAGAGAATACATTTTCAGATATAGAGGAGTTGTCATGCTATTGTCGTTTTCATGATTGTATGCATGTATCGGAGCCAGGATGTGCGGTAAAGAAAGCAATAGATGAGGGTACTCTTGATGAAGATAGATTGAAGAATTACATGAGATTAAAAAGAGAAATAAAAAATCAAGAAATTCGAAGAAGCCAAAAGGAAAGACAAAACCAAAGAAAACATAATAAGAAATAATCTAAGTAAGTAGTATGTTCAAGTGTTTGTCGATGTAGATTGATAAATACTTGAACATAAAAATTGAAAAACTATTTAGAAAAAAGGAAAAATTACGATAATATACTTATACGTAAAAAATAGGGAGTGGTGTTTTATGCGCAAAAAAAAAGAAAAAGGAAAGGAAAAGAAAATATTTTTGAGTAAAAATAAGAAGTCAAAGGAACCAAAGAAGTTAAAAAAATTAAAGACTAAGCTTATGGTAGCACTGGGTGGAATGACACTAATGTCAATAATTATATTATTGATTATCTCTGCAACCATGGGGGAAAAAAGTATTAGTCAAATTACATATGATAAATTAAAGGTGGAAGTTAATGGTGCAGATAATAGTATACATTATTATATCCAAGCTCAATTTAATAATCTAAATAGTTATACTTCTAACAAGGCATTAATTGAATATATGAAAGAATATGATGACAAAGATGTAAATGATGATAAAATACAAATGATGACATCTATGGTGAAAAGCAGTTTTGATAATGAGGTATCTAAGGGAAATGGTGTAGAAGAAGCGTTTATAGTTGATAAAAATGGAGACGTTTTCATATCTTCTGGGGATGAATTAAAGTCAAAGAATCTTTCAGGGGAGGAGTTCTTTAGCCAATTAAAATCGGGTATTTCAATGGTAATAAGTGATGTGGTTTTATCAAAATCTACCAATAGGCCTGTGGTATTACTAGGAGTACCTTTAAAAGATGAAAAAGGGACCTTTGTTGGAGGTGCTTGCAAATATATTTCAGCGTCTGCATTTGATGAGATTTTATCAAGCTATATATCAGATTCACATTTTATATACATATTAGACTCTAAGGGACAAGCAATTTACCATCCAAAATCTGAATTAATAGGACAAAATGTTAATCTTGAAAATGAAAAAGAAATAATTAAGCTAGATAATGATTCAGCTATTATAGAGTACTCTAGTGAGAAAGAAAAAATAAGTGGTGCATATAAAGTAAATAGTGATGCAAAATGGAGGATAATTTCCAGTACACCAGCAAAGGTTGTTAATAAGCCAGTGAAATCTATGCAAGTGTCTTTAGCAGGAGCGTCATTAGTAATTTTATTAATTATGGAATTTATAATAATGAAAATATCTACAGCTATTGCTATTCCAATGAATAAAATAATTGATTTAGTAAAGCGAGTAGGAAATGGAGACTTAACTTCAAAAATAGAAGTAATAAATGATAGCATTGAAATAAAAGAACTTACATGTGGAATTAATTTAATGATTGATAATTTAAGTGATTTAATTAGTGAGACTACAGATACAGTTAGTAAGGTCGAAGAAGCATCCACTAATTTATGTGCATTAAGCGAAGAAGTTGCGGCTTCTAATGGAGAACTTATTAAACAGGTTTCAACAATATCTAAAAATACTTCAAAGCAAGCAACAGAAGCTACTAATAGTAGTGATAATACTCAAATGCTTGGAGATTCAATAGATACCTTAGATGATAAAAATGGATTAATGGAAACACAAGGTGGAGTAGTATTAGAAGCAATTCATGTTAATACAAATAAGTTGAATGATTTAATGGAATCTAATGTGAAATCAAAAGAAAGTTTTGAAAGTGTTATGTCTACGGTAGAGAAACTTATAGAAAATATTTCTAATATATCAAATATAGTAGGTGTAATTGATAATATATCAAAACAAACGAGCTTACTATCTTTAAATGCTAGTATAGAATCTGCTAGGGCAGGAGAGGCTGGAAGAGGCTTTGCAGTTGTAGCAGCAGAAATAAGAGGTTTAGCAGATGAAGTTCAAAAGGCAACCAATGATATTTCAAGTATAATTAGAAGTACTGATGAAGTAGTACAATTAACTAGAGTATCTATTAGTGAGTCGTCAGAACTTAATGAAAAACAAACATTAGCATATAGAGAAGTTCATGATGCATTTAATGAAATGAAAGAGTCTTTATCAGGAATGATGAATATTACGGAACTTATAAGCAGAGAAATAGATAGTGTTAACTCTAAGAAGGTACAAGTGTTAAGCGCTATGGAAGAAGTTGCAGCAGGAGCACAGGAAATTGCGGCTATAACGGAAGAAGCAAATCAATCTATAGATGAACAAAGTCTTGCTTTTGACAATGTAAGTAGTAATGCAGAAGGATTAATAGGACTTGCAGAGAACGTCAAAAAATCCTTGGATAAGTTTAAATTATAAAAGCTCTGTATGCATGCCTTTCCATAAGAAGGGGTGAAGGGGGATACTATCCCCTCCGCTTCAAGGAGAGATTCCTCAAAGGGAACCATAGGGTTCCTTTT
>URKQ01000043.1 GCA_900548455.1 uncultured Clostridium sp.
CCAAAATCATTTAGGTCTGGTTTTACGCAATTGTTAGGACACCCTCCAATAGCTATTTTAAATTCTTTGAGGGTTACTCCAATGTAAAACTACCTCACAAATTTAAAATAGCTATTGGAGGGTGTCCTAACAATTGCGTAAAACCAGACCTAAATGATTTTGGGATAGTTGGTGCTAAAACTCCATCAATTAACAATGACTTATGCAAGGGCTGTAAAAAGTGTATAATTGAAACCTCCTGTCCAATGAGCGCTGCAAAAGTAATAGATAATAAACTTAATATAGATGAAAATATATGTAATCACTGTGGTAGGTGCGTTGGTAAATGTCCATTTAAGTCTGTTGAAAATGAAGCTAATGGTTATAAAGTATATATAGGCGGTCGCTGGGGTAAAAAAGTTGCAGCTGGTAGAAAACTTAATAAAATTTTCTTATCAGAAGAAGAAGTTCTTTCAGTTTTAGAAAAAGCTATATTGTTATTTAGAGAACAAGGAATAACTGGAGAACGTTTTGCCGATACAATAAATCGCCTTGGCTTTGAAAATGTTGAAATTCAGCTTTTAAGTAATGATATTTTAGATAGAAAAGAAGAAATTCTAGATTCTAAGGTTCATCTAACAGGTGGTGCGACCTGCTAAATAAAAAGATTGTTGTAAAATTTTTTTACAACAATCTTTTTTTCTTTAACACTAAGCTTATGTATTTAAATATTATAATAGTAACCATAGGTATTACATTTTTAAAATTACAATTCTATATTTAATAGACTTTTTATTAAAAGCTATTAAATATATTTTAGAAAATTGATTTTATATGTAAACATATACTTATAAATGTTCCTCTAGTCTTTAACCTATATATCAATATATGTTATAATTTAACATATAAAGCAATAGAAATGGATGGATGTTATGTATAATATAAAATTTATGGGTCTATATAAAAATGAATCACAAATTTTACATGGATTACTTCCTACAAATGCAACTCAGTTTGAAGAACCAAATAAATTTATTACAGTTTTTTTCAAAGGAACATTAATATTTATGCCTTTTATTGCTATGATTGTATTTGCAATATTCGCAAAATTCAAACTTTGTAACAACTACATGGATTTTCAAAATGCAAAAACATTACCACAATCCATAGGAATTGCTGCAGTTATATCTATTCTGCTAGTATTAATACACCAGATACTTCATGCAATTTGTTTCCCTAAGAAAGTGCAAAAAGAAATTTGGTTCATACTTAAAAGCCTATCAGCATTTGTCTATTGTAATCATCCAGTATCAAAAAGAAAGTATCTATGGATATGTATATGTCCTAATGTTTTCTTAGGTATAATTCCATTTTTTCTTTGGCTGATTTTATCACATAATTTTAATAATTTTATGTCTCAACTTATTCTATTTGTTTCACTCTTTAACATGTTTTCTGGTATTGGTGATTATTATAATATCTATTTAACTTTAAAACAAGTTCCTAAAAATTCAATTATCCAAAATTATGGTATTCATACATATTGGTATTAAATGGGGAGGAATCTATATGAAATTGTATATTATAAGGCATGGTCAAACAGATTGGAACTCGAAAGGTAAAATACAAGGTAGTAAAGACATTAGTTTAAACAGAATGGGACTAGCTCAAGGCTACCATTTAAGTGACATTATAATAGAAAATAACTATAATATCTCAAAAATATATTGCAGCAAACAAAAAAGAGCTATTGAAACAGCTGAAATTTTAAGTAACAAATTAAATGTTGAGCATGAACCTATCGATGGTATTGAGGAAATGAATTTTGGTGATTGGGAAGGTCTTACTTGGGAAGAAATAAGAAATTGTTTCCCAAAACAATATCTCATGTGGTATGAACACCGTAGATATACAAAAGTTCCAAGGGGAGAATCCTATGAGGATGTTTTAAAACGCTCCTTAATTGCAATAAATTCCATAATAGAAGAAAATGAAGATGATGTTGCAATTATAAGTCATGGTGGTGTCATAAAGACACTTCAATGCTATCTAACCAATACCCCTTTTAATAAAATGGGTGACTTTAAATCTGACAATTCATCTATATTAGAAGTTGATAGTAATGATTTTAGAGAAGCAATTGAACTAATTATTTAGATCTAAAACATCCCAACTAATAACCTTATCATAATAGGTTCTCTGTAGTTAAATTATCTACAGAGAACCCTTTACAATCATAAGCTATCCTACAACTCTATTTTACTACAGAACATTATTAATTGGACAAGCCCTTAGATAAAAAGCAACCCTTCTATATCTAAATAAAATTATACTAAACTTAAAGAAAATGGAGGCTAATTATGAAATTTAAAGATATATCTAATAAACCTTGGGAATGTGACTGTATTGGTTGTGCTATAGGTACAAGTAATGTTATTCCTCCTGGAGGCATAATTTTAAATACTGACAATTTTGTACTTCATGAAGACCCTGAAATTCCAATAGAAGGTTTTCTAATAATTGCATCTAAAAACCATATTAAATCTATTGCTGAACTTACACCTGAGGAATCTTCTGAACTGTTTAAGTTAGTATATAAAGCTCGAATAGCCCAAAAGAATATTTTAGGTATAAATGAAGTTACAATTATACAAGAAGAACGTTCAGGACATTTTCATATATGGCTTCTTCCAAGATATGAATGGATGACAGAGAAATTGGGGAATTCGCTAAGTAGTATTAGAGATATTACTAACTATAGCCGAGAAAATCTTAAAACTAAGGATAATGTTGAAAAAGTATTAACCTCAGTAAATAAATTAAAAGATTATTTTAATGAATAATAGTTAGGAGTTATAAAATATGAAAAAAATATTATTAGAACTTTTACTTTTAAACTCAACTCTGTTCTTAGTTAGATTTCTATTTATATTAGTTACAAAACAACCTTTCTTTGAAAGTGCTTTTGTCGGCTCTTTAATTGGGTTATCACTAGTTTATATTTTTGCAGCAGTACTACATGATAAAAAGAAAAAAAGTAGGTAAAATGCATATTCTAAAATGCTTAGATTTCAACGGAAGCATCATATATGAAGAAAAAATTGCTGGATTGTAAACTTAGCCATAATGATACTTCATAAACTATCATTATGGCTACATTAATATTATTTTACTAGTAAAAATTAATAAAGTTTATATTATTAACAAATGCTTTTAAATCCATATCCAAAAACTTCACATACGTTGCTTACAGTTATAAATGCATCTTTATCAATTTCTTTTATAAAATTTCTCAATTTTATAAACTCTCTTCTGCCTATAATAACTACAATAATATCTTGACTATTATTTTCATATCCACCTTTACCATTATAAACAGTAACTCCTCTATCTAAATCATTTATAATAAATTCCTTTATCTTTTGGCTTTTATTACTTATTACAGTAACTTCCTTTTGCATATTAATACCTTCAATTAAAGCATCAATTACAAATCCATTTATAATAACACCGAGCATGGCATATAAGGATGCTTTAATATTAAAAGCAAATGCCGCCATAATTGTTATAAACAAATCAGATAGTAATACCCCTTTTCCTAAATCTATATGAAAAAATTTATTCAGTATCTTAGCAATTATATCTGTTCCCCCAGTTGATGCATCTTGATTAAATACTATCCCCATACCTACTCCTGAAATAAGAATTCCTAATATTAACTCTAAAAATACATCCCCGGTTAAAGAATGACTTATAACTACAGTTCTTTCTAAAATCAAAATAATAAATGAAACACCAAAACTTGCATATATAGTTTTTACACCAAACTCCTTTCCAATAACAATAAAAGCAAGAATAAAAAGCACTATATTAATAAATATCATTATCATTCCCACTGATATTGTTGGAACAAAACTGTTAATAACAATAGCAAGGCCATTAGCACCGCCAGTTGCTAAATTATTTGGCATTAAAAAAAAGTACATACCACATGCCACCATTATCATTCCTACATTTATAATAACAAACTCATTAAATTTTTTTATCATATTAAATTCCTCCTTGTAAAGCGCGTAATTAAAATTCATAAGGATTATTTTAATATGTATTTAGCCGTAATGTTTAATGACCATTCTACCTCTAGAAAACAAAAATCCTCTTAACTCAAAAGTTAAGAGGCATAATATACAGACGTAAAAAATCACACGAAAATTATGACACAAGTATTCATGTAATTGTCCCATTATGACACCCCCTATCTACCGTAGAGCTAACGGTGTATTAATAAAGGCAGGTCTTCTGACTTCAGTTCACAGCTTCTCCTGCCTTCCCGACATAAGTCAGTGACATCTTCTTTGGAGTTGCTCCCCATCACAGCGGCGGGACCGTCTAGGATTTTCACCTAAGTTCCCTTTTAAATAAAGCTAATACTTTATACCTTTACCTAATATTTAATTATCTCTTCAATATATAGTATATTCATAATATACAAATAATTCAACACCATTACATAAGTTATTTCCATACCTAATACATATTTACCTAATAAAATTTTAACTAACCAGAGAACTACTTTTTCCAATTATAATAGTGTATAATTGTAAATATGTTATTATGTGTATAAATAACCCTATTTAATACTTTCCTATAAAGATGTACATCAAATAATTTTATATAATTATTGTTGAGTAAATATAAAATATGCGGGTAAGGTGAAAATTTAAATGAATAATGTAAAAGCAATATTATTTGATTCAGGAAGAACATTAAATGTACCTCGAACAGGACACTGGTTTATAACACCCAATTTTATAAAAATAATTGAAAGATCTGATTTTACTTGTACTGAGGAAAACATGGAAAAGGCAATAAACAAGGCTTGTGAGCACATTAGTAAAATTTTATTAGTGAAAACAGAAGAAGAAGAGTTTTTGATGTTTAAAGACTTCTATAAAATAGTATTAAAAGAAATAAATTATCCTAATATAAATGATGAAATTATAGAATCACTAGCAAAAGATAATGTCTTTAATGATGATAAGTTCTTATTTTTCAAAGATATAGAGGAGTCTTTAAAAACTCTTAAAAATAAATATTTATTAGGCGTGGTTTCAGATACATGGCCATCTTTAGAAAGAGTTTTTATAAATAAAGGTTTAAGAAAGTATTTTTCAACCTTTATTATGTCATCAATTTATGGTTCTAATAAAGCTCAAAAGATCTTATTTAAAATAGCTATTGAAGAACTTGGAATTAAGGCCCAAGAAGCAATTTTTGTAGATGATAGTGAATCTAATTTAGATGCAGCAAAAGAGTTTGGTATGATTCCAATATTAATTGATGTTTACAACTCAGACGATCTAAATAGCAAATATCCTATAATACACTCTATAAGTGAACTAATAGAAAAATAATCAACTAAATATAATTAGTATCTAGTTTAAGGAGAAAAATAAATGAACGAATCATATTGGAATAAGCAACTAGACTTTCTTAAATCTATTCGTACCGGTTGGTTTAATAATGATTATATTGAATTTCTCATAGATAAGGTTTGGAAAATTAAAAAGCCTGTTAACATTATTGATTTTGGATGTGGATTTGGATATATCGGACTTTTATTTATGCCTTTGTTGCCTAAAGGAAGTACTTACACTGGCATAGACATTAGTGAAAACCTCTTAGCAGAAGCTAAAAACATCTTTTCTACACTAGATTATAATTCAAGGTTTATAAAAGCTGACTTAAACGAATATTTCCCAGATAAAAAATATGATATAGCAATTTCACAAGCAGTACTTAGACATATCCCAAATTCAAAAAAAATACTGAATAAAATGATAGAATCAGTATCTGATGGTGGCCTTGTTATATGTATGGAGGGAGATTTAGAAATCGAAAAAACTTCTCAATACTTTAGTGGTCTTGATTATATAGGACTTGATATGCCTTCATTATATCGCCAAAAATACAGAAATGAATTTATGACTGGTGGTAGAGATTATAGAATTGGCATTAAACTTCCTATCATCATGCAAGAATTAGGGTTACACGATGTAGATGTAAGAATGAATGATCGTGTAAAATTTATTAACCCTAAAGGAAATAAAGAAACTCACGATAAAGAACTTAAGGCTATGATAAAAGCTTGGGGTTGGGACGAAAATTTATCTGATTATGAAGAAAAAGAACTTTTCCAATCTTTATTAAATAAAGGTTTAAATAAAAAAGACGCATTGAATTATATTGCTGGTGAAAAAGCAATTAGGTCTTATATTATAAATAACAAGGATATTACCTACATCCTTCAGGCCCCATGTATTATGATATCCTATGGAATTAAATAATCTAAAATACTTTTTAGGAGGCAAAAACATATGAATAAATTAACAATTAACCCTGGTGATGGTATAGGTATTTTTTCTCCATCATCCCCTATTACTCATACTTGTCCTAATAGATATAAACGTAGCATTGACTTTTTAAAAGGCAAGGGTTTTAAAATTATAGAAGGTACTCTTACAGGAAAAAGTGATTTCTACAGATCTGGAAGTATAAAAGAAAGAGCTGAAGAATTAAACAACTTGATTAGAAATCCTGAAGTTCGATGTATTATGTCAACCATAGGTGGGATGAATTCAAACTCTCTATTACCTTATATTGATTATGATGCATTTAAAGCTGATCCTAAACCTATTATAGGATATTCTGATGTTACAGCCATACTTTTAGGAATTTATGCAAAGACAGGTTTGCCAACTTTCTATGGCCCAGCTCTTGTAGCTTCTTTTGGAGAAATGGACCCTTATGTAAGTCAGACCCATGAATACTTTAAAAATGTTCTAATGAAGGATATTACTTACCCATTAGAATTGAAGATGCCACAGATTTGGACTGACGAGTTTATCAATTGGGAAGATCAAGACAGAAGTAAGAAAGGTTTTTCTAATGAATGGATAACGGTTCATGATGGAAAAGTTAGAGGGAGAGTAATTGGAGGAAATTTAAACACTATAGAAGGTATTTGGGGAAGTGAATATATGCCCCAAATAAAAAGTGGAGATATCCTCTTTATAGAAGATTCTTTAAAAGATGCTGCAACTATAGAAAGAAGCTTTTCTCATTTAAAAATATGTGGTGTATTTGATAAAGTCTCAGGAATTATCTTAGGTAAGCATGAACTGTTTGATGATTCAAAAACCGGCAGAAAGCCTTATGAAATATTACTTGAAGTCCTTGGAGAAAATACGCTTCCCTTCTTAGCAGAATTTGATTGTTGCCATACACATCCAATGTTCACCCTTCCTATAGGCTGTGAAATTGAACTTGATGCAACTAATAAAAAAGTGACGTTACTTAATCCATAAAGGAGGAAACAAAATGAATTTGATGTTTAGAAATATAGACAAAAGTAACTTTTTAAAATGCATTTCTCTTAGCGTAACAACACCTCAAGAAGAATTTGTAGCTTCTAACTGTTACTCATTAGCAGAATCAAGCTATGGAACAGGTGAACATTATCCTCTTGCAATTTATGATGACGAAACCATGATTGGTTTTATCATGTACTCATATTTTAATGGTGATAAAATCTACCCTATTGATTCTTGGTGGTTATGTAGATTTATGATAGATAAAAAATATCAACATCAAGGCTATGGTAAAGCTTCTCTACTCAAGCTTATTAACTATATGAAAAATAAATACGGTATAAATGAACTTAGAATCTCAGCAGAATCTGAAAATTCTGTGGCTCTTAAGCTATATGAAGAAGTAGGCTTTGTTAAAACTGGTGAAATAGTTGAAGGTGAAGTAGTTCTTCTCTTAAAACTATAGATTTGTTACAAAATAAAATCCCTAACACAATAAAATCATCTTGTTAGGGATTTTTACATTTTATTTTTTCCGCCAATCATATTCTCCTCTTGAAAGTTCTATTTTCTTACCCATATCATAACCTCCATACAATATAATACGGGTAATCTTTTGAAAAGGGCCATCGAACTAATCATAGTCCAACAGCCCTTAAGGAGTAGTGTGTATATTACAATTCTTGTATTAGATAAACTTTGGAGTTGCAAATTATACCACTACAAGCAAACTATCTATAAAACTCTTGAGTTGCATATACTTTGTTTCCTACTTTATATACACCAACTCCTATACTATCAAAATCAGTTGATAATATGTTAGCTCTATGTCCTGCTGAATTCATCCAGTTTGTCATAAACTGTTGTGCTAACGTATTTGCATCTACGCTTCCACCAATATATGCAATGTTTTCTCCCCAAGCTCTATAAGATACTCCATCAGCTTCCATCTTAGACGTTATCATGTTTCCATTTAAGTCTTCATGACTAAAGTAGTTTTTATCTCCCATATCTTGAGACTTGATTCTTGCATATTTCTCCATTGTTGAGTTATATGCTAATGGGGATAATCCCATCTTTGTTCTTTCTTGGTTAACTATATTGTATATAGCTTGTTCAACTTGAGCCATAAACTTATCACTTGTATTTGAATCATTTACTACATCATCAGATGGTTTATTTTCTGTTTCTCCATTTGAAGGTGGCGTTGTAGATTCATCATTAGTTGGTGGCACTACCTCTTCTCCTCCATTACTTGGAGGTGTAGTAACCTCATCATCATTTGTTGGCGGTATAACTTCTGTATCATCTTCTGCTGGTGGAACAATTTCATTATCTCCTCCAACAGATGGGTTGCAAGGTCTATTTGATATGACTGGCTTAAACCCTCTTAAGCAGTAAAAGTTTAATAAGCTATAATAAAAATCATCTTCTAAACCTTCATTACTGTTACATAATACACTCTTTGCCATATTAGCATTTGTTTCTGTATCAGCTGCCTGAGCTTGTACCCCTCCAAATATTGTTGTTCCTAATAAAGCTGTTAATGTTAATGCTATTACTTTCGATTTCATTTCCATTCCTCCTATTTTTTGAACATTTGCTTGTCCATATTTTCGATAGTAATGTACTTTTACGTCTACATCGTGACCCCTTAGTTATAACATATAATTCTTACAAAAAATTTAGTTGATACATGGAATCCTTATTAAATTCACTCCATTATATGAATAATAATCTACAAATTCATTCATTTTCCAATGAAGCAATGAGAATATTTAAGGGCTTTAGCGATTTTGAAATTTTATCCTTGGAATATATTTCATAGATTATGTTGTTGAATAAAATTATAAAAGTTACTGTTTTTTACTACCTATCAACTTTTTTCTTTATATAAATCATCTGATAATTACGTCTATTTATAATATTATAAAAACACAGACTTTGTAACATATATCGTTACAAAGTCTGTGTTTTTTATTTTTCTACTTTTGGAAATATAAGACACTGTGCAAATAACCTTTCATATCCTTCCGTGGCACCTAACTCTAGATATTTCATTTTATGAGCTAATCTCTCCATTTCGCTTTTAGCTTCATTGGACATTAAGGCCATATAAGCTCCTGTCTTAGAAGAATTACCTACATATACTAATTTTTCCTTTACTTCCTTGGGTAAAATTCCTGTTCCAATTAAACTGTCAGCAGGTAGATGTGCTCCAAATTGTCCAGCGATCATAACTTTATCCAAATCTTCCATGGTGATATTTCCCTTTTTTAGAAGAGCATAAAATCCTGAAAGAATTGCTCCCTTGGCAAGTTGAACTTGACGAACATCACCTTGAGTTATAAGAATTTTTTCAGGTTCTTCTGTAAGTATGAATTCCCTCTTTTTTTCCTTCATTTGTATCATATTATACCTATAATCTGATTCTTCCAGCTTTTCTTTTTTTATAAAAGCTCCATCCTTTTTGATAAGTCCATTAAGTACAAGTTCTCTAACTACTGCAAGAATTCCACTTCCACAAACACCAATAGGTGGATTATCTCCTATTACCTTAGTCTTAACACCTGATTTAGTAATAACCACATCTTCAATAGCTCCATCTGAAGCTCTCATTCCAGAACTTATATTCATACCCTCAAGTGCTGGTCCTGCAGCACAGGAACAACATAAAAGTTCTCCGCCCTTTGATAGTACAATTTCTCCATTAGTTCCTATATCAATAAAAAGTATATTCTCTTTAGACTTTTCAAGTTCACAAACATAAGCCCCAGCTACAATATCTGCACCTATATAAGATGATACTGAAGGAAGACAGTAAATTCTACCAAACTGTGCTACTTTTATTCCAATATCTCTTGCATTAATATTCTTTGCTCTAACAAAAACTGGTGCATAAGGCGCCTTACCAATACTTGTTGCATCTACTCCCAATAACATATGCATCATAGTACAGTTAGCTCCAATTGCAACTTCGTATATATTCTGTTTACTGACTTTTGACTTTTCACATACACTTTCAATCATGGTATTAATAGAATCAACCATAGTTTCTTGTAATTTTCTAATTCCATCTTCCGGATGTTCTAGTTCATAGGTTATTCTAGTTAAAACATCCAGCCCAAAGTGTTTTTGCGCATTTATCATTGAATCATTGGATATTTCATCTCCAGTATTTAAATCAATTAAAGCAACTACCACTGTGGTTGTTCCAATATCGATAGAAATTCCATATAGATTTAATGTTGTATCACCTTTTTCTAATCCAATTATTTCTAAGTTATTTTTATAATTGTTAGTAACTACAGTATATATACCTTCATCAAATATAAGGTCTTTTAGTATTTGGTAGTCTATACTTTTAGCTCCAGATTTTAAAAGAATTTGGTCCTCCAAGGGCGTTTGCTCATCCAAAGATGATTTTCTAATATCAATTACTTTTTTCTTTATAGATGTATTTATTTCAAACTTTGGTACGTATCCTGAGGTTAGTACTTTATGATTTAATTCCTTTTTTAGTAATTCCACTTCTAAATCTTCCTGGGGAACAACAAGACAAGAGAGTCTTATTCCACTTTCAATCTCTTCTGATGTCAATATCCTTTCTTCTGTAGATGTAAGTGAATTTACTTCCCCACTTATTATTTTAACCCTACATTTACCACATAAACCTTTTCCATTGCATGGGTTATCAACAAAATGTTTTTGATCTAATAAAAGCTCTAAAAGATTTTTGTTTTGAACCCTTTTAACTTCAATCATTGTTACAAACTCCTTCTATTAAAGTTCTACGCATAGCTTGTATATTTTCAATAGGTGATTTTGTTCCAAGTCCACATGCAGGGGAAATAATATTAGAACCATTTTTAACACAGTTCAAAGTTAAATTTGAAACAGTTTTAGGGTCTCCAAATTCTAATGTATATGTACTTACATTCCCCATAAGCACTCTACTTCCTAATTTTTTTCTAGCTTCACTTATAGATACTATTGAATCAAAACTTAAAACATCACTTTTAATCATATCCACCTTATCATATACGTTTTTCATCTGACCACATATATGTACAATAATGCCAACGTCTTCTTCCTTTATACTGTCAATTATTTTATTCAAATACTTTACTGCAAATTCTTCAAAATATTTTGGTCCTAAAATTTCACCTGTTCCACTTGGATCTGATATAGCAATTATATCTGCTCCTGCTCTAATTTGCTCCTTAGCGAAATGAATTATCTCATCGGTAACAAACTCCAAGAATTCATGAGCTTCTTCATTTTTTTTGCGAAGTTCTTTATAAAATTTAACTGGTTCCATAACTGAACTAGCAGTACTAATAGGTCCTGTAATATTCCCAATAATAGGTGCACCTATGTTTTTGGATTTTAATATCTTTATAGCATCTAAAACAATTTTTGCCCTACCAGAGTTGCAATCTAATTTTTTTAATGACTTCCATTGCTCTACTGAATCAATAGCATACTCAATTACATGAGGTTCAAAGATTCTATTCCCCATAGTCACCTTAGCTCCCAATGCTTCTGCCTCAATAGTCATACAAAAGGGTACTCCAACATTATCAAAGCAATTATTTTCAAAACTTGCAAGAGCTAGGTTTGCCATCATTTCTGAATTTAAATGAGCTTCAGGCCACCCAATTCCACATATATCCATAAGTTCTGTAGTTATCATATTCATCATGCCACCAGGTGATATACATGGTGGTCTGTCAACTTTTTCATGAGAAATAACTCTTTTAAATCTTTCCTTTTCAGTCACAATTATAACCTCCATTACCAATCTGTTGCCTTATAATTTTTACCCTATTGTACTAAGGCTTTTGCAACTTTAACAGCTTCAACGGCATTAGCTGAATATCCATCTGCTTTAATATCACTAGCGAATTTTTGAGAAATTGGGCTTCCACCAACCATAACTTTAACTTTATCACGAAGACCTTCTTTTTCTAATTTCTCTATTACCTTTGGCATCCCCATCATAGTAGTTGTCATTAAAGTTGACATGCATAAAATAGATGCATCAACTTCTTTAGCCTTTTCTACAAAATTATCAAGAGGAACATCTCTTCCTAAATCATATATCTCAAAACCTGCTGTCTCAAGCATTATTTTAACAAGATTCTTTCCAATGTCGTGAGTATCTCCTTCAACAACACCTATAACCACCTTAGGTTTTTCACTTGCTTTTTCTTTCTCAAGATGAGGCTTTAATACATCAAGGCCTGCGTACATTGCATCTGAACAAAGAAGCACATCCGTTACAAAATATTCTTCTTCATCATATAACTTACTAGCTTTATTCATTCCATCAACTAAACCATCCATAATTCCATCAAAAGGTGAATGTCCATCTTCTACATATTCCTTTGCTACATCTATTACTTCTTCATCCTCCATCTCAACAACACACTGAGATAGTTTATCTAATAATTCTTGTTTTGATAATGACATTTTTCATCCTCCTACTAAATCAATTCTATAGCCTTAATAAATTTTTTTACTTCAAAGCTATTGTTCTTAATACACATTTGTCCTACCATAGGTGCTTTATCTTTTACTTCTAGACATGCATCTACGTATTTCTTATTACCTTTAATTAATATATCATTCCAAACCGCTTTCTCCGTTCCAATAAGTGATAAGCTTGTCTTAGGGCACAAAAAAATTTGACCTTTTCCTCTTACTATTTCTTCTGCTTCTTTTAAAAATGGATATGTAAAATTATCTACCATATACTCCATATTTTTAGGTCCAATAATATTTAATGCTCCTGAAGAATCTGCATAGCTTATAATATTTACCCCTGAATCTATTGCTTTTTCAATAAACCTTAAAAGCTCTTTTTGGAATTTATCAAATACAATTTTCATCTTTTCTTTTTCTTTTTTTAAAGCTTTAAATACTAAGGTAGTATCCATAAGTATATTTAAAATGGTAAAGGGTCCTGAAATCATAAGTGCAACGTTTTCCCCTTCTTCTTTAAGTAGTTTGCATGCTTTTAAAACTTCAGAAATCCTACCTTTATCAAAGTCTATTGAAGATAAATTAATTAAATCTTCCACTGTATCACATATATAACTCTTTGCCCTTGGTCCATACTCCCCATTTCCAAGGTTTATTACTCCACCCATAGCTTCTGCTTCAACAGTATGACAAAATGGTAATTCACAGTAACTAGCATTTTCCTGTTGCCTTATTTCTAATGATAATTTCACCATGGATTCATAATTCAAATATGCTTCTGGGAATGTTAAATTCAATTTCTTTGTTATTTCATTACTTATACCTACTGAATTTACATAAGTACATTTAAAATCATTAATTTTCATTTCTTTTCCTCCAAAAATCTATATTAGAAATTTTCTGGATTCAAAGGCCACTTACCATACTTTCTACCAGCTGCCATAAAAGCGTCAATATTTTCAACAGGACTGTTAATTGGAATTCCGCATCCTGTACTTAGCATATATCCTTTTTTATTATCATAACCTTCTCTTAAACACTTTCTTACATTGTCTTCAACATCCTTATTAGAGCCTAGCATCATAGATGAAATTGGATCTACATTTCCCATTAAAACAATTTTATCTCCAACTCTTTTTTTCGTATCTAAAAGACTTACTACATTATCAATACTTAGAACATTACATCCAGTATCAACCATAAGTTCTGTAAGTGCAGAAGTATCACCACACACATGATATGTAACAGATTTCCCAAGTCCATGGATGAAATCAATAATTTCTTTAGTATATGGTAATACAAATTCTCTATAAGCTTCTTTATTTAAAATAGTTCCAGATGCAACTGGATCACAAAGAGAAATACCTACTCCACCCTTTATAAATTCCATAGCAAGCAACTTAATGGCATCAGTAGAAAACCTTAAAAGCTCATGGACCTTTTCAGGATTTTTTCTTGTAGCTCTTAATAGTTTGTCAATTGGATACAAACTTGAAGCTGCAGTAATAGGACCTGGTGCACTTAATGAAACACCAACTTCATCACCATGCTTTTCAATAATCATTTGAGCCATGTCATAATTCATCTGAGCCCAAGAATCATTTTTTCTTTCTATCCTTGATAAATCAAGTTTTGAATTCAGATCATCTAAATTAGTTAAGTAATGTTCAACTATAGCAGGAACATTATCTTCTGGATTATTAACTTTGCTTCCCATAGCTGTTCCTATTCCATGAAGTCCATATTCTACAGATATACTGTCATGACCAAACCTCTCATAACAAGAACTTTGGCATAAAAACATATTCTTTGCACTACTTCTTTTTTCTCTATGGGTCATTCCTATAACTTTTCCAGAAACTGCTGTTATAAATGGTAGTATTGGTATTCTATCAACTTCTTTATTTGCAAAAAATGCAGCCATTCTCTCCTTTGGTATCATTTCATCATCCTTGTGCATCTTATTACCTCCTAAGGTATTCATTTACATTGTTACAAAACAATTTTAACACTGCAATTATTTCATTTCCAATTGCATATTAAGATATATCAATGCTTGTCTATAGATATATCTAATAAAGATATTCTTACCCTTAAACATAAAAAAATGGGCATGCAAAAAGCATGTCCATTTTTTATATGTATTATTATATAATGTTAGCTAAAATAAAGTTTAATAAGTAAAAAAATATATTATAAAATTTTCTCCATAGCAATAAACTCTTTTTCTCCACTTACAGTTCTACCTATAAACTCTTCAGTAACTTCAAACCCTAAATTTGAATAAAGCTTTAATGCTCTTTCATTAAACTTAAGTACTGTTAAGCCTATTGAACTTAAATCATATTTTTCTTTTGCAAAACTTAGAAAAGAATTCATAAACTCTCTGCCGTAACCTTTACTAGTTAAACAAGGTCTCATTTGAACAGAAAAAGTGGCTTTTTCATTTAAATATACAGCACAATTTCCAACAAGTTCATCTTTCTCATTATAAACTGAATAAACGTTTTCATCCTCAGGAAAACTTTTAATATAGTTTATCTTAGCTTGAGAATAGTCATTATCGAAAAAAGAATATATCCCTTCATATTTCCATCCTAAAAAATCCTCAACGTCTTCTTTGGTAACCCTTCTAAAATTATAAACCATTAATAATGCCCCCCACCATATAAAGTCTGTACATGATTTAATCATATCCACCATAATTAAACTTCTATTTAGGATTATAACATATTTCTTATGTGATTTAATAGTATTTTCTGATTTTTTATTCAAATTAGTGTCAAAATATCGTTAAAAATTAAAGAAGTAGACCTAATAACGTCTACTCCCTATGTTTATTTCTTAGCATTATATTGATTCTTACCATTGTTTTTTGAATAATACAAAGCTTCATCTGCACGCTTGATAGCTTGTGAAAATTCAATGTCACTTTCTACAAACATTGATCCACCCATTGAAATTGTAACATTAAACTCTAAATCACCCAATCTAAACTTGTGGGACTTTATATTATTTAAAATATTATCCGTAAATACCTTTGCATTCTCAAAAGATAAACCACTGCTTATAATAATAAATTCCTCTCCACCCCATCTATATAATTTATCACTACTTCTCATTGATTTCTGAGTAATTTCAACTATATCCTTTAAAACAATGTCTCCCATGTCATGACCATAAGTATCATTAATAGTCTTGAAACTATCTATATCAAACATTATTATTAATGAGGCCTTTTTACTAAGCTGAAATTTTTGGAACTCATTTTCTAAACATTTAACACAAAATTTTCTATTATAAACTTCTGTTAAACTATCAATATCTGATTCTAAATGAATTACCTCTTCAATTTCACTCACACTAATTTTTTGAATCTTACTTAAAACAAATATTCCTACTAAAACAACTAATATAAATATTACTCCTGCAAAAATAAGAACGTCTACAGTAACATTTCTTGTATATTCTTGTATTGCATGACTATACCTATACATACTTGATTCAGGTGTACCCATTCCTATTATCCAATTATATTTCTCATAAAGCTTTACATAGGAGTACTTTTTCTCTATTTTATCAGTTCCTAATGTCTTAAAATAATAAGATAAATATACTTCTCCATTTTCTTTAACACCTTCTAGTTCATCACGATAAGGATAATTGCCCTTTATATCTTGAGTATTCGTAGATAAATACGATCCTTCTGTTTCACTTACATTTGGATTAATTAATCTTATAGCAAAATTATCTCCTCCATTGTAGTCGATTATTTCATCAATCCATATATACTCACCATTAGAATATTTTCTGCTATAAATATCATCATAAATATCTCCCTTAACAACATCATATATATAATCATAATTAATAAATAAAATGTACCTATATGAATTTACCCCAAATTCATAAAAAACACTAGAATTTTCTTCAATCTGTTGTTTAGCACTTAAATAATTATTGAATTTGTCTTCTTTACAGTTGCCCTTAATATACTCATATGTATTAACATCATAAACTACATAATGGATTACCACTTCTTCTGAAGCATTAACAATTTTCTTATTCCAATCATCTATATATTTTATATCGTTGTCTACTTCTTTTAATATTTTATCAGATAAAAATTCTAGTAAAAATCTATGACGATAAATAACGTTTTCTTCAATACTTTCTATCTTTGATATAACATTATTAACTACATCATTTATATGTTCTTCTCTTGAAACCTTTGCTACCATATCTACAACTTCGTTACTATAAGAGGATAGGTTTTCTACTGTAAACACCATGGCAATAAATGATAATATAAACATTCCAAGTATAACGCGAAATACGTTTTTTGATATTTTTTTAAATTGATATCGCATATTCATAACCCTTCTTTAATTATTATTAATGAATAAGTTATTATCGGTTATACATATAATAAACTTTTGCTTTTTTCGAAATAATTTTAGTCAAATTAAAAGCCAGAAGAAATTCTTCTGGCTAATTTGTTTGGAAAGATTAATCAATTTCTCTAAGCCTTTCTACAATTGAATTTTTATTCACATAATTATAAGCAATATTATTTATAACAAAAACAAATAGAATAAATATTACTATACAAATTAAGGACGGAACTATTGTAAATTTGAGAGTGAAAGATATATTCTCTCCAGCTAAAAACTTTACTACATAATAACTGCCAATACTTCCGATTGTTGTTACTATGATTGTTGTTAAAAACACATAAAATAATCCTTCAAAATTTAACATTTTTTTCTGCTGCTTGCTTGTCATTCCTATACTATTTAGCATAGCAAGTTCAACCCTTCTTGATATAAGGGATGTTATAATGGTATTTGCAAAATTTACAATCCCTATAAAGCTCAAAATAATACTTAACACCAATCCTATTATTAAATAAGTTTTCCTCATTCCCTCAAACTCTTCCATATAGGTTTGCTTGGAGGTATATTTCATATCTTTATTCACATTGCTACAAAAATTATTTAAGTAATTTTCAATCTCCATTGTTTTATCATCTTCAACATCAAAAGTTGTAAGCATAGGTGCTAAATTTTCTATATTACTAGTAAACTCCCTAGATGGTATAAAGAAGTCAACATTTATAATATTACAAGTTCCTGTTGAAATAGGATAAGGAATATTTGCAATAGCTAAAACTTCATATTCTTTACTACTTCCATTTGGATAATCTATTGATACCTTATCACCAATTTCATAATATGGAATTTTCCCTTCCTCTTCAAAAGTTGAAGCTATAATATATTTCCCTGAGCTAAACTTTTCTTCATCTATATTCCCTTGAGTAACAATCAATTCTTGTAATATAGATTCATCTATGCCATAAAGTTTAACTTTTAAATCTTCATTTTCTATTTCATTTTTAAAAACAGCACTTTTTTTGTCATTCATTTTAAGCTCTACAATTGCTTTCTCTACACATGCTTTAATTTTTTCATCTAATGTGTATTTAAGTTCATTCATATATATATTTCCTCTAGCTTTAATACCTTCGTTAGAATACAACTCATTTAAAAATTCTTCGGATAAAGTATCTTCACCTCGATAACATTTATATACATTAAAATATGCAGAATCAGCCACCGCAAAATCTTTTGTCATGCTCTTTTTTATAAACTTGTCAAAATCAAAACTTTTAAAGATAGAATATGTGCAATTCAATATAATAAGACCTAAGGAAAGAGATGTAACTAACAAAATAGTTTTCTTAGGATTTCTAAAAATATTTTGAGCTGCCATATTTAAAATACTAACTTTATTATTTCTTCTACAATGGTTTTTTCTAAAGCTTCTACTATCAGTTCTTTTAATTGCTTCTATAGGGCTTACCTTTCCTGCAAGCTTTGAAGGCTTATTTATACTTATAATAACAGTTATAATTGCAAAAATTGATGATCCAATATAAACTAATGGACTTGTAGCCTTAGAGATTACATTTACATTAAAGGAAGTTAGCGCTATTGGTGTTAATACTTTTCCTATTATAATTCCTAATATAAGTCCTATAGGAATTCCTATTGCGCAAAGTATTAAAGACTGTTTCTTAATCATACTTTTAATCTGCTTATACGTCATTCCAACAGCCTTTAAAAGTCCATAAAATTGTACATCTTTTGTTATTGATATATAGAATATATTAGATATGATTAAGTAACCAGATATGCCAATTACTATCATTAGACTAACCATAGCTATTATAGATGATAAGCTAGTATCCTCAAATGTCCCCTTATATGCCCAATTGATTCCATACTCTACTTCATCTTCATCAAGTCCTGATTCCTTTACTACTTCTTTAACCTTATCTTCTATAAAGTATTTAGTATTAAACTGAACATCTGCATTAATAGTTCCAATAGTTTTATCTTCCTTATAGTTTTTAATTTTTTCACTACCATAGTTAGGTGATACCCAAATTTCACTTGCAGGAATAACAATATCCCCTTTCCAATATCCAACAAGTGTAAATGTATCTTTCACTTTTTTATCTCCAACGGAATACTCCAAATCTACTTTTTCTCCTAACTTACAAGGAATCCCAAGCTTTTCTAATACAATTGAATCCAGTGCAATTTCATTGTTTTCCAATGGCATCCTTCCTGATGCTGGAAAGGCAAACATACTCTTAGCTTGCCATTCATCTGATGTATATCTAATTTCCGTAGGTCTTTTATCTAGTTCTTTATTTTCAGCAAAACCTATTACCACAGAATATCCAATTTGTTCAATCAACTTACTACTTCGAATTTTCGCATATTGTTCTGAATCTAAATATTTAAAAGTAGCATGTGCACTAGTCCCTGCTTGTCTCATTGTACTTTGTTGAATTGAGTTTATGAAATTCTCTCCAATTGTAAAAAGACTAGTGAATAAAATCGTTGTCAGTGTTATGGCAACTACTACAAAAATATTTCTTAATTTATTTGCTTTAAAAGAATTTATTACAATCTCATTTATCACATGCTTATTGTCCACCTTAAGCATCTAGATCACCTACAATCTTCCCGTCTTCAATCCTAATAATTCTATCTGCCATTTGAGCTGTAGCCTCATTATGAGTGATCATAACTATAGTCTGATTAAATTTTTCACTGGTTACTTTTAAAAGTCCCATTACATCTAAACTTGTTTTACTATCTAAATTTCCTGTTGGTTCATCAGCTAAAATAATTGCCGGCTTTGTAGCTAATGCTCTTGCTATTGCAACTCTTTGCTGTTGTCCTCCTGACAAGCTATTAGGTAAATTATTAAGCTTCTCCTTTAACCCTAGAATTCTAATTACGCTGCTTACATATTCTTCATCTACTTTATTACCATCAAGTTGTATGGGTAAAACAATATTTTGATAAACGCTTAATACTGGTACCAAATTGTAGTTTTGAAAAACAAAGCCGATTTTTCTACGTCTAAAAATAGTAAGTTCATCGTCATTAAGTGTAAAAATATCTTTTCCATCCACACTAACGTTGCCCCCTGTAGGTCTATCAAGACCACCTAGCATATGTAAAAGCGTAGACTTACCGCTTCCAGATGTACCAACTATAGCTAAAAATTCACCATTTCTAACACTTAGATTTATTCCATCTAAAGCTTTAACTGTATTTTCTCCTTTACCATAATACTTTTTTAAATTTTTTGTTTTTAAAATGCACATATATATTCCTCCCACTCTAAACCCTATACATTCATAGATATTAAAAAAGTTTATACATAGCTATCTGCCTATGTATAAACTATATCAAAACAATCTTTCTATATTCTTTCTAAAATATAACAACATTGAAAGATTTTACATTGCTAGTTAGGAAGATATACAGCAAAGGTGGATCCTTCATTTATTTTAGAAGCTACCTTAACATATCCACCTTCTTTTTTTAAAATTTCTCTTGTTAAATATAATCCAATTCCAACACCACTATATTGTGAAACAGTTTTACCTCTGTAAAATCTGGTAAATATCCTACTATAATCTTCTTCAGATATACCTATCCCATCATCTGTTATCTCAATACAAGAAAAAAGTTCATACCTTTTTATTCTAATATTTATACTTCCACCCATAGGCGTATATTTTATAGCATTATCCAATATATTAAGCAAAGCTTCACTTGTCCATTTCATGTCGAAGTTAGCCACACAGTCAATGAAGTCAACTTTAAGTTTAATATCTTTTTTATTAATTTCTAACTTAAACTGTGGTAAAAGTTTTTCAATTAATTCTTTTATAGAGTTTTTAGATGGGTTAACAGAAACTATTCCTGTCTCCAATCTAGATGTTGTAATTAAGGATGATATAAGAAAATTTAATTTTTCACTTTGCTGAGCTATATTGTCTATCATATAAATAGTTTCAGAAGATAAATTCTCCTGTTCTTTTAAAAGTTCTGAATAAAGTAAAATATTAGATATAGGTGTTTTTGTCTGATGAGAAATATCCGAAATTAAAGCTTTTATTTTATCCTTCTCTTCATTAATACTTGTATTAATTGAACTATTTGCTTTAAGATATCGAAAAAGCTTTGATTCAATAGCTGATACTTGAGATTCATCAAAAGTTGTTTCTTCAAAATAACCATTTATGGCAGAATCAATCATGTTGCTTACATTATTTAAAGTTCTCTTCATTTTCTTTTTATATATAACTATAGAAAAAATACAACACATCAAAGAAATCCCAACTATAATTAAGCAAATTACTTCAAAATTATTCATTTACTTTACCACCCAACTATAACCAATTCCATAAATTGTTTTAATATATTTAGGCTTTGAACTATTATCTTCCAGCTTATCCCTAAGTCTTTTCACAGTTACTGAAAGAGCATTTTCATCAACAAAATCACAACCATCTGCCCATATTTTATCTATAAGTTGTTCTCTTGCTAATACATTTCCTTTGTTTTCAATAAGAATCTTTAAAAGTTTTTGCTCTGTTTTACTTAATTCTATAAAAATATTTCCTTTTTTATATTCCATAGATTCAAAATCAAATTGGAAATCATCTATTACAATTGTTTTCCCAGAAAAATTACTATTTCGTAACTGTGCCTTTACTCTTGCCCTTAGAATCATAAGACTAAATGGTTTTGTAACATAATCATTAGCTCCTAATTCTAACCCCGTTACAATATCACTTTCAGTATCATTCGCTGAAAGCATAATTATTGGGACTTGCGATTGCTTTCTAACCTTAGATAATAAATCAAGACCATTTCCATCGGGTAGATTTATATCTAAGATAATTAAATCCATTTCATAATTATTAATTATCTTAATGGCACCATTTAAAGTATCTGCTATAAAAATATCATAATCCTTACATTTTAAAGCCAACGATATTCCTTTACTTAAAGCAATGTCGTCCTCTACAATCAATACTTTATATTTCATTTATTCTCTCTCCTAATAAAAATTGTCTCTGTATGAATGCTACTAAATTACATAAGGCACACTATCACAGGATTCCACCATGTTATTATAAAGTGTAGAATACCTTCCACACTGTGATATCAGTTCATCATGATTACCTCTTTCAATTATCTTACCTTTTTCTAATACCATAATTGCATCAGCATTTCTAACTGTGGAAAGTCGATGAGCAATTACAAATGTAGTTCTATTAGCCATTAGCCTACTTAATGCCTCTTCTATATGTCTTTCAGTTCTTGTGTCAACAGAACTAGTAGCTTCATCTAAAATTAATATAGGGGCCTTAGATATTGCTGCTCTTGCAATATTTAGTAGTTGTCTCTGTCCTTGACTTAAATTTGCTCCATCTCCTTCTAAAACTGTATCGTAACCATTTTCTAACCTTATTATAAAAGAATGAGCATTGGCAGTCTTAGCAGCATTAATTACTTCTTCATCTGTGGCATCTAATCGTCCATACCTAATATTTTCTCTTACTGTACCTGTAAATAAATGTGTATCTTGAAGCACCATAGCTATATTACTGCGAAGAATACTTCGTTTTATTTTATAAATATCCACACCATCTATTGTAATTTTACCTCTATTAATATCATAAAAGCGATTTAATAAATTTGTAATTGTAGTCTTTCCTGCTCCCGTAGATCCAACAAAAGCAATTTTTTGGCCTGGCTTTGCATAAAGAGAAATATCCCGCAAAATTTCCTTATCCTCGTTATATCCAAAAGTTACATTGTTTAAAACTATATTTCCCTTAATGGGACTTATAGCTAAATCACCTTCTTTATCTGCAGTTTCTGCTTCTTCATCCATAACTTTAAATACTCTTTCAGCCCCGGCTAATGCAGAAAAAATAGTATTCATCTGCATTGACAACTCATTAATTGGTCTACTAAATTGTCTAGAATAATTAACAAAAACAGTAAAACCTCCTATATCAAATCCTCTTAACACACAAAGTATGCCACCTATACAAGCAGATAAAACATAATTAAGTTGCCCTAAATTTCCCACTACTGGGCCCATTACTCCACCAAAGAATTGAGCAAATATAAGTTTATCTTTTAATTCATTATTCAAATATTCAAACTCTTCTTTAGCTGCTTCTTCGTGCGTAAATACCTTTACTACCTTTTCTCCTGTAATTATTTCCTCTATATATCCATTTAAAGTTCCTAATGCAGCTTGCTGTTTTTGATAATACACTCTACTTTTCTTTGTAATAAGTTGACCGATTTTTATCATTAAGGGAACCATAATTATTGTTATTAAAGCTAGATAAAAATTTGTATAAACCATAAGTAGAGATGTTCCTATAACTGTAATTAATCCAGATATAATTTGAATTAAAGTATTTGTAAGCATCTCTCCAACTGCATCAACATCATTAGTAAAGCGACTCATTAAATCTCCATGATTATTAGTATCAAAAAATCTTAAAGGTAGCTTTTGAATTTTAAAGAACAACTCTGTTCTTATTCTCTTTAACGCTCGCTGTGCTACTTCCAGCATAACTCTAACCTGTAGATATTGCGCAATAAGTGCAACTCCATAAAGAATAATCATAATTATAACCTTTTTAACTAACATTGAAACTGTAGCATTTTCACCTATTAGTCCATTTACTATGGGACGTAGCATATAAGATGATGTTAAAGTAAAAATTGTATTTGTAATAACACATATTAAAACAAAAATAACCTTTCCTTTGTCTTCACTTAAATATGAAAAAAGTCTTTTTAAAGTTCCCCTCATATCCTTTGGTTTAACTTTTTTACGTCCTCTATCCATACCACCAAACTTAGGACCTATCATAGGTCTTTTGTTTGTAGGTGTTAAACCATCCTCTTGCCCTTTATATTTTTTCTTTAATCTTTCAGCACGAACTTCATCCATTATGCAGTGACCTCCTTATCCATTTGAGAATAGTAAATTTCACTATAGGTTGGACACATATTTAAAAGTTCTTCATGAGTTCCTACTCCAACTATCACTCCATCGTCCATGACGATAATTTTATCAGAATCTCTAACGGAAGAAATCCTTTGAGCTATAATTATCTTTGTTGTATCATTAAGATGATTTTTTAGGCTATCTCTAATCTTACTTTCAGTAGCTGTATCTACAGCACTAGTTGAATCATCTAATATAAGAATCTTAGGTTTTCTTAGCAATGTCCTTGCAATACATATCCTTTGCTTTTGTCCCCCTGATAAATTCACTCCTCCCTGTTCAAGTTCAGTTTCATAACCATCTCCTAAACTTTCAATAAAGGTTCCTACTTCTGCGGCATTAGCCATATCCTTAATTTCCTTCTGGGTTGCTCCATCATTTCCCCACATAAGATTTTCATTAATAGTCCCTGAAAATAATACATTTTTTTGAAGAACCATCCCAACTGCTTCCCTCAAGTTTTTTAAAGAATACTTTTTAACATTAATTCCATCTATTAAAACTTCACCTTCATCTACATCATAAAGCCTTGGAATCAATTGAACTAAGGTACTTTTACCACAACCTGTAGAACCAATAATTCCAACCACTTCTCCACCTTTAATTGAAAGATTTATATTATCTAATACCTTTTCCTTGTTGTCTTTATAGTATTTAAAAGATATATTTTTAAATGTAACCTCCCCTTTAGTTACAACATACTTACATTTAAATACCTCTTCACTATCAGCTAAATCGACTGTGGTATTAAATATTTCATTTATTCTTCTTAAACTAGAAGCTGAACGAGTACATTGTAGTAATATCATAGTAAGCATATTAAGTGACATGAGAATTTGAGTTATATATGTTATAAAAGCTGTAATATCTCCTATAGGTATATCTTTAACCATTACCATCTTACCACCATACCATACCACAGCTAATGTGGCTATATTCATGGCCAATGTCATTATAGGAGTTTGAATTATTACTGTTCTAAATGCACTTAAACTAGACTCTTTTAATTCTTCATTTGACTTTTCAAATTTGTGTTCTTCAAAATCTTCTCTTACAAAACTTTTAATTACTCTAATATTAGTAAGAGCTTCTTGAACATTAGAATTTAATATATCTATCTTTTTTTGCATTAAATTAAACTTTGGAAAAGCAGCTTTAATAATTCCACATATGGCTATAGATAATACTGGAACTATAATTATAAAAATCATTGCTAAAGTTTTATTAATTGAAAAAGCCATGATGATACCACCAATGAGCATTCCTGGAGCTCTTAGCATTAATCTAAGGCTCAAATTTACCACATTCTGAACTTGAGTAACATCGTTAGTAAGCCTAGTAATTAATGAACCTGTGCTAAACTTATCAATATTGGAAAATGAAAACATCTGTATCTTTTTAAAGATATCAGCCCTTAAATCTGATGCAAAACTAACAGATGCCTTCGCTGCACAATAAGCAGCACCTACTCCTGTAATAATAGCAATACAAATAATAACAACCATTTTAACTCCACTATTTATAATGTAAGATATATCTCCCGCTGCTGCTCCATTATTTATAATATCTGCAACGAGAGCTGGCAATTGAATGGAAGCTATAACTTCACATATCATCATTATTGGACCAATAATAAAATAAGGAAGATACGGCTTAATATATTTAAAATATCGTTTCATCTAGATTTCCTCCTAGTCTTTTAGATTTACATAATATTTAATCAGGTTAGATGAAATTTTCTCTAAAACCTCTTGAGTTTTTTCCATATCTTCTTTTGAAAATCCCTCAAACATTGCTGCCTCTATCTCATCAAAGATGACATGACTTACTTTAACTACTTCATCTCCCTTTTCTGTTAATTCAATTTTATTCACTCTATTATCACTCTCATCAACTGTCCTATTTAAATATCCCCCTCGCTCTAATTTTTTTATTGTAACTGCTACTGAAGCTGGTGATATTTCTAATCGCTCTGATATTTCAATTTGTGATATATTAGGCTCATGAGATAAAATATTTAAAAGCCGATGTTGACTATTAAATACCCCAGTACATGAAACCTTCTTTTCTATAGATCTTTTCATAATCCTATTACATTGTCTGATCCTCCATGATAACACTTTCGGTGAATCTTTTTCATACTTTCTAATATGCAAAGGCATATCTAATCCCTTTGATTCCATATATTATTCTCCTTACATTAAAAATCTTATAAATCCATATGATTAACTGGTTAATAATTAACTAGTTAATCATATTATAGTATTATTATACAACTTATGTATTATATTTCAATATTTCTAATAATATGTTACGCACAATATTTTTTTGCCCATCAAAAATAGCTATGGAATTAATTTATAACTCCATAGCTATTTGTACTGTTTTACTATTGTTATTGTTCTACTTGTTTAAATATTCTAACATAACTGTAAGTCTCATCTGAACTACTAAACTTATGATTATCATAATTTAAATTTGCCTTTGCTGATGATATAAAGTAACGATCCTCAGCTTTTCCTATAGACAAATTATCACCTAGTACCCCTAACCCTAATGATGTTTTATTTATAACTAAACCCATGCCATTACTATTTCTTATCTTAACATCCTTTAGATTTTCTAAATTACCTGTTTTACTAAATGACCATAGCTGTTCACTATTTACATTATTTACTTCATATAATCCATCATCTTGCTTATAAACGTTTACATATTTCCCAGAAACGCTCATATTTTTACTGCACAATGTATGCATATCAATTCCGAAACAACCATAATTTTCTGTTACTATTAAGTATTTAGCTTCTGTTGTATCAATTGTTGATACTTCCTCATACCTATATTTTTCATTATCATTAGTTCTTTCAGCTGTGTCAGCATATACTGCCCCACAATTTAAAACAAGGAACATAGTCATAACCGCCAAAACAAACACTTTTCTTAAAATTTTCATAATTCTTTACCTCCATCAAAATAAAGGCTCTGTTCGGCTTTTTCAAAAGGAACCTTATGGTTCCCTTTGAGTATCTCTCCTTAACAAGGAGGGAACAGGGTCCCCTTCCA
>URKQ01000044.1 GCA_900548455.1 uncultured Clostridium sp.
AATAATCCTTATTCAGTTAATTTAATTAAAAATTACCTCTTTGCGCATATTTACAACACCTTTACATTTATATTTTTTATGCTTATATTTTAGTATAATTATATTATATATAATTATAAAAATTTTTTCAATGCTATAGATTCTGAAAAACAAATTCTAATTTTCTCAAGTAGTGAAAAATGAAGAATCTATAAATAAAATTAAAATACCCAACAAAAATTCAAACTTTAGATTTTTGTAAGTTTCATTGCAAAAATTAAAGCACACCTATCGTCCATTTATATATCCAATTCTATCCAAAACCTCATTTATTTATGATACGGTTCGCCTTTAATGATTCTATATCCTCTATAAATTTGCTCTAAAAGCATTACTCGAAATAATTGATGTGGAAAAGTCATCTTAGAAAAGCATAATTTATAATTAGCTCTTTTAATTACTTCTTCAGATAATCCTAAACTTCCTCCTATAACGAAAGTAATATTAGAATTACCTTCCACTCCTAAATTATCAATAAGTGATGAAAATTCTTCCGATGTAATATGTTTTCCTTTAAGGTCCATAGCTATTACATAGGAATTCTCTTTAATTTTAGATAAAATATTTTTACCTTCCTTTTCCTTTATCTGAAGTTCCTCTTTTTCAGATGCACTATCAGGAGTCTTTTCATCTGGTAACTCTATAATATCCAACTTACAGTATCTTGATAATCTCTTTGAATATTCATCAATGGCATCTCTTAAATATTTTTCTTTAATTTTTCCTACAGTTATTAGTGTTATGTTCACAGGATTTCCTCCTACTTCTTATCAAAATTTTTCATAAAATCAGTATATATCTTATTTAGAATAAATAAAAGAAAAAAATCCTAAACAGTAAAAAATACCTGCACAGTTTATCTCTTGCACAGGTATAATCTTATTTATTTTTATAATGCTTTTAATGCTACAGAGTTTAATAGACTCCAAGGTTTATTAAAATGAGGTTGGAAGAAGAAATCTGTTACGGCTAATTCTTCTACAGTCATATTGTTTTGGATAACAACAGATAATGTATTCATATATTGAGTTAAATCTTCATCTGATATGATCTGTCCTCCAAGTATTCTTCTAGTATCTTTATCGTAAATAAGTTTAACCATGGCCTCACTATAAGTAGGCATAAACTCTGGTCTGTGATTTTCCTTTAAAATTACAGATCCAATATTATAGTTAGTAGTTGCTTTTGCAACTTCCTCTGTCATTCCTGTTGATGCTATGCACTTATTATATATTTTAATTCCTGAAGTTCCTTGTGTTCCTAAATATCTAAGTTTTGGCTCCACTAAGTTTTCTGCTATCAAAGTTCCCATTCTAACTGCATTAGTAGCTAGTGGTATATATCTATCATCGTTAGCTGGATTGTATCTAACCATACAACAATCCCCTGCTGCAAATACATCTTTTTCACTTGTTCTCATATACTCGTCAATGATTATAGCTCCGTTTTTAAGCATATCAACTTTGCCTTTTACTAAAGTAGTGTTTGGTCTAAAACCTATACACATTATAACTAAGTCCGCTTTAATTGAACTCTTATCTGTTACTATTTCTGAAACATTTCCACCTATACCTTTAAAGCATTGAACTTTTTCATCTAAAACTAATTTTACACCCTTATCGGTAAATTCTTTCTCAGCTACTTCAGTGAACTCTTTATCTAAATACTTGCTCATAATTCTCTTCTCTGCATCGATAAGTGTTATATTTTTACCCTTCATTTCAAATGCTTCAGCAAGTTCAACACCAATGTACCCTGCACCAATAACAGCTACATTTTTAGCTCCTTCTGATTGAGCTATAATTTTTTTTGCATGGTCATAGTTTTTACAAAGTAAAATATTACTTAAATCTCCACCTTCAAATTTAGGTACTATAGGCCATGACCCTAATGTAAGAACAAGTTTATCATAATGTTCCTCTACAATGTAATTTGTCTCTAAATTCATTGATGTGATGATTTTCTTATCCATGTTAATATCAATAACTTCATGTCTCATCTTCATTTGAATTCCAGCACTTCTAAGGTTACTTGGAGAATTGTAGAATAGACTCTCTGGATCCTTTACCACACTTGATACGCTTAAAGCTATACCACAAGATAAGAAAGATACATTATCATTTTTTTCATAAACCACAATTTCACAATCAGGATATTTTTTCTTTGCATTTACTATAAATGCTGTGCCTGCATGAGTACAACCTACAACTACTATTTTCATTCTAAATACCTCCTCAAAATATTCAAATAACTTTTATAACAAAATAACTCTTACTATTTAATAACCATTATCTATATTTATATTATGAACTATTTTTTCATTTTATTCAATACAAAAATTATTTTTTTAACAAAGTTTTTACTATTTTATCATAGTTAGATTATGCCCAAAAAAAGCTCATACAAAATCTTATATCAATTTTGTATGAGCTCTATATTGTTATTATACCTTAGTAACCTAAATTTTCATTTAAAAAAATAACATGAATTCTTTCATGATCTCTTTGTTTTCTTATTATTGTGTATTCATTACATATTCTATCTTCACTTGAACAATTTAAGCAGTGACCAACTTTAGTACATGGAGTTAATCTTTTTAACCTAATACAATTTGCTGGTGCTGCAATTCTTTCATTTCTCTCTATTGCTTCATCGATATCTTTTACTATCTTATTTACACCTGCAACTATAATTACCTTATCCGGTCCATAAAGCATTGCCGCAACTCTATTTCCATTTCCATCTACATTATAAAGTTCTCCATTTTCAGTAATTGCATTACTACTACAAAAATAAACATCTGAAGAAAATGATTTTCTATATATATCTTTTACATCTTGTGGTGAAAGTCCTTCCTTGTATCTATCTAGAAATTTAAATCTACCACTTCTTAAATAATCTATAACTCCTGTCTCAAATAAAGACATTGAACCACCACAAGAAACTACATTTCCTTCTTCAGTTAGCTTATCAATTAAGCTATATAACGCTTCTTTACTATCTACAAGGTAACCATTCATTCCATTCTTCTTTAAAGCTGCTATTGTCTGATTAATTCTTATTTCATTAACTTCTTTAATATAATTATTCATTTCACTTCCCCCTTTAAATTAATAATTTAATATAAACAAAAAACCTCAATGCAGTTTATGTAAACTCACTGAGGTTAATTTTTTATTTATTTACCACAACACTTTTTATATTTCTTTCCACTTCCACATGGACATGGATCATTTCTTCCAATTTTAACTTCATTAACGATAGTCTTTGAAGCTCTCCATGATTTTTGGATTTCTTTTCTCTTTTCAGGAGAGAAAATTCTATCCCATTGTGGTAAAGTATATAGGTAATCTGCTTTAGAATCTAACATATTAAAGTATAATTTTTCATAATCAATTTTAAAGTTAATATCTGAATCAACTTCAACAGCTTCTAAATCGATTTCTTTATCAATACTTTCATTTATTCCATCTAAAAATCCCATGAAATGAACTTCATCTACTTCAAATTCTTTAGCTAACTCATTAAATTTACCAGATATAACTCCCTCTTCTTTAGTAAGAGCTTTAATATACATAGCCTTTTCTATTGATGCATACTCATTCCAAAATGCTGGTTCTCCGTGTTTTTTTACATAATCTACAACATAATTTGTCCAATTGTTATATACGCCCATAATTTTTCTCCTTTTCAAAAGCATATTTTAAGTATTCATTTCCTATTAATTATAATAAACATTAATGTCAGATTCAATAATAGTTATTTTTGAATCTTTATAGAACTTATATCATTTGCATTAAATGGTTTGGATATATTAAAATTACCACCTAATGTCTCTATTCCTTCATTGTTTACAGTTATCATAACCTTCTCCACAGATACAAGTTGAGACATGGATGATGTAATTGATTTTAATAGTCTCTCTTCTTGTACTTGTGTCATTTCAAACACTGCTTCATTACTTAAATTAATATAAGCAACACCTTCATTTATAGAGAAATTTAATAATCTAGTTTCTTTTGGAAGGACTGCTTTACTTTCACTTCCCACTGTAGGTCCTTTTATAAGCTCTTGCATTATAATTTCACCTACTAATTCTTCATTACTAACAAGTCTTTCTTCTTTTACAATTTCAGCATTATCTTCTTTGGAACCAAAATATACAGCAATATCTGTACTAGCCTCATTAGTGGCTTCCTTCACATTTTCAAGCTTTTCCTTACTTATGGTACTAGCCTTATCAAGCTTTATTTCCTTACTCTTAAAGAAAAATGCCCCTAATATAAAACCAATTCCTATTAGTACTATAACGATAAGTACATTAAATCCTTTTTTCATTTCACACCTCCCAATCTCTAAAAGAGCTGCTATAAATCTACTACTTTACTATGTCTGTCTCTATTACACATCTTTAAATCTAAATCTTTAGCTAAATCAATATTATTTTCCCTTAAAACGTTTATTACAGTTTGATAAGCTAACTCCGGATAGTTATTGGTTTTACTTAAGTGTCCCAAATAAACAGTCTTAAAATCCTTCTTTAAAATATCAACTATAGCTTTCCCACAATCTTCGTTAGATAAATGTCCCTTGGAGCTTAATATCCTTTGTTTTAAAGGATATGGATACGGTCCAAATTTCACCATTTCTACATCGTGATTACTCTCTAATAATATAATATCACTATCCTTCAACGCATCTTTTACTTCTGTTGAGAAGTATCCTAAGTCTGTAGCAATACAACATTTTTTAGATTTTCCATGTATCTTATATCCTCTAGGACATACCGCATCATGAGAAATAGGAAAGTTTTCTACTGTTAACTGTTTAATTTCAGTATATTTTCCATCAATAATCTGAATGTTTTTTTCTTTTATCTTCCCTATCTTTCCATCCATTGCTTCCCAAGTTAAACTAGGTGCATATATGGGTATATCATATTTCCTAGAAAATACTCCTACTCCCTTTATATGATCTGAATGCTCATGGGTTATAAAAATTGCATCTATTGAACTTGGATCCACATCTATATCCATTAACTGAGCATCTACTGCCTTTCCTGGCATCCCTACGTCAACTAATATATTAGTATTATTATCTGATACAAAAATACTATTACCACTGCTACCACTAAATAATGGGCAAAATTTCATATTATTCTCCTCAGTTCATTTACTCTATTACTCTACTATTCTTTTTATATCTGCACCTAACGCTTTAAATTTCTCTTCTATATATGGATATCCTCTATCTATATGCTCAATGCCTTCTACTTCCGTAATTCCTTCAGCAACTAATCCAGCTATCACTAGTGCTGCACCTGCTCTTAAATCAGTTGCCTTTACCTTTGCTCCTGAAAGGTTCTTAACACCATCAATTATTGCAATTCTTCCATCGATTTTAGCATTTCCACCCATCTTTTTTAACTCATCCATATGTTTAAATCTACACTCATATATACTCTCATTAACAATGCTTCTTCCTTCAGCAATACTTAAAAGTACTGTCATAGGTTGCTGTACATCTGTTGGGAATCCAGGGTATGGTAAAGTTTTAATATTAACACCCTTTAATTCTTTATTACTTCTTATAGTAACTGAATCATCGTGCTCATCAACTTCAACACCCATTTCTACCAACTTAGCAGATATAGATTCCAAGTGTTTAGGAATTACATTTTTTATTTCAACTTCTCCACCGCAAGCAGCAGTAGCAACCATGTAAGTTCCAGCTTCTATTTGATCTGGGATTACTGAATAATTACATCCTACTAATTCTTCTACTCCAGTAATTTTTATTACATCAGTACCAGCTCCCTTAACCTTAGCACCCATAGTGTTAAGGAAGTTAGCTACATCTACTACATGTGGTTCCTTTGCCGCATTTTCAAGTACTGTTACACCTTCTGCTAATACTGCTGCTAACATTATATTAATTGTAGCTCCTACACTAACTACATCAAAATATATTGTTGTTCCAATTAATCTATCCGCTGTAATGTTAACTGCTCCATGTTCTATTGTTACATTAGCTCCTAATGCTTCAAATCCTTTAATATGTTGGTCTATAGGTCTATCTCCTATTGGACATCCCCCTGGAAGCTCAACTCTTGCTTTTTTAAATCTAGATAACAAAGCTCCAAGTAAATAATATGAAGCTCTCATGCTTCTTACTTCAGGAATTGTAGCATCAGTAGTAACTATATTAGAACTATCTATATTGATAGTATTACATCCTTTTTCTACCTTACATCCTAAATATCTTAAAATAGTCTCCAAAGATTTTATATCTTCTATATCGGGAACATTGTCTATAATACAATTGTCTTTAGCCGCTAATATAGCTGCTGGTAAAATTGCTACGGCTGCATTTTTTGCTCCATTAATACTAACGCTACCAAACAGCTCATTTCCTCCATTTATAACTAACTTTTCCATACAGGTATCATCCTCACTATTTATATAATGTCTTCTTTTTCAATATATGTAAACTTGCCTTATTGTCAAAATCTCATGATTATAATTATAGCACAATGTTAATGTATTTTAATAATAAATTTTAAATTATACGTAGTTTTTTTGTATATTTAATACAAAATCAACTAACTATCCTTTTTAAATCATGGTAAATATATACCTTATAATTAATAATCTACATTTTTAAATTTTATATACTGTTCTACATCTATTATAACCTAGTATAATATGATATAATACAGTTAATTGTAGAATCAAGTACAATTATAATTTACATAAATATGGGAGGAAAAAATGAAATACTATTTAGTAGCATTAATTGATGATAATTCAACGGATAATATTGTGTCTATTCAAAAATTTCTTAACAAAAAATATAGACTCTATAAAAATATATCTAATTTGTACATTCCTCTAGGCTCTGTATCAAATGCAGAACTTGATAAATTAGATGAAATAATTCAAAAGATTTTATCTCCTTACAAAAAATTTAAAGTTGGTATTAATAATGATATTTTCATTAACGACACAACTAATACAGTAAACTTAAAAGTGAGAGATAAGGGATATATTAATCAAATTTCAAGAGCTATATTCGACATGCTTAATACTCATAACATTACTTCAAAAGACTTCTCTAGTTATGAATATTTCAATATGCCTATTTCTAATGCTAATAATGCAATTAGAAAAGCATATACAAACAACTCCTTTGTTATAGATAACTCAAAAGAAAAGTGTGAATTAATTAATTATACAAAGATTAGTAAAATAGAAATTTGGAAACAATTGAATAATAGAAAAGATACCTTAATTAAGAGTTATCCTCTTAAAGATTTTTAAATTTTTTATTGATATAAATATTATCATCCTGGGTAAACTATCCTTGAAGGATGGTGATAATAAAATGTGGGGCATTATATTTTCTATAATTTCCGGATGTGCCATGAGTATCCAAGGGGTATTTAATACAGAACTATCTAAAAAAATTGGATTGTGGGAAACTACCGCGTTAGTTCAAGCAATTGCTCTAGCAACATCCTTGATAGTTCTTTTATTTGCAGGCGATGGCAACTTTAAAAATTTAAAGTCTGCCAACAAATTGTATTTACTGGCAGGTATTTTAGGAGTAATAATTACTTTTACTGTAATTAAAGGAATGTCCAGTTTAGGTCCTGCCGTATCTGTAGCAATTATTCTCATTGCTCAACTAATTACAGCTGCTTTAATCAACCATTTTGGATGGTTTGGTTCTACTGCAGATGCCTGTGGTCTAAGAGAATGTGTTGGAGTTATTATAATGATAGTTGGAATTGTTATTTTTAAGTGGAAAGGATAAACTTTTATCTTTTCTATTTTTATGCTTTGATTTATTTATTGAAAATTCTTTTATTTTTTAATAGATTTAAGCATTACATTTATGGGGGTGTATTATGGATTTTAAACAACTAGAAGCATTTATAACAGTATCAAAACTAAAAAGTTTTTCAAAAGCTGCTAATGCAATATATCTTTCTCAACCTACAATTAGTTCTCATATTGCAAGTTTGGAACGTGAATTAAACATGCAACTTTTCGATAGAACTTCAAAAGAAGTACACTTAACACCTGTTGGGGAATCATTTTTACAATATGCTAATGATATTATAAATATAAGAAATAATGCTGTTGCTGATCTCGCTAATTTTAATAATAACATAGCCGGTATACTTAATATTTCTGCAAGTACAACACCTTGCAACTCAGTCCTACCAACTTTAATAAATAAATTTAATCAACAATATTCAAATGTTAAGTTTAACATTAAAGAACAAGGTTCTGGAAGTATCATTAAGGACATTATAGATTTAAAATGTGAAATAGGTTTAGTTGGAAGTAAAATAACTAATCCCAAAATCACTAGCCATAAAATTATGGATGATGAACTAGTTATAATTTCAAATTCAAAATTAAATTTACCTAATGTTTTATCCGTTAATGAATTAATGAAGTATCCTTTTATAATAAGAGAAAAAGAATCTGCAACTAGACATACCTTAGAAGCCGCTTTGCATGATCATGATATTGATTATAAGAAATTAAAAGTTTTATGTGAAGTTGATAGTGTTCATGCTCAACTAAAACTTATAAATCTTGGATTAGGCGTATCTATAATAAGTAAAAGTTTGTGTGATGCTAGAATGCTTAATGGAGATATGAAAATAAGTAGGATTGAGGGTCTTGAAATTAAAAGAGAAATTTTTCTAATTGTAAGCTCTAAAAGAACATTAACTCCTATAGCACGCGCATTTTATAATATGTGCAAAACTGTTTACAATTTATAGCCTATAAAGTTTTAACACTTACATATCATTTACATATACTAATAAGTGTAATACGTATGTAGGAGTACCTTTATGCTTTTTAACAAAAAAATTGATTCTTCATTGAAATCAATGATAGATGATAATATTTACAATAAATATAGAGTCCTTATAAAGTATGGAGCTATAAAGGGCTCCATTGAAAAAAAGGTTAAAGCAACTCGAGGGAAAGTTTTGTTTAATATTCAATCACTCAATTGTCTTTGTGCACTAGTAAACAAATCTGGTATAAGAAAAATTATTGAGCTACCTGAAGTTAAATATATTTGTCTTGATGAAATTACGACTTTGTGTAGCAAAAATATTCTTCATTCTAATGGAATATTTATTGATAATACTATCTTTTCTCCATTAAAAGATAAAACAATATCTGGTGATGGTATTGGAATAGGTGTTATAGATAGTGGGGTATACCCTCATATTAATCTTGCAACTCCTAGTAATAAGGTTATTGGATTTATTGATTTGATTAATAACTTAAATTATCCCTATGACGATAATGGCCATGGGACATTCATATCCGGAATACTTTGTGGAGATGGAAAAGATAAAAAAACAAAACAACAAGGTATTGCAATTAATAGTCATATTGTAATGATTAAAGCCTTTAATAGATTCGGAAAAGGATACGTGTCATCAACTCTTTATGCTTTAGAAAAGTTATTTGAATTAAGGGATGAATATAATTTACGTACTATATGTGCACCTTTTCAAACTTCAACTTTCAATAAGTATATTTTAAATTTATATGATGAATTGTTTTTCAAATTTAAAGAAAATAACATAATAGTAGTTGTACCTTCAGGCAATAACGAGTGTACTGAGGATTCTATAACTGGGATAGCCTTATCAGATAAAGTTATAACTATCGGTGGATTAAATACAATTGGAGAATATTCAATAAGCGAATACTCCTGCTGTGGTTCAACTAAATTTTTAAAAAAACCTGATTTTGTTGCTGCTAGTGATGATATAATCTCTCTTAATTCAGATACCTCTTATGTGTCTGAATTGGATGGTGAAAAACTATATCCTCATGCTTTAACAAATTCATATACAATTAAAAGTGGTACATCAATTGCTTGTGCTTTTGTATCCGGACTCTGTGCATTACTATTTGAAGTAAATCCAAATTTTACTTTTGACGATATATATACACTACTTAAAATTAATTCAGTTATGATAAATGATATGAAATATAAGCAAGGTAACGGTTATATTAATGTTGGAAAACTTATAAATACTGATTTTAATAATTTAAAGTTACCATCTAGTAAAAGTAGTAAAAAAAATAGACATTCCCATTAATACGGAATGTCTATTTTTTCGTTAATTAAAACTCTTCTTAATTCATCTAATAAATTAATAGTGGCTCTTTCTCTAATTTTTTCCCTATTCCCATTTAAATTTAATTTTTTAGTATAGGCTTTTCCTTTAAAATATATTCCTATATATACTAGACCTACTGGCTTTTCCTTTGTTCCTCCACCAGGACCAGCAATACCTGTAGTAGAAATTCCTATATCTGCTCCAGATGTTTTCGCAACTCCCTCAGCCATTTCTGCTGCAACTTCACTGCTAACAGCTCCATAATTCTGAAGTGTTTCTGATTTTACACCTATACGTTTCATTTTTGATTCATTGCTATAAGTAACAATTCCTTCTATCAAGCTTTCAGATATCCCTGGATAATTTATTAATTTAGCTGCAACCATACCTCCAGTACAAGATTCAGCTGTAGCTATAGTTAACTTATTTCCCACCAGTGATTTTCCTACTACTTCTTCTATGGTCGTTTCTCCTACACCATATACATTATCACCTAGTATGAAACGTATCTTTTTTTCAACAGGATCTATTAACTTCAGTCCTTCCTCTTCATTATTGCTTTTTGCAGTTATCCTAAAAATCATCTCTGAGTTCTTTGCATATGGCGCAACTGTAGGATTTTCATTATCTATTAAATCACCTATGAGCTCTGCTGCTGCACTTTCTCCTACACCTATAACCCTTAAAACTTTAGAAACTAATATATCCTTAGAATATTTCTTTAAATAAGGAACTACGGACTCCTCAAACATAGCACTCATTTCTCTAGGAGGTCCAGGTAACATTACTAATACCTTTCCATCCTTTTCAATAATGCATCCAGGTGCAGTCCCATTGTTATTTTTCAATATTATAGATTCCTTAGGAAAATAAGCTTGTTTCTCATTAGTATGTCCCATTTCTTTGCCCATTTTCTTAAAGCATTCTTTTATGTGATTTAAAGATTCTTTATCACATATACTTTCTAAATTAAAATATTCAAAAGCCATTTCCTTAGTTAAATCATCTTTAGTAGGCCCTAATCCCCCTGTAGTTATTACTAAATCTGCCCTTGAAAATGCAATTTCATAAGCATCTTTAACTCTTTGTGGATTATCCCCTACAACTGATTGATAATAAACAAATACACCTTCTTCACTTAATCGTTTTGCTAAATATTGTGTATTTGTATTGACTATATCTCCTAATAATAACTCTGTTCCAATTGAAATTATTTCACATTTCATATATATCTTTGATGAAGAGCTCCTAGGAGCTCTTCATCAAAGTTCACCCCCTTAGTTAAACACATTCTCCAAACTACCAAATAACTCCCTGTTGTCATTTATTTTTGATTCATTACCTAAAACAACTATAAAATTCTGTTTCATCACATCTGATACCATATTAGAAAAACCTCTAATGTCTTCTATTTTAGTAGCTAAAACATCATTTCTCTCCTTGACTCTATCTTCATGAGATATTCCTCTCATATAATAGCTAATAGCAGTTTCTCCTGCCATGGATGGAGTTAATGGCATATCTAATTCACTTATAGTTCCAATTATATACTTTAACATTTCCCTCTCTGTAGTGGTAAAGTTATTTAAATACTCAACAGAACTATCATAAGCTTCTAGCGTTTCCTTTATATTAGGATCCCTATAGCTCGCAAACATAAAGTTTCCGCTTCTAACTAAGTTTGCAAAAGCTCCATATGCGCCACCTTGAACTCTTACCTTATTCCATAAGTAATCAATTCCTAAGACAGTTTTCAAAACAAGCATTTTTCCTGAATATTCATATCCTAATTTTCTAAAATTATATCCCTTTGCAACATATTGAACATGTGCTGGTGTAAGCAATCCTTCATTTTTATTGCTTTCATTAAAGATATATTGATTACATTTGCTTTTTTCATCTCCAAGGACAGATATAACCTTATTCATATTATTTAAAGTAGCCTCTAACTCTTCCTTATCTCCAGTTACCGCAATAATTAAATTGTCTTTGTTAAATAACTTATTCATCATATTTTTAAATTTTATTACTACTTCATCTATTTTCTCATCAAAACCTTGTTCAAATTCTTTTAAGAATTTATAGAACTCATAGCCAGATGTATCTTCAATATATGCATAGGCTGGAGAGAAATATGATCCTAACCTCATAGTTGCAACTTGATGTCCTCTGTCCATAAATTTCATTTCCATCCTAGATATTAACACTCTAGTTAGCTCTCTAATTCTCTTTTTGTCATCAAACATAGTATTCTTAATTATATCAGCTAATATCTCTAGTCCTTTTCCCATCTTATCAGTTACTACACTGCAATGACCTTCTACAAAGGTGCTAAAATCTAATGGATTTTTTCCATTTCCATAAGTTTCACTCTTAAAGTATATTCCCCCAGTGTTTATAAGCATCTCATTAGAAAGTTCACTATAACTATAATTTTTTGTATTAATTTTACCTAATAAAGTAGTCAACAGACTAATATATTTTATATCTTCCTGAGCTATGCATTTGCTATTAAACATAAATGTTAAATATGTTATTTTACTTGTAAAAGTTGAATGATGAAGAATTTTTATGCCTTCTTTTTCTATTTCCTTTATTTCCAAATTCTCAACATCTCTATCAATGTCTTCTATAGAAAGCACAGGGATAGTTTCTAGCACTTCTTCACTATCTGGTGTGGTTTGTCTTTTAATTAACGCTTTAGTATCATTTATTATATCTTGAATTTCTTCTAAAGATAACTTTTCTTTATATCCTTTAAGCTTTTCTTTTATTGCTAATTCTTTTTTCTCTGCTAATCCCTTTTGAGGAGATAGCATTAATAATGAGCTATGAGTGTTGTTTAATAGGTATTTTTCAATTAATTCTTCAAAATATCTAGAAGTTAATCCTTCCTTCATTTTTTCAATACTTTTTTCATATCTTATATGAGTTAAAGGATCACCTCCATGAAGCCAACTATCCATCGCTGTCATATAATAAAACAGTCCTTTAGGCATTCCTTGAAAATCTGATTCTCTTAGTTTAAACTCAGTAATATTAATGCAAGCTTCAATTAATTTCTTATCTATTCCCTTATTAACTAAACCATTTAAAGTATTAAATACAACTTCTTTAAATTTTTCTTTCTTTTCTTTATCTGTATTTTTAACTATCACACTAAATACAGGTTGACGAATACTATTATCATAACTTCCATATACATCTTTTCCTATGTTAGCATCAATAATAGCTTGTTTTAATGGTGCACCTTGAGTTTCAAGTAATAAATATTCTAACGTACTGAGACTAAGATATAAATCTTCATCTACATTATTACCAGTGACAAAGTTTAAAGCCATTAATGTTTTCTCTTCCTCAGAATCATCTTTTGAAATTGAATAAAAATCTTCTACTTCCATCATCTTTTCAAAAGGTTCCTCAATATTAATATTAGAGTCAATTTGTTTTTTATCGAAATTTATTAAATAATTGTCATTTATAAACTCAAGCATTCTTTCATGGTTTCCATCACCATATAAAAATATATAACTATTAGAAGGATGATAGTATTTACTATGGAATGCTAAAAACTCCTCGTTAGATAAATTAGGTATATCATCTGGGTCTCCACCTGATTCAAATCCATAAGCGTTGTTTGGAAATAATGATTTCTGAATTCCTCTCATTAATACTCCATCTGGAGAAGAAAATGCACCTTTCATTTCATTATAAACAACACCTTTATAGGTTAGTTCATCCTCTGCGTTTTCTAATTCATAATGCCAGCCTTCTTGCATCATTATTTCTTTTGTTTCATATATATTAGGATAAAATACAGCGTCCAAATAAACATCCATTAAATTAAAAAAGTCTTTTTCATTTTTACTTGCTAACGGATAAATTGTTTTATCACTAAAAGTCATAGCATTTAAAAATGTATTTAATGATCCTTTAATTAATTCTACAAAAGGTTCCTTTGTGGGAAATTTTCTTGATCCACATAAAACACTATGTTCCAAAATGTGTGCAACACCAGTATTATTATTAGGTGGAGTTTTAAATCCTATTGAAAATACCTTATTTGTATCATCATTTTCTAAATCTAATAGTCTTGCCCCACTTTTTTCATGTTTAAAAATCCTTGCTATGGAGTTAATCTCCTTTACTTCCTCAACCCTCTCTAATTTAAACCCATGATATACATTACCTACTATATAATTCATTTTTTTCCTCCACTCTGCACTTTTTAAATATTTTAAGTTACTAGTAATATTATTAATCTTGAAAAAAGAAATATACTCTATATTATATAAGTTCCTCTGTACATCTAATATAATATCTCTTCAATGAAAATTATAAAATTTAAAAAATAAGTAATCTTCATTGGAACTTATAAAAGTTAACACTATACCTAGCATTAACTTCTATAGATTACATAAAATTATATATATTATTTACTATTTAACATAGGAACCATAACTTTTGCTAACGTATTTATAAAATTTAATTCATCATAAGTAAATTCTTTACGATTAATATCTACACTTAAATATAATACACCTATAGTTTCACTTTCTGTTTTTAATGGTATTACCATATTAGATTTTAGATTAGGAATTTTTCCTTCTTTGCATTCTTTTATATAACTCCAATCTACTCCACAAACATTCTCTCCGCTTTCTATAATTTTAATAAGATCATGTTCATCACATAATTCATCTTTGCTATTTTGAACATTAGAAGATACGCAAGAATATTTGACTTCTAAGTTTTCACCATTAAATAAGAATAATATACATATGTCTGCATCAGTAATTTCGAAAATCCTATTTACAGTAATTTCGATTTTTCTTTCAACTTTAATATCCTCATTAATCATATCTATAAATTCTATAACTGTAGATACATTCCTATAATCTTGATTTCCAGTTCCAACAAAAATTCCACTTAATTTATTAGTAGTACTAATCTTAGATCCATAGGATTCATTCCATATACGTGTTCTATTTCTACCGCTATTTTTAGCCATATATAGAGCCTGGTCAGCTTTCTCTATTAATTCCTCATAGGTACTAGCATGAAGAGGATATGTTGAAACACCTAAACTCACAGTTACTATCCTCTTTTCTCCCATTAATTTAGCCTCTATAATTTTATTTCTTATTCTCTCAGCAATAACAAATGCTTGATCTAACCCGGTATTAGGCAATACAACTATAAATTCTTCACCGCCATATCTACCAATTACATCGTCATGACGTATATTCTTAATTGCAACTTTACATAAATTTTGTAATACTAAGTCTCCTGTCCTATGACCATAAGTATCATTAATTCCTTTAAATTTATCGATATCTATCATTATAGTTGAAAATTCGGAATTGAGATTTAACGATCTATCTATTTGATCATGAATAAATTGTTCTAAGTATCTACGAGTTAATGTATTGGTAAGCTTGTCTACAGTTGAACTCTTTCTAATATTATTCTTATCTAAAATCATGTATAGAATTCTACTAATTGTTATGCACTTTTTCATTGTTTCATCATTGATATTATTAAGCTTTCTTTCAGACTCAATATATATATATCCTAAAACATTATGATTATATTCATATTTACTAATGCCTCTATTAGATTTAGTAATTGCTGTTATCGGTATACACATTGCTGCTTTAATATTGCCTTCATTTTCATATCCAAAGTTATTTCCATACCCATCACTTATTATCTTTCTTGTCATCTTTATTTCAGTAGCTCTACTACGTGCCATATTAATTATTGACATATCATCAGGTAATTCCAAACTTTTATCGCTACTAGCAAACACAGAAAATTTATTTTCTTTCTCTACTATTATACTAGCCTTTTTTGCAAGACAAATGTAACATATATATTTACATATAAGCTCAATATTATCACTTACTGAATTAGATAAATTGTTTAATAAATCCTCTACACCACTTATGTTTTCTAACATTTTCCAGCTTTGCTGTTTTACCGACCACATGAACTCTTCATTTATAAAATCACTTTCGATAATAATTTGAAATAACTCTTCAATATTTTCATCTACATTAAAAGATATTAATTCTGAATCATAAGTAATAGCCTTGTTATAATATCTTTTTAAATCTAATAACATCTCATATGCCTTTAACATCCTTCTATTATTTAAAATAAAGGATTTCTTATGATTGATTGGAATCTGCTTTAATATAGATAAAATAGTATCGCAAGCCTCTGATAAATAAATGGTTGCATAAGTTAAATTGTTAGCTATATAATATTTTTCTCCTATTAATAGATATATTCTCCACAAAATATCTGGATTTTTTATTTCACTATAATTATTTAAATTTTCTACTAAAATATCTAGATTTGGTGTATCCACCAAACAACATCCTAGATAATTTAAAACCAGCACATTTTCATCTTTTTCAATTTTATCTTTAAATTGATTGATATATAAATATAACTCTTTTGCTGTACTTATTTTATCATCATTTATCATTTTAAATATAGCTTGAGATAACATTGAAACTCTTAAGTCAATATATATTATTTTTTCGCTCGCCGCTACTATACTATCTATAGTAACACTTTCTTTATCATCAAGAAATCTATCGATTAAATATAATAAATCAATTTTATATTTCATTATAGAGTTAGTTTCATTATATATTTTGCTTCCTTCAATTAAAAATTTTTCCTTACTGGAACTGTCCCCTATAAAAGAACTTATATAATATTGAAGAATTTTATATGGTAACATTTCTTGATTAAACATAGAATTCTTTTTTGCATAATTTTCGCACAAATTAGCGTACTTAAAAGCTTCATAATAATTTCCTATTTTAAACATCACAGAGCCCATATATACATATCCATAAAAAATATCATATACTAATCCTAACTGCATTGCCCTTTTAGATGCTTCATTTAAATATTCAAAAGATCTTTTATAATCTAATAAAACATAATATACAAAACCCATATTAGCTAAACTATTAGTTCCAAATCCACGTTTAGGGTCATCTTTAGTTAATTCATATTGAGTTTCAAATGCGCCTATACCTTCCTTGCCACATTGAATATAATCTGAATATATAACCCCTAGACTATTATATAGTTTGGACATGGGTTCGATATAATTATTAATCTTGCATTCTTTAATTGTTTCTTTAATAATTTCTAGTGCTTTATCAAAATTATTTTCATATATTAAACAATCTGCATAATAATTCGTAAAAGGAACTTTACTTTTTAAATCATCTTTGCAAAGTGTTATAGCATAATTTGAAAGCCTTCTGGCTTCTATATAATTTTCATTGCTATATTCATTCCTTACTAGAATTCTTATATATTTAATATATCCTTCTTTATAATCAATCTTATCAATTATGCTCTTCATCTTTTTAGTATATTGTATAGCTTCTTCTTCATTACCTGTTTCCATGTAGTTCCATATTAAATCATTCATAATATTTACACATTTCTTATACTTTTCATTATCTAAACATAAGTCTATTGCTTCCTTATAGCACTCAATACATTTGTCTTTCTCTGAAGAAGACTCATATAAACTAGTTAAACTAATGTTTGCTTCTATTCTATCTTCTATATACCTAGTACTATCTTCCAAATCATCTATTATACTTATAATTTTAATATTACAATTAATGGCTTCCTGAACACTATTTATTTGTAATAACCTTCTTTGATTTTCCTTATAATAAGGAATAAGCTTCTCTTTACTATTAAGCTTTTCTAAATGATAAATTATTTCTTCAATATAAGTGTTTTTATCTTTTTTATAATAATTATTAAGGATTTCATATATTCTTTTATGTGTTTTCTGGATATCATCAAAATTTACTTGCTGATATAAATAATTTCTTAAAAACTTGTTGTAGAATGAATACACAAATCCACTATCACATATGCTACTATATAATATTCCCTGTATTAACAAATCATTTACTACTGCTTGTATTCTATCTTTACTTGTTGCTAATACTTGACTTAATACCTCTGTAGAAATAGGCATATAGAAAAAAGACATATAGTATAAAACATCATATGCCAATCCATCAATATTCTTTAATTGATTTTTACACACATCTTCCATATTAGTTGGCATATAAATCTGAGGATTATCTTCTCTTCTCCAACGTCCAAGATTATTGTCAAAGTATATTTTATTCCTATCTATTAAATCCTTTAATGCAGACTCTATAAAAAGGGGATTACCCATGGAATATTTATAAAATGTATTTACAAAATTTTGAGAAATGTCATTAACATTTAAAATATTTTTTAACATTAAAACACATTTCTCCTCAGACAAAGGTCTTAAATGAATATTTAAATTAATATTATTTTTTATCTCATCAATAAATTTAGTAAAATATCTATTATTTAAGCAATCACCATCTCTATAAGAAAGTATAACTGCAAGTTTATCATGTATGCTTTCTCTACCCATAATATATTGAATAATACTATAATCAAATTCATCATACTCATCAACATTATCAATGAGAATTAATCCCTTTTTATCACTATAGTATTCCTCAAATAACGTTGTTATTTTCACAATTACCATTAGCTTTGATCTATTATCTAAAAGATTACCTTCACTTTTACAAATAATTTTATTGTCATTAATATCCATTCCTAAGGCTACTAATTCTTTTTTATATTTATTTAGTAAATTCTTATCACTTCTATTAACTATATCTTGTAATACATTAGTAATTATATCTTTCTGCCTTTTTCCACTTAAATAAATACAATCAATATTATTATTATTGCTATTTATATATTCAATATGATCTAGTAATCTTGTCTTGCCTACTCCTATTTCTCCATGTACTAAAACTATATTCCTATTTTTATTATTTCTATATATATCATTTATATATTTCAATATTAATTCTAATTCTTCAGCTCTTCCTATTAAAGGGATATCAAAACTTAATTTATCATTTCTAACTGACGAATCATACTTATAACTTGTTTTATAAATATTATTGATATCATCCAGTACATTGAAAATTTCTTCATATTTATTATTAACAGACTTATTATATACCGTGACCATTAATTCATAGAGACGTTCTCCTAACAATTCCTTATACTTTTCATAATCTCCATGAATCATTTGATTAGTAACATTCTTATACGTTACCACATCTTTATTTTGTCTTTTATTAACTAGTGATATAGTATTTAAAATATATGATAAATTGTTTATATAATCAATTTCAATTATTCTATCTGCATTATTACTTTCAATTTTTTCCTCTAACCTAGAATAAAAATTATATAATCCCATCTCATTACATTCTAGTAAATTAGTTATCTCATCCTTTAGTTTTATATCTTTATTATTTGATATATATATATTCTCTATTTGAAATGGAATTATTTTAAAGTAACTTTGACTTTGACTATATGCTACATTGCAAATTTTCGAAAATATGTGTATAAGTTCTGTTTCAGAGGAATTTTCAACATAATCTAATATAGGCGTGTAAAGTTCCATACTTTCAGTTACATAGTAATAATCTCTAGTTTCACTTTTACTATTTCTATTGCTTAAAGCACCAAAATCTTCTATCTTAATGCTATCACTATTTCTCTTTGAAATTTTTTCAAACTTAGAGATTAAATAATCCAATAAATCTTTTTCTATTAGAGACGAATTAATAATATATACATTAACTTTTCTTGATTCATTGTCTAAATCTATGGCATCATATATGGAATAAGTCCTATTTTTTGTTATTAGATCAATAATCCTATATCTCCCATTAATCATCCTCATAACAAATTCCCACCTTAAATAAAAAAATAATCATTTGCAATATGTCATATATTGCTAAACTTTGTATGATAGTATTATACCATAGCAGCTATTTAATATATAAAAATAATTTCATCATTTTAATACATAAATCTTCAAAATAAGACCTATTCCATAGAGTATTAAGTTAAAATCTCATATCCATTTTCAGTAACTAAAACAGTATGCTCCCATTGTGCAGATAACTTATTATCCTCTGTAACTGCAGTCCAATCATCTTCTAACACAACAGTTTCAGGTACTCCCTCATTAATCATTGGCTCAATAGTAAAGGTCATGCCTGGTAATAAAACCATTCCTTCACCTCTTTCACCAACATGTGCTACGAATGGTTCTTCGTGAAATTCATTTCCTACACCATGGCCACCATATTCATATACAACAGAATATCCCCTGCTTGTTGCATATTCATTTATTACATATCCTATATCGCCAACAGTATTATATGGTTTTACCTCTTGTATCCCCCTTCTTAAACACTCTTTAGCTACCTCAACTAAATCCCTTGCCTTTTCACTAACATTTCCTATTAAAAATGTTCTATTAGAATCGCCATAGTATCCATCTAAGATACATGTAACATCTACATTAACTATATCTCCATCTTTAATAATTGTATTTTCATCTGGTATACCATGACAAACCACTTCATTTATTGATACACAAGTACTCTTTGGAAATCCATGATATCCAAGGGGTGCTGGATATGCTCCGTGATTCACTGTATATTCATGTACCCATTTATTAACCTCTTCTGTAGATATTCCAGCCTCAATTCTGCTCTCAACCATATCTAATATTTCTCTAGTTAATGCACAGCTCTTTCTTATCCCATCTATATCCTTTTGAGATTTAATTATGTCTTTGGGTATTTCATATCCATACTCTTCACTTAATCTATCTAAAAATTTATCCTGTTCCATATGGCATTTCTTGTATTTCAATCCACTTCCACACCAACATATATCATTTCTACTAAATTTATTCATACTAACCTCCAGATTTTATATTAATCTATAATTCATTTTATACTAATACCGCTTTTGTCTTTAAAATAAAAGCATTTTTATTTATATTATATCACTATTTATTATAATTTTATTTTTTATCATAAATTTAAGCTGTATTTCATTGTTGTTTTTCATACTCAATATTCTAATGATAACTTTTATATTATCAAATAAATGTAGGTTTTCACAAAATAGAGGTATCTATTTTGTGAAAACCTACATAAAAGCATGAAGTTTATTAATCATTTAATTTTTCACCTAAATCAAAAATGATATAGGTATACATATTTACTCTTCTTATTATTTAGTAATTTCAAATATTCATTTAGAGATACATTTTTTCGATTAGCACTATGTTGAGCTACAAATATATCATTTTTCCCGCTTACCACATTTACTTCTTTACTATGAACAATTTGACTATGATAAGCTGTATCATTAATATCTCCGTATTGAATTACATCCCCAACCATAATAAATTCATATATCTCATAAAAATTATTTAAAGCCTCACTCACTGTCATTTTTTTAAACTCTCTAGCCATATTGCTTCCTTCACCATCTTTATTGCCCCAATACATTCTGAAAAACTGAGCACTTCGCCATGTAAGTGATGTATTCTTTAAATTTTTTTCATCTGCCGTGTAGCAAAACCACTCTGTAAATCTTCTGTAATCTCCGCCCATCATTTTCATTCCACCAGCTACCAATGCTTGACACACAAAATTTGTACAATCACTTTCTTTATATAGCGGATAATTGTCTAAATTAGGATTTAAAGCATGATGTTGTGCATATTCTTTAGCAAGTATTCTATTATAATTATATTTAACTTTGTTATTGTTCCTATAATTTTTCCGTGACTTTTTTAAAGTATTTTTCACAAGTTGATATATTCTTATATGAGACATATACTCCCCCAGAATATTGTTATATAATACATATATGCAATTCATAATAGAATTTGTTACAACTATTACTTATAATTATATTTTATTTTAAAAAATCATTGGAATTTAAAAGTGACTTGATTAATGTTGTTTTATTTAAAATAAACATAGAGAATTAAGTCTACATGAAATATTTTTCACATAGACTTAATTTTTTAATATTGATTAGCTTTACTATATGTTAGAGGATCTATAGGTGAACCATTAACTCTAATCTCAAAGTGTAAATGTGGCCCTGTACTATCTCCTGTATTCCCAACTTCAGCTATAACATCTCCCTTAGATACATGTTCACCTGCACTGACATTCAAACTACTACAATGTGCATATACAGTTTCCATGCCTCCATCGTGATCTAACATTACAACATTGCCATATCCTCCATTGTATCCTGAAAATTTTACTACTCCATCTAAAGCTGCACCTATCTTAGTACCTATATTGGCAGCTAAATCAATCCCTTTATGGTAATATCCTCCCCGTTGCTCTCCGAATTTAGATGTAAGTACCCCTTTAATTGGAGTATAAATTGAACTATCTAAAAACACCTCTTTATACAGTCCTTCATCACCATAATTAGTTGAAAATGCAACTTCATCATTAGTTTTCGCCAATGAATACTCAATATTATTAGGGATATAATTCTTTTTAACTGTAAATGAAATTACATTATCTTCATTTGTATCATTATATTTTATTATTTTATTAGATACTTCAATTTCATTTAAAGTCTCATTGCTTTTACAAGTTATTTCTTCATAGTTGATTTTATTATTTAATTTAACTTCATCAATATTATCTATTTGAGAATTATTTATATAAGCATCCCTTACTATGTCTACAGCCTTTTCTCCTATTTCTTCATTTATAACCACTCCAATATCTTTCCCATCAGATGTCATCTTAAAAGCCTTTATTGTTTCATTTTCTTTATTAATATTACAATTAAGGCTATACTGAGATATCATGATTAAAATGCTTAAGGTTGACATACACACTATGAGTAATTCATTAATTTGTTTTTTCATAGTCTTCCTCCTTATCACAGTGATAATATACCCTATTATTAAAATTCTAATCATTATTTTATTCATATATAAACAAAATAATAAAAATAAAATTTACTTTTATTAAGTTTACTATATGTTATACTAAGGGTATAATATATAAACGATTTACTTATTAAACAAAACAAGTTGTTTTATAAAGTAATTTTTAAGAAAGGAGCTGTTGTATGAGTACATTTATGCTTAAATCTAAAAACTTGGACTATACCCCTGTAAGCAATATTTTTATTGAAAACTTTATGTCCAAAGCTCGCGGTGAGTATGTAAAAGTTTATTTGCTTGGCCTCAAATATTGTATTAGTGGTGAAGCTGGTTTTAACTCTACTATAATAGCTTCTACGTTATCTCTTTTGGAAAGTGATGTTATGAATGCATGGAATTATTGGAATGATGAAGGTGTTATAAAGTTAATTCCAATTGATAAGATGGGAAACTATAAAATTGAATTTATGGATTTAATTAATATTCCAGATAATAATAACTCTATAGATCTTTTAAAAGAATTAAATAACACTAGAATTAAAGATATGCTTCAAGATATTGAAAAAATTCTAGCTAGGCCTTTATCCCCTAAAGAGATGACAACTTTTCTGTGTTGGCAAAATGACTTTAACTTTACTCCTGAAATTATTTTATTGTTAATTGAATACTGTGCATCCAAAGGTAAAACAGATTCTAGATATATTGAAAAAATTGCTATAACTTGGCATGAAAACAGGATAACTAATATTGATGAAGCACAAGATTTCATAAAAAAACACGAGGATAAATGGATTAAAATTCGAAAAATACTTAATTACCTAGGTATTAAAAATACAGAAATTATGAAACCTCAAGAAGAATTATTTGACAAATGGCTTAATACATATAATTTTTCTTTAGAAATAATTTTCAAAGCATGTGATAGATGTTTTGAAAGACTTAATCGTGCTGATTTTAAATATATTGATGGTATTCTAGGAAGTTGGTATAAGAGTAAAATTAAAACACTAGAGGATATAGATTTAAAAGACAAAAAGAAAGTTAATTATAAGTCCATAGATAAAGGAAACTCTTATGCAAAGAATACAAAAACTCAGTTTAACAATTTCGAACAACGTGATTATGACTTTGATGACTTAGAAAGAAAACTTTTAGGATGGGATAACAATGATTAATAATCATCATTTAGAAATTATGAAAATATATGATGACATAAGAACGCATCAACAAGACGCCTTAAATCTACGAAAAATTGAAATAAGAAAAAATGTACCCGAGGTTAGTTCTATAGAACAAGAAATTGGGAACTTATGTATAAAAGTATCTCTTACTGCCTTTCAAGATATTGAAAAAAGAGAAGAGTATCTCTATGAGTTAAAAAAAACAATACAAGATTTAAGAGTGAAAAAATCTGAACTTTTAGTTGCTAATGGATATCCACTAGACTATTTAGAACTCCATTACGATTGTAATAAATGTAAAGATACAGGTTTTATCGGAAATGAAAAGTGTATATGCTACAGAAATAAACTTAATAAAATTTACTATAAAAATAGTGATTTATTTAATGTATGTGAAATGCATAACTTTAAGAACTTTGACATTAATTTTTACAGCAATAAAAAGACAGGTCCTGAAAAATATAGTTCAAGAGAAAATATGGAAATTATATTAAGTACCTGTCTTGATTTTGTTAATACATTTAAATCATCCTCAGAAAACCTTTTGTTTTATGGAAATCCTGGAACAGGTAAAACATTTTTATCTCACTGCATTGCAAAAGATTTGATAGATAAGGGGTATTTTGTTATTTACAAAACATCTGAAGAATTAATTAAAAATCTTAGAGCTATTAAATTTAATAATGATTATGATTTAGAAGAACACTTAATTAATTGTGACTTGCTCATTATTGATGACTTAGGAACTGAACTATCATCAGAATTCTCTAAATCCGAACTATTTAACTTATTAAATAGTAAATTATTAAAAGAAAAAAAAATGCTTGTATCTACTAATTACTCTTTAGATGAGCTTTCATCTATTTACTCTGAAAGAATAACTTCTAGACTTTTTGGAAATTTTACCCTATGTAAATTTTATGGTAAAGATATTAGACTTCAAAAAAAGTTTTTAAAATAAATAAAAAAACTCCTAAATGTTTAGGAGTTTTTTTATTCCCATGGACTCTTAAATTTATCACTTAGATTGTTGTCCTTAGACCCCTTATCTTCATTATTCTTTAGCAAAGATGATCTCATAATTGATAACTCTCCATACTTTCCTCGAATAGAATCTATGGCTTGATCTAATTTACGTTCCTTGTCATTTTTTTGATCATCAAATATAGATTGTTGATATACCCTATTGCATGTTAATTTACCAACTCTAACCCCTAATAATCTTATAGCCTCGCCTTTCCAAGACTCATTAAAAATTTGTACAACCAGCTTATATATTTCTGAAGTACTATCTGTTGGAGTATATATACTTTTCTGATGTGAATATGTTGAGAAATTATTTGTCTTTATTGATACTACAATAACACTACATAATAAATCTTTTTCTCTTAATCTTTTAGTTACACTTTCAGTCAATAAAAGAAGAATCTTTATAGCTTCAGTTCTAGAAGTTATATCTTTTTCGGTTGTAGTAGAATTTCCTATACCTTTTACATCTATATGATTCATTTCATTTATAGGCGAATTATCAATTCCCTTTGCATAATTATAAATTAACTCTCCATAACTTTTGAAAATTGATTTTAAAATATTTAAATCATACTTTGCAAGATCTTCTATTGTAATTATATTTAACTCATTTAACTTCTTCTCAGCAGATTTTCCTACCATAAATAATCTTCCAACTGGCAATGGCCACATTTTATCTTTTATCTGTGATTTAAAAAGAATATGAACAGAATTTTTTTTAGTAAAATCACTTGCCATCTTAGCAAGTAATTTATTGTCCCCTATTCCTATATTAACTGTAAACCCTAACTCATTTTGAATTTTATTTTTTATCTCTTGAGCCTTTTCCTCATAATTGCTCTTAAAATACGTCATATCCATAAAAACCTCATCAATAGAATATCGTTCAATATAATCAGAATAGGGTTTTAATAAATTATACATTGCATTACTATACTTTCTATATAATGTGTGATTAGGCTCATATACTTCTAAATTAGGACATTTCCTTAAAGCATTAGATATTGGCTCTCCAGTTAATATATTATACTTTTTAGCCGGAATAGACTTTGCTAAAACTACTCCTCTTCTTTCTTTAGAATTGCCACCAATAATTGAAGGTATTTTTCTTATATCTTTATTACTTTCCCCTTTTTGAATTAAATCTATAGCTGTCCAAGACAAAAATGCTGAATTCACATCTATATGGAATATTATTTTATCTAACTTCTTCATCATTATCACATTCCTATTAAACTTTACTACACATTTTATATTAACGAACATACGTTTAAAAGTAAATAGTTTTATAAATTTATACTTTTTTACACATAAAAAAAAGATCCTGAATAATTCAGAATCTTTTTTGGAGCTGGCAATAGGAATCGAACCTACAACCTGCTGATTACAAATCAGCTGCTCTACCGTTGAGCCATGCCAGCATATTATTTAATTTATGGTGGTCGCAACAGGGATCGAACCTGTGACCCCCTGCTTGTAAGGCAGGTGCTCTCCCAGCTGAGCTATGCGACCAT
>URKQ01000045.1 GCA_900548455.1 uncultured Clostridium sp.
AGGGGTGAAGGGGGATACTATCCCCTCCGCTTCAAGGAGAGATTCCTCAAAGGGAACCATAGGGTTCCTTTTGAAAGAGCTGAATAATGTAATCAGCTTATAGGCATCACTGTAAATGCATACAGAGCCTATTTAAATAAATAAAATTATAAAATTAAAGGGGCTTTCGCAAAATAGATAACTCTATTTTGTGAAGGCCCCTTTAATTAATTGTCAATTTTCCATGTTATCGTAACACGTGCTTCCTTTTCAATATTTTCCGGAGACAGAGATATAGCTTCTGCCATATATCCAACTCTATTATTAAAAACTATTCCACTGTTACCATCATATTCAATATTCATGATTTTACCTAATTTAACCCTTGATGCAACAGTAATTGTTGCAGCGTTGTCTTTAGCATTATTAACTGCATCAACAAGTAATTTTTCTTCAATTTTTTCATTGTTTTTAAGTTCGTATCTAATATTGAATGTGGGTCTAGCCTGACATTGTGATAACACCATTATTACCTTGCTAAGTAATACGGGATCTTCCTTAAACTCAATACTAAGGCTATTTATAACTTCATATCCTTTAAATACTTTTTTAAAATTACCATCACTGTCTTTTTCATTTTCAAATTTTGTATTTACTCTAAAATCACTAGTTTTTATATCATCATTATCAAAGCCCACTTCACCTAAACATCCTACCAAAGTGTGTAATGATTCTTTTGCAGCCTGTATAGCCATTTCATATTCTATGTTTGTGTTAGTAAGTATCATTTCAATTACTACAGTGTCTGGCGGCAAGGATACTTTTCCAATTCCAACAACTCTTATATATTTTTCATCCATTTTTATATATCCTCCTCAAAAAAATAAAAAGTACTACATATTAGCTGTAGTACTATAATATTATTAATCTAAGTGATCTATTCCATTTTTTAAGCACCAAAATTTTGCTCTTTGTGTCAACGCCATATTTCTAAAGTCATTCCACTTATCATCTAATTTAAAAGTAGTAATAACTTCTTTAAATCTTTTATAAGAATTATATTCATCAATAACCTTTAATAATTCTTCTTCATACTTTTTCTCTACAATAATAGAAGCAAATTCTTTCATCATCTTTAAATTTTCAGTTTCACTTAATGAAATAAATTCTACATATTTGTCATGATTTAAATATAAATCTAAAGCCAGCTTTATTTCATCTGATTCCCACTCATCATATGATGCAAAATCAATTTTATCTAATATCTTTTCTTTATCATATCCATCTTCAAGTTCAGCTGCCAGATTTTCAATCATCTCAATATAATCCCCTTGAACATCAACAAGCTCACCTTTTTCTCTAGAATAATATGATTGTGAATCACCAAAAATACTACCAAGTTGTAGTTTTTCCAATATTTCTTCCATAGTTATCTTTTTCATTTTCGTCCTTCCCTTCAGTGCGCAAAATATATTATAATTAACAAATTATATTTGTTAATTCTACTATCCTATCGGATTAATTACATTCCTATAAATAATTTTTGTTGCACATTATATTCTTTTAAAAGAGTCCAAGTATTATTATAATCACTTCTATATATAAAATACAATACATATATTGCATTAATTTTATAATATTGTATTTATACATGATAAATAATAAAAAAATAAAAATATTTTGTTATTTTATTATATTTTTGTTAAAATATACTTATTACACTTAATAATATGGGAGGAAAAATGTTATGAAAAATAACCCTGATGACACTGGTTTAATTTCACCTCTATGGACAAAAGATTTTACAATTATAACTATTGGTACAGTAATTTCAATGCTTGGAAATGCTATTTCTGGATTTGCAATTGGATTATTAGTACTAGACTATACAGGTTCAACTTTTTTATTTGCACTATTTAATATTATGTATAACTTACCAAAAATCATAATGCCTTTCATTGCTGGTCCTTATATTGACAGATTTTCACGAAAAAAAATTATATATTCCTTAGACTTTGTATCAGCTGGACTATATATGATCTTTTTTATAATCATTTATTTTAAGTTATTTAATTACGGATTTTTAATAGTAATGTGTTTAATAATTGGTTCAATCGACAGTGTATACCAAGTTGCATATGATAGTTTTTATCCTACTTTAATATCTAAAGGTAATTATACTAAAGCCTATTCCATATCTAGCATGATATTTCCACTTGCAGCAATTATGATTCCAGTTGCAGCTTACTGTTATGAAAACATAGGCTTAGAGCCACTTTTTATATTTAATTCTATATCTTTTTTAATTGCAGCAATAATGGAAACTCAAATTAAAGCAAAAGAGGACCTTCACGTTATAAATAACAACAAATATGAATTTAAAAAATATAAAGAAGACTTTAAATTAGGTATTGATTATATTAAAAAGGAAAAAGGCTTACTTATTATAACTGCTTACTTTTTTATTACAATGATGATTTCAAATATATCTGGTACCTTGATACTACCATATTTTAAAAACACTTCAAACTTAGGAGTAGTTCTATACACATATGTTATGGGCTGTGCTATAATTGGTCGACTCATAGGTGGCGGTATCCACTATAAATTTAAGTATCCTGTAAATAAAAAATTTTCTATTGCACTGTTTGTATATATTATTTCCTCTGTTATAGAAGGTTCTTACTTATATCTTCCAACCTCAATAATGATGATATTTAATTTTATAAGCGGAATATTATGCATAACATCCTATAATATAAGAATATCTTCTACACAAAATTATGTACCAAATGAATTCAGGGGAAGATTTAACGGTACTTTTCAGATGGTGTGCACAATGGGTGGAATCATAGGACAACTTATAGCTGGTATATTAGGAGAATTTTTACCAATAAGGCCTATTATATTGTTTTCTTATATATTCTGCATTATAGCTGCACTGGTAATAATATATGGAGGAAAATCTCATGTAAAATTAATTTATAACAGAGATGCCTAAATTGATATATCACTTTTTTTAACTTTGTAAATAAGATATAAGTAGATAGTAATACGTTAAGGAGAAACTTTTATATGCTACTACAAACATTAGGTAGTTTAAGCAGTTTTATAAATCAACTAATGCCTTCCTTTGAAGATAACTATAAAATTACAAATTCTAAAATTAAAGAAAAAGGTAGTTTTTATTACTTTGATGTTAGTCTCCCTGAAATATCAAGACAAGATATATCTGTAAAATATAATGATGGTATGCTTATTTTAACTGTAATAAAAAGTACAGATACATCCTTTAACTCCTATAGTGGGAATTTTTATTTAAAAAAACAAGCCATCAACCACTATTCAAAAAAGTTTTATATAGGTAAAAATGTAAGAGCTTCCGATATAAAAACTACCTTTAAAAATGGAATACTTAGAATTGCTTTTCCAAAATCAACTCAATATTTGATAGAAAAATAAGGTGTTAGCCAAGCTAACACCTTTTAACATCTAGTTATTCTAACATGTTTACCCATCTTATTTAAATTTTCTTCTAGCTTATTTATAAGTTGTTCTTTAGCTTCAAAGTCAATGTCATATTCTGAATTTTCATTTCCTTCATTGGTTGCTTGCCCAAAAAATATATTTATGTCTGTGGCTTCTTCAAAAAGCATTTCCGAAAGTAATGAAGCTCCATCAGTTTTATCTTTAATTTTTAAAGAATTTAAACTATCTTCTACATACTCTTCTGATATCTCTACAACCTTTCCTAAAGTTATAACTCCTTCAGTAACAAGATCTATCCCCTCTATTATTGCCTTTGATGGTACATCCTCATCCTCTTTAGCATTAGTTATAGTTTGAATTGGTTTATTTAAATACCTACTTGCAGCTTTTGCTGTAGTCCCACCACAAACTACATATTTGCCACCTTTTGAAAAAAACAATCTAAATATTTTTTCATCATCTTCCATATTAGTAGGTGGACCTATCATCAAATTAACAGCTTGCCTTTCCCTTACTTTAAATACTAAAACAGTAACATCATCTTCTGCACAATCAAAATTTAAAGACATACATGCATTCATGATATTAGCTGCCATTCTTTGAGGTGATAAATCGTTAGTATACCACATTTCAATATACTTAATTATATCACTTCTCTTCCAACCACCATTTGTAGTTTTTCCCATTCCTGCATTGGTGACACCATCAGAGAACAGAATAATCATATCATCCTTTTGAATCTCCAAGGTACTTTCATAAATTTCCTTTTCCTCTATAAAAATTCTTGAAGATCTATAAGGCATATTTTTTCCGTTTCTTATAATAATAACTTCAGGATTATCATATTGAGCAATATATAATTCTCTTCCCTTTATTTGTAGTATTGTAAATGTGGCATAAGCCATCTTTCTTTCTTTACATATAGGAAGTGTTCTTGCCATAGTATATATACTTTCTTCTATAGGAAGATTACGTGCAAACAAAGTACTTAATATTTTAGCAGTTAAAGTAGCTAAAATATTAGCTTTTACACCACTACCTAACCCATCTGACATAGCAATAGTTGTAGTTCCTTGTTTTTTTACTATTGTATAATAATCTCCACATAATGATTGATTCTTTTTATTTACACTACAATATCCTCTTTCAATGAAAAGCTCATCCATATTATCAACTCCAGAATATACTAATTTTCTTCTTCTTCCATCATTATAGTATCCTTCAAATCTATAACAGCAATTTGTGTTTCAGCTGCTGTTTCTCCTAAAAGAGATGCTATTTCTTGAACAATTCTAAGCTGTTTTTCTACAATGTCATCTGCTAACCTTGCTGCCCTTAACTTTTCTTCTTTTATCTTATTTTTTCTTTTCTTCTCACCAGTTATATCCTTCATTATACAAATAATAATGCTATTGCTTTTATCATATAAAAATACTTGTTCTAAATAAACGTTATATTCCACAAGAAAAGCTTTCTTCTTAACCGTTGTAATGGATTCTGTAATCATATTTACAAAATCAAATTCATCTAAAATACTAGATACAGGTCCTCCAACAATATCCTTGTCATTTTTAATTCCAAAGACATCACACGCAGCCTTATTTATCTGTTGAATCTTTAAATCCATATCAACTGCAACTACTAAATTAGGAGTTACATTGATAATTTTATCTGAAAATGATTCGGCTCTTTCCTTAATAAAAGGCAAGCACATAGAAATATCTGCTTTTCCCCAATATACAGCCTCTGCTTTATCCCTACATGTTGCATATCCACAAGTTCCACAATTAAGTTCATCTTCCTCAGAGTTTTTTCCCATTTTTCTGAGTATACCCATTATTTGCTGTTCACTAGGTTTAGGAAGTACTACTTTCATATCCTTTCTTTCTTCATTCATATTTATATCAATTTCTTCATTATAGTCATTATCTTCAAGGGAGTTTGCATAATCTTCAACTCTAATTCTACCATCAATTAATGATGGCTTATGCTTTTGAAAATATGGTCCTCCTATACAACTGCCGCTACATGCACTCATTTCTATAAAACAATTTTTAATATTTCCTTTAGCAATTTCTTTAATGGCATCAATACAATTATCTAAACCATCAATAGCCATATAACTATAGTTATCATTTTTTTTCATTGTACCAATTATTCCACCTGCAATAGGAAATAATCTAGATTTATATTTTTCTTCCTCTTTTCCATCATCAACAATCTCTATATTTTTTTCCTTAAGCCATTCATTTAACTCCTCAAAAGTAATAGCATAATCTGCTTTACTTTCTTTTTCTTTACATTCACCTTTCTTAGAAATGCAAGGACCCACAAAAACTACTATGGCATCCCCTTGGATATCTTTAATCTTTCTTGCACTAGCTTCCATTGGTGAAATGATTGGAGCTAAATAAGGAAGTGCTTCAGGATAGTGTTTTTCAATGTATTTAACTACCGTTGGACAACAAGATGAAATTATTGCAGAATTCCAATTTTCATCTATCAATTTCTCATATTCAGTTTTTACCATATATGCACCTTCAGCAGTCTCAACTACATCTGAAAAACCTAAATTTATTAAAGCTTCTCTTATAGTTGAGAAATTAGAAGTCTTATAGTTTGCTATATAGGATGGTGCAATAGTGGCTATAACATTTTTCCCATCCCCAATTAAATTCTTTATCTTTTGAACCTCATTAATATCTTCTTTTGCATTTTGTGGACATACAACTGTACAATTTCCACAAAGTATGCAATCCTTTTCAATGATTTGAGCTTGATGGTTTTTTACCTCAATTGCCTTAACTGGACAATATCTAATGCACTTATAACAATTCTTACAATTTACTTTTTTAAATTTTAAAATCCCCATAATGTACCTTCTTCCATGCAATCATAATTGTTTGTTAGAAAAATAACATATCCTCTTCTTCAATTCTATTATAATATTCAAAATATTACAACCGACTTTATACATATTAACCATTTTGTGATAGGAAAAAATTAATCCTAGTAAAGCTTTTGTATTGCCTTACTAGGATATTTAAATGTTATTTAATCACCATTCATTTTTCTTCTTTTCTTAATAATTAAATAAATTATTCCTTCTACTAAAAATATTATTAAAGCAGTACTAATAGCTGTAACAATAATTACTGTGCCAGTACTTTTAGATTCACTAGAAGAATTAGCTAAATAACTATTCATCAGTTGATCTGTGGAATTCTCATTAGACAAATTTTCTTCACTAGAAATTACTCCCTCTTCAATTAAGGTTTGAGTTTCCTCAAGTAAATCTATCCCAAACTCTATATCCATGCCAATGGGCTTAATATGCATACTAATTTTTATTTCATCACTAACATTACCTATAAGAAATCTAAACGCTTTTATATTATTTTCACTATCTTCTGCTGCTATAGTATAGCTTACTTCTTCACCATTTACATATATTTTTATATTGTCCATAGCGTTAGTACCAGAAAACTTAATTGTTAAATACATTTTTCCATCGATGTCCTCAAGAATACTTATCTTATCTAAATACTTTCTTGTCATGGTCTTTCCCATTTTACTATCACTTATTATGTCATTTTCAATAGTGTATCTTTTAAAATATTCTTTAGCCTCTACCTTCTCTTCTATAACATCCTCTTTATTTTCATCTTTTGTATCCTGAACTTCATTTAAATTAACTATTGGTGTAGTCTTTTCTGTCAATGGTGTATTTATTTCTGAAGAACTAATTAGTTCTAATGTGTTTTCTAAAAAATCAATTTCAAAGGAAATATCCATACCAGTTACTGTTATATAAGCATTTACTTTTATTAAAGATTCTAAAGAAGGAACTTTAAATCTAATATCCATAGTGTTATTTTTGCTATCTTGCCTTACTACTTCATATGAAATAGAATTTCCATTTAAAGATAATCTTATATTATTCATAACATCTAACTGAGATAGTCCTATAGTAATAAACTTTTCACCTTGCACTTCTTCTAAATATGATACACTTCCAACTGCAGCTCTGGCCGCATTATATCCAATGGGGCTATTAGTTATTATTTCATTTTTTAACTTATAAAGTTTTGTACCTTCTTCTTTAATTGTTGGCACTTCTGTTAAATCCTCATCTTTTTCTGGTTCAGGAGTAGGTGTTGGAGTTGGATTTACTATATCTTCCTTCTCTTCTTCATCTGGTTTTTCTTCTGGGGTTTCTTCCGGAGTTTCTTCTGGAGTAGGATTTATACCTTCATCATCCTCTGGTCTATTCCCTGGGATTGAAGGGATTAAAGAGGTATCTAAAATTACTCTAAAGGATACATTCATTTTCATAAATCCTAAGTTAATTGTAGTTAAAACCTCAATTTTATCTGACAAGGAATTTAAATTAAATTTAATTCTAAGTTTATTACCTTCAAGGTCTTCTTCAGTATAATTAACTATCTCTCCATTAATTTTAACTTGGGTATTACTCATTATATTTTTATCAGTAAAATCTAATGTAGTAGATATTTCAGTATCAGTTATTTCTACAATACTTTCTGGTTCTACATATTTTCTAGCTGCTGACTCCTTATCTTCATCTGCTTTTAATGTTTCATTTTTAACAGTGTATACTCCTTTCTCGTAAGTTATATCTTCATAGGACTCTATTATGGTATTATTTCCTTCCTCAAATGCTATAGCATTATAAGGCAATGATCCTGCAAATATAGTCGTAGCAAGTAAAATTGTTAAAACTGATTTCTTCATTTTGTTCTCCTTTATGTATCCTATACATTTTCTACTTTAGTTTTAATAGTTTTTATTTTAAATATAAAATAATAAAATTTAAAAATTATCAATAAAATAAGAATAACTTTTACATATACTTTATCTACTAATATTAAAGGAAAAGCCATCATAAAATCAGCAAAGGCCAATAAACAAATTTTCTGTTTTAATGTCATAGCTTTTTCCTTAACAAAGCTTTCTAAATGTTTTTTATATACTTTAGTATTAGTAAACCATAAATTGAATTTTTCAGAACCTCTAGCAAAACAAAAGGATGCCAGTAATAAAAATGGGGTTGTAGGAAGTATTGGCAATGCTACTCCTATAGCACCTAATCCAAATGCTATAAGTCCAATAACTATATATATACTTTTTTTAATCTTACTCATACACTCTTCCTCCTATTTATTCAATGCATGTCTTACTAATTCAAGTGGACTATATATTATTAATCGTGGTCCTGAAAATTTCATTACTTTTTTTACTTTCTCCTTCATATCCTTCTTATAACAATGAATTGGACATCTTGAACAAGTACTTTTCTTTTCTCCAAACTTACATAGACTTAATCTTTTTTCAGCATAATTTAATAATTCTTGGCACTCTTCACAAAGACCATTCCTATGTCCATGATTTTTTTTACAATATATTTCTATCATAAGTTTTATAGTTCTTTTTTCTTTCTCAATCTTTCCCATAACTTCACCTTCCTATATGATAATCATTATCACGTATGTTTTTTAAAATATGGAGCTGTCTTACTAATAATTTAGTTCGGCAGCCCCTAAGCAAAGGTGCATATATCATAATAGAAAAGTTACCTTATCTTAACTCATCCTCAATACATGTGGACCTCTGATTTTCTTAACATTCCTGAACAATTTTTTTATTTTCTAATTTATACACTTTATCACAAATTGCAGTTGTAGACTTTCGATGAGATATAAGAACAATAGTTTTGTCTGTGCAGTTTTCCTTAATAGATTTAAGTATTGCACCCTCATTTAATGTATCTAAGTTACTTGTTGGTTCGTCTAAAATTAGAACATCTCCTCCTCGCAAAAATGCTCGAGCAAGTCCAATTCTCTGCTTCTCTCCTGAAGATAAATTATCTCCTAATTCACCAACACATGTATCATATCCATTAGGTAATGTTTCTATAAATTTATGAATAGATGCTTTCTTTGCTGCTTCTATAACTTCTTCTCTTGTAGCTTTCGTATTACCCACTTTTATGTTTTGAAGAATAGACTCATTAAACAAATAAGTTTCTTGACTAACTAGTGTTTGACTTTTTCTCATGGAAGAAGTATTTATCTCTTTAATATTATTTTTATTTAATAAGATTTCACCATGATTTACATCCCAAAATCTCATTATTAATTTAACAAAAGTACTTTTACCAATTCCACTTTCTCCAATTAATGAAATTTTATCACCCTTGTTAAAATGGATCTCAGCTTCACTAAAAACAGGTTCCCTATTACCATTATATGAAAATGATACATCATTATAACTAATTGAAGTTGTTTCCTTAATATCTTTACCATCAAACTTTTCTTCAACTTGAGGCTCTTCATCTAATAGGTCAAAAAGTCTTTCTGCACAAGCGAAAGTTTGTAATAATGTATTTGATAAGTTACTTAATGCAACTACCGGTCCAAAGGAAGATGCTATAATAACAATCCCTACTAGCATAGCTGTAAAAGTTAAATGTCCTACAGAATACTCGTAAAAACCTATACCTACAAATATTAAAATTGCAATCATTATTGTAATATCCGTTAATGCTCTTATAAATCCTTCATGCTTTTTTATCCTATCCAAAGCTTTATTAATTTTAAATGACTTATTATTTATTTCTTTTAATCTTTCTTCTCCAGCATCAAAGAGTAATACTTCTTTTAAACCTCTCAGAGAATCTAACATATAGTTATTGCATTCTCCAAACATATCTCTATACTCAACTCCAGCTTCTTTTCCTAAAGACGATGATGCATATGGAATAACAAATCCTACAATTATGTAAAATACTACAGCAAATATTCCAAACCACTTATTTATACTAAATAATATTAAAGCAATTATACTATTTGTAATTACTGCAATAGAAATTGGTGCTATTGTATGTGCATAAAAAACCTCTAAAAGTTCTATATCAGATGTAATTAAAGAGATTAAGTTTCCCTTTTCATGGCCCTCTAATTTCGCCGGAGCAAGCTTCCTTAGCTTTAAAAATATTTTATCTCTCAAAATATATAAAATCTTAAATGCTATATAGTGACCTGATAATTGTTCTCCATATCTTAAAAATCCTCTAAGAAGTGCCGATATACACATAACAAAAATTGCCCCACCAAAACTTATAAAAGTAACCTCTCCTATTAAAACTCCTGTGGCTATTGCTCCAAAGCTTGCTATTGCAATGGCTGAAAGAAATCCAACGACTCCCATTGTAATAGTTATTATCATAATTGAAGCTAGTGGCTTTAATTCAACAATAAGTCTTTTCATTATTTGGAAGCCTGATTGTCTCTTCATTCTAACCAACCTCCCTTATCTTCTCTAATTCACTTTGACTGTTTATCATATGGTAATAATGTTTCTTATTATTTATTAATTCATCATGTTTACCACTTTCCACTAATTTTCCTTTGCTTAATACAAATATATTCTTTGCATTTCTTACATTAGCAAGCCTATGCGATATAACTAAAATAGTTTTCTCCTTTGATAAATCATAAATAGCTTCCCATATTGCTTCTTCACTTTCTACATCAATATTTGAAGTTGCCTCATCAAAGATAATCATCTTTTTATCTGCTAATATAATTCTAGCAAGAGCCAATCTCTGTTTTTGTCCTCCTGAAAGCTTATTTCCACCTTGTCCAACATCAGTATATAATCCATCCTTAAGAGAATTAACAAATTCTAATATTCTAGCCTTTTTTAAAGCTCCTTCAATTTCTTCCTTTGAAGCATTTTTCTTAGCCATCAAAAGATTATCTAAAATAGTTCCATTAAAAATATAACTATTAGTTGAAACTAATCCTACATTATTATATAGAGTTTTCAACGATATATTTTCTATATTAACACCATTTAAAAGTATATTTCCTTTAGATACACTATGATTATTAAGAATAAGTGATGCTATTGTACTTTTTCCTGATCCACTTTCTCCTACTATTGCAGTTATGCCACCTTGGGATATGTTCATATTTATATCCTTTAATACTTCTCTCTTACCATCATATGTAAAGTTAACATTTTCTAAAGTTATTTCAACACTATTATAGATTTTTTCTTTTTCAATTACATCTTTTTTTCTTTCCTCTGCATCTAAAAGAGCAAACATCCTATCACTTGCAGCCATTCCATTCATGGCAATGTGGAAATAAGATCCTAAAAGTCTTAATGGTATAAAAAACTCTGAAGAAAGTAATATGATAATTAGCAAACTTCCAATCAAAAGTTGTCCATTCTTAAACTGATTCAAGGCTACTGCTATTCCAGCAGCTGCACCTCCAAATGCAACTAAATCCATAATTGTAATAGAGTTAAGCTGCATACTTAATACTTTCATAGTTATTTTTCTAAAGTCTTCAGCTTCCTCATTCATCTTCATATGTCTTTTTTCATCTATATCAAAAACCTTTAATGTAGTCAGCCCCTGTAAGTTCTCTAAAAAGGTTCCCCCTAAATTAGAATAGGATTTCCAATAATCTTTTAATATACGCTTTGATACCTTCATAATAGCTACTATTGATAATGGAATTAAAGGCACACATAAAATAAACACTAATGCAGTTTTTATAGATATAAAAGATAAAACTATAAATAATGTAACAGGCACTAAAAGTGAATAAAAAAACTGTGGCAAATATTTTCCAAAGTAAACTTCTAATTGTTCAATTCCTTCAACGGATACTTGAACCACTGCTGATGTACTTTCTACAGAGGTATATCCAGTACCTAACTTTAAAAGTTTTTTATAAATTAGTTCTCTTAATGTAACCCTTACATTTGAAGAAGCTAAATTAGAATACTTAGCATATAACTTATTACAAACATATCTAGTTATTAGTAAAACTATAATTATTCCAATTGAGATTAGTAAACTTACATTACCCCAAACCTTAAAATTAGATAGTCCTTCAAATAAGTTTCCATTAGTTAAAATCACTTTCTCACCTAAAAAAACTTGATTAATGAATTGTCCTACTATAATTATTGTAAAAATATTACATAATACCGAAAGCCAATTAACAAATACTGTGAGTGCTATGTACTTTTTAGAATCACTACAAAGATTTATTAATCTCTTATTTATCATCATAATTTTTCCTCCTTTGCTAAACATCATTTCCAAACTTATTTGATAATGATTATCACCTTCATCAGTATATATTAACTGATAATGATTTTCAAGTACTTTTTCCTATTATATTTGAGAATATTATATTTTCTATGATAGAATCTTTATAAAAGACACTGCAAGCTATATGTAAAAGGAGGAATTTGTATGAGACTAAGCATTGGTGAAATGGCAAAAACAAACAATATATCTATACATACCCTTAGATACTACGACAAAGTAAATCTTTTAAAACCACACGAGACCGATCCATCCTCCAAATATAGATATTATGATGAAAATGATTGTTTTAAACTTGAGAAAATAAAAGCTTTAAAATCAATAGGAATATCTAATGAAGAGATAAAAACTCTACTAAATGGTACTTTAGAAAATTCTGCACATTCTCTAAAAAAAATTAAAAATGAACTAGCGGAAAAAATTGCAGCTCTTAATGAAATATCAAATTATTTGAATGATGAACTTTTACATATTGAAGAACTTACTCTTGGAAAATGTTATTTAAAGCCACATATAATTTTTATGGATGAGCGTGAAGGATATTTAATTGGTGTAAAGGAAAAGCACCCTTTAATTGAAAGAATAAAATTAATAGAAACCTTCAACGAGAGAAATAATACAAATTGTAGTATTTTACTAAGTCCTGCTAGATTAATGAACATTGACCTAGATGGAAATAGACATTTAAAAGATTATATGGGAATAAAAAGAAGTACTACTCAGAACCTTCCTAATGAAAATAATCTTTATGTATTAGATAAAGGCTTTTATGGAGTTATTGATCATATTGGAATAAGTGAAGATATTAAAAACAGCTATAACACCTTACTTCAATATATAGAAAAACAAAATTTCACAATTTCTGGTGAGTCTATTGAATTATTACTAATTAATTCCGATATTACTTCTAATCCTTATGAACGAAGAACTCAGATTCAAATTCCTATAAGCATAAAAAAAGAGTAGGATTTAAAGACACCCTACTCTTTTTTCTATTTTTGTGGAAAATCTTCACCATCCACCCATGTAAATCCATACTTTTTCAATGTTTCTAAAAACTCCCCATTCCCTATACATGACCAATTAGCTTTATAGTGAAGTCCAAAATATCTTTGTGCTTGATTGATATATCCAACTCTTTTTATATCTTCTATAATCTTGTCTGAATATTCACTTCCTCCAATATCATACGCTACTTCTTCTATTTGTTTTAAATTTGAATCACTATTTGGGAATGTCTTGTAATTATATTTTTCATCTTGTAATTGAACTAACCTATCAATTTCAAGGTCTTTATATTTTTCATCATGAACTATTGCTTCAATCCCTAATTTATTTGCTGGCTGTGGATATTTTGAAGGATACCCTAAACTTAAAAGAACCACTGGGAAAACACCTTCAGGAATATTTAATATAGATTTTAATTCCATAAAGCAACTTTCAACAGTACCGATATAAACAGAGCCTAGCCCTAAAGAATCTGCAGCAGTACATATACTCTGAGCACATATAACCGTATCTTGAAGCGCAATCCAAAAGTGTCTATAACTCTTAGTTGCTACAAACGGTGCATTACATGCCTCAGCCCATCTCCCTGTTCTTCTCCAATCAATACAAAATAATAAGTTAACAGGAGCATTCTCTACTATACTTTGCATTTCACACTCTGTAACTAGTCGTTTCTTAGTAGTATTATCACTTATTTTTATTATTGAATAAGGTTGCAAATTACCACCTGTTGCTCCATGTATTCCACATTCAATTATCCTATTAATTATATCCTCAGGAACTTCCTTATCTAAAAAACTTCTACAACTAGCTCTATTACAAAGTAATTTAATTGTGTCATTTTCATATTGTTTTTCCATATAACCACTCCTTTTTTATTCTTTAATAAAAGTATAAAGTCTAGAGTAGCTCTAGAGTCAATAACTATATGAATTTTCCCTTAAAAATTATGTGTTTTATCTGTAATTTCTCATCAAGTAAAAGTATGTTTGCATATTTTCCTTCGTCTATACTTCCATATTTATCATATACCCCTATAACTTTTGCTGGATTTTCAGTTACACAAGGAATCACATTTTCAAAGGGAATTTTGCATTCATTTACTGCATATTTCATACAATCCATTAAATTTGAAACTGACCCTGCTATAGTATTATCTTTAAGCAATGTGGCTTTTTTACCTTCAACTTTTACCTCTTGTCCTCCTAAAGTGTAAACTCCATCTTTCAATCCTGTTGCCATCATGCTGTCACTAATTAAAACAATTCTATCATTTCCAAACATTTTAAATGTATTTCTGATAACAGAAGGATGAATATGAATCCCATCACAAATGAGTTCAACCATACAATCTTTATCATCACAGGCTGCACCTATAATCCCAGGCTCCCTATGGGAATATGATGTCATAGCATTATATAAGTGGGTCACATGTTTTGCGCCCATTTTTATGGCTTCCATAGCTTCATTACAATTTGCCTTGCTATGTCCTAATGAAATAGTAACTTCAGATTTTAAAGTATTAATAAATTCTAAAGCTCCTCTTTCTTCTGGTGCAATAGTTACTAATTTATATTTTCCATTTGCACTTCTCTGTAACTCTTCAAATAACTTTATATCAGGACACTCTATATATTTAGAGTCTTGTGCACCTTTCTTTTCTTTTGATATAAAAGGTCCCTCCATATTTACACCTAAAAGTTCTGCTCCCTCATCACATTTGTAATTTCCTACTGACTTGCTTATTTTAAAAAGCTCTTCCATTGGTAGAGTCATTGTAGCTGGAACTATACCCGTTATTCCATTCTTCAATTCATATATTGCCATATTTTTTATAGAATCGTATGAACCATCACATAAATCATATCCATTACACCCATGAAAGTGTACGTCTATAAGTCCCGGTATAGCGTAACAGCCATTTCCATCTATGATGTCACAATCATCCTCCTCTTTCATGGAAACAATGTATTCATCCTTTATGTGTATGTCTTCCTTATAAAACAGATTATCACTTTTATATACCTTAGCATTTTTTATAATCATTTTGAACACCTATCAACTATATTACAATATTCGGCTCTTTCAAAAGGAACCCTATGGTTCCCTCTTTAGGAAAAGCCGTAAACCTATTATATTTTTGATAATGCTAATTCATCACCTACAATAACTAAATCATCATGTAATTGAAGAATAGATGCAGGTATCTTAGGCGTTATAGGACCATAAAAGGCCTTCTTCACTATGTCCGCCTTATCAATTCCACTTACTACTAATAAAATCTTTTTAGCGTGCATAATAGTTTTAATTCCAACGGTATAAGCTTGCCTTGGAATGTCTTCATCACATTTAAAAAATCTACTATTAGCTCTTATTGTACTTTGGCTTAGGTTAACACAATGAGTATCCTTTTCAAATATTTCTTTTGGCTCATTAAATCCTATATGTCCATTGTGACCTAAACCTAATAACTGTAAATCCACACCACCAATAGAATGAATAATTTTATCATACCTATTGCACTCTTTTATCTCATCTTTCTCCATTCCATTAGGAATATTAATATTTTCATTTTTTATATTTACATGTTTAAACAAATTATTTTGCATAAAGCAATAATAACTTTGAGAATTACTTTTTTCTATACCTTTATATTCATCTAAGTTTATAGAGGTAACCTCACTAAAATCCAAATCATTTTTACTATACCATTCTACTAATTGATTATATATGCCTATTGGAGTGGAACCTGTGGCTAAGCCTAATACAGAATTAGGTTTTAAGATAACTTGTGCAGATATTATGTTGGCCGCCTTTCTACACATTTCCTCATAGTTTTTCATCTTATATATCCTCATAAATATGCCCTCCTATATATCTTAACTATATTTTATCAGAAAATAATAGATTTTATAATTTTCTACATAAAAAAAGCCTGCCCACATTGGGCAGACTTTTTTAATAGAATATTCCTAATAATCCTGTTGAGAAGAAAGGAACATATGTTAATAACAATAAGTTTAGTAGTAGAAGCAAATAGAACGGCCATGCTTCTTTAATAAATTCTTTCGTTTTACATTTAGTAATTCCACATGTTACAAACATTAAGGTTCCCATTGGAGGTGAAATAGCTCCAATAGCATTATTGAATATGTAAATCATGGCAAATTGAATTTCATTAATTCCATATGCAGCCGCTACTGGTGCTAATAATGGAACTAATACTATCATAGATGCATTTCCTTCAATAAACATACCAACTATTAATAAGAATATGTTTACAATAATTAAGAATACATATTTATTACTTATTACACTTACCATCCAAGCTGTTAACTGCTGAGGAATTCTTTCTTTTGTTAATATCCATGAAAACACACTAGCCGCAGCAACTATAAGCATTATTGATGCAGTTGTAGTAACTGTTTCCTTTAAACCAGTGGCAATATCTCTAGCTTTCATCTCTTTATAGAATAATCCTAAAACTAAAGCATAAATGATTGCAATAGATCCTGCTTCTGTTGCAGTAAAGATTCCCAAACGAATTCCACCTATAATTATTATCGGTAAGCAAAGTGGTAAAATTGCAGGTTTTAATACCTTACCAAATTCTTTACCTGTAATTTTTTCATTACGAATAGGTACATAACCTCTCTTTTTAGAGATTATACTTACTAGTAACATCATACTTCCACAAAGTAATGCTCCTACACCAATACCTGAAATAAATAACTTACCTATAGAAACGTTAGCGATACATCCATAAAGAATCATTGCTATTCCTGGTGGTATTAATGGTGTAATCATTGAAGAGCAAGCTGTAACAACTGTTGAAAAAGACTTTGAAAAACCCTTCTTCTCCATTTCAGGAACAAGCATTTTAGATTGCATTGCAGCATCTGCTATATTAGAGCCTGAAAGTCCACCCATCAATGTAGATAGCAATACGTTAACTTGAGCTAATCCACCAGACATTCTTCCTGTTACTACTTCACAAAAATCCATAATTCTTTTAGTAACACCGGTATAGTTCATGAATATACCAGCACATACAAAGAAAGGAATGGCAAGTAATGAAATACTTTCAGTACCTGTTATTGCTTGTTGAGCGTATACAATTGGGTTAACCCCTGGATTCAATATAAAATATACTGCTGAACCACCTAATACAGATATGTATACCGGTACTTTAAGAAACAGCAATACTAGCATAACAACAGCTGCCAATAAAACAATAGAATTCATTAGTTTACCTCCTTCTCAGTTTTTCTTTTTGTGTATTTTGAAGTAAAATAGCTGATTATCATTAATATGTAAGACACAGGAGCTATTCCATATATTAGAGTATATGGTATCTTTATCATACTTGTACTTCTACCACTTGCTACAAATAGTTTAATAAATCCTATACTCTGCATAAATAAATATCCTATTACAAATAAAATTACAATATCTACGAAAATTTCAATTACTTTTTGAATCTTCTTAGGAAATAATTCTACTACCATTTCTATTGCTACATGATTTCCTGTACGAAACGCAGCTCCACCAGCAGCAAAAACAATCCAAACCATACAAAATAATTGAACTTCTTCAAGCCATGTATAAGGTTGTCCTAAAATGTATCTCATAAATACACCAGAAGAAGTCAGTACGATAAGAATAACAAGAGCAATTGCGGCGATGGCAATATCTAAATTGCCAATCACCTTCAAAATTTTATTTTTATTTTTCAAGAGAATCACCTCGTGTTCTATAAACTATTTTGCACCCATAGCTTTTCTTACTGTTTCATATAAACCATCAGACCACCCAAAAGTAGCTCCTTTTTCATAGAAAGGTGCAGCTGCTTTTTTAAATGCTTCTAAAGTTTCTGGAGTTAATTCAGTTACAGTAACGCCTTCATCCTTCATTTTTTGTAAATAATCTTCCTCAGATGCTTCTTGTAACTCGTTGTTATAAAGTCCTGCTTCTTTACCTGTAGATACTAAAAGTTCTTGTTGCTCAGCTGTTAATGTATTAAAGAAGTCTGCACTACATACCCAAGTTGTAAAGTTCTTAACATGTCCATCTAATATTAAGTTTTTTGCAACTTCATGAAGTTTTCTTCCATATAATGTAGCTAATGGATTCTCAGCTCCGTTGATTGTACCTGTTTGTAATGCTTGATAAACCTCTCCTAAGTCCATACCTGTTGATGTTGCACCCAAAGTATCGAATCCTACAGATTGAATTTGATTTCCTGGAACACGGATTTTTAATCCTTTTAAATCTTCTGGTTTTTCAACAAGTTTTGTAGTTAATGTATGTCTTTCACCATACTTCCAGTTTGATGTTACAATTTTCAATCCTTTTTCTTCTAATTTCTTGCTTTGCTCTGCATACCAATCACTTTCAGTTAAAGTCCAACACTGCTCCCAAGTATCAAATAAGAACGGTCCAAAAACTATACCAAAGTCAGGCACACCGTAATCTGCATAGAATGCTCCATCTGCAAGAGTAACAACCGGTTCTCCAAGTAACATAGAGTCTATTAATTCACTTTTAGCTCCTAATTGACTATCAGGATATAATTCAATTTTAAGGCTTCCATCGCCTTTTTCTTCAACTAATTGTTGCCATTTTTCTAATGCTTGTCCAATAGGTTCGCTAATAGAGTTTTCAAAACCAATTTGAACTACTTTAGTGTCTCCAGACGCTTTTCCTGCATCTGAATTAGAATTACTTTTCCCACAACCAACTAGTGCTGTAACTGCAATTGATGCTGCCATAACCATAGATAATAATTTTTTAACTTTCATAAACTTACCCCTTTTCACATTATATTCTTTTATGATTTTTTATTAAAATTTTAGTAAAACCTTTAACATAGAAGCTGCATTTTGATCAAACTCTTCAAATGCTTTTGGTGCATCTTCAAAATCATATACATTAGTAACTATTTTATCTAAATCCACTTTTCCACTCTTTACAATTTCAATTAATTCTAAGAAGTCCTTTTTTAATGCATTTCTTGATCCAAAAATATTTAATTCCTTCTTTTGAATCATTGTAAAGTTAAAGTCTAAATTCTTTTTACCTACTCCAATTAAAACTACTCTTCCACCAAAGGTTGCTGCATCAATACAATTTTGGAATGTAGATGGCAATCCTACTGCTTCAATTGTCACATCGAATCCATTTCCATTAGTTATATCTGAAACTTGAGATTCGAAATTTTCTGGGCTATCATTTAATATTATTCCATCTAAATCAAACTCTTTATATGCATAATCTAACTTTTGCTTTGCTATATCACTTATGTAAACAGTAGCTCCTAATGCTTTAGCAGCAACTGCAGCTAATACTCCAATAGTTCCTGCTCCAAGAACTAAAACTTTATCACCTTTTTTTACATTTGCTCTTGAAACTCCGTGGTAGCTAATACAAAATGGTTCTATTAAAGCTAATGTTTTTGCACTTAATCCACCACCATCATAAATTCTTTCTATTGGCATTGTAATATACTCTGAAAAAGCACCTTCTCTTTGTACTCCCATAGTTTGATTTGTAGTACAACAATTTACAAGACCTCTTTCACAGGAATAACAAGTTGTACAATTAAAATATGGATTACATGTTACTATCATTCCAGGTTTTAAACCTTTATCGTTTTCACCTATCTCAATTATTTCTGCTGAAAACTCATGTCCTGGAGTTCTTGGATAAGAAACATATGCAAATGTTCCTCTATATGTACCTAAGTCACTTCCACAAATTCCGCCATAAAGCACTTTAAGTAATGCTTGTCCTTTTTGAGGTGTAGGTTTCTCAGCTTCTCTTATTTGAACCTCACCTGGTTTATTGATTAAAATTGATTTCATAGTAACCAACCTCCTGTAATACTTTACATCATTCGTTGTATTTATTGTTGTATACAATATAGCATGGCAATGTAAATGTTGTCAACAAATTAATTAAAATTTTCATACAAATATCAATTGATATATTTTTCACTAATATTTTTTATATGTTATCTCATTTATTAACATAGTATACTTATTTGACTAAATTTCTTGTCAATGATATTATAACTTTATTAATTAACAAATATGAAAGGAGAAAAAATGGCAAAATTAAGTTTAAAACAACAAGCCTACTCTTCAATTAAAAGCAAAATTTTATCTTGTGAATATAGTCCAAATTCTTTCTTGAACGAAGATTTACTTTGTGAAGAGCTTCAAGTTAGTAGAACTCCAATTAGAGATGCTCTAAGTCGTTTGGAACAAGAAAACTTAATTAAGATAATGCCTAAAAAGGGATTCTTTGTAGCTCCTTTATCTATCGGAGAAATTAACATGACCTTTGAAGCCAGACTGCTTATTGAGCCATATATAGTACTAAACTACTGTGGTCACATGACTTCTGAAAATTTAGAATTCATGTATAAAAACATTCTACTATCTAGGGATAGTATTACAAAACAAGATTATAAAAAGGTCTTTGATTTGGATGATGATTTTCATAGAGTTATATTAAATCAGTGTAACAATAAGTATATCCTTCAAACATATGATAATATTCATAATCAAAATTGTAGACTAAGGATATTAAGTGGAATTCATGATGATAATAGATTAAAATCTTCCATTGATGAACATGCAAAAATTCTAGAAAATTTAGCTAAAAGGAACTTGATTGATGCTGCAAAAGCTTTAGAAGAACATTTACTAAACTCTAAAAACTCATCTTTTGAAGCTTTCATGGAAAAAAATTCATCAATTAATTTATAATATTTTTCCTTTATTATTCAAACATTTGCTATTTGTTTTTTTACAAATAGTATATTTTTTAAATTTTGTTGTATACAACAACGTATACATTTGGTAATATAAAAGTAAGATAGCTCTGTAAATGCATACGGAGCCAATAAGATTAACATTTTCGGAGGTAATATTATGAAAAAAGTAAATGAAACAGTAGAAAAAGTATTTGGAAAATATCCTGAAAAAATCCTTCAATTTGGAGAAGGCAATTTCTTAAGAGCTTTTACTGATTGGATGATAAACAAAGCTAATGAAAATGAAGTATATAAAGGCAGCATCGTTCTATGCCAACCAATAGCCCTTGGTCTTGCGGATCTAATTAATAACCAAGATGGTGTTTATACTCTAGCTATGAGAGGTATAGAAAATGGCAATGCCGTTGAAAAAATAGAAAAAATAACATCAGTTTCAAGATGTATTAATCCTTATAATGATTACAATGCATTAATGGAGATAGCTAGAAGTAATGACTTAGAAGTTGTTATATCTAATACTACTGAAGCAGGTATTACTTATAAAGCTGGTGATAAGTTAACAGACACTCCACCTTCTTCTTTCCCTGCTAAAGTTACAGCTTTACTTTATGAAAGATATAAAGCTTTTAATGGAGATACTACCAAAGGCCTATTATTTTTACCGGTAGAATTAATCGATAACAATGGTGCTGAACTTAAAAGAATTGTTTTACAGTATGCTAATGAATGGGAGCTTGGAAACGAATTCATATCTTGGATAGAAACTGCTAATAAATTTACTAGTACTTTAGTAGATAGAATAGTAACCGGTTATCCTAAAGATCAAATTGGTTACTTTGAAGAAAAATTAGGCTATAAAGATAATATAATTGTTACAAGTGAATTATTTAATTTATGGGTAATAGAAGGTAAAAAGGAATGGTCAAATATATTACCTATACATAAAACTGATGCAAACGTTATATGGACTGAAGATGTAAAGCCTTACAAAAAGAGAAAAGTTAGAATTTTAAATGGAGCTCATACTTCAACTGTACTAGCTGCTTATTTAGCTGGTCATAACATAGTTCTAGACTTTATGAATGATTCTACATTCAAAAAATTCTTAGATAAAATAATTTATGATGAAATTATACCAACATTAGATCTTCCAAAAGAAGAACTTGAAAGTTTTGCAGCAGCTGTTTCTGATAGATTCTCAAATCCATACATAAAACATAAATTACTTGATATATCATTAAACTCATGCTCTAAATTTAATGCAAGATGTATGCCTTCTTTGCTAGGATATATAGATACTACTAATGAGATACCAAAATGTTTATCTTTTTCTTTAGCTGCATTTATAAAATTCTATCAAGGTGAAATGACGGAAAGTGGCTATATTGGAAAAAGAGCTGATGGAACTACATATCAAATAAAAGATAGTGAAGAAGTACTTAATTTCTTTAATAATGTATGGAAAAATAAAAACTTCGATGAAATTGCAACTGCAGTTCTTAAAAACACTGATTTTTGGAGTGGCAAAGATTTAACTGAAGTATCTGGCCTTAAAGAAACTGTTAAATCATATCTAGAAACTATGGAAACAACTTCTATTGAAGAAATAATAAACTCTATAGTAAAATAGAGTGATCAAACGCACAAGTTATGCTAAACAGTAAATTAATAGCTTATGCACGGCCTTTCCTAATGGGGGTTGGAAGGGGACTCTGTTCCCTCCTTGTTAAGGAGAGATACTCAAAGGGAACCATAAGGTTCC
>URKQ01000046.1 GCA_900548455.1 uncultured Clostridium sp.
CCGCGATAGCTCAACGGTGGAGCACTCGGCTGTTAACCGATAGGTTGGAGGTTCGAATCCTCTTCGCGGAGCCATTTCTTATATTATATAACCTTTGTGAGATAATTATTTAATTATCTTTTTTTATTTTCTAAATAAATTAGTATGGTTAATTAAATATCCACAAATATATGAAAAAGATATCAACATGTGTGGATGAATATAAAAAAATATGTGAGTTATTTAGGCTCTGTATGCAATTAAGCTAATGCATACAGAGCCTTTATTACATTATTCAGATTTTTCAAAAGTAACCCTATGGTTGCCTTTGAGTATTTCTCATTGAACTGGAAGGGATAGATCCTACTTCAACCATTAGGAAAAGTCTGTAGGCAAGTATCAATTTATTGTTTAGTATAACTTTGGACAGTACTTTATTACAGGAACATTAATTAAATAGAGTAAAAAGACATAAAAAACTACAATAAATCATAAATACCCTTTAATAAATAAAAAAGTACAAACAGTATGGTTATAAGATATTTTATTAAGGTTAGAATATTAAATAATTTAATAAGTATATATAACTATGGTTAGTATGAAGGCAAAAAAACAATAAGAGATTTAATATTATAAATATTCAAAAAATTAAAGGAAAAACTTAATTTTTATAGAATTATTTATATAATTAAATCTGTTTATAAACCTAATATAGCCAAATTTAGTTAGGGGGTACGTTTTATGAAAGAGTATAAAATTAACAACTTGAGGAATGTAGGAATTATTGGACATGGTAGTTCTGGAAAAACAAGTTTAATGGAAAGCTTATTGTATCACACTAAAGAAATTGATAGAATTGGTAGAGTAGAGGATGGAACTACTATAAGTGATTATGATGCCGAGGAGAAAAAAAGGCAAGTATCTATTTCAACTTCAGTTGCACATTGTGAATGGAATGATGTAAAAATTAATTTGGTTGATATGCCAGGATATTTTGATTTTGAAGGTGAAATGATACAGGGATTAAATGCCATAGATATGGCAATGATTACTGTTTGTGGTGTATCTGGAATAGAAGTTGGTACTGAAAAAGCGTGGGAATATGCAGAGATTCATAAATTACCACGAGCTATATTTGTAAATAAACTAGATCGTGAAAATAGTAACTTTGAAAAGGTTTTAGAACAGTTAAAGGATAGATTTGGAGTTTCTGTAGTACCAATACAATATCCTATAGGTAAGGAATCTAACTTTAAAGGAATAGTAAATATAATTTCAAATAGAGCTAGAATATTTAATCCCAATACTCAAGAAATGGAGGAAACAGAGGTTCCTGTAGAGTTATCTAATAAAGTTGAAGAATGTAAACAGATGCTCATGGAGGCTGTTGCAGAGACAGATGAGGAATTGTTAGATAAGTATTTTAATGAAGGTGAATTAAGTAAGGATGACATATATCATGGGCTAATCAAAGCTGCATCAAAAGGTGAAATATGCCCAATAATGTGTGGTTCAGCAACTACTAACGTAGGTATAGAAACTTTATTAGAGGATATAGTTGAATGTTTCCCATCACCGATAGAAACAAATTTATATATGGCGAAAGACAAGAATAGTAATGCTTATGTAAATGTAAAAGTAAGTGATAATGATCCATTTTCCGCATTAATATTTAAAACAATTGTAGATCCTTTTATAGGCAAATTATCTATGTTTAGAGTTATAACTGGTTCTGCAAAGTCAGATACTGTAGTATATAATTCATCAAAAGAGAAGGAAGAAAAATTAGGTTCTTTATATTTTCTAAAAGGTAAAAAACAATACCAGACTAATGAAGTTAAGGCTGGTGATATAGGTGCGGTAGCAAAATTACAATTTACTAGTACTGGAGACACACTATGTGCCACAGAAAGACAAATTGTTTTTGAAAGATTAAACTTTCCATCTCCAGTATATTCTAGAGCTGTTATTCCTAATAGTAAAGGTGATGAAGATAAAATTTCTAGTGGGCTTGCAAAATTATTAGAAGAAGATCCTACTTTTTCTGTTTCAAGGGATGTGGAAAATGCTGAAATTGTTATATCTGGATTAGGATCTACGCACCTAGAGGTTATAGTTAGCAAATTAAAAACCAAATTTGGAGCTGATGTAAATTTACAGATTCCGAAAACTCCTTATAGAGAGACGATAAAGAAAATGTCTGATGTACAAGGAAAGCATAAGAAACAATCTGGTGGTCATGGACAATATGGAGATGTTAAGGTTAAATTTGAACCACGTAAAGATGGAGAGGATGATTTAGACTTTGTAGATGCTGTAGTTGGAGGAGCTGTACCAAGGCAATATATACCAGCTGTAGAAAAAGGATTAAGAGAATGTATACATCATGGTGTTTTAGCAGGATATCCAGTTATAAGATTAAGAGCAACCTTATATGATGGTTCATTCCATCCAGTAGATTCATCTGAAATGGCATTTAAAATTGCATCATCTTTGGCATATAAAAAAGGATTACAGGAAGCAGAACCGGTGTTATTGGAACCAATAATGTATATTGAAGTAGATGTTCCAGATGATTATATGGGTGATGTTATTGCAGATATAAATAAAAAGAGAGGTAGAATTTTAGGTATGGAACCAACATCCAAAGGACAAAGGATTATTGGAGAAGTTCCTCAATCAGAATTATATAATTATGCAACAGACTTGAGAAGTATTACTGGAGCTAGAGGTATATTTAGAAGTAGATTTGAGAGATATGAAGAAGTACCTAGTGACCAAGTATCAAAGATTATAGAACAGTCCAAGAAAGAAGCATAATATAAAGGTACCCAATAGTAAATTATTTTTACTATTGGGTTTATTTTTTTATAATGAGGTTATCCTATTATTAATAATTAAATTCAAAATAATGCAATAGAAGTATATAATTATATTACTATAATAGGGGGTATAACATGTCAAACTATAAAATGAATATATTTGGTGAAATTAAGTTAAGTGATTATAGTTATATTCATGATTACATGGCAATTGTTGAACCAGAAGATAATTTTCAAATAGAATTAAGTAATGTTAATGAGGAGGATGAGAAGGTAATTTGTTCAATTTTATATAATGATAAGTTTGATATACTAGATAAAGGTAATCCAACTCAAGGAGAATATTCTATAAGAGTGGTGAAAAAGAAATAGATTAGGAGGCATTCTGAGAACACTAATTGAAAGTATTGGAATGCCTATTCTAAAAGAAAATTTGCACAAAAATGTAATATATATTAAAATTGGATTATTGGTATATAATATTTAGGAGGAAACAAATTGACAACAATATATTTAACAAGACATGGACAAACTGTGTGGAATGTTGAAGGACGGATGCAAGGGTGGAAGGATTCCCCGTTAACCGATTTAGGAATTCAGCAATCATTATGGTTAAGAGAGAAAATATTGGGATTAGATATAGATGTTATATATTCAAGCATTAGTGGGAGAGCAATTCAAACAGCTACTATAGTTAAAGGTGATACTGATATTACTATAGTAGAAGAACCTAATTTAAGAGAAATAAAGTTAGGGGATTTTCAGGGGTTAACTCAAGAAGAAATAAAATTACAATATAACAATCAGTATAATAATTATTATAATAATCCTAATCTGTATATGCCTATTGGTGATGGTGAAAATTTCAAGGAGTTAATAGATAGATCCTATAAAGCATTGCTAGATATTATATATAATAATAAGGATAAAAGAGTTCTTGTTATAACACATACCATGGTTATAAAGTCAATATTATGCAAGCTTAATAATTTAGAAATAGATAGATTTTGGGACAAGCCATATATAAGACAAGGAAGTATTACTATAATTGAAGAAGTTAATGGAATACTAGAAGTTAAAAAATCTGCAGACATATCTCATCACAGATATGTCGTGAAGGAATTTAATGAATAAATATTATAGGGGATAGGTGGGGATTTTATGAAAAACAATTTTTTTGTAAACAACAGAAATAAGTTAGGAAAGATAATGAAAGCTGATTCTATTGCAGTTTTTTTTGCAGGTAGAGCTCCATACAAATCAGCAGATGATATGTATGCATTTACTCCAAATAGGAATTTTTATTACTTGTCAGGTATAGAGGAAGAGAAAGTAATTTTAATGATGTGGAAACTCGGTGATAAATTATCAGAATGCTTATTCATAGAAGAACGAGATGAAGTAATGGCAAAATGGGTTGGAGAAACTATAAGTGTTGAACAAGCTGAGAGTAATTCTGGAATTGATGACATAAGATATTTAAAGGATTTTAACGGTGATTTAGGTTCTTTAATGAATATATATGGGATAGAGGATATTTATTTAGATTTAGAGAGACAAGAGGTTGATATTCCTGCATCAAAATCACAAGAGTTTGCTAATACTATGTTATCAAAGTACCCATATGTAAAGATTAATAATGTATATAAGGATATAGCTAAACTAAGAACCATTAAGTGTAAGGAAGAAGTAGATATAATTAGAGATGCAATCGATATAACATATGAAGGTATAAAATCAATTTGGAAAAATGCAATACCAGGAATGATGGAATATGAAATTGAAGCATATTTTAATTTTGAACTTAACAAAAGAGGGATTAAGGAATTTGCATTTGATACTATAGCAGCATCAGGAAAGAATGCTACAGTGTTGCACTATTCATCTAACAATACAAAGACACAAGATAATGAATTGATGCTATTAGATTTAGGAGCCCAATATCAGTTGTATAATGCAGATATTAGTAGAACATTCCCACTCAATGGAAAATTTACTGAAAGGCAAAAACAAGTATACAATATAGTTCTTAAAGCTAATGAAGAGGTAATGAAAGCAGTTAAACCAGGAGTAACATTAATGGAACTTCAAAATTTATGTAAGTCAATTCTTGCAGAGGGATGTAAGTCAATAGGATTGATTAAGGAAGACTCAGAATTGAGTAAGTATTATTTCCATGGTGTATCTCATCCATTAGGTTTAGATACACATGATGTAGGATCAAGAGGTATGAAATTAGAAGCAGGGATGATAATTACTGATGAGCCAGGATTATATATTGAAGAGGAAGGCATCGGAATAAGAATAGAAGATGATATTTTAGTCACTGAAAATGGTTATGAGAATTTATCACAATCTATAATTAAGAGTGTAGAGGATATAGAAAGTTTTATGAGTAACAACTAAAAAAGGATAGAAAAATTAAGCAAAAATATATATAATATACATTAGTGTATTTTTAAGCTTCAGAAATATTGAATTTCTGAAGCTTTATAGTGTAGATAAGTAAAATGGAGTAGAGGTGATTTTAAAATGATAAAAAGATTTATATCATACTATAAGCCTCATAAAAAGCTATTCATCCTAGACATGGTATGTGCTTTTTTAGTTGCAGCTATGGATTTAATGTTTCCTATGTTGACTAGTTTTTTATTAAAGGATGCAATACCAAATAAAAATTTAAGAACTATTATTATTTTTACTTGTGTATTAGCATTTCTATATGTAATTAAATTAATAGCAAATTATATAGTAGACTATTGGGGACATGTAATGGGGGTTAGATTGCAATATGATATGAGAAAAGAAATATTTTCTCATCTTCAAACACTTTCTTTCAGTTATTTTGATGATCATAAAACTGGAAGTATAATGTCCAGAATAGTAAATGATTTGATGGAAATATCTGAGCTTGCACACCATGGACCAGAGGATTTATTCATATCATTAGTTATGCTAGTAGGGTCCTTTGTGTTATTATGTGTAATCAATGTAAAATTAACACTTATCGTATTTGCATTTATACCGATAATTCTTATTTTTACAATAACTAAACGAGTAAAAATGTCAAATGCATTTGATGATGTAAGAAAGAAAATTGCAGTAGTAAATACTAAACTAGAAAACAGCATTTCAGGTATCAGGGTATCTAAATCATTTACTAATGAAGAATATGAGATGGAAAAGTTTGATGAAGGTAATATAGAATTTAAAAGCAGCAGATCAAAGGCATATAAATATATGGCTGAGTTTATGTCTGGTATGAGATTTTTTGTAGATATGCTTAATGTTATTGTACTAGGGTTTGGAGGATATTTTGTTTACAAAGGTCATATCGGAATTGTGGATTTAAGTACCTATTTCTTATATATAGCATATTTTATGCAACCTATAAGAAGGCTTACATCATTTGTTGAGCAATATCAGTCAGGTATGTCTGGCTTTAAACGATTTATAGAACTAATGGATACTAAATCAGATATTGTGGATAGTGATCATGCAAAGGATCTAGTTAATCCAAAAGGAGATATCGAATTCCATAATGCTAGTTTTAAATATGCTGACAGTAAGGTGATTTTAGATAATATCAATTTAAAGATTAGTGCCGGTAAAATATTAGCTTTAGTTGGTCCATCTGGTGGAGGGAAAAGTACTATTTGTAATTTAATTCCTAGATTTTATGAACTTAGTGAAGGAGAAATCACTATAGCAGGAGAAAGTATAAATAATATAAAATTAAAATCTTTAAGGGAAAATATAGGCGTTGTTCAGCAAGATGTATTTTTATTTACTGGAACAATAAAAGAAAATATTTTATATGGAAAACCTAATGCTACAGATGAAGATGTAATAAAAGCTGCAAAAGAAGCTAATATTCATGACTTCATTTTAACATTACCTAACAAGTATGATACTTATGTAGGTGAAAGAGGTGTTAAACTATCAGGTGGACAGAAGCAAAGAATATCTATAGCAAGAGCATTTTTGAAAAATCCACCTATACTTATATTAGATGAAGCTACATCGGCTCTCGATAATACATCAGAGTTAATTATACAAAAGTCTTTAGAAAAGCTATCAATGGGAAGAACAACTATTGTTGTAGCTCATAGGCTATCAACAATAAAGAATGCTGATGAAATAGTTGTTGTTGGTAATACAGGAATTGTTGAAAGTGGTTCCCACGAAGAGTTAATGAAAAATGGACAAGTATATTCGAAGTTATATAATTCGCAATTTAATGGATATATCAATGATTTAGAATTAGAGATATAGTCCATAAATAACTATATATTGGAGGAAGAAATGATTAGGACTAAGGAGAATCTAAAAGATATTTTAATGGAATTAAAGAAGTTTAATTATAATAAAGAGGATGAAGATATTGATGTATATCTAAGTGAAGAAGACAATATCAAAATAGTAGTTAATTCTCAAAAGTATATCAAAATTGATTTTTGCACATACGATGAAGCACTATCTTTACTATATAAAGATAGAAAGTATATTAATAAAGCACTTTTCCAATAGGAAGGGTGCTTTAAGTATATAAAAAATGCATACATATTGGTGAAATAAAGTTTATATTATACATAATTGGATAAAATATTAATACGTAATTAGTTAAATAAGATTAAATAAAGGGGATAAGATTATGTTTAACAAATATAATGATAGATCACGTCAAGCATTATTGTATGCACATGAATCAGCAAAAAATTTCAAACATAGTTTTGTAGGAACAGAACATATCCTTCTGGGAATTATTAAAGAGGGAGGAATGGCTTCTGACATACTAAAAAGTATGCAGGTGAACTTTGAAAATGTAAACAATCAAGTAGTAGAAATGATTGGATTTGGTGAAGCAGAAATTTTTTTAGAAGAAGTACTTTTGACACCTAGGACAAAGAAGTTAGTTGAGTTAAGCTTGATAGAAGCTAGGAGTCAAAATTGTAGTGTAGTTACACCAGAACATATGCTTTTAGGTATTCTTAATGAAGAAGAAAGTGTTGGATATACTATACTTTTTAATTTAGGGGTAGATTTTGAAAAATTGAGAAAAGAATTAACCAAATTATACGTGGTTAATGATATTACAAATGGCGATATGTATCAAACTAATAAAACTATGGATCATATTAAAACAGAAGAAAAAGTAAAGGTGTATAATACACCTATAATTGATAAATATGGCAAGGATTTAACGGAATATGCTAAATTGGGGAAGTTAGATCCAGTTATAGGTAGAACGTGTTATACTGAGAGAATTTTAGAGATTTTATGTAGAAGATTAAAGAATAATCCATGTTTAATTGGAGAGCCAGGAGTTGGGAAAACAGCCATTGTAGAGGGATTGGCTCAGAAAGTATGTAGTGACAATGTGCCAGATGTATTAAGGAATAAGAGAGTTATAAGTGTTGATATGGTTTCTATGATTGCCGGTGCTAAATATAGAGGAGACTTTGAAGAAAGATTAAAATCACTTATGGATGAAGTAATAAAGTCTGAGAACATCATATTATTTATTGATGAGATTCATACAATAGTAGGTGCTGGTGGAGCAGAAGGAGCTATAGATGCATCTAATATATTAAAACCATTATTAGCTAGAGGTGAATTACAATGTATAGGTGCAACAACGTTAAATGAGTATAGAAAATATATTGAAAAGGACTCAGCATTAGAAAGAAGATTCCATCCTATATTTATTGAGGAACCATCTAAAGAGGAATCAGAAAGTATTTTAAGAGGAATTCGAGAAAAATATGAATCTTATCATGAGGTGGTTATAACTGACGATGCACTGGTAGCAGCAGTTGAATTATCAGATAGATATCTTACAGACAGGTTTTTACCAGATAAAGCAATTGATCTTATTGATGAAGCAAGTTCTAGAAAAAAAATATCTATGGCTAGTGCTATTGTTGCAAGGGATTTAAAACTAAATGATAGTGGTTTTGTAAGGCCAGTTGTAGATAGGGAGGATATTGCTAATGTAATATCAACAATAACTAAAATACCAATTGACAAAATAAGTGAGACAGAAATAGAAAAATTATTAGATTTAGAAAAAATAATTCATAAAAGGGTAATTGGACAGGATGATGCAGTAAATGCTATTGTTAAGGCTGTTAAAAGGTCAAGAGTTGGATTTAGAGATGTAAGAAGACCAATTGGAAGTTTTATTTTTTTAGGACCAACAGGAGTTGGGAAAACCGAATTATCAAAAGCATTGGCGGAAGCATTATTTAATGATGAAAATGCAATTATTAGAATTGATATGACAGAATATATGGAAAAGCATTCGGTTTCTAAGTTAATTGGATCACCACCAGGATATGTTGGATTTGAAGATGGAGGACAACTAACTGAAAAAGTAAGGAGAAATCCGTATTCAATAGTATTATTTGATGAAATTGAAAAGGCTCATCCAGACGTTTTTAATATTTTGTTGCAGATTTTAGATGATGGCAGATTAAGCGACTCAAAGGGAAGAGTAGTTGATTTTAAGAACACAATAATAATTATGACATCTAATATTGGTACAGATTTAATTAAAAAACAAAATTACATTGGTTTCAATAAAAAAGCTGGAGATACTAGTAAAAACGAATATTTAAAAATGAAAGAAGATATATTACATTCTATGAAAGAAGTATTTAAGCCAGAATTTCTTAATAGAATTGATGAAATAGTGGTATTTCAAAAACTTACAGCTGAAGATTTATATAAGATAACTAATATAATGGTAGATGATTTATGTAAAAGGGCTAAAAAGAATGAAGTAAATATTCAAGTAACAGAAGCTGTTCGAAAGTTTCTAAGTAATCAATGTGAAAATAATAATTATGGAGCCAGACCAATAAGACGAAGCATACAGAAAATAATTGAAGATAAAATATATGATGAAATATTAGCTGGAACAATAAAGAAATCAGAATCTATAGAGATTGATTTAGTAGATGACAAAGTAGAGATAAAAAAATCTGTTTAATACCGCGTTGTATTTATATTCGAATAAGTATATAATATTTACTAAAGCCACTTATGATAGTGGTTTTTGTATTTTTTAAGTATATTCATTCAAATTAAATCCGATGCAAGGGATTTTTTTGCGTGTAGTTATATTTAAAATTTAGACCAAATATTTATACAATTAAGAGGAGGGGTAACATGGCTAAAGCTAAAAAGATATATGTATGTAATCAATGTGGGTATGAAGCACCAAAATGGTATGGAAAATGTCCAGGATGTGATAGTTGGAATAGCTTTTCAGAAGAAGTTAAAGCAGAATCAACGACCACTTTTAATAGGGCTGTTACCTTATCTTCTAATGGTAAACCTAAAAGTATAGGACAGGTTAAATCTAGTGAATATGAAAGATTTAATACTGGTATAGGTGAATTAAATAGAGTAATAGGTGGTGGTCTTGTAAAAGGGTCGCTTACTTTAATTTCAGGAGATCCTGGAATTGGAAAGTCAACAATTTTACTTCAGACTGCAAGCAATATATCGAAGAAATATGGTAAGGTGTTATATGTATCTGGGGAAGAATCGGAAGAACAAATAAAAATGAGGGCTGAGAGATTAAACGCAATACAAGAAGAATTATATATAGTTTCAGAAACTAATATAGATATAATTGAAGCTCACATTTCAGATTTAAATCCTGTATTTGTGATTATTGATTCTGTACAGACGTTATATAAACCAACTATAACATCTGCACCTGGAAGCGTATCCCAAGTTAGAGAATGTACAAATGATTTAATGAGGATTGGTAAAACAAATAATATTCCTCTATTTATAGTTGCTCATGTCACAAAACAAGGTGAATTGGCTGGGCCTAGAGTACTTGAACATATGGTTGATACTGTATTATATTTTGAAGGTGAAAGAACTCAGGAGTTTAGGATTATAAGGACCATAAAGAATAGATTTGGAACAACTAGTGAAATTGGTGTGTTTGAAATGAGAGAAGATGGTCTTTTAGAAGTAACTGATGCATCGTCTGTATTTTTACAAGATAAATCTATACAACAAGAGGGTTCGATAGTTATTGGTATACTTGAAGGAACAAGACCAATATTGGTTGAAATTCAAGCTTTAGCTAGTGAGACTAAAGCTGTGATGCCACGAAGAACTGCTATTGGTGTGGATAATCAAAGATTGAGTTTGATTTTAGCAGTTCTTGAAAAAAAATTAAAAGTACCTTTTTATAATTGCGATGTATATGTTAATGTAGTTGGTGGATTAAATATTGATGGTACATATGGTGATTTAGGTATTGTTTTGGCACTAATATCTAGTGTAAAGAGTAAGGAAATTAAACTGGAAAACTTATTGGTAATAGGAGAGGTAGGATTAACAGGCGAAGTTAGACAGATTGCAAGTGCAGAGAAGATAGTCAATGAAGCAATAAAAATGGGATTTAAAAATATTATTATGCCTCGAAAGAATAAAGAGAAAATAACTGGTAAAAACATCAATATAATTGGAGTTGATACAGTAAGAGAAGCTGTAGGAAAAATATTTTAATACATGGGTGGAGGAAATTTATGCGTGAGCAAAATCAAAAAGAATTAATGAGTATTTTGAAGATTATGTCGCCTGGAACACAGTTAAGAGAAGGATTGGATAATATTCTAAGAGCCAAAACTGGAGGATTAGTAGTTTTAAGTGATAGTGATTATATTTTAAAGATGGTGGATGGTGGATTTAAGATAAATTCAGATTATACGCCAGCATATATATATGAATTAGCAAAGATGGATGGTGCAATTGTAGTAAGTAGTGATCTAAAAAAGATATTGTATGCTAATACTCAATTGATGCCAGATCCATCAGTTACTACTCAGGAGACAGGTACTAGACATAGGACAGCTCAAAGGGTGGCTAAACAAACGGGTGATATTGTAGTAGCTATATCTCAAAGAAGAAATATTATATCTGTTTATAAGGGCGATATTAAATATGTTTTAAGAGAAAGTGGAGAAGTACTGGCAAAGGCAAATCAAGCTATTCAAACATTAGAAAAATATCAATTGGTCCTAGAACGTGTTATGTGTAACTTAAATCTACTTGAACTACAGGACTTGTCTACATTATGGGATGTTGTTACTGCTATTCAGAGAAATGAAATGGTTATGAGAATTGTATGTGAAATAGAGACGTATATATGTGAGCTTGGTAATGAAGGAAGACTTATATCTATGCAATTAGAAGAACTAATAAAAGGAATTGAACAAGAAGGAATTCTATTGGTTAGGGATTACTGCAAAGAAAATAACAGTTACGATAAAGTATATAGTAATATTGAAAAGCTTTCTTCTGCTGATTTATTAGATTTAGATATTATTGCTAAGACTTTAGGCTATGCTGGAGAACCATTAATTGATAAGTTAATGTCTGCAAGAGGATATAGAATATTAAATAAAATTCCTAGGTTACCATCAAGTATAATGGAAAATTTAGTTAAACATTTTGGGGAGCTTCAGCAGGTAATGGCTGCAACCTACGATGAATTAGATTTAGTTGAAGGTGTTGGGGAAGCTAGGGCAAAAGCAATAAAGAATGGACTTAGGAGATTGAGAGAACAGTTTATCTTGGACAAACAAATATAGCACAAAACTAGAAAGCTTGTGCTATATTTGTTATCTTAAGTTTATTTTTTCAAAGGTATTTATGTTTTTATATTCTTTTAATAATATGTCATATAAGCTTATGTCTAAACTGCTACATAGAGAAGTTATATAAAATAAGTGATTTCCAAGTTCAGTTTCAATTATTTTTCTGCAATCATCACATATTGAGCCTTCAATGTGTGAACTAAGAGGAAGAGCTATGTCATTTAAATCATTGTTTTCAATATCATCATTTATTATAGAGTAGTTTATATTTTGCTTTTCTGCTTTAATTTTAATACATCCACAACTAGTAACAGCTTTTATAATGGATCGATTAACTCTGCTTTCGGATTCCTGCAATTTTGTTAAGATGTCTAATATACTTTTGTGTCTTAAAAGGGAATCTTCTACAGAGTTTTGGAATTCATCAAATATAAGATCTTTCATAACCTTCACTCCTTTTAATAAGTTTTTGGTTCAACTTTATTTATATAATAGCTCAAATTATAGTGTTTTAATAGGGGGTTAAAAATTGTTGTTTGAGAATTACTATTAGATTAAAGATATTTTGTTTATATAATCAACATTTAGTTAATATTTTGAGAATACATTGAAATGTACAAATGGATAATATATATTTAATTTAATGGGATATAAAGTAATGAAATTGTAAATAATTAGAATGAAAAGGAGGTGGTAAAGTGTTAAAAAAGGTTTTAAGAGGATTATTTACACTTGTAGGAGGAAGTTTTGGCTATATCTTAGGTGATTGGATAATTGGAAAGAAACTTTTAACACATTTAGGGATAAGTAGTTCTGCACTTATTTCATTAATATTTATTGTTTTTTGTATAGCTGCAATAGGACTTATATTTTATTTTGTTTCACCAGTAATTAATTCTATGATAATAAAAAGTATGGATTATTTGGAAAAATCAATTCAAAAGGTGCCTATAACAGATATAATATTTGCAGGTATTGGAGTATTAATAGGATTAATTATTTCTGTATTAATCTCTTCGTTGTTTAAATGGGATTCGGTAATATTCACTATAATTTCATTTATTATTACGGTAATAATTACTGTGTTATGTGCAGACATTTGTGTTAGGAAAAAAGATGAGATTATCCATTCTTTTTCCAACTTTAAAAAGAGTTCTATAAAAGAAGGTAAATCCAAACAAAATAGTTCATTGCTAAGTCCGAAGGTTCTGGACACATCAGTTATAATAGATGGACGTATTTTTGATATTTGTGAAAGTGGGTTTATAGAAAGCACAATTGTAATTCCTACATTTGTATTAGATGAGCTTAGGCATATAGCTGATTCATCAGATTCACTGAAGAGAGCCAAAGGTAGACGAGGATTAGATATACTTAATAAGATTCAAAAAGAATTGAGCATTAAGGTTGATATATGGGAAGGCGATTTTAAAGATATAAAAGAAGTAGATATTAAACTTTTAAAATTGGCACAGATATTAAATGGAAAAGTTATAACAAATGATTATAATCTTAATAAAGTCGCAGAGTTGCAAGGTGTGCCCGTTTTAAACATTAATGAACTTGCAAATGCTGTTAAACCTGTTTTATTACCAGGTGAAGTTATGAAAACTCAAGTTATAAAGGATGGTAAGGAATCAGGTCAAGGTGTTGCATATTTAGAAGATGGAACTATGATAGTCATCGAAGAAGGACGAAAATTTATAGGTGAGAGTATAATGGTTGTAGTTACATCTGTATTACAAACAGCTGCTGGCAGAATGATATTTGCAAAGCCAGTTGAATAATTATATTGGATTATATATAATATCTTTATAATAAAATAAGAAAAAATGTTATGATGAAGACTAGTAGAAACACTATACAGAGAGAAAACCTTAAGCTGAGAAGTTTTCACCTGTTTTGAACCTACTTCTGAACAGTAGTTTATCTACCGGTGAAAATCCGTTAACTAATCAAGTATAATTTTAGGTGGTACCGCGATAGAATTCGCCCTAATGGGTGAGTTCTATTTTTTTTATTTATAGGTAAGTATAGAATTTTTTAAATTAAATTATGAGGTGATGAATTTAATGAAATTATCAAATATGTTGTTAGGAACTTTGAGAGAAACACCCGGTGAAGCGGAAATAACAAGTCATAAATTAATGTTAAGAGCAGGAATGATAAGAAAATCAGCAACGGGGATATACACTTTTATGCCAACAGGTGTTAGAGTAATTAAAAATGTTGAAAATATAGTTCGAGAAGAAATGGATGCAGCTGGAGCACAAGAATTTTTAGCTTCAGCGTTAATTCCAGCTACATTGTGGCAAGAATCAGGTAGATGGGATGTATTTGGACCAGAGATGTTTAGAGTTAAAGATAGAATAGGCAGGGATTTTTGTTTAGGACCAACTCATGAAGAGGTATTTACTGATTTAGCTAGAAATGAAATAAAGTCTTATAAACAATTACCATTAAATTTATATCAAATACAGACTAAATATAGAGATGAGAGAAGACCAAGATTTGGAGTTATGAGATCTCGAGAATTTATAATGAAAGATGCCTATAGTTTTGATAAAGATAATGAAGGATTAGATATATCATACTTAAAAATGTATGAAGCATATAATAGAATTTTTTCAAGATGCCAACTAGAGTTTAGTGCAGTTGAGGCAGACTCCGGTGCTATGGGGGGATCTGGTTCAGCAGAATTTATGGTTAAATCTGATATAGGAGAAGATGAAATAGCATTCTGTACAAAGTGTGCTTATGCTGCCAATACAGAAAAGGCTGTTTCAATGAAAGTGGAGTATAAAGAAGAAGGTCAAAAGCAATTAAATAAGGTAGCAACACCTAATTCTAAAACTATAGATGACCTAGTGAATTTTTTTAATACTACTAGTGATAAATTTGCTAAGACTCTGATTTATAAGATTGATGATAAAGTTGTAGCTGTAATGGTAAGAGGGGATAGAACATTAAATGAAACTAAAATGATTAATGCATTAGGCGGTGCGGTGGAAGTTGAAATGGCTGATTCCGATACTGTAATTAAAGCTACATCTGCAGAGGTAGGATTTGCTGGTCCTATAGGAATTAATGTGGATATTTTATTAGTAGATGAAGAGATAGCGAAAGGAACAAACTTTATTGTTGGGGGAAATGAAACAGGATACCATTATGAAAATGTAAATTATGGAAGAGATTTTGAAGGAGTAGTTGGAGATTATAAAATGGTAGTCGAAGGAGACTTGTGTCCTAAGTGTGGAGAAACAATGACTATTAAAAGAGGAGTAGAAGTTGGGCATATATTTAAGCTTGGAACAAAATATTCAAAATCTATGAAAGCAAATTATTTAGATGAAAATGGAAAAGAACAACCACTGGTAATGGGATGTTATGGTATAGGGATTAATAGAACAGTAGCCGCTATTATAGAACAACATCATGATGAAAATGGGATCATATGGCCAATGGAAATAGCGCCATATAAAGTGATTATAATGCCTGCTAACATGAAAAATGAAAAGCAAGTTGAAGTAGCAGAGCAATTATATGATGAGCTAAGAAGAAAGAATATAGATGTATTATTAGATGATAGAAATGAAAGAGTAGGGGTTAAGTTTAAGGATTCAGATTTAATAGGAATACCAATAAGAATAACAGTTGGAAAAAAAGTTGAAGATGGTATAATAGAATTTAAATTAAGATGTGAAGAAAATGTTGAAGAAGTTAAAATTGAGGATTTTCTTTCTAAGATAAATGAAAAGATAGAAAAGTAAAATAAAATAAACATATTGATGTTGAGCTAGATAATGTTTTATTTAGCTCAATCTTTCTAAGAGTGAATTTACTAAATTTAGTAGGGACATAATAAATATATAAGTAATAGCTTTGACTAGAATTAAGTGAAATGCTATTCTATAATATGAGTATTAGTCTGTATTTTTGAGGAGCAATTTATGGAATTTAATTTATATAGAAATGATTTTAATAAAGAAGAGGCACATCTTATGAACCCATTAACACTTGCGTTCATAGGAGATGCTGTATATGAAGTTTTTGTTAGAACTTATATAGTAACCCACAATAAAAATATGAAAGTACAGCAATTACATAATAAGACCGTGGGATATGTAAAAGCTAAAGCTCAAAGTGATTTTGCAAAAAAAATAGTAGATATTTTTACTGAGGATGAACTGGCGGTATTCAAAAGAGGAAGAAATGCTAAGTCAGGTGTTCCAAAGAATGCCAATGTAGGTGAATATAGATGGGCAACAGGTTTTGAGGCTGTTGTCGGATATATATATATTACAGGGAATGATGATAGACTTAGTTATTTATTAGGAAAACTTATAGAAGGGGATGGAGATATAAATGATAAAGGTAAGATTGATTGAACATACACCAAATCCAGAGAAAGTAGTAGCAGCAGCAGCAAAACTTTGCTATAGCGCAGTTGGAGTAGATGATATAGTAGAAGGACTAACAGAAGAATCAACTTCTAAATTTGTAAATATGTTAAGTAGTTATGGTCACTACTCTCCTATGGAACATGCTACATTTACTTTTGCTATTGAGGGTGTGTCTAGAAGTTTAACTCATCAACTTGTAAGACATAGAGTTGCATCTTATTCACAACAAAGTCAAAGATATGTAAAACTAAATTCATTTGAATACATAATACCTCCTGCAATAGAGGGTGATGATGAATGTAGAAAAGTATTTATTGAAGCAATGGAAAGAGATCAAGAAGCTTATGATAAAATAGTTGAAGTTCTTAAAGAAAAAACTTTTCAAGTGTTAATAAATAAAGCGAAAGACAGTAATATTGAATTAACTGACAAGAAAATAAAGGGGTTAAGGTCAAAGGCAGAAAAGACTGCTATTGAAGATGCTAGATATGTATTTCCTAATGCATGTGAAACTAAGATAGTGGTGACAATGAATGCAAGAGAACTTATGCACTTTTTCTCTCAAAGATGTTGTCAAAGAGCTCAATGGGAAATAAGAGATATGGCTGAATTAATGCTAAAAGAAGTTAAAAATGTTGCACCAAATTTATTTAAAGTTTCTGGACCTAATTGTGTTAAGGGAGCTTGCTCTGAAGGTACAATGACATGCGGAAATGCTAATAAGATTAGAGAAAAATATATTAATTTATAGAATTTGTAACAATGGAGTATTGTAAAAACTAGAAAGACATTTAGGAGAGAAGAACATGAAGAATAATAGAGATAGTAGGGATAATAAAAGTAAATGCTTTAAAGAAAAGAAAAATGGGAGGGAAAGACAAGAAAGATCACAGGAATTCTCAAGTAGTTCTAGAGAGGATATGATAGAGGGAAGAAATGCTGTTATAGAGGCATTGAAATCCGACAGAACAATAGAGTTTATAATGGTTGCCAAGGGTGACACCAAAGGATCTATTAATGTTGTAATGTCCTTAGCAAAAGAAAAATCTGTAGTTATTAAATATGTAGAACGTGCTAAATTAGATTCGATGAGTGAAACGGGAGCACATCAAGGAGTAATTGCTATAGTTACACCATATAAATACTGTGAGATTCAAGATATAATAAAACATGCCAAAAGTAAAAATGAAGATCCATTTATATTAATTTTAGATGAAATTGAAGATCCTCATAATTTTGGATCTATAATTAGAATTGCAGAAGTATGTGGAGTACATGGAATAATAATACCAAAACGTAAGAACGTTGGGGTAACTCCTACTGTATATAAAACATCTGCAGGTGCTACTGAATATATAAATATAGCTAAGGTTACTAATATAAATATGGCTATAGATGAATTAAAAGAAGCAGGTATATGGGTTTATGGAGCAGACATGCATGGTGAAAAGTATTGCTATGATACAGATTTGAGAGGACCAATAGCTCTTGTGGTAGGTAGTGAAGGAAAAGGAATTTCGAAATTAACTAAATCAAAATGTGATGTATTAGTAAAGATACCGATGGTAGGGAAAGTAAATTCTTTAAACGCATCAGTTGCATGTGGAATGATAACCTACGAGATATTAAAGCAAAGATTAGTATAAATTTGAGTGGGGTATAGAATTGAAACAAATTTTTGTGGATGGATATAATGTTATTAACAGTTGGAGTGAGTTAAACAGGATAAAGGAATATAGTTATGAAGCGGCTAGAGCTAAACTAATTGACTTGCTTACAAATTATGCGGCTTTTAATGGGTGTAAATTAATTTTGGTATTTGATGCTCATATGGTTAAGGGTAGCATAGAAAAAAAAGAAAAAACGGGTAATATGACTGTAGTTTTTACAAAGGCAGATGAAACAGCGGATAGTTATATTGAAAGAGTGGTTAATAATATTGGACGAAAAGCAGAAGTGTATGTAGTTACATCTGATAATTTAGAACAGCAACTAATTTTTCAAAGAGGTGCTAATAGAGTGTCATCCGTAGAATTTAAAAACTGGGTAGAAAATGCTAACAGTAAAATTGTAAGTCATTGCGAAAAGGCAGTTCCCGATAAAAGAATTGTATTAAGTGAAGTAATTGATGAGGAAAGTGCTAGAAAACTTGAAAGTATTAGGAGAAGTACATAATATGCCTTGACTCAACAATTTTTTTTAAGGTATAATTTAAAGTAAGGTCATTGGAGCTTTGGAGGGGATATTGTTGGGAAAGACAAGTAGCAACAGCGAGGAAAACTCCATGTTTGTAGGAAAAAAAGATGAAGAAATTGTAGCTATGATAAGAGATGGAGATGATAGGGCGTTGGAGTTCCTATTACGTAAGTATCAAAATTTTGTAAAAGCTAAAGCTAAGTCTTATTTTTTAATTGGTGCTGATAAAGAAGATATTTATCAAGAGGGAATGATTGGACTTTTTAAGGCTATTAGGGATTTTAAAGATGATAAACTGGCCTCTTTTAAGGTTTTTGCAGAATTATGTGTAACGAGACAGATTATTACAGCGGTAAAGACAGCTACAAGGCAAAAGCATATTCCTTTAAACACATATGTATCCTTGAATAAGCCAATATATGATGAAGAATCAGATAGAACACTTTTAGATATTTTATCTGGAATCAAGGTGTCTGATCCTGAAGAGTTAATTATTGATAGAGAAGAAATGGAAAAGCTAGAAAATAAGATAGAGGAAGTGTTATCTAGCTTGGAAATGGAAGTATTAAACTCTTACCTAGATGGAAAATCCTATCAAGAAATAGCTACTGATTTAGATAGACAAGCAAAGTCTATAGATAATGCACTACAAAGGGTTAAGCGAAAACTGGAAAAGTGTCTAGAACAACGCTGAAATCGTGTTGACAAACAAAATAAACTAATATATAATTAAAAACTGACAAAACTATTTTGGTGTATTATATTATGACTTAATGCTCATATAGCTCAGTAGGTAGAGCGTCACCTTGGTAAGGTGGAGGTCACCGGTTCAATCCCGGTTATGAGCTCCAGATAATTTACAACACACGTGGATAAGTTTACATTATTAAGTGAAAATATAATTGTTTTCTAAAATAAGGAGGAATAAGAAATGGCAAAAGAGAAATTTGAAAGAAGTAAGCCACACGTTAATATTGGAACAATCGGTC
>URKQ01000047.1 GCA_900548455.1 uncultured Clostridium sp.
GGAACCATAGGGTTCCTTTTGAAAGAGCTGAATAATGTAATCAGCTTATAGGCATCACTGTAAATGCATACAGAGCCAATGAGTTAATGATTAAATACATTTTGAAAAGTGAGAAAAACAAGGATGATAAATGAATCTTTAGAAAAGAAAATAAACAAGTTAGATGGGGATATTGAAGCTTTAAGAAGAGCTAAATATTATCTATCAAACAAAGAAGAAATTAATGACCTTATTGATAGTCTAAATAAGGAAAGACAAGTATATGCAGATGAGATATATCTTGGAGATGGTATAGCTTACAGAGAATGTTTAGGAGAAATTAGAAATGTCATGAATAAAGAACTTGGAAAAGAAGAACAATTGGAGCTTCTTGAGATTATAAAAGAAATTCATGGAAGAAAAACACCTAACATTAGTAAAAAGAGTTATGGACTAAATGCGTGGCTAAAACATTTAGATATTGAATGTGAATGGATAGAAGTTTCAAATAGTGAGTGGGCTAACCTTGTGATTACAGGAATTAATCCACGTAATTAACATAATCTTATGTTTAAAGGCTTTGTATATTCTATTCGCTATTTTACTACAGAGTCTATTTAAAACACTAGTAAAGTTTAGAAGTGTAGTTTATAAATTGTAGCATTGACTATATAAAACTATGTGAAAACAGGAGAACAAAAGATGAGAATAGTAATTATAGGTGCTGTGGCAGCAGGAATGTCAGCTGCATCAAAATTAAAAAGAATAAAACCTGATTATGAAGTGGTAGTATATGAGAAAAATAATGTTGTTTCTTTTGGAGCTTGCGGACTACCCTACTATGTAGGTGGATTTTTTGATGATTCTAATAAGATGATAGCAAGGACTGTAGAGAAATTTAGAGAAAATGGTATAGATTTAAACGTAATGAAGGAAGTAGTTGAAGTAGATAAAGATTTGAAGAAAGTAATAGTTAAAGATGTTAATACAGGTAACTATTTTGAAGATCATTATGATAAATTAATGATAGCAACAGGAGCTAGAAGTATTATACCAGATATAAAAAATAAAAATTTATCAAATGTATCAACTCTAAAAAGTATGGACGATGGAATGAAATTGAAGTCGTTATTATCTAAAGAAGAATACAGAAATGTAGTGATAATTGGAGCTGGGTTCATTGGTATTGAAGCCATAGAGGCAGCAAATAAAATGAATAAAAAGATAACTGTTATACAGTCAAGTAGTAGAATATTAAATAGAGTTTTTGATAAGGAAATTACCGATAAGTTAGAAGATGAAATTAAAAGCCATAATGTAGATTTAAGACTTAATGAATATGTTGAAGAATTTATAGGTAAGGATAAAGTGGAAGGTGTTATTACCAATAAAGGCATAATAGATGCAGATGTAGTAATAATAGCTACTGGAGTTAAACCAAATACAGAGTTTTTAAAGAAAACAGGTATTGAGATGTTGGAAAATGGCGCTATAATAATTGACGAGTATTGTAAAACATCCATTGAAGATATATATTCAGCAGGGGATTGTGCAACCATAAAGGGAGCTATATTAAATGATGATATGTATGTACCTTTGGCAACGGGAGCGAACAAGTTAGGTAGAATGGTTGGAGAAAATCTTGGTGGGTTTAACAAAAGGTATCAAGGTTCACTGGCATCTAGCTGTATAAAAGTTTTAGATATGGAAGCAGCAGTAACAGGATTAACTGAAGAACAAGCTAAATCTAAAGGTATAAATTATAAAACAGGTTTTATAACAGGATACAATCAAAGTCATTATTATCCTGGAAGAGATAAGATGTGTATAAAAATAATTTTCAATCCTGAAACGAAAGTAATTCTTGGAGGTCAGGTTGCTGGGTTTAAAGATGCTGTACAAAGGGCAAATGTGATTGCAGCAGCCATTATGGGTAAACTTACAACAGATCAATTAGGAATGCTAGATCTATGTTATGCACCACCTTTTGCAGAGAGTTGGGATATATTGAACATAGCAGGCAACATATGTAAATAAGATAGGTGAAGATTAAGAGAGTTACAAAGTTTTTGTAACTCTCTTTTTTATGTCTAGGAAAGTGCAGATTTTTTATCTCAAGTGTTATTAGAAATAAATAAATATGATATACTGTTATAGGCAAATTGTCGCATAATCATAGATTATGTAGTTATAAGATGAAAGGAAGAAATAATGAATATAGAGAGCTATGAATTTTTAAAGGGCTTTGAAGCTAGAATGAATATAATAGGTTCAATTAGTTCTTTTATTATAAAGTTAGTTAACAGTCAAAGATTTAAAGAAAAACTTAATCAATACGAATTGATTAATTTGTCAGTAGCAGTACTTAGCTATCTTTTAGAGATGTCATTAACAAAAGAAGGCCTTACAATAATACAAATTAAAGATTATATATTATGGGTTTTAAATAACAACTTTAAAAAGGACATCAGTGATGAAGAAGCTTTAGATATTGCGAGGTTTTTAATTAGAGATGTATTTATGAATAGTGGAGAATATTATACTTTCCAAGTATTTAATTTTGAAGAGAAGAAGTTTACTTTAGAAAATTATCAATTAGTTAAGGATAAAATAGATGCTGATGACAATTTAAAGTACGTTTTAAGTGATTTAGGTAATGATTTTCTTATAAGAACAAAGGAAATAGATCAGCATTTGCATATTTCTATGCAACAAATTATTGCAATGGAATTTATTAAAAGAAAAGACTTTAAAAATGCTAATATTGTAGCAAAGGATTTGCTTCTTGCAGTATATAAAGAAAAACAGAATGTTGAAAGTTTTGTAGATAAAATAAAGACAAGTGACATTTTATCAATTGATATTGAGGAATATAAAAGTAAGTTGTTTAGTATCTTTGATATCCTTAAAAGTCAACAAGCAGAAGTAGAAACTATTATAAAGCTAGTAGAACAAGCTGAAAGTGAGTTTTTAAAATTAGGAATTTACGATAAAAAAGTAGAAGAGCTAAAAATTGTAAAAAATACTTTAACTAAAATCAGAAAAGAACATATTAGTCTATTGAGTCAGAGATATGAAATAGATGAAGCCTATGAAGAAGCTATTATAAATGCTATGAGTATGGGACTTGAAAGAAGATTTGACTTTAAAGAAACAATTATAAATCCCATTAAAGATAATCCTGAGTTATTAGAAAGTGTTGGGGAATTAATGAGGCCACTTTATAAGGTACATGTTCCTAAGTACTATAATTTATTTAAAGCCTATGAAAGACAGCAGATGTTAAAGCCCAATTCAGAAATTAAAGTTGAAGGTATTAATCTTACTGTAGATAAGGGACTAATAGAAAAAAGAAAAGAAGATGAAGAAATAAAACATAAAAAGTATTTAACAGCCCTTAGATATATTTTAGATGTATGTATAAAGTATGATGGATTGGAAGTTAATTTGTTAAAGATTATAAATGAAATGGATATAAAAACTAAGCTAGAATTTATAGATTACGATGAAGAAAAAGTGTTTTTTAAGATAATTACATTTATGTTTACAGGAAGAACAATTTATGTAGATGAAATTCTTGAAAATAAGAAGGATGAAGGAACTCTTACAATTCCAGGGTTAATTAAGGAACTGTGTGAAGTTGATGAAAAGTATAAAAAGATATTTTCTATAAATGTATATAAGGATTTTGATACTGAAGAATTAAATATAGAGGGACTTCATAAAAGGAGATATAAAAATTCTAATTATGAGGTTTTAAGAGAATATACTATAACGAACTATAAACTTAAGGTGGTATGCACTGTATGATAAATTATGAAAAATTAATTAAAGCTACTAATATTTTTAATTTGCTTTTAGAAAATGGACAAGTAGATGTAAATGAAAATGTAGAAGTTTATGAAGCACTTTTAGATGAAGATACCAATGATATATTAAATACTTTAGCAAATACTTCTAAATTAATTATAAGAAGAATAGATAAGTATCTATATATACTTCCTTCCATGGATAATAATTTATATGGATTTAAGGAAAAAGAGATTAAAGAGCGACTTTTTTCTGGAGCTACCAAAGTAGACTATTATTTATTTAATTATATTATTCTTGTAATTTTAAATAAATTCTATTCCAGTGGAGGAGATAATCCTAAACTACTACAACATATTTCTATAAATGACTTGATGAAAATAATATCTGTGTCACTAAAGGATAGTGAAGGTGAAGATAAGTCTAAGGATGAAAAGTATGATATTAACTTTAAGCTTATAAGTGATAAATGGGAAGGACTTTTAATAGTTGATGAAACTAGTAAAGGATCACTAAAAACTAAGAGAGGTTTTTTGCTTAGAGTATTTAAGTTTTTACAAGAAGAAGAACTAATTAGATATTATGAGGATGAAGATATAATTATGACCACTAAAAGATGTGATGATTTGATGAAAAACTTCTTTCTTAGTTATGAAAGAAAAGAATTAATTACTAGATTTTTTAATACTAAGGGAGGAATGAAGGATGCCAACAATTAATAAAATTAGAATTGTTAATTTTGCTTATAATAAGGACAATAGAATCATTCCGGATACTACCTTTGATTTTAAAAGCCAAGATGGATTAATAACCCTAAGAAATGGAGGGGGAAAGTCTATTATGGCACAAATTATAATGCAACCCATAGTGCCTATGTGTAGTTTAGGTAATAATGCTAAGAAAAGAACTTTTGATAATATTTTTAGAAAGGATAAAGAACCTTCCTATATATTAATAGAATGGAAACTTGATAACAACAAAGGTGTTATGACAAATGGAATTGCCTTTAAACGCTTTACTAGTTCAGAGGAAGAAGAAAGGGAAAATAATATTGATTATTATACTTTTATCTTAGATAGAGCTCAATGTGATTTAAATATTACAAACCTAAAATTAAGTAATCTTGATGGAAATGTTATAAAGATTAAGGATTACTATGAAGTTAAAGATTATATAGATAAACGTGGTGGCAGAGTATATAAAAGTGAAAGTGAAGCTTATAGAAATAATTTAATGATGTATAACATTTTTCCTAAGGAATGGAAAAGTATAATAGCTAAAATAAATGGAGATGAAGGTGGTCTTTTAAAGCTATTTGAAAACTCTATTACCTCAAAGGATTTAGCTTTAAATTGGATTTTGAAAACTATTAAAGAAGCAATAAATGATGAAAGTAATTTAAATGAATTAACAAATCAAACTGAAAACTACATTTTAAAATCTAGACGAAGGATTGAAGATAGAAATAATAGAACTATTTTAAAAGAATATACAAGTGACATTAGTGAGTTTTCAATGGAAGTGAAGAATTTAGAAAAGATTCAAAGGGAAGTTGAAAAGTCAAAATCCAATTTGTTTGATTTAGGATATACGTTAGAGGAACATGCAAAAGCTGAAGAATTTGCTTTAAGTGATTTAAATAAAGAAAACATGAAGATAGATGAAAACTTGCATGAATTAACTCTACACAATATTTCTCATAGATATTATAAGGTAGAGGCTGAAAAAGAAAATCTATTAAAAGAAAAGCAGGAACTTTTAAAGAATATTGAAGAAAAAAATGAATTATTAAAGGAAAAGAAAAACTTACTAACGTCTTTAAAGGTGGCATCAATTATTGAAAATAAAAAGGTTGCAGAAAAAGAACTTGCTGAATATAAAGCAAAGATTGATAAGCTCTCCATGAAAGAAAAGGATTTGGATGTTGAACTAAGAGATATTGGTTATAGTATTAATATGTTTTATAAAGGTAGCAGTACAAAATTAAACGATGAAATTGATAGGATAAGATTATCCTTAAAAGAGTGTAATTCAGAAATTGAAATACATAATAAAACATTACATCACCATAATGAAAAGTTTAATACTCTTAGTGAGGAAGTAATTGGGTTTAAAAGTAGAATTAATGGATTGAGCGAAAATATAGAGGAGATTTTAGCAAAGGTTGAAAATGCTAATCTGTTTTTTAGAACCAATGAAGATGAAATTGAAAATGAAATTGTAAGTATAAAAGATGCAGAATTAAAAATGGATCTTGATATAAAAAATAATACAAACAAAATTGATCATATAAATGAGGATATTAAGTTAAAAGATAGAGAAATAGATATTATAAAAAATGAAATTGATAAAGTTAATTCAGAACTAGTTTTGAAGGAAAAAGAACTTGAGGCATACATAGCTAATTGCTCATACATAAATGAAAAATTACAAAAGTATAACTTTACAGATAGTTTAAAGAACAAGGGAATTATAATTAATAGTTTAAATAAAAATGCTACTGAATTAGAACTTCATATAAATAAGATGATAGATGAAAAGTCTAGAATAAAATTTCAAATAGAAAAATTAACTTCTGGAGGTTTATCTGTTAATAAGAGTTTTCTAAAGCATTTAGAAGATAGAAATATTGAGTATTATCTAGGAGCAAATTATATTAAAGATAACTATGTTAATGAAGCTAACAGAAAAGAAATTATAAATAGAATTCCTATTCTTCCTTATGCAATTATCTTAAAGAAAGAGGATATTCATAAGATTAAAGATAATGCACCAGATGAGTATTTTGATACTGTATCAATTTTAATAGAAAAAGAAAAAATTGATTTAATTAGTTTTCAAGATCATTCAGGAGTTCTAGAGCTTTCAAAAGGAATTTCAGCAGTTGCTTTATTTAATAATGATTCTATAATAAAAGATAATTTGGAAGAAGACCGTAATAATTTAATTGAAAATCTTAATATTGTAGAAGATAAATTGAAGAAGTGGAAACAGCAATTAAATGAAATTATAATTTTTATAAACAAAGTAGAAGACACCTATTATGATGAAGAATATGAAGTACAGTTAAAAGATAAGATTAATTCTTTAAGAGAAAACCTAAATCAATTAATTGATAAATTGAAAAAAAATAATTCTTATAAAGAAGAACTTAAGGATCAATTGGATCTATTAAAAAATCAGAATGCAGATTTGAAAAATAGTATGATTAAACATCAGGTAAAAAGAAGTTATCTTGAAGATTTAAAAATTAAAGTTCTTAGAAAAAAAGAAGCTTATGAAAAATTACAAAGTGCGGAAGATGATTTGAAAGTTCATGAGAATTTAATTCTTCACGAAAAATCAAAGGTTAAAAGCCTGGAAAGAAATCTATTAGATTATAAGACTGATGAGATGAAAATTTCAAATGAAATTCATAAGCTCAAAGAAAAACATAGAGAATTTCTCATTTACAGTGAAGGTCAGATTAAAGAGGGAGAAATTGAAAGTCTTATTAGCAGGTACTACAGTTTAAGAGTTAAAAATGATGATGGAAATATAGAAGAATATAAACTAAAGATATCACAATGTATTGAGACAATTAAAAAGTGTGAATTGAGAATGGAATCCTTTAATGAATTAAAATATAATAGCATTACTTATGACTTTAGGTTAGAAGAAGTAGCAGAAAAAGAACGAGATGAATTAAATGATGAAATTAATAATTTATCACAAAAAGAAGCTGTATTAAACAGAGAAGTTAAGTTAAAAGATGATAATATGACGGCCTTAATTCATAAATTAACTCCTAATAGATTAAAGAAAAAATCAGAGTTAGAAGTGAATCTTGAGGAAAAGGAAAAAGCTCTTTTAAATAGAAAAGAAGTTATAAAAATATCTATAGATAACATTAAAAATGTAATTAATGATTGTTTAAGAGTATTTAATAGAATTTGTGATAATGATTGGTTTGATTTGAAAGAATACAATAATTTTAATAAATCTTATAAGGATGATTTGATAAAATTAAAGGATAAAATTTACAATGAAGAATTAAAATTATTAAAATCCCTACATGAAAAAGAAACAAAGCAAAAAGAAAAAATCAAGAATCAATTTGTAGATTTATGCAGTAAATATTTATATAAAAACCAAACAATAGACATATCTCTTAATACTATTGAAAAAGAAATTAATAAGGGAATTAATTATCATTTATCTATTCTTATAGACAAGCAAGTTAATTTAATTAATATAACTTTGAAAAAGCTAACTACTGACTTAGAGATATTAGATACCGAGCAAAGTCAATTAATAAGTAATTATCTAGATATAGCAAAGCAATATACAGACGAGATGCTAAAAATAGATAAAAATAGTGTTTTAACTATAGAAAATACAAGAAAAAAAATGATGATAATTGATAAACTTAATTATGATGAAATTAGTTCGCCAAGGATGCTTTCATTATTTATTGAAGAAATATTGGATTCTTTAATAAATAATAAAGACTTAGAAAGTGCCAATATAATAAAAGCTATTAATAAGGAATTAAGTATAGAAAATTTACTTGAACATTATTGTGACTTAAATAGTATTGTTATTAAGTTTTATAAGGTAGAAGAAAATATAAGTAATAGTGATTATAAAAAATGGGAGGAGATGCTCCCTGACAATTCAGGAGGAGAAAAGTTTGTAAGTTTCTTCGTTTTATTAGCTACATTAATTAATTATTCAAGAGGTAATTATTTAAAAAAGGAAGTATCATCCATGTCCATAATAATGGACAATCCTTTTGCTGCTATTTCTTCTCAGCATCTACTTATCCCAGTATTTGAGTACGCTAAACAGAATAATATTCAATTAATTTGTTTTAGTGATCATGATAAGGTTGATATTGTGGAGCGATTTAATACAATAATAAGACTAGCTATAACACCACTTACTAATATGAAGGAAGTGGTTGAAGCAGAGGTTCTAGGAAATAAAACTTATGAAGAAAAAATTGATGACGGTTATTATAGCTATAGTGAACAGATGACGCTATTATAAAACAAGGCTTCAGCATTTGCTGAAGCCTTTCATTATTCGCTTAAAAAGTCATTTTTAAAGGACCAATTTTTTTCGTCAAAATTACTTAGTACTTCTTCAAAACATTTATTATCAAATTTTTTTTCGGTTTGACATTTGTATTCGCATGGATTAGGAGAGTAACATATATCACAATCATTTATATCACAATCATATTTAATAGAAGAATTGTCACAATCACAATTATTTTTACAATGGTCTTCACAGTGAGGTTCTTCTTTTGCATCTATTAAAATATTAATAGAAATAATATTGTAAACATAAATACATCTTTCACTCATTACGTCTCCACTGCAATAGCAAACTTTACTACAAATATCTAAAATATTTGTGCAAAGATTTAAAGGAATTAATTCGAAGAAAGGAGATGCAAATTTGCAGCTTACAACTTTTCCAGAGCAACCACATGTTTCATAACTAATTCTTACTACTTTTATACCCTTTATACATAGTTTAAAACCAGTGCACGTACAGATTAATTCTCTTTTAACATTTGTTAATTTCATTGATATATTTATAATTTCCTTTATAGGAGGATTACAATTTCCAATAGAAAATTTGTCGCAATAATTATATTCTTTAATTATTCTTTTTGTTTTATCACAATTAACTAGATTCATGCCCACTTTATTCACCTCTATAATGAAATTGGTTCTAATATAGAATATGACTTGAAAAAAAAAGTGTGAGATAGTTTGAAAAATAGTATCAATTTTATTAATACAAACATAAGTTAGTAGTGGGGGTGATAGAGTTGAGTAGTTATCCAACCTATTACAATGATAATCCATGTAGTAGAGAAAATGTTAGTTTAAATAATACAAATATTTCAAGTGCAACTCCATATTATACACCTCAAAGTTCCTATATTATGCCTATGTCAGGTCCTCAGGGGCAAAAGGGAGATTCAGGATGCCAAGGCCCTAAAGGAGATCCTGGATATCCAGGGCCTCCAGGATATCCAGGCCCTCCAGGAATGAAGGGAGATCCAGGGTGTCAAGGTCCTCCGGGGTATCCAGGTTGGCCAGGTCCACAAGGCCCTAAGGGAGATCCAGGATGTCCAGGTCCTCCAGGCCCTCCAGGCCCTCCAGGACAGTGTATGCCGATGCAGATGTGTCAACCTTGTGGCTGTGGAAGTTTCGGTTGTGGATGCAATAGTTTTGGTTGTGGATGCAATAGTTGTGGAAGTTGTAGATGTTGTTGTACTGGACCAACAGGAGCTACGGGAGCAACAGGAGTTACGGGAGCAACAGGGGCAACAGGAGGTACAGGAGCAACAGGAAGTACAGGAGCAACAGGAGCCACTGGGGCAGGATGTTTAAAGTGCAATCATGTTTGTGATTGGAGTTTTGAATACTATCCTTTAGGTTGTAGTAGTTTTGATTTATGTTATCAAACTGGAAGTTGGACTGCAAGTAGTGGAGTTGTTAGAACCAATGAGGTTTTAGTTCCTACAGGAACGGTACTACCAATTGGAGATCCTAATGGTACAGCCACAGTAAATGCATATTATTCTTCTATAAGCTTGAATAATATTGTAGGAACACCACCAGCAGCTATACCAGTTACTATTCCTATAAATACGGGCAAGTATTTTAATGTTGCGCATAGTGGAGACTATTCTTTAATATTGCAGCCAACTTATAATAATGTATTAGGATTTATACCTTCATATTTTATAAAGGTTGTTGATATTGATGAGAATTGTTCATATGATTTATCGTTTTGGGGAGCAAAATATGATTATAATTATGCTTTAAAATATAATCCTCAAGATACCCTAGCAGTGAATAGAGAAAACTACAATTTAATTACAAGTGCTTATTTATTTTGGGGTGATGTTTTAAATTCACCATGTTGTAGTATAAAAGACTTTATATTAAACCCTGTTAATTGGCCTGTTTCAAACAATATATGTAGTTTTAATGGTGAGTTAGCGGCTGCATTAAACCTTCCTAGAGGAGGAACTCAACAAATTATTGTTGGTAATGTAGATGGAACTGACCTTACTAAAGTACCACAATTAAATGACTATGATTTTGAATCTTACTCAATAATACCAACTTGTAATACCATTAAAGGGCCATGCTGTATTAATGGACTAGTTCCATCTAATAACACGAAGGCTACCATAGTATTCGTAGCAGAACCTAGTTATACAGTGAACAATATAAATGAACCAGCAGGTTTTTGGCTAATTGATGATGTAATATTATCATAATTTTAGGAGGATTAGTATTTATGGACAATATAAATTCAACATGTAGTTGCAGTAAAATTTATGATAACTCTATGTGCAATTGCAATAAAGTAAATCCACAAAATGTACCTTGTAGCGATAATTTTGAAATGACAACTCCATGTCAAAAGGAATTAGTATCTGCATGTAAATGTTCATCAGGTGCATCAACACAACAGAATTGCGTTAATTGTGTTGATGAGGGAGGAATCTTTTTACAAGACTTTGAAGAAGGTGTTGAAACATTTATATTAAAGGATGTATGGACTGAACTTACTATTAATGGAGTAGTTGCAGTTCCAATACAAAAACCATCCATTGAACAGGTTGATTCAATTAATGCTACAGTTCAAATAATAAGCAAAAGGGTTGTGGTAACACCTGCAGTTTATGATAACACTGGAGTTGTAATTGATACCGTAAAAAATGAAGAAGGTAAAATAACTACAGGAAGAAAATTAGTTATTGAAGGTTTAGTATGTACTAATGTATCATATGTTTCATTAAATAGAGATCAAAGTGTTCATAGTTATCATGGACAAATTCCATTTTCTGCATTTATAGTTTTACCTGAAGATGCAGATATTACTGCAAATTATGAAGTATTTGCAGTAGTTGAAGATATCCTTGTTAAGCAAGTTTGTGATAGAACTGTAAATATGACAGCAGTAGTTATACTAACAGCAGAAAAGACTTCAAAGACTGATTGCTATAAGTCATATTATGAAAATTCAGGCATAGATTGTTCAAGCACTGTTAGTAGTTGTGCTCAAAACCAATGTTTTACAGAGCAACCTGTTATAAAAGGTGTGGCTAGTACAATTCAAGTAGAAAATTTAATTACAGATTCACAAGAAACATTATGGACTGAGGTATCTGTCCCAGAATTATTAACTATTCCTATTTGCAAACCAGATGTAATGCAAATTCTTACAGTAACATCCAATGTAGAGGTTATGTGCCAAAGAGTTATTACTACTCCAACATTACCTACAAATTATGAAGGTTTACAGTTAACAGGATTAAAACTACTAGTTCATGCAGTTTTAAGACAGAGGATAACTTATATTTCTACCACCGATTGTAGATCTGTCCATTCAGCGCATTTTGATGTACCTGTATCAGTTTATATAGTTCTTCCAAATGGTACTTCTCCATTAAGTAAATATAAAATTAGAACTTGTATTGAAGATTTATATGCATGTGCTCTTAATGAAAGACAAGTATTTAAAAATACTACACTATTTGTTAAAGCAGAGCCTATAGCTTGCGTATAGAAGGGAGGAGTATATTATGTATTGCCAATGTAATCATGGATACAATTATCAAGTAGTGGGACTATGTGATGAACCATCAAGATTTAATTCAGATGAAAAAGAATCTTGGACTCAAATAACTGTGCCAGAAATTCTTCAATTACCAGATTGTTACCCAGATATAGAAGATCTAGAGAGAATTTATATTAATGTTAAAGTAGATACTGTAAAAGTTATTGATACACCAAGTAAAATTGAGAATGGAGTATTAATTCCTAATGAAGAAGGTACAACTTTAACAGGAAGAAAACTTCTTGTTGATGGAGTAATATGTCAAACAACAGTATATACAGCAGATACCTGCATACAATCACTTCATTCTGTAAATTTCCAATATCCTTTTAGCACCTATATTGTTATTCCTAACGATGGAACACCATTAGAATTAGCTAAATACTGTGTAGATGTATGTATAGAGGATGTATATGCTAAAGTTTTAAACAGTAGAACAATATTTAAGAGTGTAACATTGTTTATAAAAGCCAACAATGCAAAACCAACATGTTGCACACCAGATCAAGCAACAGCTACAGTTGCTGGAACAATTTCATATAATGGTACTGAAAGTGCAGTTCCTGTAACTGTAAAATTATATAAAACTCCAAATATTTTTGTTGAGAAGACAATTTTAGCAGTAGCTGAAGGAACACCAACTGTATATGCTTTTAGAAATTTATGTCCAGGAACCTATACTGTTGTATTTGATGTAGATGATACTAATTATTCAGTTGCTACAACACCAGCAAACGCAACTGTTACAGTTGCATCAAGTGGTGTAGGTGAAGTAGATGCTACAATTAGTGATAAATAAATTTGATAAAAATATACACTATTAAATTAGAGTATTTAAATATAGATAGATAAGTTAAAGGGGAATATTTATTTTATTTAAATGTTTCCCTTTTATAATGCTCGGAAACTTATATTTTGTGGTAGGGGGTTAAGATATTGATAACAATAAGTTTGTGTATGATAGTAAAAAATGAAAGCAAAGTTATAGAAAGATGTTTAGATTCAATAAAAGAAGTGGTAGATGAGATAATAATTGTTGATACTGGTTCAACAGATAATACAAAAGAACTTATTAAAAAATATGATGCAAAAATAATTGATTATAAGTGGAATGACAATTTTGCAGATGCAAGAAATTTTTCTTTTAGCATGGCCACAAAGGATTATGTTTTGTGGCTTGATGCAGATGATATAGTACCTAGAGAAAGTACTCAAAGGATATTAGATTTAAAGAAAGTTTTAGATGAATCTATTGATTCGGTAACAATGAAATATGTTTTAGGAATGGATGAATATGATAATATTACAATGTCTTTAGGTAGAAATAGGCTGGTAAGGAGAGATTGTAATTTTAAATGGATAGGTGCTGTTCATGAATATTTAGATGTTTCAGGTAAAATACTCAACACGGATATAAAAGTTATTCATAAAAAAGATAAGGTATCTTCTCAAAGAAATCTTAATATTTTTAGGAAAATGATTAAGGAAGAAAAAGTGTTTACTCCAAGAGATAAGTTTTATTATGGGAATGAGTTATTTTATAATGAATTATATAGTGAAGCGATAAAAATCTATGAAGATTTTTTAATAGAAGATGATAGTTGGGTTGAGGATAAAAAAACTGCATGTATGAACCTTTCAATCTGTTATAGAAATTTAAAGGAAACATCTAAAGTATTAAGTACCTTATTTAGAAGTTTTGAATACGATGCTCCTAGAGCTGATTTTGCATGTTGTATAGGAGATGTTTTATTAGAAAAGGATAATATTGAAGGGGCAATTTTTTGGTATGAAGTAGCAGCAAACTGGATGCCTCCACAAGATTATTTAGGACTTATAAATGAAGCATATTATACATGGGTTCCAAATCTTCAGCTATGTGTTTCATATTTTAAAAAAGGAGATATTAATAAATCAGCCATTCATAATGAAGAAGCTGCAAAATACATTCCACAGGATTCTAGAATAAAATATAATAGGGAACTTTTAAAAGAATATTTATGAAAAAGTAAAGGTAAAGTTCATTTTAATAAACAAGTGATACATCCCTTGTCTACTTGATAAGGGATGTATCACTTATTAGGTAGTCTTGCTTTTTTCAGATTCTTCTATTTTGATTTCTCTTTCAAGAACAAAGGTCATTACAACTCTAAGAATAAATATAGTACCAACAATAATTAGATCATTTATGTTTTTAATTATTACAGTTTTTAATATTTCTGCTGCTAATTTAAAATCAAGAGCAGTAACTAGAGAATTTGCTATATCATATTTTATTGAGGTTTTAGTTTTATAAATTAAACTTTTAATGTATTTGTAAAAGGCTGTAAAAGTACCTATCAATAATACTATGATTCCCATTAATTCTAGGATTGAAATGAAATATGGAAGTATAAGTTCAAATAGTTTCTCAAACATGATATGTCTCCTTTAAAATTTTATTTGTGTTTCTATATTATATTTACTTAAAAAATCATAATTATACTTAATTTTTAGGGAACGACGGTATATATAAATTAGCTAAAACAGTTTGTCATTAAGGTGGGATTATGATACTATGTAAACTGATTGTTTAAACTAAGGAGGAAATTAAAATGACTAATTTACCAAATTGTCCAAAATGTAATTCTGAGTATACTTATGAAGATGGTGATTTATATATTTGTCCAGAATGTGCATATGAATGGACATTAAGTTCTTTAAATGAAACAGATGAAATTGTAGTTAAGGATGCTAATGGAAATACATTGCAAGATGGAGATAGTGTTGTAATAATAAAGGATTTGAAAGTAAAAGGAAGTTCAACACCGTTAAAGATGGGAACTAAGGTAAAAAATATTAAGTTAGTAGATGGAGACCATAATATCGATTGTAAAATTGATGGATTTGGGGCAATGAGCTTAAAATCAGAATTTGTAAAAAAAGCGTAGGTATAAAAAATGATGCATAAAATTGCATCATTTTTTATTTAAATAAGAACAGTATGGGCTATAGGAAATATAAATTAGAAAGATTAATGAAGTAGGGTTATAATCAAATGTGGGGAGGGAAGAAAAATGTTTAAGGAAGAAATGACTCCTAAAGAAAGAATGGTAGCTTTTAGTAGAGGAGAAGAAATTGATAGGGTGATTTGTATACCAGATATGGGAGTTACAATGGCACCTTTTTTAGGTATAAATACAAGAGATTACTATCATTCAGCAGAAAATATGGCAGCTTTAGAAGTAGCGCTGTTTAACAGACTTCACCATGATGGGGTTGGGATATCTACAAGTCTTAGAGGTATTGCAGAGGCAATGGGCTCAAAGGTAGAGTATCCTGAATATGGTATTTCATACTTGAAAGAACCGATTGTAAAAAAGGTAGAAGATATTGAAAAACTTAAAATTATTGATCCACTAAAGGATGGAAATTTACCAACGTTACTTAAAGCCATCCGACTTACAAAAGAAGCTTTATTTGATAAGGTAGATGTTAGTGCTTCTATGTCAGGTCCTTTTAGTGTAGCTGCCTCTGTAGTAGGAACGGAAAATTTGTTAAGATGGACAAGGAAATATCCAGAAAAGATTCATGTGTTAATGGATATAATCGCTGAATGTAATAATAGATATATTGAAGAAGTTGCAAAACTGGGAGTTTCTATAGGATTTGCTGATCCTGTATCATCTACAAGCTTGATTAGTCCAAGATTATTTAGAGAGTTTTCATTACCAGCGCTAAAAAAGAATGTAGATAAGATAAAGGAAAAAACTGGTGGAAGTCCAAGCATACATATATGTGGTAAAAGTAGAGCTATATGGGAAGATGTTTTAAGTACAGGTATATCCAATTTTAGCATTGACAATGTAGAAGATATTGAAGAGGCTAAGAAAGTTATGGGAGACAGAGTAATTATTACAGGTAATGTACCCCCTGTGGAAGTTGTATATACTGGCGGTAAAGATAACATATATAATTCAGTAAAGGAATGTATTAGAAAAGGGCATGATTCTAAAAAAGGATATATATTAAGCACAGGATGCCAAATCCCAATGCATACACCAATTGAAAATATTGAGCTGTTTATGAAGGCAGGGGAAAAATATGGTACCTATCCAATAGTAACACCATAAAAGTAGAATCTTATTTAAAAGGGCGCTTAGGCGCCCTAAAATTCGCATTATAAAAGGTTAAGAACCATAACTTTTTCCCCATTAATATCAAGTTCTCCATTAAACTTAAATCCAATGTTTTTATAGATATTTAGTGCAACGGAATTGTCTTCGTATATGCTTAAGTATATTTTGATGCAATTATATTCATTTTGAATGTGGGAGATTAAAAGTGGAAGGACCATCTTTCCATAGCCTTTTCCTTGATATTTTTCGTCAATTAAAAATCTATCAAGCCATACCCGTCCATTAGCGCCTTCATCAGGGAACAGTCCATACATTGCAAATCCAATGATGTTTGATTCATCACAAATGGCAATTGGTCTCCAAAGATCAAGCTCCTTTGCTTCATTTAAACACTGACGAGTTGTTTCGATGAAGTTTTTTTGCGTTGGTTTAACATGAAGTGATAGTACAATGTCAATATTATTTTTAGTGATTTTTTGGAAGTTTATATTCATAATTAAAGCTCCTTAACTAATTTAGGTTTATATATTACTTAATCACTCATATAAAATTTTGTCAACAGATATAATTACAAATTAAGTAAAGTTAACAATATATTTACCTGACACATCAATTTTTTGAAAATTGATACGATAAGTAGATTAGAGTAGTTAGGAGGGGAATTAATGAAAATTGATAGTTCTATGCCTATTTTTGATGGGGGATTATTTAAAAATACTAATATGGGGAAGCAAAAAGGTGAGGTTTTTAATAATAAACTAAAAATTAATGAAAAAGAAAAGTCTTTTAGTGAGATGCTCCAAGAGCAAATTTTAAAATTAAAAGAAAGAAAAGAAGTTGTCCAAAATAATGAAAAGTTTACAGTGGAAGAAAAAAAGAATAAGCTTGATGAAATAAATAAGCAATTAAGTGAACTGCAAGAACAGTTGTTACAAGCAAACCTTATGGAAAAGGAAAAGGAACTTGAAGAGAAAAATGACAAGTTACGAGAAGCTAATGAGAAAAATCAAGAATTGCAAGAGGAATTAAATGGAGATATAAAGAAGGATGGAATTATTATCGCTAAAAGTTTAGTAAAACTAATAAATTCAAATAGTTATATTAAAAATGCACATGAGTTTAACATAACTAAGGAAAGCATGAAAACAGAATTATCATATTTGGAAATGAAAAATGTTCCTAGAGAGGATTGGTCATTTAATAATAAGCAAGCTACTAAACTGAGAAATAATATAAATTCTTTAAAGAACGCTTCTATGAATGCAACTGCAAAGTCTATTAAGTATACTCAGGAAGAAAAAGAGGATAATAACAAAGATAGAATAGAGAAAAAAGAAAAAGAAGATATTTATTTTGAAGATAATAAATAAAAGTTTTATATTTCTTATTGTAAAATATCAAAGAATAGTTTATAATGAACAAAAACGTTTATAATAGCAATGATGAAAGCTACGATTTATAAATTTCTTAAGAGAGCCGATGGTTGGTGTGAATCGGTGAAATGATAAGTCTTTCCACTTTTTGAGCTGTCAGTGAAAACTGAAAGGTTGGTAACCTATATATTACTAATTAAGTGGTTAGCTTTTATTAGCTAACAATTTGGGTGGCAACACGGATTTCTTTCGTCCCATGTTTTGGGGAGAAGGGAATCTTTTTTAATGTATAGAATTGTTATAGAATTCTGTATTAGGAAAAGGCTTTCACTTTGCTTATACGTATAAAAGGAGGATATTTATTTATGTTAGATTTAAAATTTTTAAGAGAAAATCCAGAGGTAGTTAAAGAAAATATTAAGAAGAAGTTTCAGTTTAAAAAGTTAGAATTAGTAGATGAAGTAATAGAATTAGATATAGAAAACCGTAATATTAAAACTGAAGCTGAGACTCTTAGAGCGGATAGAAATAAGTTATCAAAGCAAATTGGTGCTTTATTAAAACAAGGTAAAAAAGAGGAAGCAGAAGAAGTTAAGAAAAAAGTTGCTGAAGAAGCGGAGCGTCTTTCTGTATTAGAAGTTAAGGAAAATGAATTAGAAGAAAAAATTAAAAATATAATGATGGTTATACCAAATATAATTGATCCAACTGTGCCAGTGGGTAAGGATGATAGTGAGAATGTTGAGATAGAAAAATTTGGTGAGCCAGTAGTTCCAGAATTTGAAATTCCTTATCATACAGAAATTATGAGTAAATTTAATGGTATTGATTTAGATGGAGCAAGAAAAGTTGCTGGTAATGGATTCTATTATTTTATGGGGGACATAGCTAGACTTCATTCTGCAGTTATATCATATGCGAGAGATTTTATGATAGATAAAGGATTTACTTATTGCATTCCTCCATATATGATTCGTAGTGAAGTTGTTACTGGAGTAATGAGCTTTGCAGAGATGGATGCCATGATGTATAAAATTGAAGGTGAAGATTTATACCTTATTGGAACAAGTGAACATTCTATGATTGGTAAGTTTATAGATACTATATTACCAGAAAAAAGCTTGCCACAAGCGTACACATCTTATTCACCATGTTTTAGAAAAGAAAAGGGAGCTCATGGAATTGAAGAAAGAGGAGTATATAGAATACACCAATTTGAAAAGCAAGAAATGATAGTTGTTTGTAAACCAGAAGAAAGTAAAGAATGGTTTGAAAAACTATGGAAATATACTGTTGAATTATTCCGTTCTTTAGACATTCCTGTTAGAACTATAGAATGTTGTTCTGGAGATTTAGCAGACTTAAAAGTTAAGTCAATTGACGTTGAAGCTTGGTCTCCTAGACAAAATAAATACTTTGAAGTTGGAAGTTGCTCTAATCTTGGAGATGCTCAAGCTCGTAGATTAAAAATACGTGTTAATGGAGAAGATGGAAAATATTTTGCTCATACATTAAACAACACTGTAGTAGCACCTCCAAGAATGTTAATTGCATTTTTAGAAAATAACTTAAATGAAGATGGAACTATAAATATTCCAGAAGCACTTCAACCATATATGGGTGGTAAAACAATAATAAAATAAGCTAACTTAGATATTTTTATATAAGCTTTAATGCGAGAAAAACTGAATTACCATCGCTCATTGGGGCTTCGAAGCTGACACACAGTAAGGATGAGTTAATATAAGACGGCAGTGGAGATTTGCTTTAGATTTTAAAGAGTATGAGCTTCTGCAGATACATTCGCCTAGGATAATTCAGCTTTTTCAAAAGGAACCCTATGGTTCCCTTTGAGTA
>URKQ01000048.1 GCA_900548455.1 uncultured Clostridium sp.
GCGGAATTGGCAGACGCACTAGACTTAGGATCTAGCGCCTTAGGCGTGGGGGTTCGACTCCCTTCATCTGCACCATTATTTCGAGCGGGAGTGGCTCAGTGGTAGAGCGTCACCTTGCCAAGGTGAACGTCGCGAGTTCGAATCTCGTCTTCCGCTCCAAATATGGCGCTATAGCCAAGTGGTAAGGCAAAGGTCTGCAAAACCTCTATCCCCCGGTTCAAATCCGGGTGGCGCCTCCAAAAAAGCTAGTAACTTATGTGTTACTAGCTTTTTTATTTTTTGGTAAGTTTATAAAAAGAGAGCAAATAGGGAGTAAAGTAAAGTTTATATGAAAAAGATACTACCTCGATCAATTAAAGGAGTTTGGGATAAATAAATACAATTAATATTGTACTTATTTAAAAAGTTTATTATGGAGTTTTTGTAGGGATAAAAATCTAGGCTTCCGTAAAAAACTAAAGTATCTTTATTTAGCATCCCGCAAGTGCCGCCGATAAAACCATAGTTTAGTCCGGGAAGTGAAATATTTCCTGGTGGTAAGAAAAGTACATCGGCATTTTTTTGTGTTAAAGCATCATGTATAGATTTATCACTAGTTATGAAAGCGCTATCGTTTAATATAACAGTGGAACATTTGGTATAGCCTTGATTAACATCTAAAGGTATTTTGTTTTTACATCTTTTTAATAGCGTATCATCAGTATGTTTTAGCTTATGTATAAAGAAACTATTAGTGCTAACGGCATTTAGAATAATATCATTAGGATAAGTACTAGTTAATGAGTTTTTACTTCTAACTATATTTAAACCTACATTCTTTAATTGACTTTCAAAAGTTAATGATGCATCCTTGTGCAGTATTGCGGTTTTATCTTCTAATATATGTAGTTGAATATCCGGATGACCACATATTTCTTCGTAAACTAAGTTGCAAGGTTCCGTTTTAATAATTGAACAATTTAATTTTTGTAAATTAGACTCTTCTTCATTGGTTAATCTATAATCTACTATAGCGTATTTCAAAAAAATCACCTCCTGTAATTAAAAAATTAGATTTTTTAAGTGTAATATAGATATTTCTATTTGCCATTATATCATAACTTTATTCAATAATATGAAATATTTATAGTGAATATTGAAGTAATAAAAACACATAATATTATTAATAAAATGAAGTAAGTAGTTTGATGATATTCATATGATGACAGGCATAAATAATGAGGTGAGATAATGAAAATTATGACTATAATAAATAATAGCCACAGAGTTTCCGTATCAAATCAAGTGAATGGTTTGGTTGAATTCTTTAATAAGAGAGGATTAAAGTTGACCTCAGAATTTGGAAGTGGATTTAAAGAAGATGTTATAGATATTTATTTAGAAGATGTAGAAAAAAATGATAAAACTATTAGATTATTAGAATATTATATAGCAAATATACTATATGATATTTTAATTGAAGAGTTTATAGAAAAAAAGCTAAATAAATATTTAAGTGATGCTTATGGATTTTTGAATTATAGTGATATTGGAAAAGTTAAAAGTATGATAGTGCAAATTTTGAAGGAAGAAAGCAGAATAGATGATACTGTAATATATTGCATGAATCGAAAAAATAGAGTGGTGCAAAAAATAATTGAATGTGTTGAAGAGGGAAATTCAATAAATGTAAAAGGTTTTTTGGATTTTAGATATAAGGAATTAAGAATTGACATATATAGATGTGTTGAAAAAATAATTGAAAAATATATGGTTGAAAAAGAGTACAATGAGTTTATAAGTCTGCTTAAATATTTTGTTGAGGTTCAAGAAAGTAAGAGCGAGAGAATAGATATGTTTGTAGGAGATGGTGAAGGGAATTATATTCTTAAAGATGAGAATGATAATGATATGATGGAAACACTAATAAGTGAGTTGTGTGAAAACAAAAGTATTGTTGAAATAAGTAAGGAAGACCTAGTTATTAGTGGACTTATAACGCTATGTCCTAAAAAAGTAGTTATTCATTGTTCTAGAAAAGACAAAGATAAAGAATTAATCAATACAATTGAAAAAGTTTTTGAAGGTAGGGTGGAGTACTGTACGGGGTGTAAAAAATGTAGCAAATTAAAAGAATTTATACAAATACCTGTTGACAGTAATATAAAAGTATAGTAGAATAAGTTTTGTTAATTGAATAATTTTAAAAAGAAGAAACAGCCGTTTCTCACCTTACAGCATTGCTAGTTTGGTTATTTATTTTGACTTGCATTATATGTGTGTTAGGACGGCTTAAGCTGTCCTTTTTATTTTTATATAAAGGTTATATTAGCCGGAGGTGAAAGGTTATCAGTAAAAATAAAGACTTCATTATTAATGAAGATATAAGAGAAAAAGAAATCAGAGTTATTGATTCCAATGGAGAAGCATTAGGAGTAATTTCTACCAAAGAAGCACTTGAAATTGCAAACAGGAAAGAATTAGACTTAGTTGTTATATCTCCAAGTGCCAAGCCAGTAGTTTGTAAAATAATGGATTTTGGTAAGTTTGTTTATGAGCAACAAAAGAAAGAAAAAGAAGTTAAGAAAAAGCAGAAAGTAATTAGCATAAAAGAAATTAGATTAAGTGCTACAATAGAACAGCATGATATCGGAATTAAAGCTAATAATGCTAAAAAATTCCTATTAGATGGAGATAAGGTTAAAGTTACTGTGAGATTTAGAGGAAGAGAAATTGAGAACTCACAGGTTGGACACAAGATATTAAACCTTTTTGTTGAAAAATTAGGTGATGTTTATGTAATAGAAAAGCCAGCTAAACAAGAAGGAAGAAATATGATAATGATATTAGCTCCAAAGAGAGCTTAACTGAGAGGAGGACTTTGTTATGCCAAAAATGAAAACTCATAGAGGTGCAGCAAAAAGATTTAAAAAGACAGGTACAGGTAAATTAAAAAGAGCTAAAGCTTTCAGAAGCCATATATTAACTAAGAAGAGTAGAAAGACTAAGAGAAATCTTAGAAAAACTGCATATGTTTCAACAGCTCAAGAAAAAGCAATGAAGAAATTATTACCATACTTATAGTAGATAGATAACAGGAGGGAAATAGAATGGCAAGAGTAAAAAGAGCGATGAATAGTCGTAAAAAGCATAAAAAAGTATTAAAGCTTGCAAAAGGATACTATGGTGGAAAAAGCAAGTTATTTAAAACTGCTAATGAATCAGTTATAAGAGCATTAAGAAATGCTTATGTTGGTAGAAGATTAAAGAAGAGAGACTTCAGAAGATTATGGATTGCAAGAATAAATGCAGCAGCTAGAATGAATGATTTATCTTACTCAAGATTCATGAATGGAATGAAACTTGCTGGAATAGAAATTAACAGAAAGATGCTTTCTGAGATAGCAATAAATGATCCAAAAGCTTTTGCAGAATTAGTAGAAGTTGCAAAAAAACATTTAGCATAATATAAATCCAGAGCAAATTTACATTTGTCTCTGGATTTTATTAAAAATGAAGTTTTAATTTATGGAAGGCTCTGTAGATTATTATAACAATATGAATATATAATTTTATATGAATAAATAATATATATAGTATAGAAATGTACAATGAATACATTTTTATACTATATATATTTTACTGTATAAAAAAGTATAAATTCTTAGTTTATAAATGAGTCCTTTTGTGGGAAACAAGGGAATATCTAATGAAAGTGGCAAGGCCACTTTTTATGTATGTTTTTTAATTGTAAGACTATAAATATAGGTATATAATTGATTTATGTTTAATTTGAAGAGATAAATAAAGAGGTGTTAATAATGCAATTAAAGAAGGCAGGAATATTTAAACATAGAAGTTTTGCACCCGTTCAGATAATAGCTATTGGATTTGCATTAACTATATTTATAGGAGCGTTATTATTAAGGCTACCTATAGCAACAGTAGAAGGCGTAAGAACTCCATTTATAGACTGTTTATTTACATCAACATCTGCAGTTTGTGTTACTGGTTTAGTAACTGTAGATACAGGGACTTATTGGAGTTATTTTGGCAAAACTATAATAATAATATTAATTCAAGTAGGAGGACTAGGATTTATGTCCTTTGCTACTTTGCTATCATTAATAATTGGTAAAAAAATTACATTAAAGGAAAGATTAATTATAAGAGAATCCTTTAACTCTAATTCGTTACAGGGGATAGTAAAACTAGCAAAGTATATATTAGTTTTTACATTTTCTATTGAATTTTTAGGAGCGTTATTGTTATCTTTTCAATTTATTCCACAGTTTGGAGTAGGAAAAGGAATATACTATAGTATTTTTCATGCTATATCAGCGTTTTGTAATGCTGGGTTTGACTTGATGGGAGATTATTCAAGTTTAACTAGCTATACATCTAATACCTTAGTAATATTGACTATATCATCACTTATTGTAATAGGTGGTTTAGGATTTTATGTTTGGAATGAAGTATATAATTATAGAAGAAGAAGAAGATTATCATTACATACTAAATTGGTAATATTGATAACTAGCTTTTTAATAATCTTTGGAACAATTATGTTCTTTATATTTGAGACTTCTGGAAATGGAGTATTAAAGGGATTACCTTTTAAGGAAAAAGTTTTGGCCTCACTCTTTGCATCAATATCACCAAGAACGGCAGGATTCAACTCTATTGATATGACTCAAATGACAATGGCATCAATATTATTAACTATATTGTTAATGTTTATTGGAGGATCTCCAGGATCTACAGCAGGTGGAATAAAAACATCTACAGCAGGTGTGTTAGCTCTAACAGTAATTTCTGTTATAAGAGGAAGAGATGACGCAGAATTATTTAAAAGAAGAATTAATAAAGAAACTGTTTATAAGGCTTTTGCTGTAGTTGTAGTAGGAGTAGGTATTGTATTTTTAACTACAATAATATTATCAATTACTGAAAGCGGATCAGGAGTGCCTTTTGAATACTATTTATTTGAATCTACATCAGCCTTTGGAACCGTAGGATTAACTCTTGGACTTACTCAAAAGTTAACATCTATAGGAAAGATTGTGGTGGCATTAACTATGTATGCAGGAAGAGTTGGTCCATTAACAATAATTATTGCATTAGCAGTTAGAAAACAAGGTATGAATAATTCTATTAAATATCCTGAAGATAAAATACTAGTTGGTTAAGGGGGAATAAATATGAGAAAAAAACAATTTATAGTAATTGGATTAGGAAGATTTGGTACTTCGGTAGCTGAAACACTATATTCTTTAGGAAATGAAGTTTTAGCAGTAGATATAGATGAGGAAGCTGTACAAAATATAGCGGATAGAGTTACTCATGCAGTTCAAGTGGATGCTAATGATGAAGCTAGTTTGAGGGCTCTTGGAATAGGAAATTTTGATGTGGCAATAATTAGTATAGGATCAGATATTCAAGCTAATATTTTATCTACACTTTTAGTGAAAGAGATGAATGTAAAACATATAATTACAAAGGCTAATAATGCTATGCATGCAAAGGTGTTATATAAAATAGGAGCAAATAGAGTTATATTTCCAGAGAGAGATATGGGAGTTAGAGTAGCACATAATTTATGCTCTTCTAGTATATTAGATTATATAGAATTATCACCAGATTTTAGTATTGCTGAAATTGTTTGTCCTTCTGAATGGGAAGGTAACTCTTTAAAGGATCTTAATTTAAGAGTTAAATATGGAATAAACGTTGTAGCAATAAAAAGAGAAAATGATATAGATATTTCTCCATCAGCAGATATGATTATTGAATCAGGAGATATTATTGTAGCTATAGGTGGAAATAACGAGCTTAATAATATTGAAAGGTTAGTTGGAAAAGGAGAACAATAAGTGCAACTTATAACTAGTAAAGAAAATATCAATATAAAAGAAGTTAAAAAATTAAAAGATAAAAAATATAGATTAGAAAATAGAAAATTTATTATTGAAGGATTTAGATTTTTAGAGGAAGGTTTAAAATCGGATTTTGCGATAGATAAAATTTTTGTTAAGGAATCAGTATTAGAAAAATTTAAAGATAAGTTTAGTAGTTATTTAAATATGTATGAAGATAAGATATTAGTAATGGCGGATAACTTATATAAGATAATTTCATCTACAGAGAATTCTCAAGGAGTTCTAGCTACTGTTAATATGAAAGAATCTAAGGAAGAGTTTAATCAAGGTATGTATGTTTTAGTTGATAAGGTTCAAGATCCAGGTAACTTAGGAACTATAATTAGAACTGCTCATAGTGCGGGATGCAGAGGAATAATTTTAACTAAAGATACTGTGGATATATATAACGAAAAAGTTCTCAGATCAACTATGGGATCTATATTTAATATAAACATAATACATGATGATAACTTAAACTATACAAAAGGTATGATTTCTAAGGGATTTAATTTAGTATGTAGTTCCCTTCAAACAGATAAAAATTTTTATGACATTGATTTAACTAAAGACTCTATAATAGCTGTAGGGAATGAAGGAAATGGTATTAGTGATGAAGTCCTTGAAATGGCTACGTCTAAAGTGAAAATTCCTATGCTTGGTACTACGGAATCATTAAATGTAGCTATAGCTACATCTATAATGATATATGAAGGAGTAAGGCAGAGAATATTACATAATAAATTTTAATACTTGATATTTTAAAATTTTATATGTATAATGTTTCTAAAATCAATTATATGATATACGATGACGAAGAGAGTAAAAATAATTATTTATATCAGGGAGGAAAAGTCTTAGACTGAAAGCTTTTCTTATGAAGGTTGTTTCGAAGTTCACTTCTGAGTACTAATTATGAAACTGAAGTAGTAATTAGCGGCTAAGGTCGATAAAATATCTAAGAGAAATCTTTTATAAGATTTAATTAGGGTGGTACCGCGGATATTCCGTCCCTTTTAGGGGCGGTTTTTTTATGTCTAGGAAAGTTATAGATATTTTCCTATTTAAGTAGTTTTAATAAAAAAATAGTAAATAATGAAAGGAGCAGGACTATGAGAGAACAATTGGAACAAATTAAGATATCAGCGTTAAATCAATTGAATGAGATTAATGATAGGGCTGAGCTTGAGAATCTTAGAGTTAAATATTTAGGAAAAAAGGGAGAACTTACTGCAATTTTAAGAGGAATGGGTAAGTTATCATCAGAAGAAAGACCTATAATTGGAAAACTTGCTAATGAGGTAAGAGAAGAGATTGAGGCGACTATAGAAGAAAAAGATGCAGCTTTAAAAGCAGTAGAAAAGAAAAAGAGATTAGAAAGTGAAATTATTGATATTTCAATGCCAGGTAAAAAGCAAGTTGTTGGAAAAATACATCCAATAAACTTAGTTTTACAAAAGGTTAATGATATATTCTTATCTATGGGATTTTCAATTGAAGAAGGTCCAGAAGTAGAATATGATTACTATAACTTTGAAGCTCTTAATATTCCTAAGGACCATCCAGCTAGAGGAGAACAAGATACTTTTTATATAAATGATAATATAGTATTAAGAACTCAAACTTCACCTATACAAATTAGAACAATGGAGAATCAAAAGCCACCTATTAAAATGATAGCGCCAGGTAAAGTTTACCGTTCTGATGCAGTAGATGCAACACACTCTCCTATATTCTATCAAATTGAAGGGTTAGTAATAGGTGAAAAAGTAACCTTCGGAGACTTAAAAGGAACTTTAGAAATGTTTATCCAAAAGATGTTTGGTGATGATATGAAGGTTAAATTCAGACCACATCATTTCCCATTTACAGAGCCTTCAGCAGAAATGGATGCTACTTGCTTTGTATGTAAGGGAAAAGGTTGCAAAGTATGTAAAGGAAGCGGATGGATTGAGATAGTAGGATGCGGTATGGTTCATCCTGATGTGTTAAGAAAAGGTGGAATTGATCCAGAAAAATATAGTGGATTTGCATTTGGATTTGGTCTTGATAGAATAGTAATGCTTAAATATGGTATAGACGATATAAGGCTACTATATGAGAGTGATATGAGATTCCTAAATCAATTTGAGTAACTTAAAGAATAGGAGGAAAAGATATGAAATATCCAGTTAAATGGTTAAAAGATTATGTTGATATAGATATGTCACCGGTTGAATTAGCTGATGCTTTAAATTTATCAGGTTCTCACGTAGAAGAGGTAATACTAACAGGGGATGAAATAACTAATGTTGTTACTGGTAAAATTACTAAAATAGAAAGGCATCCAGATGCGGAAAAGTTAGTGATTTGTGCTGTTGATATAAATCAGAGTGAACCAATACAGATAGTTACAGCAGCTACCAATATGAAGGAACAAGATATAGTACCGGTTGCACTACACGGTTCTACATTACATGGTGGACTTAAAATTAAAAAAGGTAAATTAAGAGGCGTAGTATCAAACGGTATGTTTTGCTCAGAAGAAGAACTAGGAATAGCAGGAGATGAACCTGTACACGGTCTTTTAATAATGCCACAAGATACACCTATAGGTGTAGATATTAAATCAGTACTTCCACTTGAAAGTGCAATAATTGATTTTGAAATTACATCTAACAGAGCAGATTGTTTTAGTATAATTGGAATGGCAAGGGAAACTGCTGGAACTTTAGGTGTTCCTTATAAAATGCCAAACTTAGAGTATTCAACAAAAGATACTACTAATATAAATGAAAAATATAAAGTAGAAGTTAGAAGTAATTTATGTAGAAGATATATGGCTAAAGGAATTAGCAATATAAAAATTGAGCCATCACCACAGTGGATGCAAGAAAGATTGTTAGAAGCAGAGGTAAGACCTATTAATAATATAGTGGATATAACTAATTTTGTTATGTTAGAGCTGGGTCAGCCTTTACATGCATTTGACGCAAGAGATATAGAGTCTAACACTATTGTTGTTGAAGAAGGAAAAGATGGAGAAAAATTTACAACTCTTGATGGAGAAGAAAGAGTTATTGATAGTTCTATGCTTTGCATAAAAGATGGTGAAAAAACTATAGGACTTGCAGGAGTTATGGGTGGTTTAAATTCAGAAGTTAAAGATGATACTACTATGATTATTCTTGAAAGTGCTAACTTTAATGGTGTTAATATAAGGAACACTTCAAAGAAGTTAAATTTAAGAACAGAAGCATCTGGTAAGTATGAAAAAGATTTAGATCCAAATCTATGTGAATTAGCAGTGAAGAGAGTTTGTGCTCTAGTAGAAGAATTAGGTGCAGGAACTGTTATGGCTGGAGAAATCGATATATATAATGAAGTTAAAGAGCCTCATACATTAACTGTTGATTTTAATTGGATAAATAGATTTTTAGGAAGCAGAATTTCCCCAATAGATATGAAAAAGTATTTAGATGGAATTGATTTGTTTACTGAAATTCAAGGTGATAATTTAGTAGTTAATTGCCCAACATTTAGAAGTGATTTAAATATTAAGGAAGATATTGCTGAAGAAGTTGCAAGAATCCATGGATATAATAATTTTGAAGCAACACTTCCAAAATGTGAAGCTACAAAGAGTGGTAAATCTGAAAAACAAAAGTTAGAAGAGAAACTTAGAGATGCTTTAGTAGCAAGTGGAATAAATGAATCTATAAGTTATTCTTTTGTAAGTAATAAAATATTTGATAAGCTATTAATTCCAGAGGACAGTGAACTAAGAAAGGTTGTTGAAATTAGAAATCCTCTTGGGGAAGATTTTAAAATAATGAGAACTACTACATTGTCTTCAATGATGGAATCCTTAGCTAGAAATTATGTAAAGAGCAATGAAACAGCAATGCTTTTTGAAATGGGAAGAATTTATATAAAAAATGAAGATAATGAAAAGTTACCTGAAGAGAGAAATATTTTAACTATAGGTATGTATGGCGTTGGAGATTATTTAGAATTAAAGGGCGTTGTAGAGAATGTATTATCACACCTAGGAATAGCAGGAGAAGCTTATGTAAGAGAAACAGAAAATCCAACTTTCCATCCTGGAAAAACAGCTGCTTTAAAAATTAGAAATAAGATAGTTGGAGTTCTTGGAGAAGTTCATCCAGACGTATGTGAGAACTATGGAGTAGATGAAAGATGCTTTATAGCAGAACTTAATATGGATATGCTATTTGAATGTGCTAATTTAGATAGAAAATATAAAGCTCTTCCTAAATTCCCTGCAGTAACTAGAGACATAGCAATACTTGTAGATGATACTGTCCTTGTTCAAGAAATTCAAGATACAATAAAGAAACAAGGTGGAGGAATTCTTGAAAGTGCTAAGTTATTTGATGTTTATAAAGGTAGTCAAATACCTGAAGGCAAAAAGAGTATAGCTTATGCTTTGGTATATAGAAATAGTGATAGAACTCTTACTGATGCAGAAGTTAATAAAGTCCATGATAAAATATTAAAGAGCTTAGAGCATAAATTAGGAGCAGAGTTAAGATAATTTATTTAAGGTGCATGATTATATGCACCTTATTTTTCGTAAAATGTAACATGCTGTAATTGATGTGATAAAAAAGAGGAATAAAGAAGAACACTTTTTCCAATGAATTGGTATAAATTTAAATATAATATTTAATAAACAACTAATATATGTTAAAATAATTATAAGTTTATGTATTTGTATATTTATATTAAGAGGGTGTTTGTGTGAACATTATAACAGTTAAGATAAATGGAATGGAATATAATTTAAGAGGCGAAGAAAATAATGAATATCTACAAATGGTTGCTAAGTACGTAGATAATAAGATAAATAGTTTAATGAACAAGAATAATAAGATTAGTCGTCCAGATGCAACAATATTAGCTGCTATTAATTTAGGTGATGAAGTATTTAAAAATAAAGAGTCATTTGAAAGAGCTAATGAAAATCATAAAAATGCTGTAAATGAACAAAAAAAGCTTATATCTGAACTTGAAGGTATGAAGCGAGACTTTGCTATAGTTAAGGAAGAAAATGATATTCTAAAGGAAAAGGTTAAGCAAAGTGAAGAAGTGGTATGTAACAAAGAAGCAGAAAAGCAAGTTGAAGAACTGACAGATGAGGTAGCCTATTTGAAAGAAGAGCTAGCTTTAATGCAGCAAACTGTTGATGAATTTAAAAAAAACAAGGTAAAATATCAAGCTATTAACAAAAAGTTGCTTGGAGAGAATAATAATTTGAGATATCAGCAAATGGCAAGAGTTAGAAAGATAGAAGAGTTATCTAAACAAGTAGAGGAAAAAAATGTTCAGTTGATAAAAAATGGACAAGTAGCTAAAATAAAAAAATAATAAAAATGACATGATGATAAATTATCATGTCATTTTTAAATGATTCGTGATAAAGTAGCAACCCATTTTTTTAACTTAGAATAGTGATAATTGAAAGTAAGCCAGCATAGGTATTATGTAAAAGCATAATTCTTAGGGGGATTATAATGAGGGTTTTACTATGTGCCAAGTCTCATTATTCTAATTTAAACTCATGTGATACTGATTTGATTTTTAACATATATAATTATTTGAAAAGACAAAATGTTCAAGTAGATATATGCGGTGCTAATGAAGAAGTAGATTATAAAAAATATGATATTGTACATTTATTTGATATAAAGAATATCTTTGATACTTATAAACATTATAAATTGGCTAGTTGCAGTGGATGTAAAATTGTAGTATCACCTATGTATTTTAATATGAATAGATTTTATGATCATATAGAAAATCAAGAAAGAAAAAATTCATGGAATCGTTGTAGAATATATAGAGAAACAATTATTAATAAAAGTTCTTTAATACTTTGCAATAGCAATTTTGAAAAGAATTTAATATTAAAAGATTTTACTCCAAGGTGTGAACCAACAGTAATATATAATGGAGTTAAGATTAGAGATGGTGAAATTCCACTATATAATTTTAAAGAAAGATATAATCTTGATAGCTATATACTGTCTGTAGGCAGAATATGTGATTTTAAAAATCAATTAACCTTAAGCAAGGTATGTGAAGAAATAGGAATACCTTTAGTATTAGTAGGTACACCGGCAGATCCGGATTATTTAAAGCAGTGTCTTAAATATAAGGGTACCCATTATTTAGGGTTTATGAATGAGTATGATTTATATAATGCATATACTTTTTCAACAGCCCATGTACTAGCTAGTTTTTTAGAGGTGACAAGCATGTCATCTTTAAAGGCAGCATCATATGGATGTAACATTGTGGTCACAGAAGAAGGAGCATCTAAGGAGTATTTTAATGATTTAGCAATATATTGCGATCCTTATAAATATGAAAGCATAAGTTTAGCTGTAGAAGATATTATTAAAAAGAGAAAAAGTGATAAGTTAAGAGATTATGTTAAGAATAACTATAATGTGGAAGTGACCTTGAAGCAGATATATAAAAGCTATCTTAAATTAATACAAGAATAGATAGAATTAAAAGGATGTAGAAACTTTCTACATCCTTTTTGATGTTTGTAAAGCTAATCCTTATGGTATAATAAGCTATGTAAATAAAAAATAATTAATTAAAGTTTCTAAGAGAGACTTATACATAAATAGGAGTGATTTGACAATGGACAAAATAGAATTACTAGCTCCTGGTGGAAGTAAGGAGAGCATATATGCAGCGGTTCAATGTGGAGCAGATGCAATATATATGGGAGGAACAAAATTTTCTGCAAGGGCATATGCTAGCAATTTTACTGAAGAGGAACTTATAGAAGTTGTAGAGTATTGCCATTTATATAACGTTAAGGTTTATATAGCCTTTAATACATTAATAAAGGAATTAGAGCTTGAAGAAGCAATAAGTTATGGAAAATTTTTATATTCTATTGGGGTAGATGCAGTAATAACTCAAGATGTGGGATTATTCAAGGTACTTAAGGAAAATGTACCCGGTCTTGAGATTCATGCATCAACACAAATGAGTATACATAATGGAGAAGGCGCTTTGTTTTTAAAGAATATAGGATTTCAAAGAATTGTCCTTTCAAGAGAACTTAGCTTAAATGAAATAAAGTATATTTCTAAAGATTTGGATATTGAAACAGAAATTTTTGTTCATGGTGCTTTATGTATAAGTTATTCTGGTCAATGTTTAATGAGTAGTATAATTGGAGGAAGAAGCGGAAATAGAGGTAGGTGCGCTCAGCCTTGTAGATTACCATATAGTATAATTAAAAAAAGTACGGGGGAGAGCAAGGAAGGATATTTATTAAGTCCTAAAGATACTTGTACAATTGAGGAAATAAAAGGACTAATAGATAGTGGAACTTCTTCTCTTAAAATAGAAGGAAGAATGAAAAAGCCAGAGTATGTAAGTGGAGTAGTAACTGTATATAGAGAGGCTATCGATAGTGTATATAATAAAAAAACCATAGATATCGCACCAAGGAAAGAATTACTTACTCAACTTTTTAATAGAGAAGGTTTTTCAAAGGCCTACTTAAAAGGAAACGTAGGAAGAGATATGATGGCGTATAACTTTCCAAAGAATACCGGTGTGCTTTTAGGTAAGGTTAATAAAGATATGACTATTAAACTTCAAAAAGATTTAAGGGCACAGGATGGAATTAGAACTAGTGAAGGTGGATTTATTGTAACTAACATACTAAAAGGAAAAGATAAAGTTAAGGAAGCTCAAAAAGGAGATATAGTAAAACTAATACCTACAAACTACAAGTCAGGAGATTTACTTTATGTAACTTCAGATTCAAAATTAATGAACGATCTACAAAAAAGTTATGAAAATATATATGGTAGAAAGATGAATATTAAAATGAAGGTGTCTTTTGAAGTAGGTAAACCTCTTTATTTATGTGCTACATATGATAATAAGGATTTTAGTGTATATGGAGATATAATTCAAGTAGCTGAAAATAAGCCCATGGATAAAGAGAGCTTGATTAAAAATTTAAGTAAGTTAGGGGATACACCATTTCAAGTTGAAGATATTGAGTTTGAAGGTTTTGATAATGGCTTTTTAAGAGTAGCTTCAATAAATAGTGCTAGAAGAGAAGTTATAGATGAGATTTTTGAGTATATAAAATCTAGGGATAATAAAAAAGTGATTAATGAAGATGAAAAATTAAAATGGGAAGAAGTCAATTATAATAAACAAAGATTTAATGATGAATATTTAATAACAGTAAAAACAATGGATCAACTTAATAGTGTTTTACATTTTATTGATGAAAATAAATTTATAAAACCGGCAATAGCTATTGACTTATTTCAAAAGGGATCAATGATAAACTTAGAGGGTATTAGTTATGATAATTTGTATTTGGTTGTTCCTAATATAATTAAAGAGGAATTTCCAGCAGTAGTTAATACAATAAATAAATATTTATCTAAGATTAAGGGAATAGTAACTGCTAATTTAGGAATAATTAATATCTTTAAAGATAAGACATCTATAATTGGTGATTACAAATTAAATATTATAAATAGTGAGAGCTATGATTTTTATAATAAATTTACAGATATGTCTTGTTTAAGTGTAGAATTAAATAATAGAGAGCTTTTTGAAATATCTAATAAGATAAATTCAAATTCCCAAGTTATTATCTATGGAAAATATGAATTAATGGTAAGTGAATATTGTGTTATAGGAAGTACTTTTGGAACTAGAAGTGCTAATTCAGGGTGCAATTATGGATGTTATAAAGATAAGTTTGTTTTAAAGGATAGAATGAATGAAGAATTCTTGGTTAAAACTGATAGATATTGTAGAAGTCACATATATAATCCTATTCCAGTTAATTTAGTTCCATTTATAAAAGAGCTTAAGAAAAACAATATAAAAAATTATAGAATTGATTTTATAGATGAGGGAATGGAGGAAACAGAAAATATATTAAAATATATATTTATTAAGGAAGATGTAAATTTAGGAAGAACTACAAAAGGTCACTATAAAAGGGGAATAGAATAGAAAGTAGGGGAAAATATGAATGCAAAAACTTTTAGAGTATTAGAATATGACAAAGTAAAAGAAATATTAAAAAAGTATACTGCAACTAAAGCGGGAAAAGACATTATAGATAGACTTCAACCTTATAATAATTTATATGAAATTAGGGAGCATTTAGAGGAAAGTAAAGAAGCATTACAATTGCTAGTTACAAAGGGAGCACCGCCTTTTGAAGGCATATATGACGTTAGAGAATCTCTTTTAAGGGCGAAAAAGAATTCAACTCTTATGCCTGTAGAGATTTTAAGAATTGGGAATATGCTTAGAAGTTCTCGAAGATTTAAAGAATATGTTGTATCTAAAGATGAAGAGATAACTTATAGAGTATTAGAGGATATAGTAGTAGGAATAGTACCTTTTAAAAATTTAGAAGATGAAATCTTTAGAATTATATTAGGAGAAGATGAAATAGCAGATTCTGCAAGTGAAACATTATATATAATAAGAAAAAAAATAAAGGATAAAAGTTCATCAGTAAAAGATAGAATTTCTAGTATGATGAGAACTTATTCTAAGTATTTACAAGAAAATTTATATACTGTTAGAGGCGATAGATATGTTCTTCCAGTAAAAGCTGAATATAAAGAACAAGTTAAGGGACTAATACATGATCAAAGTGCAACAGGAGCAACTTTGTTTATTGAACCTATGGGATTAGTAGAACTTAATAATGAAATTAGAGAGTTATATATTAAAGAAAAGGCGGAGATAAATAAAATACTTAAAGAATTAACTTTAAGAATAGCAGGAAATATTGATGTTATTGAAAATAACGGTAATATTTTATGGGAATTAGATTTTATTTTTGCCAAGGGTAAATATGCAAATGAAATTAATGGTACATGTCCAGAAGTTAACGATAAGGGAATAATTGATTTTGTTGAAGCAAGACATCCACTTATTGATCCAAAGGTAGTAGTACCTAGCAATGTTTATTTAGGAAGAGAATTTACATCCTTAGTAATTACAGGACCTAACACTGGAGGAAAAACTGTTACTCTTAAGACAGTAGGACTTCTAGAGTTAATGGCTATGAGTGGTATGATGATTCCAGTTAGAGCAGGTTCAACAGTAGGTGTGTTTAAAAAGGTATTTGCTGATATAGGAGATGAGCAAAGCATTGAGCAGAGTTTATCAACTTTTTCATCTCATATGACCAATGTAGTTAATATAATTGAAGAAGCTGATGAAGATACATTGGCATTATTTGATGAGCTAGGTTCAGGTACAGATCCAACAGAAGGTGCTGCGTTAGCTATGAGTATTATTGATTACATGAGAAGTAAAAATGCTAAATTAATGGCGACTACTCACTATAGTGAACTTAAGGGATATGCACTTAAAACAGTAGGAGTTGAAAATGGATCTGTTGAATTTGATGTAGAAACATTAAGACCTACTTACAAATTACTTATAGGTGTTCCAGGTAAATCTAATGCTTTTGAAATATCAAAGAGATTAGGTCTTCCTGATCATATTATAGATAGTGCAAGGGAGAATATTTCTACTGAAACTTTACAATTTGAGGAACTTATTCAAAACCTTCAACAAAAGAGTATCAAAGCTGAAGAAGATGCAAGAAGAGCAGAAAGTCTTAAGGCTGATGCAGAGAAATTAAAGCAAAGATATGAAGAGAAGTTATATAAATTAGATAATAGTAGAGAGAAAGCTCTTTATGCAGCTCAAAGGGAAGCGAAAGAAGTAATTAAAGCTGCAAAAGAAGAAGCAGACACTATTGTTAAACATATAAGAGAATTAGAAAAAATGGGTTATTCTTCAGATACTAGAAATAAAATAGAAGAGCAAAGAAAGAAAATTAAAGATAACTTAGATAATGCTGAAATGAAGTTAAGTAAAAGAGAAGAAGTAAAGGGTGAAGGGTTAAGTAAGGTAACTTTAGGTGAAGAAGTATTCTTACCTTCACTAAATCAAAATGTTACAGTGTTAACAGAGGTTGATAATAAAGGTGAAGTTCAAGTTCAAGCAGGAATTATGAAAATATCTGTGAAATTAAAGGATTTAAGAAAGTCTAAAGCATCTAAAGAAGATAAAAAACAAACTAAATACCAACGCCGAGAAGCTAAATTAAATATGAAGTCTGTATCTTCCTCTGTTGATTTAAGAGGAATGGATTCAGAGGAAGCAATCTATGTTACAGATAAGTACTTAGATGAAGCTTATTTAGGTGGCCTTGGTGAAGTTACTATCATTCATGGTAATGGAACAGGTATTTTAAAGAAATCCATTAATAGTCTTTTAAAAAGTCACCCACATGTAAAAGGGTATAGACTAGGAAACTACGGTGAAGGCGGAACAGGTGTTACAATAGCAGAACTTAAGTAGAAGGGGGTAACATTATTATGATAATTGTTAGTGGATGTTTATGCGGAATTAATTGCAAATATAATGGGGAAAATAATTTAAATGAAAAAGTACTTGAACTATTTAAGGCAGGAAAAGCAATTCCTGTCTGTCCAGAACAATTAGGGGGACAAGCAACCCCTAGGGCTCCTCATGAAATAATTAATGGAGATGGAGCTGGCGTTCTAGATGGCAGATGCAAAGTAGATGGACCTTGTGGCAATGATGATTCTACAAAAGAATTTATAAAAGGTGCAGAAGAAACTTTAAAAATTATAAAAGCATTAGATGTAGATGTAGCCATTTTAAAAGCAAGGAGTCCTTCTTGTGGAAAAGGTAAGATATATGATGGTACATTTTCCGGTAATAAAATAGATGGTAATGGTGTTACAGCAGAATTACTATTGAGAAATAATATTAAAGTATATACTGAAGATGAACTAGATAAGTTTTTTGAAGAAAATCATATATAAGGTGGGGATACTATGAACTACAATGAAGTGAAAAAAGAAGCAAAAGTGAATTTAAATGGAAGTTGCAGAGTTTGTAAAGTGTGCAATGGAGTTGCATGTGCAGGGGAAGTTCCTGGAATGGGTGGAAAAGGAACAGGCAATGCATTTACGGAGAATATTACAGCTTTAAAAAAATATAAGCTTAATATGAGAGTTATTCATGATGCGAAAAACCCGGATACATCTACAGAGTTATTTGGAAAGAAATTGGATATACCAGTAATGGCGGCTCCGGTTTCAGGGACAACACTAAATATGGGTGGAAAGTATAGCGAAGAAGATTATATTTCATGGGTTGTTGGAGGATGTTTAGACAGCAACATATATCCTATGGTTGGAGATACTGCTGTAGATTCTTTTTTAATAACTAACTTAAAAGTACTAAAAGAATTTAATGGTGAAGGAATTGTATTTATTAAACCTTGGGAAAATAAAAATATTATAGAAAAAATTAAGTTGGCAGAAGAAGCTGGTGCCTTTGCAGTTGGAGTTGATATAGACGCTTGTGGACTTATCACACTTGCTATGCATGGAAAACCTGTTATGCCTAAGAACGTTGAAGAAATTAAAGAAATTGTGGCTAGTACAAAATTACCATTCATTTTAAAAGGTATTATGACAGTGGATGAAGCAATTCTTGCCGTTGAAGCTGGAGTGGATGTTATTGTTGTGTCAAATCATGGAGGAAGGGTTTTAGATGAAACCCCTGGAGTTGCTGAAGTTCTTCCAGAGATAGCTAAGGCTGTGAAAGGAAAGGTAAAGATATTAGCTGATGGAGGAGTTAGAACAGGAGTAGATGTTCTAAAGTTAATAGCATTAGGAGCTGATGCGGTTTTAATAGGTAGACCTTTTGTAACGGCTTCCTTTGGGGGTCAAAGAGAAGGTGTTAAAACTTATATTGATGGTTTAAAGGGAGAACTTAAATCAGCAATGGTTCTTACTGGATGCAAAGATATTAATAGTATAAGTGAAAGAGTAATATATAAGTAAGAAAATGTGAAAAAAGTCCTAAGAATAATTTTGAAAGTTATTTTTAGGACTTTTTTAATATATAGGAAATCTCAAATAAAGCCTTAGTTGTTTGAAAGTGGAACCTCAATTGTAAATTAAAGTGCAACCCTTCCGATATAAATTAGGTTGTATTAATAATAATAAATATTTATCCGCTA
>URKQ01000049.1 GCA_900548455.1 uncultured Clostridium sp.
TTATTTTCTCTGTTTAATTTTCAAAGACCATTTCTTTTCGTCGATTACTCCCGACGACTCTTTTTATTTTACTAGATTGTTTTTCATTTGTCAACAACTTTTTTCATTTTTTTAAATGTTGTTTTGTTGTTGTACTTGTGTCGTTTAGGTGTTGTCCTCAGCGACAAGACATATCTTATCATGATTATATTGTTAAAATTCATTAAAAAACCCTATATAAATTAATTATATTAATAATGCTTATTATTTCTTTTATTTTTGTGTTTTTTCTTATAAAGATACACAAGGATAAGTATTTTTACTTTGTCAAAATTTTTAGATATAGATGCTTATTAAACTACCTAATAAAATGATACTTTTACTACTTTCTCTAAATAATCACATCACTTTATTTAACTATAAAAAGCATTGATGTTAAAAAAGTCTAGATAATTCATAATATAAATTACCTAGACTTTAACTCTTATATACATTTGTTTTTATAGAAAATAATATGATCTCTCCATTTACCATTTATATGGAGATAATTATTACAAACTCCTAGCTCTTCAAATTCACACGCTTTTAAAACATTTTGCGATCTAATATTATCTACCAATGTTGTTGCTTCAATCCTATGCAAATCCAATTCATCAAATGCATAATCAACCACTAGAGCAACAGCTTCTTTCATATATCCATTTCCCTGATATTCCTTATCTATTGAATATCCAATGAATGCACTTTTAAAAACTCCATAAATAATATTACTAATTCTTATTCTTCCAACTAGTTCTTTATCTTTATATATTCCAAAATGAATACCTTCGTCACGTAAAAATTCCTTATAATTCTCTATTAACGATTCTTTTTGGTTTTCTAATGTATAAAAGCTCTCTTCTCTTCTTGGCTCAAATTTAGCTAAAAATTCTTTATTTCTAATATAGTAATCCAGCAAGTCCTCTGCATCTTCAGATGTTAAAAGTTTAATTTTAATTTTTTTCCCCTCTATAATAACATCCTTTCTATAAAAGTTGCTATAATAATCTTTATCTATTATTCCTAATAAGAGATTTCCCTCATACTTAGATTTATTTATAATACTATCAGACATATATCCTTCTAATTGAAACCCTAAATTATTAAACGGAGCTAAACTTATTTTCTCATCACATATAACACTTACCTTGTGCATACCTTTATTTTTCATTAAATTATCTAGCATTTGTTTTAATGCTTCTTGTAGAATTGTATTCCCTTCATATCCACTCTTGTAATATTTCAATTTAATTAATACACTTTTATTATCTTCATCAAAATCAATAATTACAAACCTACCCACTACAATTCCATTTGAATCGCGCAATATATATTTCTTATTATCGTCACTTGAATTACTTATAGATATTAATCTATCATTTCTCAATATTTTTCCCTCCCCTTTTTTGAAATATGTTACGCTTTCCAATGTATATTAAAAACACAAAAATTATCGATATAATCAAACTAATTGGTATCATATAAAATGCACTAGAGGTACCTATTACATCATTTAGTCTTCCTATAAGTAAATTTAAAATCATACTTATAGTACTAGCTAACGTTAAAATTACTCCTGTAATATATGATGTATTCTGCGTAAAAACTTTACTTATTGTAGTAACTATCGTAGGATATGCTATTGCAAAAAATAATCCTGCAATGCAAATCAGCGGCAATGCGCTACTTCCTAGTACTAATCCACCAACTATTAGTATTGTAGCTATGATTAATGATATTAGAACTGATTGCAAATAACCAAATTTTTCAGCAATAAAACCTCCCACCAATCTTCCTGCTGTTAATAAAAAGAAAAATCCTGATAGTATAGTCGCACCCTTTCCTGCCGATAATCCGTAACTTTCAATTAAAAAGTTAACTATCCAATTGGACATTCCCATCTCTGCAAATATATATGTACCTAATGAAATAGCATATAAATACATATACTTTTCTTTAAAAACTAACCCTAAACTTATTTTTCCATCTGCCTCATTATAAGCTACAGGAAACTTAATTATACTTGTAAGTATTAGCACTATAATAAAAATTACCGATATCCCTATAAAAATACTTCTCCAACTTACTCCATTTTCAAGTATCTTCCCTATTGAAAACTGGCCTATTGAAGATCCAAATCCATAACAACAATGTGCTATGTTCATCATTATTGCTTGGCATGTCACAAATATTACCGGTATTAACGTATTGATTCCTATCATTACAAATGCAATTCCCATATTAATTAAAAACATTCCAATAATCAAAATACTGTAGAACTTGGACATGGCTACTATAATAACTGATATTATTATGCTAACCATTCCTATATATATTACTTTCTTTTGACCAAATTTTTCACACAGTATTCCACCTATATATGTAAATAATATATAGCCTAAAGAACATGCAGTAAGCATAAATCCCATACTTGTGTTCGTTGCATTAAATGTATCTTTAAAGGCTGGAATAAAAATTCCTTTTGTATTATCAATTATGGCAATTGAAGCCATAATAATAAATATAACTATATTTAGATAAATTCCTTGTTTCTTGCTCACTAAATTCACTCCTTATCAGAAATATTATAGCATAACATATATATTGCAATAAATAAACTATGCTGTTTATCTATAATTTGTTTTATAATTTAAAATACCTAATATATAGGCCCTGTGGTAAAATAGAGTATAAAATATACATATAATTTATAAAGAGGTGTACTATGAATACTAGTAACATAAATAAATTAAAATTATTATTATTAAGTTTACAAAACAGATTTATAGAAAATAATGATTTGTTTAACCATATTGAATTTAGTTTTAAATCTGGCACAAGAATTTTTTCAGGTAAAGCATACCCTAATAACTTAAAACTAATTTACTGTTTTAATAATAATAAAGAACTTATTTCTATAGAAGATTTCTTAAACCTTATTCTAAAAGAATGTATTAATTATGACTCCCTATCTCTTCAATATGTAGAACGAGGTGAAACACTTTTATTTGAATGTAATGATAAAAATGTAACTGTAAAGAACATAGAATCATCTAGCAACACTCACGAATATTGTAATAACGTAAAAAATGAAAAACAATTATCTACTAACAATTCACTTAATCAAAACATTAATATTAATGAGATTAATTTGCTAAAACAACTTGGTATTGCTAATGATTCTGGTAAAATAAAAAAAGAAAAAATTAAAAAGTATAAGGAAATAATGCAATTCATTAATCATATAGACAGTGCTTTGACGAATTTCCCGAATAACAAAATTATCAATATCTTAGACTATGCTTGTGGAAAATCCTATTTATTATTTGCTTTAAATTACTATCTAACAGAAGTAAAAAAACGTAAATGCTATTATATTGGTATAGATGATTCTCAAACCATAATCAACTCATATAAAGCCATGGCTAATAATTTGAACTATAGAAATATGGACTTTATTTGTTGCAATAAAGATACGTTTAAATATAACAGGGAGATAAATATCATCACTTCTATTAATGACTCCAGTATTGATACAGATATGGCCTTAGCCCTTGGAATTCAGCTTGAATGTGAAGTGATTCTAGCTGTTCCTTCTTATAATTGTGAAGCTTCTAGTCAATACTCATATACTCCCCTAAAAAGTATTTTACAGCACAATGTTTTAAAATCAAAAATGGATGATGTAATAATAGATGGTATGAGAGCACTAATGTTAAAGGCTAAGGGTTATAATGTGTCAATATCTAACTTTGAGCAATCTGCCCATACACAAAAAAGTGTAGTTATAAAAGCAGTAAAAGAAACCGATGAGAATACTGAAGCTCTTAATGAATACATGTCTCTTATGAGTTTATTAAATATATATCCCAAATTATATGAACTTTTAATTTCATGGTAGTTCAAATTTACTTTGTGACTCTTTATTATACGGCTCAATTTATAACATAATTATATAAATTGAAAGTTATCTACAACAAAAATAGGCCATAAAGCTTCAACTGCTTTATGGCCTATTTTGATATGTATAATTTATTTATATATTATATCTTTAACCACTTCTCCTGCAATTATCATCCCTGCTACTGGTGGAACAAATGCTATACTCCCTGGTGTTTGCCTTTTTTTTGCTGATTTAACTGATTCAACAGTCTTTGATAATTCTTTTGCAACTTCTTCATAAGGTTTTAAAGGTATTTCATCTGAAAAAAGAACTTTACACTCCTTAATCCCTCTCTTTTTTAACTCATGTCTCATTACTTTTGCAAGTGGACATACTGATGTCTTATATATATCTGTAACTTTAAATCTTGTTGGATCAAGTTTGTTTCCCGTTCCCATTGAGCTAATTACTGAAATGCCTCTTTCTTTACAATATTCTATTATAGCCAATTTGGAAGTTACTGTATCAATTGCATCAACTACATAATCCACATCTTCTCCAATTAAATCATTCAAGTTAGTAGCATCAACATATGTTTCCTTTGCTTCGATATTACATTCAGGATTAATATCCAATATCCTATTCTTCATTGTCTCAACTTTACTACTGCCTAATGTTTTTGTAGTTGCATGAATCTGTCTATTTAAATTAGTTAAGCATATATCATCGTTATCTACAATTACTAAATTTCCAATTCCACTTCTTACCAATGCCTCTGTCGTGAAACTACCAACTCCACCTATTCCAAACACAATAACCTTACTTTTTTTTAATTTATCTAATCCTTCTTTACCAATTAAAAGTTCTGTTCTTGAAAGAAAATGATTTGCCATAGTTGCCTCCCTAATATTTTATTCTTATATACTACCTTATAAGTATTATTCCAAAATTGAATTATAAATTTCAATTTAATTATTAAACCATATAAATTTTATATCCTTTGATAAACTAATTCAATAAATAAAAAGAAGAAAGTTTAATTTATTGACTTTCTTCTTTAAATAACACTAGGTATAAAAATCACAATTAGTAGTGATTTTTATTGAAATAGCTCTACAGTAATGAAATTTATATATTATTCATACCTTAATGCATCTATTGGATTTAAATTTGCAGCCTTTACTGATGGTAAAAGTCCAAATATTAATCCTATTACCATGGAAAACGCTACAGATATTATTATTGCAGGTACACTTATAGCTACTGGTGCCTGTGATAACTTCGAAACCACTTGTGCTAATATAATTCCAACAATAACACCTAAAACTCCACCTAAGCTAGTTAAAACTGCAGCTTCAGTAAGAAATTGTGATAAGATTAATTTTCTCGGTGCACCTATTGCTTTTTTAAGTCCTATTTCTTTAGTTCTTTCTGTAACTGACACTAACATAATATTCATAACGCCTATACCGCCAACTAATAAAGAAATACTTGCTATCCAAATTAATTGATGATTAGTTGCTGAACTTAATTCTTGTAGCTCCTTAGCTTGCTCTAAAACATTTTCTCCTTTGTACTTTATATCATTATTAGTAACATAGCCATTTAATAATTCTGCTACATTCTTTCCCACAGCTGCCATATCATCTGTACTGGTTGCTTTTACTACCACATTTTGTGGTTCATCAAAACTATAAATGATTGGCCATGTTGTATCTGGAATAAATACCATTCCCCCTGTTTCTTGCATATACATCCAATAATCTTCTTGTGAATTTATAACCGGTTCAAATTTGTCTGATTTTTTTACTATACCAACAACAGTAAATGGCTCACCTTTAATTTCTATAACCTTTCCTATAGGGTCAGTTCCCGAAAATAAGCTTTCTACTGTAGATTCATCAAGAACTACAACCTTTTTAAAGTTACTAAAATCGCCTTCTATAAATCCTCGGCCCTTTATAATCTGATAATTACAAGTTGATAAATAATTATTATCAACACCTGTTACTTGTCCTCCTGATAAACAAGTATTACCGTAATAAACTGAATCATAAACTCTCCTCATTAAATATCTTGAAGTACTTACTACATTTTCCACACTACTTATAGATGTAAAAACTTCATCATTAATTACAGGTATTCCATCTGGTAATCCATTATACTCAGCTTCATATGGCCAATCTTGTTGATAAAGTTGTATGTTAACTGTATTATTTCCTGATCCCACTAAATTCTTTTTAATTTGTTCATTGGTCCCCTTAATAGTGGAGACGATTGTGATAATGGATGCAATTCCTATAATAATACCAAGCATAGTTAAAAATGATCTCATTTTATGCGCCCATATTCCTTGAAATGATAATCTAATATTCTCTATCATTTTTTACGCCTCCTACCTATTTAAACATAATATTTTCATCCTGATTTTTTACCCTTGTTCCTTCTTTTACATACTTACCATAAGGAAAAGCAATTCTATCCTCTTGTGTAATTCCATTCTTAACCTCTATCATATCTCCTTGTACTATTTTCCCTGTTTCTACGAACTTTTTAAATAACCTATCATTTTCATCTGCAAGAAACACATAGCTCTTTCCATCTTCTTGTCTAATATAAGCTTTGGATATATATAGGGCATTAGTATTTTCTTCACTTACAGCATTCATCATAATATCTACATACTGTCCAGAAGCAAGTCCCTCTTGATCTTCTATTATCGCTGTAAATGGGTAATATGATACATTAGCGTTTCCTTGTCCACCATAATTCATGTTATTATCAACTGGATAATCAGATACTTCTGTAATTGTTGCCGTGTACATTAAGCTTCCACTTTCACTCCAACTTTGAGCAGTAACAACATCACCTTTTTTAATGGTTCCTAATAATAATTCACTTATTGAACCTGTTATATAAAACCCGCTTCCTCCATTTAGAACTAGAAAAGGCTCCTCCTTCTTTAATTCATCCTTATTTTGTACCTTTTTAATAATGCCATTTACAGAAGCAGTTACTGTTGATTCATTTAATTTTTTTTCAATCTTCTTAATGCCTAATTCTAATTCTCTCTTGTTAAGCCCCTCATCTCTTAATTCGTCTTGCTTTTTTGCAATCATAGTATCAAGTTCTGCCTTAGTATAACCTTCCTCTACTGGTGGTTCTACTGGTTCTTCTATAGGCGGTTCTATTGGTGGATCAACAGGTTTATTTTCTTCGTTATTAATAAACTTTAGACTCCACTTTGAATCTTCTTTTACAGGCTCACTATAATCTTTACCATTTACAGTCCACAAATATTGGAGTATACCATCTTTATTATCATTGTTATATACTTCAAATACCGCTATACATGGTTCATTGTTTTTGTTCTTCCCTGAAGCATCGTATCCCATTAATTGATTTAAAAACCCACCAGTAATTATTGCATCTTTAGTGCAAACAAATCTATATGGACTATCTATTGTGCCATCACCAGTATATGGTTTTGATGTTCCGTCTATAAGTGAATACGCTTTTATTTCTGATTGTTCATTTAAATTTTTAAATTGTATATCATTAGTTGTTGTTAAAAGTTCCACATGACTTTTAGAATACAACGCAGTCTTTTTTAAAATAGGTTTAGTATTTTTCAATTTTTCAATTTCTGATTTTAGTGATTTAGACTTCATATCAGACTGCTGAATTTTTATTTTTTGTTCCTCTAAATCTAATTCAAGTACTGTAGTATCATAACTTAAAAGTTTGTCTCCAACTTTAACCTCGTCGCCCTCTTTTACGAAAACTTCTTTAATAGTGTTTTTGTTTTCAACTCTAACTTCTTGTAATTGACTACTAGTTATCATCCCACTAGAACGGATTTCATCTTGAAACCAATTACTACTTATATATGATACCGGCATTACTTCCACTTGATTTTTATTTCCATTATACTTTTTATATCCCCAAATTCCACCTATACATATTGTTACTATAAGGAGACTGCTCAAAACAATAGCAGTTATTTTTTTTCTATTCATTGTTTTCATTCCTCCTTATTTCATCTACAATTTTTCCATCCCTAATCATTATAATTCTATTAGCATGTTCAGCAATTTCTCTTTCATGAGTAATCATTACTATAGTAACGCCCTCTTGATTTAGTCTTCTAAATATGTCCATCACTTGTTCTCCTGATTGACTATCTAAAGCTCCTGTTGGTTCATCAGCCAAAAGTACCTTAGGATTATTTACTATAGCCCTTGCAATAGCAACTCTTTGATTTTGACCTCCTGATAATTGATTTGGCTTAAATTCTATCCTATCTTCAAGCCCCACTCTCTCAAGTGCTTTACGTGCTATCTCATTTCTTTTTTGTTTAGGAACCTTTGCATATAATAGAGGCAATGCTACATTATCTATAGCACTTTGACGCTGAAGTAAATTAAAATTTTGAAATACAAATCCTATACTTTTTAACCTAACTTGTGATAAATCATTATCTTTTAATGTAAGAATGTCTTTATTTTCTAATATATAGCTTCCTTCTGTAGGTTTATCTAAGCAACCTATTATATTCATAAGAGTACTTTTACCCGATCCTGAAGGTCCCATAATGGCTACATATTCACCTTCTTCTATATGCAGTGATACATCTTTTAATACAGGAACTTCCATTTTGCCTTGATAATAATTTTTGTAAATATTATTAAGTTCTAGTATCATTCCATTATCTCCTCTCCAGCCTTAATTACTTTTGTTCCTTCTTGTAATCCTTCATCTGGAAATGCAATGAATTCTTCAGGTGTAAGACCTTCTATTACCTGATATTGATCCATATTTTCGTCATACTCTCCTAGAACAATTTTTCTTTTTTCAATCTTATCTTTGCTATTAGCAACCCATATATATGATTCCTCTTCACCTTTTTCTAAATAATATCCTGGAATCCATAATCCTTCCTTAGATACACCTTGTCCTTCATCTATCTCTATAAAAACATGCTGTCCAAGCATTAATCCATCAAATGAATCTAACGTAACATAAAAATTATATTTACTTGCAGGCATGGAATTTGTATCATTCCCACCGTACATCATTCCATTATTTTGATTGGATACTGGATTTTCTTTATCAATACTACTAATAGTGCCTGTCCATGTTATATTTTCATCTACACGTGACCTTGAAATAATCTTCTGACCTTGATTCAACATTCCAATGTTTTGTTCATTTGTTGTAGCTTTGACTCTATATTCACCTGTAGCTAATATAGTTATATATGCATCACTACCTCCACCTGGAGCAGGTTCCTGTTGATTATTTCCACCATTATTAATAGCTTTGATAACACCCTCCGTTGAACTTACAACCTTAGCTGTATCTATACTTTTCTGCAATTGTTCTAATTCTAATTGTTTAGCATTTTTATTGTATTCAGATCTTTTTATAGTATTTTGTAAATTTTGAATTTCTATGGTATATGATAACTTATCATCATTAGATGCATTAGCTTTCTCAGATTCTAGTGTTGCTATTTGTCTAGTAGATGAAGCAATTTCATTATTTATCCTTTCTAGTTCTAGCTTTCCTTGCTCTAAATTTAATGTCATTTCTCCTGTATCATATAAAAATAAAGGTGTTCCAGCTTCTACTGATTGTCCAACCTCTACATAACATTCCTTTACAGTTTTAGATGAATCAAGTTTTATCTCGATTGTTTGCTGTGGTTCTACAACTCCAGAGAACCTATTTTGCATTCCTAGGTACCCATAGTTCCCAGTAATCATAGATACTGATTCAACATAAACCCCTGAACCTGCATTCATAGTATTGGAACCTCTTGTTGCAACTATTACTCCGCCAACAATTACTCCTGCAATTACTAATCCTGAAATAGTCATTATAATTTTTTTATTCATTACATGCCCCCCAATATATGAGATTATATTTCAATCTCCATTATGTTTTGTTATAAAATATTACTACTTCTAATAATATATAATATGTCATTACATACAATAATACGAAACTAAATATGATTATGTATTACATTTTAATTACAATTGTTAACTTTATTTTAATCATTAAATATAGCCTAATTATTTTTCACTATAAAAATTTGTTTTTATGCATAAAAAATAGAGCAGCTAAAATGACTTTGGCATGTTACCGCCTTAGTCACCTTACCTACTCTACATACACTTAACATTATCTATACTAATCTAGAATTATATTAACTCGTGAACAAATATTCCACTTCTAAGTTTTGGTTCAAACCATGTAGATTTTGGAGGCATAACCTTTCCTGCATCTGCAATGTTCATTAACTCAGTAATACTTGTTGGATTCATAGCAAAAGCAACTTTCATTCCTTCTGCAACTCTTCTTTCAAGTTCACCAAGTCCTCTGATTCCACCCACGAAATCTATTCTATCACTTGTTCTAGGATCTTCTATTCCAAGTACTGGTCTTAATACATTTTCTTGAAGAATAGATACATCAAGACTCTTTACTGGATCCTTAGGATCATAAGTTCCTGGTTTTGCAGTCAACTTGTACCACTTTTTATCTAAGTACATTCCTACACAACCTTTGCCTTCTGGTCTATAAGCGCCTTCACCTTCGAATTGTTCAACAGAAAAAGTTTCAGAAACCTTATTAATAAATTCTTCGCTTGAATTTCCATTTAAATCTTTGACAACTCTATTATAATCCATTATATATAAATCATCTGCTGGGAAAATAACTGATAAGAAAAAGTTAAATTCTTCAGTTCCATCATAATTTGGATTAGCTTCTCTTCTCATCTTTCCAACTCTAACTGCTGAAGCAGCTCTGTGATGTCCATCAGCAATATATAGGTACTCTACGCTTTTAAATAGAGTTTCCAATCTGTCAACTGTAGCTAAATCATCAATAACCCATATAATATGTGATATACCATCTTCTGATACGAAATTATATTCTGGATCTTTTGAAGTCCATTTTGCTACAATTTCATCTATTTCTCCAACATTTTTATAAGTTAAAAAGATTGGTCCAGTATTTGAATTACAATGGTCTACATGATTAACTCTATCTTGTTCCTTTTCAGCTCTAGTATGTTCATGTTTTTTTATAATATTATTTATATAGTCATCTATTGAAGTACATCCTACTATTCCTGTTTGAACTCTTCCATTCATTATTTGTCTATATATATACATGCAAGGTTTTTGATCTTGAATATATGTGCCATTAGCTCTCATATCATCTAGATTTTTTCTTGCTCTTTTATAAACGCTCTCGTCATATTGATTTATACCTACTGGCATATCAATCTGTGCCTTATCAACATGCAAAAATGAAAATGGATTGCCTTTTACCATTTCTCTTGCTTCTTCAGTGTTCATTACGTCATAAGGTAATGCTGCCACCTTGTCTACTAATTCTTTTGTCGGTCTAATACCTTTAAATGGTCTAACTACAGCCATGTTAAGCCCCCCTGTAAATTATTTAAAGAAATTAAGTATAACTTGAACTATTTCCTCACCGATTCTTGTTTGAGCCTCTACAGTAGATGCTCCTATATGAGGTGTAACAGATACATTTGGATGATTAATTAACTCAGTATTTGTTGTTGGTTCTGATTCAAAAACATCAATTCCAGCTCCTCTTATCTTTCCGCTGTTTAAAGCGTCAAGTAGAGCAGCTTCATCTACAACTCCACCTCTTGCACAGTTTATTAATACAGCTCCATCTTTCATCATAGCTAACTGCTCTTTTCCTATTACAACTCCTCTTTCCTTAACAAATGGAATATGAAGAGATACATAATCTGCCTTAGCTAATAAATCATTTAATGAGCAATATTCATATTTATCAAAGCCTTCTACTTTTCCATGATTATTAGTATACATAACCTTCATGCCTAAAGCTTCTGCTTTTTCTGCTAAAGATTTAGCAATTCTTCCAAATCCAATTAAGCCTAAAGTCTTACCGGAAATTTCAATTCCCTTATATTTTTTCTTTTCCCACTTTCCATCTCTCATTGTTACATTTGCGTGACTTACAAATCTTGATATTGCAAACATATGAGCTAAAGCTAATTCCGCTACTGATGCACTACTTGCATTAGGAGTATTTGCTACTTTTATTCCCTTTTCTTCTGCGTAAGAAACATCTATATTATCTACTCCTACACCACCACGAATTATTAACTTTAACCTTCCACTTTCACAAGCTTTATCAATAATTGGCTTTCTTACCTTTGTAGCACTTCTAACAACTACTACATCAAAATCTTGTAATGCTGTACCAAGTTCTTCTGGTTCATAAAATTGTTCAACAACCTCATAGCCATTGTCTTTTAAAACTTGTACACTTCCTTTAGCCATACCATCTGTAACTAATATCCTTGTCATGATTAACCCCTCCTATATTTATACAAACTTAATTAAGAAGGGAATTTATCCCTTCTTAATTACATTTTTAAAGTCCTAATATTTCATCAATATTTCTTAAAAGTTCTCTTATTTCGTCTGGAGTCCTTTCAGCCATATGTGCTATTCTGAATGTTTTATCCTTTAACTTTCCATAACCATTAGAAATTTGATATCCTCTTTCTCCTAAAGCTTTATTTAAAGCTGCAACATCAATATTTCTTGTATTTTTAATATTAGTTAAAGTGTTTGATAAATACTTCTCATCTGCAAATAATTCAAAATTCTTCTTAGCCCATTCTCTAACAATTTTTCCACCTTCAATATGTCTTGCATATCTGTTTTCAATACCTTCTTCATTTATGATCTTATTAAGTTGATATTCAAGTGCAAACATATGAGAAAGTGATGGTGTAGAAGGATATTGATAATCTTTCTTTTGAATATATTTATATAAAGCTAATAAATCTAGGTACATTCCTCTATGTGGTACTTGTTCTGCTCTTTCAATAGCTTTTTTAGAGAAAGTACACATTGACATTCCTGGAGGAAGTCCTATAGCTTTTTGAGTTGATGTTATACAGATATCTACTCCCCATTCATCAACTTTAAGCTCTGTTCCTGCTGCTGAACTTACTGTGTCCATACAGAATACAACATCAGGATATTTTTTTACAACTTTAGCTATTTCATCTAATGGATTCATAACTCCAGTTGATGTTTCATTATGTGTTATTGTTATTAAGTCATATTTCCCAGTTGCTAAAACCTCATCTACTTGTTCTGGAGTAGTAGGTTGTCCCCATTCTACTTCAAACATATCAGCTGGTACATTATTAGCTTCAGCCATTTCATACCATCTCTTACCGAAAGCACCTACTGCAAATACAGCTGCTCTCTTAGCTGTACAAGAACGAATAGCTCCTTCCATTAATCCACTTCCAGAAGTAGTTGATAATAAAATTTCCTCTTTAGTTCCAAATATTATTCTCATGTAATCACTTATCTGTCTTTGGATCCTTGAAGCTTCTTTACTTCTGTGGCCAATCATTGGTGTTGCCATTTTTTCTAAAACATCTGGTGCTACGTCTACAGGTCCAGGTATAAATAGTTTTTTATGCATAACTTAACCTCCCAATATAAAGAAATTTTATATGTTTTTTGATTGCATTGTAATCAATTACATTTTATCATCTTTATATTTTTAATACAACCTTAACAATAGTATAATAACATAAATAAATCAAAATTTTTTGATAATTGAGTGTAAAATTAAGCTTAATTAAGCCTAATTTTGTCGTATATGTCATTTAAAACTTTTTTTTCGCAATGTCCCCACACATAATTTTTATAATGATCACATGATTTGTTGATTTGTAAAAACTCTCTAGCCGTATAGTAAGATCTTTCATTATAAAATGAACAATTCTCAGCAATTCTACTTTTATCTTCACTTGATAACATAATTATCACTCCTAATATACATATATTATATATCTAGCCTTTGTAAAATTGCTTAGTTTTATTCAACTATACAGATTTTAAAACTGTCTATTCAACAATTAATATTTTTTATTTTGTTATGTATCTTAATCTATTTTTTTATCTAATATTCAAAACAATCAAGTACTGATTCTGTCTCCCTACAATACCTCACAATAATGCATTGTCCTAAATTTCTAGGACATTTTTTACACATACAAGCAACTTCTTTACCATCACATTTACCTTGTTTAAAATCAGGACATTTCTCACAATTATATACTACAGCATCAAAACCCATATATATACCTCTTTTCTTTATTCTATTACTCCTTCATTACATAATATTAGCTTAATATAAAGATAATAAATTTAGACTTATCTTAATTACATTATAATATATATGTTACAATTAACAATCTACATTTTAGGATTCTTGATTATATTAAATTTAAAGTCTCGCAATAATTATATTCTTTAAAATTGTAATCATATATATCTTAAAATTATTATATAAGTTCCTCATCATATCTAATATATAATATATCTTTAATGAAAATTATAAAATTCAGAAGCGAATAATCTTTATTGGAACTTATATATATTTTATAGTTATACATATTAAAAATTGTTATAATTATTGATGTAAAGCCTTATTTATATTTTACTATAATACCTTAAAACAACGGTATAAATATTATAAAAGGAGTTGATTATTATAAAAGACTTTACTAAAAAAATACCTCAACCATATTTACTATTCATGTTTTTAAGCTTAGTTTTAATTATAACATCTTTGATCTTCAATTCTCCAAAGGAAATCTTATATGGTTTAAAAAAAATAATATTAACCCCAGATATTCTTATTACTGATTATATGGTTGTCGGCGGAATTGGAGCTACATTTACCAACTGCGCTTTATTAATATTAATATATATAGCCATACTAATGCTACTAAAAGTAAAACCTTCTGGAACAATTATTGCTGGTGTGTTTACAGTGGCTGGCTTTTCATTATTTGGTAAAAACATCTTTAATATTTGGCCAATAATTCTGGGAGTATGGATTTATGCTAAAACTCAAAAAGAAAATTTCTCCAAATATATACTTGTGTCTATATTTGGTACAACCATGTCTCCAGCGTTTATTCAAGTAGCATTTAATAATGTTATGCCTATAACTTTTTCACTTATAATAGGCTTCCTTATTAGTATCGCCATGGGATTTTTACTTCCACCAATTGCATCTGCATGTATGAGATTACATCAAGGATATAGTTTGTATAACGTAGGATTAGCTGCTGGACTTCTAGGCACAATTCTAATGTCATTTCTTAGAGGTTTAGGAATCAATTTTGAAACAACTCTTATATGGGCACAAGGATACAATCTATATTTTACAATAATATTTTTATCAATATTTGTTGCAATGATTATAATTGGTTATTATAATAATAACCATAGTTTTAATAATTTGCGTAAAATTAAAAAATGTTCAGGTAGATTAATCACAGATTTCTATATTTTATTTGGAAATGGTGTTGCACTGATTAATATGGGTATTCTAGGTATTTTCTCATTGTTATTGGTATTACTCTTAGGTGGTGACTTAAACGGACCTACTTTAGGAGGAATATTAACCATTGTTGGGTTTGGTGCATTTGGAAAACATCTAAAAAATATAATTCCAGTAATGCTTGGTGTTCTTATTTCTACATTCTTTAATATATGGAGTATTACTACCCCAAGTGTTATGCTAGCACTACTTTTTAGTACAACACTCTCACCAATAGCAGGATCATTTGGTCCTCTATGGGGCATTGTTGCTGGAATTCTCCACTCTCTAATAGTTATGAATACCTCATATCTACATGGTGGAATGATACTATATAACAATGGCTTTGCTGGCGGTTTAGTATGCATGTTCCTGATTCCATTAATAACTGCATTTAGAAAGGAAGTTTAATGATGAAACATTTACGTCAAAGAAATATTAACTTACTTAGCGAGTTCACAAGCTACTTACTTTCAATTGGATGTTGTGATATACACATTGATTTTAAAACTGAAAATGATACAACATATATTAGTTTTAGTTCATTTAACTCAACCCTCACAGAAAAGAATATACAAAAGCTAACTACATTATTAGAGACTCCTAGACGACAAGATGTAGAGGAATACTATTGGGAATTAAACGGAAATGAAAATTTTTATTCTGAATTAGTATTGATAGGAATGATGGTTGATTCATCCGAAGTTTCCTATTGTGATAATATTTTAAAGGTTAATTTAATTAGATTAACATAGAAAGAAGGGATAAACAATCAATTGTTTATCCCTTCTTTCTTAAATATCTATAGGAACTTCTTTTGATAATTCAATAGAGTTTTCTGTAACATTACATTCATATGCAAATACATCTACACCATTCAATTTTGCACTTCTTAATGATTCCGTAAATTTCCTATCAGTTTCAATATTGGGTGAAAATGACTTTACATCTTCCATTTGAATAACAAATATTACTCCAGCGCCTTTCCCAAGCTTCTTAACTTCAATTAGTTCTAATAAGTGCTTACTCCCTCGTTCAGTAGGTGCATCAGGAAATCTACACTGTCCCTCTTCTTCCAAAGTAACGCCTTTAACCTCTAGGTAATACTCTTTTCCACTATCATCACTTAACTTAAAATCAAATCTACTATTTCCAAATGTTTTTTCCCTTAAAATATGATTATAGCTTTCTAATCCTTTTATCTTTTTATTGTTTAAAGCTTCTTCAACAACTTTATTGGGTATTTGAGAGTCAATATTAATCAACTTGTTATTTTTATATGCTCCTATTAAACTAAATCTTGTTTTTCGATTTGGTCCATTCTCTTCCCTTATTAAGGCTTTACACCCCGGAATCAATATTTCTTTGCATCTTCCTGTGTTCGGAACATGCACCAATTCTTCTTTTCCATCTATAAGAACATATCCTTGAAATCTATTAGGTCTTTTTACAAATTCAACAATTCTTGTTTTCTTATCAAATATCATAACAATCTCCTTATAATTATCCACATTATAAAAATAACTCCCTTATTTTATCCACATTTCAACTTAATATGTTATTAACTTTTTATCTGCTGTTAGTATTTTATATCTAATCTATATTTATTATACTTTACTCTTATGTTTTACTCTATAAGTTGACAAAATTATTCCACTTATAGATGTTAAACTCTATTAAAAGTTTCCTGTACGTTAAAAGAGATATTATAAATGTAACTAAACATTTATAATATCTCTCAACACTTATTTATGGGGTGAACGATGGGACTCGAACCCATGACAACCAGAACCACAATCTGGCGCTCTACCAACTGAACTACGCCCACCATATATAAAAAAAATGGAGCGGGTGAAGGGAATCGAACCCTCGTAACTAGCTTGGAAGGCTAGCACTCTACCATTGAGTTACACCCGCACATGGAGCGGAAGACGAGATTCGAACTCGCGACGTTCACCTTGGCAAGGTGACGCTCTACCACTGAGCCACTCCCGCAT
>URKQ01000050.1 GCA_900548455.1 uncultured Clostridium sp.
ATATAGTAATAAGTAATTATAAGTTATATTGGATAATGGATGCATATACAACAAGTTCAAATTATCCATTTGCACAACCATCAGGTAATATAAATTATATAAGAAATTCAGTAAAAGTTGTAATAGATGCATATGAAGGAACTACTGATTTCTATGTAACGGATGAAAGTGATCCTATAGCTATGACATACTCAAAAATATTTCCTAAGTTATTTAAAAATATAGGTGAATTGTCAGATGACTTAAAATCACACTTTAAATATCCACAAGATTTATTTGAAATTCAGTGTTCAATGTTGGAAAAATATCATGTATCAGATCCTGGAGTTTTTTATAACGGTGATGATGTATGGTCAGTTGCGACTGATACAGAAAATGTAAGCGGCGATGAACAGTTATCTCAAGCGTCATATGTTACAATGAAGCTTCCTGATTCTGATAAAGAAGAAATGGTTATTCTTGAGTATTTCAATACTAAAGGTAGAGATAATATGGTTGGGATGTATGGTGTAAGGATGGATGAAGAGAATTATGGAAAAATGTTCTTGTATAAATTTCCAACAGGAGGAACAGTATACAGTCCAATGTTATTTAAGCAAAAGATAAAACAGGATCCGGATATATCTAAACAGTTATCTTTATGGGATACAAGTGGATCAGAAGTTCAATTTGGTGAGGTTTTAATTATTCCGATTAAAAATTCTTTATTATATGTTGAACCACTTTATCTTAGGGCATCAGGTGAAAATAGTATACCTGAAATGAAAAATGTAATAGTTGGATATGGAGATAAGCTAGTTTTAGAAAATACTATAGACACAGCCCTTTCTAAATTATTTGATATTAAACAGAATGATAAGTCTGAGAGTGGAAATAGTATTATTTCTAGTGAAGGCATAGAATCTGATTATATGAATAAAATAAAAGAAGTATATGATAATGCTATCAATTCTCAAAAAAATGGTGATTGGGCAAAATATGGTGAATATATTAATGAACTAGGAAAATTAATAGAACAACAATTAGGTAATTAGATTATGACTAGCCGTTGAAACATCATTTAGATGAATATGCGGCTAGTTATTTAAGTTTTAATGGAGGTTATTATGGATTATGATGTATTAATATTAGGTGGAGGAATTATTGGTTGTGCTATAGCATATGAATTGTCTAAGTATAATCTCAATATATCGGTTATAGAAAAGGATTATGATATATGTAATGACACACCATCTATAAATACTTCAGTTATATATGATGGATTAGAGTGTGATGATGAGGCTTCTTCTAAATTTATAAGACAAGGGAATATATTGATGGAAGGGTATGCTGAAAAGTTTAATTTCCCTTATAATAGAGTTGGAACTATTTACATATCAAATAATGAAGAAGAAAAGCAACAACTGGACCATATGTATAGTAAGGCAAAGAATAAAAATATCGAAGAGGTAAAATTATTATCTAAAGAAGATATAAATGCATATGAACCTAATATTAATAAAAAGGCAGAGAATGCATTATATATACCACATACAGGTGTATTTGGAGCATATGATTTAGCACTTGCTTATGGAGAAGTTGCTTTTGATAATGGAGTAAATTTTAAATTTGAAGAAGAAGTTGAGTCAATAGAAAGTATTAGTAAAGGATTTAGAATAAAGACAAGTAAAAATAAATTTACATGTAAGATATTAATCGATACAACTAAGGATATTAATTTACAAAGAAGAGAAAAAGAAATAAACAAAGTAAATGAAAAATATTTAAAATATATGGTAATAAATAAACCTTTTGATAAAATTTATAATAATATTATTTTTAAAACCAATAACACTGAAAGAATTTGTATAAGGCCAAGTATTAGAAATGAAATAGTATGTTCTTATACTAATAATACCAATGTTCCTTATGATAGAGTTATTGAAAAAGTAAAACTTTTAATTGGAGAATTTAATGAGAAGGAAATTAAATTGGTACGGGATTGGAAGTTTGCATATAATCCAATAGCGATAGAGGATGATATAAGGAATAGCGGATATATTAACATAAGTGTTAATCATTATGCTAAATCAACTATGGCACCAGCATTGGCATTAAATATAACAAAATCAGTTATAGAGAAGCTAAATTGCAAATTTAAAAAGGACTTTAATGACAAGCGAAGAGAATACTTTAGATTTAAGGATATGTCAGAGGATGAAATTAATAAGATAATACAGGTTGATAGTAAATATGGAAATATAGTATGTCAGTGCGAAAAAGTTACAGAAGGAGAGATTGTGGACTCTATTAGGAGACCTTTAGGTGCTAGAACCCTTACTGGAGTTAAGAGAAGAACCGGAGCTGGATTTGGAAGCTGTGATGGATGCTATTGTAAAGAAAAAATAATTGAAATTTTAGCAAGAGAAACAAATAAAAGAATTACGGAAGTTGTAAATAATGCTAAAGATTCAAAAGTATTAATGTCTAGGATTAAAGAGTTTGATAATATGTGAGGTATTTTGATATGAGTAAAAGTGAGATACTAACAACAGTAGTTAGGGTAAAAGGCTCTGAAAAGAAAAAAGTTATATCTGTAAAAAGTAATAGACCTTTAGATAAGTCTCTTTGGGTTGAATGTTCAAAGTGTTTAGGAAGAATATATGTAGGCCCTCAGACACAAGAGGGAGATGTAATATGTAAAAACATTCTTAATACTAATGTTGATATAGTATGTACTAAATCTGCTGAGTAGCATGTTATATATTAAAATGAGGTGTATCTTTAATGATTGATATAAAGAAAATAAGAAAAGATCCTGAAAAATTTAAAATACGAATGATGAATAGAGGAGAAAATTTTAAATTAACGGATATAGATGAAGTTTCGAAGTACGATAATTTAAAAAGAAAATTATTGCTAGATTCGGAAATTCTTAAGAATAATAAAAATGAGAAATCATTACAAATATCGGAATCAGTTAAGGAACATAAAGATGTTACTTATGAAAGAGATGAAATAAAAAAGTTATCAAATAAAATAAAAGAATATGATGCTAAAATTCAGGAAGTTGAAAAAAATATTAATGAAATTATGATAAATATCCCAAACATACCACATGAATCAGTGCCCAAAGGTGTAAATTATGAGGATAATATAGAAATTAGGAGATGGGGAAAACCTAGAGTATTTAATTTTGAGCCTAAAGCACATTGGGAATTAGGGGTAGATAATGAAATATTAGAGTTTGAGAAAGCAAGTAAAATATCAGGTCCACGATTTACGATATATAAAGGATTGGGAGCAAGATTAGAAAGGTCACTGATTAATTATTTTTTAGATAAACATATTTATGATAATGGTTATAGTGAAATATTTTGTCCGTATATAGTTAATGATAAAAGTATGTTTGGAACAGGTCAGCTTCCTAAGTTTGAAGAAAGTTTATTTAAAATAAAGGATACGAATTACTATCTAATTCCTACATCAGAGGTTTCTGTTACTAATATACATAGTGATGAGATTTTGGATGGAAATAGATTACCTATTAAGTATGTTTCTTATAGTGCTTGTTTTAGAGATGAATCAAGTTCAGCTGGAAGGGATAATAGAGGTCTTATTAGACAGCATCAATTTAATAAAATTGAACTAGTTAAAATATCAAAACCAGATAATTCGTATGATGAGTTAGAAAAATTAGTTAAAGATGTGGAAATGGTTTTACAAGAATTAAATTTACCATATAGGGTAATTAAGATTTGTACAGGTGATTTAGGGTTTGCGGCAGCTTTAAAGTACGATATAGAAGTGTGGATGCCAAGTTATAACAGATATGTTGAGATATCAAGTTGCAGTAACTTTGAGGATTTTCAAGCTAGAAGGGCAAATATAAAGTATAAAGAAAATAATAAATCAAAACCACAGTATGTACATACAATTAATGGTTCAGGAGTTGCGGTGGGAAGAGCATTGGCTGCAGTATTAGAAAATTTTCAAAATCAAGACGGAAGTATAGCAATACCAGAAGTTTTAATAAATTATATGAGGACTAATATAATTAAAAAGTAAATTATAAGTGGATATATTATAATAAAATCTATAGTTTTATAAATTTTATTATAAAAAAATAAAATTATTGTTGACAGGTGCTATGATTCTTGATAAAATAACCATTGTAGGAACTGGAGAGATGGTCGAGTTGGTTTAAGGCACCGGTCTTGAAAACCGGCGTACGTGTGAGCGTACCTAGGGTTCGAATCCCTATCTCTCCGCCATTTTTTTATTTTTTGGAGAAATACTCAAGTGGCTGAAGAGGCGCCCCTGCTAAGGGCGTAGGTCAGGTAACTGTCGCGAGGGTTCAAATCCCTCTTTCTCCGCCAAAATAAAAATTAATAACTTAATAATTTGGCAAGAATCGTTTTATTTCGATATGGATTATTTATAATAATAAATATTGTAATTCACAATATTTTGTGTTATTATGTAATAGCTAGATAAATGAGGGGCGTTAGTTAAATGGATATAACATACGGCTACGGACCGTATATTGCGGGTTCGACTCCTACACGCCCTGCCATATAAACACTACATATTATTATGTAGTGTTTTTTTATAATAAAATATAATATTATATAAAATAATCATTTATTAAGGGGAATATAAATGGGAGAAGAATTATTACTGTTATTCATTGGAAGTATATTTATAGCTATTGCAATTTGTATTGGCAAGTTTAAATGGTATTTTTTAATCTCAGGATATAATACTATGAGTAAAGAGGAAAAAGGAAATGTTGATATAGAAGGCCTTGCAAAATATATATCTAGAATGTCATATATAATTTCAGGTTTATGCTTTATGGCGGCAATGCTTCATAAGGTATTAAATATTTCAATATGGATATTCTTTATAGCTATGGTAGCAGTCATTTTTTATTTTTTATGGTTTATTCAACGATTTGATCACAATAAGAGATATGGAAATGAAACAAGGGTAATAATAATTTTTATTTTGGCAATAATGTTGATGGTAAATATACCGATGGTAATTATAAGCTATAAAGCTCCAGAAATAATAATTAAAAATAACTATATAAATATATCTGGGGGAACAAATATAACAATACAAAAAGAAAAGGTTAAAAGCATTGAGTTAGTTGAAAAAATGCCGGAAATATTATTAAGAACTAATGGAGTATCCATTGGTAGGATAAGAAAAGGAAGCTATAAATTAGAGGGAGATTTAAAAGCACAGCTTTTTATAACAGGAAAAGATAATTTATATATAGAAATTATAACTGATGAAGATATCTCACATTACTATGTAAACTATAAGAATGGTGAGGATACTATAGAGGCTTATAAAAAATTAAAGGAAGACATACAAGAGTAAAGAAGTAGGTGTATGAGTTTTAAACTCGTACACCTATTTTTTCACCCATATATACTTGAGTCTCTATATTTAATTTACTATTATCTAAAATATCTCCATCTAATTTAACAATGTTGTCTTTAATAAACATTATTACTGTAGAACCACCAAATTTAAAGTAACCTTTCTCTTCACCTTTAGTTACTGATACAGAGGGTTTATAAGTTTGAATTATGGATCCTACAAAGGTAGCACCAACTTCTACATATATTATGTCATCGAAGTTATCTGTATGATGTATACTATACTCTCTTTTATTTTCACAAAATAATTTTTCTATTTTATCTAAAGCTATGGGATTTACAGAATAATACTTTCCATTTATGAATTTTGAACTTGAACATTTACCAGAGTCAACAAAGTGAAATCTATGATAGTCTGTAGGACAAAGTCTAAAGATAAGACAAGTTCCATTTTTATATTCTTCACTTAGTTTATCATTATTTATCAAATCTTTCAGACTATATTTAAACCCTTTAACAAAAAATGAAGAGTCCTCAGATAGGTTTTCAATAGCTAAAAGTTTACTGTCGCATGGTGATATAAGATGTTTTTGTTCTACATCTATAGGGCGACTATTACATGAAAGTTGTCTGTAGAAAAAATCATTGAAAGAAGAATACTCATTTGCTGATTTTTTATAATCATTCATATTAATATTAAATTTTGTAATAAACTTATTTATTGCTGATTTACTTATAGGACAATCACATAAGGAACCATAAATTTGAGAAAAAATCTTTCGACTTACAAGCTTTGGTAAAAAAGCTTTGCCTATTGAATTGTCGTATATTAATTTTAGAGATTTGTCACCTGCTACATTTTCCACATTATAAGTTTTAGTTTTACGGTCATAATATTTTATCATAAAATCACTCCATGGTTTTAAATTATAGAGTTATTATATCAAAAAAATATAGATAACTATACTGATAATTAAAAATAGAAAGAGCTACTGCAATCAGTAGCTCTTTGTTATGTTATATTACATCACTATTAGTAAGTTTTCTCATGTCGTCATTAGAAGGTTTTTCATTTCTTTTTTTGAAAAATTCTTCTGCAATTTGAGGAAATGCTAAGTAAGATAAAACATCTTCTTCACTTGTAACCATATCTTTAATTTGTTCTTTTGTTTTTTCATATGCAGGCTCTAGGGAATCAGCATATCTTCCTTTAATTGGAGTATCATTTCCAAGAGCTTTTTTCATAACATCTTCATTAATCTTTCCAGGAGCTTTACCGTATTCTCCTCTACAATAAGCTTTAACTTCTTTTAGAATCATTTTATATCTTTCACCAGTTAGTATATTCACAGTTGCTTGAGTTCCTACCATTTGACTCATTGGAGTAACAAGTGGTGGATAACCTAAATCTTCTCTAACTCTAGGAACTTCTTCAAGTACTGCATCTAATTTATCGATAGAGTTTTGAGCCTTAAGCTGAGAAATCATATTAGATAACATTCCTCCAGGAATTTGATTTTTTAAACCTTCTGGTTGAGGTGTTAATACCTTAGGATCCAAAGTACCATTAGATATGAATTTAGCTCTTACTGGTTTAAAGAAATTATTAATATGAGTAAGTGTATCTATATTAAGATTTGTTGAAAAACCAGCAGCTTCTAAAGCATGATATAAAGTTTCTGTTGGAGGTTGAGCTGTTCCACTAGAGAATGATGATATGGAACAATCTATTCCATCTACACCTGCTTCAGCAGCTTTTAAATATGCCATTTCAGCAATTCCGTTTGTACTATGAGAGTGTAAAAATACTGGTACTTTTACAGTTTCTTTTATGCTTTTAACTAAGTCATAAGCTATAGAAGGCATTATAAGACCAGCCATATCTTTAATACATATTGAACTTGCACCCATATCTTCAAGTTGTTTTGCAAGATTAGTATAATTGTTAACATCATGGATTGGACTTACTGTATAAACAATAGTACCTTGTGCATGAGCACCTTGTTTTATAGTTTCATCCATTGCAACTTTAATATTATCGTAGTCATTTAAAGCATCAAAAATTCTTATTATATCCATACCATGATAAACTGACATTTTAACAAACTCTCTAACAACATCATCAGGATAATGTTTATATCCTAAAATGTTTTGACCTCTTAATAACATTTGAAGAGGTGTTTTTGTTACGATTTTCTTTATATTTTTAAGTCTTTCCCAAGGGTCTTCATTTAAATATCTTAGACAAGAGTCAAAAGTAGCTCCGCCCCAGCACTCTAAGGAATAATATCCTGCATTATCTAAATCTTTAAGAATTGGAGCAAAATCTTCAAAGGGAAGTCTTGTTGCCATTAAAGATTGGTTAGCATCTCTTAAAACAGTTTCTGTTATATTAATTTTTTTCATTTTAATCACCTCTGAATTTTTTATTGCAAAATCACAATATATTAGTATTTTATCATAGAATTAAACAAAAATCTGCAATAAATCATTTATTTTTCTGACAAATACTTAAATTACATCATATATTATATTAACTAAAAGTAAATTAACTATTCATTAAGTTTGTTTATAATAAATTAGTAAAAAAATAAACTTTTTTATTAATTAGTTAAGGGTTGTATTGACTATAGGAAAATATATCATTATAATGAAAGTTGTAGAATATGCGCTCGTAGCTCAGTTGGATAGAGCGTCCCCCTCCTAAGGGGAAGGCCGGAGGTTCGACTCCTCTCGCGCGCACCAAGGACTTAGTAAGCTTTAGTTTGCTAAGTCTTTTTTGCAACCTAAACAGAGTACTTGGAGGATTTATGGAAAAGTATTTTCTAGATAAAGCTATAGAACAAGCAAAGATTGCTGCTGGTATGGGAGAAGTTCCTGTAGGTGCAGTAATAGTAAAGGATGATAAAATAGTTTCATTTGCACATAACACTAAAGAAATAACTAAAGATCCAACTAATCATGCTGAAATTGTTGCAATTAGAGAGGCAGTAAAGATTATTGGTGATTGGAGATTAAATGAATGTGAGATGTATGTAACTTTAGAACCATGTACTATGTGTGCAGGTGCAATTGTACAAAGTAGAATAAAAAGACTGTATATAGGAACTTTTGATCCTAAAGGTGGTGGATGTGGAAGTGTATTTAATATAACTCAAAGTGAGAATTTAAATCACTGGGTTAATGTGAATTGGTTATATGACGATGAATGTAGTCAGTTACTTCAACATTTTTTTAAACAGAGGAGAAAAAAACATGAATGAAGAACAAAAACAACAGGTTCTAGATAAATTAACAAAGGTTTGTACTTGTAGAAGTATATCTAGATCTAGGATAAAAGAGTCAATTGCTAATGGTGCGTTAACACTAGATGAAGTAATTAAAGACACTGGCGCTTGTTTGGGAAGTTGTAAAGGAAGATGCTGTAAGTTTAAAATTAATGAACTTATAGAAAAATCTAAATTAAATGGGAGGGAATTATATGGAGAGAGTAGCTTTTAGCATTTTTGGTATAGACGTTATGTGGTATGGAATAATAATTTGTACAGGTACTATAATTGCACTTTTATTAAGTCAGTATACAAGTAAATTAAAGAACATAGATTATGATGATGTGTTAACTATTTTTTTAGTCACATTTCCACTATCAATTGTTGGAGCAAGATTATACTATGTTATTTTTGAATTTGAACAGTTTAGAGGAAATTTAATGCAAATATTTAATATAAGAACTGGAGGTTTAGCTATTCATGGAGCTATAATAACTACAGTGATTGTAGTATATTTATTTGCAAGAAAGAAGAATTTAAAATTATTAAGATGTATGGATGTAGCGGCACCATGTATAATACTAGCTCAAGCCATAGGTCGTTGGGGTAACTTCTTTAATCAAGAAGCTCATGGTGGTCCAGTCACAGAAGCTTTTATAAGTAGATTTCCTGAATTTATACAAAAAGGAATGCTTATAGGTGGAACATATTATCATCCAACATTTTTATATGAATCTATATGGGATTTAATTGTATTTTTTGTTCTGTTCTACATGATTCATAAAATAAAGGAGGATGGAGTTGTTTTCCTATCATATTTAGGATTATATTCATTAGGTAGATTTTTTATTGAAGGATTAAGAACTGATAGCTTAATGATAGGCGGTCTTAGAATGGCACAAATAATAAGCTTAGTTGGAATAGTTATATGCATTATAGGAATAATTATTATATATAGAAATAAAAAGAAAGACAATAATATTGCTTTAAAATAAGTTAATAAAAAATAAAAGCCCACTAAATAGTGGGTTTTTATTTTTTATTAATCTCTCATGTTGGTATTGCCAGTATTAAAATAGAATGAAAGTTTACCAGCTAAATTTTGCAAAGGCATAGTTTGGAGATATACTTTACCGGGTCCGGTTAAAGTAGTTAAAAATAGTCCCTCTCCACCAAAAAATACGTTTTTAAATCCCTTTATCATTTCAACATCAAAATTTACACTTGGTTCAAAGGCAGCAACGTGACCAGTATCAACTCTTAATTTTTCTCCAGGTCCAAGGATAATTTCATCTACAAACCCATCAAATTCTAAGAATACAGTTCCAGGACCAGTTATACGTTGAAGAATAAAGCCCTCTCCACCAAAGAAGCCAGTAGATAAGCGTTTTTTGAAATGGATGTTTAAACTAACGCTTTCTTCTGCAGCTATAAAGGATCCTTTTTGACATATTATTGATTCCCCATGTTGAAGCTCTTTACACATTATTTTCCCAGGTACAGAGCATGGAAAGGCAATTTTACCAGTTCCACAACTGCAGGTAAAAGTATTTAAAAATAGGCTCTCACCAGATAATGATCTGCCTATACTTTTAAAGAATCCACCCTTCATATTGGTATCCATAATAATATTTTCACTCATCCAGCCCATTGCACCTGATTCAGATATTAGTTTTTGACCACTATTTAGGTAACAGATTGCTACAGGCATAGAACCACCTTTTATTTCGTAGTTAACCATGTAATTACCCCCTTTGTAATAGTTATATGCTTATAAAGAGATTATATAAGTTGCAATAAAGATTGTTAATTTTACAAAGCTCATAACTTTTAATAATCAGATATTATATTAAATATGTAGAGCAACTTATATATTAATTAGATTATACAAGAAAATTAAAGTAATATATAAGTTCGAATAAAAATTATTTGTATTTTTAACAAGGTAGCTATATGTGACTTTAATTTTAATATGATTAGGAATCTAAAAATTCAAATTATTAATTTATAATTATAACATATACATTGTAAAACTATAAAAAAAGACTTAATTGACAGTAGTAATTTGCTATGTTAAAATGATGTGGTATAAAGTTAAGATAGAATTTGATTTTAAAAGTAAATCATTGATATTTCTTAAATTATGGAGAGATGTCCGAGTGGTCGAAGGAGCACGCCTGGAAAGCGTGTATAGGGGCAACTCTATCAGGGGTTCAAATCCCCTTCTCTCCGCCATTGTCATGCTAGATGGGGAGTTAGCGGTGCCCTGTAACCTGCAATCCGCTATAGCAGGGTTGAATTCCTTGCTTAGGTTTTTATCTTGTATGGTCTGGCCTATATAAGTGATGTTGATAATTGGGTCCCACGCAATGAAAACTCATGAACCTCGTCAGGTCTGGAAGGAAGCAGCGATAAGTGAGACCTTTCATGTGCCGTGGATCAACCTGGTTTGAGTTAACTGTATAGGTAACGCATATGAGATAATTATCGAAGCAAGGTGCATGGCTTAATATTATTTGAAGATGTTTATAAGCATCTTTTTTTTTATATATTAATGTCCATGAAAATTTAAATTAAGTATTCTATGATAAATTATTAGTAGTGATATACTGGTTAGTGATATAATTTTTAATGACTAAAGATTATTTTTTATAAAATGGAAAAAGATAATAAGTATATAATATATAAGGGGTGACTAATGTGGGTTATAGAGCACTTTATAGAGAATGGAGACCGCAAACATTTGATGATGTTGTAGGTCAATCACATATAACGACTACATTAAAAAATGCTATTAAAAACGATAGAATTGCTCATGCATATTTATTGTGTGGAACTAGAGGTACTGGAAAAACGTCTACAGCTAAAATTCTTGCAAAAGCTATAAATTGCCTAGCTCCAATTGAAGGTGAACCATGCAACGAGTGTGAGATGTGCAAAAATATTAATAAAGGAACAGCAATAGATGTCATAGAGTTAGATGCGGCATCCCATAATAGTGTAGATAATATTAGAGATATAATAGATGATGTACAGTATCCTCCACAAAAAGCTAAGTACAAGGTATTCATAATTGACGAAGTACATATGCTTTCAATAGGAGCTGTTAATGCTTTTTTAAAAACTTTAGAAGAACCACCAAGTAGGGTTGTTTTTATTTTAGCAACTACTGATCCTCAAAAATTACCGATAACAATATTATCAAGATGTCAAAGGTTTGATTTTAAAAGGATTAGCAGTGAAAATGTGTTTTTTAGATTAAAGCAGATTACAGAATCACTAAAAATTGATATTGATGATGAAAGTATAAGGTTATTAGCTAGAATGAGTGATGGAGCTATGAGGGATGCTTTGTCTATATTGGATCAAGCAATAGCAGTCAATTCAAAAGTAACATATGGCGATTTAGTTGATATGTTAGGAATCACCACTAATGACAGTATGATAAACATAATAGATAATGTAATAAGTAGGGATACTGAAAATGCTATTAAAACTGTAAATAAGTTAATATCAGATGGAAAAGATATAAATATTTTGATAAGAGATTTAATAACACATATGAGAAATCTCTTAATGATAAGTGTTAGTAACAATTTAGAAGATGTTCTAGACATGTCAACAGAAAATATAGAAAGACTAAAAGAACAAAGCACACGAATAAGGGTAGAAGAAATTATGCGATGTATAAACATTCTTCAAGAAGCTGAAGATGGTGCTAGAGGAACAAAACAAGGAAGAATTTATTTGGAACTTGCATTAATAAAGATGTGTAAAATAAAATATGATACGTCAATAGAAACTGTTTTAGGTAGAATTAATAGATTGGAAGAAAAGATTGCATCAGGTGACATTAAAGTAAACAAGGAAATTAATGAAGTAAAAAAAATAAAACCTTTGGTGAATAAAGAAAACTATAATCATGCTTCTTCGTTAAAAGATGTAGATGATAAAAAATATTATAATGATGAAAAAACTGAACTGAATGAAAATAGTAAATTGACAGTTGATGATGTTAAAAGAGCATTTAAAGATATTCAAGGGGCATTAAAACAAAAAAATAATATGGTTTTAGCTACAGCTTTAATGATGGGAAGAATTACAGAATTCAATAAAGGTATAATAACCATTACGTTCGCAAAAGAATATAATTTCCATAAAGTAAGACTAGAACGAGATGAATATAAAAAAGTGGTTAATCAAGTATTTTCAGAAATACTAGATGAAAAAGTTTCAGTTTTATATAAGGTAGAAAGCGATAATCTTGAAGGTGATGTCCTTGATAAAGGAAAACTAATTTCAGACATGTTTCCTAGCAATATAGTTGAAGTATTTGATGAATAGCATATATAATAATATATATGTTTTATAAAGATAAATTTAGTAGGAGGTATTTACAATGGCAAAAGGTGGATTCCCAGGAATGGGCGGAAATATGAATAATTTAATGAAACAAGCACAAAAGTTACAAAAACAAATGGAGGATGCTCAGAAATCATTAGAGACTAAGGTTTTTGAAACATCAGTTGGTGGCGGTGCTGTTACGGTTCAAGCTACAGGGAAAAAAGAAATAACAAGTGTAAAAATTAAAGAAGAAGTAGTTGATCCTGATGATGTTGAAATGTTGGAAGACTTAGTATTAACTGCAGTAAATGAAGTTCTAAAAAAAGTAGATGAGGAAACTGCTTCATCAATGGGTAAACTAACAGGTGGATTAAATATACCTGGTATGTTTTAATTGAGGTGACAATGTTGGATTTTTATCCTATAGCTATAGAAAAATTAATTGAAGAGTTTGGAAAATTACCTGGAATAGGAAGTAAGACGGCACAAAGATTAACATTACATGTTTTAAATTTACCTCAAGAGGAAGTAGAAGAATTTGCTTCTGCATTAATAAAGGCTAGAGGGACTATTAAATATTGTTCTATTTGTGGAAACTTTACAGATACAGATCCTTGTCCAATATGTTCTAATCCTAATAGAGATAAAAGCATAATATGTGTAGTTGAACAGGCTAAAGATATCATGACAATGGAAAAGGTCAGAGAATTTAATGGAGTTTATCATGTTCTTCATGGAACTATATCTCCAATGCATGGAAGAGGTCCAGATGACATAAAATTACGAGAATTAATTTTAAGGATAAACGGAGAAGTTAATGAGGTAATAGTGGCTACTAATCCTAATATTGAAGGAGAAGCTACTGCTATGTATATATCTAAAATATTAAAGCCGTTAGGTGTAAAAGTAACAAGAATAGCACATGGAATTCCTGTTGGTGGAGATTTAGAATATGCAGACGAGGTAACTTTATCTAAAGCATTAGAGGGAAGAAAAGAAATTTAAATTTTTTACAAAGAAAAGGGAGCTTATTAAAGGCTCTCTTTTTATTTATACTATATGTTTAGATATTAATAATATTACTTGATTTTCTCACCAAGTATATAATGTAAAAAAAAGTTAATAATAATGATATATACTTAAAAAGTGAGGGTGAACAAGTAATTGGATAAAAATAAAATATTAAGGTATCTTTTAGAAGATGATACATATAAAGATGAAGAAAGAGAGATATTAAAACAAATAAGGTATGCTATTGAGGAGTTGGAAAATGCTAGAAATGCATTTAATAATGTTTCAGATAATAAGTTGATTGATATATGTATTCATAGAGAAGATGAAGCTACAGCAAGGTATTCATATTTTTTAGAATTAGCAAAGCAGAAGGATGTTAAAGTTAATATTAGTTCATTGGCTAAAGAATTAAATTATGATAGCAAATGGTAATAATATTTTGTGTTAAAGAATAAAATATTATTGGAATTTTTAGAATTTTAGCTTTAAAGTAACGCTTTTTTTCTATATAATTTACTTATAAGGAGGGATATTATGAGTAATATCGTATATTTCATCATAGCAATATTGATTATATTTATAGTAGCAAAGCTATTTTCATGGCCATTTAAGGTTTTAATCAATCTTATTATTAATGGTGTTGTAGGAGCTATTTTACTTTACTTGATAAACTTTGTTGGTGGGCATTTTGGACTCATACTCCCAATAAATGCAGTAACTGCGTTAATTGCTGGTATCTTAGGAATACCAGGAGTCCTGTTTTTAATAATATTAAATTATATAAGATAACAATTAGGTATATGAATTATATTCATATGCCATGTTTTTATGATGAAATATATAGAATTTGATTTTGGGGAGGATGAGAAATGAATTTTAAAGATTATAAGTATGAGAGACCTAATTATAAACAAAAGGAAGAAAGTATAAGTAAATTAGTTAAACAAATTAACGAAGAAAATTCATTAGATGAAGTTAAAAAATGCATAAGTGACATAAATGATATTAGAAATACAATTTCAACAATGAGCACATTAGCCAGTATAAGATACACTATTAACACTGAGGATGAGTTTTATGAAAAAGAAAGAGATTACTGGGATGAAAATATGCCTATATATGATAAATTAAATTCAGATTTCTATAAAGCTTTAGTAAAAAATAAATTTAGAAGTGAATTAGAAGAGATTTATGGAAAGCAATTTTTTGATATTGCTGAATATAATTTAAGAGCATTCTCTGAGGATATTATAGAGGATTTACAAATAGAGAATAGGTTATCATCTCAGTATGATAAGTTAATAGCTTCTGCTAAAATAGTATTTGAAGGAGAGGAAAGAAATCTATCTGGATTAACTCCATTTATACTATCTGACGATAGAAGTATAAGAAAAATGGCAAGTGAAGCAAAATATAATTTTTTTGTTGAACACGAAAAGGAAATAGATAAAATCTATGATGATATGGTTAAGGTTAGAACAAGAATAGCAAAAAAATTAGGATATAATAATTTTGTAGAGTTAGCTTATGTAAGAATGTTAAGAACTGACTATAATGCTGAAATGATTAATTGTTTTAGAGAGCAAGTTAAGAAATATATTGTTCCAGTAGCAAATAAATTATATGATAGACAGAAAAAGAGATTAGGAGTGAAAACATTAAGCTATTATGATGAAAAATATGAGTTTTTAAGTGGTAATGCAAAACCAAAAGGAGATCCAGAGTGGATTGTAAAGAATGGGAAGACAATGTATTCTGAATTATCACCTGAAACTAAAGAATTTTTTGAGTTTATGACCGATAACCAGTTAATGGACTTAGTTACCAAGAAGGGAAAAGCTGGAGGAGGCTATTGCACTTATATTCCAGATTATAAATCACCATTTATATTCTCTAACTTTAATGGAACATCAGGTGATGTAGATGTATTAACACATGAAGCAGGTCATGCATTCCAATGTTATAGAAGTAGATGGATTGAAATTCCAGAGTGTAATTTTCCTACTTATGAAAGTGCAGAAATACACTCAATGAGCATGGAATTCTTTACTTGGCCATGGATGAAGTTATTTTTCAAGGATGAAGAAAGTAAATATAAATATGCACATTTGGGTTCAGCAATTAAGTTTATTCCATATGGTGTGACTGTAGATGAGTTTCAACATTTTGTTTACTTAAACCCAGAAGCTACACCAGATGAAAGAAAATCAGCATGGAGAGAAATAGAGAAAAAATACCTACCACACAAGGATTATTCTGAATGCGACTTTTTAGAAAGAGGTGGATGGTGGTTCCAACAGGGACACATATTTGCTAGTCCATTCTATTATATAGATTATACATTAGCACAAATTTGTGCACTACAATTTTGGAAAAAAGATCAGGATAATCATAAAGAAGCTTGGGAAGATTATCTAAGATTATGTAATGTGGGTGGAACTAAATCATTTACTAATTTAGTTAAAGTGGCTAATCTTATTTCCCCATTTGAAGAGGGCTGTATTGAATCTATTATAAATGTAATTGATAAATACCTAGAAGATATTGATGATAGTAAATTTTAAGTGATTTAATTGTGGAGCTGTTGAGAAATGCAACGGCTCCTTTTTATATTTACGATAGAGGTCTATAAAAATATATATACTTTACCTAGTGTATCAATGTGAGATAATTAGAGCATTTAGGAGATTTTAATAGTATGTAGAATATAATTAACACTAGTAGCAATTCTATTATTATTTTTTATATGTAGATAATGATAAGATATGTCTTGTCGCTGAGGACAACACCTAAACGACACAAGTACAACAACAAAATAACATTTAAAAAAATGAAAAAAGTTGTTGACAAATGAAAAACAATCTAGTAAAATAAAAAGAGTCGTCGGGAGTAAT
>URKQ01000051.1 GCA_900548455.1 uncultured Clostridium sp.
GGTTGGAAGGGGACCCTGTTCCCTCCTTGTTAAGGAGAGATACTCAAAGGGAACCATAGGGTTCCTTTTGAAAAAGCTGAACAAGGTAATATGGGCTCTGTAACAAAATAAAGTGATAGAATGTACAAGTCATGCTGGATAGTAAATGCATACAGAGCCTAATTAATTGGGGTGGATTTATGAATTTTGAGGAAGAGATGATGAGATGGTCTTATACACGGAGCATGGGGGCATTTAAATATATTTTAAGTCGAGGAATACTGTACTTATTGGCTTTTATAGGGTTAAGAGCTATATTCCACATACAGTATGAAGATAGCTTTAAATATATTATTGAGGTAGTGGTTACTTTTGGGTGGTTCTTTATTCGGTGGAGAAAACAAGAGAAGAAATATAAACTTTGGAAGGCTGTGTAGTAAAATAAAGGGGATGTCGGACTATAATTAGTGCGACATCCCCTTCTTGTTGTAGTATTTTTTATGGGAATATTACTGTTAAAATCATTTTAAATTGTTCTTTTGCAAATACAGCATGAGGCTTTCCAGCAGGCATAATTATGGATTCACCGCTGTGAAGAATATACTTTTCATCAGCAATTGTAATTTCACATTCACCGTCTAATACATTTATTAATGCATCTCCATGAGATTTGTGTGAGCTAATTTCTTCATTTTTATCAAAGGCAAAAAGTGTTAGTGATATGGCATTGTTTTGAGACAGTGTTTTACTTACCACTTGACCTTTTAATACTTGTATTTCATCTTTTAAAGATATGATTGTTTCAGAATTTATATTTTTAATAAGTTGTTTTGTCATCGCAATTCCTCCATTTGTATATTTTAGTTGATGAATTGATTATAATACAATAAAAATATTAAGTATGTTGCTTTTGTTACGGAGTGGAGAAAATACCTGTTTCAAATAAGAATTTACATCAAAGTAGAAAAAATGAATTTAGTAATAATTGGTTTAAAATGATTATATATAATAATATACAATTTTATAAAAGATAATACAAAATATGTTATAATACGTATATATATTGTGCATCAATTGAAATTTTAACTTAAATTGAAAAAGTAAATTTCGCTTTTTTAGTTAAACGGAAATTAGTGAGCAAGAGTAAAATTTTGAATTTAATAAGGAGGGCAATATGAGAGAGTGGAGTAATGATATAAAAGTATATGAATTAGAAGAGGGTTTTACTTTAGAAATTGCGGATAGAAAAGAATATGCTAGATATTATGCTGTATATGTACAGCAAGAAGATAACATAGGATTTAAAAAGGATTTTCAACAAAGTTTAGATGTGGTTGCAGAAGACGATATATGCTTTTGGATAAAAAAGGATGAGAAAAGGATAGGCGGAGCTTTCTTGCGACCTAATGCTATTGAAGGATTATTTTTAATTCCACCATATAATAATAGTTATAAGGCGTTAATCTTAATTAAGAAGGCATTAATGTGCTGGTCAGATAGAAGCAAACCTATTGAAGCAAATGTGGTAAATGAGTCTCAAGTAGAAATCTATGAAAAATTAGGATTTAGAATAGTAGGAAGAGGAAGATGGATGATACGTCCAACAGAAGAATTTATCGTAGAGTGGGAAGATAAGTTTGAAAAAGTATTGCCAAGTAAAGAACAAACTAATGAAATAGGCAAACTACTTCATGCTGCTTATGTAGATGATCCATTTCAGCATTATAGTTTAGAGGAAATAACCGGATTTGTAGAAGATTATTTTGAAAACAATTCTCACATTGATATATTAAATAAAGCATCTTCAGCAGTATATGATAAGGACACAAAAGAGCTTATTGGAGTATGTTTGATTTCAGAATTTAATGAATGGCCTTTAGTATACGATATTGCAGTTAAAAAAGAGTATAGAGGGAAAGGTATTGCAGAGAAAATGCTTCAGAATAGTTTAACAGAACTGAAGAAAGATTATCCTGTTGTAAGATTATATGTAGATTCAGGAAATCCTGCTGAAACTCTTTATTATAATGTTGGTTTCTTCCCAGGCAAAAAACTGACCGATTTATCTATTCCAGCAGATAATATATAAAAGTATCTAATAAAATAGTTGTAAATAGAGTTAAAAGCTTGTTTACAATATAATTTAATCAATTTTGTATTATATTCTCCATTTTATTGAATTCAGCTATGAGGATTTATGAAATGGAGAATATTATTCGTAATGATTATATAATATAGAAAAATGTACATTTTAGTAGTGAAGTATATGTAATAAGACCTAAAATGAAATTTTAGAAATTTGGAGGAATATTGTTATGGCTTCTTGGATGGTCCACTTAAGAGTGGCAGATAATTTAATTAATAAATTTAACAATTTGTCTATTGAAGATTTTATAGTAGGAAATATAGGACCTGATTGTGGTGAACCTAATGAAACTTGGACAGAATTTACACCACCTAAAGAGATTACTCATTGGAAATCTGGAAAAGATGAAAAGACAATATCTCCTGAGTTGTTTTACAATAACTACTTTGGAGAGAAAAATAATGATATTAAAAAGTTTTCTTTTTATATAGGGTATTATGTACATCTATTAACTGATGTTCAGTGGTATAAGGATATACTTCTTCCTACAAAAGAAAAATTTAAAGATGAGTTTTTAAGGGATAGCAATTATGAAGTATTCGAGAGAATAAAAGGAGATTGGTATGATTTAGATCATTTGTTTATAAAGGAGAATAAGGATTTTTATTCTTTTAAAATTTTTCAAAATTTAAAACATTATAATAATAACTATCTAGAGTATTATTCCGTTACTGCTATACCTAAGCAAATATCTTACATAAGTAAATTTTACAATGAAGAGCAGGACAATTTATATAGAGAATATATATATTTAACTGAGGAAGAGATGAATACCTTTGTTAAAAGGACATGTAATACAATAGAAAATGTTCTTGTTAAAAAGAGAGTATTATAAAAATGTATATATTCAAAATAGGTGTTCAGCATGTAGATTGGGAAGGTCTTTATTCTTTATATGAAGATGTAAATATGCTAGGGAGATTTATTAAAAATAAGGATTATGAAAAAATAAAGCAGGGATTTGAAAATAGTTATAAAGTTGTTACGGCATGGGATAATGACAAGCTTGTAGGGGCTTGTAGAATGATTTCCGATGGTATATGTTATGGAATGGTGTTTGATGTGGCAGTTTTACAGGATTATCAAGGCCGTGGTATAGGTAAAAATCTTATGTTTAAACTTTTAGAAGGAGAAGAGAATATTCCAATTCATTTAACTGCAACTTTTGGAAAGGAAGAATTTTATAAAAAACTTGGCTTTAAGAAACATAAAACTGCGTATTCAAAGTACCCCTTTAAAACTGATTATGTAGAAGAGTAAAAAGGAAATGTAAAAAACGAAAGGATAGACCTTTATGGAAGAAAAATATAAAAAAATATTTTTTGTATCTTGTGGTATTTTTCTATTTAGCATAATAGTTTCTTTATTTTATGTGTTTTCTTCAGATAATTACTTGAAAGTTAAAACGGGAGCATATTATTGCAATATAGAAATAATAGGAAAAGAGAACAAACAAACATATACATGGGACTTGGCTATTGGTAAAGATAGGATTAAAACTGATGTTGTTGAAAATGAAAAGAATTATGACTACTTAAATAAATTTAGAAATGCAGTAAGTGATATATCTTGTGAAAAGTATAAATTGTTTTTTAAAATAGCGTACAGTATTTTATTAGTGATAGCTTTAGTATGTGTTGAAAAAAGTTCTATTTCTAAAGCAAATATAAAAAGAAAAAAACAACTTGAGATGATAATATCAATTTTTTTTATAATTGCACTGGTAGAAATAAGTAAGTCTTATGTTGATTTTAATCAATATTTAAAAAATGCAACTTATTATTTTAATGTAGTTTAAATCTAATATATGTAGCGGGGAGTAGAAGATATGGATTTATTACAAAATGATTATGAAAAAATTAGAAAATGGATATATATAAATGCAAGGCCTTTAGATTTAGCTCGTTGGAAATATCACTTTGAAGGCGGAAGTAAAAAAGATGTATTATTAAGTCTTTCTTTTTATCAAAATGATGATGGTGGCTTTGGACATGGGCTGGAATTAGATTGTTGGAATCCTAACTCTAATCCAATGCAAACTTGGAAGGCAACGGATATTTTAAAGGAAATAGACGGTTGTGAAAATGATAGTAAAGTAACTGAAGGAATTTTAAGGTTTTTAGATAGTGATAAATTTTTTGTTGATGGTTATTGGAATGCAGTAATTCCATCAAATAATGATTATCCACACGCACCTTGGTGGTCATATTATGAAGGAGCAAATAAGGATTGGGGATGCAATCCTTCAGTAAGTTTAGCAGGGTTTGTAATTTTAACAGCTAATAGAACATCTTCTATATATAAAAGAGCAGAACTTCTTATTAAAGATTGTACAAGCGAATATATAAATGGTGGACTTCTTGAAAGTATGCATGAAAGTAAATGTTTTGTTCAACTATATGATTATCTAATGAAAAGTAAAACAAATATTATTGATTTAGATAAACTCAAAAGTAAGCTTATAGAGCAAGTTAATTATTGTATATGTAGAGATGATAGTAAATGGAAAACAGAGTATGTTTGTAGACCATCCTTTTTTATTGATGGTAAAAATAGCATTTTTTATGAGGAAAATAAAGAAGTTTTAAATAGAGAATTGAATTTTATAATAGAAAATTTAAATGATGAGGGTACATGGAATATTAATTGGAACTGGAACCAATATGAAAAGCAGTGGGTTTTAAGTGAGAATTGGTGGAAAGCTGAAATAATTATTAACAATCTAATATTGCTTAGAAATTTTGGCAAATGGGGGAAAAGTAAATGAAAATAGGTAGAGTAGTTAGAATTCTAGAAGATACAAGTAGAAAAGAGATATTTGGAAAAACTGATGAAAATAGAAAAGTTATAATAAGTATTTTTTATCCTGTAGATGAGAATTATAAAATTGAAAAAGAAGCTTTTTATAAAGATTTATATGATCCAAAACAAGATGAATTTATAAATGACTTTAAACGTGTTGTTAATAAGGAAAATGAAGATGAGAAAGAAGATTTTTTAAACAATCTTAAGATTAACATATATAATGACATGCCAATTTGCAGAGAGGATAAGCAGTATCCGGTTATAATTCATTGCACTGGACTTGGGTGTTCTCGAGATTACATGACATTTAACACAGAAGCTTTGGTGGAGAATGGTTACATTGTTGTGACTATAGAACATATACATGATAGTATGTTATCTGTTTTCCCAGATGGTACAATTATTCGTTGTAAAGATGAAGAATTTACACAAGAAGAGAAACTTCAGTTAATAGATATTAGATTAAAGGATATATCTTTTGTTATAGATGAACTTTTCCATATAAATGATAATGATGAAATGTTAAAAGGAAAATTTAATTTGGATTTAATAGGTATCTCAGGACATTCTTTGGGAGGTGCTGCAACATTTAAATCATGTATAGTTGATTCTAGGATAAAAGCAATGATATTATATGATGCATCATTACAGTTCTTTGATGTTGAAAGTGAACTGAAAAAAAGAAAAAGATTAAAAACTCCAGTTTTAAATTTTAGAAGAGAAGATTTTGGCTATAGTGAATCTATGAAAGGTTTTTTAGATTTTGCTAAAAAAGCATTTGAGCCAGAGAAGTTTAAAGAGCAAACTTTAGTTTATGATAAAGTATTAAGGGATTCTGAAAAAAATCAAAATTTGCTTTATAAATATTTATCAGGATATAAATCCTTTATAAAATTAAAAGGTGCTACACACATGACATTTTCGGATTACTATACTCTCACAGGTAATAAAATGGAAAATAATAACTTATCAGTAGAAGAAGCTCATAAATGCATTAATACTGTTTCAGTAAATTTCTTTGATGAATTTTTGCTTGATAAGAAAGGAAATTATAGTGAATTAAAAGAGGGCAAACTGGATTGTATTACTAAAGTTGATTAAAAGGATGAGTATATTGGATAAATGTAAGAACTATAATTTAATTAAATGGATAATTGGATTTACATTCGGTGTTATGTGGAAAAGATTATTAAAAGGTGTAAATATTCCAGACTGCATTAAATTCTTAATGGGAATTTTAATAATTATTATTATATATTATTTAGTATGTAAAATTAAATCAATTAGGAAAGATTTTAGATAATGAATATTAAATAATTAAAAATAAATTACAAAAATATTGAAAGATTTAATTTATGAGGGTATAATGGGTTTGCAAATAATGCATAGTTTTGATAAAATATCTTTGTTAATGTATTTATACTTAAATAAAATAGCTTATTAATACTAATTGGATTTTTAATTGTTATATTTTAATGATTAACAATCTTGCAAAAAACTGGCGAAGGTATTAAAGTGAATTAAATAGGTTATAATAAATTTAATGAGGAAGGCTATTTATATTATAAATTGGGAGGTTACATTATGATATCAGCTGGAGATTTAAGAAAAGGAACAACTTTCGAGGATGGTGGACAAGTTTACACTGTTGTAGATTTTTTACATGTTAAACCTGGTAAAGGAGCAGCATTCGTAAGAACTAAATTAAAAAATGCTATAACTGGAGCAGTTACTGAAACAACTTTCAACCCAACTGCTAAATTCCAAGAAGCTGTTATAGAAAGAAAAGAAATGCAATATTTATATTCTGATGGAGAGTTATACTACTTCATGGATCAAGAAACTTTTGAGCAAATTCCTTTAAACTATGAAAAAGTTGAAGAAGCTATAAAGTTCTTAAAAGAAAATATGTTTGCTATAATCAAATTTTACAAAGGAGAGGCTTTCTCAGTTGAAGCTCCAAACTTTGTTGAATTAGTAATTACTCACTCAGAGCCAGGAGTAAGAGGAAATACTGCTACAAACGTATTAAAGCCAGCTACTCTTGAAACTGGAGCTATTGTTCAAGTTCCTACTTTCGTTAACGAAGGAGATACTGTAAGAGTAGATACAAGAACTGGAGAATACATGGAAAGAGTTTAATCTTTTCCATTTAAACTAATAGTATAATTAGTTTAAGCTGTTGACATAGAAAATATGTCAACAGCTTTTTTTCTTTTTTCGTAATAATCTAGTAATAATTAAGGACCTTTCTTAATAACAATTAATAAGAAAGGATGAGGAAAATGATTACTAAAGATATATTAGAAATATTACCAAGTGAAGTTAAAAATGTAGTAACCAATTGTAGAGATGCTGATAGTATTCAGGAGATAAGACTAAAGATAAATAAACCTTTAATATTTGTAAGTAACAATAAAGAAATTAGGACAAGTTATGAAGGAAAAGCAGAAGATATTAGAATTATTATTCAAAAGATTAGTAGCTATTCCATATATGCTTTTGAAGAAGAAATTAGACAAGGCTTTATAACAATTCAAGGAGGACATAGAGTTGGGATATGTGGATCTTGTGTACTTGATGGGAATTATATAAAAACTATTAAGAATATTTCTTCTATTAATATAAGGATAGCCAAGGATGTAAAAGGATGTTCTGATTCTGTTCTTCCGTTTATTACAAATGAAGGCCAGGTTTTAAATACTATTTTAATTTCTCCACCTAAATGTGGAAAGACAACTATTTTAAGAGATTTAGCAAGACAAATTTCAAATGGAGTTTCCAGGTGGAATTTAAGTGGTAAGAATGTAGCAATAGTAGATGAGAGAAGTGAAATTGCAGCGTGTTATAGAGGAATTCCTCAAATGGATGTGGGGATTCGCACGGATGTACTTGATAATTGTCCTAAAAGTGAAGGAATAATTATGGCAATAAGAAGTATGTCTCCACAGCTTATCGTGTGCGATGAGATAGGCACTTATAAAGATATGGAAAGTATAGTTGCAGCACTGAATTCAGGTGTTAACCTGATTACAACCATACATGGTTTTAGTGAAAAGGATTTATTTAATAGACCTGTTTTTAATGAGGTTATAGAAAATAAAGTCTTTGACAGAGCCGTTATCTTAAGTAATAAAAATGGTATTGGAACTATAGAATATATATATGATTTCAAAAAAGGACAAGTAGTGAGGGGGTGGTAATATTTGATTAAATTTATAGGATTTATTCTCATAGTTGCATCAACTACTGCTTTAGGATTTGCTTATGCTGATAATTTTAAGAGAAGGGTGAGAGAGTTAAAGGAGCTACAAAGAGGAGTTTATATATTAAAAAATGAAATTAATTTTACTCATTCATTGCTTCCAGATGCTCTTTATAAAGCTAGCATGAAATGCGCCCTTCCTATAAAGGATATTCTAAATAACATTTCAGAATTATTATTAACTAATGAAGAAGACAGTGTATATGAATGTTTTAGACAAAGTTTTAAATTGTATAGTGAAAAGTTAAGTTTAAAGGAAGAAGATATAAGTATTATTTTAGATTTAGCTAAGACTCTTGGAGAAACTGATATTGAAGGACACAATGATATCTTTACTTTAACTTTGGACAGTTTTGAAAAAGCTATTTCAAAGGCAGAATTAAATGAACAAAAGAATGTAAAGATGTATAGATATTTAGGGTTTTCCTTTGGAACTATGATTGCAATTATTTTATTATAAGGAGGGATAAAATGTTAGATGTTAGCATTATTATTAAAATAGGGTTAGTAGGAATTATAATGATTATTCTAGATAAAGTATTGGAAAGTGGTGGCAAAAAGGAGTTTGCTGTCATAACTAATTTAGCGGGAATAGTCATTATATTAATTCTAGTAGTGAGTTTAATTGCCAAGCTATTTAATGCTGTGCAAACTCTATTTTATTTTTAGGTGTGATTTATGGATATTATAAAGATAATTTCCTTTGCTTTAATATCTCTCCTTATAGTTGGTGTTGTAAAAACAGAACGTAGAGATGTGGCACTGCTTATAAGTATGGTTGCAGGAATCATAATTTTTATGTTCTTAATTAGTAAACTTACGATTGTAGTTAATTTCTTACAAACTCTATCAAATAAAGCTAATATAGACATTGTCTATTTAGATACGGTGTTTAAAATTTTAGGGATTGCTTATTTGTCATCCTTTTGTGCTGAGATATGTAAGGATGCTGGAGAAAGCAGTATAGCTTCAAAGGTTGAATTTGCAGGGAAGATTTTAATACTTACCTTAGCTATTCCAATCTTGATGGCTGTACTTCAAACAATTTTGAAGATAATGTAGGTGTAAGTATGAAGAAAATTATGTTAATGGTAGTGGCTATGTTATTCCTTCTAACTATGACAGTTTATGGTGTGGATGGAGATGTAGATGAAGAACAAATGAGTAATATTAATGGTCTTTATGATTATATTCAAAATATGCAAAGTGAAAATGAGCTTTTAAGAACTATGTCACCAAAGGAATTTGTTGATCAGTATATGAAAAGTGGAGACAGTTCCTTAAAGAAACACGATTTTATAAAAAATGGTGTTGGGTATATTTTTAAGGAAGTAGTAGCTTCCTTTAGTATTATAGGACAATTAATAATTATAGCTATTGTATGTGCTCTACTAAATAATTTACAAAGTGCTTTTAGCAATGAAAAGTTATGTAATATAGCTTATTTTGCTTGTTTCTCGGTAATGATAATTTTAATCGCTAGAGGATTTTATATAGGGGTTTCATTAACTCAAGATGTGATAAGAAGAATAAGTGATTTTATGGCTGCATTAATGCCTGTACTCATTATGCTTCTTGCCAGCATTGGAAATGTAAGCCAAGCTCTTATTATGGATCCAATAATAATGGCTACATGCACAATAGGAACTAGGTTATATACTTCTGTAATAATACCTGTAATTTCTATGAGCTTTGTACTAGACTTTGTAAATAACATTTCAAATGAGTATAAAATAAGTAATTTAACAGCTTTATTAAAAAAATCTGCTCTTTGGGTCCAAGGTATATTTCTTACAGTTTTTGTTGGGATAATTACTATTAGGGGGATATCAGGAAGTAGTTTTGATATTATAACTGCTAAGACAGCTAAGTTTGCTGTAGATAATTTTATACCTGTAGTTGGAAAGGCTTTATCGGATTCAGTGGCAACAGTTGCAAGTTATACACTACTTTTAAAAAATTCAATAAGCTTACTAGGGGTAATAGTTTTAATTGCCATCATAGCTTTACCTGTAATAAAAATAGTGGTTATGGGATTTATGTACAAGTTAACAGCAGCTCTGCTTCAACCAGTAAGTGATAAAAAAGTAACATCCATAATTGATTCAGCAGGAGGATCTCTTTTGCTTTTAGGTTCATGTGTAATATGTGTTAGTATAATGTTTTTTATTATGATCGCAATTATAGCCGGAACAGGCAAAGGATTTATATTAATGTAATGGATGGTGAAGAAAATGATTGAAGCATTGGGAAAATGGATAGTTACCATATGTATAGCCATATTTTTTACGACTGCAGTGCAAATGATTTTGCCAGATAATTCACTGAAAAAGTACTGTAATTTTGTTTTAGGGTTAATTGTTTTTGTGGTGATGATAACTCCTGTGATAGAACTTTTTCATTCTGACGTAAATGTAGGGAAAATAATTAAAGAATCAGAGGAATATGTATTTAATGAGGGCTCAGATGTAGATTATAAAGAATATAGACAAGCAAATATTAATTCTACAGTAGAAAAGTTTAAGGAAAACTTGGAAAAACAATGTGTAAAAGATTTAAAAGGTAACTTCAAGAATGATGAGTTTAGAGCTAATTTTCAGGTATCTTATGATGAAAAGAACAGTTTATTCAACATTGAAAGTATAGAGGTTAGTATTAACGATGGAAGTGTTGAAAGAATACGAGATGTAAAAATAGGAGAGGAAGAATCCCTTGAGGTTGGAAGCACTGATGATGAACTAGGTCAAAAGGGTGCGGAAGTTAAGGAGTATATAAGTGCTAGATACGATGTAGATAAAAGTAAAATTAATATTTTTAAAGCATCAAGAGAAGACTGAGATTAACTGTTAATTAAGAAAGTGGGGGTATTAAGTTGTTAGATAAGTTTAAAAGTAAATTAAGTGAATTATTTAATACTGGAGGAGGTGGGAAAAAGGAAAATTCTCAAAGTGAAAAAGTTAAAAGTAATAAAACAGGAATAAGTTCTACTTTTTTATCAAATATTTTAATAGTTTTTTTAGTAGGGGTGCTATTACTCATTGTTGGAAGTATTTTTACTCCATCAAAAAAATCTTCAACAAAGGAAAAGGGTGCAACATCTGTAGCCTCTGTTGGAGATGAAGTGATTGCTAATGCCAATGAAGAATCAGGATCAGCAGTAAAAGCAGAATACAAGAAAAAGATGGAGGATGAACTTATTTCAACTTTAGAGAAGATAGAAAATGTAGGAAAAGTTCACGCAATGATTTACTTTGAAGGTGGGGCAGAACAAGTACCAGTATTTAACCAAAATACATCTAATAGTACAACCAGTGAGACAGATACAAGTGGTGGTAAAAGAGAAATTACTCAGGAAAATGGTGGTTCTACGGTAGTTATGGAAAATAAGGAAAACGAAGAAAAACCATTTATTATAAAGACCTATAATCCTAATATCACTGGAATTTGTGTTGTTTCTGAGGGCGCAGGTGATAGTGTGACAGAACTTAGGATTCGTCAAGCAGTTACTAGATTATTTGGGCTTGAAGATAGTAAAGTACAGGTATATCCAATGCAAAAGTAGCATATAAATGTGTTAGAAATAAAAAAATTCGGGGGGAACTATGATGAATAAAAAACAAACTATAATTATCTCTTCTCTTGTGGTACTAATTATATTTGCTGGTATTTTAGCTACAAAAGTGAACGGTCCGCTTTATGTAGATAATACAAATAAGGAAGATAATAAGGCTATAAGTACATCATCAACAACCTATTTTACTGAAGCAAGATTACAAAGAGATAATTCTACTCAAAAGACATTGACTAATTTAAAGGCTTTACTAGATGATGAAAATACACCAGAAAATCAAAAGGCTGATGCCGCTGAAGAATATAAAAATGTAGCTCTTCAATCTGATAAAGAAGTGAAAATTGAAATGGCTTTAAAGGCTCAAGGATTTGATGAAGCATTATGTACACTTGAAAAAGAAAAAGCTACAGTAGTTGTAAAGGTAAAGGAATCCGCTGAACTTTCTGACCAACAAATTAGACAAATTAAAGATGTTGTAATGAGTAAAAGCGATATTTCTGATATAGAAATTAAAGTATCAGAATAATTTTAAATAAGTAGCTTGTGTATATAGCTTATTTTCCAAAAGGTGTTACGAAATATATTTTGTAATACCTTTTTAATTTTTAAACTATTGGGTAAAATAATAATGTCCATTGATATATAAGTTGAAGTTAATGTTGAAACTTATATACATATATTAATTTGTAAAAGAAAATATAATTTGATATAATAGGAATAATTAAAAAGCTGGTAAGGGGGTAGTGAAAGTGGACGAAAATATAGTAAATGAATTTGTAGCGGAAGAAGATGCTGGAACTGTTAAAATATCTGATGAAGTAGTAGGCGTAATAGCTAGCAATGCTGCAAAGGAAATTGAAGGAGTTGCAAGTGTTACCACAGGAATAGTTGGAGACCTAAGCAAAAAATTTACTGGTAAGAAAAATGGAACAAAAGGCGTAAAAGTTACCATGGAAAATGGAACTGCTGTTATAGATTTACACATGTCTGTAGATTATGGAGTGAAGATACCTGAGGTGTCTTTAAAGGTTCAAAATAATATTAAGACGGTTGTGGAAACTATGACTGGACTTACTGTTTCAGCAGTAAATATATTTATTCAGAGTGTTGTATTTCCAAAAGTAAGCAAGGAAGACATAACTGAATAATTTTTGAGCACCTTCAAAAGAGGGTGCTTTTCTTAACTAATGTAAAAATTCCTGCCTTCTTTTAATTAATGCTTTGATTTTTAATTTTACTTTGGTATTATTATATAGGTTGTAATTAATATGTAGATTTATATAGAATGAAGTATATAAAAAGGTATAGAATTAAATGTAGGATATTATGTAGACAACTCAACTTTGAAATATGGAAGGAGGATGTTACCTGTATACTAAGAGATTTAGATAGGTAACAACACACAGATGAATAGAAGAAAAAGCAGAGAAATAGCTACAAGGTTATTATTTGAAATGCAAATTAATAAGGAGAACCACTTAGAGATTTTAGAAAACTTTCGTGAAAATACTGATGAAAAACTTAGCGATATAGATTTTGAATATGTGACTAAGGTATTAAGTGGAGTAGAAAATAATATTGAAGAGATTAAAGAAACAATCTCTAAATATCTAATCAAATGGAAGATAGAAAGACTTCCAAAAATGAACTTAGCAATTTTATATATGGCTACATATGAAATATTATTTGAGGAAGAAATTCCTAATAAGGTTACAGTTAATGAAGCTATCGAGCTTGCAAAAAAATATGGTGATGACAACGCTCCATCATTTATCAATGGTGTTTTAAATAATCTTATTAAAAAGTAGGTGTACCTAGTGGAAAATATACTTAGTGGAAAAGAATTAGCTGTTAACTATAGAAAGCAATTAAAAGAAAACATATGTGAAAAAGTTAATAAGGGAATTAGACCACCATCTCTTGTCTCTATTGTAGTTGGAGAAGATGGAGGATCTATTTCTTATGCAAGGGGTCAACAAAGAGTTAGTAATGAAGTAGGAATAAAATATGAAATAAAGATTTTTTCTGAAGAAATAACACAAGAGGAATTAATTGAAGAAATAAATAAGCTTAATAATGATTCAAGTGTTGATGGCGTAATTATAGAGTTACCCCTTCCTTCTAAATTTGATGAAGGAAAGGTCATTAATGCACTAAGTAATGAAAAAGATGTGGATGGACTAACAGATTTAAATTATGGAAGGTTTTATAAGGGAAGCCAGGCTTTTATTCCATGTACCGCAAGAGGAGTATTAGAACTTCTTAAGTATTCAGGAGAAGTTTTAACAGGGAAAAGTGCTGTGGTAATTGGAAGAAGTAATATTGTAGGAAAGCCTGTTGCGGCTCTGTTGATGGCAGAAAATGTAACAGTTACAGTAGGACATTCTATGACTAATAATTTACAGAAAGTGTGTAAAGAAGCAGATATAATTATCTCAGCTATGGGCAAACCAGGGTTTATAACTAGTGAGTTTGTAAAAGAAGGAGCTATAGTTATAGATGTTGGAACAACCATGGTAGAGGGAAAGGTAAAAGGCGATGTGCTCTTTGATGAGGTTTTAAAAATAGCTAAATATGTAAGTCCTGTACCTGGTGGTGTAGGAGCTATGACTACTACAATGCTTATGAAGAACACATTTGATGCATGGTTAAAAAATGTATAATAAAATTCTTTCAGTAACTGATATAAATAACTATATAAAAAAGATAATTGATAATGATTTTATATTAAGGAATTCTCATATTAGAGGAGAACTTTCTAATGTTAAATTACACAGTAGTGGACATATATATTTTTCGCTAAAGGATAACTATACGAAAATAAAAGGCGTTATGTTTAAAAGCAGAGCCATGAGTTTGAACTTTATACCAAAGGATGGTATGCAGGTTATAATTTCTGGGAATATATCTGTATACGATAAGGAAGGTGTATATCAACTATATTGTGACACTATGGAAGTTGCTGGAGAAGGAGAACTCTATTTAGCTTTTAATAAATTAAAAGCTAAATTAGAGGATGAGGGGCTTTTTGATTCTTCAAGAAAGCAACAAATCCCATTAATGCCTAGAAGAATTGGAGTTGTAACTTCACCTACAGGAGCAGCGGTAAGAGATATAATTAGGGTAGCCAAACGTAGAAACTCAAAAGTTGATATTTTAATATATCCTGCTCTAGTTCAAGGTATAAGTGCTGCTCAGGATGTGGCAACAGGTATTGCTGCTTTAAATAAAATAGAAGATATTGATCTAATTATTGTTGCAAGAGGAGGAGGCTCCATAGAAGAACTGTGGGCCTTTAATGAGGAAGTAGTAGCTAGAGCCATAGCTGCTTCGAAAAAGCCAATAGTAACAGGAGTAGGTCATGAAACTGATTTTACTATTGCTGACTTTGTTGCAGACTATAGAGCTGCAACTCCTTCTCATGCAGCAGAAGTATCTACTTATAGTTTAGATAGTTTACAAGAGAAACTAGAAGATATAAAAGATGATATGGCAAACCTTATGGGGTTACGAATTAGTGACAATTATAATTATTTAAAAATAATAGAGCATAAATTAAAGATGTATAGTCCTGAAAAGTATATTGTAAACCAATACGATAAGATAGATAATTTAAAAAGCAAACTAAATTTTTCTATTAAACTCATACTTCAAGATGAAAAAAATAAAATGAAAATAATGGGTGAAAAACTTGTTGCATGTAATCCACTAAATATCCTAGATAAGGGATATGGAATTTTTAGAGATGATGAGGGTTCAACCATTGAATCTATTGCTGAGCTAAAGAAACATGATAAGGTTTTAGTTACCATGAAAGATGGATCCATGATTTTTAATATGAAGGGAGTGGAAAAATAGTTATGGCAAAGAAAAAGGAAACTTATGAAAATAGACTGTTGAAATTAGAAGAAGTGTTAAGAGAAATGGAAAGCAGTGAAGTAACTCTTGATGAAGCGATAAAAAAGTATGAAGAAGGAATGAAACTCTACGGAGAACTTTATAAATATCTTCAAGAAGCAGAAGGAAGAGTGAAAGTTCTTTCTGATAATGAAGAAAAAGATTTTATCATAGAAGAAGAGTAGGTGTTTGGGATGATTATAGATTGTTATAAAGCTAGGGTAGAAGAGTGGATAGATAGTTATTTTGTAGAAAAATCTAAAGATACAGATCCAATGCTTTTAAAACCCATGGAATATAGCTTGAAAATTGGTGGAAAAAGAATAAGGCCAGTGTTAATGCAGTGTACATATCATATGTATAAATCAGAATCAAAAGAAATATTGCCTTTTGCTGCAGCTATGGAAATGATTCACACTTATTCATTGATTCATGATGATTTGCCTTGTATGGACAATGATGATTTAAGAAGAGGTAAGCCTACGAATCATAAGATTTTTGGAGAAGCAATGGCAACCCTTGCAGGGGATAGCCTTTTAAATGAAGCCATGAACATAATGATTGAGGAATGTTTGCAGGGTGATTTATCTAAAATTAAAGCTACAAAAAAAATTTCTAATTCTTCTGGTATAGATGGGATGATAAAAGGGCAAATAATAGATATAGAAAGTGAAGGAACTTCTATTAATGAAAGCCAATTGATAGAGATGCATAAAAACAAAACAGGAAAACTAATTGTAGGTTCTATATTGGCAGGGGCATTAGTAGGAGGAGCATCAAAGGAAGAGGTAGATTCATTAAAGGAATATGGTGAAAAGCTAGGACTTGCGTTTCAAATCAAAGATGACATTTTAGATGTTGAAGGAGATAAAGCTCTTTTAGGAAAGTCTCAAAGTGATTTGGAAAATAACAAGACTACCTTTGTAACCATGTATGGTATTGAGAAATGTAAAGAATTCTGCTTAAAGCTTACTAATGAGTGTTATGAAATCTTGGAGAAACTTAATAGAAATACTGAAGAATTAAAAGAAGTTACCACCTTTTTATTAAAAAGAGAATTTTAAATTTAACATATTGAGCTAATGAGAGCCCTAAAAAATTATTTTTTTCTACATTAGTCTATGCTATAATTATTATACTGGGGTGGCGCAGTATTCTAGTCAGGTAAGTATTTTTGAGGACGGGGCTAAAAATCCGTTGAAGGGCACATCGATGAAGTTCCTTG
>URKQ01000052.1 GCA_900548455.1 uncultured Clostridium sp.
AGGGCAGTAACATCTGGCTCATGAGGCTGAGCAGTAAGTGGATCTCTTAAAAAGATAATCATATCCATATTACCCTCTGCAAGTCTTGCTCCAATTTGTTGATCTCCTCCTAGAGGACCTGATAAAAATCTGTAAACAGGCAACTCCACAGCTTCATTTATTAACTTACCTGTAGTTCCTGTGGCAAAAAGCTCATGATTTTCTAATACATCTTTATACCTTTTAGCAAAATCAATTATTTCATCTTTTTTCTTATCATGTGCAATTAAAGCAATTCTCATCCTTACCACTCCTAAAAATTAATTTTATTTTTTCTCATTCCTACATTTAAAGCTATTCCCAAGGAAATAAAATACGTTAATAGTGAACTTCCTCCATAACTTACAAATGGCAATGTTATTCCTGAAATAGGCATAATACCTATAGTCATTCCTATATTTTGTATTATGGAGAATATAATAGATCCAATTATTCCCACTACGATAATACTTCCAGCTATATCCTTTGAGTTCTTTGCAATATTAATAAGTTTATATAGTAAAAGTCCATATAACGTTAAAAGAAATAGTGCTCCTATCAGTCCCCACTCTTCTCCGATAACTGCAAATATAAAGTCCGTATGATTTTCTGGAACAAATTTATATTGCTTTCCATTCATAAATCCAAGACCAAATATTCCTCCAGCTCCTATAGCTGTTCTAGACTGAATTAATTGTAATCCTTCTGCCTGAGCATAATTCTCTGGATTTATAACTGCTAAAAACCTTAATTTCCAATAAGATTTCATCAGTGATGAATTCCATATAACTACTATTCCAGCAGCAAGTGCACTAAGGCCTCCTACAATAACCTTCCAATTTAGATTGGCAGCAACAACTATACCAAGCATAATAAAAAAAGATACCATAGTAAGTCCCATATCTGGTTGAAGTAATATAAGTGTCATAGGAATAGCCGCATAAATTGCTATTTTCATAAAGGTCTTAAGATTATTTATCTCTCCCTCAGCATCACTAATAACTTTAGCTACCATAATTATCATGGCAATTTTAGCAAATTCACCTGGTTGAAGAGCTCTGTTACCAAATTTTATCCACGCATTAGCTCCATTGACAGTACTTCCTAAAACTTTATTTACTAATAATAATGCAATAGATGCCCAATAGATTATAGGGGCTTTATTTAAAATCTGAATGTAATCTAGCGTTAATATAAAATATAATGCCACTAAACTAACCATAAGATTCATTAACTGTAATTTTGCATAATGAGCTCCAATTGCTGAATAGATATTTACTATTCCAAACCCTACTATTAGACATACAATTATTATAATACTATAATCTATATTTTTTATTAATTTGCTATTTATCTTAAATCTTTCTAATAACTTTTCCATTTATCATTCCTCCACATATGACCTATTATAACATAATAAAAATGGAATCAACAATAAGTCTTGCTGTAGTTAAAGAAAAATTTATAAAAATACTATCTTGTTCCTATTTTTAAACTCTTCATACAAAAATCAATTACGTTTATAATCCACTGATTCAAATTAGGATATTCTTTTTTTAATAAATCTTTCACTTCTTTAAGCGGTGTATCTAATGGCAAATTATTTATACCTTCAACCGTATTGCCTATAGCCACATTAGCTCTTGCATAATCTCCTATGGCTATATCCGAAGCTATAGCACATGCTCCAAAGGCATATTTACCTATTGAAACTGCCCCAAAAGAAAATATACCTACAGATATCGCCCCAATAGAAAAACTTCCTAATGAAAAAACACCTATTGCTAGTAATATAGCTATTGAAATAAGCCCTAAAGAGATACCCCCTATAGATAAAAATCCACAACTTAAAACACCAAGTGATACAAATCCTGATGATATTATTCCACAGGATATATTTCCTACAGCAATTATACCTTTCGCTTTTTTAAATCCCTTTCCTAAATTAACATGAACAAGAGGCACTCCAAATATTGATTTTTTACTTTTATACTCATACTCTACTGAATGACTAGTAAAAATTGAATCCTTATTTATATTAATAACTATCTGTCCATTTTTATTATCTTCCTTTTTTTCTTCCTGATTATCTACACTACTAACTTCATTACTCTTAAAAACATCAAACTCGTATTCATTTTTAACTAAACTATCAATAGTTATGTTATACAATTCAGATATTGCTATCAACTTCTTCAAATCTGGTGTGGATTGTCCTGATTCCCATTTCGATATTGCTTGTCTTGATACTCCTAATTTCTCCCCTAACTCTTCTTGAGAAAGTCTGTTATTATTTCTTAGCAATTGTAATTTTTCACCTAAATTCAATTTTGTCACCTCCATGATAAATTATGGCTTTGTATTCATTTATACATAGCATAAATTATATAGACTTATCCAAAATAATTCTACCAACTATCCCTTTCTTTTTTGTCAACTAGGAGTTGCAACCCTTCATTTTAAAAGAGATTTTATCCTAGGATCATTTTTTACAAAGTTAAGTTTTTCATTTTTTTTAAATGCTTCCTTTACCATTTCTTCATATCTGTCTTTACTAATAGGATGCGTAATATTAAAATTCATATGTTTATATAATGTTGATTTCATAGAATCATCCATACTACTTGCTTCATTTACCATTTTTACAACCATTTCTATAACTTTTTCTTTATCGCTTTTTTCTATTGCTAATGATAAATCTAATGAATATTTATGATATACTCCAAAATCAAATACTTCCGCAACCTTTTTAGCTCGCTCTATGTATTCTTCTGCCTCACTATATTTTCTTTCTTTATACAATAACTCTATTACAAAAGATAAAACAGTAAATATTTCCTGAGAATTTTCCCATATTTTTTTCTCCCAAATATTATAAGCACAATCAATTTTACCTGAATTTTCAAACAACAACGCTTGTTGGATTGTTTTATCAACATTTACTTCTTGAATTCTATCTAACATTTTCTGAGATTCCTGATAGTCTTCTTTCTCTCTATAGATTGCTGATAAATCCAAATTTGCCATGGAAGCTATCTTTTCTTTAGCACTTGACGCTACAATTTCAAGCCAATTAATAATTTTTCTTTCATATTTATCTTTTAAATCACCTTTATACTGTAATAGATATATCCTTAATACGGTTGATATCCAAAATGTTAGTTCATCACAATTCGGATATTCTTTAATTAAATCACTTCCCTTTTCAAAAGCCTTCTCTAATCCTTCTTTTGTCGCTATTTCTCCTATATCTTTTGTAAACTTTTTTATTTCCGTATCTGTCAGTTCTTCATTAAATTCTAACAAGGTATTAACATCAATTTTTAAAATACGAGCGAGAGGTGCTAAAAGTGTTATATCCGGATATGACATTCCTCTTTCCCACTTATTCACAGCTGGTGCACTCACATTTAAATAACTTGCAATTTGCTCTTGAGTAAGATTTTCTCTTTTTCTATAACTTCTAATAATCTCATTTATTTTCATAAACTCAACTCCTCAACCTACCTTTACATTCTATCACTTTATTTTACTACGGAGCCCATTATTTAAACAATTGAGGAGTTTTCACTTTTTATTCTAAATAATTAACTGTTGGTTAATATGTTACTCTTATTCCCATAACTCACATGAGTAACTTCCACTTTTCAAATCAAAGATTTGAGTGTCAGTTAACCAAGCGGCGCATATATAATTTTTAAAAAGGATCTGTATGCATTTATAGTAACGCACACAGATCCCTTATATTACTTTATTTGGCTCTTTCAAAAGGAACCCTATGGTTTCCTTTGAATATCTCTCCTTAACAAGGAGGGAACAGAGTCCCCTTCCAACCTCCCTTAGGAAAAGCCGTGCACAAGCTATCATTTTACTGTTTAGCATATCTTGTATATCCTATCTCTTTGTTTCACCATAGAACCATAAAAAAATAATGAATGGCTGGAAACACCATTCATTATCATTATTTTCCGTGTAAATTTGCCTGCAAATTTAATATTTATTTTCAGTAAGCAAGAAATTCAAGGAAGCAACTAAGCGATGAAGTGCGCTTACTAAAATGTAAGCAATCAAAGAGCGCAGAAAGCTGACGCAGAATTTCGAAGCTTAATGAAAATAAATCTATGCTAGCGCTTAACCTTCTTAATAGGAATACTAGCCACTAATGCCGGACTATTCCCATTATACTCATCAGCATTAGTAAGTCTAATTTCAATTTCTCCCCCATCAATTTCAGCATAATTTGATACTGTCTTTAATATCTCTTCTTTAATATTATCTAAAAAATCTGGAGAAAGTGTAGCTCTATCATGAACAAGGATTAATTTTAATCTATCAGCTGCAACATCTTTAGAGGAAACTTTTGTAGAAAAAATTTGAAATAATCCCATATCTAATTTTTACCTCCTCCAAAGAATTTTTTTATAGCATTCATGAAGCCCTTTTGTACATAAATATCTTCAAATTTAATAAGAGGGACTTCTTCACCTAATATTCTTCTTCCAATATTTTTGAAAGCTTGTCCCGCATAAGCAGAACTATCAAGAACTATTGGTTCACCCTTATTAGTTGAAACAGTTACCTTTCTATCATCTGGAACCACACCTATGACCTTAATAGCTAAACATTCTTTAATATCATCAATTGATAACATTTCACCATTTTTAGCCATATCAAAGTTCATTCTATTAACGATAAGCTCTTGTCTTTCAATTCCTTTAGCATCTAATTTTCCAATGACTCTATCGGCATCTCTAACTGATGTAATTTCTGGATTAACAACTACTATAGCCCAATCTGCTCCAACTATAGCATTTTCAAAACCTTGTTCAATACCTGCAGGACAATCTAATATTACATAATCAAAATCTTGTTTAAGTTCTTCAACAACTCTTAACATTTCATTTATATCTACATCATTTTTATCCCTTGTTTGAGCTGTTGGTAATAAAAATAAGTTGCTAAATCTCTTATCCTTTATAAGTGCTTGCTTTAATCTACATTTTTCTTCTATAACATCTAACAAAGTAAACACTACTCTATTTTCTAATCCCATAAGCACATCTAAATTTCTAAGTCCAGTATCACAATCTATTACAACTACCTTCTTATCCATTGATGCAAGCGCTGTTCCGATATTTGCAGTAGTAGTAGTTTTCCCAACTCCACCTTTTCCTGATGTAATTACAATAGCCTCTCCCATTTACATTTCCTCCATTACATATATTTATTGACTAAATACGGTTCTACAACTATATTTCCATTCTTTATTTTGGCTAATTCTGGATAACTTGGTTTATCAACATTTTCAGGCGAACGAGTAATTAAAGTAGAAATCTGCATTATTTGCGGCATTAAAGTAAACGCTGCAATTATAGCATTATTATTTCCACTGAAACCAGCATGTACTGATCCTCTAATAGTTCCAAGAACAATTATATTTCCATCAGCATATACCTCTGCCCCAGGATTAATATCTCCAATAATTACAAGATTTCCTGAGTATTCGAACCTTTGTCCACTTCTAATAGTCTTCTTTACAAATTTTGTTCTTCCTTCATTTACTCCACTAAAAACTTTCTTTTCAGTGGCTTTTATATCTAAAAATGAGCATTCATTAATCATAAATTCATCTGATAAAAGAGATTTTATCTTTTTCATTTCCCGATTATCTAAAAGTTTCGTATCAACGGTAACCTTAACATTAGCTCCTCTATAAAACTTTTTCCCACGCTTTAATTTATTCCGCAAAGTTTCTAACAAACTCTCCAAAGAATTAAATGCTTTTAAATTTATAATTAAATTGAGCCCATCTTTTTCACCTTTTAATTTTATTCCATCATCCTGCATATGTCCCCTCCACATATCGAGATATTCCTTTATTTCAACATCAACTACCAAAATTCCTTCAAAAATTTTATACTTTTCTACAGATTATCTTATATAAGCATAACTTTTATATTCTATATATTACGATTATTATATAAGTTTTCGCAGAATATTTTTAATTAACATTTAACTTCTTTAATTTTAACTCATATTTAAAAAAATAACAAATGGAAATCCATTTGTTATTTCTCTTTTAATGCTATTTATTATCTTCTTCTTTTTTTGCTTCATCGTCATGTATATTATACATAAACTTATAATTCTTGTTTTGCTCTAATATTCTATCTCTAAAATATTCTTCAAATATAGCTTTAGTGATATTACCTTTACCATGACCACCATCAAATACAATTGAACATACAATTATTTCAGGGTTATCATAAGGTGCAAATCCAATATATACTCCTGCAGCATCTCTTCCTACTGCATCATCTCTCGTCTCATCGATAATATTAGATGTACCTGTTTTACCACCGTTACTAATAGGAAACCCTTGGAAGATTGCTGCTGACGTTCCACTTTCACCATTAGTAACCTCTTTCATACCCTGTTTTACTATTTCAATATTTCTAGGGTCAAAATTAGCTTGACTAATTACCTGTGGAGTAATATCTTCAACAACCTCTCCTGTGTCACTATCTATTATTTTATCTACTAATTTAAGTTCATATCTAGTACCGCCATTTAATAGTGTCGCTACATAGCTAGCTAGCTGAATTGGTGTAAAGGTATTTTGGCCTTGACCAATGGCTGCACTATAAGCATTACCAGGTGATGATATTTCAGAACGTCCATCAATAATTGCTTGCAGTATTGCATTAGAAATGCCATCTATATCTTTATCTGTATATCCTATCTCTTCTAATGCTGGATTACTTTTAATAACATTTTCTACTAAAGTAATTAACTGTGGAAACAAATCATTATCTGGAGTTTGCTCATCTTTATTAGCTTTCATTTCAGCCTTTATTTTATCTACTAAAACTTTCTTCTTTTCATTAGTGGTTTTAATTTGTTCTAACTCTTTTCCTTCACCTTTTTCTTCACCTTGAACTATATCAAAAGGTTTATAGTGAGGTACTGCATTAGTAGACTTAATTCCTCTTTCTAAATAAGTAACCAACCTATTTACATGCGAATTTGCAAGACTTGATTTACTTGACTCATAATTATAAACTTGACCAAAGTTTTCATTAATCTCTATACCTGTACTAGCCTTTGCACCACTGCCATAAGGTACTCCAAGTCCTAATTGCCATGCATACTTAGCTAATAAATCAAGGGATTCTACTGTGTTAGTTTTACTATATAATCTATCTGCAACTTCATAAAAGAAATAGTTACAAGATACCTCTAAGGCTTTAGTTACATTAATTGGTCCATGAGATCCACCATACATATTAGTAATCCAACATTTACCTGTATAATTATTCTTAGTATAGGTTCCTTTATCATTAATTATAGTTCCACCATCTATAACACCTTCTTCTAAACCAGCTAAAGCACTAACAGGTTTAAATGTGGATCCCGGTGGTACTGTTGACAATGTAGCATAATTATAAAATGATTTTGGAAATATATCGTAAAGATCTTGTCTTATGGTAGTGTTTCCCTCTATTGTGTTATCTATAGGAAACATTCTATCTAATAAAATAGACTCTCTTTCTTCCTTTGAAAGAGTTGCAAGTTCATTGTCAGTTAATATACCAGACTTATTTGCTAGATTACGAGCTCTAATATAAGCTTTCCCCATCTCTTCTAAGTCAGGATTAAAATATTTTTTATACATATCAGGAGTTAATAATCCTGGTGTAGTAAACATATTAGGATCATACCCTGGATAACTAGCTAGTGCTAAAATTTCCCCAGTATTCCTAATTGCCACAACAGCTCCTCTAGTAGCATTGGTTGTATCGGCATCATGAGAACTAGCACCAAGTTTTTGCAATTCCTTAAGTGTATCTTCAAGAGCCCTCTCCGCTACTTTTTGTATATTCATATCTATATTTAGCTGAACTGTATCACCTGCATAAGCTTCAACTTCACCTAAAACTCTAATAGTTCGCCCATATTTATTAACTTGAATTCTTTGTTGACCTTTAGATCCTTTTAAATAAGATTCAAAGGCAGATTCTATTCCAGAAGCCCCAATTTCATCTGCGCTAACATCGTATCCAAGCTCTTCATACTTTTGTTGTTCCCAGGGATTTATAGAAGATATATATCCTAAAAATGAAGAACCTAATTCCTTTTCAGGATAGTATCTCATAGGTTGAGTATTAACAACTATTCCTGGCAAATTAGTTAGCTGTTGTTCAAAGACAAAAGCAGTTTCTTCGTCAATATTATTAGCAATAACTACAGGATTATCTCCTGAAATTTGATTTATGAAAATTCCATCTTGAATAATTAAATATCTTCTTTTTTCTTCAAGGGATAAAGAATTAAATTCTTCTTGTTCTAAGTCATATTTAACTTTCTCTTCATCTTTTAATTCTTTATACTCTGATTTTGATAGCTTATATCTCTCCTCTAATACTTTATACACTTCTTCAGCAGAAATTTTTAATAGAGCCTCATCAACTTCTGCCTTTTGCTTTTCATTTAGACTTGAAAGCTTTGTTCCTTCACCATAAAGTTTTCGTGCAACGAGTTCATCAAAGCCTCTATCCTTTTTAAATCTAGATTCAAGCCACAACCTATCTTCTTCTTTTGTAGCTTGAAATTTAAATACATATTCTCCATTTTCAATAACTATTGGAAACTCATCTATTTGCTTTATATTTTTTTCATCTATTATTTTTAATACTTCACTGATAGTATTGTAGAATTCCTTTTTATTTTCATCAGACTCATTGTATTCAAGGACATAACTTTGAATACTTGTGGCAAATACATTTCCATTTGCATCTACAATATCGCCACGTGCAGCATTAACTGAAACTGTTTTATAGCTATTATTATTAGAAAGCTCTCGGTATTCTTCCACCATTACAATTTGCAAGTACAATAATCTAACAATAATTAATAAGAATATTATGGAAATAGCTAAATAAAACAGATAATATCTAGAAAAATCTTTTTTCTTATCTTTATTTTTTTTCATACTTTCTAGAATCTCCATTCCTTCTTTATAATTTTTGTTTCACTAAATTTTAATACAAGCTTATATATAAGCAACGTTATTACAGTTTCATATATAGCTTTATACAAAATTAAGTGTGAGAAATCATTTTTATTTTTTGTTAAAATCAGTATTGCAAATATATATCCACTTTTTAACACACTTAACAGGAATGTAGATATTAAAGGTACAAATATCTTTTCTTTAAATATACTTTTACCTACTTTAGCTGCAATAAGGCATGTTAGCATGTTTATAAGCACATTTATTCCCAAAGCTCCTGGGAAATAGATATCTTGAAGTATTCCACTAAATACTCCAATTACAATTGCTTCTTCATATCCACTAACAATTGAATAGCAAATTATAAAGGAAAATAGAAGACTTGGGAACACTCCTTTAATAGAAAAGAATGTTACAATGGTATTATCTAAAATTAGTAGGGCAAAAATAATTAAAAACATATATAGAACTTTTTTCCAAAAACTATTAGTATTTAACATTTTCTTTATCCTTTGGAAGTACAATTAAAATTTGTTCAATCTTACTAAAATCCACAACAGGCTCAATTATTGCAGTTTTCCTTACCTTTGCTTTATCTTCATAAACTTCAATAACCTTTCCAATTTCTATGCCTTTAGGATAAATTTCTCCTAATCCTGAAGTAAGAATAGTGTCTCCCTCTTTTATTGCTGAGTCTAGGGATAATCCTGTAATTTCAGCTAAAAATTTATCTTCATTTCCCTTATATCCCTTTACTATTCCATTGCTTTCTTCAGTCTCTAGCACATGTCCTGCCACTGCTATATTTTCATTACATAAAGATTGAACTATACTCCATTTCTTATTTACCTGGGTAACCTTACCAACTAGTCCTTTTCCATTAACGGCTACCATACCTTTTTTTAATCCATCATCTTCACCCTTATTTATTATATATCCATCAAGAAAATTATTTCCAGCTAATCCTGTTATATCTGTTCCAATATATTCATATTCTTCATTGGTTTTTGAAAAATTAAGCATTTCTCTAAGTCTATCATTTTCTTTTATAAGTATTTTATTTTGAGTACCATTAGATTTTAACTCTTCATTTTCTTTCTTTAGTGCTTCATTTTCTTCTTTAATACTTCCCGCATTAAAAATAAGCCCTGCAGAATCTTTAATGGTATTTCCAAATTTAAAAACTACACCTTGAACAGCGTTAATTACACTTCCTACTCCATTTTCAAATAAAGATACATTTTCTTTTTTCACTGAATAACCGATTAACCCCAAAAAGCATACTGACAGTAGTACAACTATTACTGCCAGTTTATTTTTAAATATCTTCATTTTTATCTTCTACTCATAATCTCTATGTTATCAAGTGATTTCCCAGATCCTATAGCAACACAATCTAGTGGTAATTCAGCTATATTAACTGGCATATGGGTTTCATGAGTTATTAGTTTATCTAATCCTTTTAATAGAGCTCCCCCACCTGTAAGCATTATTCCTTTATCCATTATATCTGCAGCTAATTCTGGTGGTGTTTTTTCAAGTGTAGTTTTAATTGAATCAATTATCATATATACAGGCTCGCTTAATGCTTCTCTAACTTCTGCCTCATTAATTTCTACAACCTTTGGAAGACCACTGATTAAATCTCTTCCTCTAATTTGCATTGGTTCGCTAACTTCTTCTGTTTCAAAAGCTGAACCTAATTCTATCTTAATATTTTCAGCTGTTCTTTCACCTATCATTAGATTGTATTGTTTCTTTATGTATGCAATTATTGCTTGATCTAACTCATCACCAGCAACTCTTAAAGACATACTTGTAACTATACCTCCAAGAGATATAATAGCTACTTCTGTAGTACCGCCTCCGATATCTACAACCATACTACCTGTAGGCTCTCCTACTGGAAGTCCAGCACCTATTGCAGCTGCCATAGGCTCTTCTAAAAGTTGAACTTCTCTAGCTCCAGCACCTTTAGTTGCTTCTTCTATAGCTCTTTTTTCTACTTCAGTTACTCCTGAAGGAAAAGATACTACTATTCTTGGACTTTTAAATCCATTTTTTGCTCCTGCTTTTTCAATAAAACTTCTTAGCATTTTTTCAGTAACGTCAAAATCAGCTATAACTCCATCTCGCATTGGTCTAATAGCCACAATGTTACCTGGAGTTCTTCCAATCATTTGTTTAGCTTCATTTCCAACAGCTAACACCCTGTTAGTCTTTTTATTTATAGCCACAACCGATGGCTCCCTTAAAACTATTCCTTTTCCTTTTACATAAACTAATGTATTTGCAGTCCCTAAATCTATTCCCATGTCTCTTGATTTAGCAAAAAATCCCATATACTTTTTTCTCCTTTCGTTTCTATAAAAATGCTCTTTCTTTTAAGCTAACATAAATACCATCACCAATTATAATATGATCTAAAACCTCTATGCCTAGTATCTTTCCACATTCTTTAAGTCTATTTGTAATATTGATATCCTCTTTACTTGGAGTAGGATCACCTGATGGGTGGTTATGACAGATAATTATTGAAGCACTACTATTTTTTATAGCTTCTAAGAATACTTCTCTTGGATGAACAATAGAACTATTTAAACTGCCTATAGATATATGTTTTACAGATATAACTATATTTTTACTATTGAGCATTATTAATTTTAGATATTCTTTTTTTAAATATCTCATATCTTCCATAACATACTCTGCTGCTGATTTAGCAGTAGTTATTCTATATTTCTCACCAGACTTAAAGGACTTAAAGCGCTTTGAAATTTCCGATAACGCTATAAGTTGTGCCGCTTTAGCCTCTCCTATACCACACAAACTTAAAAAGTCTTGAGTATCACAATTAAGTAGTCCATTTAATCCATTGCAATCTGATATTATCCTATTGCACAAACTTAAAACATCTTCCTTTTGACTTCCTGTTCTCAAAATAATTGCTAAAAGTTCTGCATTAGATAATTCCTGTGCTCCATATCTAAAAAGTCTCTCTCGAGGTCTTTCATTTTTAGGTAAATCAGTAAGTTTGAAATTATTCAAATATAACACTTCCTTTTAAAGATTTACCCCCATCTCCATAAGTAAAGTATTTAACTTATTTAAAGGTAAGCCAACTACATTATAGTAACAACCCTTAATACCTTCTACAAATGTTGCTGCTCTACCTTGTATACCATAAGCCCCTGCTTTATCTAAAGGCTCTCCTGTTCTTACATATTTTTCTATAGTTTCATCACTAAGTTTTGAAAATTTTACCTCTGTACAAACAGCATCAAATTTCATATTATTAGTTTTTGTATCTAAAACTATAATACCGGAGTATACTTTATGAGTTTTGTTACTGAGCATTTTAAGCATGCCAATAGCATCCTCTTGATTTCTAGGCTTTCCAAGCACCTTGCCTTCACTATATACTATAGTATCACAAGCAATTATAAGAGAATGTTCCTTTAACTTTTTTAGTATATTAAAAGCCTTTCCTTTTGCTAAGTTAATAACATACTCTTCACAATTATTATCAAAGCTTACAGTTCTTTCATCAAAATCACTAACAATCACTTCAAAATTTTCTGTAATTCTTGTTAAAAGTTCTTTTCTTCTTTCTGAAGCTGATGCCAGTATAATTTTCATAATTGTTCACTCCTAATATTTTCTAAATAATATTATTGCCAATATTACACAAATAACAGACATTAAATTAATGTTGAAATGGATACCAAAAGTTATCCCTATCACCTTTAAGTCTAACAAAAAAGGTTCACTTAGTCCAATGGAATAAGATTTTCCTAATATATCTAAAAATCTAATACTTTTAGACAATACTTCCCCAATAAAACTACCAGAAATGGCTGCCAGTAATATAACAAAAATGTATTCTCTGGTTTTCCTTTCTGAATTTTTCAATTTATATCCCCCATTTATTTCTTTATCTTATATAGTGTATCATTTAATAAAATGATTAACAAGTCTATAATAGGGTTTTTAGAAAATTTTTATCTTCCTTAATTTGGTGATTAATGTATCAAATATATAATTTTTAAAATCACTAAAAATTACAATTTATCCATATATAAATCATACAATATATAAATTTAACAGTCACAAATTTGATTTACCACTGAGAATATTTAACATTTATTAACATTATTATGAGCACTAATAAATTCAAAATTATGGATATTTTTCAGATACCTATGAAAAATTTAGAAATAACCTCCTCATTAATTGTCTGTTGTACATTATTTTCAAGTTGTGTATAACTTAAATAAAAATTTACATAAAAATAGAACAGACTCAGCCTGTTCTAACACCTAACTAATTATTCTTAAATTTTATCAATTTATTATATATATATATATTCATCTCTTCGGATTTTTTCTTGTCCACTTCTTCAGGAAGAGATGCTATATAATCTTTCATTTCTTTAACATCTTTATATAAGCTAGTATCTTCATTTAAATTCTCTAAAGAAGATACCCATTTTTTTAACTCATTAGTTTTTATTGATTTAACTTGTGCATCTGAGGTTTTATTTATTATTTTTAGTTCAGCATCTATAATTTTACTTAATTCAACTACTGATAAATCTTCATAAGGCAAAGTTATTACTATTTTGGTATTTTGAATTTTATTTTTATTTAACTTTTCTATAACCTTATCACAATCCTCTTCAGTATATATGCCTTGATATACTTTATAAGTATTATCCTGCTGTACAAGGAAAGGACTTCCAAAAGAACTTAATTGATTCTTTACTTTATCAGCATTATCTTTTACCTTAAATACGCCACATTGAATTAATATAAAATTGCTGCTTTTTATATTCTCCTCTGTATCTTTAACAGCTTCCTTTTTCTCTTCTTTTTTTATTTCATTAGTACTTCTATTATTTTTTTTCAAATCATCTTTATAATAAAATTTATTAAAAAACATAACTGTTAGTACTAATGCAATTAACATTACAATTATAAGATAAAGTAAGTTGCTGCTTTTCTTCTTAGGTTTTATATTATATCTTGTGTATTTCATTTTATCACCCTCCTATAACCTATAAACACTTGTGTTTAATTTATATTCATAGTTTATAGAGATTATGATAAAAGCTTGTACACTAATTAAAAATTTTAGAAAATTCTTCTAGCACCTACAAATCTACTTGAGTAATACTCTTCATCTAAATCACTTATTATTACTCTCCCATTTCCTGAAGCTGCATGTATAAATTGATTATTTCCCATGTATATTCCTACATGGGATACAGAATATCCATCTGTATTAAAAAATACTAAATCCCCTGGTTCTAGACCAGCTCTTGAAACGCCTCTGCCGTATCTTATTTGTGAACCAGTATAATGTGGTAAATCTATGCCATAATTATTAAAAACGTATTTTGTAAAGCCTGAACAATCAAAGACATCTGGTCCAACAGCAGCCCAAACATACGGACTTCCAAGTTTGGTACTAGCTAAATCTACTACATCATAAGCAACTTCTGGTGTAGTTTCACTTCCACCTCTTGATAGCCTCTTATTCTCCAAAGTTCTATTTGGTACTTTTATTGTCTTATCTGTTGATAACTTAGCTGAACGCAATATTATCTCATTTTTCTTTTTAGGTGCTTCAGTAGCTTGTACATATTTGCAATTTATTAAAGTGATTGCAAATATAGACAACATTAAACTCAATAAGAACCCAAAGGTTTTCTCTTTATTTAACATAACTTTCCCCCTAAAGACTATTAGATATAAATTCTAATAAGTTTTAAATTTACAGTTTATTGAACTTCCCACAAATAAAAACTGTGAGATTCTTGGGTAATGCGTGCTAATGCCTACAAATTTACCAAGCTATCCTCCTAGTTCTTAAGATTCTTTTATGTATCTCTATCAATATGTATAACGTTATCATATACTGTTCAAACTATATTGATAGTAAAATTTGACTTAGAAACATTATAAAGTATTAAAGTACATATAGTCAACTTTTTTATTAAGACAAATATTTCTAAATAAAGATATATTTTAAAATAATATTGTTATATTTTCATTTCTAAAGGCATATACTAGATGTTTAACTTAATTTTAACTTAATTTTAAATTAATTATTAAGAATAAAAATTTGTACTAAAAAAATAATGAGCAGCATTATGCCACTCATTATTTTAACTATACATAAGAGTTAATCTCACTATTCTTCTTACAAAATTTCTTGCTCTCATATAAGGAACTCCCTTACACTCTAAGAACCTAAATATACCTGGATTGTTTCTTTCTATTCTATTAACTATTCTATCAATTTTTAAGTAATTATATCCAGGGCTTCTTTCATCTGTTCTAAAATCATTATTAAAAAAATCTTCATTTTCATTTGCATCTCTTATCCATTCTTCTTCATAAAAAATTCTAAATTCATCATCTTCTTCATCCATAAGCCAAGGCATAGGGGTTATAAAACCTAAAGGATTATTTCTATGCATTGGCATAATCCCCATCATACAATACATAGCAATGAAATCTTCCATCTCTTTAGACATATCTATACCATTCATAGGCTCTATGGGAACAAATTCATATTCTTGAATTTCATCTCTATAAAAATTTCTTTCATTCTCTGAATACATTATAATCCCTCCAAGTTTATATTAAACATAATCAAATAACTGTTTAAACTATATTAGTAGTACTAAAAATTAATATAATATGTGATGATTTCATGAATAATCTGATTATTTTATTTAACATTATTTATATTAAAATCTATGCATAATACTATAAATTAATTCAACAATTTAACATTTTTTTTAGTGCAATCAATCTGTTATTTACAACTCTCCAATCAATATTGCTCATAAATACATCAATATATTTTTTTCTGTCAATTCCAAAGTCAATCATATATGCATGTTCATATACATCTATAACAAGTAAGGGATACGCCTTCCATATAGGTCCTGAATCATGGCTATCCTGCCCATATATATGAAGTTTTCCATCTATGGGTTCATAAGCAAGTACTACCCATCCTCTTACTGCTAAAGCTGCATTTTTAAATAATTTTTCAAAATAGTCATAACTACCAAAGCTGTCCATTATAGCTTCATATACGAAAGAAGATATTCCCTTTACTTCTCCATTCATATTTTCAAAATAAAGTTCATGAAGTTTAACTCCATCTAATGCAAAACTTTGTGCTACTAGAAGACTTCTATAAGGACTATAAATGGCATTTTCCCCTGAAAAATCCCTTTGTTCATTTATTTCACCCCATATTGTATTAACTTTGTCTACGTATCCTTCATATAGTTTATAATGCTGTTCCAATTGATTTAAGCTTATTCCTTTAATACTTTTAAAATTAAAAGTTTTAGGACTTAACTTTTGCTCCATCATTCACTCTCCTAAAATATTACTTTATAATAAATTTAAAGAAATATTCATTTCTTTTTTCATGTATTAATACATTATATTTAATTTCTCTCTCTAAAATACATAAAAATTACATTCAACAAATTATACTGTTTTATGCAAAATTAAATAAAGCTAATATACTTTACCAGTATATTAGCTTTATCTCAAAGAATATCTATGATATCTCCTGCATTATTTTTTAATTTATCTATAGAATGTACATATCTATTTGTAGTTGCTAAATTTTTATGCCCTGCAAATTCTCTTACTTTTTCTATAGTTGCACCTTCTGTTATAGCTATTGTTATAGCTGTATGTCTTGTGGAGTGAACTTTTAAA
>URKQ01000053.1 GCA_900548455.1 uncultured Clostridium sp.
CTTTTTCAAAAGGAACCTTATGGTTCCCTTTGAGTATCTCTCCTTAACAAGGAGGGAACAGGGTCCCCTTCCAACCTTCCTTAGGAAAAGCCTTACATAAGCTATTAATTCACTGTTTAGCATAACTTGTATAATTCTATCACTCTATTTTACTACAGAGCCAACTTACTAATGAAGATATCTAATTATATCACTATACGATAACTAGGTATAGTATCTTATACTTTAATAGTCTTTTACTTATCAATATAATAATATATATATATTTTACATATGGATAAATTGCCCTTAAAATTAAACTTGTACGAAAACAAAAATGAATAATTTAAGATAGGAGATATTTGTATGGAAAATACTATTAAAAAAGATTCAAAAACTCTTTGGAAACTCTTTACATCTACATTTTCCTTGAGTGCCTTTACTTTTGGCGGAGGATTTGTAATTGTATCTTTAATGAAAAAGAAATTTGTAGAGGAACTAGGGTGGTTAGATGAAAGTGAAATGTTAGATATTACAGCTATTGCTCAATCTTCTCCTGGTCCAATTCCAATAAATGCTTCAGTAATATTAGGTTATAGAATGAGTGGAATTTTAGGTTCTCTTATAGCCGTTATAGGGACTGCCCTTCCACCACTTATAATTATTTCAATAATATCTGTATTTTATCAACAATTTCGTGAAAACACTATTATAGCACTAGCTCTTCAAGTAATGCGTGCAGGAGTTGCTGCTGTTATTTTTGACGTAGTACTAAACCTAGCTAAGAATGTAGCGAAAACTCGCAATATTTTACATATATCCATGATGTTTATTGCTTTTGCTATGACATATTTCTTTGGTATTAGCGCAATGACAATAATACTATTATGTGTAGGAATAGGTATTTGTAACTTAATCATTGACATTAGAAAGGAAGGTAAATAAATATGCTTTTAAAATTGTTTTTTAGCTTTATAAAAGTTGGACTTTTTAGTGTTGGTGGTGGTTATGCCGCTATTCCGCTAATTCAAAATCAAATTGTACAAGTTCATCATCTCATGTCCTTAGAAGAGTTTGCTGACTTAATTACCATAGCGGAAATGACACCAGGACCTATATCAATCAATTCAGCTACCTTTGTTGGTACAAGACTATCAGGTCTTCCTGGCGCAATTATATGTACTATTGGTGTTATACTTCCAGCCTTTATTATATGTTTAATACTAGCCCATTTATATTATAAATATAGAGGATTAAAAGGAATACAAACTATTCTTAGTAGTTTACGTCCAGCTGTAGTTGCTTTAATTTGTGGTGCTGGTGTTTCAATACTTACTCTTGCCCTTTTTGGAGCTGAAAAATCAGCAGTAGTATTATCAAATTTTAGGCCAATTGAATTCATGTTATTTCTTGGAGGAATAGTAGCTCTTAGAAAATTCAAAGCTAATCCTATAGCTGTGATTTTTGGTTCAGGACTTGTTGGAACTCTAGCATACTTAATTTTTTAGATAACCCTTATAAAATAGGCTCTGTAGATTACATTTATTCTACAGAGCCTATTGCTTCAGTATCATCTCGATACACTTATTTTATTATTAAATTAAACTTATCAATGTATACTATTAAAATGGAATTTTCATAAGTATAAATATACCTAGTCGAGTACTTCATCACAATCATTATATTGTATTAATGAATAAAACCTATAAAACTCTCCTTTTTTATCAATCAACTCCTTAAATTTACCAACGTCACAAATTTTACCTTTATCCAAGAATATTATATAATCATACTTATTTAATAATTCTTCTGTTAACTTGTGAGTAATAAGCACTGCTGTTACATTTTCTATAGACAATATTGTATTTTCAATATTATATGCTGTTACATTATCTAGTGAAGATGTTGCCTCATCTAACAATAAGATTTGCGTATGTTTTATTAATGCTCTTGCAATGGAAATTCTCTGCTTTTCACCACCTGATATTATATTACCATTTTCCCCTAGCGTGCACTTTACATCACTTCCTATGTTAATTAAAAAATTTTCTAGTCCAGCATCTTTAATAGCCTTTTCAAAATCTTCTTCATTGTAATCATTAAATAACTTTATATTTTCTTCTATGTTAAGATTAAATAAATATACATTTTGTTGTATGTTTGAAATCAACTTATAAAAACATTCCTTATTAATTTCTTTTATATCTATTCCATCTATATAAATCTTCCCACTATAATTATCATAATACCCTAATATTAATTTTAAAATAGTAGATTTTCCACTACCACTAGGTCCAACTATAGCATATTTTTTATTTTTTTCTATTCTAAAGCTTATATTCTCTAGTACATTTTTATCTTGATTACTGTATGAAAAACTTACATTTCTAAATTCAATATCCTTGTAAAAATCAAGCTTTTCTATTCTCTCTTCATTAGATTCTTCATAATTAAGGATACAATTAATTTTTTCAATAATAAATTTATTTCCTTTAATCTCATTTAGTATATTAGATATATTTATTATTGGAAATTTTATATTATTCATAAGTTGCGTTACGGCAACCAATGACCCTACCGTAAATAATTTATTTATAACCAAATAAATTCCAACTGTCAAAGATGTAAAAAATAATGCAAATCCTAAAAAATTAGAAAAAATAGTTGAAATTCCTGTAATAATCTTGTACTTATAATTACTCACTTCGTAATCTTCATTATAAATATTATATTCTTTCACTATTTTATTTTTGATATTAAATCCTTTTATAACTTCAAACCCATCTAAAATGTCTTTTATTTTAACAGTATTAGCACTATATTTATCAGAATATTCCTTTTTGCAATAACTTATTTTTTTGCTAAACAATACTGGTAAATAAATACTTATTCCTACTATAATAAATATACAAATACTTATATACTTGTTTAAATATATGATTGCAATGGCACTAACTATTAGTCTAAAAAAATTCGAAACTATTTCTATGATATTATTAAAATAACTAGACTCAAGAACTTTTAAATCATTTGTTATGATAGATATATACTCTGCAGAATTTTTTTCAAAATAATTACTCATGTTTTTTTCTAATATTTTCTCTATAATATCTCCTCTTAATTTTACCATTATCTTTTTTATATAAAGAGCTTGGAATTTTCTTCCTATATAGCTAATTACATAAGTCACAGCAACAAACATTAATGAAAATATTACAACATTTTTTAATTCTTTAATGGTACCATTTGATCCTAAATCAAGAATTGTTTTAATTATAAATGCTATTCCTATATCAGAAAGAGTAACTAAAATTGAAAAACATACAGAACCTATAAGCAATTTCTTATCTGTAAATATATATTTTTTCACAATAAGACTCCCCTTACACTAATAACTAATAAAGAGAAGTATTATATAATACTTCTCTTTAATTTTTTAATTTATATTAAGCGCATCCGCCATCACAAATATTAAACATTGATGAGTCCTCTGGTGCTGTTTTAATTTCTACTATTTCTGGTGATTCATATTTATTCATTTTTCTTCCTCCCTTCCCTTTAACAATGTATTATTTTAATACCTGTTTCTAAATATTCTGTTAAGCACATCCGCCATCACAAATATTAAACATTGATGAATCTTCTGGTGCTGTTTTAATTTCTACTATTTCTGGTGATTCATATTTATTCATTCTTCTTCCCTCCTTCTAATTTTAATATTTATAACAAAAGAATCACAAAGAATTCTTTAATTATACTTTCATATCATGGGCAATTTTAGCTGAATTACAAAAGAACTTTTTATTTAAAGTCAAAGTTAAAATCCCTGGACATATTGAACATTCCTCTCTTAGATTACAACTTGAGCATTCTTCATCTAGCCTTAATTTATCTTTTAATTCACATTTTTGAGTTAATTTACTCCATATATTTTTGAAGTTTTCCAACGTAATATTCCCACTAGAAGTTCTAATTAACTCACAAAGATTTACTTCTCCTCTATAATCAATCCAACATTTGGACGTTAATGCTACGCATACACCTCTTTTAGGTAAATATATGTCTTTTTCTATCAATTTTTTTACGTTAATATCATCTATATAAAAGTCATTATTTGAATAATTATTTATAGTTGGATATACTATTGGATTAAACTGAAGTTCTATCTGATTGCTTTCACAAAAACTACTTATATCTTCTATCTCGTCTATATTAACGTTGGTAATATTACAGACTAAGCTTAAAGGAATTGTTGTTTGTTTAATCATATCAATAGTTTTCATTACTCTTTTAAATGTTCCTGGCTTTTGAGTAAATTCATTGAAAATATCTTCCTTTAAGCTATGCATACTAATATCTATAGATAATAACCCATATTTAGATATTTCATTTAATTCTTTAATAGCATCTTCATTTAAAGTGCTTCCATTAGTCAAAACCCTAACATAAAATTTATTTTTCAATGCATGCTTTAATATATCTTTAAAATATGGATGCAATGTAGGTTCTCCCCCTGTTATTGTTATAAATAAAGTTCCCATTTCCTTTAATTCATCCAACAACTCTATAGTCTTTTTGTAGTCAATATTTTTCATATCAACTGGCTTATTTAAATCTACATAGCAATACTTACAATTCAAATTACACATATTGGTTAATTCTATATCAACCTTTAAGGGCACTTTATTTTCAATGGATTTTTTCCATATTTCAGTATAGCTAGCTGGTTTTAAGTAGTTCATTTTATAATTACTTGATGATACACCTTTCTTTGTTAATATATTTTCTTCACTTAACTTAGATACAAAGCTTTTTATATCATTTTTGATTAAATTCGAGTCAACATCTGAAAATTTTTTAATCAACTCGTCCTCAATATTCTCTAAAGAATGACCTTGGACTAATTTTTCCCATATCATTGTAGATACATTTTTTGTGGTAAATATTTTACCATAACAATTTAAAATATGATACGCATCATTTATTTTACAAAATGCAATTTTAGGATTTACTTCTATATCCTTGTACATATTATTTGATATCCTCCTTTACATGCTTATCATATATACTAGCTATCATGCAATCAAATGAGTTTATACCTTTAAAGTTATTTTTCTCAAAGTATGCTATTACTGGACATCTAGGACAGTTTTTTTCCATATCACAACTTTTACAATAATCTGGTTGTTCAAATAATTTTTGTATCTGTTTTGTTTTGTTGCTATTTATAATTTGTTCTATTGTAGATTCATTTATATCACCTAATTCCTCATGGTAAAAAGAACAAGGGTATACTTTACCTTCAGGCGAAATTATTATTTTTGTTTTCCCAGCACCACAAGGATCTTTTTGCGGATAATACTTTTTATTTTCCATTAGAACATTCAGCTGCTCTTCATTGATTCTAAACTTCAACGGTTCAAGGGATCCTGCAGCAGTAGGATATAGTAATGGACTCTTATTTACTTCTACATCTAAATCCCTTGCAAATTCATCATACTTATCAATACCATCATAATTTTCAGTTGTTAATACATATCTAATCTTAACTGGTATATCATGTTTTCTTAAAATCTTAATTCCTTCTATGGCCTTTTCATGTGAACCTTTTATTTTGGTAAATTGATCATGAATTTCACTATCATGACTATGAACTGTTATAGCTACATTAAAATGTTTAGTGCCTTCTAGCTCTTTCGCAAACTCCTCTGTAATCAAAGTGCCATTAGTTTGTAGAGATACTAACATTTTTTTATTATGAGCATATTTGATAATTTCTACAATATCTTTCCTTAACAGTGGTTCTCCACCTGTTAAACTCAAGTGCATAACCCCTAATCTATAACTTTCATCTATAATATCTTTTACTTTTTCAGTTGATAAAACATTCTTCTCTTTATATTCCCCATTGTAACAATATAGGCATCTATTGTTGCATTTATAGGTTAGTTCTAATACAACCTTGTACAAGAAATCAATTTCTTTATAAAAATCATATATTAAAGGTTTTTTATTGCTATTTACTTTTGATAATACTTCTTTTTTTGAACTATAACCTAGTTCACTTATTATATCTAACTCTTTTAATTTTTCTATGGTACTGCTCACATCTTTTACAATTAATGATTCATTAACATCAGGATACTTGTTTCTTAATTTACATATTACTTCATCATATGAGTACCCCAATATTAAACATTCCCATATTTCTATACCAACCTTATTTATAATACATTTGTTTGTATCGCTATATATAAATACTTTCCCATTTACTGTTCTAGAAATTATATCTTTATTTATAATAAATTTACCTCTCACCTTTAGTCTATTGTCAAAACTTCATAAAACTCCATAAAATTTATGAGTTTTGCAATGCTCTTAGTTTTGACATACTCCTTTCTTTTCTTATTCATATCATATTTTATTGAACATCGCCTTTGTTTTTCATTTAATTTATTTCATATTTAATTCTTTGCTAAATAAAATGCTTTTGCTTCCCATTTAGCTGTTTCAGAACATGCATTAGGTTTTTCAGCTTCAATATTAGCAATTCCTGGACATCTATGACATTTTTTATTATATAAACACATTTCACATTCTTTAGGAGTTACATAAAAATTTTTATATCTCTCTTCTCTGGTCTTAAGTAAGTTTTCCCAAATAACTTGTATACTGTTTTCTCTTACATTACCTAAAATATCGTCTACAAATAAACAAGGTTGTACATTTCCATTGCTATTTATTTGAAGTTTAGTACCAATAGTGCATCTTAAAGGTTTAATTTCTAGGTTATTATTTTTAATAAAAACTCTTAACTGCTCATCAGTTAGTCTATGTTTTTTGGGTGAAAGATTTCCATCCATTTGTGGTACTATTCTAGTACCAACTCCTACTGGTACTCCAAGTTCTTTAGCTAATTCTCTTATTTTATTCAGCTCATTATAACTATCTTGTGTAATTACCCAAGATAAATTAACATGTAAGCCTTTGTTTTTACATTTGATTACATTTTCCTTTAACTTTTCGAATGCTCCATTATGTCCAACAAAAGCATCATGTACATTAGCATCTCCTCCATGTAAACTAAAAGTTAAAGTCCTAATTTTAAATCTTTTTAAATCATCTATAATATCATCACTTAGTAAAGTTCCATTAGTTACGATTGATACAGCAAATTTCTTTAAGTATGCGTATTCTATAATTTCTTTGAACTGAGGGTGAATAAATGGCTCTCCACCTGTTATCCTTAAATAAAAAGTTCCTAACTGATCAAGCTGATCAAAGGTTTTCTTAATTTCTTCAAGAGTAAGCTCTTGTTCATAAAAATTCTCCTTTTGACTTGCTGCATAACAATGTTTACATCTTAAATTACACTTATAAGTTACATGAAAATCTACATTAATTGGTATATTTTCTTTATGTGCTTTATCAAACAAACTTAAATCTTCATCATCTTCATTATTAATTGAATCATTAACAATGTAATTTTCATATTTACCTTCTTCAGGTAATATATCTTCATGCTGTAAATCTAAAATTTTGAACCGTGTAAGTTCATTTATTATTCTAGTTACATCATTTTCAATAATGCTTTGATTTACATCATACTTATCTTTAATACTTGTTACAATTTCAGTATATGTATATCCTTTACAAATAAAATTAAATATTTCTGAAGAGATCCCCTCTAGTCTGTAATCATTAAAATTACTTGAAAAAATATAGTAATCATCTCTAATTTTTTTAAATATTATATTATCACATATCTTGAAAATAGTATTTTTCATTAATAATCCCCCCATTAATTAATATTTATAAGATTAAAAAGTATTTGTGTTTCTCTACACATTTAAGCAGAAAATTTTTATGTATATTCTTAAAAATCATAAAATTGTATAATTTATAGTATATATTTTATTTTTTTATAAAATATAGATATATGTTTTTTTATAATTGTATCATGTAAATTTTTGGTTGTAAAGTAATATTATTATATTATATACATTTATTTATATTTAAAGATATTATTGAGATAGTATTTTAAAATAAAATATATATTTACAACATTTTATAGGTGTATTTAGATTCATCACATAACTATAAAATCAATTAATATGAACCTAAACAAGAGTATTTGTACTAATATTAATTCATGTAACATTACAAAACATAAGATAATTGTATATCAACAATTAAAAAGGCTTTCACAAAATAGTAATTCTATTTCGTGAAAGCCTCTTTAGGTATTTTGGTATTTTAGTATTTTATGAGTAGAATACTCTAGTCAACAATTTAATTTTTATCTATTGCTGCTTCTTCAAGATCCTTAACTGAAGCAAATGATTTAATATATATCTCTTCAATTTCCTTCATTAATGGATATCTAGGATTTGCAGAAGTACATTGATCATCAAAAGCCTGCTCAACCATGCTGTCTAATTCCTCATAGAATTTATCTCTAGATACCCCTGCTTCTTCAATTGTCATAGGCATATTAACCTTTCTTTGAAGCTTTTCAATTTCTGAAATTAGAAGTTCTACTTTTTCCTCTATAGTATTCCCACCTAATCCAAGATAATCAGCTATTTTAGCATATCTATAAGCAGCATTAGGATATTTATATTGAGCAAAAGCTGCTTGCTTTGTTGGAACATCTGTTGCATTAAATCTAATAACTTCTTTTAATAGTAATGAATTTGCCATTCCATGTGGCAAATGATGGAATGCACCTAGCTTATGTGCCATTGAGTGACATATTCCTAAAAATGCATTTGAAAATGCCATTCCAGCCATACATGAAGCATTAGCCATTTTCTCTCTTGCTTTTATACTAGTAGTTCCTTCATTATATGCCTCAGGTAAATATTTGAATACTAATCTTATAGCTTCTAACGCTAATCCATTAGTAAATTCTGTAGCCATAATTGAAACATATGCTTCAATGGCATGAACTAAAACATCAATACCAGCACAAGCGGTTAATCCCTTTGGTGAAGTCATCATAAGCTCAGCATCTACAATGGCCATATCAGGAGTTAATTCGTAATCAGCAAGTGGGTACTTAATTCCTGTACTTTCATCAGTTATAACTGCAAATGGTGTAACTTCTGAACCTGTTCCTGCTGAGGTTGCAATAGCTACCATCATAGCTTTTTTACCCATAGTAGGGAATCTATATACTCTTTTTCTAATATCCATAAATCTCATAGCTAAATCTTCAAATTTTACTTCTGGATGCTCATACATAACCCACATAATTTTGGCTGCATCCATTGCTGAACCTCCACCTAGAGAAATAATTACATCTGGATTAAAATCAAGCATTGCTCTTGCACCTTCTTTGGCACACTTAAGAGTTGGATCTGGTTCAACATCAGAGAATATATTATACATTATGCCATGTTTATCTAAAACATCTGTTACCTTTCTTGTATATCCAAGATTAAATAAAACTTTATCTGTAACTATAAATACTTTTTTCTTACCTAGTTCATATAACTCCTCTAAAGCAACAGGAAGTGATCCAAATTTAAAGTAAGTTTTTTCTGGTACTTTAAACCAAAGCATATTCTCTCTCCTTTCAGCTACGGTCTTAACATTTATCAAATGCTTAGGGCCAACATTTTCAGAAACTGAATTTCCTCCCCAAGAACCACAGCCTAAAGTTAGTGATGGAGCTAATCTAAAATTATATAAATCACCAATTGCTCCTTGTGATGCAGGCATATTTATTAGCGTTCTTCCTGTTTTCATTCTCCTTGAAAATTCATCAATTCTATCCTTTGATTTATATACATCAGTGTATAAAATAGATGTATGACCTAGGCCTCCTAATTCAATTAATCTTTCTGCCATTGTTAATGCTGTTTCAAAAGAATCTGCTCTATACATTCCAAGAACTGGAGATAATTTTTCATGTGAAAATGGTTCTTCAAGTTCTACTGAAGTTACTTCTCCTACTAACACCTTAGAACTTTCGGGAATGGTAAGTCCTGCTAAAGCTGCAATCTTAAAAGCAGATTGACCTACAATTGCTGCATTCAAACTTCCACTTTCAGTTAAAATCACTTTTCTAACCTTTTCTGTTTCCTTCTTAGAAAGAAGATAAGCTCCTCTATATTTTAATTCTTCTTTTACTTCATCATATACTTTATCAACTACAATTATTGATTGTTCTGATGCACATATTACCCCATTATCAAATGTTTTAGATAATAGTACAGAACTTACCGCCATCTTAATATCTGAAGTTTCATCAATTATGGCAGGTGTATTTCCAGCTCCAACACCTAATGCTGGTTTTCCAGAAGAATATGCAGCTTTTACCATTCCAGGTCCACCAGTAGCTAAAATCAAATCTGCCTCCTTCATTACTTCCTGAGACAATTCTATACTTGGTTCATCAATCCATCCAATTATTCCTTCTGGAGCTCCTGCTTTTACCGCTGCATCTAATACAATTTTGGCAGCTTCAATTGTAGATTTCTTTGCCCTTGGATGTGGTGATATAATTATTGCATTTCGAGTCTTTAGTGCAATTAAAGTCTTAAATATAGCTGTAGAAGTTGGATTTGTTGTTGGAACAACAGCTGCAATTACACCTATAGGTTCTGCTATTTTAGTAACTCCATAAGTTTTATCTTCTTCAATTACTCCACAGGTCTTTAAATCTTTATATTGATTATAAATATACTCAGCAGCAAAATGATTTTTGATTACTTTATCTTCCACAATTCCCATCCCTGTTTCTTGCACTGCCATTTTTGCTAGCTTTATTCTATTATGATTTGCAGCCATTGCAGCGGCTCTAAATATTTCATCCACTTGTTCTTGAGAAAATGTAGCAAACCTTCTTTGAGCTTCTTTAAGTTTTTCCATTCTTAAATTCAATTCATTTATATTAGTAACCTTCATACTTAATCCTCCAATTAAATATTGTTATTTTTTTAACTATTTCTATAATATGATGATAATACTTTGTTTATTTTTTGTCAATATATTTTCTAATCTCCATAAAACTTTTTTTCGACACGGGTTTTTGTTGGACTTTTTTCAGTTATTATCACTTTATTTTTATATTTTATGTTATATTTATGTTTTGCAACCAATAAAGCAAAGTTACTTTTTTATCAATATAATGTTTTAATTAGTTTAATGTTTAACAAACTTTCATTTTTTATTTCTCATTATTTTAATATAATTTCAACTTATCCTTTATTTACAACATTCTAAAATCCAAAGTTTTATACTTCTCTAGACATTAAAAAAAGCGAGCAAGATTGCTCACTTTAATATTATATTTCGTTATATACACCTTTTAAAATTTTCTTTATATCTAGTCTAACCTTTTCTTTTATCTCATTATCATAATGAGATACGCCGTATAAATTACGAAGGTCCTTTAATTGATCACTTAAATCAACGGTTTCAACAATTTCACCATTATTAAGTTTTAATTCATAAACCGTTTCATACATTAATGGAGTTTGTTTACCAAATGATGCATAGTAATCTGGTAAAAAATCTCTAGCAATTAGAATATATCCCGAAGTATCCATTACAATATTTACATTTTGATACACTCCAAAATCAGAAAAAATCCCTTGTTTTTTACGTATTTTTATACCCTTAATTGTTGGATTATCTTCAGGAGAATAAACACATAGATTATTTAGTGTTAATTTCTTTTTATTAAAAGAAAATTCACCATAATATCCCCGCCAACAAGCAGAATGAGGTCTTAAATTTAGCTTATATTCTCTAGGATTAAATAAGAACTCTTTCTCAATAGCTAACACATCATAATTTTTATTTACATACTTACATACATCCCCAATTTGCGCTGACATAAAATCCCCCCGTTTTTAATTGAACTATTCTATGTAGTTTACTTATATTGTATCACGCTTTTTAAATTATTTACATAGATTTTATTTTTTTCCATAAATATTATATATTTTTTATCATATATCTACAATTATTGGGAATATAGTTGGTCTTCTTTTTGTTTCATCATATAAATATCTTTCTATTGAAGTTTTAACTGCTTGCTTTAATACGTACCACTCAGTAACCTGATTGGATAGTGCTCCTTCAATCTCTTCTCTAGCTATATCTTTTATATTAGCAATCATTTCTTCTGCTTCTTTTGCATATACAAATCCTCTTGTTATTATATCTGGTCCAGATATTATGGAATAAGTATCTTTATCAATTGCAACTACAATTGTTACCATTCCATCTTGAGCCAAATATTTTCTATCCCTAAGTACAATATTTCCTACATCTCCAACACCAATACCATCAACAAATACTCTTCCAGCTCTTACCCTACCATTCTTTTTAACTCCATCTTCCGATATTTCTAAAACTTCACCTGTTTCTAATATAAATATTTCCTTATCATCCATTCCTAAACTTACAGCTAAATCTTTATGATGTTTTAAATGTCTATATTCTCCATGTACTGGCATAAAATACTTTGGTTTAACTAAAGTATGTATTAGTTTTAATTCTTCTTGACATGCATGACCTGAAACATGAATATCTTCAATTGATTCATATACTACATCTGCGCCTCTTTTATATAATTCATTTATGACTTTGCCAATTAACTTATCATTTCCTGGAATAGGTGATGCTGAAATTATAAATAAATCATCCTTTTGAAGCTGTATCTTTCTATGATTAGAAAAAGCAATCCTGGCAAGAGCTGCCATTGGTTCCCCTTGGCTTCCCGTTGTAATAATTGTTACTTTCTCATTGTTATAATTATTAACCTCATCTAAAGTTATCAAGCTTCCTTCTGGAATATGTAAATAACCTAAATTTAATCCCACTTTAGAAATATTCTCCATACTTCTACCACTAAACACTACTTTTCTTCCATATTTAATGGATGCATCAATAATTTGCTGCATTCTATGAATGTTAGATGCAAAAGTAGCTACAATTACTCTTCCTTTTGCTTTAACAAAAATTTTATCTAATGTTTGACCTATAGACTTTTCAGATAAACTATAGCCAGGCCTTTCTACATTTGTGCTATCTGCCATAAGCAGAAGAACTCCTTCTTGCCCTAAATTAGAAATCCTTTTTAAATCCATCTGCTTTCCGTCAATTGGTGTATAGTCTATTTTAAAATCACCTGTATGCAGTATTACTCCTAGTGGAGTAAAAATTGCTAATGAACATGAGTCCGCAATACTATGGGTATTCCTTATAAATTCTACCTTCAATTTTTTTAATGCAATAGTGTCTCCAGCTTCTACATTAAATAAATTACACTCATTTAACATTTCATGCTCTATAAGTTTATTTTCTAAAATTCCCAAAGTTAATCTAGTTCCATACACTGGTATATTTAACTTTTTTAATATATACGGTAGAGAACCGATGTGATCTTCATGTCCATGGGTTAAGAAAAAAGCCTTAACCTTCTCTTTATTATCCATTAAATAAGTAATATCCGGAATAATAAGATCTACACCGTACATCTCTTCATCTGGAAATGCAATCCCACAATCTATTACAATAATTTCATCATCACATTCTATGGCAGTTATGTTTTTCCCGATTTCTCCAAGACCACCTAAAGGAATGATTTTCACTGTCATCTTGTCATCCATAAAACTCCCACCTTTACTATAAGTTATATGTTAAAATACAGTTTAATTCTTCAATATATTTCTTTATGATTAATAAACTCAGTTTATCTATACAACAATCTATGTAAATGCCTTCAAGATTAATTGTAATACATATATTATGCGTAAATAATTAAATTTAAATACTGGAGAATATAACAAAATGCTCAACTTCTATGCATATTTTTAATAATTAATTCTCATCATATATTTAGATTTACAATCAAAGGAGTTGACAAAATGTTACACATATTATTATTGCTATTTGGATTTGTTTTACTTGTTAAAGGAGCTGATTATTTTGTTGATGGTGCATCAAATATAGCCTATTTATTAAAAATCTCTCCCCTAATAGTTGGATTAACAATAGTAGCATTTGGAACAAGTGCACCAGAACTCGCTGTAAGTTTAACTGCAGCATTAAATGGTAGTAACGATATTGCCATTGGTAATGTAGTTGGATCAAATATTGTTAATTTACTACTGGTAATAGGTTTAAGCTCCTTATTAAAGCCTTTAACTGTAACTAAAGAGATGCTTTTCAAAGACTATCCTTACACCATTGTAGCCTCCTTAGCATTATTAATTTTATCTTACGATTATTTATCTGGTAAAACAAATGAACTGATGCTATCTAGAGGTGATGGTCTCATTCTTTTACTATTTTTTATAATATATATGTACTCTCTTATTAAAGGTGTATTAACAAATACTCCTGAGGAAAATCCGAATACAAAAGAAAAAGATATCAAAGTTTCTAAATGTATCTTAATTACTATTTTAGGTTTAATAGCTATAATTTGGGGTGGAAACTTAGTAGTTAATAACGCCACAGCTATTGCAACATCTTTAGGCATAAGTGAAACCTTAATAGGTCTTACTATAGTTGCAATTGGCACTTCATTACCTGAACTAGTTACTTCTGTAGTTGCTGCTAAAAGAGGTGAAAGTGACATTGCCCTAGGAAATGTAGTAGGTTCAAACATAATGAATATTCTATTAATACTAGGAACCTCTTCATCAATTCATCCTATAACTATAAATATATTTTCAATCTATGATATGATTATTTTACTTTTAGTTAGCATACTCTTTTTCATTCCAATTCTTATTAGTAAAAGAGTATCAAAACTAACTGGAATAACTATGGTTGTTACCTATATAATATATACTGCATATATTTTAATTCGATAAAATAAAGAAAAATTGGGATTCCATAAGAATCCCAACCTGAACTTTTCACTCTTCTCTATTACCTAATATCTCTCTATTTTGATACGAAACCTTTAACTTTTATTACCACAACAATAACAATTATTATTAATATTACAATGCTGCAACAAAGGGTAATAATGTTTATAGCTTGAAAAGTAAAGTTAATTTCAGCTCCATTAGATAATTCCATTAAATTATATTCCCAAAGCACTTCATTATTATTTATCTGGGAACTTCCATTTGAATCTACTATTTTGAAAGGCAAAGATATTTTAATTTCACAGGGAATTTCGCCAACACGAGTTTTAGCATTACCTATAATTGATTTTACTAATGAATTCTCAATTACTTTATCATCTATAGTTTTTTCTAACTCATTAAAATAATCTTCTTGTGCCATTATCCTTACAGAAAAATTATTTTTCAGTAGTCCAGGTTTTCTTTCAATCTTTATCTTAACGTAATCATTTTCAATTTCTTTTTCCTTCATAAAACTACTTGCTGCAATCAATCCTATAATATTTTTCCCACTTAGTTTTTCAGTATTATATTTAACAGATTCCTCTATTACATTCCCCGATTTAATTTTTTCCACTTCAATATTGCCATCTTTGATTATACTTTTTATTATTCCATTGCTAAAAATATTCTCTAAACTCTTATCATAGCTCACCTTAAGAAGCGAATTGATGCTACCGTCTATATTTACATTAACATTCGTACGCACCTTAACATTAGAACAACCTACAAAAACAAATATCATTATTAATATAATAAAAATTCCACATACCTTTTTGATTTTCACAAAACTACCTCCATTATTACTCTTCTTATACTATATATTATGAAAGAAAAAAACTCAAATTAACTTTTTAGTTAATTTGAGTTTCAAAATTATTTACTTAATTATCTTCTGTTATTCCGTTAGTTCTTCTTGCTATTATAGGTAATATCAATCCAAGACCCACTAATACAAATGGTGTTACAATATTCATTATTAATTGGAACTTATCTGTAGAATACATTCCACCGATACATGCAAATGCAGTAAATGCAAAGCACCAAGCACCAACTATTATTCCTACTGTTTTACTCTTAACAAATTTATATTGAGAATTAAATTTATCTCCAGCTTTCTTAAGTGCTATATATGCTACAAATACCCAT
>URKQ01000054.1 GCA_900548455.1 uncultured Clostridium sp.
ACCTTATGGTTCCCTTTGAGTATCTCTCCTTAACAAGGAGGGAACAGAGTCCCCTTCCAACCCCCCATAGGAAAAGCTGTGCATAAGCTGATTAAATTATTGTCAGCATAACTTGTACATTCTATCACTGTATTTTACTACAGAACCTTTATATATTACTTATATTGTATATAGTTTTTAACAGTTTTTGGTGAGAAAATCTCCTTTTTAGCGCAGTCTTAGCAGTACAATAAAAAATCACCTCCATTACATTTTTTACTGAAGAGCATTTATCTATGTACGGACATATTATGATATACTTATATCGTCAACTCTGTTAATAATATCAATTTTTGTATTAGGTAAATAGTTATGTTTAGTTGTGAGAAATTCAATTAAAACTGTATACAAATTTAATTATAGGATGGTGATTTATATGAATGATGAAAAAATAATATTTAAGTGTACTACAACTAAGTCGATGAAAGATATTATTGAAGCAAGCAAAATTGTGAATAAGAAAAAATATACGACTTATAAAATAACATTAGTTATTATTTTGATTTTCTTTTTTTCATATACTACGTTACATCAAATGACTAAATTTCAAATACAGTTTACTGAATCAATAGCTATATATCTTACAAATCTATTTTGTTGGATTATTAATCTAATAATAATCTTTTGCATAGTATATACTGCAGAAATTATCTGGCAAACACAATTAATTTACGCAATAATTTTCAAAAAGGGAAAAAACGAGCCAATATATAAATATATATGTTTTTATGATGATAAATGTACGCTTTATTATGAATTAGATTCAAAAATACAGTTTAAGGTTAATATAATTTATAATACAATTACTAATTGTTATATAACTAAAAATATAATATTATTGGTTTCTAATCAATCTAAAGTAATCATAAACAAAAGTTTATTTGAAATTGGGGATTCAGATAAATTTGTTGATTTTATAAGAGAAAAGATTAATGGAGATATTACAATAAAAACAGTAAATAAATAGTGGATACTTATAATAATCATTTTTACAAAAATATTTATTGATAGGAGCTTAATATATGGCGAATAAATTTTTCAAAATTTTTAAAAAATATAGTTGGATTTTCATTTTATTAATTGCTTTTGGGATTACAATGATATATAAAAGTGAAATTTTATTATACCTTAATTCTATTATATTTAATCCTTCAACATCATTTTTCATCCTTATATTGAGTGGATGTGCAATTGAAATTCTTGAATATCCAATAGTTCTTGTGCTTTATATATTCAGCATAATTTTTATTATACTTGGATCTATATATAAGCGTCATTTTAAAAATACTACGGACTCTAAATATAAAAAGAAATACTGTTTAATATCTATTTGTATGTTTATCATAGGCATATTAGGAATTCCAGTTTCTACATTTATTATTTTATTTTTATTTGCAATACAATAATTAAAGGATTTACTTTTAATAAAAATCACCTTCATTACACTTTTTATTGTAATGAAGGTGATTTTTTGGGGCTCTGTATGCAGAGCCCTGTATTACATTTTTATTTTACTACAGAGTCTTTTTTTATTGATAAACTTTTAAATTAAAGTCATATCAAAGATTATGATACTTTATTTTTAAGTCTTAATTTATCAGCTACCATAGCTATAAATTCTGAGTTTGTTTTGAAGTCCAATAACTACAAAACTTGTAATCCCTGTCATAGACTCATTCTTAACTTTTAAATTTTATAATTAAGTACCAATATTCATTGGCTTAGATTATATTTATTTATCGCTATAATTATATAGCTAATATTTCTTTTAGTCTAGTATCTTATGCAATTCTTTTTCTAACAGGTCTTACTAATCTTTCTCCTCTATCTCCTCTTATATATCTCATTTCTAACACATCTCTGCTTATGCCTATTTTTTCAGCTAATTCCGTCAAAGTTAAAAAAGTTCCTTCATATATAATATGTATATTATTACGTTTATTATTTTGTTGCTGCTTATTAGTAATCCATCTGCAATTTGAAGGTTCATAATCACCATTTGTATTTATTCTATCTATACTCACACCTTCATCATATCCATTTTTCATGCTCCAGTTATAGAAATTTATATATTCATACCATTCATTACAAACTTTAATTCCCCTAGCACCATATAAATAATAGTCTTTACAATTTTCATTGTTACATCTCTGAAGCATACTTTGCCAAACATTCCAGTTCTTTGTTTTACTTAAACCATGTCTTTTCCACATTTATTATTCCTCCTTTCAAAAAAAAGGTAGCAAATAAAATAATTTATTCACTACCTTTTTATTTTCAATTATATATTGAAAAATATTTTAAACTTCATCTCATAAATAGTCTGATTATTAAGAATTTTGTTGATGTTATATGTGCAAATAGTTATACTTATATTAAGCTAAATAATATTTAAGGAGGAATGTTTTATGCCACAAGTTATTTTACAAGATGCAAACATTGTTGTTCATGGTACTTCTCGACACGGTTTAGATTACGATATTGCTCATGTTACAATGTTAATTCAAACTAATGAACCTATTCCTGAAGATTTAGAATGGGCTATACCGCATATTGAAGACATACCTGATAAAGCCATAAATCTTATAAGAGATGGTAAAACAGCAATATATCCAATGTTAAAAACCAAAATTAGACAAGACATTTCTAATATACTTGATAATGTTGATAACGGAAATCAATCAGAATTATTAGATGATATTGAGAAGGCTTTGCTTTTAACATGTATGCACATTACAAATATTGAATCATTAGACAACGAGAAAAAACTTTATGTAATTTCCTATAAATATCGATTATATCCAGTAGATGCAAATACATTTGACTTCAAAGTATTATTACCTTTTGATGGTCTAGAAATGTCCCCAAGCGGTGGGAAATTACAAATTACATTCATAGCTCCAATTGGTGCAATAATAAATACTGAAGTTACAGATGCCAAAGATTTTCAAGGACAATCAGTTGCACATGAAGCAATTTCTCCAATATCTTTAGTCAATAAAAATGCGGTAAGTTTTGAAATTCATCAAGACCCAATTTTTACAATAAGATATAATTATTAAAAGGGCTTAATTAAGCCCTTTTTCATCTTCATATTTAATTAACTCTTGTAATATACTTAATCTTCCTAAAGTAAAATAAACTTCACTATTAGATTGGTTTTCATCTAAACACTTATCAAGTTCAATAATAATGTCTTTTAATTTATTTTTAACAAAATTAGTCATTATTACTCCCTCCTATTTCCTATTAATATATTTTATGAATTAATTTTTAAATTGATACTTTTTATTTTCAATTATGACATTTATTTTTATGACTATATTAAGTTAAAAACACTATTTAATACATATGTAATCGCACATCCCCCTATTATTCCAATTAGCCATTTTATCATATTGCTTAAGCTATTCATATTTTTTATTAAGTTTTCTATATCCTTATGTAATCCTACACTGTCTTTCTCCATACTATCCATTCTCATATCAACCTTTTCAAATTTATTGTCAACCTTATCAAATTTATTATCATGTTCATTTAATTTCAATTCTATGGTTTCCATGTTCATTTTATCACCTCCACTCGGATTTATCTTATAAGTAGTCCGCTTTCTCTTAAAGATTTTCTAATTAACTTGTCTAAATTTATTTCTGTTTTCATTTCATCAAATTTAGTTCCAGTATGATTTATAGTTACATTATTATCTATTTTTACATCCTTATTATTAAAAAGATTCCTTTTATATAATTCTAGTATTGCATCTTTAATTGCATTGGAAATATTAATGTCTAATTGTCTACTAACTTCGCTTTTAATTTCTCTTTCCATTTTTGCTGTTGTCATTAAAGCGTTTGTAACTTTAGTGTTAGAAGGTGCTTGAATTAAATCTCCTTGCATTGCTGAACTTAACATTCTAGCATTACTAGATATAGAATCCCATAATTCCATACCCCTCTCATTACCGACTACAGTAGACGCATTTTGAACTGTACCACCTTCTGCAAATTCATCTATATAATTAGAAGGTTTTATATTATTTTGCCATGCTCTTTCTATTCTATTAACTGTTACATTTACTTCTTTATCCTTTATACCTGCTAATTTCTTAATAATTTCTTCGAGATTACTAATAGTACCATCCTTATTTACTTTAATATTAAGGGGTGTACCATTTAAATTTAAAACACCTTGTAAAGTTCCATCCTCGGCTGTAGTAACTTGTTCCAATGCATAAATCACATTGCCACTGGCATCTGTAATTTGCCCTTCTGTATTCCAATGTTCCCTAGCTAAAGATTGTATTGCTACTATCTGTTTACCTCTTTCTTGTTGCTCTTTCCTAGCTTCTTCGTCTAATTGGTTACAATAATTTTGACTATATCCTTTCGCATCTGCATAATGAATACCTGTCTCATCTACCCAAAACTTAGTCATGGTAGTTATTTCCCCAGTTGTTTCATCAACTTTTACTTTTACATCATCCCAAGTTTTAGTATGTATATTATATACTTTATAGTTACCATCTGCTGTTATTTCTTCTAAGCCTTTATAATGTGCTTTTTCTTTTTCAAAATCCTCTAACCTTTTTATATCTTTAGCTGTCATTATTTCTCCAGTGAATCTATTAATATTGTTTAAAAGTTCAGGGTATTTTTCTTGAGCAAGTTTAATATAGTTTTGATATTTGTCACTTTCTTTATCTAATAATGCTTTCCTTTCATTTTCTTTTAACTCTATCATTTTCAACACTTTTTCTCGTTCCGTTCCTGTTAATTTATCAGCATGAATTTTTAATTCTTCTATAGCTATATCGTAATTTGCTCTTATTGTTTCTTTTTCAGTGTCCATAGCTGTCTTTTTCTCAATTAACATTTCAGATAAATTTTGTTGATTCATGTTTTTAGCTCTAGTATCAAATTCAGCTTGTGCTTTTATCTTTTCTTCTTCACTATTTACTAAATTCTCATATGCAATTTGTTGTGTTTGTTTCATTAATTGGTCTATTTCTATCATATCTTCTTTTGTTAATTCTCGTTTTTCTTCACTAGCCTTTTTATATATTTCATTCATCTTTTCTTTATTTTCAGTAACCTTTTCAATTTGTGCCTGTCCAGTTTTATCTAATATTTCAAGTATCTCCTGTTCAGCTTCATCCACTGCACCATCACCAACATTAAACATATCTGACATAGCTTTATTAGATTCTTCACGCCTACTTTTTATTGTTTCTATTATGCCATCACATAGTTCGTTGGTCTTGGTTATAAGATTGTCCTTTTCCTCTTCATTTATTAAATTATCCATATTGGTATTATAAATTTCAAATCGTAAATTACGTACTTTGGTAGCCATTTCATCTAAGTTGCTTTGGGTTTCTTTGCTTACACCTTCATTCCATTCACCATAGGTAATGCCCATCTTTTCAAGTTCTTCTCTGCTATATCTCTGTGTGTCTGTGAGCTGTGCTATTATCTGCTCCATATAGCTCATTTCATCAGTACTTTTTAATATAGTGCTATTCATGACATCCCCATATTCATGGGCGGTATACATTCCTACTCCAAGCAAACCTACTGCTCCAATTGCTACTGGTAACACTCCACTAAATGCAGTTAATCCACCACTCAAAGCACCTATCCCCTTAGTAGCTACACCTGTTGCATTTCCTACTGTTTTAGTTGCTCCACCTAATTTACCTAACCATTTTAATAAACCACTTACATCTTTACATAAACCACCTACACCTTTACTTAAACTACCTACTACTTTTAATACTCCACCACTTGCAAATGTAAATAGTCCAAATTTAATAATAGATTGTTGTGTTTCTTTATCTAAATTGCCGAACCAATCTACTAAGCCTTCTAATTCATCCATGAAGTCAGATACATAAGGAAGTACATCTTCTCCTATTTCAATTCCTAATTCTTTAAATCTATTTTTTAACATTTCAACTTTAGATGCAAAAGTTGCATATCTAGTTTCAGCTTCTTTAGATAATGCTGTATTTTCTTCCCATGCAGTAGTACCAATGTTAATTGCATTGCTAAATACATCACTTGCACTACTTGCTCTTAATAATGCATCTCTTAACCTTACTTCTGTTATTCCCATATCATCAATTACTTTTATAGCACTACTGCCTTGTTTTTCTGCATCTCCTAGTCCTCTTATAAAAGATATAATTGCACCACTTGCATTAGTTTCAAATGCTGTTTTAAATTCATCTGTTGTCATTCCTGCTATACTCGCAAAATCTTGTAAACTATCACTTCCAGTTTCACAAGCTAGTTGCATGTTAATCATAACCTTAGAGAAAGCTGTTCCTCCTGCTTCTGCTTCAATTCCTACAGAACTTAAAGCACCTGCAAAAGCCATTATTTCCGCTTCAGACATTTTCACTTGTTTACCTGCACCTGCTAAATTCATTCCCATACTAACAATATCTGCTTCCGTTGTGGCTAGATTATTACCTAACGCAACTATAACACTTCCTAGATTAGAAAAGTTGTCTTGACTCATACCCACAATATTCGCAAATTTAGCTAATTGACTCGCTCCTTCAGTTGCAGTTAAATTAGTTGCATCGCCTAACATTATCATAGTCTTAGTAAAATCAAGTATGTTAGGTGTTTCTATCCCAAGCTGTCCTGCACTTTCAGCTACCTCTGCAATTGCACTGGCACTTTGAGGCATATGTTTAGACATTTCCAATATACCATCTTTTATTTTCGCAAGTTCTGCTGGTGTTGCATCTACAGTTTTTACAACACCAGTAAATGCACTTTCAAAGTCCATTGCACTTTTTACAGCCAATGCACTTACTCCAACAATTGGAGCACTTAACTTCATTAAGTTACCACCAATATCAGATATCCTACCACCCATTTTTTCAAGCTTGTCCCCTGCTTTTTTGAAGTCTTCACTAGCTTTTAAAAAATGGTTACTATTTTCTTGTATAGCTTTATTGGTATTTTTTAATTCTCCTTGTAATTTTACTAATTCAGTTTCACTTTTTTGGATTTCTACAGTATTAGAGTTGATAGCCTTATTATTACTTTTTATTTTATTTTCAGTTTCTTTATATTCATTTTTGCACTGATCTAAAGCTTCTTTTAATTTAATTGCTTCTTCGCTTTCTTCTCCATACAGCTTTACAGCTTCTTTATATTGACTTGATAATTCTTTCTTTTTATCCCCCAATTTTGTTAATGCTTCTTGATTGGTTTTTAGTTTCTGATTATTTTTATCTATATTTTCCTGGTACAATTTCATTTTTTGATTTACACCAGTAATACTTTTTTCCAACAAACTCTGTTTAGCACTTAAATTTTGAATATTGTTTCCGTACGTATTTAGTTTTGCACTTGCAGTCTGTAATTCTGCTGTCGTTTGTTTTATTTGTTGTTTAGTCTGTGTTAAATTTCTATTAAATTCATCACTTTTAACACTAAACTCTACACTGACCTTCTTATCATTTTTAGCCATTTTATTTACTTCCTTTCATTTTAATTGAAAAAAATAGGCTTATCTAAAAATATAACTATTATTTAATAATTACACTCTTAGATAAGCCTATTTTATTTAGTTATATTTTACATAAATAAATCTTTAAATCTTATATTTTTATTTATACTTATTTTATTTTTATCAACATCTTCATTTTTAGCTTTTAAAACGGTTATATAAGCATCTAACAATATATTTTTATAATAATCTATATTATATTTAGCTAAAGTACTCAGTTCCCTTGGACTCATTTTTAAAAATTCATTCTCGCTTTTATTTAAAATTACTGTTGAAACATAATAAGAATAATTCCAATAATCTTCAAACTCTTTATTTCCTTGGTTGTTATCATTATCTTCATTGTCATTTTCGTTATCATTATTATCTTCTTCATTCTCAATGTTCTCTACGTTCTCTGCTTTAAGCTCCACCGTAATTATTGCAATAATATTAATTAGTAAATAATTTTTTACTTCTTCATCTTCTAACACTAAATCTATATCTTCTAAAGTTATTTTGCCACTAGCCATACAGTAGATTAGAGTTGCTAAATATTCTTCTTTATTATCTTCTTTTAAAAACTCTCTTAAAAATGTAAATGGATTTTTATTTAATAGTTTATATAAATTTTTTAAAGTGTAATAACTAAAGTATAAATATTTTGTATTATCTCCTATTTTTAAATCAAGTTTATATTTGTCACCTAACATTAAATCACTACCTTTTAGAAATATAAAAGAGGTAGAAATTAATCTACCTCTTAATCATTAAGCACCCACTGTTTTTACAGTTGGTACTATGACTTCTTTACCCCATTTTGTTTTCCATGTTTCAGCATTGAAATCTGCATCATTGTTAGAAACTATATGCATCCATACGGAATTTTTAGGTGCTATGAACTTACCACTTAATTGTTTTGTCTGAAATTCTGCTTTTTCTTCCATAGTTTTTCCCTTATTTTCTGCTAAATTTAATTGACCTTTGTATAATGTTATGTAATCTGTTATGTTATTTGTGTTTGTTTGCTCAAACATTAGAGCTAAAAAAGACCTTTTTGTATTAGAGTTATAAATAATTCCACCCTCAGTTGCTTTTTTATATCCAAATAAATCGCACATAGCTTCATCTGAAATTTCAGGCATTGAAATAGTTATATCCGCTCCACTAAAATTATTTATACTATCGTAAACTTTGTTCGCGGCATATATGTATAAATTTTCCTCACTTGGTGAAACTGACATTTCTATTAAATCACCCAATTCTTTAACCTCACCATAGGTTATATTTCCTCCATTTTCTGTTGCAATTGCATAATAACATTTTCCTAGACCTGTATTTACTTTACTCATTTAAATTCCACCTTTCATTTTTTAATATATTTTTTTATAATTAAATCTCATAGCACAATGAAAAAGACACGTATCTTCTTCATACATGTCTACACTGTTACTAAACCTATATTCTTTTTCTTTTAAAACTTCTTCAATAATCTTTTCTAAATCTGCATAATTCCCCTTACTAAAAATATCTACTTGTATTAAATAATCTTCAGATAAATTATCGTTTCCACAATAATCATCGTATTCTTTCCTAACTATTTCGTACTCAATGTAAACGTCAGCTTTTTCACTTTCAGGTTTATGTAACATATAAATATCATTATTTATAAAATAAGTAATTCTGCTATCAAATAAATCTTTTCTCAGTTTATTCTTCACTTTAGAATCACCTCTTTCATGGCTTCAATAGCCTTTTCAGTTGCTTCATCTACAGAATTTTCAAACCATCCTATATATTTTTTATTCTTACTAGAACCATATTCTGTAAAAATGTCATACCAAAGATTACTATGCACTTGACAGCACTTATCACCATCTTCATTCTTAGTAATTTTCTTTTTAATAGATTTTTTAGTTTTGCCAGTAACATGCGGAGCATTTTCTTCTACTGCTTTTAATATTATTTCTCCTCCTGCATTTAAAGCCTTATTTTCTTTAGCATCAGATATTTCAATTTCATCACATAGTTTAACTAATTCATCAAGTCCACTTAGATCCCAATCACTCATTTATTAATTCCCCCTTAAAATCGACATAATCATCATCTAAAGGATTAATATAAATAATATTATAAGTGTTATTATTGTACTTAATCTTATAAGTTTTACTATCTATAGTATCTATTTTCTTGCATCTTCTTACCCTAAAGCTATCTATTATTTTAGAATTATCAGTTTTAGCACTATAAAACTCTTTAAAGGATAATCTTTTTACATTACTCCAACACTTATAATATTCAATTTCTCCATCATTTTTTACAGGAAAACCATCATCATCAAATTCTTCTTCTTCTGTTACAAAACTAATTCTTTTATTTAAAATAATTTCATCACTCATTATATTCACCCCAATCGCTATATTGTAATGAATTAATAATGTGACTCATGGTATATTTCAATTTCTCACTGGCTTTAACTGTAGAAGTTGTTGTAAGTCCTCGTCCATCATACATTTCTTTTACCATAGCTAGAATATAAATTTCTATAAGTTTTAATCTGCTGTCACTATTAGATTTTAGTAACTCATAGAAATTTTCATATAAAGTTGTATTATATTTTATATTTATAATCGGCTCTAAGTAAGCTATAGATGCTTTATATAAACTATCTATAAGTAAATCATCATCCTCATAGTCAATTTTTAAATATTGTTTAATTTCTTCTAGTTTCATTTTTACACCTCCAATAAGAGGATAGATGTATAATAAATACCACTATACCTCTATTAATTGTTATGCAGATTTCTTGCAAGTAAGTTTTGCTAATTTTTGTGTTTCAACTATATTAGAATCTACTATAAAGTTAGCTTTTACGCCTACAGCGTTTTGGTCTGCATATCTTTCATTTAAAATCTTAGTTTCTATATTTTTATTAAAGTTTACATATAACCCACTTAAATCTCCGTATAAAACTGCATCCTTTTCAGAACCTAATTCTGGCATATTGTCAGATAGGTAAACTGGCTTTCCTAAAACTGTATATCCAAATCCATCTACTAAATCTCCAACTAAATATTTTCCATCTGTAGATTTTAACTTTCTAATAGATTTTAAAGTAGATGTATTCATAGTCCAACAAGCATCTGCTTGTAAAGCTGTAGGAATTAACATTTGTACATCAATTAATTCATCTGCTGTTATAGCTGTAGCACTTGCAGTTGTAATTTTATTAGTTGTAGATAATGCTCCAGTACATTTACCACTTGTTCCTACAAGTAATTCTTTTTCTAAGAATGTAGCAATAGACTTAGCTACAGCGTTCACAACATAAGAAACGATATCAAAACTTGCGTTAGCAATTAAAGATTCAGATATTTTAGTTAGTGTATTTGCTAAATATCCACCTAGTTCTACAGTTGTAAATGTTGCATCTGAATCAGTAATTGTAGCAAATTCATCAGCATAATTAGTTGTTGGAATACTTCCTTCTACTGGAAATACTAATTTCCCACCTTCATGAAATACTGTTGCTTTTTGTAAAATTGGTGACATTTCCTTTACTTTTGCCACAATTCTATCTGCAATTTTAGTAGGAATTATTGAACCATTTCCACCTTGTGTCATTCCAGTATTAACAATACCTCTATTTCTTATATAATTTTCAAATACTTTTACATCTTCCATGTTTTCTACATCCTTTCTATCTTCAATCTTATTTTCAATATCCTTTATTTCTTCATTTTCTAGTGCCTTTGCAACTTCAATTTCCTTCTTGATATCCTCGATTTCGTGAAGTCTATTATGTGCATCTTCAATTTTATTTTCTTCTTGTAAAGCCTTAATTTCTGCCTTTACACCTTCTAATTTATTTAATAATTCTTCGCTTTTTAACATTTAAATTCCACCTTTCATTTTTTAAAATTTAATTTTTTACAATAAAAAAACACTAGCTAAATTAGTGCTAATGCTAAATCTATTTCTTTATTTAATTTTTCTAATTTTTTATTTTCTTTTTCTAATTCTAAGCTTTTCTTTTGTTCTGCTTGTTTTTCTAGTATATCCTTCGCCTTTTGTGGTATATTATTATACTTTTTAAGATAATCCATATTTACACTTGCTACTTTTTTATTATCATTTTCAACAAATGTTACATCAAAGTAATACTCTATTTCATGTCCAAATAACCAAGTTTCTTTATTAATTAATTCTTTTATAGTATCTTCTGTTATACCTTCTTTTGCTTTTCTAAGATAAGTAGGTATCATAACTTCGTTTTGGATTTTATTTAATACTTCAATTTCCTTTTCCATATCGTCAGCATTTCCCCAAACACAAGAAAGAGGTTTATGTAACATAAAAATACTATTAGTATTTATGTAAATATTGTCACACGCACAAGTTATCCAACCACTCGCACTAGCTGTTAAAGAATCCACGTAACAATTAGTAGTTATATTTCTTTTCTTTTTACATCTATCTAATAAAGATATAATAGCACTTGCAAGAAAACATTCACCACCACCGCAATTTTGATAGATATTTAAAACTCCGTTATCTTTTATACTATCTAAAGCATCTTTAAATGTATTAAAATCAACATCTTCCTCACTCCATTTATAAGAGGTTATATCTCCCATCATGTAAAGGTCGGCATTTTCAGATGTTTCATCCACATAAAAATCAAAGAAAACACCCTTCTTATTAATTCTACTCATTATTCTTCACCTCCCTTCAAGTCATTTGCAGTTTTACCATTGCCCTTGCTACTTCTAGCGTCTAAATATTCTTCCCATCTAGAATATGGCACATAGTTAAGGCTCATTAGTAATTCATCTCCACCTTCAATTTTGTTTCTATCATCAAGTTCCCTAGCTTCATTTCTAGTCATTAAACCTCCTTGTGTCATTTTAATTAAATAAGTTGCTCTGTCTAGGTCACTTGCCCTCATTGCAGAACTCATATTTAATTTAAAAAAGTGGTTAATTCTATCTTTACTACTTAATAATTTATAACTAAATTCCATTTCTATTTTATTAATAATAGTAGTTAAACTTTGTATAAATTGTTGTACCATTTCAATCATATTGCTATTTGTAGCCTTTTCACTCATTCCAAGTAGTGCAGGATTTATATTAAAAATAGCCATTATATCTTCTTTAGTTATCTTTAAATTATTTATAAACTCTGCATCTGCTAAATTATTACCAGTTATATTAGTATAGGTCATTTCGTCAGGAACAACAGCTATTTTGTTGGGGTTATCGTTTCTTAACATAGTATTAAATTCTTTTTTAATGGTTTCTCTTTGTTCATATCCTTTAGGTGTTACAGATAATACACCGCCAATCGCTCCACCACTTTTTATAAAGTCGGCTAACATTTTATCACTGTCGGCTTTATTTTCTAGTTTCATTCTTATAGCTTCAATTCGACTTATACCATTTACACCATCTAAACTTAAATCCTTTAAATGAATAACTTGATTATAATTCAAAGTTTCAGGTTTATCATTTATAGTAGTTATAACACACCAACTTCCACTGGTAGTTTTTTCTAATCTAGTATCTTTTGGGTCTAGTATTTTTAATTCGTGTATTTTACCATTCCTAGTACAAATCTTTGCAAAACTATTCCCATTAACTAACATATTACTAACCATAGTTTGAATAAAATCTACGGTATTGGTATACTCATTTGGTCGATTTTTAATTAAATAACTTAATTCATTATCTACCTTTGTCTTATCTCCATCAGGTTTTTTCATATATAAAGAAATTGGCATTTTAGCAATTGTACTGGCTATATAGTTTATACAAGCATAAGCCACATCACTATTTTTAAGTACATTATTTTTACTAATTACATTAGAAGAATTACCACCAAATAATTGTTCTAATGTAAAAACTTCACTTGCATTTTTTATTTTATTATTTACATAATTACTTATCATTTACATTTCAACCCTCCTCTGTTTTTAATAAAGGTTATAACTAATCCAACTATAAATAATATAATAGACAAGGTTATTAATCCTGCTACTATACTTATTAAAAACATTGCAATATCTAATATAATAAAACTTAATAAAAAGAAAATTTCTTCTAACCAACCAATTGCAATATTTTTATAATCTATATTTTTTAATATCTTAATTTTACTTTTTAACCATTTCATTTTTATCACCTCGTTACATTACAATTTAAAATTACTATAATCTATTTCATTATCTTCAAATCCTTCTTTTAAATAAACGTGCCAAGCATCAATAATTGAATCTACTGGGTCAATTCTCTTACAACTTTGTGCATAATTTTTATCAATTTTTACTTCTCCAAAACTATTAGAAGTTATTAAGGCATTTGCCATACTCCAAGTTAAAAGTTGATTTTTCTTATTATATTTTATATCTAAACTATCTACAGTTAATTTAAAGTCCATTGTTGCATCGTTTAAATTTTTTGCAGATTGGATTATTTCAATACTATCCCAGTTATTCTCTTCTAAATCCGCTAAAAATGAAGAAACATTATGATTATCATAAGCGATAATTTTAATCTTAATATCATATTCATTAACTAAATCTTTTAGATATTTAATTATGTATTTATAGTCAGTTTTAGTACCTGCCAAATTAGTTGTTACCGTCAATAACTTATCATTCACCCATTGTCTATATGGTGCTAAGTCTGTTTTCTCATGCTCTAATAATCTCATTTCAGGAATAAAACTATGTGAATCAATAAATACTTTATTATCTTCTAATGGGAATAAAAATCCTAACGATGTTAAATCTCCACCACTTGATAAGTCCATACCAACAATACAAGTCTTACCTCTCATATCTTCTAATGTTAAATCACTTTCGCATTTCTTTACATTTTCTAAATTTAAATAACTTTTGTCTGTAAATTCCACCCAAATATTAAGTTGTTTGGTCATAAAGTCAACTAAGTCTTGTCCACCTTTAGCCTTTGCTTCTTTAGCTATATCAATAGTAGAATTAATTGCATCCATATTAAAAGTATTATCTAAATTTAAGAATTTCAATGGATTAGCTTTTATCCAGTTTTTATAATCCCAAATATCATCCTCTTTATCCATTTGTGCTATGTATATAAATTGTGTTTCTTTTATTTGTGTTCCCTCTAGTATCTGACAACAATAATCATAATGAGATTTACAAAAACTATTTAAATTAATTCCTGCTGTTGTTATTGCAGATAAATCTTGTATGGGTCAAATC
>URKQ01000055.1 GCA_900548455.1 uncultured Clostridium sp.
TTTTCAAAAGGAACCTTATGGTTCCCTTTGAGTATCTCTCCTTAACAAGGAGGGAACAGGGTCCCCTTCCAACCCCCGTTAGGAAAAGCCGTGCACACGCTGATTAAATTATTGTCTAGCATAACTTGTACATTCTATCAATTTATTTTACTACAGAGCCAATAAAAAAGCTCAAACTGAGAAATCAGTTTGAGCTTTTTCTTATTAGTAAACTAGAAATAAAAAATAGAGAAAAGGCAATTATAATTATAATAATACATTTTAGAACTTCTAAATTTGCAGGCATTATATTATAAACTAGTTTTGTTAGTATATAAATAAAGATAGAGAGAAGTGCTATAATAAAAATCTCGCCAATTGGAAGAGATAAGTCAACCTCTTTGCCTATAAAGTATAAGTTAAATGCTAGACCAATAATAGAAGTTAAAACTAATGAAATTCCATAACCATATATATTAATTGATGGTATACCTATTAAAAAGAAAATTAGAACTAATTCTATTAAAGCTGTGGCTATAGAACTAATAAGTATTATTTTTTGCTTACCTATGCCATTTAGAATACTATAGGTACAATAGTGACAATACATAAATGGAGCAGATATTGCAGCAATTTTTATATAGGAACTTATATCTGTACGTTTAAAAAATAAGTTACCTAATATATCAGGACACACAAAACAGATTATAGCAGTTGAAATACCTAGGATAAAACATATTTTTATAACTTCATTTATTCTAGTACTTATGTTTGATTTTCGGCTTAACTTCTTTGATATGTCCGGTATAATTACAGTGGATAGAGAATTGACAACTATAAGAGGAAAGTAAATTATAGCTAGTGCCATTCCGTTGAATTTACCTATAACCTCTAGAGCTCCGATATAATCAAACCCTGCAACCATGAGTCTTCTTGGAACCATTAAAGTAGAGACACTTTGTAGAGCTGTTGTTAAAAAGCCATTAATAGCTAAGGGTACAGCTATTACAAGAATATTAAATAGAAGTTGAAGGTTATTTTCTGTCCTTACAGCATTAGTAGTAGGGATTTTTTTTATGCTTTTATGATAAAAGCAGAATAACCATATAAAACTTATTACTTCACCTACAGTGAAAGCAAAGTAGGTGGCAGCTACTGTGTCTTTTATAGTCTTTAATGAAAATATAGTAATAATGCTAACTAGTAAAATCATTCTAACGGCCTTTTCTACAATATCTATAACTGAAGGAGTGATAACTTCAGATACACCATAGAAATATCCTTTATATACACAAGATATAGCAATAAAAATTATGGCTGGTGAAGCAATCCACAGTGAAAGAATAGCTCTAGAGTCTTTTATTATGTAGTTACTAATTATTGGTGTTAATAAAAACATGAAACCAGCTACTAGGACTGACCAAATTATAATAAAACCTTTTGTTACCCTTACGGTTTTATGTAAGTCCATATATCTATGTGTTCCTAAGTAAGCAGAGGTTTCTCTAGAAATAGCAGCAATTATGCCACCGCAAACTAAACAACAAAACAAATCGTAGATAGGCATTACTAAGCCATAAAGTCCAACTCCTTCAGGACCAAGTTGCCTAGATAAAATAATTGAGAACATAAATCTAAGTACACCCATTGCTAAATTAGATAGTGTAAGTACAAATGTATCTCTATAAAAGTTATCCTTTTCTATTTCCATTATATTTCCCTCCAATTGGTGCAGTAAATTTCGGTAGTTATTTTCAAAATTAATACATAGCTGTGTATGCGTCACTATAAATGCATACACAGCTTTATATAATAAGTATGACGACATAAATAGAAATATTCTATTGAAGGATTTTTTTATCAATAATTTCCCTTTGGGTAATTTAATAGTAATTATTTAAATATAATAGTTAATAGATATAGTATTGTAATACATATATATAATTGCGAATAATTGGAGTGGAGGATATATGAAAAGAATAATTGGATGGATATTATTGTTAGTTATTGCAGTGGGAACAATTTTTGTAGTCAATGAGAAAAGAAAAATATATGAAGATATATCTACTGATAACACTGATATTGAATTAAAAATTAGATATAAAGGTTTACGTAAAGCTGTAGATTTTACTATGGATGATGAAAATATATACGTTGCATTTGAAAAAAGGATTCTTTGTATTCCTATAAGTGGTGAACCCTATAATTTTTTAGAAGGTGATGATTTAAATATAAAGTCTCTTGAACTCTGTGGTGATAAACTTTTCTTTATATCTGATCATTCTTTAAAAAGTATCCATACTATGACTGGAGAGATTGAAACTTATCTGGAAGGTATTCCTAGTTATGGTGATTATAAAGATATTATTATAAAGGTATATGGTGATTCTATATATTTAGCTATTGGTGCTGCTACTAATTCAGGCATAGTGGGGGAAGATAATAAGTGGTATCAGGAATATGATGAATTTCATGATATTCCATCTTATGATTTAATACTTAAACAAAATACAGAGGGGGCTTTTGTTACCAAGGGAAGTGGAAATACTCAAAAACAAATTATAAAAGGAGAAAAAGTAGGAACATCTTCAATTGTTGAAATTAATGTTAATACGAAGGAAGTTTCTACTTTTGCCTGGGGATTAAGAAATATTAAAGGATTAGATATATCATCAGATGGTAGGTTATTTGCTACAGTAGGTGGTTATGAAAATAGAGGAATAAGACCTGTTAAGGGAGATAGTGATTACATTTACGAAATTAAGAAAGGATGTTGGTATGGTTTTCCTGACTATTCAGGTGGTGATCCTTTATCTTCACCAAGGTTTTATAATGGTGAGAATAAAACAGAACTACTACTTGCAGAAAAGCCTATGAATGTTCCAGCCCCTTCATATCAACATGATAAAGTTGATAGTTTAACCTGGCTAGTTATTGACAAGGGAGGTATAATAAACAAAGAGGGTAATGACTATATATATTTTTATGATTCTGTAGATAAAAAGATAAATTATTCACATATTAATGGCGCTCCAAGGGAGCTATTTAAATTTAAAGGCGGTGCAGAAGTTTCTAGAATGAAAATTTTAAATGAAGCTCTTTATATATTAGATGGAAATAGTGGATTTTTATATACCATAGGAATGAAAAATCAAGGTAAGTAGTAGATACATTGTAATTAAGAAGCTACTTTTAAAAAATGGTGGCTTCTTTTTGCGCTGTAAAAAGGGTTTTTTTAAATACATAAAGAATAGTAACACTATAATTTATTTTAGGCTTTGTAGAAAAATAGAGTAATAGAATATACAAGTATAAATTTATACAGAGCCGTATTTTATATAGAGGTGTACTATGGAGAATATATTTATTAGTTTGGAAAAAGAAGTTTTTAAAGGAAATGTCTTAGATATAACTTATGATAATAGATCTGTCATTTACAATGTTAATAAGTACTATGATAACTTTGTAGAAGTAGATTATTTAGATGGCAGTAGTAAAGATAAAGAAGAAATAGCTAATTATTACGATAGCTGTATTTTGTTTTTTTCTTTAAATAAATTAAATGGAATAAGGGAAAGACAGAGTCTATTTAAAGATATATATAACTTAATGAATCCAAATGGATATCTTTATATTTGGGACATAAATAAAGAATTATATAAAACTACAAGTAAAACTATAATTGTAGGTCTTCCTGACAATACTATTACTAGATTTCAAGTTAATTGTAAAAATCTTATGATGAATAATAGTAAGGCTGAAATAATAAAAGATCTAGAAGAGTTTTTCGTTTTAGTAGAAGTAGTTACCTCAGATGAAGCGTTTAAAATTGTTTGCAAAAGAAAGGAAGAAATTAATTAATGAAAGTAATTTTAGTAGCAGTAAATTCTAAGTTTATTCACAGTAATTTAGCAGTAAGGTATTTAAAATCATACACTAAAGATTTAAATTATCAGTGTGATTTTAAAGAGTTTTCAATCAATGATAGAGAAGAGAGAGTAGTGGAAGAGATTTTAAAGGATAAACCGGATATTATAGGTTTCTCCTGCTACATTTGGAATATTGAATTTGTGAAAAAAGTTTCTAAACTGATAAAGTTGATTAACCCTGAAATAGAAGTATTTTATGGAGGTCCAGAAACAAGTTATGATCCGATAGAATTTTTAATGGAAAATGTGGGAGAATATCTTATTGAAGGAGAAGGTGAAGAAACTTATAGAGAATTTATTGAAAGCAAATTAAATTTATCACCTTTAGAAGATATAAAAGGGTTATATTATCGAAAAGAAGGAAAAATAATTTATGGAGGAAAAAGAAATCTTATGGATATGAATAAGATAGTTTTTCCTTATGAGGAAGGAGATGACTTAAAGAATAAAATTGTATACTATGAAGCATCTAGAGGCTGTCCTTTTAATTGCAAATACTGTTTATCATCAACCACCCATGGAGTTAGATTCCTAGACATGGATAGAGTTTTAAGAGAGTTGCAATTCTTTATAAATAAAAAAGTAAGATTAGTAAAGTTTGTAGACAGAACTTTTAATTGCAATAAAGTTTTTGCCAATACAATATGGAAATATCTAATTGAAAAGGGAGGAGAAACCTGCTTTCACTTTGAGGTTTCTGCAGATTTATTCTCAAAGGAATCTATGGAAATACTAAAAGAAGCTCCAAAGGGAATGTTTCAATTTGAAGTTGGAGTTCAAACTACCAATGATGTTATTTTGAGAAATATTAATAGAACAATTAAATTTGCCACAATTAAAGAAAAGGTTCAGGAATTAAATGAACTAAACAATATTAAGCAGCATCTTGATTTAATTGCAGGCTTGCCAGGAGAGGATTTTAATTCTTTTAGAAAATCTTTTAATGAAGTTTATGAGATTAGTCCTGAAGAACTTCAACTTGGATTTTTAAAGCTTTTAAGAGGATCTCAGATGAGGGCAGAAAGTGAGAAATGGGGCATGGTATATTCACCATATCCGCCATATGAAATTCTAAAAACTAAAGATATTAGTTATAATGAATTATTAGTTCTAAAGAAAGTTGAGCATATGGTCGATAAATACCTTAATAGTGGAAAGTTTTATAAAATACTAAATTTTTTCGTTTTTAGTGCTAAGTTTAAAGATGTATTTGAATTCTATTATGAACTGTCTAGGTTTTATGATGAATGTGGATACTTTGAAAGAAGCATTTCTGCTATAGAATACTATGAGCTCTTTGTAAAATTTAACAGAAAACTATGTGTAGGAAATGAAAAGTTACTTTTAGATATTATAAGATATGAGTATTTCGCTTTTAATAACACTAAGTGGATTCCAGAATTTTTAAAGGTTGAAATGACAAAAGAAGAGGAAAGGTTGTTGAAGGAAAAAATATTAAAGGAATATTCCGTTAAAAATATTAACAAAATAAGTATAATTAAATTTACTAACGATATGGAAAAGTATATTCATAGTGGAGAAATTGAAGAAAAAGAGTGTTATATTGCATATTTTGCAGATGGAAGAAAAATATTTGTTTAATTCTTACTACAAACATATGTCTATTTATAATAAATATTATTAATTTTCTATAACATTTTCAGATTCTATTGAATTTAATTATAATTTTGATATAATATACTAAAAGATAACTTTTAAAACGTTTAATAATTCCTTATAAAGAGTTATTAAATACCTCTTATGCTGGTTTTATGATGAAATATTGAGCGTAAGTATTTTAATGAACATGTTAATTTATCTTTTGCAAAAGGTGGTGATATTTTGGCACAAGAAGCTATAAATAAGATTCAAGAAGCTGAAGCTGTAGCAGCAAAAACAGTTTCCGATGCTATGGAAGAAAGCAAGAAGATTATTAATTCAGCTCAAAGTAAGGCTGTGGAAGAATTTAATTCTATCATTAGTTTAGCTAATAAAAATGCTAAGTTAATGAAAGATGAAGCTCAAAGACAAGGAGAAGAAGAAGCAAAACCTTCTCTTGCTAAGGGAGATAAGGATGTAGAGGTTATTCTAAATACATCCAAAGAAAAAATTAATTCAGCAGTTAGTTTAGTAATTGGAAGGATAGTGAAGTTCAATGGCAATAGTTAAAATGAATGAATTCATGCTCTTGGCCTTTGAAGAAAAGAAAAATTCTTTACTTGAAAAACTGCAGTCCTTTGAAAATGTTGAATTTTCTGATTTAAATACTGAAAGTTCAGAGGAATATACAGAGTTAAAGCAGGATAGTGCAAGTATTGAAATTTCTGAAGTTGAAGGGCATCTATCAAAACTTGGATTTACCATTGACCTTTTGAGTAAGTTCGATGAAAAGCCTAACATGCTTAAGGCTATGAAGGAAGGGAAAAAAGCTTATTCTTATGATAAGTTAGAAAAAATTGCTAGTTCTTTCCAATGGGATACAATCTACAAGGAACTTCAGCAAAAGGACAAGAAGATAAATCAAAATGAAAATTATATTAGTAAATTAAAGGGAAATATTAGCGAGTTAGAACCATGGGTTGCGTTTGATACTGAGATGAATAAACTAAGTGGCTTTAAAGCTTCAAAAGCTTTAATAGGATTAGTCCCTGCTATCAGTGTTGAAAGTTTAAGGTTAGAACTTGAGACTAAATTTCACGAAACTTATCTTGAAATAATTAGTAAAGAAGGTAAGGATGCTAATATTATGGTGATATCTCATAAAGATCAATATGAAGAGGTTGAACAAGAATTAAAGTCACATAACTTTAGTAAGGTTGATCTTCACTGTGATACTTCTCCTAAAGAGGCTATTAATAACTATGAGGAAACTATTAGTCAGTTAAGGAAAGAAAATTCATCAATTGAAGAAGAGATGAAGAGTTATTTAACCAAATTAGATGACATAAAAGCAGTATATGAATACTATAGTTCTTCATTAACTAGATTAAAGTCTTCAGAGAAATTTTTAAGAAGTAATAGTATAGTTGCAATTACAGGATACTATCCAACAGAACTTCACAATCAGTTGGTTAAAGCTTTAACTGAAGTTCTTGGTGATGATTATTATCTTGAATCAAAGGCAGCAGATGGTGATGATGTACCAGTTAAGCTTAAAAACAATTCTCTGTTTGAGTCTTTTGAAAGCATCACTACAATGTATAGTGTTCCAAGGTATAAAGAAATTGATCCGACGCCACTATTTGCACCATTTTATATATTATTCTTTGGAATGATGTTATCTGATGCAGGATATGGAGCTATAATGCTCATTGGTACGGTTGTAGCGCTTATGTTCTTCAACTTAGATGAAGATATGAGAAAATCAATGAAGATGTTCCGTGCACTTAGCATTTCAACAATCTTCTGGGGTGTAATGTATGGAAGTTACTTTGGAAATCTATTAGAAAACTATATTCCAGCATTATGGATGAAGCCAGATTCTGATGTAACACTTCTTATGCTAGTATCTATTGGATTGGGACTAATTCAGATTTTAGTTGGTCTTGGAATTAAAGGATACATGCAAATAAGAGATAAGGATTATTTTGGAGCATTTTCAGATGTATTTTTATGGTATGTTACACTAATCGGATGTATTATCTGGGGTGGTAGTGCCTTTGGAGTAAGTATACCAGCAACAATTGTAACTGTGGCTAAGTATGGAGCTATTGCTTCTATGGTTGGAATAGTTCTAACAAACGGAAGAGCAGAACCTACCATTGGTGGTAAACTTGGACAAGGTTTCTATTCTTTGTATGGAATAACAGGATATGTAGGTGATTTGGTATCATATTCCAGATTAGCTGCCCTAGGATTAGCTACAGGATTTATATCATATGCCTTTAACGTTATGGTAAATATGGTATCTACTAATATATTTACAACTATAATATTTGGTGGATTAATATTTGTTGTAGGGCATATATTCAATCTATTTATAAATGCACTAGGTTCATATGTGCATGCATGTAGATTACAATACCTTGAATATTTTGGAAAGTTTTATGAAGGTGGAGGTAAAGCCTTTGAACCTTTAAGATACAATTCTAAATACTTTAAAATTATGAGAGATAAGAATTAGGAGGAATAATATCATGATGGAATTTTTAACACAATATGGTGGAATTACAATTGGAGCTATAGGAGTTGCGCTAGCAGCAGCACTTCCAGGAATAGGATCAGCAAAAGGAGTTGGAATAGTTGGTGAAGCAGCTACAGGTCTTTTAGCAGAAGAACCAGATAAGTTTGGTAAAGCGTTAATCCTTGAATTACTTCCAGGTACACAAGGTATCTATGGTTTCGTTATAGCACTTTTAGTTTCTTTAAAACTTAGCCCATCAATGGCTTTAGCAGATGGTTTCTATTTATTCGCAGCTTGTCTTCCAATAGCATTTGCAGGTTGGAAATCAGCAGTATCACAAGCTAAAACAGCTGCAGCTGCAGTTCAAATTCTTGCTAAGAGACCAGAGCACAACACTAAAGGTATCATATTAACAGTAATGGTTGAAACTTATGCACTTTTAGGATTTGTTATGTCTCTTCTACTAGTAATGAAATAATGATTAATTAAGGAAGTGAACTGTATGTCTAACTTAGATAATCTTACTTCTAAAATTATTAGTGATGCAGAAGTAAAGAAAAATGAAATTATTAATGAAGCTAATGAAAAAGCTTCTGAAATTGTAAATAAAAAAGTGGAGGAAGCTAATAAAAAAGCTTCTTCCATTAAAGAAAAAGCAAAAGTAGAAAGTATTTCTATAAAAGATAGAATTATTTCTAAAACAGACTTAGAAATAAGAAATAATAAATTAAAAGCTAAGCAAGATGTTATAAATAAAGTGTTTCAATTAGCAGTTGAGAAACTTAAATCAATGAATAATGATGAGTTTGAAAACTTTATGAAAACTTCAATTTTAAATTTAGATATAGAAGGCGATGAAGAAATCCTTATAAATGAAGAAGATAAAGCAAAGCTTTCTGAAAAATTCTTAGAAAATGTAAATGAAGAGTTAAAGTCTAAAGGTAAAAAGGGAAACTTGTATTTTAAAAGTAATAATCAAATTGATGGTGGATTTATAATTAATAAAAATGGAATAGAAATAAATTATTCTTTTAAAGAGTTAGTTAATTCGCTAAGATATGACCTTGAATATGAGGTTGGTAATATATTATTTACAGAATAATAGGAGGTATTTACATGGACAGAATGGATTTTACCCATGCTGTGGCTCGTATAAGAGTTATAGAAAAGAAACTCCTTAACAAAAATATAGTAGAAAGACTTATAGGAAGTGAAACTCCGCAGGAAACTATTAAAGTTCTACAAGACTCTTCCTACGGTTCTTTAGTTAATGAGTTAGAATCAGTATATGATTACGAGAAAATTCTTAAGGCAGAGCTTGTAGAATTATATGAAAATCTATATAAAATATCTCCAGTTAAAGAAGTAATAGATGTGATGAGCTTAAAGTATGATTATCACAACATGAAAGTTCTTATAAAAGAAAAAGCAATCAATAAAGATTTATCAAATATGATAATCCCAATTGGAACGCTTTCAATTGATAAGTTAAAAACCTGTATTGCATCAGGAGAACTTAAACCATTAGGTAAAGAAATTAGTGGTGTTATTTCTAAAGTTGAAAGTGCTTTTGAAGAAACAAAGGATCCACAGGTAATTGATACATTATTAGATCAAATGATGTTTGAGCACATGATAAAGTTAGCAAATAAAATGGATATAGATTTTATAAAAAAATATGTAGAGATTTTAATTGATGTTACTAATATAAAAATGATGCTTAGAGTGAAGAAACAAAATAAAGAATCTAGATTCTTAAAATCTGTATTAATTCCAGGTGGAACTATTAAAAATGAACTATTAATGGATGGTGTTAATGAAGATTTAGATACTTTTATTAATAAAATATCTAGAACTCCTTATGCTAAAGTTCTTTCATCTATACTTGAAGACTATACAGCTACTGGTAATATAACATCGTTAGATGTATTATATGATAATTATATTATGAATCATGCAAAGGAAGCTAAAAGAGTTAACTTTGGACCAGAACCAATAATAGCTTATATTATTGCTAAGGAAACAGAAATTAAGATTATTAGAATTATCATGGTTGGTAAAGTTAATAAAGTTAGTGAAGAAGTTATTAGGGAAAGGTTGCGTGAGTTATATGTATAAGGTAGGTGTAGTTGGAGATAAGGATTCCATATTAGCATTTAAAGCCTTAGGAATTGATGTTTATCCAGCAGTAGACCCTGATGAAGCAAAAAAAATTGTAGATAAGATGGCTTATGATAACTATGGTGTTATATTTTTAACTGAACAATTAGCTGTTCACTTAGAAGAGACTATAGAGAGATATAATAAAGTGCCAGTTCCTGCAATAATTTTAATACCAAGCAACCAAGGTACATTAAATATAGGAAAACAGAGGATAAGCGATAACGTTGAAAAGGCTGTTGGAGTAAATATCTTATAGAAAGGTAGGGAATAAACTTGAAGAGTGGTACTATTGTTAAGGTTTCAGGACCATTAGTTGTAGCTAAGGGTATGGAAGAAGCCAATATATATGACGTTGTAAAAGTTGGAGAGCATGGCCTTATTGGTGAAATCATTGAAATGAGAGGAGATAAGGCATCAATCCAAGTATATGAGGAAACATCAGGCTTAGGACCTGGGGCACCAGTAATTACAACTGGAGAGCCAATGAGTGTTGAACTTGGACCAGGACTAATTGAAGCTATGTTTGATGGTATACAAAGACCATTAAAAGCTATAGAAGCAGCAGCAAATTCATCTTTCTTAAAGAAAGGAATTAGCGTTACATCTTTAGATAGAACAAAATTATGGAACTTTGTTCCTACAGTAGAAGTAGGTGCAGAGGTGGAGCCAGGTGATGTAGTTGGTACTGTGCAAGAGACACCAGTTGTACTACATAAAATAATGGTTCCTTATGGAGTTAAAGGTAAGATTGTTAATATCAAAGCTGGAGAATTCAATGTTGAAGAACCAGTTTACGAAGTTGAAACTGCAAATGGTGTTAAATCATTACCAATGATGCAAAAATGGCCAGCAAGAAAGGGTAGACCTTATGCTGAAAAGTTAAAGCCAATTGAGCCTATGGTTACAGGACAAAGAGTTATTGATACTTTCTTCCCAGTAGCTAAAGGTGGAGCTGCTGCTGTACCAGGACCTTTCGGAGCTGGTAAAACAGTTGTTCAGCACCAAATTGCTAAGTGGGGAGACACTGAAATAGTTGTTTATGTTGGTTGTGGTGAACGTGGAAACGAAATGACTGACGTTTTAAATGAATTCCCTGAACTTAAAGACCCAAAAACTGGCGAAAGTTTGATGAAGAGAACAGTGCTTATAGCTAATACTTCTAACATGCCTGTTGCTGCTCGTGAAGCTTGTATTTATACAGGAATTACTGTTGCTGAGTATTTCAGAGACATGGGATATTCCGTTTCAATAATGGCTGATTCTACTTCAAGATGGGCAGAGGCACTAAGAGAAATGTCTGGTAGACTTGAAGAGATGCCAGGTGATGAAGGTTACCCAGCATACTTAGGATCTAGACTTGCTGATTACTATGAGAGAGCTGGAAAAGTTATATGTCTTGGAAAGGATGGAAGACAAGGAGCAGTTACTGCTATCGGTGCCGTTTCACCTCCAGGAGGAGACTTATCTGAGCCAGTAACTCAATCGACACTTAGAATAGTTAAAGTATTCTGGGGACTTGATGCTCAGCTTGCATATAAGAGACACTTCCCTTCAATTAACTGGTTAAATTCATATTCTTTATATAATGACACAGTAGGGGCTTGGATGGATGAAGAAGTTGCATCTGATTGGTCAGCTCTTAGAACTGAAGCTATGGCATTACTTCAAGAAGAAGCAAAACTTGATGAAATTGTTAGACTTGTAGGTATTGATGCACTTTCAGAGAAAGATAGATTAAAACTTGAAGTAGCTAAGTCATTAAGAGAAGATTATCTGCAACAAAATGCATTCCATGAAGTTGATACTTATGCATCTCTTGAAAAACAACATAAAATGTTACAATTAATACTTATGTTTAAAAAGGAAGCAGAGCGTGCTTTAGATGCAGGAGTTTATCTTGATAAAATATTAAATTTACAAGTTAGAGATAAAATAGCAAGAAGTAAATATATAGCAGAAGATAACATCAACACTATTGACACTATCTGTGATGAGTTAGTTAAAGCTGTAGATGAGTTAATTAGCGAAGGAGGGGTTCTTAATGCTTAAGGAATATAGAACAGTTACTGAAGTTGTAGGACCTTTGATGGTTGTTGAAGGTGTTGAAGGTGTAAGCTTTGATGAGCTTGTTGAAATAGAACTTCAAACAGGAGAAAAAAGAAGAGGTAAGGTTCTTGAAATAGATGGGTCAAAAGCAATGGTTCAGTTATTTGAAGGATCTACAGGAATTAATCTACAAGGAACAAAGGCAAAATTCTTAGGAAGACCTCTTGAACTTGGTGTTTCTGAAGATATGCTTGGAAGAATATTTGATGGTATGGGTAAACCAAAAGATGGTGGTCCTGCAATTATAGCAGAAAAAAGAGTTGATATTAATGGAGAACCAATAAATCCAGTATCAAGAGACTATCCATCAGAATTTATTCAAACAGGTATATCTGCAATAGACGGACTTAATACTCTAGTAAG
>URKQ01000056.1 GCA_900548455.1 uncultured Clostridium sp.
TTAGGAAAAGCCGTGCATAAGCTATTAATTCACTGTTTAGCATAACTTGTATATTCTATCACTCTATTTTACTACAGGGCCTTTTAATTTAAATGGGTAATAGCTAAATTAGGAGTATAAAATGTAAAAATATTTAATATTATAGAATTAATTGTTAATAAAGAGTATAATTTTAAGTATTGGTTTAAAATTCATATTTTAATGAAGAAGGAGACTAGCAATTATGAATGATAATTCTTTAAGTATTAAAGATAGGTATAATTCTGTTCTAGAGAAATTCATTGAAAGAGTAAAAGGTGATAGTAACATTATTGCAGCCTTTTCATATGGCAGCATAATAGAGGGGAAATTATGGGATAAATCTGATATAGATATATGGTTAATATCTAAAGAAAATAGCAAGAAAGTATATAATCAATATTCTCTTATAGAGGATGATATAGATTTTCAGGTTGAATTATATAGCAGAAATTATTTTATTGAATTGATAGATAGTCCACAGAATCAAAATTTTTTTAGATCAGTTCTAAGTGAAAGTGAATTATTATTCTCAAGGGATGAAACAATAGAAGAGATTTTCAATGGGGAAAAATTCTTAGGAGATAGAGACAAAGAAGAAAATTTATTAAAATCAGCTATTTATTCTATAATATGCATAAAAAAGGCTGAAAAGATATTAACTTTCGAAGAAGAAATTATTGATGGATTTAGTTTAATTCAAAAATTAATATGGAACATAGCATGTATAGAAATTGCACTAAATAATGAGTTTCGGGGTAGAGAAGTAATAAGTCAAGGATTAAATCTTAATCCGGACTTTTTTAATTGTACTTACGTTTCTTTGATTAAAAATGAATCTACTATTTTAAGTTTAGTAAAGATATTAGAAATATGTAAAGAGTATATAGAAGAAAGAAAGGGTATTCTTTTTTATCCCATTATTAGATGGATGAAGGAGGTAGGTGAAGTAAGAGGAGTATCGAGAATCAATGAATATTTAAAAAAGAAGTATAACATAAGTAACGATGGTAATGAACTTACTGATACCTATAATTGGCTAGCAGAAAGAGATATTCTAATTAAAACTAGTGAATCAATAAAACTTACAGATAAAAGCAAGGTTATTTTTGAAGAAGCTGCTTATTATTATAATTTTGATATTAATATATGACTTGAAAATTATTGAGTTATGTAAAAAGTAAAGGAGAATTTAATTGATAAGTAAAAGTATAAGTATAAAAGGAGCAAGAGTAAACAATTTAAAAAATATTGATTTAGATATACCTAGAGATACTTTAACTGTAATTACAGGGGTAAGTGGTTCAGGTAAATCCTCTATAGCTTATGATGTATTGTATGCAGAAGGACAAAGAAGATTTCTGCAATCTCTAACTTCATCTTCTAGATCTAATATAATGAATATGGAGAAACCCGATGTTGACCTGGTTACAGGTTTATCGCCAGTGATATCAATTCCACAGAAGAGAGGTATTAAGAATCCACGTTCATCAGTTGCAACTATGGCTGATTTATCAAACTATATTAGATTATTATATTCAGTATTAGGAACGCCTCATTGTCCCATATGTCATAAGGAAATTCAGTGTTTGTCAATTAATCAAATAGCGGAACATATATTGAGCCTTCCAGAAGGTACGAGAATGGAAGTGCAAGCCCCTATTAACAAAATATTTGATAAAACTTATGATTATTTATTAACTGAATTAAGAAATAAAGGTTTTAGAAAATTTGTGATAAATGATGAAGTCTATGATATTAAAAATAATATAGAGTTAAAAGAGTCTGAAAATTATAAAATTGAAGTTGTAGTGGATGAGATTTCAGTATATAAAAGGAATTATGAACAAATAGTTAGTTCTATAGAAAGAGGATTGGAAGTAGGTCAGAATTCTATAAAGCTTAAAATCATAAATAAAGATATTTCAAAAGAGAAAATAAGAAAGTTTAATAAGGGATTTATTAACTGTGAACATAATATTATTACAGGAAAATTTCTTCCTAAGAATTTCTCGCCTAACGATGTAAGTGGTGCATGTCCTACATGTCAGGGTCTAGGAACCTATAAAATTACGGAACCATACCTTTTAATAAAGGATGAAAAGAAGAGCATGAGGATGGATCCTTTTTATGTATCTCAATTCAGCTTGAGTGATAAAAATGGTGCAGCAAGATTGTATAGTCTTGCAAGACATTATAATTTTAGCATTGATACTCCTTTTAATGAACTTCCAGAGAAAATAAAGGATATTTTTTTCTATGGGACCAAAGGCGAGCGGTATGAGCTATTAAAACCAAATGGAGATAGGGAAATAGAAGGAAAACGAAGATATGTAAGTTATGAAGGACTAGTTAGATACGTAACCCGTCTTTATAAAGATAATTTAGATAAAGGAACAAAGAATAATGATAATGAAAAACTTTTTGCTAGTTGTATTTGTCCCGACTGTAAGGGTAAAAAGTTAAGAAAAGAACGGTTATTAGTTGAAATAAATGGAATTAACATAAATGATTTTGGTAATATGCAAATACAAAAATTAAAGAAGTTCCTATCTGAATTAGAAGTGTTAGATGCTAAAAAGGAAGTGGTAAAACAAATTATTAATGAGATAATAATAAAACTAGACCTTCTAGAAGAAATAGGACTTGGGTATTTAAATCTGTGGAGAAGTTCTGATACTTTATCTGGAGGAGAAACTCAAAGAATACGCTTATCATCTCAAATTGGCTCTAATTTAATGGGCATGATATATATATTAGATGAACCAAGTATAGGGCTTCATGAGAAGGATACGTTTAAAATAATTAATATATTAAAAAAATTAAGAGATATGGGTAATACTGTAGTTGTAGTTGAACACGATATTGAGACTATTTGTAATGCAGATTACATATTAGAATTAGGACCAGGTGCAGGGGTATGTGGTGGTGATATTATAGCCAGTGGAGATCTTCATGATGTTATTAATACGCAGAAATCCATAACAGGACAGTATTTATCTGAAAAGAAAAAAATTCCTATTCCTAAAATAAGACGATTAGGGATAGGAAAATATATAAGAATAAATGGTGCAAGAGAAAATAATCTTAAAAATGTTAGTGTAACTATACCATTAGGAACATTTACTTGTGTTACAGGAGTATCAGGGTCTGGAAAAAGTACTTTAATAAATGAAATACTATATAAAAGTATATATTCAAAATTGCATGATTCAAGAATTAAGCCAGGGATAAATGATGGAGTTGAAGGGATTGAGAGTATCAGTGACGTTAGATATATAGATCAATCGCCCATTGGAAGAAGCTCACGGTCAAACCCAGCTACATATATTAATATTTATGATAAAATCAGAGAAATATTTGCAGGAACAGAAGAAGCAAAAGATAGAGGATATGATGCTTCGAGTTTTAGTTTTAATAATAAAGGTGGTAGATGTGATACCTGTATGGGAGAAGGAAGTATTGTAACTGAGTTGAAATTCATGCAAAATATAGTAACTACATGTCCCGTTTGTAAAGGTAAAAGGTACAGAAGTGAGATACTAGAGATTAAATACAAAGGAAAAAACATAGCTGATATTCTCGAACTAACAATAGAAGAAGGTGTGGAAGTTTTCAAGGACATAAACGTTATAAATTCAAAATTGAAGGTGTTAAATAAACTAGGGTTAGGATATCTAAAATTAGGACAATCTTCATCTACATTATCTGGAGGAGAAGCTCAGAGATTAAAGCTTGGAAGAGAACTGGGGAAAATAAAAAAAGAGAAGGACAATTTATATATCTTAGATGAACCAACCACAGGATTGCATATTCAAGATATTGAGAAATTGCTTTTCTCTCTTAATGAACTAGTTGATTTAGGAAATACGGTGCTAGTAATTGAACACAATTTGGATTTAATAAAAACCGCAGATTATATAATAGATATGGGCCCAGATGGTGGAGAGAATGGTGGTCATGTAATAGTGACAGGAACCCCTGAAGAGCTTATAAGGTGTGATAAATCTTATACAGGAAAATATTTAAAGAAATATATAAAGTAAGGTTACAACTTGGATACAAAGTCATTATTTTTAATATAATATCTCCAAAGAAAATCCTTAGCTTCTTCAGCGTAATCGATGCCGATTCTAGTAGTAGTAACAATAGAGAAATCTTTAAAACCATCATCCATTATGAAAAAGTCCTCACTAGATAAGTCGTGCATATTCATATTTAAATCAATATCAAGGGCAATTGAGAGCTTTCCAGGACCGGACGTTAAGTTTTTAATTTCTCTATTAGTTAAAGAGGAATATGATTTTTTATATCTATTTTCACTCATTATATCTAATCCATCAAGTGGCTGAAGAGCTCTAATTAAAACACCCTGAGCATCGTTTTTAGGACCTGTAACTACGTTCATACAGTAATACATGCCATAAATTTTATAAACATAAGATATGCCTCCTTTTTCATAAAGGGGCATAACTCTCTTGGTTCGCTTATTTGAATAAGCATGGGAAGCTTTGTCTAAAGAACCTATGTAAGCTTCGGTCTCCACAATTCTTCCAGCAATATAGTTATTCTTATGTTTTTTTACTATAATCATACCAAGTAAATCTTTAGCAACAATTCGTGCATCAGCTAGGAAAAAGGATGAAGGCAAATTGGCTTTATACATAATTATTCACTCCTTATAGAAAAGTTTATAATACATAATAGTATTATAAATTTAAAGTGAAATTTTATACAGAAAGATAAAAAGTACTAGACCTTTTTAAGTCTAGTACTTTTGTTATACTATTTATTTAGTTTATATTCTTCTAAAGCTTTAGCAAGTTGATCAGGACATGAAGTACCTTTTCCACCACAATCAATTCCTTTTAAACGAGAGATAACAACATCAATGTCCATTCCCTCTACTAAACTAGCAATTCCTTTTAGATTGCCCATACAACCTCTTACAAAGCTTACATTTCTAACTTTGTCATCAGTTACTTCAAAATTAATTTCTCTTGAACATACGCCTGAAGTAAAATATTTCATTGTAAAACCTCCTATGTAAATAAAAATTATATGATATTGGTATAATAGATAATCAATACCACATACTATGATACATTTTTATTTGAAATTTGTGAAGAACTTAGTTCAATTTACTTGCAACAATTGCTTTAACTTGTTCTGGAAGAAGTTCTTCTTCCTCTTTAGTTAGTCCTTTTGTGTATATTGGTGGATGAATATATACTTTTACATGAGCAGGCTTTATTCTATTACCATTGCCTTCAAAAATTTTACTTGATCCCACTATAGTAATTGGTATTATTGGAACTTTAGCTTTTGTTGCTAGTTTAAAACTTCCGCTCTTAAAATCCAGGAGTTCTCCTGTTTTACTACGAGTACCTTCTGGGAATATAACTAAAGAATTTCCTTCTTTTAGTATTTTTACACCTTCAATAATAGCAGCAGCAGATTTTCTTAAATTACTTCTATCCATAAATACACAATGTAAATATTTCATCCATGTTCTAACAACAGGTGCTTTCAGCATCTCGATTTTAGCAATAAAACCTTTTGGAGTTTTTACTTTGCTCATTAGTATTGGTACGTCAAAGTCGCTTTGATGATTTGATATATATACTATAGGAGAATTCTCAATAAGATTTTCCTCCCCAAAAACCTCTACAGTACTACCTGTAGACTTAACTATAGAAGCTGCCCATTTAGTAGTAACTTTATGAACATATGATTCTCTCTCTTCTCTTGGTGTTCCTTTTTCGTCCATAGATTTAATTTTATACATTGGACCAATATTAGCTAATAAACTAAAAAATAAATGAATAATTACTTTAATAGATCTCATTATTTTTCCTCCATCAATATTTGCATATGATTACAATTTTTAAGAAAATGATTGTTATATGAATATGTTGATAAAATTTATAAATGTAATTTCATAATTGTAACATATATATAAGCATTATATTATATTAGATACATTAAATCAAAGGGAACCATAAATATTCCTTTTGAAAGAGGTGAATAAAGTAATCGAATTATAAATTAAATAAAGGATAATAGGTGAAATCCGCAATAATCCACATTATACAGTCTTTTATAAATATTTATTAAACCAGGATATCAACTCATTAATATAGGCTTGTGTAACATAATGATTTAGTCGATCGAAGGTAATCATATTTAATCTGTCAGTGAAGTCATATTGCTCTTTAAGAGCATTAAAAAATATTTTATCGCTTTTTATTGGTACAACGGTGTCTTTTTCTCCATGCAATAATAGTAGGGGAGTATTTTTAAAGTTGTTAATATTATTTAAAGGACTCAATAAATCTACGTTATTTATTGCATTTTGAAATGTTGAATTATCAGGAATATTTTCAGTTCCTAATAGATTCAAAGTAAGTTCTTTCCAAGCGCCAGACCCGTCCATAGTAACTGCTGCCTTTATATTTTTGTGGTGAGCTAAAATTCCTGAAGTAGTAATGGCTCCCATGGAGTGACCCGTAATACCAACTCTACTTTCGTCTACTGGATAATTATTCAAGATGTAATTTAATATGATAGGATATTCTTTAATAGAGTTTTCTACTGTAGGCCAGAAATAATTAATTCCGCAAGTTTGATCCCAATAATCTATTGAACCTCTAGAGCCGTGATTTATAGCTTCTGGAATAACCACAAAATATCCATAACAAGCTAATAAAGTCCCAAGATTTTCATGTACACTTTTTTGAGAACTCCATCCATGATAAATGAAAATTACAGGAAGATTCCCTTCGTAACTTTTAGGATATACTATTGTTGTTGGTATTGAACCTATAAATATTTCTTCTAGGTTTATCATTTTATTACTCATGCTATTCCTCCTAAAAAATTATAAGATTATTATATAAGTTGCTTTGTACATTTAATATAATATCTATATCTGTTTAATGAAAATTACAAAAATTAAAAATGAATAATCTTTATTGTAACTTATGTATATTGTATATAATATACTAAATGTATTTACGTTACAATTGATAATTTACATATTTAAACTTTCGTAACATATTAAATTGAAGGGTTTTTGTTGTATATAATTAATATAGGAATTTTAATAGGTAAAAGTGTTACTAAATGTAGGGGGTGCCGGACTAAATAATTAGTCCGGCACCCCCATTCTGCAAAAGTTGTATATTTATTATATATATCATATAACTCTATTTTATTACAGAGCTTATTTAAAATAGAAAATGTGCAATTAAAGAAATGATAGGAAGAGTAATTAAAGTTCTCTCTAGGAATATAATGAACAATTCCTTTAAGTTTATAGGAATTTTAGAACCTAACAATAGTGCGCCTACTTCTGAAAGATAGATAAGTTGAGTTACAGAAGTAGCTGCTACTATAAATCTAGTCATTTCGCTTTGAATACCTGCTGAAATAATAGATGGAAGTAACATATCTGCAAAGCCTGCAATTAAGGTGCTAGATGCCATTGCAGCTTCAGGTACTTGAAGAAGTTGTAGAATAGGTATAAATGGAATACCTAAAATTTTAAATACAGGTGTGTATTCAGCTATAATTAAAGCAAGTGTACCAACTGCCATTACAACAGGGATAACAGCAAACCACATGTCTAGAACATTTAAAAATCCTTTTTTGAAAACATGGTCTATAACGCTTGATGATTCTGCTTTATTTAGTGCTTGTTGAAACCCAGCTTTTATATTGGCTTTGCTTCCAGTTTTAACATCAAATTCATTTGTATTATTTATACCATTGTAGTATACATCTTTTTTATTTGATAGAGGAGGTAACTTAGGAATTATAATTGCTGCAACAAGACTAGCAAATGTAACTGCTAAATAAAATTGTATAAACATATGACTGAGTCCAACAGTGTCAATTACAACTAAACTAAATGTTATAGAAACAAGTGAAAATGTAGTTCCAATTACGCAAGCTTCTCTCTCAGAATAATATCCATCTTCGTATTGTTTGCTTGTAAGAAGTACACCGATAGAACCATCTCCAAGCCATGATGCTATACAGTCAATTGCTGATCCACCTGGAAGATTAAAGACTGGTCTCATAATTTTAACTAGTAGAGCACCTACAAATTCTAGAAGACCAAAGTTTAAAAGTAGAGGTAGAAATAAACCTGCAAATAAAAATACAGAGAATAAGATTGGTAAAAGATCCTTCATAACCATTCCACCTGTATTTAAAGACCAAATTGCTTCTGGTCCAATTTCAAAGAAAGTACATATTATAAATATTCCACCTAGAATTCTTACAGTTAGCCATAAATAATTTACATTAAAAAGTTGGTTCAAATATGTATTATTTATAATAAATTTTGGCTTTACAATTTTAGTAACCAAGCTTAAAACAGAAGTTGTTAAAATTATAAAAGTAATTATATAAGGTATATAGTCACTTAAAGTTTCTTGTAGCATTGATGAAAGTTTTGCAACTGGTATTATAACTTGTCCATCTTTACTAAAAGGTATCATAAAAAGAAATACACCTAAAGCCGATAAAAATATAAATTTTAAAAGTGCAACATAGTTAATAGATTTTTTTTCATTAGTATTTAATAAACATTTTTCCATATCATTCATCCTTTCAGTCTGTATGTGCATAATTATACATACATAATGCATAAAATGCAACAATATTCGTTAAAAAAATTATTTTATGCATGGAATTTTGAATATGTATAATAATTAGAGAAGAATTATGAATAAAAAATGTAAAGTAAAAAGGATACTCCCTAGGAATATCCTTTTCGTCACTATTTATTTGTTTTATAACAGAATGTAGAACACAAAGTTGAATCTATTGTATCTGATGTGTAACCTAAGACTTCAATAGCATCAGCAGTGCATTTAAATGAAGAATTAAAAATACAATGCTTTGCTCTACAATTTATTTCACAAGTTGAATTTCCAACTCCAACACTACTTGTGATAGATTGATTTCGATTTATGTAATTTTCACAATCTGTTCCATCTGGTTGGTAAGTGGAGCTTCCGCTTATGGTTATTTCGTTTAATATACAGCGATTACAATTATTATTAAGACAACTTTGTACAGAACAGTGAAGTGTAGTCATATTATCACCTCCAATACTTTTATGTTAGTATTTTATATTGGAAGTATTTTTATACGAGGTAATAAAGTATTTAAAATCATCTTGTGGAATTGTCATTGAACCAACTGCACCATGTTTTTTATCAGATTTAGAAATTCCATGAAAATCAGATCCGCTTGTAATTATTAAATTATAGTCTCGGGCTAATTTACGGTAAAATTTAGTTTCTTTCTTTGTATTTTGGAAATATATCGCTTCTATTCCATCAAAATTATGGTTTTTGATTATCTCTTCAACGGAAGATTTTTTTATAATTTTAGGATGGGCTAAAGTAGCTATACAGTTATGGTTATGAAGTAAATCTATACCTTCTTTTATAGTAATTATTTTATTAGGTACATAGGCTTTGCAGTCATTTCCAATGAAATTATTAAAAATATAATTAATATCGTAATTATATCCAGAATTGATTATTGCTTGAGCTATGTGAGGTCTTGCAATAATGCCTTTAGCATTAGTAAGATACTTTACTTGATCTTCACTAATCTCGATATTATAGTAAACTTTAAGTTTTTTTATAATTTCTAAAGCTCGATTTTGTCTAGAGAGTTTTAGTTTTTTTAGATAGCTTAAAATTTCAGGGGATTTATAATTATCATCTCTAAAATAACCTAATACATGAATGCTTTCATTATTATATGAACAACTTAATTCTATGCCTGGTATTAAATTTAGATTTATTTCTTTTGCTTTATTATAAGCTTCCTCAATTCCTTCTGTTGTATCATGATCTGTAATTGCAAGATAAGTAACTCCAGATTTTTTTGCTAGTATAACTACATCAGAAGGAGATAACATTCCGTCAGAGGCAGTTGTGTGACAGTGTAAATCTGCTCTAATATTCATATAAAGATACCTCCTAAGTATTGAATTGTTTATGCTAATTTTATATTTGAACATAAGGAAAGTCAAATGTAATCATATTTATAATTGTCATAATTGAAAACATCACTTATAATATAATCAATAAAGACTTGTGTTGAGATATACACGGATATTTTAAGGAGAGATTGAAATGAAAGGTGAAAGTAGAAAAAGAATTGCTACATTAGACAATAGGATTAACACAACAAAGTTGGTAAAATTATATATTTTACATTATTTAATCTATGAAAAAAATGAAGCTTATGGTTTGGAAATTGTAAATTATATAGCTGAAAATTTTACAAAGATTTCAAATGGACTTGTTTATCCTTTACTAAGAGATATGGAGGATAACTTGTTTCTCATAGGAAAGTGGGAAGACTTTGATAGAAAGAATAAAAGATTATACAAAGTTACAGATGAAGGAATAGAACATTATAAAAATATTAAGCCAGATTATATGCCAGCTATAGAATATAATATTTCTGTATATAATAATGTAATTAAAACTATATACAAGCAGCAATAAAGATTATTCATTGTAATATATAAGATGGCTCTGTATGCATTTACAGTGATGCAGACAGAGCCTGATCTTACCCTGTTCAGCTTTTTCAAAAGGAACCTTATGGTTCCCTTTGAGTATCTCTCCTTAACAAGGAGGGAACAGAGTCCCCTTCC
>URKQ01000057.1 GCA_900548455.1 uncultured Clostridium sp.
TTACTGGTTTTACAGTATTAACTGTAAGTGAAGCTCAAGTAGGTGCAGGTTATTATGTAGGTTTATACAACTCTACTGTTGACACTAGTAGCACAGCTATTCCAATTGGGCTTAAAGCTTTAACGAAAAATTCTTCAATTAGAGTTATCGGTAACGCAGCATAATATATTAAATAATAAAAAGAGTAGCAGATAGTAATTAACTACTATCTACTACTCTTTATTACATAAATCCTGCAAAGACAGATGCCATTATAACTGTTATAACTCCAGATACTACAATAGCAAGACTACTCATAGCCCCTTCTATATCTCCCATCTCCATAGCCTTCACTGTTCCTATAGCATGAGAAGATGAACCAATTGCTAGTCCCTTTGCTACCTTTTCTTCTATTTTAAAAATTCTACATACACCTTCTGCTATAATATTTCCTACTATCCCTGTAATAATTATTACAGCTACAGTTATAGTAACAATTCCTCCAAGTTCTTCAGATATTCCCATTCCTATAGCAGTAGTTATAGATTTAGGCAATAATGTAACATACTGCTCATGACTTAATTGAAACACCTTTGATAAAATGAAAACACTACCTAAACTTGCTATAGCACCAGACGTAATTCCTAATACTATAGCTTTAATATTGTTTTTTAATAGTTCAATTTGCTCATATAATGGAATGGCTAAACACACTGTTGCTGGTGTAAGCAAATAACTTAAATATTTAGCTCCTTCGTTGTAAACTTCATAATCAATTTTAAAAAATAAAAGAACTCCTATAACAAACAATATAGAAATTAAAAGCGGATTAAAAATAGGACTTTTTAACTTTCTTTTTAAAAATAATCCAATTTCATAACCAGCAATACTTATTACTACTCCAAAAAAAAGTGATTCAATAAAAAAGCTTTCCACTACTTGTACCTTCTTTCACGATGTATTAAAAATTGAGTTGTCCTTCCAGTAACAATCATTACTACAATTGTAGTAAGTATTGTTATAACAATTAAAGGAATCCATATACTTTTTAATACGCCCCATGAATTTAATATTCCAACTGCTGCTGGTATAAACATTAATGGCATAATTTCAATTAATAAATTACTAGTTTCTTTTACCTTATCTAACTTAACTATATTATGCTTTAGACAAGCAAACATTATAATTAAACCATATATACTTGCAGGAATAGGAAGTGGAATTATGTATTTTAATATTTCTCCAATAAAAGTTATTAAAAGGATAATGCCAAACTGCTCAATATACTTCATGTAATCTCCTCCTTTTAAATCAATTTACATTTTTAAATTTTATACCTTTAAAAATAAAGTGTCAAATCAACTATATTTAATATTTTTTCCTTTTATATTTTTTGATTTTATATTTTTTTCTTTTTTTAACATTTATTTTCAAATAATCTTGATTTTATTTCATATTATTAGTAAAATATAATTAACTTTATCAATGTAAAGTGCTACTTTCTCTGTGATTATTAATAATCATATTTAACACCCTATTAAAAAGCGCCTATCGCCTTCACCGATAGGCGCTTTTACTTATACTATTGGTTATTTATAAATCACTACTTTTTAAGGTGTAAATCTAAGGATTTATAGCATTTTAATTTAACTTCAAAAACAAAATTAATTTCCTTATATCATAATTATTTAAATAGGTATATTTTACCATTATGTTTATATTATTTTAATAATTATTAAAAATACATTATTATTTTTGGTACATTATACCTTAACTTTTCTTAGATAAATATAAATGCATACATTAATATTGTTATATTTATGCATTTATAACGTATAAACTTAATTTAAAATACGTTAAAACTACATGTAAAAGATTACATATATTCAATTTAAATATATACAAATTTGAATAAATGTATTATACTGTAATTGATTTGATTATTATGGTATAACTTACCAAATTTAATTTTTATGAGGAGGTATTCTAAAGTGTGCTGTAACTTTGAAAAAAACCAAAAGTTTAAAGAATTAGATGAATTCATAACTTCCTTACCTAGTAAAGAAGGTGCTTTAATCGAAGTACTACACAGAGCTCAAGGCATTTTTGGGTATTTACCAAAAGAGGTTCAAGAATTTGTAGCCGAAAAATTGAACTTACCTGTATCTAAGGTTTATGGTGTTGTTACTTTCTATTCATTTTTCACAACTGAACCTCGTGGAAAAAATGTAATTAACGTTTGTATGGGCACAGCATGTTTTGTTCGTGGTTCCGGTGATGTATTAAGAGAATTTGAAAAAGAACTTGGTATTAAATCTGGAGAAACAACTTCAGACATGAAATTTACACTTGGATCCTTGAGATGTGTTGGTGCATGTGGGCTTGCTCCCGTATTAACAATTAACGACAAGGTATACGGTCATTGCACACCACAACAAGTTAAAGAGATTTTAGCTGAGTATAGATAATTGGGGGGAATCATTGTGAGTAAAATTACTTCATTTGAAGAATTAAATAACATCTATGAAGCTTCAAAAAATTTACTGTCTATTAGAAAAGCTACTGGTGTTTACACATTTGATTGTGAAAAAAATAACTACAAGAAAGAAATTCTAATTTGTGGTGGTACTGGTTGTAAATCCGCTCAAAGTAATTTGATAAAGTCTAATCTTGAAGAAGAATTAAAGAAACTAAATCTTGAAAATGAAATTTATGTATCTATAACTGGATGTTTTGGATTCTGTGAAAAAGGACCAATAGTAAAAATTACTCCTGACGATGTATTTTATGTTCATGTAACACCGGATGATGCTGAAGAAATTGTAAATGAACACATAGTAAATGGAAATATTATAGAAAGACTTCTTTATGAAGAACCCTCAATAAAAGAAAAAGTTAAGACTCAAGATGAAATGACATTTTACAAAAAACAAAAAAGAATTGCTCTAAGAAATTGTGGGCTTATTAATCCAGAAGACATAAAAGAATATATTGCTGAAAAAGGCTATATTGCCCTTGGAAAATGTTTAACTGAATATACTCCTGATGAAGTTATTAATATAATGATAAATTCAGGTTTACGCGGTAGAGGTGGTGCAGGGTTCCCTACCGGTAAGAAATGGCAATTCGCTAAATCTTATTCTTCAAATCAAAAATATATAATTTGTAATGCAGATGAAGGAGACCCTGGTGCCTTCATGGATAGATCTATTTTAGAAGGAGACCCTAATAGTATTCTTGAAGCCATGGCTATAGCTGGCTATGCAATTGGAGCTTCAAAAGGAAATATATATATTAGAGCTGAATACCCTCTTGCTATAAATAGACTTAAAACTGCCATAGCTCAGGCAAGAGAATATGGATTCCTTGGTAATAATATTTTAGGTACAAGCTTTAATTTTGACATAGAGATAAAATATGGTGCAGGTGCTTTTGTATGCGGTGAAGAAACTGCTCTTATTCATTCTATTGAAGGTAACAGAGGTGAACCTACAAATAAACCTCCTTTCCCTGCTGAAGCAGGTCTCTGGAACAAGCCAACATGTGTTAATAACGTTGAAACCCTTGCTAATATTCCAGCTATTATTAATAATGGTGCTGACTGGTTTAGTTCAATTGGAACTGCAACATCAAAGGGAACTAAGGTTTTTGCACTAGCTGGTAAAATTAATAATGTTGGTCTTGTTGAAGTTCCAATGGGAACTACTTTAAGAGAAATTTTATATGAAATAGGTGGCGGCATTAAATTTGGGAAAGAATTTAAAGCTGTACAAACCGGTGGACCATCTGGTGGATGTATTCCTAAAGAGTTTTTGGATACACCTATTGATTATGAATCATTAGCTTCTATCGGTTCAATGATGGGCTCTGGTGGAATGATTGTTATGGACGAAGATAATTGTATGGTTGATATTGCAAAATTCTATCTTGATTTTACCAGAGAAGAATCTTGTGGAAAATGTACCCCATGCAGAATTGGAAATACTCGTCTTTTAGAGTTACTAGATAAAATCACCAAAGGAAAAGGTGAACCAAAAGATTTAGATACCTTGCAAGAACTAAGTAATACAATAAAAGATACTTCATTATGTGCTTTAGGTCAAACAGCTCCTAACCCTGTTTTAAGTACTATGAAATATTTTGCTGATGAATATAAAGCTCATGTTTATGATAAGGTCTGTCCATCTGGAGTATGTAAAGATCTTATGAAATTTGTTATAACTGATCGTTGTATAGGTTGCACAAAGTGTGCTCGTCAATGTCCAGTTAATTGCATTCATGGTAAAGTAAAAACAAAACATACAATAGATACTACTAAGTGTATAAAATGTGGTGCTTGCAAAGCTGGTTGTCCTGTAGATGCTATAGATCTAGTTTAAAAATATAAAAGAGGTGAAAAAATTGAATTTAGTAACTCTTAAAATTAATAATAAAGAAGTAACTGTAGAGGCTGGAACAACAATATTAGAAGCTTCCAAAAAAATCAATGTTAAAATTCCCACATTGTGTCATCTAAATCTTCATAATGAGAAAGATGCTAACAAACCTGGATCCTGTAGAATATGTATTGTAGAAGTTGCTGGAAGAAAAAATCTAGCTCCAGCATGTTGTACCAACGTAGCTCCAAATATGGAAGTCTTTACAAATACCACTCGAGTAATAAATGCAAGAAAAACTATAATTGAATTAATTTTATCAAATCACCCTATGGAATGTTTAACTTGCCAAAAAAACTTAAACTGTGAACTTCAAGAAATCGCAAGCACTTATGGAATAACTAACATTCGATATTCTGGTGAAAAGAGTCCAGCTATAATAGAAACGGTGAATCCTTCAATTGTTCGAGACACTTCAAAATGTATCTTATGTAGAAGATGTGAGGCCGTATGTAATAAAATCCAAAGTGTCGGTGCTATCGGTGCTATCAACCGTGGTTTCGATACTACTATTACAACTGCATTCTTTGAAGACTTAAATGATAGTTCTTGTACCCTTTGTGGTCAATGTGTTAACGTCTGTCCAACTGGCGCTCTTATGGAAAAAGACAATACTAATGAGGTATTTAATATTATAGATGACAAGAATAAGTTAGTCATTGTACAAACAGCTCCTGCAGTAAGAGCGGCTTTAGGTGAAGAATTTGGTATTGAAAAAGAAGCTGTTACAGGAAAAATGGTTGCAGCTCTAAGAGAATTAGGCTTTGATAAAGTTTATGATACAGATTTTGCAGCTGATTTAACTATTATGGAAGAAGCTACAGAATTTATAGAAAGATTTAAAAGTGGTGAAAACCTTCCAATGATAACTAGCTGTTGTCCTGGATGGATTAACTACATTGAAAAACATTATAGTAATTACTTAAATCTTCCATCTACTTGCAAATCTCCACAACAAATGTGGGGTGCCATTGCTAAGACATACTTAGCAGAAAAGCTTAATATATCCCCTGAAAATTTAGTTGTAGTTTCAGTAATGCCATGCCTTGCGAAAAAATCTGAAGCTAATAGACCTGAATTTTCACATAATGGAATAAAGGATGTTGATATAGTTTTAACTACAAGGGAATTAGGAAAGATGATAACCCATGCTGGCATCGATTTTTCCAAATTACCAGTGTCAAACTTTGATACCTTAATGGGTGAATCAACTGGTGCAGGCGTTATATTTGGAGCTAGTGGTGGAGTTATGGAGGCAGCTTTAAGGACTGCCTATGAATGGATTACCAATAAAACTCTTGAAAAGTTAGACTTTAGTGATACTAGAGGCTTAAATGAAATCAAAGAAGCTACCATTAATATTGATGGTACTGAAGTTAATGTGGCAATAGTTAGTGGCCTACGTAATGCAAAATTACTTTTAGAAAATATGGAAACATCATCTAAAAAATATCATTTCATCGAAGTTATGGCATGTCCTGGTGGATGCATAAATGGTGGTGGTCAACCTTATTCTAAAAAGAACTTATCGCTAATTGAAAAGAGAATGAAGTCTTTATATTTAGAAGATAAAACCAAAGCTCTTAGAAAATCACATGAGAATCCTGAAATCAAAAAGTTATATGATGAATTCTTAGGTATTCCTAATGGAGAAAAATCTCACCACCTACTTCATACACATTATACAGCGAGAATAAAATAATCTTAACTTAATAAGAGGCGTCGGACTAAATAATTAGTACGACGCCTCTTTTATTTTCCATTATAAATACTAAAAATAATGGGTTCATAATATAAATATTAATATAGCTATATCTTAAGGAGTGTCTATCTAGATGAAAGATATTTTTATGCCCTACTATATCAATAATGAAACAGTTGTAAATTTGTATCAAATTATTATAAATAGATATACTGAAGTAGATTTTCTAGCATGCAGAGATGATCTTACTTTACAGGCAACATTACCACTATCCGAACTGACTTGTGGAAAAATTCTTCAAGGTAATGCAACCGTTACAATCTTAAAAAGTAAGCAAAGAGGGGAAATAGATATTTCCACAAAAAACACCATTGATATATATGTAAACCTTGAAAAGCTTCTTCATAAACATAATATAGTTAAAACTCTATCCTCTAGTTCTGATGTTACTGCACTAAAAACTGGCGATATAGTTGAATTTGATTGTATTTTTGAAAAAAGTGATACAACCTTAGAAATTCTAAATACTTCTAAATCCCTTCTAGAAATACAAGAATTAAATGAAACTATAAACAATTCCCAAATAATAAAATGGATTGAAGCTCAAACTACAGATATAATTCAAAATAAGCCTATTAAATTCACTACTTCAAAATTATACAATAGTGAATTTGTAGGTTTAATATCAATCTGCTGTAAAAATTCCTTGATGGATATGGAGTGTTATTTAGGAAGAGAAGTTACTATTTTAGGTGAAGTTACAAGTCATTCTTCTATTAACTCAACCCTCACCCTTTCTAATGAATTGGGTATTTCTGCAAAACTTCTCATGGAAATGTTCAATTCAAATGAAAAATATTCTTCTATAAATAGCAAATTAAATTCATATATTGAGCTTACCCCCGAAAATTCAAATCAGAAATATATAGAAATAGTGCCTATTATAATATATTTGTAAATATACCATTGTTTTACTTATAATTGTATATTATACTAATATTATAATTATATTAGTATAAATCGTTCGTACAGGGGGGAATATCTATGGATAAGTTTTTTAAACTTTCCGAAAACAAGACTACAGTTAAGACAGAAATTATTGCTGGAATTACAACCTTTTTAACTATGGCATATATTATTGCTGTAAATCCTATGATTCTATCCCAAACTGGTATGGATCATGGCGCTTTAGTAACTGCCACCTGCTTAGCTGCTGGCCTTACTACTATTTTAATGGGTGTATATGCAAATGCACCATTTGCTCTAGCTTCAGGTATGGGACTTAATGCTTTCTTTGCTTATAGTGTAGTGTTAAATCCTAAAATGGGTATTTCTTGGCAAATCGCACTTACTGCAATTTTTATTGAAGGTATTATTTTCATTATCTTATCATTAACAAAAGTGCGAGAAGCTGTGGTTAACTCAATTCCAATGTCCATGAAACATGCCGTTAGTGCCGGTATTGGATTATTTATTGCTTTTATAGGAATGCAAAATGTAGGAATAGTTGTTGATAGTACAACTTTAGTATCTCTTGGAGCAATGATAACTCCAGCTGTTATTATTTCTGTTATAGGATTTTTCTTAATTTCTTTCTTTAATTCCAAAAACATAAGAGGTGGTATTTTACTTTCAATATTTATTTGTTCTGTGATTTCTTGGATTTTCGCTGGGATTAATCCCGAAGCGGCTGCACAGGCACACATCTTTCTTCCAGAGAAAATATTTGAACTAAAATCAATTAGTCCAATTGCTTTTAAACTTGATTTTAGTGTTTTTTCTAACTTTTCAAACATAGCAAATTTCATTACTGTCATGCTTACATTTTTATTTGTTGACTTTTTTGACACTGTAGGTACTCTTGTTGGTGTTGCTTCTAAAGCAAATATGTTAGATAAAGACGGTAATGTACCAATGGCTAAAAAAGCCTTGCTTGTTGATGCCATAGGAACTACTTTCGGATCATTAATTGGTGTTTCTACCGTTACTACTTATGTAGAAAGTGCCGCTGGAGTAAATGAAGGTGGAAGAACAGGATTAACTGCTGTAACAGTAGGAATTCTTTTCCTAATTGCAATGTTCTTCTCTCCTATATTTATGGCTATCCCAAGTTGTGCTACAGCTCCATGTTTAATTTGGATTGGATTCTTAATGATGGAGAGTGTAACAAAAATAGATTTTACTGACTTTACAAATGGAGTTCCTGCTTTTATTACTATAGCTTGTATGCCTCTTTGCTATAGTATTGGAGATGGATTAACTTTAGGTGTTATTTCTTATACAGTTATCAATTTATTAAATAATGTCTTTGGAAAAAAGGAAAGCAAGAAACCTGTTTCCGTGGTTATGTATATATTAACAATTATCTTTATTTTAAAACTTATCTTTATGCCATAATAAAAATGTCCAAGAATTTAAAAATTCTTGGACATTTTTTTAATAGCTCATTAAGTTTCTTCTATACTCCATATATAAGTCTCTTAATTTGTTCATTTCTTCATCAACTATAACTTGAAGCCTTGAGAGTTCTTCATAATTTTTATTTCTTATTGACTCTCTCATCTGTGTAAATAAACTTTTTCTAACAAAATTATCTTTCATTATTTTTTCTCTTAATCTATTTATTACACTCCATTTTTCTAAATCATATTCTACGAAATCATCACCGTCTACTCTCTTAAGTCCCCTGATTTCATTGCAGTAGTTTGGAATTACTCTATGTTCAAGCTCTGTTGTCCATTTTTCTAAAACCGCTTCTTTATATCCTTCAATAAACTTCTCATCCATAACTCCATTTATTTTAAGAATTTCTACCTTTTCAGCATTAGTAAAGTTTAAAAGATTTTCGTAAACTGTCTTAGGTGCCACCCCAAAATATTTTTCTCTTTCTTCATCCGTATAATACTCAAATACATCTTCTTCACTTCTATACGCTCTATCTTTTTCTAAATAGTCTGCTTCCTCACCTGGATTTTTAGATAATTCCTTTAAAAGCTCTTCACTATGCTTATGATTTTTAACAACATAACTAATTCCATCACACATAGCATTAAGTGTAGCCGTTAAAGTCAGATATATATTAGTTGTTGGATTAGGCGAACGTAACTCAAAACGTGTAGCCATTGGATTTTTCTCATCTCTTACTAAACCAATCAATATTGTTCTATTTCTTGATGGTATATCTTTCTCAATTCCTAGGGAAGTTACAATACAAACT
>URKQ01000058.1 GCA_900548455.1 uncultured Clostridium sp.
TCTGATACTCTTATGAAAGTATTTAAAGCAATGATGGATCAAGGACTATTAAAAGAAATGTTACAATGTTTAACTAATCAGAATAGTCTACCATACACTGCTGAGTGTGATCCAAGCGGCCTTAAGGTTGTTAGAGGAGACTCAGTAAAAATGGATGTATTTGATACAGGAGATCCTAATGTAAAAGCATATTTTCAAGAGTTAGTTAGCAAAGAAGAATCTAAGATGAGTGCTGGATTCTTAACAATTGAAAACTCAAGATTCGATTGGGAATTAACATATGAAGAAATTGATTATGTTATGGAAGGAACTTTAACAATCGAAATCAATGGTAAGACCTATACTGCTCATGCTGGAGACGTACTATTTGTACCATCAGGTTCTAAAGTAGTTTGGGGTTCACCAGATAAGGCTAGGGTATTTTATGCTACATATCCAGCGAACTGGGCGGATCTCTTATAGTATAACTAAGGGGGATTAAGCATGCAGGCACTTGGATTAATTGAAACAAGAGGCTTACTGGCAGCTATTGAAGGTGCCGATGCCATGGTTAAATCAGCAAATGTAAATATTATAGAAAAGACTCATATTGGTGGAGGATTAGTAACTGTTTTAGTTACTGGTGATGTAGGAGCTGTAAAAGCTGCTGTTGAATCAGGAGTTGCGGCAATTAATAAACTAGATGCGGAAGCATTAGTTTCAAATCATGTAATTCCACGTCCACACTGTGAAGTTGAAAGTATAATAGGAGATCAAGTTAAACCTGAAGAAGTAGAAGACATAACATCAAATGAAGACCAATGTGATGCAGTTGTAGAAATTACAGAAGAAGTTGAAGTTGTAGAGGAAGAAGTAATTAATGATGAAATTTCCAATGCAGATATCAATGATGTAGAAGAAAATAATGAAGTTACAGAAGTTGAAGAAGAAATTGAAGTTGTAGAAACTACAGAGGATGAAGTTATAGACCTAGATGTTGATAAATTACATAAAGTAGATATAGATAATTTTGTTAACATCCATGGATTAGAAAAAACTATTGATCTTTTATATAAGCTTAAAGTTGTTAAGCTTAGAAACTTAGCTCGTGAGTATAAAGAATTTGGAATTGCCGGAAGAACAATTTCAAAAGCGGGTAAAAATTTATTGATTACTAAGTTTAAATCATATTATGAAAAACTTTAGTATATAGAAATTCTGCAAAAAGGAGGAAACAAAATGGAGAATTTTGATAAGGATTTGCGTTCAATACAAGAGGCAAGAGATTTAGCAAGAAAAGGTAAAGCTGCTGCAAATACACTTGCAACTTATACTGAAGAGCAAATAGATAAAATATTACGTAACATGGTTAGAGTTGCAGAAGAAAATGCGGTTTGTTTAGCACAAATGGCTGTAGAGGAAACTGGTTTTGGTAAAGTTGAGGATAAAACTTACAAGAACCATTTAGCAGCTACTATACTATATAACTCAATTAAAGACATGAAAACAATTGGAATTATTAATGAAGATGAGGTTAATAAACTAATAGAGGTTGCAGAACCTATGGGATTAGTAATGGGTATAGTACCATCAACAAACCCTACATCAACAGCAATATTTAAATCAATGATTTCAATTAAATCACGTAACGCTATAGTGTTCTCACCACACCCATCTGCTGCTAAATGTACAATACAAGCAGCTAAGTTAATGCATGATGCTGCTGTTGAAGCAGGTGCACCAGAGAATGTAATTGGATGTGTTAATACACCAACTATAGGTGCTACAAATGAATTGATGAAATGCAAAGAAGTTGCTATAATAATAGCTACTGGTGGTCCTGGAATGGTTAAAGCTGCATACAGTGCAGGAAAACCAGCTTTAGGAGTTGGTGCAGGAAACTCTCCAGCTTACATCGAAAGAACAGCAAACGTTGAACAAGCTGTTAGAAACATAATGGCTAGTAAAACATTTGATAACGGTACAATCTGTGCATCTGAGCAATCAATAATTTGTGAAGAATGCAATCATGATTTAGTAGTTGCTGAGTTCAAGAAACAAGGCGGTTACTTCATGACAGATGAAGAAACTAGCAAAGTTTGTAGCTTACTATTCAAAAATGGTCATGCTATGAATGCTAAATTTGTTGGAAGATCTCCACAAGTTATAGCTAATGCTGCTGGAATATCAATTCCAGAAGGTACAAAAGTACTTATAGGAAGACAAGGTGGAGTTGGTGATGGATATCCTCTATCATATGAAAAACTTACAACTGTACTTGGATTCTATACAGTTAAAGATTGGCATGAAGCTTGTGAATTAAGTATAGAGTTACTTCAAAACGGTATAGGACACACAATGAGTCTTCATACTGAAGATAGAGATATGGTATTAAAATTTGCTGCTAAACCAGCATCACGTATACTAGTTAACACTGGTGGTACTCAAGGTGGAACTGGTGCTAGCACAGGACTTATGCCATCATTCACTTTAGGATGTGGTACTTGGGGAGGAAGCTCAGTATCTGAGAACGTTACTCCAAGACATCTTATTAACATTAAGAGAGTTGCATATGGAATCAAAGATTGTGCTACATTAGCTCAAAATGATCCAACTTTCAACAAGTTTAAAACTGCTGAAAATTGTCATGCAGCTCAAAACCAATGTTTAAATATGAGCCCAGCTGAAATAGCAGCTGCAGCAGCTCAATGTTTAAAATCTACTACTAATGAGTGTGCTAACAACACTTGTGAAAGTTCAAATAGTGAAGATCTTATGAAAATAGTTAACCAAATAGTTGCTGCTATGAAGGGGGCAAACTAAATGGATAAATGTGAAGCTGTATTACAACTTTTATTGGACGCTGTACAAGCTAATGGATCATCAAATGGTAATTCATCAGACATTCCAGTAGGAGTATCTAATAGACATATACATCTTTCACAAAAAGATTTAGATTGTTTATTCGGTGAAGGCTATCAATTAACAAAAATAAAAGATTTATCACAACCTGGACAATATGCTTGTAAAGAGACTGTAACACTTTGTGGACCTAAAGGTGCAATTGAAAAAGTAAGAATCTTAGGACCTACAAGAAGTAAAACTCAAGTTGAAGTATTAGCAGGAGATTGTGTTAAACTTGGAGCTCCAGCTCATGTTAGACTTTCAGGTGATTTATGTAACACTGCAGGCGTAACAGTAGTTGGACCTAAGGGATCTGTTCAAATTGCAGAAGGTTTAGTAGTAGCTCAAAGACATATTCATATGACACCTGTAGATGCTAAAAACCTAGGAGTTTGTGATGGAGATATAGTTTCTATCAAAGTTGATGGTTTAAGAGGTGGAGTATTTACTAATGTTGCTATTAGAGCAAATGATGCTTCACAGTTAGAATGTCATCTTGATATAGAAGAAGCTAATGCAATGAGCATTAACGGTAAAACAAAAGTTCAAATAGTAAAATAAAAGTTTATAATTAAAATTTATATAAAATAAAAAAATGAAAGATATTAGGAGGAATTTATTATGAAATACGATGCATTAGGAATGATTGAAACAAAAGGATTAATAGGATCAATAGAAGCAGCAGACGCTATGGTTAAGGCTGCAAACGTATATTTAATAGGTAAAGAATATGTTGGAGGCGGACTTGTAACTGTAATGGTTAGAGGTGACGTTGGAGCTGTTAAAGCTGCTACAGATGCTGGAGCTGCTGCTGCTCAACGTGTTGGAGAATTAATATCTGTACACGTAATCCCAAGACCACATTCAGAAGTAGAAGTTATACTTCCAGCTTCTAAAGAAGTTGCAAAATAGTAACTTTAAGTAGATAGTTTATAAGGTGTTGTGAAATGAAGTTATTCATTTCACAACACCTTATTTTTTTAAAAACTTATTGATTATTTGTTATATCTGTTATAGTATATATATAACAGATATAACAATAGGAGTGATAAGAATGTTAAAAATAGATAATTTATCAAAATCATATAGTAAAGGGAAAAGAGCCATTGATAGTATATCAATAAAAGTTAATCCAGGCGAAATTTATGGATTTATTGGACATAATGGGGCTGGTAAAACAACAACTATAAAATGTATAGTTGGAATTTTAGAGTTTGAAGAAGGAGAAATTTATATTGATGGTAAGTCTATGAAGGATAATCCAGTAGAATGTAAAAAGTTAATTGCTTATATTCCTGATAATCCGGATTTATATGATTCATTAACAGGAATTCAATATTTAAATTTTATAGCAGATATATTTGAAGTTACTAAAGATGAAAGAGAAGTACTTATTAAAGAATATGGAGATGCTTTTGAAATAACAAAAAACTTAGGAGATATAATATCTTCCTATTCTCATGGTATGAAGCAAAAGTTAGCGCTTATATCTGCCTTTATTCATAAACCTAAATTATTAATCTTAGATGAACCATTTGTAGGCTTAGACCCTAAAGCGGCACATACAGTTAAGGGGTTAATGAGAGATCTTTGTAATGAGGGAGGGTCAATATTTTTCTCAACTCACGTTTTAGAGGTAGCAGAGAAATTATGTGATAAGGTTGCTATTATTAAAGAGGGTAAAATAGTAGTTTCAGGAACTACTGAAGAAGTTAAAGGTAATGGAAGTTTAGAAGAAATATTTATGGAGTTGATTGATCATGAGTAATTTGGGATTATTAGTAAAAGTTAGCTTTCAAAACACTTTTGAACTTAATAATTTTTTTAATAAAAAAATTAAAAAGAGCTCTAAAAAGAATTTTGCAGCAGGAAGTAGCCTTATAGTTACATTAGGAATAATAGCAGCATTAGTAACAATATATTTTTGGATGATGTCAGAAGGTTTAAAGATGGTAGGGATGTTAGATGTATTACCATTATTATCTGGAATGGTATGTGTACTAATTACTTTATTTACAACTATATTTAAGGCACAAGGAATTTTGTTTGCATCTAAGGACTTTGAATCTCTTATGAGTTTGCCTATAAAACCGGAAACAATTTTAGCAAGTAAAGTTATAGAACTTTTAATATTAAATTATTTGTTTTCTGCAGTAGTAATTATACCTTCAACAATAGTTTATTATATTCAAAGTAGTGGAAGCTTTTTAGTTTTTGTATATAGTTTTATAGGAATATTATTTTTACCACTTTTACCGGTAGTAATAGCATCTTTAATAGCATTTGGACTAAGTTATATTTCTTCAAAATTTAAAGCTAAAAATACTGTTTTAATAATTATAACTCTAATATTTTTTGTTTTAGTTTTTATAGGATCATATAAGTTAAATGACATAGTAGCATTCTTTATGGCAAGGAAGGAATCTATAGTTGATGGAGTTAAAATAATATGTCCACCTGCATATTATTTTGCACATGCTATTACCGATACAAATTTTATTTCCATGGTAATATTAATACTAATATCTTTAATTCCATTTAGTATATTTACAATTGTATTTGGTAAATCATTTAAAATAATTAATTTAAGGCTTGGTGAATCATATAAGAAATCTAATTATATTATTAAGAAGTTAAAGGTGTCATCAAAAATGGGAGCTTTAATAAGAAGAGAAGCAAAAGGATATTTTTCTTCTAGCGTTTATTTTCTTAATACATCTGTAGGAATGATTCTACTAACAGTGGCTGCTATAGGTAGTATATTTTTAGGAGGAGAAGGATTGGTAATGTTTTTAGCTAAATCAAGTGGACCAGAGATACAAGAAGCTATGCCAATGCTTTTAGAGTTAATCCAATTCTTACCTTTAGTAATTATCATATTCTGCGTATCTTTAACATGTACAACAGGATGTGCGATTTCTCTCGAAGGAATAAATCTATGGATAATTAAATCTCTTCCAATAAAACCAATGGAAATTCTAATTAGTAAAATAGCATTAAATTTACTAATTGTATTGCCAATAACCATATTAGATATTTGTATATTTGCAGTTTCAATTAAATTAAGTGCATTAAATTTAGCATTTACATTTTTAATAGCTATAGAATTAGCTATATTAGTTGCTATATCAGGCATAATTATAAACTTACATTTTCCTAGACTTAATTGGGTTAATAAGACACAAGTTGTTAAGCAAAGTGTGAGTTCCATGTTAAGTATGTTTTGGGGAATGATAGTTGTGGGTATTGCCATAGTGGGATGTTTTATTATATATAATGTATTTAAAATTACTAATATTTATGTATATTTATTTGGAATAACATTGTTTTTAATGATATTATTAATAATAGCGATTACGATACTTAAGGTTAAGGGAGAGACTTTGTTTAATAAATTAAGTCTCTAAAGGAGCGATGGAAGGTTGATTTTAAAAATAGATTTTGATTCACAAATACCGATTTATATTCAAATAAAAAATCAAGTTATTGAAGGAATAGCTAAAGGTACAATAGAAAATGGTGAAGAATTACCATCTGTACGTGGGCTTGCAGAAGATATAGGTGTAAATATGCATACTGTAAATAAAGCATATACCCTTCTTAAGGATGACGGATATTTGAAAATAGATCGGAGAAAAGGTGCATTTATATCAGTTGATTTGAAGTCTTCAATGGATAAGTTTAAAGAAGAATTTAATTATAACTTAGAGTATTACATGGCAGAATGCTTTAATAGAGGAATTGAAGTAAATGAAGTTAAAGGTGAAATAGATAGGATATTTGGACAGTTTAATTTGGAGGACAAATAATATGGAAAGATGGATGATTCTATTCAATATTAATCTGATGTTAATATTATTATTTTTATTAACTTATTTCTTAAATAAAGTTTCTAATAATGGAATATTTTTTGGTATAAGATTTCCATTGGAGTATTTGAAAGAAGAGAAGTTAATAAATATTGAAAAGTCTTATAAAAAAGTTGTTATGATATTTTTTATAGTGTTATTTGTCATAACCAACTTAATAATATTTAATTTTAATATATATGATAACTACAGATTAAATGTATTTATTGGAGTGTTTATAATTGTAGTAATGATAGCCGTAAATGCAATTTATATTCCATATTATATAAAGGTGAAAGAACTAAAGAAAGAGAATGGTTGGACTTATGAAAAGAGAAATTTTGTTATAACGGATACTACACTTAGAAAACCTAAGAAAGATGATAAACTTAGACCTATTAATAATAATTGGTTTCTGTTTCTTTTAATTGTTCCTATTGTCATTATAATGATTACAATATACAGATATAACTTTTCACCAGAAACTATAAATTTTATGGGTATCTCTAATATTGAGTTTGGTAAATTATCCATAAAAGAAATTTTTGTTTTATTTCAATTTCCTATAGCTCAGTTATTTACAATTACACTAATGTATATAATAAATAAAATTATTGTAAATTCAAGAGTAGATTTAAATAGTGGTGAAATAGAGAAAAGTATTATTAGAAAGAAGAAGTTTAGAAGATTAGGATCTATGTTGATGCTTTTTACTTCTATAGAAATTACTATTATGTTTTCTACTTTGCAGATTGCTATGTTATATAATTTTAATATCACTATGATTAATAATATATTTTCTATTATTATTGCAATAACAATGTTTTTGTTTATGATAGAATTTATTAAAATTGGTCAAGGTGGAAGAAATATTAATGAGGAAACTGAAAAAGATGAGCTTTATAAAGATGATGATGATAAATGGATTCTAGGGGGACTTTATTTTAATAAGAATGATCCAGCTTGGATGGTAGAGAAAAGAAGAGGAATCGGATGGACAATAAATTTTGCAAATCCAAAAGGATGGCTATTTATTGGTGGACTTATAGTATTTATTATTATCAGTATAATAATTGGAAATAAATAAATTAGGCTCTGTAGTAAAATAAAGTGATAGAATGTACAAGTCATGCTAGACAATAAGTTAATCAGCTTATGCACGGCTTTTCCTAAGAGGGGTTGGAAGGGGACCCTGTTCCCTCCTTGTTAAGGAGAGATACTCAAAGGGAACCATAAGGTTCCTTTTGAAAAA
>URKQ01000059.1 GCA_900548455.1 uncultured Clostridium sp.
TGTTTCAAACACTGTGAATTATAATTATATTTTGCAATCCAGTACTCAATTAGATTTGCTTTTCAGTAACGTATTGCAAGCCATTGCAATCTATGAGCTAGATGGCAATCATATTGAAATGTTAAGAGTTAACAATGCTTATTTTGAACTTGTAGGCAATAAAGATACTGCAATTAAAAATCAAAATGCCTTAATGGTTGTACATCCTAAATATAGGTTAACAATGCTTAGTGCTTTTAAAGATGCTTCTAAAAATAAAAATTACTCTGAATGTCAATATATGCGAACTTGCCATAATGGTAACATAATGTGGGTTCATATAAGATTAAAATACATAGGAAAAAATGGAGAAAAGTACTTATTAGCTGGTGCTCTCTCAGATATCACAAAACAAAAAGAAATGGATGGTGAACTTAGAAAATATCGTAAAGCCCTTTCTTCTGACTCTAAAAAACTTCCTACTATGTTAATTGTTGATGATGTTGAAATTAATAGAGTTTTATTAAAAGATATTTTCATGGGAGAATATGATTTCTTAGAGGCTGATAATGGTGAAACTGCTCTTGAAATTCTAAAAGCTAACAAGAATAAAGTAGATATTATACTTCTTGATTTAATTATGCCTGTAATGGATGGAAATGAGTTTTTAAGATTAAAAAAGGTTGTTCCAGAAATATCCAGCATTCCTGTTGTTATAATTACTGCTGAAACAAAAGAAGAACAACAAATTAACACTCTAGCTCTAGGTGCCAATGACTATATAATGAAGCCTTTTGTGGAAGAAGTAGTAAAACGTCGAATTAGTAATGTTATGGAATCTAATAATCGTTTTAGAGAAGTGCTTAAGGAGTATGATACAATCTTAAAAAAAGCAGAAACAGATTGTTTAACTAATGTCTATAATCGAAGCACTTGTGAAAATATAGTAAATAGTATTTTAAAAAACTCTAATAAGTATCACGGTTTTCTAATGATGGATATAGATAATTTTAAAATCATCAATGACACTTATGGTCATGAAAATGGTGATATAGTACTAAAATTAGTAGCTGATAAAATAAAATCAGTCTTTAGAAAAACTGATATAGTTGCAAGAATGGGTGGAGATGAATTTTTAGTTTTTATTAATAATATCTCTGCAACTAATATAATTCTTAAAAAATGCAATTACTTACTTAATAAAATTGAAAGCATTAAAGTTGATGGAATTAATTATCCAATTAGTTTATCTATAGGGGTGGCTATTGCACCTAAAGATGGCTCCAACTTTAATGACCTATATAGGAATGCTGATAAAGCCTTATATGATGCAAAAAACCAAGGTAAAAATCGTTGTAATTTCTTTAGTAAATAAAAAAAGTGGCTTCGCCACTTTTTTTATTTATTACTTCAAAGCATCAATTAGCTTTACTGGATTTATAATTTTACCACCATAAGCTTTATCTTGTAATTCTATGCTCCTACTCTCTCCTGTTTCTAATGCTAAACTCCAAAACTCTTCAGGAGAAATATCCGGTTTAACTTGACATGCAAGAGCATATACTCCAGCTATATAAGGCATTATCCAACTCCATCCCCCATATCCATTATACATATAATCTTCGTTACCTGTTGGGCTAGCCATAGTCTTACATTCTAAAGGAATAAGTAACATTTCATTAGGATTTATTTCTTTAATTTTGTCTAAGTAGTATGATTCAAAGTTATCTTTACCTTTAACTAATCTAATCCAATTATCCCAATTCATTGGATAATAATTATTAAAATCATCTTTGTCTACTAAAGGTTTAATATCTAATCCATAAAAGCAAAAGTTGTTTTCATAATTTTCAAAGGAATTTCCACAAATAACAAAAATATTTTCTTGTTTAGCTCTTTCAATCCCTGCCATAAATTCATCATATCCTTTAACTTCCGGGGAACATACAGCTGAAATTGAAAGTACTCTTATTTTATCCTCAATTGCTAGATTCTTATTTAATTCTATCATTTTATCAATAGCTTGAGCTTCCCAACTATAATCTAATTCCGACTTACCGTCTGCTACATTAAAGTTTTCACATGATATAAGATAAATATCGGCTTCAGGTGCTACCCCTATATTTTTACCTGCAGCAATAGATACAACTGCAGATGCATGCATATGGGCTACAGCACTTTTTGTATTTAATTCATCATAATATTTAACCCTATCTTTATACTCAATATGATCTACCAATAAATTCTTGTCTATAAAACCTATATTAACTCCCTTGCCTGTTATACCTTTACTATGAACCTCTTTTAAACCAAGTCCAGGATTCTTATGAAAATTTATAATTTCTTCTGGTTTAAATCCTTCTGGAATACTTTCTGGCCATTTCGTCTTGCAATCAAAATCAGCCTTATATAATCTATCACATTCACCACTCAAATCTAATGCACTTAAATCGCAACTAATTAAATCCAAATAATCTGGCATTTGAGGATATTCTATTTCAGATAAACTTTTAACAGCCTGTCTATTATAGTTAACTGGTGAAGGTCTTCGAACTATACCTTCAGATACAACACCAGTAGTTTTATTTTCTTCATTAGATTCCTCTACTACACTTTCACTTTCATTTGTAGAAGACTTTTCATTATCCTGTTTACTACATCCCGTTACATTAACTAAAAATATAATTGATAACACAAGAAGAATTATTCTTTTTTTCATAACATTACTCCTTTCAAATTTCAAAAAATCAAAAAGATAATAAGAATCTACTTTTTAATACTATTTATAAGTTTCAAAGGATTGATAATTTTACCATCATATTTCTTATCCGGCAATTCTATACTCCTACTCTCTCCAGTCTCTAATGCTAAACTCCAAAATTCTTCAGGAGAAATATCCGGTTTGACTTGACATGCAAGAGCATATACTCCTGCTATATATGGCATTACCCAACTCCATCCTCCTTCCCTGTAAAACACATAGTCCTCATTACCTGTAGGACTCGCTACAGTCTTCGAATCAATTGGTATTAATAGAAGATTAGAAGGATTGTCCTCTGTTATCTTTTTCTCATAGTAACTTTTATAGTTGTCAATGTGACTTACTTTTTCCATCCAATCATCCCATTGAGTAATATCAAAATTATCAATATTATTTTTATCTAGCATAGGAGAAATATCTAATCCATGAATATAAAATTTATCATAAGTATCAAGCATATTTAATGAAATAACAAAAATATTTTCCCGCTTAGCTCTTTCAATAGCTTCAATAAATTCATTATATCCTTTACTTTCAGGTTCACATCCCCCAGAAATTGATAAAACTCTAATTTTATCACTATCTGGAAGACATTTATTAATTTCTATTACTTTATCAATATCCTTTGCAATCCAAGTTTCATCTAACTCCATTTCAGAACTATCATAATCATAATTAGCCGTGGCAATAAAATATATATCTGCTTCTGGCGCCACTCCCACATTCTTACCTGCAGCAATAGATACCACAGCTGGTGCATGCATTTGAGCCTCTGGTGAATCATAATGTATTTCCTCATAATATTTTACACGATCACCATATTCAACATGATCCACAAGAAGACTATAATCAATAAATGCCATATTAATGCCTTTACCTGTAATACCGCTTTCATGCAACTTCCTTAGATTAAGTCCAGGATCTTTATGAAAATCTAAATAGTCATCAGGCATAAACCCTTGTGGCAATTCTCTAGGCCATGTAGTTTTACTATCAAAAATGGCATACCATATGTTTTCTTCTAATGGAGATATATCAATATTACTTAGATTATAACTTCTCAAGTCAAAAAACTTCTTTTCTTCATCATAAAATTCAATATCCTTAATAGTTTCTATTGGTTTCCTTTTAAACACTGCTGCATAAGGCTCCCTTTGAATATATACTTCACTATTACTATCAACATCTATATTATTTTCAACATTAACTTCATCTTGTCCCGCAGAATCCTCAATTTTACCATTACTTATACCACATCCAGTTAGATTTACAGTAAAAATCAACATAATAATAGTCAACAAACCTTTTTTCACTACTACTTCCCTCCTCAACTTTACTGATAGCTTTTTTATCTTTCTGTGAATTTAAAAATAATGCATAATTAGTCACACATCAATATCATAAATATATATCACTATTATAATATTTTAGCTTTAATTTAGCAAACATTAATATCCATTTTTAGTTAAATATGTACCAAGTGTTGTTAAGAATTCGTAAATTTCTCCTATTTCTAACATATTAATAGACTACAATACTCTCCTAATGTATAATGAATAGACAGAATTATTAATCTAAACAATCCAATATGGGAGTTATGTATAATGAAAAAAGAACGAATGAATAAATTGTTTGTGATCTCCATAATAATTACCATTGCAATCTCAATAATTTCATTGTTTCTTATACTAAAGTATGAAGAAAAATATGTAGATGACAGAGAAAAACCTGAGAAGCTGAAATTATGTGGAGAATATTATTTAGATGGTTCAGATAAAATTTATCCCATTCCCAAAGATAGTAATCTAAATATTCATAAAAATAAAAAAATAATACTGACAGGTAGTTTTAATAAAGATATTCCAAAAAACAAGTTGCTTATGATGAGGATAGAAAATATGAAGGTAACACTTTACGTTAATAACAAAAAAGTCTATTCCTTTGGAGAAGCTAGTACAATCCCTACCTTTGCAAAATCTTTTGGCAATGTGTATGACTACTTTATTTCTGATGGTATATCAACATCGGATAAAATTAGAATTGAACTAGAAAATCTTTATAATTTTCGCATAAATACAACTTATAAAGACTTTTTAAACAACATGTATTGCGGATATGAAAATGGACTAATAATTAAAAATATTAGAAAAGAATTACTTAATTCGGCTCTATCTATATTTATAGTATCTCTTGGAATCATATCCTTGTGGTTTTCATACATATTATACAAAAATAATATTTCAGTAAAGCAATTTACTTGTTTTGCCCTATTATTATGTTTTACCGGCATATGGTTCTTTATTGACTTTAATATACAAAATTACGTTATACCTTTTCCTATTTTTAATAACAGTCTGGATTTTATAAGTTTTTTAAGTGCTATAGTGTTTTTATTAATATATGTTTCTTTCTACTTTAAAAGTAGCTGGAGAAAAATATATCGAATTAGTGCCTTAATTTGCTTATTCTTCATTTCGTTAACCAGTATTTTTCAGGTAAGAGGAATAATGGACTATTATGATTTTATACCTCTACTTCATTCAATAGGGATCTTTGCAGTAATATTTATTATAATTTCTGTTATATACGAAATGAAATATTATTGTAAAAGTGAACTAAAACGTTTGATGTCTAGTGTAATTATAATGAGCCTTGGTATTGCTATGGATATACTATTTATAAAGTGGGAATTGATTTCAGAATTTATATGGTTTAAGATTACCTTTATAATATTTCTTATATTGCAATTCATTCATAGTACAGGATATATCAAAACAATTATTAAAGAAAATGCAAAAGTAAAAGTACTTAAAGAACTAGCTTATACAGATGGAATGACAGGTGTTAAAAACAAAACATCCTATCTTGAGAAAGTAAGTAAAATTAATGAAACGCTAATAAGTAAAAGTAACGTGGCAGTAATCATTTTTGATTTAAATAACTTAAAAATTATAAATGATACTTTAGGTCATGAAAATGGGGACCTACTCATTATAAATTCTAGTAAAATTATATGTGATACATTTAAAAGTAGTAACATCTATCGAATAGGTGGAGATGAATTTGTAGCTATTCTTGAAAACTCTGATTTGCACGAATGTACTAAACTTATAAATAAAATGAACTTAGAGATAGTTAAATTTAACAAGAACTCTTTAAATAATATTAATGTTAGCATCGCTTATGGACTAGCTATATATAATAAAACTATGGATACTTGCTATGAATCTGTATTTTCAAGGGCTGATAAAGAAATGTATATAAATAAAGCTAAGATGAAAAACACAATTGATAAATAATCCCCCTTAGATTTATTAAAAACTTAATTTTAAAAATAAAAAAAGATTCTTACTTATAATCTCAAACTTCAAAGTAAGAATCTTTTTAGATATATCATACTAATTATTAAATGCTCTGTATGCATTTACAGTGATGCAGACAGAGCATTACCCTGTTCAGCTTTTTCAAAAGGAACCTTATGGTTCCCTTTGAGTATCTCTCCTTAACAAGGAGGGAACAGGG
>URKQ01000060.1 GCA_900548455.1 uncultured Clostridium sp.
AAGATGCTTCAATTATAATTTTAGACGAACCTACAGCCGCTCTTGATCCTATTGCTGAAAGTGAGATGTATGAAAAATACAACTCTCTTATAGATGATAAAACTAGCATCTTCATATCTCATCGCTTAAGTTCAACAAGATTTTGCACTAGAATTCTCTTTATGAAAGATGGGAAAATTGTTGAAGAGGGTTCCCATGATGAACTTATAAATAAAGATGGTGAGTACGCAAAAATGTATGAAATTCAAGCTCACTACTACCAAAAGGAGGTTGAAGATAATGTTATCTAAGATAAGAACTTCATTAAGTTTTCACAAAAGTGGGTTTAATACGTTAAAACTAATCCATAAAGCAGATTCTTCTGCCATTCCACTTTCAATGATTAATTCATTAATTCAATCCTTATATCCATATATAACTATTTTTCTTTCAGCTAATTTAATAGATGCTTTAATTACTAAAAAGTATTCTTTAGGTTTTATACTTATAATCATTTTATTATCTAGCAACTTTATTATAGGAATACTATTAGATGGATTAAAAGAAAGTTGTGTAGTAAAACAATTTAAGGTAAATCAACTAGTTCAATTACAGATTAGAAAAAAAGCATTGGAGTTAGATTATGAAACCTTTGAAAATCCTAAAACCCTTGAACTACTTAATTCAGCTGATTTTTCAATGCAGCATAGAGGTGGATTTGGATACCTTTTAGAAAATTACACTAAAATATTAGAAGCGATAATATCCATTGTAATAGCTTTAACACTTGTTTTATATTTATGTTTTAAAGTTAACACCAATGCAACAGGATTTTTATTAGTCCTTACTTCTACACCTATTTCTCTACTGATTATGATTATATTTATAATATCACTTGTAATTATTAACATTAATCTTTCAAAATACTTTAATGATAAAAGTTTAAAGTTTTTTCAATCTAATTTAAAGGTTGAACGTGGAGCATCATACTTTTTCAATGAAGTTATGTCGGATTACTCCAAAGGCAAAGTTATTCGTGTATTTAATTTAAAGAATATGATATTAGAAGAAACAAAAAAATTTTGGAACACCATAAGAAAAAACAATGAAGACTATCTACCTTTTTTGAAACTTCAACAATCTACTAATACCTTATTAAGTGGTTTATCCAACGGTTTTGCTTATTTATTTGTAATTCTAAAAGTATTATCTAATGCCATTACCATTGGGTCGCTAACTAAGTATGTAGGTGCGATTTCTCAACTTAATGGAGCCTTAATAAAGTTAGTTACTTATAATGATGAGGTTCGTATTCAATGTAGCTTTATGAAATACTTTGTTGACTTTATGAAAATAGAAAACAAAAGAAATACAGGATTAATTCCTATTGAAAAAAGAACTGATAATGAATATGAAATAGAATTTCATGACGTTTCTTTTTCCTATCCTGGATCCTCAAATATAATATTAAATCATGTTTCTTGCAAATTAAATATGAAAGAAAAAATGGCTGTTGTAGGACGAAATGGTGCCGGCAAGACTACCTTTATAAAACTTCTATGTAGATTATATGATCCTACATCAGGAATCATAACTTTAAATGGTATTGATATAAAAAAGTACAATTATATGGAGTATCTTTCTTTATTTAGTGTAGTTTTTCAAGACTTTAGTTTATTTGCTTTTCCTCTAGACGAAAATATATCTGCTAGTTTAAATCCGGATGAAAAAAAACTTTGGAGAAGTTTAGAACTTTCAGGAGTAAAAAATCGTGTACTTGAAATGCCACAAAAGTTAAAAACTCCTCTTTATAATTACGATGATGGAGGTACAGAAATAAGCGGTGGAGAAGCTCAAAAACTGGCCATGGCTAGAGCACTTTATAAAGATGCACCCTTTGTTATACTAGATGAACCTACTGCTGCTCTAGATCCAATTAGCGAATTTGAAATATATTCAAACTTCAACAAAATGGTGGAAGATAAAACTAGTATATATATTTCTCATAGAATGAGCAGTTGTCGATTTTGTAATGATATTATTGTATTTGATAATGGTTCGATAATTGAAAGAGGCTCTCACGATGATTTAATTAAAGATAGTGAAAATGTTTATTATAAACTTTGGAATGCTCAAGCTAACTATTATGTTGAAAAATAATCAACTAAAGGATCTAAAAGTACTTTTACTTTGTGCTTTTAGGTCTTTTATATTTCTAATTCATCCATATTTTATTTTTCAATATTTGACTTTTATTTACTTAATAATGTATAATATGACTGGTGATAATGCATACTATCCCATTTTTTTACAAAATATTTCAGAATATTTACAAAACACACACAATACCCATGGTTACATTATCATCAATTACAAAACACAATTTGAACTGGAGGCAATATAATGAAACTAAAAAAAGAAACCCTTCACACTCTGACACTAGATCTTTTTTATGACATCGTAGGCAGCATTTTATATGCTGCAGGTATTTATACCTTTGCAGTTGCAGCTCATTTTACACCTGGAGGTATATCTGGCTTATCAATTATTATAAATTTCTTTACTCCAATTCCAATAGGTTTATGTAGTTTACTACTTAATATACCTATTATTGCTGTTAGTTATAAAGTGTTAGGAAAAATATTTTTTGCAAAGTCAGTAAAAACAATGATTATATCTGCATTTTTTATGGATATTATTTTTCCTTTATTCCCATTTTATACTGGAAGCCCTATACTGGCTGCAATATTCTCAGGGGCACTATCTGGTGCAGGATTAGCACTAATTTATATGCGTAATTCATCAACAGGTGGTACTGACTTCTTAATTTTATCAATAAGAAAAAAGATGCCTCATTTATCCATCGGCATAATAACTTTTATAATTGATGGTTGTATCATTCTTCTTGGTGGAGTAGTATTTAGAAGTGTTGACGCAGTACTTAACGGTATTATTTTTACAGTAGTAACTACAATAGTTATAGATAAAATAATGGCTGGTTTTGAATCTGGAAAAATGGCTATGGTAATTACAACTTATGGCACTGAAATAGCTGATGTTATAGGAAAAGAAATTGGTCGAGGAGTAACAATGATTGATGCAATTGGTGCTTATTCTGGAGAAGGTCGTAAAATGTTGATGTGCGCTTGCAGTAAATCTCAAATATATAATTTAAGAAAAATAGTAAATTCAATAGATTCTACTGCTATGATAATGATTTGTCCTTTTGACGAGGCATTTGGCTTAGGTTTTAAAGACCCTGCAGCTTAATACATATAGTTCCTATAAATTAAAGGAGGCTTATAATAAGTCTCCTTTAATTTATAGGTTCTTTTATTTTACTAGTAACTTTTCATTGTATTTCTTAAATATTTGTATTGTTAGCCATCCAATAAATGAACCTATTAAAATTCCAGCAATTACATCTGAAGGAAAGTGAACATAAAGATATAATCTAGAAAATGCAATAAGTCCTGCTAGTATTAATGAAAATATTCCATATTTCTTATTGTTATAATATATTATAGTTGCTGCAGCAAAGGAAGCCATTGAATGTCCAGATGGGAATGAAAAATCCAGTGGTTTTTTTATTAATAAAATAATATCTGTATTAATATCAAAAGGTCGTGTTCTCGCTACTAACGGTTTTAAGATAATATTTCCTATTAACAAACTAAATAACAATGCTACAACCATCATTATTCCACATTTTCTAGTTTTTTTATTTAGTAAACAAACTACTGCAACTACAATCCATAAAACTCCTGCATTTCCCAACGTGGTTATAATTGGCATTATCATATCTAAAAAACCACAAGTAAAATATTTTCTAATAAAATTCAATATTGCAAAATCTATATTTTGTAAAAGATACACCTAATTCCCCCCGTTCAATATGTTGATATGTATATTCTAAAACACTTTGGTCAAAATATCCATATAAAAAGGATTAAACACGCATATACTTTGATAATCAAAATATATTGACACAATCATTCCCTTAGTTTAAAATATAAATTACTTTGATAGTCAAATCAAATTTTATGGAGGTCAATATGAATATAAGAATCTTAACGGATTCAACATCCGATATAACTAATGAACAAGCAATTAAGAAAAATATAACTGTAGTTCCTCTTCGAGTATCCTTTGGAAATGAGGAATATAAAGATGGAGAAAATCTAACTAGTGAACAATTTTATGAAAAACTTAAAAATACAAATAAATTACCTATTACTAGTCAACCATCACCTGAAGAATTTTTGTTACACTTTGAAGAAGCAAAACAAAAATCAGACACTGTCATTGTGATAACCTTGTCTAGTAAATTAAGTGGTACCTATCAAAGTGCACTTTTAGCTAAAAATATGTGTGATTATGATAATATATATCTTGTAGACAGTTCAACTGTTACCCTTGGTTTAAAATTATTAGTTGATTATGCTATAATCCTTCGAGACCAAGGAAAATCTGCTGAAGATATTATAAATATTCTAGAAAAAGAAAAGAATAATATTTCCGTATTAGCAGTTGTAGATACTTTAGAATATCTAAAAAAAGGCGGACGCCTTTCTAGTACTGCAGCTTTTGCTGGAACACTACTAAATATAAAACCTATAATTAAAGTTAAAGATGGAGAAGTTTCTATGGCTGCAAAGGCACGTGGAACAAATAGTGCATTTTCAAAACTTAAAGCATTAATTGATGACAATGGAAATATAGATCTTGATAAACCATATACCCTTGGATATACTGGTGACAGACATACCCTTGATCCTTTCCTTAATTTTATAGAAAGTTCATATAGCTTATCTGACTTACCAATTAGTACTATTGGTTGTACTGTAGGTGTACACGCAGGACCAGGTGCTTGCGGCATCGCTTATTTTAAGGCTCTGTAGTAAAATAGAGTGATAGAATATACAAGTTATGCTAAACAGTGAATTAATAGCTTATGCACGGCTTTTCCTAAGGGAGGTTGGAAGGGGACCCTGTTCCCTCCTTGTTAAGG
>URKQ01000061.1 GCA_900548455.1 uncultured Clostridium sp.
GGTTGGAAGGGGACCCTGTTCCCTCCTTGTTAAGGAGAGATACTCAAAGGGAACCATAGGGTTCCTTTTGAAAGAGCTGAATAATGTAATGAGCTTATAGGCATCACTGTAAATGCATACAGAGTCAATTTAAAAAGGATGTTGTATAAAAAATACAACATCCTTAAACTCTATAAATTCAAAAATTTATTAAATCTTTCTTGAACTGTTTCTTCCCCCATAATTTGCATTATAGTATATAAATCTGGTGTATTACTTCTATGGGTAAGTGCAGTTCTAACGCATCCTGCCACGTCAGATACCATTCCTTTAAATGACTCAGGATCTTTCTTATAAGCTTTTCTATCTGTAGCGTATCCTAAAGTTACAGCTACAGCCTTTAATTCTTCAAACCAAGTATCTTTATCTGTATTAAAGTTATATGCTTCTGAATAAGCTTTAATAACACGCTTAGCTTCCTCTAAATCCATATTCTTTGGAAGTTCCATAAGTGATATATCTTCAGTGTAGAATAATTTATCAAAGAAATAGAAAATCTTTTCTCTAACATCACTCCATTTTGCAAAATCTTTTCTAGGTTTAGGACCTTCCTTGTCTATATTAAATATTTCTTTAGATATTTTATCATTTCTTGTTATTAATTCGTACATCTCTAAATCAAACTTTTTAGCCCAATTGCAATAATATTCATAAACAACATCAGATTTCATTCTACAGATTACATTTTTACTTACATCATTTAATTTCACAATATCAAATAGTGCTCCACTTTTGCTCATTTTATCTAATGACACTTGGAAATTATGATAATCTTCGAAAGGATTTTCCTCTCTCCACTCTTCAAAAGTTGAGTTAATTATGTTTAGCAAGTATTCTATTACTGAAGCCGTAGGATATCCTTGTTCTTCGTAATATGATACTGCACTTTCAGGATCTTTTCTTTTAGATAACTTTCTCTTAGAACCACCATCAAGTTTCATAATTGTAGGAGTATGAGCATAATCTGGTCTTGTAAAACCAAGAACATCAAATAGTTGTAAATGTATAGGTAGAGATGAAAGCCACTCTTCTCCTCTAATTACAGTAGTTGTTCCCATAAGAGCATCATCTATCGCATGAGCAAAATGATATGTAGGTAATCCATCTGACTTAACTATTACAATGTCTTGATTATTTTCTGGGAAAGATATATGACCCTTAATTAAATCATCAAATTCAATACGATTGTCAGGATTTCCTGGAGACTTTAATCTAATAATATATTTTTCACCGTTTTCTATTCTCTTAAGAGCTTCTTCTGAAGAAATATTTCTACAAGAAGCAAATTCTCCATAATAACCTGGTGTTAATTTTTCACTTGTTTGTTTTTCTCTAAGACTTTCCAATTCTTCAGCAGAACAAAAGCATGGATAAGCTATACCCTTTTTTATTAAATCTTTTGCAAAAGTTTTATATATTTCTTCTCTCTCGCTCTGTCTATATGGTCCAAATTCTCCTTTAGAAGAATCTTCTCCTGTCATTCCTTCTGTAAAATCTAGTCCAAATTTATGCATTGTATTTATTGTATCTTCTATTGCACCTTGAACTTCTCTCTTTTGATCAGTATCTTCAATTCTTAAGTAAAACACTCCATTACTTTGCATAGCAATTCTTTCATCAATAAGTGCTGAAAATACTCCTCCTATATGTTGAAATCCAGTAGGACTTGGTGCATATCTAGTAACCTTAGCACCTTCCTTTAAATTTCTTTTTCCATACTTTTCAATAAAATATTTTGGTTCCCTGTCAATACTAGGGAAAATAGTATTTGCTAATAAATCATAACTCATTTTATACACCTTACCTTATTATCGTTAATATAATTATATAAGTTGTTCAAATTATATACAACTTTGATTATAACTTTATCTTTTGTTATTGTAAATATGTTATTTAAAAGCCAAAATATATATGTAATTTATTTCCTGGAAAATATCACATATATCAAGTGTGAAATAATAGCCAATTCCAATACAATTACTTTACATATCAACGGTGGTGGTACCAAAACAGTTGTATAACAATATACTATATTATATTAATATTTAGTGGTGTGAAATGGGAAAAGGATATATATTAATTCAACTTTCAAAGGAACAAGAAGCATTACCTATTACAAATGCCAAAATAAAAATTAGATATCACAAAACAAAAGAAGTTATGTTTGAAACAAACAATGGTGTTGATGAAAGTGGCAGAAGCCAGCTTATTGAATTAGATGCTCCAGATAAAGATTTGTCATTAAATCCAATGAACGAAACATATATTCCTTATGCTAGATATGATGTATCTGTGGATTCAGAGGGATATAACACTGTGATAATAGAAGGTGTGAGTATTTTCGATGAAACTACTTCTATTCAAAATGTTTCGTTAACTGAAATAGTTAAAACCGGTGCAGATGCTTTCTATAATTCAACGGAAGATAGAATTGTAATACCACCTCATCAATTATTACTAGATGTTCAAAGAGATCAAAAAACTGGAGTATTATCCCAACCCTTTGTATTAAGAGAAGTATATATACCAGAATATATTACAGTACATCTTGGAGCCCCTAGTGCCTGGGCCCAAAATGTAACAGTTAGATTTGTAGATTATATTAAAAATGTTGCTTCTCATGAAATCTATCCAACTTGGCCTGAACAGTCTCTAAGAGCCAACATTTATGCCCAAATAACCTTTGCTCTTAATAGAGTTTACACTGAGTGGTATGTAAGCAGAGGCTATTCCTTTCAAATAACCAATTCTACAGCCTATGATCAATACTTTGTAAATGGCGGAAATGTATTTGAAAATGTAAGCAAAATTGTAGATTCTATTTTTAATGAATATTTTTCAATAGTTAATAGTAACGCTCCATATTTTACACAATACTGTAATGGTACAACAGCTAAATGTAATGGATTATCTCAATGGGGAACTGTGGATTTAGCTAATAATGGTAAGACTGCTCTTCAAATATTACAATATTATTATGGTAATGATAAAATACTAAAAAGAACTCCAATAATTGCTGGATTAGTTGAATCTTATCCTGGAGTAGCAATAAGAAGAACTAATAGAAATTCTAATGTAACTATTATACAACAACAATTAAATAGAATATCTCAAAATTATCCTGCTATTCCTAAATTAATTCCTGTAGATGGAATCTTTGGACCTAACACTGAAGCCTCTGTTAAAGTGTTTCAAAGAGTATTTAATTTAGTACAAGATGGAATAGTTGGAAGAGCAACCTGGTATAAATTATCAGCGATTTATACTGCAGTAAAAAGATTAGGTGAGTTAGATCAAGAAGTAGAACAAAATATTATTGTTGAAGATTTAAATGGAAACCTTAATGGAGATTATCAATTAGAAAGCTTAAAATATGGTTCTAACTGTTCCTATGTAGACCTAGAAGAAATTTATTCAGTAGAAGATTTAACTAGATATCCAGGGTATGTTTTGAAAAAAAATTTCGTTAATAAAGATGTAAGAAGACTTAAAACAATGCTTGCAAAAATATCTTCATTATATGAGGAAATACCGGAAGTTAACGTTGATAGAGATTTTGATGAAAAAACCAAAAATGCTGTAATAAAATTTCAAAAGACCTTTGGATTGAGTCAAACTGGGGATGTAGATATTAATACTTGGAGAAATATTGTATTTGTATACTTATCATTAGACTCTGGTCGAAATATAAATACTTCAGATATTCTTTTCCCATTCCCATTTGAATTAAAACTTGGAGATAACAATGGCTATGTGGCTGTTTTAAAAGAATATATGAATGTTTTAGCTAGAAACGGATATAATATAAGAATTCTGCCTATAGACAACATATTTGATTCAGCAACAGAACGAAATGTTAAAAATCTTCAAAAAGTATTTGATTTAAGAAAAACTGGAGTTGTTGATAAAGTAACCTGGAACAAAATTGCATCAACCTATAATGACTTCTTCACTGGTAGAAAATAATATTTATTTTTAATAAGGCTCTGTAGTAAAATGCAGTGACAGAATATATTAGTTATGCTTAGCAATAATTTAATCAGCATATATTCAAATCTTTCCTAGACATTAAAAAAGCACCCTATAAAACTATAGAGTGCTTTTTACATGGTGCGTCATCGGGGGCTCGAACCCCGGACACCCTGATTAAGAGTCAGGTGCTCTGCCAACTGAGCTAATAACGCATATTTAAAAATAAAAAATCTATACAGCCATATTATAAAGATATTTATTATATGGTGCGCCATC
>URKQ01000062.1 GCA_900548455.1 uncultured Clostridium sp.
GGTATGGACTCAAGAAAGAGGATTGATGGAGGAGTTGCTTTAATAATAGGTTACGTAGTTCTAAAAGATAAAATGTCGGAGTATGAAAATATGATTTAAGGGGGTGAGAAAAATTAAATTATTAAGTAATGCTAAAAATGCAATTAAAAATATATTTAATAAAAATCCGACAATATCAGGTGTTAAGTTAGTTATAGATGAGAACAATGGTTTTTATAGTTGGGATGGAGAACTATATCATAGCGATATAGTTAGAAGTTGTATTTCACCAAAAGCAAAAGCAGTTGGTAAATTAGCTCCTAAACACATAAGGAAAAATGAGAATGAATTAAAAGTTAATCCAGAAATTCATATTAAAATGCTTCTAAAAGAACCTAATCCTTATATGTCTGGGCAAATGCTACAAGAAAAACTAACGAATCAATTAGAATTAAATAACAATGCTTTTGCATTTATACTTAGAGATGAATTTGGAATTGCAAATCAAATTTATCCAATTATAGCTAGAGTTGTAAAGGCGAGATATGATGAAGAAAATGAATTGTTTTTACAGTTCACATTAAAGAATGGAAATATAGTTGAATTTCCTTATAGGGATATTATTCATTTAAGACAAGATTTTAATGAGAATGATATTTTTGGCACTCCAAAGATTAATGCTTTAAAACCGCTTATGGAAGTTGTAACAACTACAGATCAAGGTATAGTTAAGGCTGTAAAAAATGGTGGAGTAATAAGATGGTTATTAAAATTTAATCAACAACTTAGACCAGAAGATTTAAAGAAAAATACAAAGTTTTTTGTAGAAAATTATTTAAATCAAGAGAATGATGATACAGGAGTTGCTGCGGCAGCAGATGCAAAATATGATGCTAAACAAGTAGAGCCTAAAGATTATGTCCCTAATGCTTTAATACTTGATAAAACATTTCAGAGAATATATAGATTATTTGGAACAAATGAAAAAATTATAACAAGTTCCTATACAGAGGATGAATGGGTAAGTTACTATGAATCTCAAATTGAACCAGTTGTAATTCAATTAAGTGATGAATATTCTAGGAAACTTTTTTCAAGAAAACAGAGAGCTTTTGGAAACTCAATAATATTTGAAGCTGCTGGGCTTCAATATGCTTCTATGACAACTAAACTTAATTTAATGCAAATGGTAGATAGAGGAGCATTAACTGGCAATGAGTGGAGAGAAGTATTTAATTTTGCACCTAAAGAAGGAGCTGACAAGTTAGTAAGAAGATTAGATACTGCACCAGTAAATAAAATTAGTGGAGTAAAGTTTTTAAATCTAAATAAAGATTTTATAAATAAGAAGAAAGAAATATACGCTATTGATTTTGACGGAACTCTTTGTACTAATAAATTTCCAGAGATAGGAGAAGAAAAAGCAGAAGTAATTGACTATGTTAAAAATCTAAAGAATGAAGGTCACAAATTAATTCTTTGGACTTGCAGAGAAGGAGAAAAATTAGATGATGCTATTGATTGGTGCAAAGAAAGAGGACTTGAATTTGATGCTATTAATGAAAATTTAGAGGAAACAATAGAGCGGTTTGATTCAGATCCTAGAAAAGTTTCAGCTAATCATTATTTAGATGATAAAAATTTAACCTTAAATGATATTTATAAGGAGGGATAAACCTTGGCGGAAATTGAAATAAAAGGCGATATAGTCGATGATGATTGGGGGCGATGGTATGAATGGCTTGGTTACAGTTATACTTCACCTTCAAAAGTTATTAATCAAATAAAGGCTGCTAATGGTGAAAAATTGACTATAAAAATAAATTCTCCTGGTGGAGATATATTCGCAGCAAGTGATATTTATACAGAATTGAGAGAGTATAAAGGAGAAATAGAAATAAAGATAACAGGAATGGCAGCAAGTGCAGCAAGTGTTATCGCTATGGCTGGAAAAAGTTCAATGTCTCCAACTGCTCAACTTATGGTTCACAATGTTTCAACTGGAACATGGGGAGACTATAGAGATATGGAGCATACGGCAGAAGTATTAAAAAATGCTAATGATACAATAGCCAATGCTTATATGTGTAAAACTGGAATGAGTAGAGAAGAAGCTCTTGAGCTAATGAACAATGAAACCTATTTAAGTGCAACAAAAGCTAAGGAGCTTGGTTTTATAGATGAAATTATGTTTGAGGAAAGCAATAAAGTTAATTTATCAGCTTTACAGAATTTAAATATTAACAGTTTTGTTAATACAGCTTCTCAATCGCCATTTGATATAATAAAAAATTTAAAAGATAAAATAGATACAACAGATCATCATATTCAAGATGGAAATAATCCTAAGAATAGTGGTGATTTTTCTTTTGGCAAGAAAACAGAAAAAAATATAAAAAATCAAACAAATACAATAGTAAATGAAGTTGGAGGAAAAAATATGTTTAAAAACAAAGAAGACTATTTAAATCAAAAGAAGGCTTTAATAGATAAAATGTCTAATTTTTGTGCAGAAGGAAATACAGAAGAGTATGAGAAAACAAAAATAGAAATAGAGAATTTAGATAAGGACTTTGAAACTTTTAGTAATATGCAAGCTGAATTAAAGGCTTTAAATGATAGTGTTAAAGGAGTCAATATTACTAATATGCAAACTAACACAGTAGTAAAAAATCCTACAGTGATAGATACTTTAGATCTAGAGAATAATTCCATTGTAGAAGAAAAAAATAAGGAACCAAAAGAATATCTTAATGCATGGGCTAAGGATATGCTTGGACAAAAGTTGACTAATGAAGAAAGAAAAGTCTTTGATTTTGTAAATTCAGCAGTATATACACATACAACAAAGAATACAGGTGTTTTAATTCCAGAGGAAGTTATTGAAGGAATATTTAAAGAAGTAGAAAATCAATATCCTTTATGGAATGATGTACTTAGAACTAATATACCAGGACAAGTAACTTTATTAAAGTCTGACTCATCATCAGATGCAAAATGGTATGATGAAGAAACAGAAACAGAGGATGGAAAAGAAACGTTTGGTGAAATTACTCTAAATGGTTGTGAATTATCTAGATGTATTACTGTTTCATGGAAGTTACAGTCTATGGCAATTAAGGAATTCATACCATTTATTCAAAGTCAATTAGCAGAGAAAATAGGAGCTGCTTTAGGTTATGGTGTTTCACATGGAAAAGGTACTCCAGGAGAACATGATGGTTGGAAAGCTGAACCAATGGGAATAGTAACTGCACTAGGTAAAGCGGGGAATGAATCTCAAGTAATTGAATATACGGGAGATACTCCAACTTATCAAGAAATTACAACAGCAGTAGGAAAAGTTAAAGGTGCTTATAAGAATGAAGCTTGTTTTTATGCAAATGGAACTACTATATGGGAAGTTTTAGCTAATATAGTAGACGGAACTGGAAGACCTTACTTTGTAGCTAATCCAGTAGCTGGTGGAGTTGGTACTATACTAGGTAAAATAGTAAAAGAAGATGATAGTATGAATGATGGAGAAATTCTATTTGGAAATGCTAAGAGAGGGTATCATGCTAATATAAATAAACAAGTTTTATTAGATAGTGAAGATCATAAGAAAGCTAGAGAAACAGATTATATCGCTTATGGTATAGTTGACGGTAATATTAGAACTGCAAAGGCATTTTCACTATTAAAAAAAAACTCTTAATAACTAACTTGGAGATTGAACCTAAAGAAGAAATACTTGAGGAATCGAATCCAATAGATAGTGAGTTATCACAAGATGGTTCAGCAGAACTTAATGATAAAACTGTTGAAGAACTTAAAAAGATTGCTAAAGAAAAAAATATCAAAGGATATTCAACTTTAAGTAAAAATGAATTAATAGAAGCAATAAGAGCTACAAAATAGTGGCTCTTATTTTTATTGAGGTGAACTATGTTAGAAGAGGTTAAATTAAGTCTAAGAATAAAAAGTGATGCCTTTAATACAGAAATATCTGAAATGATAGAAGCTGCTAAATTAGA
>URKQ01000063.1 GCA_900548455.1 uncultured Clostridium sp.
ATAGAGTTATTTTTATTAAGCTGCGAACTTCTTCGTCAACTACCTTCCTTCATTGCTCATTTACCTTTAGTAAACATCGCTTCTTCTCTCAGTTGTTTCCTTGAATTTCTTGCTTCCTAAAAATAACTATTAAATTTTCTTCGTAAATTTACCACGATACATCCGATATTTTTATTTTATATGAAAATTATAGACTTACTTTTAATAATCTATCTAACTTCTTCGTCAACTACCTTCCTTCATCGTTTCTTCCTTAAGTGTTTTTTGAACTTTCTTTGGAAAACTATTCATTACAACTTCATATGCTTCATCAATCATATTAATCAATTCATCTTCTGGTATCTTATTAATATATATTGTATTCCAATATGGTTGCTGAACTGGTGGACAATGATATCCCCTTACAACAATCTTAGGATAAATTTGTCTATAGAAATCTCCTTTAATTTTGTCGCACTTTAAAGTTATTTTATAATCATTAGCATTAGGATATATTTGTGCAAAGATTTTTTTATTTAGCTTCACACATATTGGTATGTCTCCAAACGGATAATCTAGATAAGCATGTTTCTTATTTTTACAGTATTCCATAATTTCATTTACATTCATAAATATTCTCCATATATCACAAATTCAATTTATTTACTAACTTCTTAAGTGCTATTATATTATGTTCCCACTTTAAATAATTCATTGCTTCCTCATAAGTGCACCATACATATCTTTCATGTTCATCAGATATTCTAATATCAACTACTTCCTCAATCTCAACTGCAAAACAATAATCTTGCATCTTCATTTGTTTACCATTTTTAGGCTCACAATATTTAAAAGTATAGTTTAGGTCAATTATTGATTTTATATTCCTTATTCCAGTTTCTTCAAATACCTCCCGTTTGACAGTGTCTTCTAAATTTTCACCCTGTTCCACACCTCCACATACAGGCTGCCAATAACCACTTCTTTCTGGAGTCCTTTTCAGAATCAAAAATTTAACCTTAGGATTTTTTGCAAAAATCAAGACTTGTACATTAGTTCTATCTATCATACTACACCTCTTTAAACCGTATTTAACTGTTTATATATCTCCTAGTATATGGACATACTTCTATGCACTTTCCACATAATGTTATTATCTTTGAAAAACTATTAAACGCTAATTCTCTAGCTTTTGTTCTACACAAAATGGGATTATATATATCATCCCTATCTATTCCCTCATGCCACTCCTTACCTAAAATAGCATTACCAGGACAAGCATCTCTACATATCATGCATTGACCACATTTAGAATTAACTACTTCCTGTTCACTATAAATTTTCATGTTAGTAAGTATTGATGTTAATCTAATCGCTGATCCATAATCATCTGTTACCAATAATGCATTTTTACCAATCCATCCAAGTCCAGCTTTAACAGCTACAGTCTTATGTGGTACATCGGTTCTAAAGTCACTTGTTTCTTTTACTATTAATGTTGTCTGTGGTTGAGCTTTATATCCACATTTAATTAAATACTTAGCACATATATTTGCTAATAAATCTAATTTTCCATTTAACTCATTGTAGATATTATAATATTCTATATTAGGTCCATTGGAAATAGATTTCACAATATCTTTAGGTAACTTAACTCCTATAGATATGCCAAATTTTAATTCATCTTCTTCTAATCTATATGTTGATAAATCAGCAAATCCTATAATGTCTGCCCCATTTTCATACAATAACTTTTTTAATTCTTTAACACTAATCTCCATACTTTCTCCCTTTTATACATACTTTTATATATTAGAAAGCATTGTTATTTTATATTTTAACAATGCTTTCTGCCTTAACTACCTATTTATATTTTATTTTCTTATTTAATTGGAAAAATTAAGGTGCAATCAACTTTCTCACTACCTTACTATATAATTAATTGTCATACAAAATACATATTCCAATTAATTACTATTATAGCATTTTATTTTATTTATTCATCAAAAAATAAAAAAAATTCTTTAGATTATACTTCTAAAGAAAAATTAGCTCCGCGAAGAGGACTGAAGCCTCCAACCTATCCGTTAACAGCCGAGTTTACACCGTTGAGCTATCACGGATAGAGTTATTTTTATTAAGCTGCGAACTTCTTCGTCAACTACCTTCCTTCATTGCTCATTTACCTTTAGTAAACAT